>NZ_JBFAUW010000001.1:0-1102583 GCF_040679495.1 Nocardia sp. NPDC052254 | reverse complement strand
ACGGCCAGCACATGGTCGTCCGCCGCGAGCTCGAAGATCCGGGCTCGCACCGGGACATCGGTGGTCACGTCGAATCCGGCGGCCGCGCGCTCTCGCGATGCGCGAGAGCGGCCCGGCTCGTCGGCACCGGTGTCAGGTCGACGCGGGGACGGGCAGGCCCAGCCGCGCCGACACCCACGGCAGCGACGAGGTGAAAGCCGCCGCCGCGAATTGCCAGGTGTGCCCGCCCTGGGTGGTGTGGATGGTGCAGTCGATCCCCTCCGCGCGGCCCCGCTCGCACAGCTTCTCCGCCGCACCCACCTCGCCGGTGTCCATGACGCCGTCCTGCCCGCCGACGCCGATCCGGTTCTCGTCCACCGGCGGCAGGTGGAAATGGTTGCCGCCCTTGCCGTTACCCGGCCGATGCGGCGGGGTGAGGTCGTCGAACAGTCCCGCGATCCCGGAATATGGTCCGTGCGCGGCCATCACTGTCATCGGGTCGAAGCGGCCGTAGGCGGCCGCGTCGCCCCCGTAGAGACGGGAGACGGTCTGTGCCTCGGTGCCCGCGGTGGGACCGATATCGCCGGCGATGTCGACGAAGGTGTGGAACAACTCCGGATGCATGACGGTGAGATCGGTGGCGCAGGTACCGCCCATCGACCAGCCGATTGCGGCCCACTTCGCCGGATCGGCCGGGACACCGAACTTCGACTCCACATATCCGAGGACATCCTTGGTGAGATGGTCGGCCGCGGCGCCGCGCGGGCCGTTCACGCACTCGGTGTCGTTGTTGAAGCTTCCCGAGGAATCGACGAACACCAGGATGGGCGCGGTGCCGTTGCCGGCGGCGGTGAACTTGTCGACGGCGGGCATGATCTGACCACTGCGCACCCAGTCGGCGGGGGTGTTGAACTCGCCGCCGATCATCATCACCGCCGGCAGTGCGGGCGGGGTGGGGCCGGCGAACCAGGCCGGCGGCAGGTAGACGTATTCGGTCCGGTGTTTGAAACCGCTGGCATCGTCACCGGTCTGGATCGGCACGATCACCCCGGTGGCGGGGTGGGTGCCACGCATACCGGCCAGCGCGTCCATATCGGTCTGATGGGGTAGCGGCCCGGCGGTGAGCGCACTCCACGCCGACTGCACGCTCGGGTAGTAGCCCACCCACTGGTTGAGCACGACCGCGGTACTGGCGATCGCGAACGGCACCGCCAGCACCGCGGCGGTGCGTTGCCACCAGCGCGCACCCGGCCACCCGGCGACGACCAGTGCCAGGGCGGCGACCGCGGCGCCCACGCAGATCCACAGCGTGACCGGCGCCGGGTCCGAGGCCAGACCCTCGTCGTTCATCACGGTGCGCGCCACCAGCGCGGCGATGACACCGAGTGCCAGGCAGATCGGCACCCGGATCAGCCACCATCTGCGGGCGGGCCGGGTCAGGGCCACGATGAGCAGCGCGGCCGCGACGATCTCGATGGTCAGCGGCAGCCAGCCGTGCAGCAGTGAGATCCCGTGGTGAAAACCGTTGTACGGGTTGAGTTTCGCCGAGGGCAGCTGCGGCGGCGGGGGCGGTGCCACCGGGGTGGCCACCGCCGGCGCGGGGGCCGCGGGGGTGGTCGGCGCGGGTGTCGGCACATCCATGGGCGCGGGGAACACGGGCGCAATTGTCGACGGCGTACCTCGAGGAATGCTGTGAACTTCCTCGGAGTCCGGTGCAGGCAGGATGAATTCCGGTGTGCGCCGGGGTGACCATTCGGTGCCGTGCCCGGGCGGCTGTGCGCAAGGCCCCGCGACAGCGGTGCGCGCGCGGCACAATGACGTCCGTGGCCGAACTCGTGCTGATCCGTGGTGACATCACCGAACAGAACGTCGATGCGATAGTCAATGCCGCCAACACCCGGTTATCGGGTGGTGGCGGGGTCGACGGCGCGATCCACCGGCGCGGCGGGCCCGCGATCCTCGCGGAGTGCCGCCGGTTGCGCGAGACCACCCTGCGCGACGGTCTGCCCACTGGGGAGGCGATCGCCACCAGCGCCGGAGATCTGCCCGCACGGTGGGTGATCCACACCGTCGGCCCGGTGTGGACCGCCGCACAGGACCGCTCCGGCCTGCTCGCCGCCTGCTATCGCGAATCTTTGCGGGTGGCAGACGAATTGGGTGCCCGTACCGTGGCGTTCCCGGCCATCTCCACCGGTATCTACGGCTGGCCGATCGACGACGGTGCCCACATCGCGGTCGACACCGTGCGTGCCACCGCCACCGAGGTGCGCGAGATCCGTTTCGTCTTGTTCGGCACCGCTGCCCGTCGCGCCTTCGAGTCCGCCGTGGAGTGATGCCGGCGCGCTCGTGTCGGTGGCCGCTCGTGTCGGTCGTCTCGGTTAGACTTCGAACAATTGTTCGCGAACCGGGAGGGGTAATTGTCGTGCGGGTGATGGGCGTCGACCCCGGGCTCACCCGGTGCGGTCTGAGCCTCGTCCGGGGCGGATCGGGCCGGCAGGTCACCGCACTGGATGTGGATGTGGTGCGTACCCCCGCCGACATGGATCTCGCGCAGCGCCTGCTGGGCGTGGCCGATGCCGCCGAATACTGGATGGACACCCATCGTCCGGAAGCGGTCGCGATCGAGCGGGTCTTCTCGCAGCACAATGTGCGTACCGCGATGGGCACCGCACAGGCCGGTGGGGTGATCGCACTGGCCGCGGCCCGGCGCGGTATCCCCGTCGCCTTCCACACACCGAGTCAGGTCAAGGCCGCGGTCACCGGCAACGGGTCCGCGGACAAGGCTCAGGTGACCGCGATGGTCACCCGCATCCTAGGCTTGCAGACGGCGCCGAAACCGGCCGATGCGGCCGACGCGCTGGCGCTGGCGATCTGTCACTGCTGGCGGGCCCCGATGCTGGAGCGGATGGCGAAGGCGGAGGCCCAGGCCGAACAGGCACGGCGCAGATACGCCGAAAAGCTTGCCCAGCAACGGAAGGCGGTGTCCGGGTGATCGCGTCGGTACGCGGAGAGGTCCTCGAGATCGGGCTCGACCATGTGGTGCTCGAGGCGGCGGGAGTCGGCTACCGGCTCAACGCGACGCCGGCCACCCTGGCCGGGCTCACACGCGGTGAGACCTCGCGCCTCTATACGGCGATGATCGTGCGCGAAGACTCCATGACCCTCTTCGGTTTCGCCGACACCGAGGCTCGCGATCTGTTCGGTCTGCTGCAGACCGTATCCGGTGTGGGTCCGCGCCTGGCGATGGCGGTCCTGGCGGTGCTGGAACCCGAGGCACTGCGAAAAGCCCTGGCGGAGAGCAATGTCGCCGCCCTGACCCGGGTGCCGGGTATCGGCAAGCGCGGTGCCGAACGCATGGTCGTCGAGTTGCGCGACAAGGTGGATCTGGTGCCGGTGCAGTCCGGTCCACCGGGTGCGGGCCCGGCTCCGGTCGTCACGCCGGTGCGTGATCAGGTCGTGGACGCGCTCACCGGTCTCGGCTTCCCGATCAAACAGGCCGAACCCGCGGTCGACGGAGTACTCGCCGAACAGCCCGATCTCGACACCTCCCGGGCCCTGCGCGCCGCGCTGGCGATCCTCGGCCGGAATCGGTGACATCGATGGACGGCGATACCGAATTCTCCGCCGGTCCCGCGCCTTCCGAGGACGACGAGTCCGCGGTCACCGCGAACTATCTGACATCCGACGGTGACATCGAGGCCGGGCTGCGCCCGAAATCCCTCGACGATTTCATCGGCCAGCCGCGGGTACGCGAACAGCTTGCGCTGGTACTGCGCGGTGCGACCCAGCGAGGCGGCACCCCCGACCACGTGCTGCTGTCCGGTCCGCCCGGACTGGGCAAGACGAGTATGGCGATGATCATCGCCGGCGAACTGGGCACCGCGCTGCGCATCACCTCCGGGCCCGCCCTGGAACGCGCCGGGGATCTGGCCGCCATGCTGAGCAATCTGGTCGAGGGCGATGTGCTGTTCATCGACGAGATCCATCGCATGGCTCGGCCCGCCGAGGAGATGCTGTATCTGGCGATGGAGGATTTCCGGGTCGATGTGGTGGTCGGCAAAGGGCCCGGCGCCACCTCGATTCCGCTGGAGATCGCGCCGTTCACCCTGGTCGGTGCGACCACCCGGTCCGGGGCGCTGACCGGGCCACTGCGCGACCGCTTCGGTTTCACCGGGCATATGGACTTCTACGAGCCCGGCGAGTTGCGGCGCATCCTGCAACGCTCCGCCGCGATCCTCGGCGTGCGGATCGAAACCGATGCCGCCGCCGAGATCGCCGGTCGCTCCCGTGGTACGCCGCGTATTGCCAACCGGCTGCTGCGCCGGGTCCGCGATTATGCCGAGGTACGGGCCGACGGCCTCGTGACCAGAGATATCGCCCGGGCGGCATTGGCCGTCTACGACGTCGACGCGCTCGGCTTGGACCGGTTGGACCGTGCCGTCCTCGGCGCACTGGTCCGCAGCTTCGGCGGTGGCCCGGTCGGGGTGTCGACGCTGGCGGTCGCGGTGGGGGAGGAGGCCGCCACCGTCGAGGAGGTGTGCGAGCCGTTCCTGGTGCGCGCGGGCATGGTGGCCCGGACTCCGCGCGGGCGGGTCGCCACCGCCACGGCCTGGGAGCATCTGGGCCTGGTGCCGCCGCCGGATCTGGTCTTCGGGTCCATCGAGGTGCGCGGCCGCGAATCCGAACCCACCCTCGACCTGTTCGACTGAATCCGGGTCAGGGCGCGTCGGCCCGGACCCCGTCGATCAGCAGCCGGGGAATGGCCTGGGTCAGACCGTCGGTGGATTCCGGATTCGGATCGCGCAAGCCGTGCAGGATGGCGGTCAGCAACATCCCGGTGACCGCTTTGGCGGTGTTGACCGTATCGAGGTCCGCGCGCAGATAACCCAGTTCCACACCGTGTTCGAGATATCCGGCGGTGAGCGCGTCGGCGGTGTCGAGCAGTCCGTAGAGCCGCATCGTCAGCTCCGGATCGATGCCGGTGGCCTGGAACAGCAGTAGCTGGGCGACCCGGCGGTCCTCGAGGAAGATCCGGTGCAGCGCGACGCCGATTCGCTCGAGCTGATGGCGGTACTCCGCCAGCGAGGTTGCCGCATCCGGTGCGTTCTCGGTGCCCAGCGCCTCGATGATGCGAGCGGCCAGATCGTCGATCACATGGTCGATGATGTCGCGCTTGTTCTCGAAGTAGCGGTAGAAGGTTCCGTGCCCGATGCCCAGTTCGGTCGCGATGTCGGCGATCCCGGTGGCGTGGTAGCCCTTCTCGGCGAAACAGGCGAACGCGGTGTCGATGATCTGGCGTCGGAGTTCGGCCTTGCGGCGCTCGGCATGAGTGGATGGCTGCGGCACGAGCCCGATGATACGGTGTTCCGAAACGGAATGATGTGTCATTCCGTGTGGATACCGGAAGTCACAGGGAGGTTCGGCGTGGCACCTTCATACGACGCCGTGGTGGTCGGCGCGGGATTCGGCGGTATGGGAGCCGGGATTCAGCTGGATCGGCTCGGGCTGAGCCATTTCGTCATCCTCGAGCGCGAGGACGATCTGGGCGGGACCTGGCACGTCAACCATTACCCGGGCCTCGCGGTCGATATCGCCTCGGTGACCTACTCCTACTCGTTCGAGCCCAATCCGCACTGGTCGCGGCTGTTCGCCCCGGGCGCCGAACTGAAGAAGTACGCCGAGCACGTCGCCGACAAATACGATCTGCGCCGCCGCATGCGATTCGGCCAGGTGGTCGGTGGCGCCCGCTGGGACTCCGAACAGCGGTACTGGGTGGTGTCGGTCGAGGGCGGGCAGACGCTCACGGCTCGCTATCTGCTCACCGCCACCGGATTCCTGTCCCAGCCCTACACGCCGCCGTTCCCGGGAATCGATAACTTCGCGGGCAAGATCATCCACACCACCGCGTGGGACGACGACTTCGATCTGACGGGCCGGCGCGCGGCGATCATCGGCACCGGCGCGACCGCGGTGCAACTGGTCCCCGAGGCGGCGAAGAAGGTCGCCGACCTCACCGTCTTCCAGCGCACCCCGATCTGGGTGGTGCCCAAGGTCGACACCGCGATTCCGGCGGGCGTGCAGCAGCTGTTCGAGAAGCTGCCGCTCACGCAGAAGGCCGCGCGCCTGGCCAACACCGCGGCGCTGGAATTGCTGATGGTGTCCGGAGTGCTGCACTACAAGCAGGCCCGGCTCGGCAACATGGGCGCGGCCCTGCTGGCCAAGGCTCATCTGCGCAGGCAGGTGCGCGATCCGAAGACCAGGGCCGAGCTGACGCCGGAGTACGACTTCGGGTGTAAGCGGCCGACGTTCTCCAACACCTACTTCAAGGCGTTCAACCGGCCGAACGTGCACCTCGAGACCAGCTCGATCGAGCGGGTCGAAGCCGACGGCATCGTCACCGCCGATGGGCACAAGACCGAGATCGACACCCTGATCCTGGCCACCGGATTCAATCTGTGGGACGTGAACTTCCCGGCGATCGAGATCATCGGCCGCGACGGGGTGAACCTCGGAAAGTACTGGCGCGACAACCGCTTCCAGGCGTACGAGGGCATCACCGTGCCGAAGTTCCCGAATTTCCTCAGCCTCAACAGCCCCTACTCCTACAGCGGGCTGTCCTACTTCACCACCATCGAGGCGCAGATGAAGCACATGGACCGGCTGCTGCGGGAGGCGAGCCGCCGCGGCACCGACGTCTTCGAGGTCCGCGCCGAGGCCAACGACCGGTTCCTCGACTACGTCACCGAGAAGCTCGGATCGTCGGTCTTCTACGCCGGTGACTGCTCGACCGCCCGCAGTTACTACTTCAACCAGCACGGTGAGGCCGCGCTGCTGCGCCCCAACAGCACGGTCACCACCCACCGCGAAGCTGTGAATTTCCCGCTCGACGACTACGTCTACGGCGACTCCGCGGCCTGATTTCACCAGCGTGTGGCGAGGTTCGGCCGGTTCGGCGCGCCCCGCCGCACGGACCGCGGGTGTGGCGATATTCCGGGTAGCTGGCAGACTGTGTGGGTACATCCCACTCCACCCCCAACCTAGGACCGACTACGACGATGGCAAACCTGCTGTTTCCGCTGCTACTGGTAGTTCTGCTCGTACCGATGTTTCTCGGTGTCCGCCGCCAGAAGCGCGAAGCGCAGAAGGTTGCCGATATGCAGGAAGGCGTGAAGGTCGGTGATTCGGTGACGACCACCTCCGGCCTGTACGGCACGGTGGTGGATCTCGACGACGAGACCGTCGATCTCGAGATCGCCGAGGATGTGGTGACCACCTGGCTGCGCGCCGCGATCCGCGATGTGCGCCCCACCTCCGACGGTTCCGCCGACTCCGCCGACTCGGATGATGCCGAGACAGCCGGTGCCGAGGCGGGCGAGGTCGCCGAGGTTGCCGCGGACACCGAGGCCGCCGCGACTCCGGCCGCCAACGGATCCTCGGGTACCAATGGATCGGCCCTGGTGGAGGAGTCCGTCGAGGACACCGCCGCCCGCCTGCGCAAAGACTGAATCTTTTCCCGCCGTTGCCGCGCCCGTGTGCGCCGCAACGGCGGTGCGGCGTGTCCGGGCAGGCCCGTGCCCGACGCCGCAGTGTCGGCAGCCACCTCACCGTCTAGGAGATATGTACTGTGCCACCTTCCAAAGGAACGGGGCATCCGCTGCGATTGCTCGGCGTCTACGCCGTACTGCTCGCGGTGATCTACGCGCTGGTGTTCTTCACCGGCGACAAGTCGCCGGAACCGAAGCTGGGCATCGACCTGCAGGGTGGTACCCGCGTCACGCTGACCGCGCGTACGCCCGATGGCAGCAAGCCGAGCAAGGACAGCCTGCAGCAGGCTCAGCAGATCATCGAATCGCGGGTCAACGGTCTGGGTGTGGCCGGCTCCGAGGTGGTCATCGACGGTAACAACCTGGTGATCACCGTTCCGGGTGAGGACGGACAGCAGGCGAAGGCACTGGCCACCACCGCCAAGCTCTACATCCGCCCGGTGCTGACCTCGGGTCAGGCCAAGCCGGGCGGTGGCGTCGAGCAGCAGCCCGAGCAGCCCGGTGCGGCGGTTCCCGGCCAGCCCGGTGCCGAGGTCCCGGGGCAGCCCGGCGCCGAAGTTCCCGGTCAGCCGGGTACGCCGGGTGCGGAAGTGCCGGGCGAGACTCCGGGCGCGCAACAGCAATCGGCGCCGACCACGGCGGAGCAAGCTCCGGCGAGCGATGAATCATCCTCGGGTGCGGCCGCGCAGAACCGGGTCTTCCCGGCCCCCGCGCAGGCTCCGTCCACGCCCGCGCCGACACCGGAGCCCGCGCAGCCCACTCCGGGACAGCCGGGTTCGGAGCAGAACACCAAGCAGGAGATCGCCGATGCGAAGGCCCTGCGGCAGAGCACCGACCAGCAGGTCCTGCTGCAGGCCATGCAGACGATGGACTGCAGCAAGCCCGATCCGCTGGCCGGTAACGACGATCCGAACCTGCCTCTGGTGACGTGCTCCAGCGACGGCACCCAGGTGCTCGTGCTGGACAAGAGCCGTATCGACGGCCAGGACATCAAGGACGCGAGTTCCGGGCTGAACCAGCAGTCGACGTGGGTGGTCAACCTGACCTTCAAGAACGCCGACGCCTGGGCCTCGCTCACCAAGGACTACCTGCAGAAGCAGGTCGCTTTCACCCTCGACTCGAAGGTTGTCAGCGCCCCTGTCGTCAACGCCGGACCGCAGCTGGGTGGTACCACCGAGATCTCCGGTCAGTTCAACGCGACTACCGCGAAGGAACTGGCCAACCAGCTGAAGTACGGTTCGCTGCCCCTGTCGTTCGCCACCTCCGAGGCCGAGACGGTGTCGGCCACGCTGGGCCTGGCCTCGCTGCAGGCCGGTCTGATCGCCGGCGCGATCGGTCTGATCGCGGTGCTGCTGTACTGCCTGCTTTACTACCGGATGCTCGGTTTCCTGGCGGGATTCTCGCTGGTGGCCTCCGGCGTCGCGGTGTACGGCATCATCGTGCTGCTCGGCAGATGGATCAACTTCACCCTGGACCTGGCCGGTATCGCGGGTCTGATCATCGGTATCGGTATGACGGCGGACTCGTTCGTCGTGTTCTTCGAACGCATCAAGGACGAGATGCGCGAGGGCCGAAGTTTCCGTTCCGCGGTACCACGCGGCTGGGCGCGCGCCCAGCGCACCAACCTGTCCGGTAAGACCGTCAGCCTGATCGCGTCGGTGGTGCTCTACATCCTGGCCGCCGGCCAGGTGAAGGGCTTCGCCTTCACACTCGGCCTGACCACGGTGCTCGACGTGATCGTGCTCTACCTGGTCACCTCGCCGCTGATGATGCTCGCTTCCCGTTCGCCGTTCTGGGCCAAGCCCTCGGTCAACGGTCTGGGCGCGGTGCAACAGATAGCGCGTGAACGCAAAGCGGCGAGCGGCACGCTGGCAGGGACGGGGACACGATGAGCGACAATCGCAGCCAGGTGTTGGAGGAACCAGTCGTGGACGAGCCGGAACCCACCGCGAACACACCGCGGCACGGATTCTTCGAGCGCCTCTACACCGGTACCGGCGGCTTCCAGATCGTCGGCCGCCGCAAGCTGTACTACGGCATGGCGGCGGTGCTGGTCCTGATCGCGGTCCTGAGTATCGCGTTGCGCGGGTTCACCCTCGGTATCGATTTCGCCGGCGGCACCCGCATCCAGGTCCCAGCCAGTGGCGACATGTCCACCTCCAAGGTGGAGCAGACCTACAACCAGGCACTCGGCCACGATCCGGTGACCGTGCAGAAGGTCGGGTCCGGATCCGCGGCCTCGTTCGAAATCCGTTCCGACACACTCGACTCCGCCCAGCAGGAGAAGGTCGCCGACGCGTTGTTCGACGCCTTCCATCCGAAGGATTCGAGTGGGACCGTGAGCCGCAACGCGATCAGTGTCGCGGAGATCAGTGAGACCTGGGGTGGGCAGATCACCCGCAAGGCGCTCATCGCGCTGGTGGTTTTCGTCGTGCTGACCATGGTCTACATCGCGATCAGGTTCGAGCGCGACATGTCGTTCGCGGCGATCGCCTCGCTGTTCTTCAACCTCGTGGTCACCGCAGGCATCTACTCGATCGTCGGCTTCGAGGTGACTCCGGCGGCGGTGATCGGCCTGCTGACCATCCTCGGTTACGTGCTCTACGACAACGTGGTGGTGTTCGACAAGGTCGAGGAGAACACCCGTGGTGTTCTGCATCTGACCCGGCGCACCTACGGTGAGCAGGCGAATCTGGCCGCCAACCAGACCCTGATGCGGTCGATCAACACCACCGTGATCGGCATTCTGCCGATCGTCGGCATGCTGGTCATCGCGGTCTGGCTGCTGGGTGTCGGCACCTTGAAGGATCTGGCGCTGGTGCAGTTGGTCGGCATGATCGTCGGCGCCTACTCCTCGATCTTCTTCGCGGTGCCACTGCTGGTCTCGATCAAGGAGCGCTTCGGCCCGGTCGCCGTGCACACCCGCAAGGTGCTCGCCAAGCGTGCGGGCGGCGACGCCGGTCGTGGCGCGGAGACCGTGGGCCGGCGTTCCCCGGGTACCCCGGTCGCGTCCCGCACCCGCGAAGGCGGTTCCGCCGCACCGAGACCCGGCGCCAGGCCCACCGGGAAGCGGCACAAGAGAAGTCACTGATGAGGCGAAGGGGGTCGGATCGGGTGCGGCGCTCGTTACGACGGACGTTCGGCGTGATCGCGACCGGTGCACTGGTCACCGGCGTGATCGCGGGGTGTGCGAGCAAGAACCAGGTGCCATCCATCGGCTACGCGGTGGACGCGGTCCCGGCCACCTACAACGGCGGTTCGGCGGCCGGTGTCGCCAATGGTTCGGCGGCGCTGTTCTCCCGGGTGCTGACCGGTTTCTTCTATACCGGTCCGGATGGCCAGCAGGTCTCCGACACCGATGCCGGTACCGCCAACGAGGTGGCCGGCGAGTCCCAGACGATCCGCTACCGGCTCAATCGCGACGGTGTGTACTCCGACGGTGTGCCGACCTCCTGCGACGATCTGGTCCTGGAATGGGCCGCGCGCAGTGGCCGATTCACCAAACCAGGACCGGGCGGGCCGGTCCCGTTGTTCGACGCGGGCTCGACCGCCGGATACTCCGATATCGAGCATGTCGAATGCCAGCCCGGATCCAAGGACGCGACGGTCGTGTTCCGCCCCGACCATCACGTGCTGAACTGGAAGTCGCTGTTCACCGCCGGTGATCTGATGCCGTCGCACATCGCGGCGAAGGCCGCGGGCGTGCCGAATCTGGTCGCGGCGGTCCAGTCCGGGGATCAGGCCGCGCTGGATCGCCTGGCACAGTTCTGGAACACGGGCTGGAATCTGAAGTCCGGGGATGTCAACGCCGATCTGCTGCCGTCCTCGGGTCCCTACCGCATCGACTCCTACAGCGACAGTGACGGTCTCGTGCTGGTCAAGAATGAGAAGTGGTGGGGTGGCAAGCCCGCGACACCGCGGATCGTGGTGTGGCCCAAGAACGCGGATCTGCAGAAGAAGGTCTCCGACAACTCCGTCGAGGTCGTCGATGTCGGCGCCGGCTCGGTGAAGGATCTGGGCCTGGGTGGTTTCGTGGTGAATCAGCAGCCCGGCAGAGGTGCCGAGCAGTTGGTGCTGGCCACCACCGGAGTTTTCGGCTCGGCGGATGTGCGGCGGGCCTTCGCATTGTGTGTTCCGCGGCAGGCGTTGTTCGACAGCCTGGGACATCCGGGATACGACAGCCCTTCGGGGCTGGGTTCGGGAACATTGAATTCGCGTACGGTACAGGCGGATTCGGTGTACTACTCGGCGATCACGAGCCCGGCCGACAAGTATCGCACCGGCGACGCGTCGGGTGCCCAGCGGGCGCTGGCGGCCGCGGGCGCACCGAATCCCACGGTGCGGATCGGATATCGTGCGCCCGATGATCGCCGCGCCCGGACCGTGGCGATGATCGCCGACGCGTGCAAGGGCGCGGGTGTGACCGTGGTCGATGCCGGCGCACCCGATTTCGACCCGACCGCGCTGGGCGCCGGGAAGGTCGACGCGATTCTGGGCGGTACGGCGGCCGCGGTGGGGCCGGCCGGATCGATCACGGGGATCGAGGCGACCGCGGCGCTGCGCACCGGTCAGGGTGTGAATTTCGGTCATTTCGGTAATGGGCGTTACGATGCGATCTCGGATCAGCTTGCGGCGGACGACAATTCGATCTCGGTGTTGAGCCTCGACACCGAGGCCGAGAATCTGCTGTGGAACGAGATGCCGTCGATCCCGTTGTTCAACACGCCCCGGACCATCGCGTTCGGAAAGGGCTTGGAGAACGGTGTCGCGAGCCCCACCGCGGCCGGTGCGGGCTGGAACATGGATCGCTGGGTGTTGCGGCGGTGAGCGCTTCCGGGCGCGGGATGAGGGAGTGGGTGGATATGAGTAAGCACACGATGGTGGAATCCGCGGAGACGGCGGAGGAGAAGGTGGCACGCACCGCCGAGGTGGTGGCGCGGTTGACCCGGTGGCACGACGACTTTCCCACCCCCGGTGTGCGTTTCGCGGACCTGACCCCGGTATTCGCCGATGCGGAGGGTTTCCACGCGGTGATCGAGTGCCTGGCCTCGTGTGCCCCGGAGGCCGATCTGGTCGCCGGTGTGGACGCGCGTGGCTTCCTGCTCGGTGCCGGTGTGGCGGCATTGCTGGGCACCGGTGTGGTGGCGGTGCGCAAGGGTGGCAAACTGCCGCCGCCGGTGCTCTCCCGGGAGTACACCCTCGAATACGGTTCGGCCGCACTGGAAATCCCGGCCGACGGTATCGACCTCACCGACCGCAAGGTGTTGCTGCTCGATGATGTACTCGCCACCGGTGGCACGCTGGCCGCCGCGGCGGAACTGTTCCGTTCGGCGGGAGCGCAGGTGGTCGCGGCGGCGGTCGTGCTCGAGATCGGTGAGCTCGGTGGCCGAGCCCGTCAGGGCGACCATCCGCTCACCTCGATCGTGCAGGTGTGAGGGGTGTGTCCCGGTTGTGGGCCCCGGACCGGGATCGTTATGCTGACGTGCGGCAAGGGGCCCGGACGAGCGGATGATCGGCATGAGCGAAAACGGCAGTGAGCGTGGCGGCGCCGCGGTTTCGGTGCTGATGGAGCAGCGATGAGCCGGAGTCGGCGTACCAGGATCGGGGCGGCATTGGCCGGCGCGGTGGGTGTCGTCTTCGTCGTCGGTGCCGCGACGGCTGCGGCCACCCCCTCGGTGGCGTTGCATGGTGGCAGTACCGTGACCGCGCACGTGACAGGGGAGAAGTCGGGCCAGGCCTGCCGCATCACCGCGCCCGGGATCGATACACCCTGGCGGCCGGTCGGTGCCGACGGATCGGTGGAACTCGACACCGGGCCGGTGGAACCGGGTCGCCACAACGCTCATGTGGTCTGCGAGGATTCCCGGCTCGGACCGACGTCCCAGCGCGTGGTGGGCAAGAGCGAGGATGTGTTCACCGGCCACTGGGCCCCGGTCTTCGAGTTTCTGCACCACCACCGCATGGAGTTCCTCACCCCGCACGAGCCCCCGGCCGGCAACCAGCCCGCCCCGCGCTGATGTCTCGGGTCATATCCGGGACAGCAAGCGCGCCACGATACCGGCCACCACAAGCCAGAACAGTGCGGCCAGACCGTAATTGATGATGATGTCCCAGTTGCGCGAGCCGGTGGCGAACAGCCCTGGGAAGAACAGTGCCAATGGTTCGGCCAGCGACTTGATGAATGTGAAGAATCGGTTGGTCTGGTTGGCGTCGAATATCAGCAGCACGATGTAGACGATCTCGATGAGAGCGAGCACGCTGCCGACGGTGCTGACGAGGGCCGACAGCCCACCGGTGCGGCGTTGCGTCCGATAAGTTCTATATCTGTCCATGAAATTCGAATACCCGCGTAACGCGGTCGGACGCAGCCGATTTGTCCAGGGCCCTGATTGTCCTCGATCTTGTGAGCGCTGCTCTTGACATGGATTCGTCTCGGAGGCAAGATGGTCATATCGAGAGAGCAGTGCTCACAAAAGCGAGGAAGAGTCATGGACGCCACCCGGCACATCACCCCCACCGGTATCGAACCCATCATGAACGGTTTCTTCAAGGCCCTGCCGAAGCTCGGCATCAGTGTCATGGGCTCGCGTCTGCTCGCGGTGCGCGGGCGGAGTTCGGGGCAGTGGCGTACCACGATGGTGAACGTACTGGAGGACTCCGAGGGTGGGCGTTATCTGGTGGCCCCGCGCGGCCGGACGCAATGGGTGCGCAATATCCGGGTGGCCGGTGGTGGTGAGCTGCGGCTGGGGCGCAAGGTCGAGCCGATCACCGTCACCGAGGTCGCCGACGTCGACAAGACCCCGATTCTGCGGTTGTATCTGCAGAAGTGGGGCTGGGAGGTCGGGAAGTTCTTCGAGGGCGTGACCAAGGATGCCACCGACGATGAGCTGGTCGCCATCGCCCCTGGCTTTCCGGTCTTCCGAATCAACTGAGCGCCAACGCCTTTCATCTTTCATGTGCTGACTCACACGGAAACTCTCTGGCGCAGGCGTGCAGGCTCCGCTAACGTCGCTGTTTCTTGTTCCCGTTGATCGGAGTCGTGCCGTTGCTCTTCTGAGGTAGCCATCGCATGGCCCGCACTTCTGCGCGCCATTCCCGCAACCCTCAGGAGCACGCATATGTCGCTTTCGACGATCGCACTGTCCGATCTGAGTTTCGCCTGGCCGGACGGCACGCCGGTGTTCGACGGTCTCGACGCTGTTCTCGGCCCCGGACGGGTCGGCTTCGTGGGTGACAACGGTGCCGGGAAGTCCACCCTGCTGCGGTTGCTCGCCGGTGAGCTGCGGCCGGCGCGCGGTTCGGTGACCGTACCGGGTCGGCTGGGTTGCCTACGTCAGGATCCAGGTTCGGCGCGCGGCCGACGGGTCGACGAGGTGCTCGGTATCGGCGAGATCCGGGGCGCCCTGCACCGCATCGAGGGCGGGACGGGAGCAGCCGCCGATTTCGATCTGGTCGCGGGCCGCTGGGACGTGGAGGAATCGGCGATCGCACTGCTGGGCCGCCTGGGCCTGCAGCATCTGGCCGGTGATGTGGCACACCTGAACCGGCGGCTCGACACCTTGTCCGGTGGTGAGACGGTTCTGCTCGCCCTGGTTGCCGAGTTGTTGCGCGAACCCGATGTGCTGCTGCTCGACGAGCCGACCAACAATCTGGACTCGGTTGCGCGCGGACGTCTCTACGAGGTCGTCGACAACTTCACCGGGACGGTGCTCACGGTCGGTCACGATCGGGAGCTGTTGCGCCGGATGGACTCGATCGCGGAGCTGCGCCGCGGGGAGATCCATTCGTTCGGCGGGAACTTCGGCGACTACGAGCAGGCGGTGGCGGCCGAGCAGGAGGTCGCTCGCGCGGCGGTCCGAGAGGCCCGCGGCGATGTCCGCAAACAGTCGCGGGAACTGGAGGAGGCCAGGATCAAACTCGACCGTCGCCGGCGCTACGGCCAGAAGATGTGGGACACCAAACGTGAGCCGAAGGTCGTGATGGGCCAGCGCAAACGTCAGGCGCAGGTCTCGGCCGGCAAATTGCGCAACAGTCACATCGCCGCGGTGGAGGAGGCGAAATCAAGCCTGGAACAGGCCGAAGACCGGCTGCGCGACGATCGGGAGATTCGCGTCGACCTGCCCGCGACCCGGCTGTATCCGCGGCAGGACGTGGTGGATATGGAACAGGTACGGCTGGCCAACGGGCCGGTGGTGACGCTGACGGTGAGCGGACCCGAACGTATCGCGCTCACCGGCCGCAACGGTGCGGGCAAGACGACACTGCTGCACCGATTGATCGAGCATCCGCCGAAGGTGCCGTGGCGGCTGCTGCCGCAACGTCTCGACATCTTCACCGAGGACCGGTCACTGTTCGACAATGTCGAGGCCGCGGCGCCGCACGCCGGCGCCGAACGGATCCGGGCGCAGCTGGCGCGTTTCCTGTTCCGTGGCGCCGACGCCGATATCCCGGTCGGTGCGCTGTCGGGCGGCGAGCGTCTGCGAGCGGCGCTGGCGATGCTGTTGCTCGCCGACCCCGCGCCGAAGCTGCTCCTGCTCGACGAGCCCACCAACAATCTGGACCTGCCCGGTCTCCGGCACCTGACCGAGGCGCTGGCCGGATTCGAGGGGGCGCTGATCGTGGTCAGTCACGACGCCGGATTCCTGGCCGATATCGGGATCACCCGCAGACTCGAGCTGATCCGGAACGGCCTGGTGGACCGGTCCGCGGCCGAGAACCTCCCAGGAGCGGAGCGGAGGCCGAAAATACAGAATAAAGTGGGTGGTCCGGGCTGTTGAATCAGTGGGCTAGGGTATTTCGATCGAGGCGCGAGAGGTGGTGGCATGACTCAGCATCTGGAGAAGGCGAATGCCGGGAGGTCGGCGGACGGCAGTGATGCCACGCCGGCGGCCGGCTCGGCCCCTCCGCCGGCTGCCACACCCGCGCCCGAACCTACCGAACCCCCGCCCGCCGAGCAGGGGGGTCAGCAGGTGCCCTCGCCCCGGAACATGCCGATGCGGCAGCCGGGCACCCAGGCTGCGGTGCCGAGTTCCGCGTCGCGCCGAGTACGGGCCAGGCTGGCCCGCCGGATGACGGGACAGCGCGGTATCGCGGCGGTCAAGCCGGTGCTGGAGCCGTTGGCGACGGTGCATCGGGAGCTGTATCCCAAGGCGAATCTGCAGCTGTTGCAGCGGGCCTTCGATGTGGCCGACGAGAAACATTCCCACCAATTCCGCAAGTCGGGCGATCCGTACATCACCCATCCGCTGGCGGTGGCCAATATTCTTGCCGAGCTGGGGATGGACACCACCACACTGGTGGCGGCGTTGCTGCACGACACCGTCGAGGACACCGGGTATTCGCTGGACGAGCTGACGGCGGACTTCGGGTCCGAGGTCGCTCACCTGGTCGACGGTGTCACCAAACTCGACAAGGTCAATCTGGGTGCGGCGGCCGAGGCCGAGACCATCCGCAAGATGATCATCGCGATGGCGCGAGATCCGCGGGTGCTGGTCATCAAGGTCGCCGACCGGTTGCACAATATGCGCACCATGCGTTTCCTGCCGCCGGAGAAGCAGGCGAAGAAGGCACGCGAGACGCTGGAAGTCATTGCGCCGCTGGCACATCGGCTCGGTATGGCCACGGTGAAATGGGAGCTCGAGGATCTGGCGTTCGCGATCCTTCATCCCAAGAAATACGACGAGATCGTGCGCCTGGTGGCCGACCGGGCGCCGTCACGCGACACCTATCTGGCACGGGTGCGCGCCGAGATCGTGAACACGCTGGCGGCGAGCCGGATCAACGCGATCGTCGAGGGCCGTCCGAAGCACTACTGGTCGATCTATCAGAAGATGATCGTCAAGGGTAAGGACTTCGACGATATCCACGACCTGGTCGGCATCCGGATTCTGTGCGACGAGGTGCGTGACTGCTACGCCGCGGTCGGTGTGGTGCATTCGCTGTGGCAGCCGATGGCGGGCAGGTTCAAGGACTACATCGCCCAGCCGCGCTACGGGGTGTATCAGTCGCTGCACACCACGGTCGTGGGGCCGGACGGCAAACCGCTCGAGGTGCAGATCCGTACTCAGGACATGCATCGCACCGCGGAGTTCGGGATCGCGGCGCACTGGCGCTACAAGGAGACCAAGGGCAAGCATTCCGGCGATGCCGCCGAGGTCGACGACATGGCCTGGATGCGGCAGCTGCTGGACTGGCAGCGGGAGGCCGCGGATCCGGCCGAGTTCCTGGAGTCGCTGCGTTTCGACCTGAAGTCACCGGAGATCTTCGTGTTCACGCCCAAGGGCGATGTGATCACGCTGCCGCAGGAGTCGACGCCGGTCGACTTCGCGTACGCGGTGCACACCGAGGTCGGCCATCGCTGCATCGGTGCCCGGGTCAACGGACGGCTGGTGGCGCTGGAGCGGCAGCTGGAGAACGGTGAGGTCGTCGAGATCTTCACCTCGAAGGCACAGAATGCCGGGCCGAGCCGGGACTGGCAGAATTTCGTGGTCTCACCGCGGGCCAAGGCCAAGATCCGGCAGTGGTTCGCCAAGGAGCGCCGCGAGGAGGCGCTCGAGACCGGTAAGGAGCAGATCTCCAAGGAGGTCCGGCGCTCGGGCCTGCCGTTGCAGCGGTTGATGAGCGTCGACGCGATGTCGGCGCTGGCCCACGAACTGCACTACGCCGACATCTCCTCGCTGTACGCCGCGGTCGGGGAGAACCAGGTGTCGGCGCACCATGTCGTGCAGCGTCTGATGGCGCAGCTCGGTGGCGTCGGCGACGTGGAAAACGAACTGGCCGAACGTAGTACGCCGTCCACCCTGCCGGCCCGCCAGCGCACCATCGGCGATGCCGGGGTGGAGATTCCGGGCGCTCCGGGCACAGTCGCGAAGCTGGCCAAATGTTGTACACCGGTGCCCGGCGACGAGATCATGGGATTCGTGACCCGCGGTGGCGCTGTGAGTGTGCACCGCACCGACTGCACGAACGCGGATTCGCTACACGCGCAGCAGGAACGGATCATCGAGGTCAGGTGGGCGCCGTCGCCGTCGTCGGTGTTCCTGGTGGCCATCCAGATCGAGGCGCTCGACCGCACCCGGCTGCTGTCGGATGTGACGAAGGTACTGGCCGACGAGAAGGTCAATATCCTGTCCGCGGCCGTGACCACCTCCGGCGACCGGGTGGCGATCAGCAAGTTCACCTTCGAGATGGGCGATCCGAAACATCTGGGCCACTTGTTGAACGTGGTCCGCAATGTGGAAGGTGTATACGACGTCTACCGGGTGACCTCGGCGGCCTGATCCGCCGGCGGCAGTTCTGCCTGCGCCCGCGAGAGCCGAACAGCGGCCACGCACATCACCACGACCGAGGCGAGGACCACGACGGTGCCCACGGGGCCGGTGCGCAGCCGCTCGTCGAGCACGGTCAGTCCCAGGAACGCGGCGCCGAGCGGCTCGGCGACGGTGAATGCGGGCAGTGATGCCGACAGCGCTCCGATCTGATAACCACGCTGTTGCAGATAGAGTCCGACCATACCGGCGACGACCATGGTGTAGGGCTGCCAGTTGCCGAGTACCGCGGTGATGCCGTCGCCGAACAGTTCCACGACGTGCTGGGTCAGCGCGGACGCGACACCGAACAGCAGCCCGGCCGCGGAGCCGAGCAGCAGGGCCCGCAGCCCCGTGACGTGGATGACGGCGGCCACGACGATCGCGGCCACGACGAGTCCGAGGACCAGGATCATCGGCCACATCCACCGGCTCCAGGGAGCGTCGGAGATGCCCTCACTCGGATCTCCGACGATGAGGAAGCACGCCAGCGCGATCGACAGGGCTGTGGCATGTGCCCACATCACCGCGGTGACCGGGCGGCGGCTGTAGTGGGCGGCGAGCGGGAGGGCGAAGACCAGAGCGGTCACCAGGATGGGCTGCACGATCAGGACCGATCCCATTGCCAGTGCGGCGACCTGGAATCCGAATCCGCCGGCGTCGCCGATGATGCCGGCCCACCAGCGCGGGTTCCGGATCAGCTGGGCGACCAATGCGTCGCCGGCGGGCACGTCCGCGGCGGCGCGCTGCTGGGCGACCGCGGAGACGGCGAACAGCAGGGCGCCGACGAAGGCACAGACCACGGCGGCGACGGGAAAGTTGCTCACTCGATCAGTGTGCCGTTCGCGTGGGCACGTCATCGCGGCGGGATCGGTGTGCGCCGACGATGCGCCGAGATGTGGCGGTTCCGGTGGCGGAGGGCAGCGCAGGACCGGCGAATGGGGCGGAGCCGCCTTCAACAAGTGATTCGGGCCCGATTTTCGAATCGGCGAGACGATAGCAATTGATCGGCAACACATTTCGCCGGCAGTGGTGAGCGCGGCGCGAGTTGTGTTCGCGGACGGTCGATCTGCCGGTTCGCCATGTGGTTGCCACCGATTGCCGCGTGGGCTCGATGCGTGCATTCGGTCCGTATCGTCCGAATTCTTCTTGCCGGTGGGAACGTTCGTATCGGTGTTCCCGGCCGCAACCGTAGACCTGCACTCGGGGCTGGATTCTGTTACGGTTTATTGCGTTTCGGGGCTCGCGCCATGTCGGCGACGATCCGAATCCACATGACGATCGCCGGACGGGTCGCAGCGGTACTCGACCCTCAGAACTGTTGCAGACAGCGGGTTAAGGGGGTCAGATCATGCTGACCGTGCTGACGTGCTCGGCAGCGACCGTACCGGTCGCGACGCATCTCCGTTGGGGATTTCGGGCATCCGCATCCGCTCCGGCACCTGTTCCGACCTCACTTCCGGCGTCTGCCGAACCGCTCGCCATGGCCCGCGACCTGCGCGGACGGTTCGGTGCCGGAATCTCGGAGGCGCCGTGCGGCGCGTCGAGTTCGTCGAATTCGTCGGGTACGGGACAATTTCCGTTCGGGAAGGGCCTCGGTGACGCCGCACCCGGTGGTGTGCCGTTGGTGATGTCCCATGATGGTGCCGCTGACAACAACTACCCGTTCTCCACGAACTGATCGCCGAGAGGGTCCGACGATGCTGTACGACGTGCCTGGCTCCGCGGGGATGAGGGAATGTTGAAGCCGTACAAAGAAGTGCAACGGTGGTTCCCGGCGTTGGAACCCGAACACGCCGTGCCCGTGGCCGATCCCGGCGAGTCCGATTCCGTGGACGACGAGGCCGAGCCTGGAGCGGCGCGCTATCCGCACTACATTCGCGACACCGAGCCCGAACCCTTCGACATCCCGTTCGCCGATGGACCCGCCACCGGGCGTAGTGAATTCGTCGGCGGCTGGTCGGACTGGGTCGGCGACCACGCACCAGGCCCCGACGACGACTATCCGCCCCGCGCGGGCGACGTCGTGCGGCTGCCCTCCGACCACGACGACGCCCGCGCCCGTGGCCGTCGTCGTCCACGCTCGATCCGCGCCTCCGGCGACGATGCGGAGGATTCCCGCGCCGGGCCGGGGGACGAGGACGACGACAGCGAGTGGATCCTGCCGTCGCGGCGCGATCCCGACGATGCCGGTCCCGAGGGCCCGGGCCGGGTGGTCCGCCGGGCGCCCGGTGCGGCTTCGCCCGCGTTGCGCGATTACATCCGCCCCAGTCCGTTGCGGGTCACCGTGGTCCTCGCGGTAGCTGTGTTATTGCTGGCTCTGGTCGGCGGATTCGCGTTGTATCTGCTGCGCTCCGGCGCCACCGCGAAGCAGTCGACGGCGCAGTTGCCGGTGGCGCCGATCAGTGCCGACGATCCACCCATGCTGCGGTTGACCTCCGTGATCGGCGCCGGTGCCGAAACGGCGCGCGGTGCGTCGGCGGACTGCCCGACCGAACGCTTCGCGCGGGTGCTGCGTGGCGCGGGCGTCGGCGGTACCGGATCCGGGCCGGACGCGATCATGTGGTTCCAGCACGCCTTCTATGTCGAGCGGTCCGCGCAGCGGGCGCTCGAGGTGGTGGCGCCGGATGCGACGGTCTCGCCCGCCGCGGTGATCCAGCGCGGTATCGAGTCGGTGCCGCTGGGCACCGATTATTGCGTGCGAGTGGTCACACTGGACGACAGCCGGTATTCGGTGGAGGTGACCGAACGGCGGCCGGGCACGGCCCCCGCCACCTACGACAAGCAGTTGGTGACCACGGCGGTGGTCGGCGGCCGGACCCTGATCACGGGCATCGCGGCCGGGTAAGAGGAGAGCTGAGACGATGGGACAGGACTGGAGCCGATGGCTCGACGAGACGTCCACGACGGACGTTCCGGAGGGCTCGCGACCGCGTGGACGGGCGCCGGTTGTCCGGTTGCGCAAGGGGCGACGGGACGACGGCGAGGGCGGTACGGCGCCTCGCCCGATGCTGGTCGTCGGTGGTTGCGGTGGCGCCGGAACGACCACGACCGCACTGGGACTCGCGGCGGAGCTGGCGGCGGAGACCGCGGCCGTGGCGGTCGATGCCACGGTCGCGGGTGGTGATCTGGCGCTGCGGGGCGCCGACGAACATCTGAGCCCGATCAGCCTGCAGCAATGGCTGTACGGCCGCGGCGACGACGAGCCGGCACCGCTCAAGGAGTGCCTGTCGCGGGCGAGTTCGGGGATCGGCCTGCTGTGGCGGGACGCATCGCCGCTGCGCCGTCGCGCCACCTATCTGACGGTGGCCCGCGCGGTGACGGAGGCGGGCTACACGCCGGTCTACGACGGCGGAAATCCGATCTCCGCACGGCAGTTGCGGCCGCTGCTCGAGGATGCCGAAGTCGCTCTGGTACTGGCAATTCCGGCCCGCGCCGATGCTGCCAATCGTTTGCGGGTGACCCTGGAGTTGCTCGACGACGAGTTCGGTGGCCATGCCGAGGGGCAGGGCGGCGGGATCGTCGGTGACACCACGATCGTGATTTCACATCAGCTGCCGGGCAATGACTCTCGGGTCGCGGATCATCTGCGCGAACACCTCACCGGTTGGGTGCGCGATATTCGCGAGATTCCCTACGATCCCCAGCTGGCGCGCGGAGAACTGGTGCGCCACAACGCACTCGACGCCGAAACGCAGAGGGCGTACCGGCAACTGCTGACGGGGATGGCATCATGACGGCGGCCATGAAGGAACCTCGTCCATCCGAAAACCCTCCTGCGGCAGGCGTTGTCGCCCCGCCGGAGTCTCGTCGTGCCCTCATCTGGGACCGCCCGGTTCCCGGCGCCGGCAGGGCTCCGCTGGTGTGGTTGCTGGGGGTGCACGGTGGCGCCGGAGCCAGTACCCTCGCGCATGTGCTTGCGCCTGCGGCGGATTCGCACCGGCGCTGGCCCGGTGTGTTCGAACGTGAATCACCTTTCGTGGTGCTGGTCGCCCGGGAGACCATCGCCGGTCTGACGCGTGGCCACGATCTGCTGCGCCAGCATCGGGCCGGGCTGGCGGGCCCGAGTGAGGTGCTGGGCCTGGTGACCGTCGCGGTGCGGCCGGGCCGGATCCCGGCCGAGATCCGCCGCTATCGCGATGTGGTCGGCGCGCTGGCCGGGCAGGTGTGGCAGTTGCCCTGGATCGAGGAATGGACGTTGGTCGAGCCCGACCAGCTGCCGGTGTGGTCACCCGGTGACCCGGCACCGCAGCAGCGAAAGCGCAAACTCGATCCGCTGCAAGAGGTTCCGCACGAGGTGGATGCATTGGGTATGAGCATCGTCGACCTGGTGCGGGAGACGGTCGGCGGTGGTTCGCAATCCGACGAAGGGGAGCGACGATGACCGCGCCGACAGTTGTATCCGACGGTGTACCCCTGGTACCCGGTTTTGTATTCCGATCACCTATTGAGAAGGACGCTCGATGAGTACCATCCTGGCCGCTGTACACGAGACGTACGGCGTTGTTCTCGCTCAGGTCGGGAACCCGACACCCGAGACGCCGCCGGCCGCCGACAAGTTGATGAAGCTGGTCCGCTACTTCACGTGGTTCGTTCTGCTGTCGGGCATTCTCGGCATCACCTACGCCGGTGGCCGCTTCGCCTGGGAGAAGTGGACCGGTGGTGGCCTGGAGTCGCCGAAGATGGTGGCGGGCGCCATGATCGGCGGCATCGTCGCCACCAGCGCCGGCACGATCATGAACGCCGTCATCGGATCGTGATGGGTACCGCGATCGTGCTGGCCTACAAGCAGATGCCCGCGGACGTGATCCAACCGATCATGCAGTTGATCAACTGGTTACTGTGGTGCGTGCTGTTGCTGTGCCTGGCCTGGATGATCGTTTCCGCGGGCCGGCTGTGGTCGGCGATGCGCGACGACATGGCCGTCAACGATGCCTCCCACGGCATCGTGATGAGCCTGATCGGCGCGATCGTGGCCAGTTCGGCAAGTGCGATCGCATTGACCTTCCTACCTGCGTGACTTGGTGACAATACTCAGCTGTGTGAGCCGACAACATGAACGGCGGCAACGATTTTCGACGATCGGAGGTGAGGCGTGAGCGACAAGAGCGAGACCGGTGAGCGCAGCGTCTCCTTCGGCGTCATCGCCTCCGCCGCGGTGATCGCGTTGATCGTGATCGTCGGGATCTTCATGTACGTCGGCCGTGACACGTCCTCGTCCTCGTCCCCACCCGCTGCCCGGCACACGGATTCGGCGCCCTCACCGGCGGCGGGTTCGGGTGCGACCGGATTCACCGCGCCCGATGTGGATCTGTTCGGCCGCCGGGTCGATATTCCGAACAATCCTGCGGGACAGCCACTTCCGCAGAGTTCGTCGCAGCAGCACGGTCCCTCGGATTCGGACTGGCTGACCGCGGCACCCACCGGCACCACCGAACCGGAGGGCTGGCAACGGGTCTTCGGTGCCTCGGTGCCGTTCTCCACCAGCGACGGCCCCACCCGCATCGACAACAGCGGGCTGGCGGTCGGGTACTCCCACACACCGCAGGGGGCGGCATTGGCGGCGGCACAGATCACCTACCGGCTCAACGCCCGTCCGGGCGACCGCGACCTCTACGTCCGGCAGGTGCGGGTCTCGGCCCAGCAGATCGCGGCCTACGACAAGGCGCGCGGCGCCGGCAAACTGCCCGAGCAGCAGCCGGACCGGATCACCAGATACCTGGTGGCCCCGGACGCGTTCCAGATCGAGAACTACGCCGACGACATGGCGATCGTGCGCTTGGCCGCGCGCGGTCCGGTCACCGACGGCAAACAGGTGTGGGCGGCGATCCGCTTGATCATGGTCTGGGACAACGGGGACTGGCGGCTCAAGCCGACCGAGGCCCGATCGGCCCAGAGCGAATACGTCGACACGCTGCAGGGGTGGACGAAATGGTGAGCACAGCGGTTCTGGAGCGGTACGAGAGCCGGGCCGATGATCCGGATCGATTCCCTGCGACGCATCGAGGAGTGAATCTCATGATGAGGCGCATCGTCACGATTCTCGCGGTCGTGTTCACCGTCATGATCGCCACACCGACGGTGGCCTACGGTCAGACCTACGGATTCGATCAGACCTGCAACGAGATCCACGACGATCTCGACGGCCTCGGCCTGCCCGGGCTGACACTCGGTGACGCCGCCTCGGCCGCGTGCAAGGCCGGAAATGCGGCGACCCACCCGCCCGATGCGGCGAATGCGGTCAAGGACAAGGCGTGGGACTCCACCTTCGGCAAGGTGGTCGACTCGCTGATGAACGGTCTCGGGCAGGCGCTGATCCTGGCGCTGACCTTCTGGATGAAGGTGCCCAATGAGCGAATCAGCAACGGCGGTGAGCTGTTCCAGCGCATCAACGACTACACCTATCAGGCGCAGATCCTGTTGCTGATCGTGTCGGTGATCCTGTCCGGCGCCAAATTGGCCGAGGCCAGACGCGGTGCGGCACTGAGCGAGGCCGCCGAGTCGTTCCGGATGTTCGCCAGAGTGGTGTTCAGTTCCTGGATGCTGGGCGCGGTGATCGTGGCGGGCACTCAGGCCTCGGACCGGTTCTCGCAGTGGGTGATCGAGGACGCCACCAACGGCAATGCCCGCAGCCTGGCCGAGTTGATGGTGAAAACTTCCAAGCTGCAAGCGTTTTCGCCGGGCCTGGTGCTGATCATCGCGATCGTGGGTCTGCTCGGCGCCTTGGCGCAGATCGTGCTGGCCATCGTCCGGCAGGGCATGCTGGTCGTGGCGGCGGGGGTGCTGCCGTTGGCGGCGGCCGCCTCCGGGACGAGCACCGGCCGGCAGGCGTATCCGAAACTGATCGGCTGGATCATCGCGTTCATGCTGTGGAAACCGGTGGCCGCGATCGTCTACATGATCGCTTTCGTCACCGCCGGTGACACCAACGAGACGACACCGACCTCGGGGTTGCCCAACGCGGATCAGGCCCAGCGGATGCTGGTGTCGATCGTGCTGCTGTGCAGTGTCGCCTTCGTCCTGCCCGCCCTGATGCGACTGGTCCACCCGGCGGTGGCCTTCGTCGGCAGCGGTGGTTCCGGTCTGGCCGCCACCGGTGCGGTCCTGCTCGGCGCCGCGGCGCTGGGCGCGGTCGGCACCAAGGCGGTGGGCGTGCGCGGGAATCAGGCCGCGGCAGGGGCTCCCGGGTATGTGGGCCGGGGCCGGGGGCAGCGGCCGCCGGGCGGTACCGGCCGGGGTGGCGGCGCTCCGCGACCGACCCCACCACGCGGGCCACGTCCGCCAGGGGGCGGCGGCGGACAACAGCCCGCGAGCCCACGAGCACCTGGCGGCTCGGCACCGGCGACCTCGACGGCGTCGCGGGCCATGAACAATATCGCCACGGCCCGGTCCGCGGGCGCGAGCCTGAATCGCGCCGAGGACGCGGCGGGGGACATCGCAGGTGACCGGTGGACCAACCGCGCACCCGACCTCGGCAGGAGCACCATTCCACGATGACGTCGACCGACACCTACGAGCACCGCTCGTACGGGCTGTGGCAGAAGCCCCGCAGCGCAGGCCTTTTCGGACTGCGCTGGGGGGAGACGGTGCTCGGCTTCGTGGTTGTCATCACCGCGTTGATGACCGCCCTGGTCGCCGGGCCGAAACCGGCGCTGTTCATCGCCGTCATCGGCGTGGTCGTGATGGTTCCACTGGTGTGGCGGACGGGGGGCCGCTCCGGATACGAGACGGGATTGATGATGTTCCACTGGTTGCGCGGCCGCAGCAAAGGCGAGCACGTCTATCGCGGCGGCCGATTCTCCCGCATCCCGGGCGGGGTCTCCCGCCTGCCCGGGCTGATGGCACCCTCACGCCTGTACGAGGGCATCGATGCGGGCGGTTACAGCTTCGGCATGATCCACCTGCCGCAATTCGCGCAGTACACAGTCGTTCTGCGGGCGTGGCCACAGGGGCACGAGGCTGTTGATCAGCCGGTCATCGACCGGTGGGTGTCGGCCTGGGGTACCTTCCTGGCCTCGCTCGGGCAGACTTCCGACATCATCGCCGTGGTGCCGGTGATCGATACCGTGCCCGAGACCGGAAACCGTTTGCTGACCGAGGTTTCCACGATCACCCGGCCGGAGTCGCCGGCGCTGGCGCAGCAGGTGATGTACGAACTGGCGACCGAGCTGCCCCAGGAACGGGTGCAACTGCTGCCGCGCGTGGCGATCACCTTCAAGGCCACCACCGCCGAGCGGCGGAAGAATCCGGCCGAGGAGGCCGTCGAGATCGGCCGCCGGCTGCCGGGGATCTGTGCGGCGCTGGCCGAGGCCGGTGTGCGGGCGCAGCCGATGTCGGCCGATGAGGTGATCTCCTTCATCCGCCGCAGCTACGATCCGGCCGCGCAGGCCGACCTCGAGGTTGCCGCGGGTGAGGCGGGCGGACACGGTCTGGAATGGGCCGACGCCGGTCCGATCTCGCACGAGGAGCGCTGGGATCAGTTCATCCACGACGGTGGCCGGTCGGTGACCTGGGAAATGGACGCCGCACCCGAAGGCGCGGTGGACGAGCGCGTACTGCAGCGGTTGCTGGCGCCCAATCCGGAGGTGCCGCGTAAGCGGATCGCCATCGTCTACCGGCCGCATTCGGCCGCCGACGCCGCCGAGATCGTGGACGACGACTACAAGAACGCACTGGTCGCGCAGCAGAGTGAACGCGGCGTGGTGTCGGCCTCGGCGACGCTGCGGGTGGGCGCCACCCAGCAGGCGCGCGAGGAGCAGGCCCGCGGACACGGCGTGACTCGTTTCGGTGCGCTGGTCACCATCACCGAACCCCTGCGCGGCGATCTGCCGCGCATCGAGGCGATTACCCGGGACCTGTCCACACAGGCCCGGCTGAAGATCCGGCGGTGCTACCGCTACCAGGCCGCGGCCTTCGCGGCCTCGCTCGGTTGCGGGGTGATCCTGCCGGAACACGCGAGTATTCCCAAGGCATTGGCGGGGTGAGCGTAGATGGCAGGTGACCAGGAACCACCGGTCCGTTACCGCGGCGAGCCGCCGCGCTACAGCGAGCGGGTGGTGGATCCGGAGAATCCGATCCCGGCCGGCCGGCGCGGACGGATCCCCGAAGACGAGTGGGGTGCCGAGGCGTACGCGCCCGGCCTGCCCGGCTCGGAACGTGGTGGCGCACCTGCCGATTGGGACGACGTACCGCTGCGGCCGATCCGGCGGCGCACCCGGCACGAGGATCTCGGCCGGACCCGGCGTGAGGCGGATCCCGCATCGGAGTCCGGTTCCCGCCGTCGCCGGTCGCGCGGTGACCGCCGTGACGCCGATGCCATCGAGCAGTCGCGTGATGTTCGGGGGGAGTCCGCGCGCAGGCGGGCCCTACCCGAACTCGAAGTGGGCGACACCCGCAACTCCGGCCGCACGGCGGCGGAAGTCAACGCGGCACAACGGTCGTCGAATGCCGGGCGCAGCACCGAGGATCGTGGCATCCGGGTGGATTCGGAGCCCAGGCAGGGCCAGGCCCGAACTGCCCGGGAGTCGCGTGACCGGACTGCGGCACCGCCGGATTCGGCCCGGGACAACACCTCCGGCCGGAAGCAGTCGGCGCGGGATCGGCGCTCCGCGCAGGTCGATACGGGCGAAGGTGCGCGCCGCGACGGTGACGCCGGTGGTGAGCGGCGCTACAGCGGCTCCTCCGGGGCGAATGCCGCCGAATCGGCCGCCTCGGCGAATCGGGAATCCGATATCGATCTGCGCGATTCGGCCGCAACGTCGGAATCCGGCAATGGCGGTGCGCCGGCCACCACGACACGTGAGCGGGGGGCGGCGGCCGATGCCGCCGGGACCGCGACATCGCGCACCGAATTCGCCGGAACGGAGGTGCCGGAATACTCCGGCACTCCGGCGGCGGCGGAGGACGGTGCCCGCGCCGGGGCGCCCGCCCGCGACCGGCGCCGGGAGGTCTCCGGTGAGTACACCGGAAACACCGAGCGAGCCGGCACACCGTCGGCCGACGATGTCGCTCGAACCGAAGACCGTCCGGAATCTCACAATTCCGCAGCGGCGCAGAACATCCCGGACAGCGGCCGTGAGCGCCGCCGCGCGGATGGGGCCGGCGATCGGCCCGCAGACCGAGAGAGCTCGTATGCGAATGGCACGACTCAGCAGTCCGATTTGCCCGCCGGATTCGACCAGCCGCACGTACGGACCCGCCGGGGGCGCGACGTGAACGGTAACCAGGAGCGCGGGTCGCGGCGCGAAACAGGATACGACAATGGATCCGGGCGGCGCGGTGACGGCGCCACCCGCCGCGGCCGTACCGACCGCGGCCTGCGTGATCGTAACGGATCGAAACTAGCCTCCTACGAACAGCTTTCGGGCGGCACCGCGGCGCCCGGCCCCGATCGCCGCTCCCGGCCCGCCAAGAAGAAGAACCAGGGCCCCGCACTGCTCGACGACGCGGCGCGGGCGCGGCTGGAGGCGGTGGCCCGCGAGGGTGCCGGACTGCGTGCGGCGTGGGCGATGTTCCGTATCCGCACCGACGATCTGCGCCGCGTCAACGCGGCCGCGCGCATCGAATCTGTGGTGGAGGACGGATTCGACCGCGGCACCGCACAATTGACCGATCGCGGCTACATCGGTGCCGGCGGCGGTCGCATGAACGTGGTCGGCCGGCCCGTCGAATACCGCGCCACCACCGCTCAGGTGGCGGGGCTGTGGCCGTGGTCGGTCGGCGCCGGCGCCCCCCTGATCGGTACGCCGCTGGGGTCGCATCTGCACACCGGTGCGCCGGTGTGCTTCGATCCGATGAACTGGTTCATGCGCGGCAGTTTCATCACCGCGCCGAGCCTTTTCGTGCTGGGGCTCAACGGTTTCGGCAAGTCCTCGCTGGTGCGCCGGATCGTGCTGGGCGGTGTCGCGCAGGGCATCACACCGCTGATCCTGGCCGATGTGAAGCCGGACTACCGCAAGATGGTCGAGATGGTGGGCGGCCAGGTCATCGATCTGGGGTACGGGCACGGCAAGCTCAACCCGCTCGCCGGTGGTGTCCTCGGCTCGATCGTGCCGCAGTTGGCCGATCAGCCCGATCTGCAGTTGCAGGTGACCCAGGAATTGCGTGCCCGGCAGGTCACGCTGATCGCCGGTCTGGTGGAGCTCGTCCGTGGTGCGCGAGTGCGCGATTACGAGGAAACACTCGTCTCGACCGCACTGCGCATCCTCTACCGCGAGGGCAGTGGCTTCGCACCCGAATCCCCGCCCATCATGGAGGATCTGCTCGAGGTCGTCATCGCGGGTGGCCAGGAACTGATGCTGGATGCCGGCGCGGACAACACCGACGAGTACCACGAGGCGACCAAGGGGCTGCGCCGTTCGCTGCGGGCCTTGACCCAGGGGCCATTCGGCGCGGTCTTCAACGGTCAGACCACGACACCGATCGACACCTCCGCGGTGGCGGTCTGCATCGATGTCTCCCATATCCCGAGCGGTGACAAGAAACTGAAGGCCGCGGTCATGCTGGCCTGCTGGGCGGACGGCTTCGCCTCGGTGGAGGCCGCGCACGTCCTCGCGGACGGGAAGCTCGGCCCACAGCGGTACTTCCAGGTCGTCATGGACGAGCTCTGGCAGGTACTGGGCCTGGGTGACTTCATGGTCGATCGCGTGGACGAACTGACCCGTCTGCAGCGCGGTATGGCGACCTCGCTGATCATGATCAGCCACACCATCAAGGACCTGCAGTCGCTCGGCTCGGAGGCCGCGATCGCCAAGGCGCTCGGCTTCCTGGAACGCGCCCGCGCCAAGATCTTCGGCGCGCTGCCGCCCGAGGAGATCAGCCGACTCGATTCGACCATCCCGTTCACCTCCGCCGAGGAGGAGATGGTGACCAGTTGGTCGGCGCCACAGGCGCTGACCGGTGAGGCGCTCAAACCCGGACAGGCCCGGCCACCGGCGCCCGGTACGGGAAAGTTCCTGCTCAAGATCGGTGAGGATCGCCGCCCCGGCATTCCGTTCCATATGGAATTCACCGCATCTGAGAAGGAGAGCGGAATTCACGAAACCAACCAGCGGTTCAGCGAGTTCACCGAATCCACGGCCCGCCGGGGCGACGAGGGGAGTGCCGCGTGATGCCGCACCGGTCATACCGAAGAGTGTCTCCGCGGGTGCGGGAGGCGGCAGTGGAACAGGTCATCGCGCTGACCGACAAATTGCGGAGCGAATCGGAGGCATGCCGGGTCGTCGCCGAACAGATAGGCGTACACACCAATTCGGTGCGCAACTGGGTGCGGGCCGCGGAGGGCCCCAGCCTCGAACGCATGGATGCGGTGGCGTTGCGGCGGAAGGTGGCGCTGCTGCAACAGCAGTTGGCAGCCGCCGCGGAGATGAACCGGACGCTGGTGGAATCGCTGAACGAAACCCGCCGCGCGACATGACGGATGCGCGGTGAACGCGAAAACCGTCACCGCCCTGGTCCTCGGCGGTGTCATATCCCTGATCACGCTGGTGGTGGTGATCGTGCTGCCGTCGTCGGAGGATCCCTGCGCGGACGAGCCGACAGCTCCCGTGCCCGTACTGCCCGACACCTCCGATGCGCCGTGGGCCGCGCGGGCATCGGCATCGGCCACACCGTCCTCCGCGCAGACTCGCGACCAGACATCGCCGACACCGAGCGCGGCCGATATCCCCGCCGCCGGAACGAATCCGGGGGTGACGGCAACCCCCTCGCTGGCCGCGGGAATCGCGCCGATCCGCCGGACCTGGCCGCTGCCGGCCGGATCGTTCACCGTCTCCGATCCCTTCGGTGCCCGGGACGGCGGCCATCTGGGTGTGGACCTGGCCGCCCCGGACGGCACCCCGGAATTCGCCGTCGCGGACGGTGTGGTCGTGGCGGCCGGACCGGCTTCGGGATTCGGCAACTGGATCGTGATCGATTCGGTCGATGTCAACGGCCGCTCCTTCTCGGCGGTCTACGGCCACGAATGGGCCAGCGGCGTGCACGTCCGGGTGGGCCAGCGGGTCCGCGCGGGCCAGCAGGTCGGCACGGTCGGCTCCGCGGGCGAATCCAGCGGTCCCCATCTGCATTTCGAGATCGTTCCCGGTGGACGTCTCACCGGTGGTCACCAGATCGATCCGCTGCCGTGGCTCGACGGCGCCGCGACCCCGAATGCCGCCGGTGCGTCCCCGTATTCGACGAATCCGCTGTGCAGCCGCGGATTCGGTACCGCCGGTGGTGCGCTCGCCGACGGGAAGGTCCCGCCCGAACTCGAGATCTGGTACCGCCGCGCGGGTTCCCTGTGCCCGGAAATCAGTCCGTCGGTGCTCGCGGCGCAGGGCCGCCAGGAATCGGGGTTCCGGCGCGGGCTCACCTCGCCCGCGGGGGCACAGGGGCTGGCCCAGTTCCTGCCCAGCACCGCCCATGCCACCGACCCCGACGACGGCAGACCGTATCTGCTCGACGCCGACGGCAGTGGGCAGGCGAGTCTGTGGGACGACGGTGACGCGATCATCGCCCAGGGCCGCTACATGTGCTCGATCGCGCACCAGGTCGAAGGCTGGATCGGGGAGGGCAAGGTACACGGCGATGTCGTGCCGCTGACCTTGGCCGCCTACAACGCCGGTGAGGGTGCGGTGCTGGCCTCCGGCGGTATGCCCAACCAGGTCGCTGCGCACTATTCCGAGACACGGCCCTATGTGGCGAACATCCTCGCGATGGAGGCGCAGTACCGTGCCCCCGGATCGATGGGCCGATTCGAACCGGGCCACGGCTCGGCCGGTGCGGATGTCCTCGCGGCCGCGCAGCAATGGATGGGCACGCCCTATGTGTGGGGTGGTGGCGGTCCACAGGGGCCGACCGGCGGCGGTCTCGACGGCCCCGGGCTCACCTCGGCCGCGGTCTTCGCCGCCTCCTCGGGGGCCAAGACCCTGCCGCAGACCGCCGAACAGCAGTGGGAGGCGGGGGTCGAGGTTCCGATCCGCGGTGCGCAGCCGGGGGATCTGGTGTTCTCCCGATTCAGCCTGCGTGGTCCGTCCGAGGTCGGTATCTATGCCGGGAACGGCCGGATGATCCGGTCGGCCGACCCCTCGGGAGTCAGTGCGGCTCCGGTACCCGGCGACGCGCGGTTACGGAGGGTGTTGTGAGGTCACCAGATTCGGGACACGCCGAGATCGCCAGGTCGCCGGGAGTCGCCGCGGGCGCATCCAGCCGGATAACCTGGAAGCAGTGCCCGAAATTCCGGGAGCCGGGCCGCCGACCCACGGCACGGACCGTCTACGCGAACCTGGTGGTGATGCTGGTGGTGAGCGTCGCATTGCTGTCCGGTGCCTGTGCGAGCGGGGGAGACCGGACCGAATCCACCACCGCCCCCTCGACGCCGCGGCAGTTGGAGGCTGTTCCCGCACCCGATCCCGGTACACCGGACGGGGTTGCGGTCGCCGCGCTGCGCGAGGTGTTCACCTGGTATCCGGCATCGGAATCCCAGGGGGCCTCGCTGGCGCGGGCGCGGAAATGGCTGGGCCCCAGCCTGCTACACACCCTCGATGCGCCCGCGGACGGGCAGACTCCGAATCCGTCACTGCAGTGGGCCGATTGGGGCCGGGCGGGCGTGCGGGTGGAGGCCTTCACCTTCGCCTCGGGCGAACAGGCGCCCGGCGCCGCCGATCCCGATCACCGTCAGTTCAAGATCGGTATCGAGCAGACCGCCGTCCACCCGGACGGGGCCCGCGACACACTGCCACCCTCGACGGTGATCGCCACCGTCGTCCACACCCCCGACGGCTGGCGGCTCGACGGATTTCGTTGAGCGGCAACCACATATCCGGTCACCTCAGGAGGCGAGATGGCGAAGAAGGTGAAGGACCCGGCCGATCCGGGGCCCGATGTCACCCTGTACATGATCTACTACGGTTTCGCGATCTTCGGAACCCTGTGGGTCGCCCTGCATCTCGGCAACAAGCTGTCGTCCGCACCGCAGGACATCCCGATCAATCCGGTGGCCTGCATCGCGAAGATCGCACGCGGGCAGCTGCATTGGCCGGCTCCGTCCACGGTGATCGTCTTGCTGGTTCTGGCTGTCGTGATCGCGATCGTCATGGTGCGGCGTGAAATGAAGAAGCGGCGCGGCCGGGGCAAGCTGCCCATCGACGACAAGGCCCAGTACATGGGATCCGGTGGGGCGATCGCGGCGCTCAGTGAGGCCGGGGTGCGGGACAAGGCCAAGCAGCTCGGGGTTCGACTCGGATTCGAGGATTCGCCCGGCGTGCCGATCGGCGTCGGTGTGGCCGACGGTGCGATGCTGTTCGGCTCGTACGAAGACCTGCATCTCGACATCTGGGGTCCACGGCAGGGTAAGACCACCTCCCGGGTGATTCCGGCGATTCTGTCGGCGGTGGGTCCGGTCTTGATCACCTCCAACAAGCGCGATGTCGTGGACGCGACCCGGGATGTGCGGGAGAGCAAGGGATCACGGACCTTCGTCTTCGATCCGCAGGGCGTCGCGGGAGAGACGCACGCCGGCTGGTACTGGGATCCGCTGGCCTGGGTGGACGCCCGGCACGAGGGGTGCGAGATGCGGGCGGCCCGGCTCGCGGGTCATTTCGCCGATGCTGACGACGGCGGTGAGGGCACCCCCGACAGCTACTTCGATCCCGAGGCCGAGGATCTGCTCGCCGGTCTGTTTCTCGCTGCCGCCGTGGCCAATCGGTCGATCACCCAGGTGTGGGAATGGGTCACGAATCCCGGCAATCCCGAGCCGGTCGAGTTGTTGCGCGCGGCCAGCCACCACCTGGTGGCGTCCGGTCTGGCGCAGCAGTACAACACCGCCGAACGTGTGCGCGACAGTATCTTCGGCACCGCGAAGAAGATGGTCCGCTGCTTGAAACTGTCGAACGTGCATCAGTGGGTGACGCCGAGCGGTGATGGGTACCAGTTCGACGAATGGGACTTCCTGGATCGCAATTCGACGCTCTACTGCCTGTCGCTGGAAGGGCGCGGATCGGCGGGTCCGCTGGTCAGTGCACTGACCGAGGCCGTGGTGGATGTGGCGATGCGCAAGGCCACCCATCAGCACATGGGACGGCTCGACATTCCGTTGCTCGCGGTGCTGGACGAGGCGGCCAACATCGTGCGCTGGAAGGATCTTCCGAAGCAGTACAGCCACTTCGGATCCCGCGGCATCGTGGTGATGACCGTGCTGCAGTCCTGGGCGCAGGGCGTGCGCTGCTGGGGTCAGGCCGGTATGGAGGCGTTGTGGGCGGCGGCCAATATCAAGGTGCTCGGGCCGGGTATCGACGATATGGGGTTCCTGGCCGCCCGCTCCGAGGCGATCGGTGATTACGACGCCGTCTCGTCGTCGGTGTCGGAATCCAAGGGCGGCAAGAGCTATTCGCGGTCGCTGGGTTCCTCGCGCACCCTCAATGCGAACGCGCTGGCGACGTTGCCACGCGGTCGCGCCGTGGTGTTCTCCTCGGGTTCGCCGGCGACTCTGGTGCGCACCGTGCCATGGTGGGAAGGGGAGTACGCTGCCGAGGTGCGCAAGTCCATCGAACGCCATGACCCGCAGCGCCGCACCACGATCGACGATCTGGTCGACGAGCGTACGGTGATCGACGGCGGCTCGACGCCCGGGCAGCCGCCGACGACCTACGGACAGCCTGAGGAGGTTCGCCCGCTGTGAACGACCAGCAGCCCCAGGACATGATCTACTCGAACGTGGTCGAGTTCGTGGAGAACTATCTCAGTCTCGTCTACCGGCGGCAGGTCACCGATCTCACCGATACGGTGTGGTGCCCGGAGTGGTGGAAGCATGCCGAGGCCGCGATGCGTCTGGAAGCACTGTGGCGCGCATGGGAATACCTGCGCCAGGACGCCCAGACGGGGATGAGTGTGTGGTTCCTCGATCATGCGGATCCGCACATGTCGCGGTTGTTCGATCCGCGTGGCCCGTTCAAGTACTGCAGTGTCCGCAACGGGCACAAGGACATGCTCAGTCCGCTGCCGCTGACCCCGCCCCAGCAGGGCATGTTCGGCGAGCCCAGCGCGGCCGATCCGAAGAAGATCTGAGACTCGCGAAAACGACTGTGCCGCCGTCCCTTTCCGGGGCGGCGGCACAGCCGTGTACGGGATCGATCAGCGCCGGGTGCGTTCGCGTTCGCGCACGCGCTCCTCGTGCTCGCGTGCGCGGGTGACCCGCGGCGGCTCCTCGGGTCGGGTGCGGACGGCGGCCTGCGGCGGCTGTGCCTGGCTGACGTCCATGAGCATGCGCACGGCGGCCAGCTCGGGTGCGACTCCGACCCGGGACAGATGTGCGGCGAGGGCCTGCCGGCGTTCGGGTGAGTCGTAGCGGCTCAGTTCCCGTTCGCGGGTTTTCTGGCGCTCGGTGGCGCGTGCCGCCCGTGCGAGGTTGGAACGCTCCATTCGCTCGAGTGAGATGCCCCGGTCCAGATTCGGGCGCTCGAGCATACGAGCGAGTTCCAGGTTGCGCGGATCCTTGGACTTGGCCTCGCGGGCCTCGCGCAGCATCCGCTCGCGGGTCTCCTTGACCCGTTCCTGGGTGACCTTGACGCGCGCCTCGGCCTCGCGCTGACCACGTTCGCGGGTCCGCAACGCGACCAGGGTCGCCAGCTGCAACATTTGCCTCATCAAAGCCGCTGTCTCGCGGCCGATGTCATCGACTTCCTCGGCCATGCCTGCTCCCCGATGCTGCAGTGATCACTGTGGACGATTGTGGTGCTTCGTATCGGACTCCGCCACACGAAGGGATGTTCCGCCCGGCGACTTCCCACCTTCCTGCACAACGTGGACACCGGTTGTGCTGCGGAAACGCTGCCCACCCGGGGCGATCGATACCCGCATCGCAATCCGTTCCATGAGATTACCAGTGTGGGAGCAGGGCAACCTTACTTCCGCCGCGCAACAAATCTGCATCTTCTTGATTCCGACAAAGCGGACATGGTGTGGAATGTTTCCGGCTGTCGTCACCCGGTGGTGTGCCGAGGGCGATTCGAATCCGGTGCCGGGCATCCGGATTCGAATCCGCGGGTATCAGCTCACCTGGACCGACTGCAGGGTGACCGGCGACTTCGGCGCGCCGTCACCGGACGACGGATCCTGCAGGCCGTCCTTGGCGATCGCGTCGAGGGTCTGCAAGCCGGCATCGTCCACCGTGCCGAAGATGGTGAACTGCGGCGGGAGTTCGGAGTCCGCGTAGACCAGGAAGAACTGGCTGCCGTTGGTATTCGGGCCGGCGTTGGCCATCGCGATCACGCCGCGCTTGTACTGCACCGCCTGATTCGACGCCGCCTGATCCTGCGGCGGGAATTGATCGGTCGGATATTCGTTGGCGTAGGCATATCCCGGTCCGCCGTGGCCGTCGCCGGCGGGGTCACCGCACTGCAGAACCTTCAGGCCCTCACCGGTGGTGAGCCGGTGGCAAGGGGTGCCGTCATAGAACTTCTGCTGCGCCAGACTGACGAAACTGTTGACGGTGCAGGGGGATTCGCCGGCGTTGAGGGCGATGCCGATCGGGCCGTGCTCGGTCTGGATGGTGACCTTCGGCGATTCGGTGGTCGAGACCTCGGTCTGTTCCGGCTTGTGGGCCGGTTTCACGGCCGGTGCGGCATCGGCGTAGTTGCAGCTCACCGTCGCCGCCTTCGGGACGGGGGCGGGCGGTGGTGCGGCCTGCGGAGTCGAGGACAGCGACGCGTCGGTTTTCGCGGCGGCGGTGGTGTTGTCGCTGTCGTCGCCCCGGGTCAGGTAGTAGATGCCGACGCCGGCCGCCACGGCCACGACCACGCCGAGTACCGAGCCGGCGATGGTCAGCTGCTTGCGCTTGCGCTCCCGCTCGGCCTGTCGGGCCAGTCGGCGCTCCAGCTTGCGTTTGGCCGCTGCTCGTCGCTGTTCGTTGGTCGGCACTACCAGGTCCTCCCGTGTCGGTTGCGTATCGGCATAAGAGTGTGCCATCAGTTCCTGAGACGACTGCCAGGTTCCCGGGGGCATCGGTACAATTGCCCAGCTCGGCCGGGTGGTGGGTAAACCGGTTGGACTTGCCGCGCCCGGGTGGGGGAAACTGGTCCATTGTGACCAAGACCAGCAGCTTCACCGCCCCGAAAGGGATTCCGGATTATGTTCCGCCCGCCTCCGCGGAGTTCGTCGCCGTGCGGGACGGCCTCGTGCGTGCCGCACGATTGGCCGGGTACGGACATGTGGAGTTGCCGGTGTTCGAGGACACGGCACTGTTCGCGCGCGGCGTCGGCGAATCGACCGACGTGGTCACCAAGGAGATGTACACCTTCGCCGACCGCGGCGAGCGCAGTGTGACGCTGCGCCCCGAGGGGACCGCCGGAGTGATGCGCGCGGTGATCGAACACGGTCTCGATCGCGGGCAACTGCCCGTCAAGCTGTGCTACGCGGGTCCGTTCTTCCGCTACGAGCGGCCGCAGGCCGGGCGGTACCGGCAGCTGCAGCAGGTGGGTGTCGAGGCGATCGGTGTCGACGATCCCGCCCTGGACGCCGAGGTGATCGCCATCGCCGATTCGGGATTCCGCTCGCTGGGCCTGAGTGGCTTCCGCCTCGAGATCACCTCGCTGGGCGACGACACCTGCCGTCCGCAGTACCGGGAACTGCTGCAGGAATTCCTGTTCGGGCTGCCATTGGACGAGCCGACCCGCCGGCGCGCCGAGATCAACCCGCTGCGGGTGCTCGACGACAAGCGCGAGGAGGTCAGGACGCTGACCGCCGATGCCCCGCTGATGCTCGATCACCTGTCGGACTCGGCGAAAGCGCACTTCGAGCAGGTGCTCGGGCACCTGGACGCGCTGGGTGTGCCCTATGTCGTGAATCCGCGCATGGTGCGTGGGCTGGACTACTACACCAAGACCACCTTCGAATTCGTGCACGACGGACTCGGGTCGCAGTCGGGGATCGGTGGCGGTGGTCGCTACGACGGCCTGATGGCCGAACTGGGCGGGCAGCCGCTGTCGGGTATCGGCTTCGGTCTCGGTGTGGACCGCACCGTGCTGGCACTGCAGGCCGAGGGCGTCACCGCGGGGGATCCCGCGCGGGTCGACGTCTTCGGTGTGCCGCTGGGCGAGGCGGCGATGGCGCGGCTGGTCGTGGTCGCGGCCGAGCTGCGTGCGGCGGGAATCCGGGTGGATCTCGCCTACGGTGGCCGGGGTGTGAAGGGCGCGATGAAGGCGGCCGACCGCTCCGGTGCGGCGTTCGCGCTGGTGCTCGGCGACCGCGACCTGGCCGACGAGCAGATCGGCCTGAAGGATCTCGGCAGCGGCGATCAGCGCCAGATCTCGCTGGCGGATGTGGCCGCCGAGGTCTCGGCGGCGCTGGCCGCCCGGCGGTAGTACGGTTCGACGATGACTCGAATACCGTGCCGCGCATCGGCTTCCGTCGCAGCTCACGGCGATCGCTCACGGGTGTGAACGAGTCCGCGGATTCCGTGGCGTCACAACGGGTCGGCCTGGACCTGATAGCCCCGGAGATGTACGGACCGATGCTGCGCCGTCTCGCACTGGCCGCGGTGGGCCTGGGTGTCGGCGTCGGAGTGTTGGTCGCCGTGGTGGTGAGCTGGCCGGCCGGTGTGGTGGCCGGATGTGTGCTGGGCATGCCGACCGCGGGCTATGCGCTGGCGGTCCGGCGGCGGCGAATGTGGCTGGCGGGAACCGTGATCGAGGCACGCACGCTGCTGGGGCGCCGGCGGCTGGACATCGCGCGCGCCTCCGGGGTGGAGATGCTGGTGTTTCCCGGGCGGCTGAGCCGGATCGCCTTGCGCGTCACGGCCGCCGGTCGGACGCAGACCGTGCCGCTGGCGATGTACACAGACGCCGGAAGCGGGCGTGAGCTGCACATTCTGGGTTTGCGCAAGCTCGCCGACGCATTGTCGGCCGGCGAGCTGGCCGCCGCCGTGTCGTTGTCGGGCCTGCTGGTCGGGCAGCTGCGGGCGGAGGCTCGCGATGCGGGGCTCGAGGAGCGGCCCCTGTATCGGGCGGTGCAGCTGGTGCGGGCGCGCGACATCGCGCAGCCGGTCTTGCTCAGCGACAGCGATATTGCCGATCTGAATCGAGATAAAGCCCCCTGAATCGATGCCGAGATAACCGCTCGGTAACGGCCACAGGTGCGTGACGCCGCGTTGACGAAGGGATATTCGCCCAGGCAGGCAACTTCTCGGTTCACTTCATCGGCCGACGTGATCGATGCTCGGACAGCGCCGTGACCATACTGGTATTCAGCCGATCCGCGGTTTGACGGTTTCGGGTCTGGAAATTCGGCGAGTCACAGCGAACACTGAGAATCGCAAGTCTGATGAAGGAATTGGCTCGACGAAGGAGAGGCCATGCATAGAAGCACATTCCGCAGGGCGGCAGCCGCCGCAGCGATCGCGGTGGCGCTCGGTGCCGTCGCCGCACCCGTCGCATCCGCGGCGACGACGGCACCGAATGCCGCGCCGGTCGACGGATCCGTCTCGATATGTCTCAGTTTCGGCAGTGTCGCAGTTTGTCTCTGAGTGAATGAGAGAGGGCGTCACCGACCCGGTGGCGCCCTCTCTCGTCGCCATGGTCGCCGAAAACGGTTGTGGCGCGGTACGGATGGGGTCGGGCTGTCTGGTTGCTCACGGTGCCCCGCTACGGGCGGTGCGGGTCGTTAGGGTGGTTGACGTAGCCGACCGTCGAGTTCTCGTGAGCAAGGAGTTGTCGTGAGCAATGCCGTACGCACGCCGGTGACCGTCACAGTCACCGGGGCCGCCGGACAGATCGCCTACGGGTTGCTGTTCCGCATCGCGTCGGGCGCCATGCTCGGATCGGACACACCGGTGCGGCTGCGATTGCTGGAGATCCCGGCCGCGGTCGGCGCGGTCGAGGGTGTGGCGATGGAACTCGAGGACGGCGCCTTCCCGCTGCTGGACTCGATCGACATCAGTGACGACCCGTGGGTGGGCTTCGACGGTGCCTCGGTCGCGATCCTGGTGGGCGCCCGGCCGCGGACCGCGGGAATGGAGCGTTCGGATCTGCTGGCGGCCAACGGGCCGATCTTCACCGATCAGGGCGCGGCCATCAGTGCCAGCGCCGCCGCGGACGTCAAGGTGCTGGTGGTGGGAAATCCGGCCAATACCAATGCCTTCATCGCGATGAGCAATGCGCCCGATGTGCCCGTTTCGCGTTTCACCGCTCTGACCCGGCTCGATCACAACCGTGCCATCGCGCAGCTGGCCGGCCGCAGCGCGGCCCCGGCCGCATCGATCACGCGGATGACGGTGTGGGGCAACCACTCCGCCACGCAGTACCCGGACATCGGTCATGCCCTGATCGGTGGCCGGCCCGCGGCCCAGGTGGTCGGCGATCGGACATGGGTGCGGGAGGACTTCATTCCGACGGTGCAGCAGCGCGGCACGGCGATCATCGCGGCCCGCGGTGCGTCCTCGGCGGCGAGCGCCGCGAGCGCGGCCATCGATCACGTACACGATTGGGTGCTCGGCACCGCCGCCGACGACTGGGTGTCGATGGCGGTGCCGTCCGACGGCTCCTACGGGGTGCCCGAAGGGCTGATCAGCTCGTTCCCGGTGACCTGTGCGGAAGGGGAGTATCGCATCGTGCCCGGGCTCGAGATCGACGAATTCTCCCGTGAGCGCATCGATCTCAGCGTCGCCGAGCTGGCGGCCGAGCGCGATGCGGTCATCGACCTCGGCTTCGCCAAGCGCGGCTGAGCCGTCCCCGTCCGCGGGCGGGTCACACCTTCGCGATCACCGAGTTCGCGTACCGCTCCAGGTGGGCGATCTTGTCCGCCAGCGGTTCGGTGTCGTCGCCCGCGACGTAGGGGTAGCGGAAGCCGACGATCACATCGGTGACGCCCTTGTCCTCGAGGCGCTTGATGCCGTCGGTGGTGTAGGCGTCCATGGACGCCGCGTGGATCTCGAACGGTGTGGTCGAATCGCGCTCGGCGCGCAATTCGTTCAGCCGGGCCAGCATCCGGTCCAGTTCCTCCGGATCGCCACCGGCGTGCATCCAGCCGTCGCACAGTCGCACGGCACGGCGCAGTGCGGCATCGCTGTGCCCGCCGACCAGGATGGGCAGATGTTCGGTCGCTCCCGGCGTGATCTTGATCTTCGGGATGTCGTAGAACTCGCCGTGGTACTCGAAGTACTCGCCTCGGGACAGGCCGCGCACGATCTCGATGCACTCGTCCATACGCTTGCCGCGCCGTTCGAACGGCACGCCCATGATCTCGAAGTCCTCGGGCCACGGGCTGATGCCGACACCCAGCGAGAAGCGGTTACCGCTCAGATACGCCAGTGAGGCTGCCTGCTTGGCCACGAGTACCGGCGGGCGGATGGGAAGTTTGATCACGAAGGGCGTGAAGCGCAGGGTGGTGGTCGCCGCGGCGAGTGCGGCCGACAGGATGAACGCCTCGATGAACGGTTTACCGTCGAGGAATTCCCGGGAGCCGTCCGGGGTGTACGGGTACGTGGAATCCGATTCCGCGGGATAGGCGACGCTGTCGGCGATGGACATGCTGTGGAACCCGGCGGCCTCCGCGGCCTGTGCCAGCGGCAGGTAGTGCGCCGGATCCGTCATGGCCTCCGCGTAGGTGAAACGCATCGGTGGTCCTCTCGGGTGTTGCTCCGATATGAAACTAGAACAGATTCTAATCTGTGGGCGATCCTAGCCGCATCGGTGGTGGATTGTCCCGCGATATGCCCACTGAATGGGTATAAGAACCTGTTCTAATATTGCCGCCGCTCGCGATGTGTTGTCGATGCCGGACGCGCCGTGGCCCGGACCTCGAGTGGGTCCGGGCCACGGGTGCGGTCCACCGGCGTCGCGCCGGCGTGCGGATCAGAGCTGGTCGTTCTCGTACTCGCTGATGATCTCGTCGGCGTGGACCTGTCCGATGACATCGGGTGTGGTCTCGCCGAGCAGTCCGGTCAGATCGGAGTTGCCGGTCGGGCTCTGGTAGTTCTGCACCGCGCGGGCGCGTTCCTCGTCGCTGTTGCGTGCTCCCGCGGCGGGCGTTCCGCCGCCCATGAAGCCCTGCCCCGGAGTGCCCTGTCCGGGGACTCCCGGCATTCCGGGGCCGAAGGGCATTCCGGGAATGCCGGGTGGGCGAGCTCCAGGTACCGAGGAGCCGATTCCCGGCGTGCCGGGCGAACTGCCCCCGGCGCCACCCAGCAGGCTGCCGAGGTTTCCGCCGAGGCCGCCGCCCGAGCCCGGATGGGCGCCGTTACCGCCGAAGGCGCTCGCATGCGTCGCCGCCGAGCCCCCCAGGCCGGAACCGAGATCGCCCAGACCGGACGCCGAGGTGTCGCCGCCGGAGAGCATGCCCTGCGCCTGCTCCATGATCGGCTGGCCCACATTCTGAGCGACCGCCTGTGCCGCGTTGGCGGCGTCGGGGCCGTTGGCGCCGACGAGTTGCTGTACGACCGACGACAACTGACCGGTGTAGCCACCCAGTTCGCCGCGGGTGGCGTTGACGATGGTGACCGCCTGGCCGAGGTGTTCGGTAGCGGTGGAGATCAGGATCGCCTGCCCGGGCGGGGTGAGTACGACCGGAGCCAATGCCGAGGCCTGCGCGGCGAACGACTGCGCCACCTGGGTGAGCTGCACGTTGCCGCGCTGCACCACCGCGGCCGCCTCATCGGTGAGCTTCGAGATGTCGAAACCGCGCTGGCTGGCGTCCTCGCCCTGGGCCTGGGTCTGCTGTCCGGCGGACTGCGCGCTGGCGGCGGACTTGCCCTGCCACACCTGCTCGACCGACTTCATCGCACCCATACCGACCTGCATGGCGCTCTGGATGACCTGGGAGGACTGGCTGAGCAGATCGGCCGGGTTGAGCGCGCCCATCACACCGGTGCCGAAACTGGACAACAGGTCGAGGAAGGGCTTGAACAACGCGTCGACCCCCGGCAGTGCCGGCAGCGCCATACCGCTCATCAGTGCGGCGACCGGGTCGGCGGGCAGTGCCGGGAGGTTGGCGGGCAATGCCGCGGCGGCCTGTTGAACCGCGCCGGGGGCCCCGCCGAGAGCGGCGGGCGCCTGCCGCAGCGCGGCATCGGCACCGTCGAGCACGCCCTGCCCGCCCGGGATGCCGCCGAGGACTCCGGAGGCCTGACCGATCGCATCGTGACCGGCGCCGACCAATGGTGAGATCGCATCACCCAGCACGCTGGAATGCACGCCGTCGGGCGCGCCGGAACCAGCACCGGGCAGATGGGGTGCACCCATCGCGTGCGAGCCGTCGTCGTCGAATTCCTTCCGCGATGTGGCGAACTCCGGTGCCTGCGCCGGCTCGGTATCGGGCGGCAGCTGGGGCAGTGCGATGTCGGTCAGCGGGCCCTGCTGATCGGCGGTGGCCAGCATCGCGTCCGGCGTGGGAGCGGGTGCGGCCGGGGCGACCGGTGCGGACGGCGCCGAGGAGGCGGCCGGGGCGGCGATGACGCCGTTGTCGGTACCGGAACCGATGGTGTGCACCGTCAGCCCCCGATCCCGTTACCGATGACACCGAGGGCGGTCGCGGCGGTGTTGTCGGACTCGCCCAGGAGTGCCGCGGTGCCGAAGGCGGACTCGCCCAGGTGATTGCATTTGGCCGACAGATCGTTGACATCACTGCAGTGCAGGACCTGGGCGGCGGCGAACATCGCGAGATAGTCCGCGCCGATGAGACCGAAAACCGGTGTCATCGCGGCGACATGCGATGCGGTGTCCATATTGGCCGCCCCGGCGATTTCGGTCGCGATCCCCGTGTGCGCGGTGCCGAACGCGCGGATGGCACCGCCTTCCGCGGTGAGATCATTGGTCATCGATTCTGCCCCCCATCATGGTCAACTTCTCGTCCACGTAGAACAGCCTCGCGACCGGGGCGACCGGACGCTGGGCTGGGCCTCAATATAACCGACGGGGGTGACCTCGTTCGAGTCCATTGAACTAGAACTTGTTGCAAATTAGAACAAGTTCTATATCCTCGTCGCATGAAGGTCGCAGTGACCGGCGCAGCCGGCTTCCTTGGCACGAATCTGCTCCATCAGCTGGTGGAGCGCGGTCACGAGGTGACCGCGATCGACCGGGTTCGGCCCACCGGCGCCACGGACCCCGCCGTGACCTGGGTCAACGGTGACGTCCTGGATCCCGAGTCGATGCGCTCGGCACTGGCGGGCGCCGAGGTGGTCTACCACCTGGTCGCCGTGATCACCCTCGCGCAGCGCAATGATCTGGCCTGGCGGGTCAACACGCAGGGTGTGCGGGTCGTCGCCGAGGCCGCACTCGCGGTGGGTGCGCGGCGCATGGTGCACGCGAGCTCGATCCACGCTTTCAACCAGTACAGCTGCGGCGGGCGGATCGACGAGAACGCGCCCCGGTCGATCGATGCGTCGCTGCCGGTCTACGACCGCTCCAAATTCCAGGGCGAGGTCGAACTGCGGGCCGTGATCGACCAGGGGCTGGACGCGGTGATCTGCAACCCGACCGGTGTCTACGGTCCGGTCGACCACTCCGATTCCCGGATCAACACCACGCTGTGGGATGCCGCTCGCGGCCGGGTTCCGGTGATGATCGGCGGCGGTTTCGATCTGGTCGATGTGCGTGATGTGGCGACCGGCCTGATTCTGGCCGGGGAGAACGGTCGTACCGGCGAGAACTACCTGTTGTCGGGCGCGATGGTGACGATGCTCGAGGTCACCCGGCTGGCGGCCGAGGTCAACGGCAAGCGCGGGCCGCGGTTCGCGATTCCGGCCAAGGTCATCTCGGGGGCGCTGCCCGTGCTGGAGCCGGTCGGGAAGATGTTCGGCAGTGACCGCGTCTCGCGCGCGGCGATGGGCGCGCTGCTGTCCGCGCCGGAGATCGACGGGACCAAGGCGCGTACCGAGCTCGGCTATCGGCCGCGCCCCACCGAGGAGACCGTTCGCGATCTGGTCGCGTTTTACAAGGGTGAGCCGGTCGGCTCGGTCTTCGCCGGGATGGCCTGAGGCGGTTCCGGCCGCGGACGACTCGGGCGAGGTGCGTCCGGCCGCCGGTTCTTGACATCGTATCGAACAAGTGTTCGACTGAGTTCGTGCGATGGCAGAACCAGGATCCGGCGGCCGAGGACGGCGCGCTCCCGGGGATGGAACGCGCCGGGTTCGTCCGCAGTGTGCAAACTCCCGAATTCGAGGGAGTGACCTTTCACGAAGTGCTCTGCAAGAGTGCGCTGAACAAGGTGTCCCAGCGTTCGGCGGTGCCGTTCGAGTGGACGATCAATCCGATGCGCGGCTGTTCACATGCCTGCCGCTATTGCTTCGCCCGCCCCACCCACGAATATCTCGAGCTGGATGCGGGCCACGATTTCGACACCCAGATCGTGGTCAAGACCAATGTGGCGGCGGTGCTGCGCCAAGAGCTGCGGCGGCGTTCCTGGCGCGGTGATCCGGTGGCGCTGGGCACCAACACCGACCCCTATCAGCGGGCCGAGGGCCGTTACCGGCTCATGCCCGGCATCATCGCCGCCCTGACCGAATCGGGCACTCCGTTCTCGATCCTCACCAAGGGCACCCTGCTGCGCCGCGATCTGCCTCTTCTCGTGCAGTCGGCGCGGGCCGTCCCGGTGAGTCTGGCCGTCTCGGTGGCCACGATCGACGACGAATTACATCGCGCGATCGAGCCCGGGACACCGGGCCCGCGTGCCCGGCTCGAACTGGTCCGGGCACTGGCCGAGGCGGGGTTCGCGGTCAATGTCATGGTGGCGCCGGTCATCCCATATCTGACCGATGATTCCGCCCATCTGGAGGCCCTGTTCGGCGCCATCGCCGCGGCCGGTGGCGTCCGGGCCACGGTCCTGCCCATGCATCTGCGCGGCAGTACCCGGGGGTGGTTCCTGCAGTGGCTGGCCGAACATCACCCGGCGCTGCTGCGGCGATATCGGCAGTTGTACGGTCGTGGGGCGTACGTCACACCGGAGTACTCTGCGTGGTTACGGGAGCGGGTCGAACCGCTGCTGGCCCGATACCGCCTCGACCGGCACCGGGACGGATCCGAGCGGGGGCGCGCCGCGAGACCGGTCGTTCACTCGCAGACAGCTCGGCCCGAACCACAATTGGCATTGTTCGGTTGATCGACCCGCCGGGTACCGGCGGACTTCCAGGGCCTCCGGGCCCGGCCGCTCGCGGCCGAATCCCGTTGTACCGCATACTCGCCGGGTTCTTCGTTCCACGGATTCTCCGGCGGGTCGCGGAGTAACTTGGCGTGTGGTAGCTCATCCCTACGAGGAAGTGATGCAGGCGCATGGTGTCGAACCAGGGCGTTGACGGCCCCACCGGCAGCGAAAAACTGGAGAAGGTCGTTATCCGATTCGCCGGTGACTCCGGCGACGGTATGCAGCTGACCGGCGATCGTTTCACCCACGAGGCGGCCGCATTCGGCAACGACCTCGCCACTCAGCCGAATTTTCCGGCCGAGATACGGGCACCCCAGGGCACGCTCCCCGGGGTGTCGTCGTTCCAGATCCAGATCGCCGACTACGACATCCTCACCGCGGGCGATCAGCCCGATGTTCTGGTGGCCATGAATCCGGCCGCCCTGAAGGCGAATCTCGAGGATCTCGCCCGGGGCGCCACGGTCATCGTCAACACCGATGAATTCACCAAGCGCGCGCTCGCGAAGGTCGGCTACGCCGGCGACCCGCTCGCCGACGACAGCCTCGGTGATTTCGTGGTGCATCGGGTGCCGATGACATCGCTGACACTGGCGGCCACCGAACCGGCCGGAGTCGGCAAGAAGGACGGGCAGCGGGCGAAGAACATGTTCGCCCTCGGGCTCCTGTCGTGGATGTACGGGCGCCCGATCGGCGGTACCGAGATATTCATGCGCGAAAAGTTCGCGGCCACCCCGGAAATCGGTGAGGCGAACGTGCTGGCATTCCGGGCCGGCTGGAACTACGGCGAGACCACCGAATCCTTCGCCACCACATATGAAGTCGCACCCGCGGCACTGCCGCCGGGCACCTATCGTCAGATCACCGGCAACACCGCGCTCGCCTACGGGGTGGTCGCCGCCGGGCAGCTGTCGGGGCTGTCGGTGTTCCTCGGGACGTACCCGATCACGCCGGCCTCCGACATCCTGCACGAACTCAGCAAGCACAAGAATTTCGATGTCACCACCTTCCAGGCCGAGGACGAGATCGCGGGAATCGGTGCGGCACTGGGCGCTTCGATCGGCGGCGCGCTGGGGGTCACGAGCACATCCGGTCCCGGGCTGGCGCTCAAGAGCGAGACCATCGGGCTGGCGGTCATGACGGAGCTGCCGCTGCTGATCATCGATGTGCAGCGCGGTGGGCCCTCGACCGGGCTGCCCACCAAGACCGAACAGGCCGATCTGCTGCAGGCGCTGTACGGCCGCAATGGTGAGTCGCCGGTCCCGGTCCTCGCACCCCGCTCGCCCGCGGACTGTTTCGCGGTCGCCGTCGAGGCGGCCCGAATCGCGCTCACCTACCGCACCCCGGTGCTGCTGCTGTCCGACGGTGCGATCGCCAACGGTTCCGAGCCGTGGTCGATTCCGCAGGTATCGGACCTGGCGCCCATCGACCCGGCCTTCGAGCCCGGTGCCGACGAAGCGGCGGGCACGTTCCAGCCCTACGCCCGCGATCCGGAGACACTGGCCCGCCCGCTGGCCCGGCCGGGAACGCGCGGTCTGGCCCACCGCATCGGCGGCCTGGAGAAGGCCGACGGCAGCGGCAACATCTCCTACGATCCGGCCAATCACGAACTGATGGTGCGCCTGCGCCAGGCCAAGATCGACGGCATCGCGGTGCCCGACCTCGAGGTCGACGATCCCAGCGGTGATGCCGAATTGCTGCTGATCGGCTGGGGCAGTTCCTACGGTCCGATCGGCGAGGCCTGCCGGCGGGCCCGGCGCCGGGGTGTTCCGGTGGCCCAGGCCCATCTGCGCAATCTCAATCCGCTGCCCGCCGACACCGGTGATGTGCTGCGCCGCTACCGGTGCGTGGTGGCCCCGGAGATGAACGGCGGCCAGCTGGCCATGCTGCTGCGCGCGAAGTACCTGGTCGACGTGCGGCCGTGGACCAAGGTCGCCGGTACGGCGTTCTCGGCGCAGGAACTGGTCGGCGTGATCGACGCGGCGCTCGACGGTTCCATCGACGAACTCGAACAGAACAAGGCCTTCGACGCCCGCGCACGGGCGACCTACCGCACCACAGGGGGATACCGATGACCATCGTCGAAACCTCGCTCGTCGGAGCCGATCTCGGTCTCACCGGAGTGTCGGGCGTACCCGGCGCCGAAGGTCCGCAGAAGGCGAAGGACTTCACCTCCGACCAGGAGGTGCGCTGGTGCCCGGGATGCGGCGACTACGTCATCTTGGCGACCGTGCGCGGATTCCTCGCCGAACTCGGATTGCGTCGCGAAAACCTGATGTTCGTCTCCGGGATCGGATGCTCGAGCCGGTTCCCGTACTACCTGGACGCCTATGGCATCCACTCCATCCACGGCCGCGCACCCGCCATCGCCACCGGCCTGGCGGTGACCCGGCCGGATCTGTCGGTCTGGGTGGTCACCGGTGACGGCGACGCGCTCTCCATCGGGGGCAACCACCTCATCCACGCGCTGCGCCGCAATGTGAACATGACGATCCTGCTGTTCAACAACCGGATCTACGGCCTGACCAAGGGGCAATATTCGCCGACCTCCGAATCGGGCAAGGTCACCAAGTCCACTCCGGCGGGCTCGGTCGACCATCCGTTCAACACACTGTCGGTGGCACTCGGCGCCGAGGCGAGTTTCGCCGCCCGCGCGCTGGATTCCGATCGGGCCGGGCTCACCGAGGTGCTCCGCGCGGCGGCCGAGCATCGCGGAACCTCATTCGTGGAGATCCTGCAGGACTGCCCGATCTTCAACGACGGCTCGTTCGACGCCCTGCGTCGCGACAATGCGCAATCCCATCTGATCCCGCTGCGCCACGGTGAACCGATCCGCTTCGGCGCCGACGCGGAATTCGCGGTGGTGCGCAACGGGTTCGGACTGGAGGTCGTGGCCGCCGCCGAGGTAGCAGAGGCCGATATCGTGGTGCACGATGCCCACTGCGAACAATCCGAATACGCGTACGCGTTGTCGCGGCTGACATCTCAGGATCTGTCCCACGTCCCGGTCGGAGTCTTCCGCGATGTCGCCCGCCCCACCTACGACGACGGGGTACGGGCGCAGACCGAGGCCGCACGCGAGCGGAAACCGGTCGCGTCCCGATCACTGCAGGAGTTGCTGAACGGCAAGGAGACCTGGACCGTCGGCTGAACGCTCGACGGTCCGGTCACCGGGTCAGCGGTCGGCCTTGAATGCCTTGGTCAGCTTCTGGTCGAGTTCGGTGAAGCGTTTGCGGTCGGCCTTCTGTGCGTCGGTGAGACCATCGGAGCCGCCGGGGGAGTACACCACCAGATGGACGTCCTGATCGGGGGTGTCGCCGAGGAAGTCCAGCAGTGTGGATCCGCCACCACCGTCCTTCGGCATCCCCAGATCGGCCTCGCCGAGCTTCTTCGCTTCCGCCGCAACGGAATGCACGACATCGAGCGATACGTGCCCGTTCTGCTGTTTCGGCGCCTTCCCCGCGTCCCGCTTGGGATCGGCGGCGTCCGGACTGTGCACCGCGTGCCCGTCGGAATACACGAGCAGGGTCGGTACCGGTGTGACACCGGCCTGCTCACCACCGGGAATCGTGGTCAGCGCCACCGACAGCGCCGCGGGCTCATCGGCCACGGCGGTCACCGCGCCGCCGAAGGCCGTCACCGCGCACGCGAGCGCCACGATCCCGCCGCGCACACCCCGCACACGCCGACTCCCGCCGGATCGCATCATCTCGTTCACTCCAGTCCTCCGTCCACGTTGCACAGCGTCCGCCGATCATTGTGGTGTGTTCGAGTTCTCGCGGATACCTCGCCCCGCGGCCGCCGCCACGGGCGCTTCATTTCCGAGTCGGGCCGCCGCACGACCGACCATGCGGGGGTCTTCCGGCGGGGACGGAAGCCGGCTGGTCAGCGCAGTGCGGGCGGATTGTTGAGATCCGCGGCATTGAAGGTGGCACACGCTTCGACCTGCCCGGTGTGGTACCCGGCGAGGAACCACTTCTGCCGTTCGCTCGACGATCCGTGCGTCCAGCCTTCCGGATTCACCCGTCCGGTCGAGGCCTTCTGGATCCGGTCGTCACCGACTGCTTGCGCCGCCGACAGCGCATCGCGAATGTCGTTGTCGCTCAACGGCTTGACAAAAGGGGCGCCGCCATCGGGAGCGGGTTGCTTGTCGGCGTAGTAGGCCCACACTCCGGCATAGCAGTCGGCCTGGAGTTCCAGGCGGACCGAACCGGATTCCGGTCCTTTCGGATCCCGCTGCGCGCGTCCGGAATCGCCGAGGAGGTTCTGGATGTGATGGCCGACTTCATGCGCGACAACGTATTCCTGAGCCAGCGGCCCGCCACTGGCGCCGAATTTGTCCACCAACTCCTGGAAGAATCCGGTGTCGAAGTATGCCGTCCGGTCGGCCGGGCAGTAGAACGGGCCGACGGCGCTGGTCGCACTGCCGCAGCCGGTGGAGATCGAACCGGCGAACAGCTTCACCTGCGGCTTCTTGTAGGCCCTGCCGGTGTGCTTCGCAAGCTGCGCGGTCCAGACAGCGTTCAGGCTCTGGTAGGTGGCGATCACCCGGCACTGCGGCAGTTTCGGATTGTTGGCGTCGGCACCGGACTTGCACATCGAGTAGTCGACGGTTCCGCCGGACTGGCTCGTTCCACCGTTGGTGAGATTGTTGAGTATCTTCCCGGCCTCGCCGCTCCCGCCGAACACCAGAGCGAGGACGAGAAGGATCAGGCCGCCTCCGCCGCCGAGGATCATCTTGGGGCCCATGCCGCCGCCCGAGGAGACGCCGTCGGTGTCGAGTTCCATACCTTCGTTGAAGGTCATCGCGCTGTTCTCCTGTGCATTCGATCGGCATTGCCCGGGTTGTGGGCGCCGGAACAACCGGTACAGCTTGACACGAGTCCCGGTCGGTCGCGCACATGGAATGCGGTCGTGTCAGGGGCGGACGGGCGGAAACGGCCGGTGTCGAGTCGATGACTCGACACCGGCCGCGATCCACAACAGCGGGAAAGCGCTACACCGGCCGGTCCGGCTCCGCCGAGCGGTCGTCGTAGACGCTCCTGGTGGCGAAGCGCGCCATCAACGGCGACGATACGAGCCGGCCGAGGCTCTGCCGGTAGGCGTAGGTGAAGTAGGCGCCGGTGAGCACGAGCCCGACCGTCGACCATGCCGCGGCCGCGTGCCCCGCGACCGAGGCGTAGAAGGAACCGTGGTCCATCGACAACAGATGGTCCGCCGGTGGCGGCGGCGGATTCTGCGGGCACTCGGGCGGATATTGCTGCCCCTCGATGTGCACCCGGCACGGATCGATCGGAATATCCGGATTGAAAGTCATTGTCCCTCCCCATTTTTCGACAGCGAATGTCGTATACCGCCTCACAGTAGCAGGCAGGTCACGCAATCGGTGGGCGGTCGTGCGGGCGGTGCCCGATCCATGGATGTGGTCCGGCTGCCGGGCCGAGTGCGAGAGCGGCCCGGACCTCCGCGAGCGCCTCCGGTGCGGATATCGGTTTCCGTCCGTCCGGCCCGCCTCACTACCATGGGGGCCGCACCAGGTCGTTCCGTACCCGGTGCCACGTGTCGTCGAAAGGATTCCCGTGCTGCGCACCCACTTGGCTGGTTCGCTGCGAAGCGAGCACGCCGGTCTGACCGTCACCCTCACCGGCTGGGTGGCCCGGCGGCGAGACCACGGTGGCGTGATCTTCATCGATCTGCGCGATGCGTCGGGGGTCGCGCAGGTCGTCTTCCGTGAGGGCGTGCCGGCCGAACAGGCGCACAAGCTGCGCGCGGAGTACTGCGTGCGGGTCACCGGTGTGGTCGAGGCCCGTCCGGAGGGCAGTGAGAACCCGAACCTGCCGTCCGGCGCGATCGAGGTGAACGTCAGCGAACTCGAGGTGCTGAACGAGGCCGCGCCGCTGCCGTTCCAGCTCGACGAGACCCCCGGCGAGGAAGCGCGCCTGAAGTACCGCTACCTCGATCTGCGCCGGGAAGGGCCCGCACACGCCATCCGGCTGCGCTCGAAGGTCAATGCCGCGGCGCGCGAGGTCCTCGACCAGCATGCGTTCGTCGAGGTCGAGACGCCGACCATGACCCGGTCCACACCGGAGGGCGCGCGTGACTTCCTGGTGCCCGCCCGGCTGCAGCCCGGCAAGTTCTACGCACTGCCACAGAGCCCGCAGCTGTTCAAACAGCTGCTGATGGTGTCGGGTGTGGAGCGTTACTACCAGATCGCGCGCTGCTACCGCGACGAGGACTTCCGCGCCGACCGCCAGCCCGAATTCACCCAGCTCGACATCGAGATGAGCTTCGTGACCCAGGAGGATGTGATCCTGCTGGCCGAGGACATCCTGGTGGCGCTGTGGAAGCTGATCGGTCACGAGATCGCGACGCCGATCCCGCACATGACCTACGCCGAGTCGATGCGCCGCTACGGCAGCGACAAGCCGGACCTGCGATTCGGTGTCGAGATCACCGAGTGCGCCGAGTACTTCTCCGACACTCCGTTCCGGGTCTTCCAGGCGCCGTACGTCGGTGCGGTGGTCATGCCGGGCGGTGCGAGCCAGCCGCGGCGTCAGCTCGACGCCTGGCAGGAGTGGGCCAAGCAGCGCGGTGCCAAGGGACTCGCGTACATCCTGGTCAACGAGGACGGAACCCTCGGCGGCCCGGTCGCCAAGAACCTGTCCGAGGCCGAGCGCGAGGGGCTGGCCGCCCACGTGGGCGCCGTACCCGGCGACTGCATCTTCTTCGGCGCCGGCGAGCAGAAATCGAGCCGGGCACTGCTGGGTGCCGCGCGTGGCGAGATCGCGCGCAAGTGCGATCTGATCGAGGAGGGCTCCTGGGCGTTCGTGTGGATCGTGGACGCGCCCATGTTCGAGCCCGCGGCCGAGGCGACCGCCAGTGGTGATGTGGCCCTGGGGCATTCGGCGTGGACCGCGGTGCATCACGCCTTCACCTCACCCAAGCCGGACTCCCTGGACACCTTCGACACCGATCCGGGATCGGCGCTGGCCTACGCCTACGACATCGTCTGCAACGGCAACGAGATCGGCGGCGGCAGCATTCGTATCCATCGCCGCGACGTGCAGGAGCGGGTGTTCCAGGTGATGGGCATCAGCCACGACGAGGCGCAGGAGAAGTTCGGATTCCTGTTGGACGCCTTCGCCTTCGGCGCTCCGCCGCACGGCGGTATCGCCTTCGGCTGGGACCGCATCACCGCCCTGCTGGCCGGTGTGGAGTCGATCCGGGAGGTCATCGCGTTCCCGAAGTCCGGTGGCGGTGTGGATCCGCTCACCGACGCGCCTGCCGCGATCACGCCGCAGCAGCGCAAGGAAGCGGGCCTGGACGTGGTGCTCGACGAGAACGGCAAGCCCGTTCCGGCACGCGCCTGAAATACGCTCGTGGCGAAGGCCGCCCGCTAGTCTGCAGATCGTCCGGTGCCGCCCGGCGCCGGACGATCGCCGACGACAGGGGATCGGGTGCTGCACCTGCGGGTGGTCTGCCCAGCCGAATCGACCGACGCCGCGGTCACCGCACTGCGCTCCGATCCCGGGGCGACACTGATCACCGTGCAACGCGGTGCCTCGGTGGAACCGCCCGGTGATCTGGTTCAGGCCGATATCGCGCGCGAATCGGCCAACGGCATCCTCGCGGGGTTACGCGGTCTCGGGATTCCCGAATACGGCGGGGTGATGCTGTCGCCGGTGGAGACGGCGCTGTCGGTTCCGGCCGAACGAGCGGTCGAGGCGGCACCGGGTGATCCATCCGATGCCGTGGTCTGGGAGGAACTGCTCGCTCAGACCCACGAGGAATCGACCCTGAATCCGACCTTCCTGGCGTTCATCACCATCGCGTGCCTGCTCGCCGTGGTCGGTGTGGCGACGGATTCGCCGGTGACCATCGTCGGTGCGATGGTGGTCGGGCCGGAGTTCGGGCCCCTGGCAGCGATCGCGGTTGCGGTGGTGCGCAGGAACTTTCGCCTGGCACGCCGCTCGATCCTGGCCCTGCTGATCGGATTCCCCGTGGCGATGGGCATCGCCACGCTCGCCTCACTGGTGTGGGAACGGGCCGGCTGGATCACCGTCGACACCATCCATTCGGTTCACAATGTGGATTTCATCTACGAGGTCGGGCCGTTCTCACTGGTGGTGGCGTTGCTGGCTGGGGCGGCCGGCATGCTGTCGCTGATCACGGCGAAATCGGCGGCACTGGTGGGTGTGTTCATCTCGGTGACGACGATTCCGGCGGCGGGTTTCGCGGCGGTGGCCGCGACGGTCGGGGAATGGCACAAGGCCTTCATGTCGATCGGTCAGCTGGGTGTGAACATGATCGGCATCGTCGTCGCGGGCATCATCGTGCTGAATCTGCGCCCCCGGCACGATCGCGTTCTGCGACCGCGCCGGGGATCGGGTTCGAATCCGCTGGCGCGCTGGTGGTTCGGCGACCCGGAGTGAAGGCCTTGCGCCCGGCGCTCGATCAGGCGATGAGCCCGCCGGTGAGTACGCGGTAGGAGTACGTCACGGCGATGGCGGACAGGGGGCCGGCGATCAACAGGCCGATTCCGCACAGCGCGGTGGCGACCAGCGTCATCGCGGCGACGGTCAGCGCGAGCAGCAGTGTCGGCACGAAATTCGACACCACCAGTTGCGCACTGGATTTGATGGCGGTGAACGGATCCAGATCCTGATCGATCACGAAGTGCAGCGAGAACATGCACAGGTAGCCGACGATGATCGCCGGCAGTACGCACAGCGCCGCGCCGATGCAGGCCGCCACGAACACCAGCAGCGCGGTGAGTATCACGTTGCCGGCGTTGGCGAAGGTGAAGAAGGACTGGAAATCCGGTGGGGTGCCGTCGGTTTCGTACAGTGCGCCACGAATCATCGCCGCCTGCAGCAACCACACCACCAGCGCGGCGAGCAGGCCGATCAGCAGGACGGGCAGCAGCGAGTTCACATGGGTGACGTTCACCACCACGGTCACCGCGAGATAGGCGACGAAACCCACCAGCGTGATCGCGATCCACGGAATGAGGTTGGCGCGGAAGCGATCCCACGCGAAGCCGAGGGCCCGGCCCACCTCGAGGCCCGGTGCGCCGGCATAGGCCGCGGCCGCGTCGTAGCCGGGACCGGGGCCATTCTGTGGCGGCAGTCCGCCATTATGCGCATTCCAGTTGTCCTGAGGTGGTGGATACGCGCCTTGCGGCGGATACCCGCCTTGTTGTGGCGGGTACGGTCCCTGCTGGGGTGGCGGATACGCGCCTTGCGGTGGCGGTGGATTCACCCCCGGTGGCGGGGGATATGTGCCCTGCGGTGGCGGGTACGCGCCGGGCGGCACACTGCCGGGCGGACCGTAGCTCGGGCCCGGGACCTGCGGCGATCCGTGCGGACCTGCGGCTGGAGTGACCGGTGGAACACCACCGGCCGGTGGAACGGGAGGCGGCGGCGCCGTACCGGGCGTACCGGGTGCGGCACCGGACCGGCTCGCCGGGCGCCGTTCACCGCCTTCGCCGGTGTCGCCGGGGCCGGACTGCGGGGAGTCGGTCATCGTCGGACCTTTCGAATCACCTGGGTTCTGGTGCGGCACACAGCAGTTGAGCTTTCGACACAACCGGACGGTGCCAGGCGTGTCAAGCGGCCGGCCACGGTACACGCGATGCCGGGGCCGGGCAGGGACCTGCCGACGACGAGCGTAGTGAGGATCTCGTGCGTGTCGTGGCCGCATCGCCCGGACACGCCGGGCGACGCGCGAAAGGTTGCCGAACCGCTCGCTGAAAGTGACCTGGAGCGAGTAACTTGGTTTGCGATGACCGCACTATTGGCCGAACGCGCCGCCGAAGTCGTGTCCGCGGCACAACAGTTGCTCACAAAGCGAATGGGTGCTGCGGTAAAGCTGAGCGATCCGATCGAACTCAGCGGTAGTGGCAGGACGACGGTACTTCGCGTACGCGTAGCGGAGAATTCCTTCTCGCTTCCTCGCACATTGATTGTCAAGCAGGTTCGCGGCGCCGCCGAGGAGCGGCGCATCGGCGGCTTGGCGCCGGGTGTGGCGAGTATCGACTCGGCATTCCTTCGCGAGGCCGTGTCCTACCAATTCACCACCGCGCTGAGCAGTGAGCATCGCCCGGGGGCGTACCTGCTCGCGCACAGTCTGCCGGATCGCCTGCTCATCCTCAGTGACCTCGGTGAGAACATGTCGCTGACCTCCGTCCTGCAAACGGGTGCCGAACCCGCCACACGGAACGCGCAGATGGCGTTCGCGCAGGCGCTGGGGCGCATGCACGCGGCCACGGTCGGCCGGGAGGCCGATTTCGTGGCACTGCTGCGCCGGGTGGACGTCGGCCGCCGGGTCGACGGGATCGCCCAGCAGGCCGAGGCGGCGATCGGTGAGGTGCCCGGCATGCTGGCGCGTGAGGTCGGTATCGAGGTGCCGGGCGAGATCGCCGAACGGATCGTGCGCGGGAACCGTCTGTTCGCCGCGGGCCGGTTCCGCGCGTTCAGCCCGTCGGATCTGTGTCCCGACAATGTGATCCTCAACGACGAGGGCGCTCGTTTCCTCGACTACGAGTGGGGCGGCTTCCGCGACGCCACCCTCGATATCGCCTATGCGCTGGTGTCGTTCCCCGGCTGCCTGTGCGATTTCGAGCTGTCGCGTGAGCGGGCGCAGCAGATGGTCGAGGCCTGGCGTTCGGAGGTCGTGGGCGTATGGCCCGCCCTCGCCGACGACGACGTGCTCGCCGAGCGCATCCTCGAGGCCAGGCTCATCTGGGTGTGGCTGACCACGTATTGGTTCCTGCCGGCCGATCACAGCCGCATCGCCGCCGCGCGCGAACACGGCTTGTCGGTTCCGCGGTCGGCGGCGCTGATCAACCGGTGGGCCGCGCTCGCCGAGGACGCCCGCTGCACCGGCGACGACACGCTCGGTGATTTCGCCGAGCATGTCTCCGCGACCCTCGAGGAGCTCTGGGAGGGCTAGCCGGTCAGCGTGCCGGGCGGTTACCGACGATCGAGGCGCGTTCCATGACGCGGGCCTGCGGCCAGTAGTCGCTGGCGGCGTAGTGCTGGACCGCGCGGTTGTCCCAGAAGGCGACGGTGTCGGGCTCCCAGTGCAGCCGGACCTGATGCTCGGGGTAGTCGGCCTGCCGGCACAGCCGGTCCAGCAGATCATGGCTGTCCGCGGGGTCCAGGCCGTCGATGCGGTCGACGAAGATCCTGTTGACGTACAGGTGCCGGCGCCCGGTGGCCTCGTGCGTGCAGACCACCGGATGGCTCACCGCCGGATGCTGGGCGCGCATCGCCTCCTGTGCCTCGGGTGACTGCCCGCGGCCGAACGCACGGGTGTAGTCGTGGGTGGCGGTGAGATCGTCGATGCGCGTGCGGGTTTCGGCATCCAGCGCCTCGTAGGCGGCGTACATGTCGGAGAACAGGGTGTCGCCGCCGAATTCCGGCACCGCGATCGCGTGCAGGATCGCGCCCATCGACGGCTGCGGCCGCCAGGTCACGTCGTGATGCCAGATGTTCTCCACGCCCGCGACCGTGGGGGTCTTCTCGAATCGGACGAGTTCGGGCTGCTCGGTATTGGAGGGGATGAACGGATGTACCTCGAGGGTGCCGAAGCGGGCGGCGAAGGTGACGTGCTGTGCGGCGGTCAGGGGCTGATCGCGGAAGAAGATCACCTTGTACTCGTGCAGCGCCCGGCGCAGTTCGGCGACCACCTCGCCGGGCTGGTCGGCGGTCAGGTCGACGCCGTCGATCTCGGCGCCGAGGGTGACACCGGCCCGGCGGACATCGAAATGTTGCCAGGTCAGGGCCGCCAGTCTGTCGCGCTCGGCGACCAGGTGCGTGAACGGGCCCGCGATCAGGGGATATCCCGGAAGTTGGAATGAACTCACGGCGTAGGGCGTGGATTGTGCGGTTCCGTCGGTGATGGTGTTCGGCACGGTGTCTCCTCGATCGGGCTCCGGGTGTAGTCGATTGACTACAGTGCACTCCGTTACTGTAGTCCGATGTCCGATCGCTCGCCATCGACGCCGCTCGGCGGGGAATCGAATGCGGCGCCGGTCGGCCGGGAGGCGGTCGTGGCGGCGGTGATGGAGGCCGCCGCCGACCTGTTCGCCGAACGCGGTCCGGCCGCCACCTCCATCCGCGATATCGCCGAACGGGCCGGGGTCAATCACGGCCTGGTCTTCCGGCATTTCGGTGCCAAGGATCAGCTGGTCGGCGCGGTGCTCAAATTCCTGGGCGAGGAATCCGGTGCGCTGGCCGCATCGGGTCGGCTCACCACCGCGGATCCGGGGTTGCGGCGTCATCTGACGGTGCTGGCGCGCTGCATTCTCGACGGTTATCCGGTCGGTGAGCTGCAGGAACGTTTTCCGGTGATGGCGCTGATGATCGACAGTGTCCGGCCCGGAGTGGACAGTGATCGCGAGGCCGGGCTGGCGGTGGCGCATCTGGCGGCGTTCGCGATGGGCTGGCAACTGCTCGAACCGTTCCTGCGCAGTGCCGCGGGGCTGCAGGATCTGAGCGATACCGAACTGCGCGCCGAGATCGACGCGCAGGCCGCACGCATCCTGCGTCTCTGAGCACGATGACGGCGGCGGGTGTGGGAGATCGGCGCTGTCGGACCGGGTGAGTACCGTCGAGGCGTGAGCGAAGGGTTGTTCGAGGCGCCGGAGGTGGACTCGCCGGGGGAGACCGGAATATCGGGCGGATCGTCCGCACTGCCACCCGTTGGCCGGATGTCGCCGCTGGCGGTGCGCATGCGCCCGGCGAGCCTGGACGAGGTGGTCGGGCAACAACACCTGCTGGGACCCGGGTCGCCGCTACGGCGGTTGATCGAGGGGTCCGGAGCGGCGTCGGTGCTGCTCTACGGTCCGCCTGGAACCGGTAAGACCACCTTGGCCGCGCTCATCTCCACGGCCACCGGTCGCCGTTTCGAGGCATTGTCGGCCCTGTCCGCGGGGGTCAAGGAGGTACGCGCGGTCATCGATCTGGCCCGGCGGCGGTTGCTGGTGGGGGAGCAGACCGTGCTGTTCATCGACGAGGTGCACCGGTTCTCCAAGACCCAGCAGGACGCCTTGCTGGCCGCGGTGGAGAACCGCATCGTGCTGCTGGTCGGTGCGACGACGGAGAACCCGTCGTTCTCGGTGGTGTCGCCGCTGCTGTCCCGGTCGCTGGTACTGCAACTGAAATCGTTGTCGGACAGCGATATTCGCGAGGTGCTGCGTCGCGCGATCGCCGACGAACGCGGCCTGGACGGGCAATACGGGGTCAGCGAGGCGGCCCTCGACCACATCGTGCGCATCGCCGGTGGCGACGCACGCCGATCCCTGACCGCGCTGGAGGCGTCCGCGGAATCCTCGCTCGACGGCACCGTGGACGTGGATCTGGTCGAGGCGAGCGTGGATCGGGCAGCGGTGCGCTACGACCGCGCCGGGGATCAGCACTACGACGTGATCAGCGCCTTCATCAAATCGCTGCGGGGCTCCGATGTCGACGCGGCCCTGCACTATCTGGCCCGGATGATCAGCGCGGGCGAGGATCCCCGCTTCATCGCGCGGCGATTGATGATCCAGGCATCCGAGGACGTCGGCATGGCCGATCCGACCGCGCTGCAGACCGCGGTCGCGGCCGCGCAGGTGGTGCAGCTGGTCGGGATGCCGGAGGCGCAGCTGGCACTGGCGCACGCCACCATCCATATCGCCACCGCGCCCAAGTCCGGTGCCGTCGCCGCGGCCGTCGGCGCCGCGATCTCGGACATCTCGGCCGGTAAGGCCGGGGCGGTTCCGGCGCATCTGCGCGACGGGCACTACGCGGGCGCGGCCGCACTCGGCAATGCCCAGGGGTATCGGTACCCGCATGATCATCCGGACGGCGTGCTCACCCAGCAGTATCCGCCCGACGAGTTGATCGGCGCCGACTACTACACCCCGACCGACCACGGCTACGAGCGCGAAGTGGGGCCGCGGGTGACCAAACTGCGCCGCATCGTTCGTGGACGCGCAGGGGCGCCCGACCGCTGAAAACAGGCTGGACGCCGCCCGGTAGGCTGGATATTTGTGCAGACCCACGAGATCCGACGGCGATTCCTGGACCATTTCGTCCGTGCCGGCCACACCGAGGTACCCAGTGCCTCGCTGATCCTGCCGGACCCGAACCTGCTCTTCGTGAATGCGGGCATGGTTCAGTTCAAGCCGTATTTCCTGGGCCAGGAGGCGCCGCCGTTCGCACGGGCGACCAGTGTGCAGAAGTGTGTGCGCACCGGCGATATCGAAGAGGTGGGTGTCACCACCCGGCACAATACGTTCTTCCAGATGGCCGGAAACTTCTCCTTCGGTGACTATTTCAAGGAAGGTGCGATCGCCTTCGCCTGGGAGCTGATCAGCCGGTCTCAGGAGGAGGGTGGTTTCGGACTCGATCCGGAGCGCATCTGGGTCACCGCCTACGAGAGTGATCCGGAGGCCGCCGAGATCTGGCACCGCGTCGCGGGAATTCCCGAAGAGCGCATCCAGTTCCGCGACGGCAAGGACAACTACTGGGACATGGGTGTGCCCGGTCCCGGTGGCCCGTGCTCGGAGATCTACTACGACCGCGGCCCCGAATACGGTGCCGAGGGTGGACCGGTCGCCGACGAGGACCGCTACCTCGAGATCTGGAATCTCGTGTTCATGCAGGACATTCGCGGTGAGCAGAGCCCGAAGCTGGGGTTCGCGCCGGTCGGATCGCTGCCCAAGAAGAACATCGACACCGGTATGGGCGTCGAGCGGGTCGCGATGCTGTTGCAGGGCGTCGACAACGTCTACGAAACCGATCTGCTGCGCCCCATCATCGGCAAGGCCGAGGAGCTGACCGGTAAGAACTACGGCGTCGAACATGCCGACGACGTCCGCTTCCGCGTCATCGCCGACCATGCCCGGACCTCGGCGATGCTGATCGCCGACGGCGTCAACCCCGGAAACGACGGTCGCGGCTACGTGTTGCGCCGGCTGTTGCGCCGCATCGTGCGCTCGGCCCGGCTGCTGGGTGCGGAGAAGCCGGTCATCGGTGAGTTCATGAAGGTCGTCAGCGACCTCATGGCGCCCTCGTATCCGGAATTGGCCACCGACTTCACCCGTATCGAAACTGTCGCCGTGGGTGAGGAGACCGCCTTCCTCAAGACTTTGAGTACCGGTTCGAAGTTGTTCGACGACGCCGTGGCGGAGGTGCGCGCGTCCGGTGGTCGCCGGATCGCCGGCGACGAGGCCTTCACCCTGCACGACACCTACGGATTCCCGATCGATCTGACACTGGAGATGGCCGCCGAGGCCGGACTCGAGGTCGACGAAGCGGGCTTCCGGGCGCTGATGGCGCAGCAGCGCCAGCGCGCCAAGGACGACGCCCAGGCCCGCAAGCACGCGCACGCCGATCTGTCGATCTACAAGGAGCTCGTCGACCGCGGCGCGACCGAATTCACCGGATTCGACGAACTCGCCACCGAAGCGACGGTATTGGCGTTGATCGCGGATGGCGTGCGGGTTCCCACCGCCACCGCGGGCCAGGCTGTCGAGGTCATCCTCGATCGCAGTCCGCTCTACGCGGAGTCCGGCGGCCAGATCGCCGACCGTGGCACCATCACCACCTCCGGCACCGAACTGCGCGTCACCGACGTGCAGAAGATCGCCAAGAAGCTCTGGGTGCACAAGACCACGGTCGAGCGTGGACAGGTCACCGAGGGCGACGCGGTGCTCGCCCAGGTCGATCCGGCCTGGCGACGCGGTGCCACCCAGGGGCACTCCGGTACGCACATGGTGCACGCCGCGCTGCGGCAGATCCTCGGGCCGAACGCGGTGCAGGCCGGTTCGATGAACAAGCCCGGCTACCTGCGATTCGACTTCAACTGGCAGGGCCAGCTGTCGGAGGCGCAGAAGGCCGATATCGAGGCGGTGTCCAACGACGCGGTGGGCTCGGATTTCCCGGTCAACACCTTCGTCACCGATCTGCCCAAGGCCAAGTCCATGGGCGCACTGGCGCTGTTCGGCGAGAACTACGGTTCCGAGGTGCGGGTCGTGGAGATCGGCGGACCGTTCTCGATGGAGTTGTGCGGCGGTACCCATGTCGAACATTCCTCGCAGATCGGGCCGATCACGCTGCTGGGTGAATCATCGGTCGGTTCGGGTGTGCGCCGGGTCGAGGCCTTCGTAGGACTCGATTCCTACAAGTACCTGGCCAAGGAACGGGCGCTGCTCGCCGGTGTGGCCGCCTCGCTGAAGGTGCCCTCCGAGGAGGTGCCCACGCGGGTCGAGCAACTGGTGGAGCGGCTCAAGGTCGCGGAGAAGGAGCTCGAGCGCACCAAGGCCGCCGCGGTGCTGTCGCAGGCCGGGAAGTATGTCGAACAGGCGCAGCGAGTGGGCGGGGTGCTGCTTGTGGCCGCCGCCGCCCCGCAGGGGGTCGGCGCGGGTGATCTGCGGACTCTCGCCTCCGATATCCGCGGCCGGTTCGGCAGTGAGCCCGCGGTGGTGGTGTTGCTGGGCAACACCGACGGCAAGGTTCCGTTCGTGGTCGCGGTGAACAAACCCGCCCAGGAGCTCGGTTTCAAGGCCGGTGAGCTGGTGGCCGCCTTCGGCCCGAGCATCGCCGGGCGCGGTGGAGGCAAGCCCGAGATGGCTCAGGGCGCCGGCTCGGATCCGTCGGGAATCGAGGCCGGGCTCTCCGGCCTGCGCGCACGGGTGGCCGAGATCGCCGGCTGATGAACACATCCGAGGATTCGGATAGCGCGGACCCGGAGAAGTCTCGATCGGGCGCGATCCCGGAACCGGGGCGCGAGAGCGCGGGTGGCCGGCCGGACCAGGTGTCGGCCGATCGCCCCGATGCGGCGACCGACCCCGGCCGCGGCCGCCGCATCGGGATCGATGTGGGCACCGTCCGCATCGGGGTGGCCGCCAGCGATCCGGACGGGATTCTGGCGACTCCGGTCGAGACGGTGGCCACCGCCAAGAGCGGGAAACGCGGTGCCGACGCCGACACGGCCCGAGTTGCCGAGATTGTGCGGGAGTATGAGGCGGTCGAGGTTGTCGTCGGCCTGCCGCGCACACTGCGCGGGGAAAATGGTGCATCGGCTGCCATGGCTGCGAGATTCGCCAAACGTTTGCGAAGGCTGATTCCCGGTGTGCCGATACGACTTTCCGACGAACGTTTGACTACGGTGTCAGCTGCACGTGCATTGCGGGACAGCGGAGTTCGCTCGCGCGGCCGTCGGCAGGTGATCGACCAGGCGGCCGCTGTGTCGATCCTGCAAGGGTGGTTGGACGAACGGAGTGCAGTGTTGAACTCGGCCGGTGCAGGCGAGGACGAGTGGTCGGATGAATGACCGCTGGGCCCGGGCCGGAGAGCGATCCAGGCAACGCGCCGACGAACAGCAGCGGCGCTACCGGCGCGGCGGTGCGCATCGCAGCACCACCGATGAATGGGACGATTACGAGGACGACGACACCGCGGTGATTCCGCGCTACGTCGACGAGGCTGAGCCTGTCGCGCCTCCCCCCGATGGTGGTTACGGCGGTGCGCACGAGTTCGCGCCCGGTCACGGCGTGCCGGGGCGCCCCGCGCCGCGCGGCGGCCGGCATGCCGCCGCCGAGCCCGATTACGGCGAACCGCAGTACGACGCCGCGGACTACGCGGAATACGACGATCCGCAGTTCACGGATCCCGATTACGCCGAGCCCGGTTACGGTGATCCGTCCTACGACGAACCCGGCTACGCCGACGAGTACGGCGAGCCCGAGTATCTGCCGTCGACGGAGCACCGCTATCGGAGGTCCGACGACGAGTCGGGGTTCGAGTCCGAACGCGAATTGGTTCCGATCGTCTTGGACGAGCCCGCCGACGATCCGCCGGTGCGCCGCGGCTCCCGCGCCGAGAGCGGATCGCCGCGTGCGGCGCAGCGACGCGACGGCACATCCAAGAAATCGACGAAGAAGTCGAGCGGACAGTCCCGGGCCGCGGGGCGTCCCGGCCGCTCGGGTTCCTCCGGTCGTGGTCGCCGCTCCTCCCGGGCCGCGTCCCGCAAGGCCGTCGAACGGCAGCGGCGTCGGCGCAATGTGGTCGTGCTGTCCTGTGTGTTCGTGGTCCTGTTCCTGGTGGCCGGTGGATACGCGGGATACAAGTTCATCCGGTCGATGGGCGGGCCCGAGGACTTCGACGGTCCGGCCGGTCCCTTGGCGATCGTTCAGGTACACAGCGGTGACACCGCTCAGCAGATCGCCCAGACGATGGTCACCGAGGGCGTCGTGAAGAGTACCGGCGCCTTCTATGAAGCAGCCGTGCGCAATTCGGGTATCACCTCGGTTCAGCCCGGCTTCTATGCGGTGCCCTCACACAGCAAGGGCGCCGATGCGGTGGAGGCCCTGCTCACCAAGACCTCCCGGGTGGGCAATGTGGTCGTCTCCGAGGGCAAGCGCCTGCACGATTCGACCGACGTCAACACCGGAGCCCGCAATGACGGGATCTATCGCAAGATCGCCGATGCCAGCTGTGTCGGCACGGGCGCCGAGCGCAAGTGCACCACCTACGAACAGCTCGACGCGGCGGGGGCCAAGACCGATCTCGCCGCGTTGGGTGTGCCGGCGTGGGCGATCGACGAGGTGCGCAACGTGCCGGACCACACCCGGCAGCTCGAGGGCCTGATCTCGGCCGGTGCCTGGAATTTCGATCCGTCCGGCACGCCGGAGCAGATCCTCGCTCAGCTGGTCGGCGAGAGCGCCGCGAGTTACGAGACGACCGGATTGCTGCAGGCGGGCGGGACCAACGGACTCGACCCGTACCACATGCTGATCGCGGCCTCACTGGTCGAACGGGAGGCGCTGCCCAAGGACATGCCCAAGGTCGCGCGGGTGGTGGTGAACCGGCTGGCGAAGGGGCAGCCGCTCCAGCTGGATTCGACGGTCAACTACACCCTCGACCGCACCGAGGTCGCGACCACCGACAGTGACCGCGCCCGGGAGACTCCGTGGAACACCTACGCCATGTCGGGTCTGCCCGCCACGCCGATCTCCTCACCGTCACTCGATGCGCTGCGGGCGGTCGAGAGTCCGGAACCCGGGCCATGGCTGTACTTCGTGACCGTGGACAAACAGGGGACCACCCTGTTCACCGAGAGCTACAGCGAACATCTGCGCAATATCGAACGCGCCCAGCAGAGCGGAATTCTCGACAGTGGCCGATGATCACGTGACGCGGGATCGGGGAGCGCCGCGCAAGGCCGCGGTGCTCGGTAGTCCGATCATCCATTCCCGATCACCGCAGCTGCACCTGGCCGCGTACCGGGCCCTGGGCCTGGACTGGACCTACGAACGTATCGAGTGCACCGGTGAGCAACTGCCGGGGCTCGTCGACGGGCTCGGTCCGGAATGGGTCGGATTGTCGGTGACGATGCCCGGTAAGGTCGCGGCCCTGAACCACGCCACCGAGCGCACCGAGCGGGCCGTCCTGGCCGGATCGGCGAACACCCTGGTCCGCACGGACAAAGGCTGGCGCGCCGACTGCACGGATGTGGACGGTGTGCGCGGGGCGCTGCAGGGCGCCGGTGTCGAATCGGCCGATCGCGCGGTCGTCCTCGGTGCCGGTGGTACCGCGCGGCCGGCCCTGCTGGCGCTGGCGGATCTGGGCGCCCGCGAGGTCACCGTGGTCGCCCGTGCCGCGGAACGTGCCGCGTCCACGCTGGCGCTGGCCCGGCAGCTCGGGATGGCAACGGAATTCACCGATTTCGCGGCGGAGCGGGTGGGGGCGGTGTGTGCGAAGGCGGACGCGGTGGTCAGTACGATCCCGGCCACGGCCGCGGCGGTCGTGGCCGAGGAGGTCGCCGCGGCGCCGGTGGTTCTGGACGCGATCTACGACCCGTGGCCCACACCGTTGGCCGCTGCCGTGCGGCGGGCGGGCAATACGGTGGTCAGTGGTCTGCAGATGCTGCTCAATCAGGCCTATGGCCAGGTCGAACAGTTCACCGGCCGCCCCGCGCCGCGGGCCGCGATGGCGGCCGCGCTGGATCTGCGAGACTTCTAGAACCGGTTCCAATTAGATGACGTCACAACACAGGCTAAGGTGATCGACATGAATTCGTGGGTGTTGCGTGCCATAGTCCTGGGTGCGCTGACCGTGGTACTGCGAACGCTGCTCGGCTTCGGGATGATCTACTGGCCGACCAACGGTTCGTGGATGCGCATCGTCTGCCTTGTCGTGCTGATCGTCACCGGCGTGGCCTGGGGCCTGCTCGACGGTCGTGGTGATCGCCGGGCCAATCCGGATCCCGAGCGAGGGGGAGCAGACCTCACCATGCGCTGGTTGAAGGCTGGTGTCGTCGGTGGTCTGGGCAGCGGTCTGGTGTCGTGGATACTCGACTACCTGCCGAAGTTCGATCTCGGTGACAACGGCCTGCTCTTCGAGCTCACCGCCGGTGCCGCGTTCATCGTGCTGATGATCTTCATTCCGGCGATGGTCGGTGTGGGAATCGGCCGGTTCCTGGTGGGCCGGGAGCAACGCAAGGGTGAGAACTCCGCTCCGCCGGCCGCGGCCTCTCCCGCCTGATTCTTCGCTCGCCCGGACATCCGGGCCGCAGGACTGGTCCCGCGGCCCGGATTTTCCTGTCCTAGAGCAGAATTCCGCCCCCGGCGCTGTCCTCGCGCGCGATGGTGGCATACGCCGCGGCCAGCAGGGACGGGTCCGGACCCTCCAGACGGCCGGGTTTGGCCAGACCATCCAGTACGACGAATCGGACGACGCCCGAGCGGGTCTTCTTGTCGGTCTGCATGGTCTCCAGCAGTTGCGGCAATGCGTCGGCATCGTAGGTCGTCGGCAGCCCGACACTCGCGAGAACCGCGCTGTGCCGATCGGCGGTGGCGTCGTCGAGGCGACCGGCCAGCCGGCCCAGTTCGGCCGCGAACACCAGCCCGACCGAAACGGCCGCGCCGTGCCGCCAGCGGTAGCGTTCGCGGCGTTCGATCGCATGGCCGAGCGTATGACCGTAGTTGAGGATCTCGCGGAGGCTGGCCTCCTTGAGATCGGCGGCCACCACATCGGCCTTGACCTGGATCGCGCGCCGGACCAGCTCGGGCAGGACCTCGCCGGTGGGATCGAGGGCGGCCTTCGGATCGCGTTCCACCAACTCCAGGATGACCGGATCGGCGATGAATCCGGCCTTGATGATCTCGGCCATCCCGGCGACGATCTCGTTGGCCGGGACGGTCTCCAGCGTCACCAGATCGACGAGAACCGCCGATGGCTCGTGGAAGGACCCGACCAGGTTCTTACCGGCCTCGGTGTTGATTCCGGTCTTCCCGCCGACCGCCGCGTCGACCATCGCGAGCAGCGTGGTGGGCACGTGGACCACCGAGACCCCGCGCATCCAGGTGGCTGCCACGAAGCCGGTCAGGTCGGTGGCCGCACCGCCACCGATGCTGATCACCACGTCCTGGCGGGTCAAGCCGATGCGGCCGAGCACTTCCCAGCAGAAGCCCGCCACCGGCAGGTCTTTACCGGCCTCGGCGTCGGGGATCTCGATGCGGTGGGCGTCGATCGTCTCGCCCCCGGCGCCGACCGCTTGTTCGGCCAGTGCCGTGCGTACCGCCTCGGCGGTCTCGGCCAGCGGCGGCTGATGGAAGATGGCCACGGTCCGGACACCGGGGTGGCGGGCGACCTGCTCGACCAGTTCGCCCAGCAGCCCGCGGCCGATGATGACCGGGTACGGATCGGCGGTGCGGACCTCGATACGGGTGGGCTCACTCATGTGTGCTGCTCCGATTCCTCTAGTGCTCGTCGTAGGCGTGCGCGGCGGGCGCGGGCCCGGCGGGATCGCCCGGCCCCGGGGGCGGATTCGTGATCGGATCGCTCGGCGGCCGGGCCGGGCGGGTCCGCGGCGGCGGATTCCTTCGCGGCACCGGGCCCGGCCCGCTGTGGGCGCGGCGCGGCGTCGGTGTTCGGCGCGGGCGGTCCGGCGGGCCGGGAGGCGGTGCGGCGGATCCGGCCCGATCGCGAATTCGATTCCGGTACAGGGGGGTTCGACGCGGGGGTGTCGGTTCGCGCGGCTGCGGACGGTGACTCGGCGGTCTCCGGTGCAACTTCCGTCCGGTTACGGGAGTGCCGGCGTCCGCCGCGCCGGGATCGGCGCGCCCGCCGACGCGGTTGTGCCGGACCGGATGCGCCGCAATCCTGCTGTACCGGTTCGGATTCCGCGGACGTGCCCGCCGCTTCGGTGGCCCGATCGTCGCCGGGCGGGCCGGACGGTGGGGTGGTGGCGGCCGGGCGGGTACGACGGCGCCGGCCACGGGTGCGGGAGCGGCGGGTGCCGGTGTTGTCCGCAGCTGCCGGGTTCGGTTGCGGCGTTGTGGGTTCCGTGGGTTCGACGCCGAGTTTGACGAGTATCGCGCGAACCACCCGGCCCGGGCTGCGACCGTCGGTACGAACCCGGATCGCGGCCACCTCGCGGTAGAGGGGGCGGCGGATCCGCATGAGTTCGCGATATTTCGCGCTGGGATCGTCGCCGGCGAGCAGCGGCCGGTTCGTCGAGGCGCCGGTGCGCCGCAGCCCCTCGGAGACGCTGATCTCGAGATAGACGACCGTGCGCCCCCGGAGCAGGTCGCGGGTCGCCTCGGAGAGGATCGCGCCACCACCCAGGGACACGACCCCGTCCTCGGACATGATCGCGTGCCGTACCACCCGCTCCTCGATGCGCCGGAATTCCGGCTCACCGTCGGCCGCGAAGATCTCCGGAATGGTGCGGCCGGTGTCCTCCTCGATCCCCGCATCGGTGTCGTACAGGGAGACGCCCAGTTCACGGGCGAGCTTGCGCCCGATCGTGGATTTACCGGCCCCCGGCGGGCCGATCAGAATCACGCTCGGGCGGCTCGGATCGTCGCGAACCATCACGACGGCTGGCCCGGGCGACCGGCCCGGGCGATGCCGCGCGCGGGGTCAGCCATTCATGCCTCCGACGCCACGGCACCCGGAACGTGCGGCCGGCTGTGGACGCGCTCGAGGTAGCTCGTGACATTGCCGATGGTTTCGGGGAGCGAATCGCCGCCGAACTTCTCCAGCACCGCCTGGGCGACGACCAGGGCCACCATGGCCTCGGCGACGACGCCCGCGGCGGGGACGGCACACACGTCGGAACGCTGATGGATGGCCACGGCAGGCTCACCGCTGGTCATGTCGATCGTGGACAGTGCCCGGGGAACGGTCGAGATCGGCTTCATGGCCGCCCGGACCCGCAGCGGCTCGCCATTGGTCATCCCGCCCTCGAGACCGCCGGCGCGGTTGGTGGAGCGCAGCACGCCGTCGGGGCCCGGCCGCATCTCGTCGTGCGCGGCGCTGCCACGGCGGCGCGCCGTTTCGAAACCGTCGCCGACCTCGACCCCCTTGATGGCCTGGATGCCCATGAGGGCGGCGGCGAGCCGCGAATCCAGGCGCTGTTCACCACTGACGAACGAGCCGAGGCCGACCGGCAGTCCGGTGACGACGACCTCGACCACACCGCCGAGGGTGTCGCCGTCCTTCTTGGCGGCCTCGATCTCGGCGATCATCGCGGTCTCGGCCTCCGGATCGAAGGCACGCACCGGACTGGCGTCGATCGCGTCGAGATCGGTTGCACCGGGGACGAATCCGGGCCGCGCCGCCGCGGTACCGATCGATACGACGTGCGAGACGACATCGACGCCGAGTGCCTGGCGCAGGAATTGGCGGGCCACGGTGCCGGCGGCGACCCGGGCCGCCGTTTCCCGGGCGCTGGCGCGTTCGAGCACATTGCGGGCATCGTCGAATCCGTACTTGAGCATGCCCGAGTAGTCGGCGTGACCGGGGCGGGGCCGGGTCAGCGGGGCATTGCGGGCCAGTTCCGCGAGTTCGTCCTCGTCGACCGGGTCCGCGGCCATGACCTCGGTCCACTTCGGCCACTCGGAATTGGCGATCTCGATCGCGATCGGGCCGCCCATGGTCCGTCCGTGCCGGATTCCGCCGACGATGGTGATCTTGTCGGCCTCGAATTTCATCCGCGCGCCCCGGCCGTACCCCAGCCGGCGACGCGCCAGTTGCGCGGCAATATCGGCAGAGGTCACCTCGACACCGGCCACCATCCCCTCGAGGATGGCGACGAGGGCGGGACCATGAGACTCTCCGGCAGTTATCCAGCGCAACACGACCTCCATCTTTCCACGTCACGACGTTTCCCCGGACATCGGTGTCCACGCGCCTACACCGTGGGCCACAGTGCCGCAACGGTAGCCAGGCACATCGCGGGTCCGTGCGGCACCGTGATCGGCGCGGCGAGCACACCGCGGGCACACGTCGAATCCGGGCGATCGGACCGCTCGCCGTGCGGGACTCGGCGGTCCGTCGGTCGGCGCGGGGCACGGTGTTCGGCGGGTGGCGGCACATGTTCGGAAGGTCCCGACGCGACCCGACCGCGGACCTCGCGCCCGGGCAGGCCGCGCGGCTCGCGCGTTCGTCCCGGAAGTGCTCCGATGCGCGGCACCGGCAGGACATCGCCACCGGAGCGCGGGGCGAACCCGCCTGCGGCGAGGAGTCCCGCACCGGCCAGCGCCGTGAGCAGTGGCGCGCCGAGCGCCGCCCACACCCAGCACTGCGTGCCGCCGCAGACCGCGGCGGCACCGGTACCGAGTGCGAGCTTGACGTCGCCGGCTCCGCAGGCGGCCGGGGCGATCAGGTGGACCAGCAGGTACGGCACGGCGAGCAACAGGGCGCCGCCACAGGCGGGCATGCCGTGCCCGGTGACCGCCGCGACGGTGAGGAGCACCGCGGCGCCGGGCAGCGTGAGCGCGTCGGGCAGGCGCCGGGTCCGGATGTCGATCGCGCTCAGTACAGCGCCCCAGATGATCAGGGCGGCATAGGCGATGGCGTTCATGGCCTCCATCGTCGTTGTCCGCGAAGGTCGGGACAGGGCCGTGAGCACCGAATGTGGACAACGGCAACGGGTGTGAATACGCGACGGGTAACACCGGCCGGCATGGCCACGACCGGGCGCGCGACGGTGACGGCGTGACGACCCCGCAATATGACAGTTGTAGCGTGACAACCATGTCTGCTGATGACGGTGCCCTGCGTCCCGACCACGCGGCGCGCCGGGCCGGGTTGCGAGACCTGTTGGTGGAGAACGGGGTAGATGCCCTGCTGGTCACCGACCTGGTGAATATTCGGTACCTGACCGGCTTCACCGGATCCAATGCCGCGCTGCTGGTGCACTCCTGGGACGGCAGCCAGGTGGAGGACGAAGGTCCCCGCACCGTCATCTGCACCGATGGCCGCTACATCACGCAGGTCGGTGAACAGGTACCCGATGTCCGAGCCGAGATCGCCCGGGCCAGTGCCCGGCGGCTGGTGCAGCTGGCCGGGGAGTGGCAGATCGGCCGGGTGGGCTTCGAGAGCCACGTCGTCACCGTCGATCAGCACCGCGCATTCGAGGAACAGTGCGGTGGCCTGCAGTTCGTCCCCACTCCCGGACTGGTCGAGCAGCTGCGCACGGTGAAGGACGCCTACGAGGTCGACCGGTTGCGCACCGCCTGCGCCGCCGCGGACGCCGCGCTGGCCGCTTTGCTGGAACGGGGCGGGTTGCGGCCGGGTCGTAGCGAGCGTCAGGTCGCCCGGGAACTGGAATGGCTGATGTTCGAGCACGGCGCGGACGGGATCGCCTTCGAGACCATCGTCGCCGCCGGTGCGAATTCGGCTGTGCCGCATCATCGCCCGACCTCGGCGGTGCTCGCTGCCGGTGATTTCGTCAAACTCGACTTCGGTGCCGTGGTGGGCGGGTACCACTCCGACATGACGCGCACCCTGGTCCTCGGTGAGCCCAGCGACTGGCAGCGCGAGATCTACCAGCTCGTGTACGAGGCGCAGCGCGCCGGGCGCGAGGCGCTGGCGCCGGGAGTGCGGTGCGCCGATGTCGATGCGGCCTCGCGCGGAGTGATCGAGGCCGCGGGATACGGCGATCTGTTCGTCCACGGGCTCGGGCACGGTGTGGGGTTGCAGATCCACGAAGCGCCTCCGGTGGCCAAAACCGCGACCGGTACACTGCTCGATGGCGTGGCGGTGACCGTCGAGCCAGGTGTGTATTTCCCCGGCCGCGGTGGAGTTCGCATCGAGGACACGCTCGTGGTTCGCGCGGGGGAGCCGGAACTGCTCACCCACACCGGCAAAGACCTCACCGTGGTCGATTGACCCGGCTGCCCGAACGGGCCGGCCCGCACGGCCGGCCGCAGAACGTCCAACAGTACTAACGAGGAGATCCGAGGACAGTGGCGGACACCAGCGACTTCAAGAACGGCCTTGTGCTGAAGATCGACGGTCAGCTTCAGCAGATCATCGAATTCCAGCACGTCAAGCCGGGTAAAGGTCCCGCTTTCGTGCGGACCAAACTGAAGAATGTGCTGTCCGGCAAGGTGGTCGACAAGACTTTCAACGCCGGCGTGAAGGTCGAGACCGCGACCGTCGACCGCCGCGATATGACCTACCTGTACCACGACGGGTCGGACTACATCTTCATGGACGGCCGGACCTTCGACCAGATCAGCATCGACGAGCAGACCGTCGGCAAGGGCGCGGGCTTCCTGCTGGAGAACATGACCGTGCAGGTCGCGACCCACGAGGATGCGCCGCTGTACGTCGAACTGCCGGTCACCGTCGAGCTCGAGGTGACTCACACCGAGCCCGGCCTGCAGGGTGATCGCTCCAGCGCCGGCACCAAGCCCGCCACCCTGGAGACCGGTGCCGAGGTGCAGGTCCCGCTGTTCATCAACGTCGGCGACAAGCTGAAGATCGACTCGCGCGACGGCGGTTACCTGGGCCGGGTCAACGCCTGATCCGGCGTACTCACCGGCCCGCGGCCGGAACCATGGGCGGCGCGCGCGTATCGAATTTCCGATATCGCTCGCGCCGCCGTCGACACTGCGAACGGGATAATGGTGATCGTGGCTGATCAGCCCGTGGACAAGAAGTCCACCCACAAGAAACTCGGTGCCCGGCACAAGGCTCGCCGCCGCGCCGTGGATCTGCTCTTCGAGGCCGAGGCCCGCGACATCGATCCGGCCGACCTGGTGGCGGAGCGGCTGGAGCTGGCCGGTCGCGACGACCAGGTGGCGCCGGTGAATCCCTACACCCGCACCCTCGTCGAGGGGGTGGCCGACGATCTGGACCGCGTCGACAACACCATCGAGTCCTATCTGCAGGATTGGACCCTGGCGCGGCTGCCCGCGGTCGATCGAGCGATTCTGCGGGTGGCCGTGTGGGAGTTGTTCCACGCCACCGATGTGCCTCCGGTCGTGGCGGTCGACGAGGCGGTGGAGCTGGCCAAGGAACTGTCCACCGATGATTCGCCCGGCTTCGTCAACGGTGTGCTCGGACGCATCGTGACCGTGGCCGACCAGGTGCGCGCGGCCGCGGCGGCCACGCGCCCGGACACCGGCGCGTGATGATCAAATATCTCGTGCTCGCGATGCGGACGCCGGTGTGGTCCGACGATGTGATCGAACCGCATCGGCAGTGGCTGGCCTCCGTGCGCGATGCGGGTCAGCTGGATTGCACCGGGCGATTCCCCGACGGTAGCGGCGGTGCCTATGTGGTGCTGGCCGAGAATCTCGACGCCGCACGGGAATTGGTGTTCACCGATCCGATCCATACTTCCGGTGCGTCCGAACTGACGATCTACGAATGGGAGATCACGGGCTGATCGCCCATTCGGCGGATTTCGGACATTGCCGTCATTTCGGTTGTGAGGTTTCGGCGAACGTAGGGTTCACTGTGCTGGTCTCTTGACTGGTAAAGGTGGACAGAATAATGCGGTTCAATTCGGCGTCGGCACGTACTGTGCTACGTCTCGTCCCTGCGATCCTCGCGGCGGCCACGCTCGCGACGACCGGCTGCTCGGCAGTCGAAAAGGGAGTCGACAAGGGCGTTGCGGCGGCCAAGGACCGCAACAAATCGGACACCGCCCGGGCCAAGGTCGGCGACTGCATCAACGTCATCACCGCATCGGCCGTCGATTCCGACACCGAACCGGTGGCCTGCACGTCGGACAAGGCCGTGTACAAGGTCGTGCAGGTGCAGGATCAGAAGGTCGAATGCGCCGCCGACTACACCTCCTACGAAGAGACGATGAACGGGCGTACCCTCGCCTACCTGTGCTTGTCGCCGAATTTCACAGAGGGCAAGTGCTATGCGGAGTCGCCGCTCAGCGGCTACAGGTTCGTCGAGTGCGGGGCCGCCGACGCCAGCTTCCGGGTAGCGCAGCGTGTCGACGGGCAGTCCGACGAGAACCTGTGTGGCGAGGAATCCGACAGCGTCATCACGCTGTCGGATCCGCCGACAACCTTCTGCCTGGCGCCGGTCAAGCCCTGATTCGAGCGTGAATCAGGCTGTCGCGGGGCGCAATACGATGGTGCCCCGGGTTCGGCGCTCGTCGACGAGCCGATGGGCTCGCTGCGCCTCGGTCAGCGGTAGCACGCTGTCGATCAGTGGGGTGAGCTCGCCTTCGGCGGCCCGCCGCAGCACTTCCGCCCGGCGGTCCGCCACGCCTGCCAGCCACTGCGGCCCGGAACAGCCGACGAAGGTGAGTCCGCGCATGATGAGGTCGGTCGTGGTGATCTGCGCCGGTGCGCCCGACAGCCAGCCGTAGCCGAGCATGCGGCCGCGCAGTGGTGTCATGAGGTCGAGCAGGAGTGCGGCGGTGTCGCCGCCGATGGAGTCGAACACCACGTCGATCGTGCTGTCGCCCAGCAGATCTGCGAGCCGTTGCGGCCAGTGTGGATCCAGGTGGTCGACGACCGCATGGGCGCCCAGTTCGCGCGCGCGTTCGATCTTACCGGGGCCACCGGCGGTGGCGATGATCCTGGTCGCGCCGGATCGGGCCGCGAGCTGCGTCAGGTAACCGCCGATACCGGTCGCCGCGGCTTCGATCAGTACGGTGTCGGCGCCGGTGAGGCCGGCGGCGTCCAGCAGTGCCGATGCGACCGAGCCGCTCGCCGCCACCGCGGCGGCGGATTCGGCGGTCAGTCCGTCCGGTACCGGGACGGCGGTCGCGGCCGGTGCGCACACCCGGTCGGCGTAGGTGCCGAAATCGTTGCGTGCCACCAGGACCCGTCTGCCGATCCAGTCCGGATCGACATCTTCGGCGACGGCGTCGACGATTCCCACCGCCTGCATTCCGAACACCGTGGGCACGGGCACCGGCATCGGGAACGCGCCGGCTCGCAGCCTCGTCTCGGGGTAGAGCACCGGCGCCGCCTCGACGCGGACTCCGATCTCGCCGGATTCGAGGTGAGGTTCGTCCACCTCGCGCGCGATGAGTACCTCGGGGCCGCCGACTGCGGTCATTACGATTGCTTGCATATCAACTCCATAAGTTGACCGATGGTCCAGATATGCCGAGAATATGGACCGCTGGTCAATTTTGTCAACGGAAGCGGAGAAGTGGGTGGCCGAGCGCAGAGAACGAGCCGATGCGGCACGCAACCGCCGTGCGATCCTCGAGGCCACACGCACACTGCTCGCCGAGGGTGGCGCCGACGCGGTCACCATGGATCGGGTTGCCGCGACCGCCGGGGTCGGGAAGGGAACGGTGTTCCACCGCTTCGGATCTCGCGCGGGGCTGCTGCATGCGCTGGTCGCCGATCCCGCCGAAACGCTGCTCACCGCGATCACCGACGGCCCGCCGCCGCTGGGGCCCGGAGCCGAGGCGGCGGAGCGGCTGCTGGCCTTCTTCGACGCGATGGCGACGATGTTCATCGACAACGCCGAGGTGATGGCCGCGGTGTACCGCAGTGTTGCCCCGCATCCACGCACCGCCGAATTCCATGACGGATGGACCGCGCACATGACGACCCTGCTGGCGCAGGCCCGCCCGGATGTCGACGCGGAGGCGGTCGGTGGACTTCTGTTCGGCGTCTTCGGTACGGACTACGCGGTCGCCGCGGTCCGCGCGGGGGAGGGAGATCGGCTGCGCGCCGCCGCCCGGCAGCTGATGGAGTCGGTGGTCAGCCGGTGATCAGCAGGCCGGCCACCGCACCCGCTGTCGCGACGACCGCCAGTGCGAACCCGGTGCAGACGAATCGCAGCGGCGGCACGCGCACCGCATGCGAACGGCAGAATTCCAGGCACAGCAGGGTGGCCAGCGAGGCCCAGGGTGTGATGATCGCTCCGGCGTTCGTGCCGATCAGCAAGGCCAGCAACGGAGTTCGGTGCGCTGCCGGGATGACCGCCTCACCCGCGGTGTAGGCGGGCAGATTGTTGACGATGTTCGACAGCCCCAGACCCGCTCCCGCCGCACGGAAGGCGCCGAGCGCGCCTGGATCGGTCCCGATCAGCGTGTGCATGAGATCGGAGAGCCCATAGCGGCCGAGGGTCGGGATGACCAGGAACAGGCCGACCACGAAGATCAGCAGCTGCCAGGGGATCAGTGACAGGCGCAGGGCATCGCGATCGAGGATGACGAAGCCCGCCACGGCCAGTACCGCCGCGGCAGTGGCCGCGAGCCCGATCCGGTCGCCGACGAACGGGATCGCCACGATCAACAGCGCGCAGGCGCCGCCGGTGGTGAGAAACAGTGTGCGTCCCCGTCGATCCTCGAACCTGATCGGCGGGGGCGCGACATAGCGGTCGGTACCGCGCCGGCCCCGGCGCCAATACCACAGCCACAGCGCCGCCATGGTCGCGGCGAGCGCGATGAGCTGGGGTAACCACATGCGCGCGGCGAATCCGGTCGCGTCCAGCCCGATCCGGTCGGCGGCAAGCAGATTGGTGAGATTGGAGACCGGGAGCAGCAGGCTCGCGGTATTGGCCAGCCACAGTGTCGTCATCGCCAACGGCAACGGAGGAATGCGCGCGGGCCCGGCCAGTGCCAGCATGACCGGCGTGAGCAGGACCGCGGTGGTGTCGAGATTGAGAACCGTCGTGGTGAGGGCCGCGAATCCCACACACAGGACGAACAGCGCCGGATATCGTCCCCGCCCCGCGATGGCCAGCCGGTGGGCGATGACATCGAAGACCTGAGCGCGCCGCGCCAGCTGCGCCAGGACGATCACACTGCCCAGAAACAACAGCAGCGGCCCGATCCGGCGCATGTTCGCTGCGGCCTCCGCGCGTGGCAGCAGCCCCGACAGCACGCACAGCACGCCGACGAGCAGCAGGGCGAGACGAATGCGATCCAGCAGCCGCGATGAGGTGCCACCGGATGATTCCGCCTCGGTTTCGACGGTGGTCACCGGTTCGGGCATGCGGTCATCTTCGCATCGTGGCCGCGACGGGCCGGGATCGAGTCCCGCGCGCTCGTCCGGAAGGGGCATGGGTCGCGCGGTGCTCACCCGGACACCGCATCGGTCGATCGGGTATCTGCGGGGTGAGGGTGGCCGGATCGTGGATGCCGAATTGCCGCCCGTCGCTATGGATGCAGGTAGCCGGTCGCGGACACGACACGAGCGCGTCCACAACCGATGATCAGTTCCGTGCGGTGAAGATCGTGGGCGGCGGGGGTGCCCTGCGTGTCGGTCTGCCGATTCAAGCCCTCTACAATTGTTGCACTGTGCATGAGTTGAGCGTCGGGCATGGGGGGTTGTGATGGGTGTGCGGTCCTCGGAGGCGCGCGGCGCGTGGCGGTGGTCGCTCCCACTGCCGGCGAGCACGCCGTGGCGGGAATGGCTGGGTGGCAGTCGCGGCGGTCTGGTGGTGCTGGCCCTGGTGATCGGCGCCGGTGCCGGTGGTGGCGCGATCGTCTTTCGCTGGCTGATAACCGGTTTCACGCACCTGTTGTCCGGACATGACGACTACTCGGCCGTCGGCCACCTACCGAATCCACACCTTCCGGCGCTGGGCCCGTGGTTCGTGGTGCTCGCGCCGGTGGTGGCGGGTCTCGTCTACGGGCCGCTGGTGTACCGGTTCGCGCCCGAGGCGCGCGGCCACGGTGTTCCGGAGGTGATGTATGCCGTCGCCGAACGTGGTGGTCGGATTCCGCCGCAGGTGACGATCGTCAAAGCGCTCGCCTCCGCGCTGTGCATCGGTGGCGGGGGATCGGTCGGGCGGGAGGGGCCGATCGTACAGATCGGCTCCGCGTGGGGATCCAGCGTCGGGCGACTGACCCGAATTCCGGAGCGGCGCTTGCGAATACTGGTCGCCTGCGGGGCAGCCGGAGGTATCGCGGCGACGTTCAACGCTCCCGTCGCCGGGCCCTTCTTCGCGATGGAGTTGATCCTGCGCGATTTCGCCGCCGAGTCCTTCGGTGCGGTGGTGCTGTCGAGTGTGACCGCCACGGTGATCGGCCGCGCGGCCATGGGAAACGAGCCATTCCTGGATCTGCCCGTGTTCACCTTGCGTTCGGGGTGGGAGTACGGTGCGTTCGCCCTGCTCGGCGTCGTGGTCGGAGCGATCGGTGTCGTATTCACCCACGTGCTGTACCGCGTCGAGGACCTCTGTGACTGGGCCTGGCGCGGGCCGGAGTGGCTGCGTCCCGCGGCCGGCGGTCTGCTTCTGGGAGGTGTGCTGCTGGTCCTGCCGCAGATGTACGGGGTGGGCTATCCGGTGCTGTCGAACGCCATCGGCGGTCGCTACGTGCTGTGGATGCTGGTCGTGCTGATGGCCGCCAAGATGCTCGCCACGAGTCTGACCATCGGCATCGGTGGCTCCGGTGGGGTGTTCGCGCCGTCGTTGTTCATCGGAGCGATGGGCGGCACCGCATTCGGTGTCGTCGCCCACCACCTGTTTCCGGCGGCGACCGCGGCGCCGGGGATGTACGGACTCATCGGGATGGGCGCCGCTTTCGCCGGCGCGACCCGGGCCGCGATCACCGCGGTCGTCATCCTGTTCGAACTCACCGGCGAGTATTCGATCATCCTGCCGCTCATGCTGGCAGTGGTCGTGGCCACCGGAGTGTCTCGTGTGCTGTCCCGGGAAACCATCTACACCCTCAAGCTGACCCAGCGTGGGGTGGATCTCGATGCCGCGCATGCCGGTCCGGCCGGTCGGCTCGACCGCACCCGGGTCGCCGACGTGATGGGGCCGTGCCCGCACCCGATCGCGGCCGATACGACCGTCGGCGACGCCAGTCGTGTCGTCTGGGCGTCGGCGCACCACGTGGTGCCGGTCGTCGGCGCCGACGGTCGATATCGAGGTTGTGTCACCGCCGCGGCCGTGGCCGAAACACTCGCCGATACCGAATCCGCCGCCGTCACCGTGGCGGATCTGGCGGTGCTACCGCGTACCGTGACCGAAACCAGCACTCTCGCAACCGCTCTCGACCAGTTGGCCGACGAGCCGGGTATCGGTGTCCCGGTCGTCGACCACTCCGGCGAGACGGTCATCGGCTGGCTCACCCACGGCGCGGTCCTCGGGGCCCTGCGTGGCGCGGCTACAACTGGTAGCCCTCGATATCGTCTCCCGGCGCCGGTTCACCACCGGCCGCGGTGAACGCGGTCAGCGCCCGTACGAGGCCCTCCCGATCGGCCACCGGCATTCGCGCGGCGACCGCGGCGATCTCGTCGCGGCGGTGAGCGGTGGCGGTATCGACCACCTGACGCCCCCGATCGGTCAACGCGACGATCTGCTCGCGGCGCGACTGCGGGTTGGTTCGCCGGTCCAGCAGACCGCTTCCGACCAGGCGATCCACCATGCGGGTGGCGGTGGAGGGCTGGACGTTCAACAGCCCCGCGAGGGTTGCGACATTCGACGGCCCGCGCGACAGGATCACCAAGGTACGGAACTGCGGAAAGGTGATCGTCTCGTCGACCGCCGCGATGGACCGCGCCGACAGGGCTACCAACAGTCGAGAGGCCGTCAGCAACGCGTCGGTCAACTGGTCGACGTCGCGTGCCTGCGCCGATTCGACCTTCGTCACGAACCACTCCTCCCGCCGTTCACCCTTGCGTTTCGAATCATATTGTGCGCGGGGCCCCGCGCCCGCGACGACGAGCGGAGAAGTGCCGGTGCGGACACCTGCTTCCGTGTCGGCGGTTCCGTTGTCGGCACCGACGCGCCGGCGCACGCCGACGGCGAGAGAATCAGCAGATCACGAGACGGGTGCGGCGACCCAACCGGCCACGACGACCAGGCCGGTGGGCCGATGGACAGCGAGGAAGCCGAACGGCCGGTCGAAGGTCACGGCGATCTCGATCTTGCGCGTCGGCGCCGGTGGCATACCGGTCGGATCCATGGCGAAGGCATCGACCGCCGCCGCATCGAATCCTTCGGCGTCGAAGCGGGCACGGACGTTCTGGCCTGCGCCGGTCAGTGACAACGGTGCCGGCGACAGTCCCGGGAACAGGTTTCCCGACGCGGTGACCGCGGTGCGCAGACCGAACAGATCCGGTTCGTCCAGCAGATCGTGAGTGCAGTGAATATCGAACGGTGGCAGCTGAATTCGCAGGGCATCGGCCACCGCGGTGACCTCCCGCACCCGCAGTCCGGGCGCGGTGGCCTCCATCGACACCGGCCGGGCCTCGATCGAGCCGCTCAGCGCGTCCATGCCCGCCGCGAGCACCGCGGCGGGCCGGAACTCGTCCGGGCCGAGCACCAGGTGCACATCCAGGTCCGTGCTCCCACGTACCACCACTCGGGTGACCGTGGCGTCCGCGTCCAGCAGTGTGGCATCGCCCAGGGTGCTGCCGAATCGGGCGAGGGCCGGGCCACGATGGCCGCGCCATGGGCCGGTCGTGGGTTCGAGAACGTCCGCGTGGAAGGTCTGGGTCCATGCGGTGCGGGCGACGACGGCTGTCGCCAGCGCGAGCGCGGTCGACGCGTCGACATCCACCGGGAATCGCTCGATCAGGCCATCGGTGTGCCGGCGCGCCCATTCGTCGAGTCCGGCGTCGTCACGCAGCGCCGCGATCGTGGGCTGCGGCAACGATCGGGTCCAGTCGTTGTCGAGTGCGATGTCCTCGCGCACCCACACACCCAGTGCGGCGCGGACGGCATCGGTACCGGCGAGGCGATCCAGCAGAGTCGTCGCGAGCCGATGGCCGGCGTCGGTCGCGATACCCGCGGCCCCGGCGAGTTCGGTGCGAACCGGTTCGGCCGCGGTCGGTGCGAGCAGAGCCAGCAGCGGCCACACACCACATCCCGACAGCACGAAGTCATCGGATCCCGCTGCCGCGCACCACTGTCGGGTGAGCTCGTTGGCGGCTGCGACATCGGACGCGAGGCTGGACTGCATGCTGGGCGAGCCTAGTGCGTCCGCCCCGGGGGAATGCGCCCCTGCCGGGGTGTACGTGGGCGGCAGGGGCGCGCCCGAATCGGGAGATCCGGGGTGACCGGCTGGTGCCGATCCGTCCATGAGTCTGGTTCCTCGACAGCACTCGAGGTCCAGTCCGCGGTGCCGTGGTCTGCGTCACGTATGGCCGAATGTAGGTGCCGGTGGCCGGAGGTGTTGAGGGGTCCTGTCGCGGTTGTGGCATTCTTCCGGCGCGGAGTCGCCGCGTCGAGGTCGAGGAGGTACGGGATGACTGGGGCCGGCACAGCACGTCTGGCGGAACTGAGTGCCGCGCGCGCGAGCGAGGATCAGGCCTGGCAGCTGTACGACAGCCTGCCCGAGGTCGCGGTATCGGAGATCACCACCGGACGCTGGCGGGGCGAGGAGCTCGACACCGGACATCCCTGGGCCGGCGTGCTCGTCGAATCCGGCTGGTACGGAAAGCAGTTCGACTCCGCCGACGAGGTACAACCGCTGCTGTTCGCCGGTGCGGACGGGCGAGTCTTCGCGGTCGACCCACGGCGGGTCCCGCTGGGGCTCGCGGGCAGGCTCCCGACGGTGGGTTTCCGGCTGGCTCGGCGCATGCTTCCCGTGCTGCGGCCGCTGTTGCGCGCCGGTACCGCCCGGGCGCGCCTGCGAGCCGTGGAATACCGCGGCAAGAGCAGTGCCGCCATGGCCTACGACCATCTGCCGATCATCGACATCTTCCGGCGCGTCGATGAGAACACCCTGCTCGGTGTGATGGATATGCGCGGTATGACCGAACCGTACTTCTTCGTCCTGCGTCGCGACCGAGCCTGACGCCGACTCAGTCGTCCGAGCCGCTCAGGATGGCGTCGAAGCGGGCGTCGGCGGTGTCGAGCTGGTCGAGGATGTGCTGTTTGACGTGTGCGGCCAGCGGAGTGTCGGCGCGAGTGATCAGATCGCGGTAGACGCCGGTGAGCGGCCGGTACTTGGTGGCGAGCTTGTACATGACAGCCTGCTCGTCGGCGTAGAGGATGCCGACTCCGTTGTCGGTGAAGTCGGAGATCTTCACCACCCGCGCCCACGGGTCCCGCTCGAGTGCGGCGGCGACGTGTTCGCGGTATCTGATGTGCCGGTCCTCCGCGTCGGGCTCGCGGGCCGGATTGGTGACCGCCGCAACCAGGTTCGCGACCCGCGGGCCGAACTGCGCGGTGAGCGTGGCGAGTGCGGCGGTGGTCTGCTCGGCCGGCGTGGCGGTCGCGTGCGGTCCGGCGAGTTCGGCGGCGTGATCCTCGGCCGCGTCGTGCAGCAGGCCCGCTATCACCACGTCGGTGTCGTGTACCTCGTAGTGCGACACGATCCGGATGGCCACACGCAGGAGGTGATTGAGATACGGCTCCCGCCCGTAACTGTCGCTGCGATGGAGATCGGCGACGAAATCGAGCGCTGCGGTGACCCGTTCGGGATCGGGCAGTTTGCGCTCGGCCTCCAGTAGCAATCGTTGCCGCAGGCCGCTCTCGCCGTGCACATCGCTGAGCGTGTGCAACGGCATGGCCGCCAGGATTCCCGCCCCTATGGTGCCCATGGGCCCAATCTAGCGGCATGGGGTGACAGACCGGCTTCGCCGGGATGGCGGCCGCCGAAACGTCAGTGCACGCCGCGAGGACGGAACTGGATGCTGATCCGTGGGCCGACGGGGCGGCGTGTTTTCGGGACCGCGTGCTCCCAGGTGCGCTGGCACGAACCACCCATCACGATCAGATCGCCGTGCCCGAGGTGGTAGCGGATGCTGGCACCGCCACCACGAGGTCGTAACAACAGTGCCCGCGGCGCACCGACCGAGACGATCGCCACCATCGTGTCGTGGCGGGCGCCGCGGCCGCCGGTATCGCCGTGCCAGGCCACACTGTCGGCGCCGTCGCGGTAGTAGCACAGGCCCGCCGTGCGGAACGGCTCTCCGAGTTCGGCGCCGTAGTGATCGCTCAGTGCCGAACAAGCTTGCGGCAGTATGGGATCCGGCCATGGTTCGTGCTCGCCGTAGGAACGCAGGAGACGCGGTACATCGACCACCCGGTCGTACATGGGCCGCCGATCGGTGCGCCACGGAACCCCGCCCGCGAGCCGCTCGAACAGTTCCTCGGAACCGCGCAGCCAGCCGGGCAGCAGATCCACCCACGCCCCGTCGGTGAGCGTGGTGCGGCGAATTCCCGTCAGTGACCCGAGCTCGATCTCACCGAGGCCGTCGAACAGCGATCGCTGCAGCGGTGCGGACATGTGTTCGAATGTACGTTCTATCGAACACATGTTCAAGCGGCGCGCCCGTCGAAATCGTCGTCCCGGCTCTGCGGTGCCGCCGTCCGGTGCCTGGTCAGGACTCGGCGGGCAGATGTTCGCGCACGAAATCGACCACCGCGTCGGAGAATTCGTCGTTGACGTCGCTGGCGGCGGTGTGTGCGGCGCCGGTGATCTCGACGTACTCCATCGTGGGCACCAAGGCGCGGAAATCGGCGACACCCTGCTCGCTCACCACATCCGACAGCCGGCCGCGCACCAGTAGCACCGGGATGTCGAGATCGCGCGCCGCGTCCTCGAGGTCGGCGGTCTGCAATTCGATGTCCTCCGGGCGAGCCGACATCATCGCCGGATCCCAGTGCCAGTACCAGCGGCCGTCCGCGCGCAGGCGCAGATTGCGCCGCAGCCCTTCGGGGTTGCGGGGGCGGCGGCGGTGTGGCAGGTATTCGGCCACCGCGTCGGCGGCCTCGTCGAGCGATGCGAAACCCTCCGGGTGCCCGCCGAGGAAGTTCATGACGCGCTCCACGCCCTTGTGTTCGGGACGCGGCACGACATCGACCAATACCAGTCCGGCGATCCGCTCGTGACCGGGTCGTGCGGTGGCCAGCAATGCGGTCAGCCCGCCCATGCTCGCGCCGACGACGATGGCGGGGCGGTCCAGTTCGGCGAGGATGCCGAGCAGATCGGCGGTCATCGCCTCGCGGGAGTAGTCACCGTCGGGCGCCCAGTCGCTCTCGCCGTGGCCGCGGGCATCGACCAGGATCGCGTGCATGCCGACCTTGGCCAGTGCCGCACCCGATTCCTTCCACGAGTGCCGGGTCTGACCACCGCCGTGCAGGAAGATCGCCGGCGGCCCGTCGGCCGGTCCCCAGCTCTCCCCGGTCACAGTGATTCCGCCGCGGCCGCGGAAGGAAACCGGGTGCGGTTCGGTGAAGTCGGCTTCGTTGCTCACACCTCGAGCATCGCACACTTTGGTTTACGGTGTATGAAATGGTTCGGTGATCGAGACCTGCCTGGTGGTCATGCTCCGGCATCTGCGCAGGTGGTGGCGCTCACAGCTGGACCCCCGCTGCTGGGTGGCCGTACCGGCGCTGCTAGGCTCTGGCATCGACAAGACATCCTTTAACGGACCGTCCGGTGAGGCGGGGAAGGAGGTCGGCATGGCTGTGCCCGAAGACCGGGCGGCCAGGTCGAGCGCTGCCGAATACTCGCAGCGGCACGACCCGGACTGGGTTCAGGCCGGGCGTGAACTGCTGTCGCCTTCCGATGTCGGCCGCACGATCGCGCGCATGGCGCATCAGATCATCGAGAAGACCGCGCTGGATTCCGCCGATCCCGAGGCGCCGCGCGTGGTTCTCATCGGCATCCCGACCCGCGGTACCACGCTCGCCGCGCGCCTGACCGATCGGATCCAGGAGTTCAGCGGAGTGCGACCCGCTCTCGGTTCCCTCGACATCACGCTGTACCGCGACGATCTGCGCAACCGTCCGCACCGGCCGCTGGAGCGGACGTCGGTGCCCGAGGGCGGTATCGACGACGCGCTCGTCGTCCTCGTCGACGATGTGCTGTTCTCCGGGCGCAGTGTGCGTTCGGCGCTGGACGGTCTGCGGGATCTGGGACGGCCGCGGTCGGTACAGCTCGCGGTGCTGGTCGATCGCGGACACCGCGAACTGCCGATCCGCGCCGACTATGTCGGCAAGAACGTGCCCACCTCCCGGAGCGAGGACGTTTCCGTGCTGCTGACCGAGCACGACGGACGCGACGGGGTCTATCTGCATCAGGAGCAAGGATGACCGACAATTGCGCAGCCGGTCGGCGGTGCGACCGGGTGCGGGTGTCCCGCAGGACCCAGGAGGAGCGGCGGTGAGGCATCTGCTGTCGGTCACCGATCTGGACCGGACCACCGCCACCGAACTGCTCGACGACGCCCAGCGCTTCGAACAGGCCCTGCTCGGCCGCGAGGTACGCAAACTACCGACCCTGCGCGGGCGCACCGTGATGACGGTGTTCTTCGAGAACTCGACCCGCACCCGGGTCTCGTTCGAGGTCGCGGGGAAATGGATGAGCGCCGATGTCATCAACGTCAGCGCGTCGAGTTCCTCGGTGTCGAAGGGGGAGTCACTGCGCGATACCGCGCTGACCCTGCACGCGGCCGGTGCGGACGCGCTGATCGTGCGACACCCGGCCTCCGGTGCGGCCCATCAGATCGCGCGCTGGTTCGGTGAACTGGACGCCGGGTCGGGCGGTTACACCGGAACCGGTCCCGCGGTGATCAACGCCGGCGACGGGATGCACGAACACCCCACCCAGGCGCTGCTGGACGCGCTGACGCTGCGCCAGCGGCTGGGTGATCTCGAAGGTAAGCGCATCGTCATCGTCGGCGACATCCTGCACAGCCGGGTGGCTCGCTCGAATGCGTTCCTGCTCGACATCCTCGGCGCGGAGGTGGTGCTGGTGGCACCGCGGACATTGCTGCCGGTGGGGGTCGAGCAGTGGCCGGTGCAGGTCTCGCACTCGCTGGACGCGGCGCTGCCCGGCGCCGACGCGGTGATGATGCTGCGGGTACAGGCCGAACGGATGAACGGCGGATTCTTCCCGTCGGCCCGTGAGTACTCCATCGCCTACGGACTCAACGAACGGCGCATGGCGCTGCTCGACGACCAGGCCGTGGTCCTGCATCCGGGCCCCATGCTGCGCGGTATGGAAATCTCGGCGGCCGTGGCGGATTCGCCGCGCGCCGCGGTACTGCAGCAGGTGACCAACGGTGTGCACATGCGGATGGCGGTGTTGTTCCGGCTGCTGGTCGGCGCGGGGGAGGCCGTCGCATGAGCGGAGCAGGGCCGGAGGCGGCAGCTTGCGTAACCACGCAGGCCCCCGCTCGTGCGTATGGACACAGCATGAGCGGAGCAGGGCCGGAGGCGGCAGCTTGCGTAACCACGCAGGCCCCCGCTCGTGCGTATGGACACAGCATGAGCAGGAGTACTGGGTTCGATCGGGAAGGTGAGGGCGCGTGAGCGATCTGGTCATCCGGGGTGTGCGCCCCTACGGCGAGGGTGAACCCGTCGACGTGCTGGTGCGCGACGGCGTCATCGTCGCAGTGGGTGCCCGTGCGGCTGGAGCCGTCGACGGGGTCACCGCCGACGAGGACGCCGAGGTGCTCGACGGGGACGGGCGGATTCTGCTGCCGGGCTTCGTCGATCTGCACACGCACCTGCGCGAACCGGGCCGCGAAGACACCGAGACCATCGAAACGGGCTCGGCCGCCGCCGCATTGGGTGGTTACACCGCGGTGTTCGCGATGGCCAACACCGATCCGGTCGCCGATACCGCGGTGGTCACCGATCATGTGTGGCGGCGTGGGCAGGAGGTCGGCCTGGTCGACGTCCACCCGGTCGGCGCGGTGACGGTGGGCCTGGCCGGAAGACAACTCGCCGAGATGGGCACCATGGCCGCCGGTGACGCCCGCGTCCGGATCTTCTCCGACGACGGCAAATGCGTCTACGACCCGCTGATCATGCGGCGAGCCCTGGAGTACGCGAAATCCCTCGATGTACTGATCGCCCAGCATGCCGAGGAACCGCGGCTGACCGAGGGTGCGATCGCGCACGAGGGCCCGAACGCCGCCCGGCTGGGTCTGGCCGGCTGGCCGCGTGCGGCCGAGGAGTCCATCGTGGCCCGCGATGCGCTGCTGGCCCGCGATGCCGGTGCCCGGGTGCACATCTGTCACGCCTCCACCTCCGGAACCGTGGAGCTGGTGAAATGGGCCAAGGGGCAGGGGATTTCGATCACCGCCGAGGTGACCCCGCATCATCTGCTGCTCGACGATTCCCGGCTCGAGACCTACGACGCGGTCAACAAGGTCAATCCGCCGCTGCGTGAGGCCGGTGACGCACAGGCGCTGCGCCGGGCGATCGCCGAGGGTGTGATCGACTGCGTCGCCACCGATCACGCGCCGCATGCCGAGCAGGAGAAGTGCTGCGAATTCGCGGCGGCTCGCCCGGGCATGCTCGGACTGGAGACCGCGCTGTCGATCGTGGTCCAGACCCTGGTCGGTCCGGGGTTGCTCGATTGGCGTGGCGTGGCGCGGGTGATGAGTGAGAATCCGGCCCGCATCGCGGGGCTCGACGATCAGGGCCGGCCGATCGCGGTCGGTGAACCCGCGAACCTGACGCTGGTGGATCCCGACGCGTCCTGGACGGTGCGCGGTCGCGAGCTGGCCAGCATCTCCGGCAATACTCCCTACGAGGCGATGACTCTGCCCGCGAAGGTTGCCGCCACTGTGCTGCGCGGGCGGATCACCGCCCGTGACGGGAAGCCGAACATCACACGGGCCGGGAGAGTGGGGTCGTAATGGAGCGAGTGCTGTGGGTGATCGGTCTGGCGGCGCTGTTCGTGCTGCTGCTGTGGCTGATGTATCGGTCGTGGGTGAAGCGGGCCCGTAAGCAGGCGTCCTCGGTGGGCGAGCTGCCGGCGGTGCCCGCGGAGCTGGGTGCGCAGGTCCTGGAACCGACCACGGGCCTCTATACGGGGACGACGCTCGCACCGAGCTGGCAGAACCGGATCGTGGTCGGGGATCTGGGATTCCGGGCCACGGCCGAGCTGACCCGATTCGAACGCGGGATCCTGCTGGAGCGCGACGGTGCGGAGGTGATCTGGATTCCACAGGAGTCCATCACGGTCGTGCGCACCGAACGCGGCCACGCGGGCAAGGTGATGACCGACAATGGTGTGCTGGTCATTCGCTGGAAACTGCCGACCGGAACCGAGGTGGACACCGGGTTCCGCGGCGACGACAAGACGGTATATCCGGCCTGGACGGCCGTATCCGGGGCCGGGAAGTCCGGCACGGCGACAGAGGACGAGGTGAACGAATGAGCGACCGCGCCGCGGTGATGGTGCTCGAGGACGGGAAGGTGTTCCGAGGCCGGCGGTTCGGCGCCGAGGGGCAGACGCTGGGAGAGGCGGTGTTCTGCACCGCGATGACCGGCTATCAGGAAACCCTGACCGACCCCAGCTACCACCGTCAGATCGTGGTGGCCACCGCCCCGCAGATCGGCAACACCGGCTGGAACGACGAGGACGACGAGTCGGGCCGGATCTGGGTGGCCGGATATGCGGTGCGCGACCCCGCCAAGCGGGCCTCCAACTGGCGTGCCACGACCACCCTGCAGGACGAACTGGAACGCCAGAACATCGTCGGCATCTCCGGTATCGACACCCGTGCGCTGGTCCGCCATCTGCGGACCCGTGGGTCGATGAAGGCGGGCATCTTCAGCGGTGACGCCGCCGATGCCGCGGCGGAGGAATTGCTGGGCCGGGTCACCGGTCAGCCGTCGATGCTGGGCGCGGATCTGGCCGGTGAGGTGTCCACCGACAACGTCTACACCATCGAACCCACAGGTGAGCACCGGTTCACCGTGGTCGCGGTCGATCTGGGGATCAAGACCAACACACCGCGCATGTTCGCCGAGCGCGGGATGCGGGTGCACGTGGTGCCGTCCGGGGTCACCCTGGATCAGATCAAGGAACTGAAGCCCGACGGTGTGTTCCTGTCCAACGGCCCGGGCGACCCGGCCACTCAGGACGATGCGGTGGAGCTCACCAAAGCCGTTCTGGGCGAAGGACTTCCGCTGTTCGGAATCTGCTTCGGCAACCAGATCCTCGGCCGCGCGCTGGGACTGAAGACCTACAAGATGAAGTTCGGCCACCGCGGCATCAACATCCCGGTCGTCGACCATGCCACCGGCGCGATCTCGATCACCGCACAGAACCACGGCTTCGCCCTCGAAGGTGCGGCGGGCCAGCGGTTCGACACCCCCTTCGGCACGGCCGAGGTCAGCCACACCTGCGCCAACGACGGCACCGTCGAGGGCGTGCGTCTGGTGGACGGGCGCGCGTTCTCGGTGCAGTACCACCCCGAGGCCGCCGCCGGTCCGCACGATGCCGCCTATCTGTTCGACCGCTTCGCGGCTTCGATGGAGTCCGCCGGCCTGAAAGAGGGAGTCTGATGCCCCGCCGCAACGACCTGCAGCACATCCTGGTGATCGGCTCGGGCCCGATCGTCATCGGACAGGCCTGCGAATTCGACTACTCCGGTACCCAGGCGTGCCGGGTGCTGCGGTCGGAGGGTCTGCGGGTCTCGCTGGTGAACTCCAACCCGGCCACGATCATGACCGACCCGGAGTTCGCCGACTCCACCTACGTCGAGCCGATCACGTGGGAATTCGTGGAGAAGGTCATCGCCGCCCAGCAGGCGAAGGGCGCGCCGATCGATGCCGTGCTGGCGACTCTGGGCGGGCAGACGGCACTGAACACCGCGGTCGCCCTGCACGAGAACGGAATCCTGGAGAAGTACGGCGTCGAGCTGATCGGCGCCGATTTCGAGGCCATCCAGCGCGGTGAGGATCGGCAGAAGTTCAAGGACATCGTCGCCAAGGTCGGCGGCGAGTCCGCGCGGTCCAAGGTCTGCTACACGATGGACGAGGTCCGCGAGACCGTCGCCGAACTCGGCTTCCCGGTCGTCGTGCGGCCGTCGTTCACCATGGGTGGCCTGGGCTCGGGCATGGCCTACAACGACGAGGATCTCGATCGCATCGCCGGCGGCGGCCTGGCCGCCTCGCCCACCGCGAACGTGCTCATCGAAGAGTCCATTCTGGGCTGGAAGGAATACGAGCTCGAGCTGATGCGCGACGGCCGCGACAACGTGGTCATCGTCTGCTCGATCGAGAACGTGGACCCGATGGGTGTGCACACCGGTGACTCGGTGACCGTCGCTCCGGCCATGACCCTCACCGACCGCGAATATCAGAAGATGCGCGATCTCGGTATCGACATCCTGCGCGAGGTGGGCGTCGACACCGGTGGCTGCAACATCCAGTTCGCGGTGGACCCGCGCGACGGCCGCCTGATCGTCATCGAGATGAACCCCCGCGTCTCGCGCTCGTCGGCATTGGCCTCCAAGGCAACGGGATTCCCGATCGCCAAGATCGCCGCCAAGCTCGCGATCGGCTACACGCTCGACGAGATCGTCAACGACATCACCAAGGAAACCCCGGCCTGTTTCGAGCCGACCCTGGACTATGTCGTGGTGAAGGCGCCGCGCTTCGCCTTCGAGAAGTTCCCGGGCGCCGATCCGACGCTGACCACCACGATGAAGTCGGTCGGTGAGGCGATGAGCCTGGGCCGCAACTTCTCCGAGGCGCTGGGCAAGGTCCTGCGCTCGCTCGAGACCAAGGCCGCCGGCTTCTGGACCCAGCCCGACGGGCGCTGGACCGATGTCGCCGAGATCCTCGCCGATCTGCGGGTCCCGATCGAGGGCCGGCTCTATCAGGTGGAGCGGGCGTTGCGGCTGGGCGCGAGCATCGAAGAGGTCGCCGAGGCATCCGGTATCGACCCGTGGTTCGTGGCCGAGATCGCCGGACTGGTCGAGTTGCGCGGTGAGATCGCGCAGGCGCCGGTGCTGGACGAGACGCTGCTGCGCTACGCCAAGTACAACGGCCTGTCCGATCGCCAGATCTCGGTGCTGCGCCCGGAACTGGCCGGGGAGAACGGCGTCCGCGAGTTGCGGCACCGGCTCGGTATCCGGCCGGTGTACAAGACCGTGGACACCTGCGCGGCCGAGTTCGAGGCCAAGACGCCTTATCACTACTCGACCTACGAGCTCGATCCCGCCGCCGAGACCGAGGTGGCCCCGCAGCCCGATCGCGAGAAGGTGATCATCCTCGGCTCCGGGCCCAACCGCATCGGGCAGGGCATCGAATTCGACTACTCGTGTGTGCACGCCGCGCAGACGCTGTCGGAGGCCGGATACGAGACCGTCATGGTCAACTGCAACCCGGAGACGGTGTCCACCGACTACGACACCGCCGATCGTCTCTACTTCGAGCCGCTGACCTTCGAGGACGTCCTCGAGGTGTACCACTCCGAATCGGAGTCGGGCCGGGTTGCCGGTGTGATCGTGCAGCTCGGTGGCCAGACCCCGCTGGGGCTGGCGCAACGGCTCACCGACGCGGGCGTGCCCGTGGTCGGTACCTCGGCGGCGGCGATCGACCTGGCCGAGGATCGCGGCGAATTCGGGCAGGTGCTGGTCGAGGCCGGTCTGCCCGCGCCGAAGTACGGTACCGCCACCACGTTCGCGCAGGCCAAGGAGATCGCGGCCGGGATCGGGTACCCGGTGCTGGTCCGCCCGTCCTATGTGCTGGGCGGGCGCGGTATGGAGATCGTGTACGACGAGTCCTCGCTCGAGGGCTACATCTCCCGTGCCACCGAACTGAGCCCCGAACATCCGGTGCTGGTCGACCGCTTCCTGGAAGACGCCATCGAGATCGATGTGGACGCGCTGTGCGACGGCGAGGAGGTCTATCTCGGCGGGGTCATGGAGCACATCGAGGAAGCCGGTATCCACTCCGGCGACTCGGCGTGCGCGCTGCCGCCGATCACGCTGGGGCGCAGCGATATCGAGTCGGTGCGTCGCTCGACGGCCGCGTTGGCCGAGGGCATCGGCGTCAAGGGCCTGTTGAACGTGCAGTACGCGCTCAAGGACGATGTGCTGTACGTGCTCGAGGCCAATCCGCGTGCCAGCCGGACGGTTCCGTTCGTGTCCAAGGCCACGGGCGTGCAGCTGGCCAAGGCCGCCGCACGGGTCATGCTGGGCACCAGCATCGCCCAGCTGCGCAAGGAAGGGATCCTCCCGGCCGAGGGCGATGGCGGGCACGCGCCGATGGACGCCCCGGTCGCGGTCAAGGAGGCGGTGCTGCAGTTCCATCGGTTCCGTCGCCCGGACGGGACGGGCGTGGATTCGCTGCTCTCGCCGGAGATGAAGTCCACCGGTGAGGTGATGGGTATCGACACCGATTTCGGTACCGCCTTCGCCAAGAGTCAGTCCGCGGCCTACGGTTCACTGCCGACCGAGGGCACGGTGTTCGTGTCGATCGCCAACCGCGACAAGCGCGCGATGGTGTTTCCGGTCAAGCGGCTGCACGATCTGGGCTTCCGGATCCTGGCCACCGAAGGAACCGCGGAGATGTTGCGGCGCAACGGGATCCCGTGCGAGCGGGTGCGCAAGCACTCCGAGCCGGAGCGTGCGGAGGGGCGCGCGGGCGCCGGTGCGGTTTCCGGTACCGACACCACCCCGATGCCGTCGATCGTCGACCAGATCAAGGACGGTGAGATCGACATCGTGTTCAACACGCCATACGGTAATTCCGGTCCCCGTGTCGACGGCTACGAAATTCGTACCGCCGCGGTGGGAGCCAATATTCCGTGCATCACGACGGTGCAGGGCGCGGCCGCGGCCGTGCAGGGTATCGAAGCAACCATCCACGGCGGTATCGGTGTGCGGTCTCTGCAGGAGCTGCACGCCGTATTGCGCGGCCAAGAGGAGAGGTAGACAACGGTGGGAGCCATCGGTTTCGGCGCGGGTGCCCGGCCCCCAGGGGCGGGCCGGTCGGCGTCTCGGCGGATACGAGGTATCGGTGCGGGCGAATTCGCGCCGCCCGGTGGTGGTGACGTCCGCCGGATGCGCAACGTCGGCGGCTACAGCACGGTCGGTTTCCGGGTGATTCCGCCGATCGGCCGCAAGCCGGCCCCGGAGGACTTCGACGCGGACGCGCTGACCGACGCCCTCCTGGCCCGTGCCGACGAGGTGCTGGCCCGTGCCGACGAGGTGCTCGCGGGCGCCGAATCGGCGGGCGAACCGGAGGCCGCCGCCGAGGCTGCCCCACCGGCGCCCAACGGAGACGAGCTGGCCGGGGCCGGGGCGCGCCGGTGACGCCGTTCGGCGCACGACTGGCGGCGGCGATGGCCGGTCTCGGCCCGCTGTGCGCCGGAATCGACCCCCATCCGCAGTTGCTGCGCGACTGGGGGCTGGGCACCGACATCGAGGGTCTGAAGCGGTTCGCCGACCTCTGTGTCGAGGTTTTCGCGGGGCGGGTGGCGCTGGTGAAGCCACAGGTCGCCTTCTTCGAGGAATACGGCTCCGGCGGAGTCGTCGTGCTCGAGGACACCATCGCCGCGCTGCGGGCGGCGGGGACGCTGGTGCTGGCCGACGCCAAGCGCGGCGACATCGGCTCGACGATGGCCGCCTACGCCCGCGCCTGGCTCGGTGACGGTCCGCTGGCCAGCGATGCGGTGACGGTGTCGCCGTATCTGGGATTCGGTGCGCTCGCGCCGGCGTTGGACGCCGCACAGGCGGCCGGTCGTGGTGTGTTCGTCCTGGCCGCCACCTCCAATCCGGAGGCGGCCGCCCTGCAGCGCAGTACCGGTGCCGACGGGCGCAGCGTCGCCCAGGTCATGATCGACGAGGCCGCCGACCGCAATGCCGGTGCGGAGTTCGGGTCGGTCGGTGTGGTCGTCGGGGCGACGGTCACCGAACCGGTCGACGTGAGCAAACTCAACGGACCGATTCTGATGCCCGGCGTCGGAGCCCAGGGCGGGGGCGCCGAGACGATTCGCGCCCTGATCCCCGCCGCGCAACTGGCGTTCGTGGTGCCGAACGTCTCGCGCGAACTGCTCGGCAGTGGTCCGTCGGTGGCCGCCATGCGCACGAAGATGCACAAACTCGTCGACGAGTTCGCCTTCCTGCAGTCCTGAATCCGGTCGCCGGTCCGAGACGTCTCCGTTTCGGGCGGGCGACCGGTTCGCTTTTCCGTCGATCCGATGTCGCTGTGCACCGGTGTGAGCTCTCCGTGGCGCTCGGGCGGTAATGAGTTACGCCCCTGTGTTTTTCCGGTTCAGTGACCCTTCCGGGGCGCCGTACGGGCCATGTCTGCGGCCGGTTCGAAAGGTTCCGCGACGGCTCGTCGTCGGTCCCGAGTGTGCGACACGCTGATGCAAAAAATCGCGACACGCGGATAATTTTCAGAAAGTTCCAGGTCGCGCGATTACGGGTCGGTTACGGTCGCTTCGGGTCGACCCCGTGACCTCGCAGAACCCGGGTCGATCGGTAAAACCGCAGGCCACCGGCCTGCGAGCCGATTCGGTAGCCGGGTCGCCGACGAGGGCCGGAATCGGCCCGGTGACCGGCCGCAACCGCATGCCGGATGCCCGAATCGGGCGCTGACCTGGGGGGTGGGTTCGCAATCGGCGAGCCGCGTGGGTACGGTCGCTGAGACCGCCGGGTTACCGGCGGGAGATCTAGCAATGAACGATGAGACGGAGGAACCGTGGCCCTTCCCCAGCTGACTGACGAGCAGCGCGCCGCTGCTCTGGAGAAGGCGGCTGCCGCTCGCCGCGCTCGGGCAGAGCTCAAGGAGCGCTTGAAGCGTGGCGGCACTGACCTGAAGACGGTCCTGAAGGACGCCGAGTCCGATGAGGTCCTCGGCAAGATGAAGGTATCCGCGCTGCTGGAGGCCCTGCCCAAGGTTGGCAAGGTCAAGGCGGCCGAGATCATGAGCGAGCTGGAGATCGCGCCGACCCGCCGACTGCGGGGCCTGGGCGACCGGCAGCGCAAGGCGCTGCTGGCGAAGTTCGACTTCGAAGCCTGATCCGAGGGTGGTCGAACACACTCAGAAGGGTCGGCTGGTTGTACTGGTCGGCCCCTCGGCCGTAGGCAAGTCCACCGTGGTCCGCTGTGTCCGGGAACGACTGCCGGAACTGGTTTTCAGTGTGTCGGCCACCACCCGGGCCCCCCGGCCCGGTGAGGTCGACGGCCGTGACTACCGGTTCGTCACCCGAGCCGACTTCGACACGATGATCGAAGACGGTGAACTACTCGAATGGGCCGATATCCACGGCGGCCTGCAACGGTCGGGAACCCCGGCCGCACCGGTGAAGGCGGCGCTGGCCGCCGGGAAACCGGTTCTCGTGGAAGTGGACCTCGTCGGCGCCCGCTCGGTGAAAGCGGCGATGCCCGAGGCACTGCTGGTCTTTCTGGCCCCGCCCAGCTGGGACGAACTCGTCGCCCGGCTCACCGGCCGCGGCACCGAATCACCCGAGGTGATCGAGCGCCGGCTGGCCACAGCGCGGACCGAACTCGCCGCCTGTGACGAGTTCGACATCGTGATCGTGAACGACGACGTGACAACGGCATGTGAGCAGTTGGTATCGTTGTTCGTTAGCACAAATTCGAGATGATCTCCGAGACGATCGCTGCCGATCCGCGCGAACCTCTCGAACTTCTCGATCAGCAACGCCCCATCGACCCGCAGGAGCCTCCTCAGTGAGCGATACCAAGACCGTGCCCGCGTACGACACCCCGGTCGGCCTCACCAACCCGCCGATCGACGAGCTGCTCGAGCGCACGTCGTCCAAGTACGCGCTGGTCATCTACGCGGCCAAGCGCGCGCGTCAGATCAACGACTACTACAACCAGCTCGGCGACGGCATCCTCGAGTACGTCGGCCCGCTCGTCGAGCCGGGTCTGCAGGAGAAGCCGCTGTCGGTGGCGATGCGTGAGATCCACTCCGATCTGCTCGAGCACACCGAGGGCGAGTGACCTTGCGGTAACGCCGCCCACCTCCACCGGACCGAAGAGGCTTGATTCAGATGCGAATCGTTGTCGGCGTGGGCGGCGGGATCGCCGCCTACAAGGCGTGCTCGCTGGTACGCAAGTTCACCGAGACCGGGCACGACGTCCGGGTGATCCCCACCGAGTCCGCGCTGCAGTTCGTCGGTAAGGCCACCTTCGAGGCACTGTCGGGCAATCCCGTGCACACCGGTGTGTTCGCCGATGTGCCCGAGGTGCCGCATGTGCGTATCGGCCAGGAGGCCGATCTGGTGGTCATCGCGCCCGCGACCGCCGATCTGATGGCGCGCGCGGCCTCCGGTCGCGCCGACGACCTGCTCACCGCCACGCTGCTGACCGCTCGATGTCCGGTGGTGTTCGCACCCGCCATGCATACCGAGATGTGGGAGCACCCGGCCACGAAGGCCAATGTCGCCACCCTGCGCGCGCACGGCGCCACCGTGATGGAGCCCGCCTCCGGGCGGCTCACCGGTGCCGATACGGGTCCGGGCCGGCTGCCCGAGCCGGAGGAGATCTTCGCACTGGCCTCGCTGCTGCTGGAACGTCCCGATGCGCTGCCCCGGGATCTGGAGGGCCGGCGAGTGGTCATCTCCGCCGGTGGTACCCGGGAGCCGCTGGATCCGGTGCGTTTCCTCGGTAATCGCAGTTCCGGTAAGCAGGGGTACGCCATGGCTCGGGTCGCCGCCCAGCGCGGCGCTCAGGTCACCCTGATCGCGGGAAATACCATCGGCCTCGAACCGCCCGCCTCGGTGGAGGTGGTGCAGGTGACGACCGCCGAGCAGATGGGCACCGCGGTCGACAAGCATTCGGTCGGCGCGGACGCCGTCATCATGGCTGCCGCGGTCGCCGATTTCCGCCCCACCAATGTCGCGGCCGCGAAAATCAAAAAGGGTGCGCACGAGCCGAATTCGATCGAGCTCACGAAGAATCGCGACATCCTGGCCGGCCTGGTCCAGGCGCGCCGCGACGGGCAGCTGCCCGGCCTGGCGATCGTCGGCTTCGCCGCCGAGACCGGTGACGAACAGGGCGATGTGCTGACCCACGCGCGCTCGAAACTGGCCCGCAAGGGCTGCGACCTGCTGGTTGTCAATGCGGTCGGGGAGGGTAAGGCTTTCGAGGTCGACAACAACGACGGCTGGCTGCTCGGCGCCGACGGCACCGAACAATCGCTCGACCACGGTTCCAAGGCGCTGCTGGCGAGCCGAGTCCTCGATGCGCTGGGTCCGCTGTTGCGCTGAGCCGCAATTGGTTCCGGTGAACCGCCGCCGACCTGTGGCGATGCCGCCCGCGACGGCGTGCGTCGCCCGGGGGCGCGGGCCCCGGGTCGCGACGTGCGGCCCACTCGTGGGAATGTTTGGAATAGTCTGAGGTAAAGGGTTGTGCGGTGACGCGATGCCGCTACTGTCGCATCCCGACACGAAAACCCGTTGAGGGAGAGGGAACAACTGTGCGCACGTCCGGCAGCCGGCTATTCACGAGTGAGTCCGTCACAGAGGGTCACCCGGACAAGATCTGTGATGCCATCAGCGACTCCATCCTCGACGCTCTGCTCACGGAGGATCCGCACAGCCGGGTCGCGGTCGAGACCATGGTGACCACGGGCCAGGTGCATGTGGCCGGTGAGGTCACCACCGAGGCCTACGCCGACATCCCGACCATCGTGCGCGAAAAGGTGCTCGAGATCGGCTACGACTCCTCGGCGAAGGGTTTCGACGGTGCGTCCTGTGGCGTGAACGTCGCCATCGGCGCCCAGTCGCCCGATATCGCCCAGGGTGTCGATCATTCGCACGAGGCCCGTGTCGGTGGCTCGGACGACGAGATCGAGCGTCAGGGCGCCGGTGACCAGGGCCTGATGTTCGGTTACGCCACCAAGGAGACCCCCGAGCTGATGCCGCTGCCGATCGCGCTCGCGCATCGGCTGTCGCGGCGCCTGACCGAGGTCCGCAAGTCCGGTGTGCTGCCCTATCTGCGCCCCGACGGCAAGACCCAGGTCACCATCGAATACGACGGCGACCGGCCGGTCCGGCTGGACACCGTGGTGCTGTCGACCCAGCATGCGGCCGATATCGATCTGGACAACCTGCTCGCTCCCGATATCCGCGAGAAGGTCGTCGAGGCCGTGCTGGCCGATCTGGATCTGCCCAACCCGCTCGACACCTCCGAGATCCGGCTGCTGGTCAACCCGACCGGTAAGTTCGTGCTCGGCGGCCCGATGGGTGACGCGGGTCTGACCGGCCGCAAGATCATCGTCGACACCTACGGTGGTATGGCGCGGCACGGCGGTGGCGCGTTCTCGGGCAAGGATCCCTCGAAGGTGGACCGCTCGGCCGCGTACGCCATGCGCTGGGTCGCCAAGAACGTGGTGGCCGCCGATCTGGCTGACCGGGTGGAGGTCCAGGTGGCCTATGCCATCGGCAAGGCCGCCCCGGTGGGCCTGTTCGTCGAGACCTTCGGCACCGAGAAGGTGGATCCGCTGGGCATCTCGCGGGCCATCGGTGAGGTCTTCGACCTGCGTCCGGGCGCCATCATTCGGGATCTGGACCTGCTGCGGCCGATCTACGCGCCGACCGCCGCGTACGGTCACTTCGGCCGGACCGATGTCGACCTGCCCTGGGAGCGCACCGACCGCGCCGACAAGCTGCGCGCGGCCGCCGGTCTCTGAGCCGGTCCGCGGCTGCCTTGGCGGAAGCGGCAAACCCGACGGCGTCCTCCGCTGCGGCGGAGGGCGCCGTTTGCGTGCCCGTACCCGGCCCCGCCGGTGAGTCTGCCGAATCGGGTGCGGGAGAAGCGGATTCGCTACATTCCGCGCCGATCGAGGAAGTCGCCACCGCGGCCTCGGAATCCGATGCCGAGGAGGCGACGGATCGGGAAGCCTCGACGACGGTGCGGCTCGACAAACCGATCGCCCGGGTGCTTCCGCTGCTCGAACCTGCCCACCTGGACCGCGATTTCGACTATGCGGTACCGCCGGAGATGGACGAACTCGCACAACCCGGTGTGCGCGTGCGGGTCCGGTTCTCCGGACGTCTCGTCGACGGCTACATCCTCGAACGGCTCACACGCAGTACGCATTCCGGGAAAATCATGCCGCTGCAGCGGGTGGTGTCCGGTGAGCGGGTACTGACACCGGAGATCGTGCGGGTGGTGTCCGCGGTGGCCGCCCGCTACGCCGGAACCCGCGCCGATGTGCTGCGACTCGCGATTCCGCCACGTCATGCGCGAACCGAAGCCGCGGAGCCCAAACCCGTTGTGCTGCCCGATATCCCGGAGAAGTTTCCGGAGTGGGATCGATATGTGCACGGTGGGTCGTTCCTGTCCGCGTTGCGGCGGGGCAGCGGACCGCGTGCGGCGTGGCAGGCGATGCCGGGTGAGGATTGGGCGCGGCGGCTGGCAGAACTGGCCGCGACCGCGGTGGCCGGCGGGCGCGGTGCGATCATCATGGTGCCCGATCAGCGCGATCTGGATCGGGTTGCGGCCGAATGCGCGGTGCTGGTAGGAGATTCGGTCGTCGGTCTGTCGGCTGGACTGGGCCCGGCCGCGCGATACCGGCGCTGGCTCGCGGTCCTGCGCGGTACGGCGCGGGTGGTGGTCGGCACCCGCAGCGCGGTATTCGCGCCGGTGCGAGATCCGGGACTGATCGTGGTGTGGGACGACGGCGACGACACCTACGCCGAACCGCGCGCGCCCTATTCCCATGCCCGCGAGGTCGCCATGCTGCGCGCGCACGACACCGGTGCGGCATTCGTGGTGTCGGGATTCGCTCGCACCGCGGAAGCCCAGGCGATCGTGGAATCCGGTTGGGCGCACGATCTGATCGCGGACCGAGCCACCCTGCGCGCCGCCACTGCGCACATTCATGCCCCGGGCGACAGCGATATCGCCCTGGAACGCGATCCCCTGGCGCGCGCGATCCGCATCCCCGGCACCGCCTTCGCCGCGGCGCGCAGGGCCCTGGCGGCCGGTGAGCCGGTTCTCGTGCAGGTGCCGCGGCGCGGGTACGTTCCGGCGCTGGCATGTGCGAAATGCCGCACACCCGCGCGATGCCGGCACTGCAACGGTCCACTGGCATTGCCGGAGACCGGATCGTGGGGCCGGCGAGATGCGAAGGTGGACCACGGTTCCCGGCACGTCTCTGCCGGCGGGCGAAGTCTCGATGCGAACGACCGGACCCCCTCCGGGCGCGACGGCGCCGCGGCCGTCCCGCTGGGCAGCCGGGGGTCCGCCGATGTGGCGGTGAGTCCGAGCTGCCGCTGGTGCGGGAAGGTGGAGCCGGCCTTCCGCTGCGGTACTTGCGGTTCACGGGTGCTGCGCGCGGTGGTGATCGGGGCCCAGCGCACCGCCGAGGAGCTGGGACGCGCGTTCCCCGGCGTGCCCATCCGGGGTTCCGGTGGTGCGGCCGTTCTGGATTCGGTGCCAAGCGGGCCGCAGGTGGTGGTCGCGACCATCGGCGCCGAACCGCCGGTTCCGGGAGGTTATGGGGTTGCCCTGCTGCTCGACGGCTGGGCGTTGCTCGGCCGAGCGGATCTACGGGCTGCCGAGGACGCGCTGCGGCGCTGGATGTCGGCGGCGGCACTCGTCCGTGCGGCCGGTGAGGTGCTCGTCATGGCCGAACCGTCGCTGCCGGTTGTGCAGGCGCTGGTGCGCTGGGATCCGATCGGCCATGCCCGCCATGAACTCGCCGCGCGCGTCGAGGTGCGTTTCCCGCCCGCGGTCCGGCTCGCCGCGCTCGACGGCACCACCGCGACGATCAGCGAATTGCTCAATGCGACAGTACTTCCCGACGGGGTCGAGGTGCTGGGGCCGGTTCCCCTGCCGCCGGGCGCGCGCACACCATTCTCCGGCGATGCCGCACCGGCGGAGGTCGAGCGCATGATCCTGCGTGTCGATCGGCACGAGGGTTCGGCACTGTCGCGGGCGCTCGTGGCCGCGCTGACCGTCCGCAGCAGTCACCGCTCGGACGGCCCGCTGCGGGTGCAGATCGACCCGGTCGACATCGGCTAGCGGCGCACGGTCCGAGCCGGGCCGCCCGCTGGATGAACTCCGGCGCCCGCTCCCGCTGCGGCGATAGGGAGCCACCGCAGGCCGTGCGTGGTGACTCGTGCGATCGATCATCCGAGGGCGGCTCGACGAGTCCGTCGCGCGGTCACCGCAGTGCGCTGAACGTGATCCATGAGGGTATGCCGTTCGGGACGGCCGGTCGCACGTGTCCTGCAGGCAAGGCAGTCCGTAGATGACAGTGATGCGTCCCATACTTGTCAAAGATGCATTGCCGATATATCGTTGATTGCGTCAACGTAAGACAGACAGCCTGAGGAGGCACATCATGGAACCCATGGAGAACATGGACAGGTTCGGTCGTGGCCGTCGTCGCGGACCCCGGCCGGATCCGCAGGAACGCGGCGGACGCGAACAGTTCCGCCGGCATCCGCGCGGGCCGCACGGCTTCGGTCCCTTCGGCCCCGATTTCGGACCGGGATTCGGTCCCGGCGGCCACGTCGGACGTGGTCGCGGTCGCGGTGGCCGCGGACGGCGCGGCGATGTACGGGCGGCGATTCTGTTGCTCGTACAGGAGCGCCCGATGCACGGATACGAATTGATCCAGCAGATTCGCGAGCGCAGCGAGGACATCTGGCGGCCGAGTCCCGGGTCGATCTACCCGGCACTGTCGCAGCTCGAGGACGAGGGTCTGATCGTCATCGAGAAGGTGTCCGGTCGTAAGACCGCCAAACTGACCGATGCGGGTACCGCTTATGTCAGCGAACATCGCGACGAACTCGGCGACCCGTGGCAGGACGTGCGGGCGGGAGTCGGAGATCAGGCTCTGGATCTGCGCGAGCTCGTCGGCCAGTTGATGGGCGCGGTCGGGCAGGTGGCCCGGGCCGGGACACCGGAGCAGGCCGGAAAGGCCGCCGAGGTCCTCACCGAAGCCCGGCGTTCGATCTACCGGATCCTCGCCGACGACGATTCCGCCGCGGCCGAGTGAGCCGGTGAAGATCGTGTCCCGTCGCATATCCCGCCGCCCGCGGCGCACAATCGGGGGATGGGACATCCGCAGGTCGGCCGTCGAAACGGGAGCACGTGGCGTAGGACGCTGGCGGCGACGGCGGTGGTGTGCGGGACGGTCCTCGGTGGCAGCGCCTCCGGCTGGGCCGAACCGCCCGCATCTCCGTCACCGGACGCGCGCCCCGTGGTGGTCCCCACCGAATGGGGACCACCACAACCGGAACATCTGTCGGCCTCGCGTTACCTGAAGGCGCACCCCGGCGCCACCCCTTGGGGGACAAACGATTTCGGCTGCCGGCCCACCACGCGTCATCCCCGGCCGATCATCCTGGCACACGGCACCGACGCCACCGCCTACACCGACTGGGCCGGTATCGGCCCACAGCTCGCCGCGGCCGGATTCTGCGTTTTCGCCCCCGACTACGGCGGCAAACCCGATGCGAAGAGCTTCGGCACCGAAGATCTGTGGGCATCGTCGCGGCAGCTCGGTGACTTCGTCGACCACGTCCTCGACGCCACCGGCGCTCGCAAGGTCGATCTGGTGGGATTTTCCCAGGGCGCGAATGTGACCAGGTACTACATCGACAAACTCGGCGGCGCACCCAAGGTCGGCCAGTGGATCGGACTGGCCTCGCCCAGCTACGGCAGTGTCATGTACGGGCTGGTGCCCCTCGCCGACGCGGCCCCCGGACTCTGGGACGCCTACGAGCGGGTCACCTCGCTGGCCGCGATCCAGCAGGCGCAGGGGGCGCCGTTCATCCGCGAACTCGACGCGGGCGGCGACACGGTGCCCGGGGTCGGCTACACCACCATCGGCAGCCGGGTGGACGAGATGATCCAGCCGTTCGGCAATATCGCGCTGACCGGGCCCGGTGCCCGAAACATCGTGTTGCAGGATCTGTGCCCCATCGATCTGACCGGGCATTTCCACATGGTCTACGACCCGTTCGTGCAGCAGCTGCTGCTCACCCTGCTCGACCCCGGCGCCGCACCGCTGCCACAGTGCGCCTACGTACCACTGGGCACCGGAATCGGTGAAGTGATCCTCGGTGCCCATTCCTGACGAACCGGATTTCCCCGCTTCCGTAAACTGAGGCGACCGCCTGTCGTCTCGCCCGGGAGTAAGCCTGTGACAATCCAGCCCGTTCGCCTGTTCGGCGATCCCGTCCTGCGCGCCCGCGCGGATGAGGTCGGCACCTTCGACAGGGACCTCGAGCAGCTGGTCGGCGACCTGACCGACACCATGCACGCGAGTCGCGGAGTGGGGATGGCCGCGCCGCAGATCGGCGTCGGCTTGCGGGTGTTCGTCTACGACACCGGAGATGCGGCCGGGCACGTGGTGAACCCGACCTTCGAGGTCGTCGGTGCCGACGAACAGACCGGTCCCGAGGGATGTCTGTCCATTCCCGGCCTGCGGCACGACGTCACCCGGGCACAGCGGGTGGTCGCGCGCGGGGTCGACATCGCCGGCAAGCCGGTGGAATTCGAGGCGGACGGGTTGCTGGCGCGCTGTGTGCAGCACGAGACCGACCATCTCGACGGCGTGCTGTATCTGCAGCGCCTGGAATCCGCGACCCGGAAACAGGCAATGCGTGAGGTTCGCGAATCGCAGTGGTTCGCGGCGGGCAAGACGGTGATGTCGGCGGCCGAGGTAGCCGGCAGCCGCGCCGAGGGCGGGCGGGGCGAGTAGATGCGCCTGGTCTTCGCGGGAACTCCCGAACCGGCTGTTCCGTCCCTGCAGCGGCTGATCGATTCCGCTCGCCACGAGGTGGTCGCGGTGGTGACCCGCCCCGACGCCGTCGCCGGCCGCGGTCGCAAGGTGATGCGTTCCCCGGTCGGCCGGCTGGCCGACGAGCACGGGATACCGGTACTCACCCCACACAAACCGTCCGAGCCCGACTTCGTCGCGGCACTGACGGAATTGGCGCCCGACTGCTGTCCGGTGGTGGCCTATGGCGCGCTGCTGCCGCAGCTGGTGCTCGACATCCCGGTGCACGGCTGGGTCAATCTGCACTTCTCGCTGCTGCCGGCCTGGCGCGGTGCCGCCCCGGTGCAGGCGGCGGTGCTGGCGGGTGACGAGATCACCGGAGCGTCCACCTTCCGCATCGAAGCGGGGCTCGACACCGGCCCGGTGTACGGCGTGGTGACCGAGCGGATCGGCCTCGCCGACACCGCGGGCGCATTGCTGGAACGGTTGTCGCACTCCGGTGCCCACCTGCTGGAGTCGACGCTCGACGGGATCGCGGACGGCGGTGTGCAGGCCGTGCCGCAATCGAGTGAGGGCATCTCCTACGCCCCGAAGATCGAGGCCGCCGCGGGGCACATCCGCTGGGATCAGCCCGCACTCGCGATCAATCGCCGGATCCGCGCGGTCACTCCCGCGCCCGGCGCCTGGACCGAGATCGAGGGCAAACGCCTGAAGGTGGGTCCGGTGGAGCTGGTCGAGGATCAGCTCCCGCCGCGGGCGATCGAGGTCCGCAAATCCGGTGTCTACGTCGGCACCGCCACCACCGCCGTCCGCCTGGATCAGGTGCAGCCGCAGGGCAAGCGCATGATGCGAGCGCTGGACTGGGCGCGCGGCGCCCGGCTGGAACCCGGCGCGGTGGTCGAGTGACGGGCCCGCGCGAGCGCGACGGCGGCGATCGGTCCGACCGGGGCCGGCGCGGCGAGGCCGGGGGACGGCCCGGCGGCCGCGGAGGTCGTGGCGCCGCCGGCGAGAACGGGCGCGCTCGCTCCGACCGGCGTTCCGGGGAACGTGCGGGGCGGCCGGATTCGGGGCAGGGCGGACCCCGGGCCGACCGTTCCGGTGGCGATCGCCGGACGGGTGGTGCCGGCTCCGGCCGGCGGACGGGACGCGACGCCGAGCCGGGCGACCGCCGCGGCGGCTCCGGTGCCGATCGGCGGTCGCCGGGATCCGGAGCGGGACAACAGAAATCGAAACAGGGGAGTCGTGATTCGCGACGCCCGGGGTCGACGCGAGACTCGGCGCCGGGCCGTCGTGGTACGGCGCTGGACGCGCCCCGGCTGGTGGCGCGGGATGTCCTGCGCGCTGTGCGTGAACGCGACGCCTACGCAAATCTGGTGCTGCCGGCACTGCTGCGCGAGCAGGGGCTGTCCGGGCGGGATGCGGCGTTCGCGACCGAACTCGCCTATGGCGCGTGCCGCGCACTGGGTGTGCTGGATGCGGTGATCGCCGAGTGCGCGGGCCGTCGGATCGACGAGATCGACGGTCCGCTGCTGGACGTGCTGCGGCTGGGCGTATACCAACTGCTGCGGACCAGGGTCGGATCGCACGCCGCGGTCGACACCTCGGTTGATCTGGCCCGCGTCGAATTCGGCAGCGGCAGAGCTGGTTTCGTCAACGCGGTGCTACGGCGTGCGGCGGCGCGGACCGCGGAGCAGTGGGTCGAGGAGCTGGCGCCGCAGGATCCGGTGGGGCATTCGGCCTTCGAACACGGTCATCCGGTATGGATCGCCCAGGCCTTCGCCGATGCGCTGGGCGCGCGGGCGGCGGAGCTGCCGGAGCTGCTCGCCGCCGACGACGCGCGCCCGATCGTTCATCTGGTGGCCCGGCCCGGCGACATCACCGCCGAGGAATTGGCCCTGGTCAGCGGCGGGGAAGAGGGGCGGTGGTCGCCCTACGCGGTGTATCTGGACGGTGGTGATCCCGCCCGGCTGGAGGCGGTGCGCGAGGGGATGGCCGCGGTACAGGACGAGGGGAGCCAGCTGGTCGTGCTCTCGCTGACCCGTGCGCCGCTACTCGGTCCCGACAACGGCCGCTGGCTGGATCTGTGTGCCGGCCCCGGTGGAAAGACCGCGCTGCTGGGCGCACTCGCCGAGATCGACGGCTGTCGCATCGACGCCGTCGAGCCCGCCGAACATCGAGCCGAACTGGTGCGTAAGGCAACTCGCGGCCTACCGGTGGCGGTGCACGTGATGGACGGACGCGCCGGTGAACTCGCGCCGGGTTACGACCGGATCCTGGTCGATGCGCCGTGTACCGGGCTGGGCGCACTGCGCCGGCGGCCGGAATCTCGCTGGCGGCGCACCCCCGCCGATGTTCGTGAGCTGACCGTACTTCAGCGCGAATTGCTCGGTGCCGCGTGGGAATTGCTGCGTCCCGGCGGTGTCGTCGTGTACTCGACCTGCTCACCGCATCTGCCCGAGACCGTCGGTGTTGTAGGCGATCTCGTCCGTCGCACGGATGCCGAACAGCTCGACACCCGCGAGTTGCTCCCGGGCGTCACCGATACCGGTGACGGACCGGGAGCCCAGCTGTGGCCACACCGGCACGGCACCGACGCCATGTTCATGGCAGCACTGCGCAAGCCGCTCTGAGCCGATCAGCCCGCGATCAGTGCACCGGCCAGCGCCACCGTGGCGACCCACACCGTCGACAGCAGGGCCAGGATCAGTGGCCGCGGTCCGACCCGGCGCAGGGTGGCCACCTGCACGCCGGCGCCGAGCGCGAACATGGCGGCCGTCAGCAGGGCGGTCTGCGCGGACTTCGCGATGTCGAGCACCGATCCGGGCAGTACGCCGGTGGTGCGCAGCGCCGCGAACCCCAGGAACGCGAGCACGAACAGCGGAATCAGCGGCGGGCGGCGGGTGCCGGCGGCGGGGGTGTCGCGGCGCCGGACCTGCCAGCCGATGACAGCCAGGACCGGTGCCAGCAACACCACTCGTGCCAGTTTGACAACCACCGCGACCGTGAGCGCACCGCCACCGATCGCACCGCCTGCCGCCACGACCTGAGCGACCTCGTGCACGGCACCGCCCGCCCAGATTCCGCTGGTGCGGGCGTCGAGGCCGAACACGTGCGACAACAGTGGCAGCACCCCGATCATGATGGTGCCGAACACCACGACGAGGGCGACAGCGGTCAGCAGTTCCTCGTCCTCGGCGTCGACCACCCCGTCCACCGCCGCCGCGGCGGCCGCACCGCAGATCGAGAATCCGCAGGCGATCAGGAGGCGCTGCGTCCAGCTGAGCCCGAGCAGCCGGCCCATCAGCATGGTCGCCGCGATCCCGAGTACGACGATCGCCACCACCACAAGAATCGTCGCCGGTCCCAGCCCGAGGATGTCGGAGAAGGTCAGCTGCAGCCCCAGCAGTGCCACACCCACCCGTAACAGCCGCTTCGCGCTGAACTGCAACCCGGGCTGGACCCGCTGCGGCAGGCTGACGCAATTGGCGAGCACCGCGCCGAGCGCGATCGCGATCAGCAGCGGGCTGACGGTCGGCAGGAATCGCCCGATAACCAATGCCACCGCGGTCGCCAAAGCTGTGAGTGCGAGCCCGGGTGCCGCGGCGGAGGCGGTGATCGCGGCCGGCCGGCGCTCGAAGCCGCGGCCGGACCGGATGTCACCGGTACCGGAACCAGGTGCCGCGACGACATGTGTCACATCGGCGCGGACGGCCGGCGGTGCGTGGTGCGCCGGCAGGTCGGCGCAGGCACCCGTCGGTACGGCATCGCCACGGTGCGGATCGTCGCCGGGGACGTTCGTGCGCGCGGAGTCCAGGCTTGTCATATCCGATACGGTGCCCCGATCGGAACCGGTTCGGTAGCCGGTGAATCGGCATCACAGACATATCAGAAATATATGCATCTTCGTCATGCCATATGATTCGGACATGCCTGCACTGCGTCCGGACCTGGGATTTCTCGAACTCCTGGTAGCCATCGACGATCGCGGAAGCCTGGGCGCGGCCGCGCGGTCGATCGGTATGGCGCAGCCGAACGCCTCGCGCGTCGTACGCCAGTGGGAACACCGTCTGGGATCGGATCTGCTCCATCGCACGCCGCGCGGCTCGACGCTGACTCCGGCCGGCACCGTCGTCGTGCACTGGGCGCGGCAGGTGCTGGCCGATGTGGACCGCCTCCTGGACGCCGCTGCGGCCTTGCGGACCGATCAGGACGCCGAGCTCACGGTGGCCGCGAGTATGACGGTGGCCGAATGCCTGTTACCGGGATGGCTGGGCGAGTTCCGGCGCGGCCACCCCGATGTGAAAGTCCATCTGCAGGTGCATAATTCGCGGCAGGTCTGTGATCGTCTGGTGGCCGGGGATTGCGATCTGGGCTTCGTCGAATCGCCGTCGGTGCCCGGCGGGCTGCCCCATGCGACCGTGGCTCACGACCGCCTGGTGGTGGTCGTGTATCCGGACCACCCGTGGGTCCGTCGCCGGACGCCGCTCACCGTCGCCGAACTCGCGGCGACGCCTCTGGTGGTCCGCGAACCCGGTTCCGGAACCCGCGGCACTCTGGACGCGGCACTGGCGGAATACCCACGCGCGGAACCACTTCTGGAGCTCGGCAGTGCGGCCGCCATTCGCACCAGCGTCCTCGGCGGCGTCGGCCCGGCGGTGGTCAGCACACTGGCTGTGGGGGAACAGCTGGACCGGCGGGAATTGCGCGCGATCACCGTCGAGGGCTTGGATCTGCGGCGCACCCTGCGCGCGGTGTGGCGCCCACCCCGCAAACTCGGAGGTCCCGCGGGACAGTTGGTGGCCGCCATTGTCGCGGCACAGCGCGAGCCGGTGCCGACGCGTCGCCCGCACTGACGGACCGGCGACCGGTCACTCCCGGGCGCTCTGCTCCCGCAGCCGCGCAAGGGTTTTCGCGAGAATGCGCGAGACGTGCATCTGTGAGATGCCCATTCGCTGCGCGATCTGGGTCTGCGTCATCGATTCGAAGAATCGCATGGTGAGGATGCGGCGCTCGCGTTCGGGCAGCCCCGCCAGCAGTGGCCTGATCGCGACGTACTCCTCGACGCGATCGAATTGCGATTCCTCTTCGCCCAGGGTGTCCAGCAGCGATGCCTCGGTGTCGCGGCCGACCGACACGGCGTCGATCGAACTGGGCTGGTAGGCGTTGCCCGCGATGACCGCCTGGGTCACCTCGTCGGGGTGGATATCGAGTTCGTGGGCGATCTCCTTGGCGGTGGGAGACCGTCCGAGTGACTGTGACAGCGAATCGATCGCCGATCCGATGCGCAGATGGGTCTCCTTGACCCGCCGCGGCACCCGCATCGCCCAGGTGTTGTCACGGAAGTACCGCCGTACCTCACCCATGATCGTCGGCACCGCGAACGACAGGAAGTTCGAGCCACGCGTGACATCGAACCGGTCCACCGCGTTGACCAGGCCGACCCGTGCCACCTGCGTCAGATCGTCGAATGGCTCGCCGCGCCCGCTGAACTTGCGAGCGATGTGGTCCGCCAAGGGAATACAGCGATTGATCAGCTCGCCGCGCAGTTCGCCGCGACGGTCTTCCGCGGCCTGCGACAGTGCTTGGAACAGTGCGTTGACATCGTCGTAGCCGGAGACCGATTCGGTGACCTCGGCCACCTCGTCACTCTCGTCGGATTCGTCCTCGGGCGTTATGGCGGCTGCGTCGGCGTTCTCGGAGCCGTCACCGTCCGCCGATGTGCTCGCGGCCGTATCCCCCGTATCCGTGGCATCATCGGCCGCGAATACGTTGTCTTCGTCGACCACTACGCCTTCCCCCGGACCCGCCGAAATTCCACGACCGTCGGGTAGCCGGAAATGTTCGAATCGTAGTCGTCCTGAGAGACGTCGATCCCGTCGGTCAGGGTGCGCAGCACGTGCCAGCCGAAACTGCGCTGATCCGGAAGTTGTGAGGTGGCCGCGACACCGGCGACCCGCACGATCAGATCGTTGTCGCCCACGGTGAAACGGCACCGCAGAGCGGTACCCGGGACGGCCAGTTCGATCAGCGTCGAGCATGCCTCATCGACGGCAAGCCGGATGTCGGCGACCTCGTCGAGTGTGAAATCGCTGAGCAGGACCAGGGTTTCGGCCAGCCCACGCACGATCGGAAGTTGCGACACGGTGGCCGCGACGCCGATCTCGACAGGTGTACTGCGCAGTCCCTCTTCAGCCGACATGTTGATCACCCTAAGGAGGCTACCCAACTTCGCGGCGCGCAATCGCGGACTGCACCGAATTCGGCGCCGTGGTGACCCAGTACACTCTCGCGCTGTGTCCACCTCGAATTCCCACTTCCACCGGCCGTCGCCGATGATCGCGCCGTCGATTCTGTCCGCCGATTTCGCCCATCTCGCCGAGGAGATCCGGGCGGTCGAGGGGGCCGACTGGTTGCACGTCGACGTGATGGACAACCACTTCGTGCCGAATCTGACGCTGGGGTTGCCCGTGGTGGAGAGTCTGCTGAAGACCACCGCCATTCCGCTGGACTGCCACTTGATGATCGAGGATCCGGGCCGTTGGGCCCCGCCTTACGCGGAGGCCGGCGCCTACAACGTGACATTTCACGCCGAGGCCACCGACGATCCGGTCGCGGTCGCACGCGATATCCGTGCGGCGGGCGGTAAAGCTGGTCTGTCGGTGAAACCGAATACTCCGATCGAGCCCTATCTGGAAATCCTGCGTAATTTCGACACATTGCTCGTGATGAGTGTCGAGCCGGGCTTCGGCGGGCAGTCCTTCATTCCGCATGTGCTGGACAAGGCGCGGGCCGTACGCCGTCTGGTCGACAGTGGCGAACTGCGGCTGGTCGTCGAGATCGACGGCGGCATCAACATGGACACCATCGAAGCCGCCGCCGAAGCCGGTGTGGACTGTTTCGTCGCCGGTTCCGCGGTCTACGGCACCGACGATCCGGCGGCGACCGTGGAAGTCCTGCGCGACAAGGTCATCGCTATCGAGCAGGCGGCCCGGCACTGAGGCGCGCGGCCTCGACAACGGCGGCCATCGGGACCACCGCGTCGAGGTGCTCGGGCGCCTGCACCCAGATCCGGTAGCCGGTCCGTTCGTCCTCGGCCGAGGGCAGGACCACCTGGCTACCGGTACAGGCGACCGTGGTGTAGAGCCGGAACAGCTCGGCCGCAACGGATGTGGTGACACCGGCGACCGCGGCGGGGCCGGTGATGAAGGTCCAGCGCCGCGCCCGCGGATGGTGTACCACCGGTGTCACCAGACCGGACTGTGTGAGTTGCCGCAGCACACGTTCGCCGAGATCGGCCGGCATGGTGACCGCGCCGAATCGGGTGCCGATCTCGAGCACGATGTGCCCGGATGCGCTGTCCACCGCCGCGGGTAGATGGAAGACGCGACGATACCGCTCGCAACGATCTGTCAGGGACGTGTCGATCACTGATGTCACGCCGCACCCCCATGAGTGTTGTTGTCCAACGTGGATCGGGCCCGGACGGGCCTGTCCTTCTTGATGTCGTCAGAGCACGATGGTGAACTGTGCACGGTAGTGAACTGTTGGAATCAACTGCATAACAATATTGCTACCGAAATCGCGATCGCGCAAGCGCAGGGGTTGAATTCGCTGGCAGGTGGGTAACAAATCGAGTTCGGCCGAGAAATCCGCATGTCATACCCGGATATTGATTGATTTTACTGCACCCCTCATAATCCTGTGGTCAGGAATTGGGTCCCAATTTATTTCTTTGCCCGGAAAATATGGCCGTAGTGCGATTCTGCGATTCTTTCGCCCGGCGCGTCGCGTTCCGTCGTCCGTTTTGGTAGGAGTTTCCGGTCCGGCGGTCTCGTATCCTGGTATGTCCGGTCGGTGGGACGGCCGGATTTTTTGTGCTCCATCGCGTCGTTAGGCTGAGGACGGTGCTGCTCGCCGGGGAATACCGCGGGCGGCCCGCACCGTTTGCGCTAGCGGACGCCCTACGCGGAGGGCGCCGGGTGACAGGAGACAGGGATGTTCACAGGCATCGTCGAGGAGCTGGGTGAGATCGTCGCGGCCGAGCGATCGCCGGACGCCGCCCGGCTCACGATTCGCGGTGCCCTGGTGACCTCCGACGCCGGTCACGGCGATTCCATCGCGGTGAACGGCGTCTGCCTGACCGTGGTCGACGTGATCGACGGCGACAGTTTCACCACCGATGTGATGGGTGAGACGCTCAACCGCTCCGGGATCGGCAAGCTCGACATCGGTTCGAAAGTGAATCTGGAACGTGCCGCCGCGGTGAACAGCCGGTTGGGCGGACACATCGTCCAGGGCCATGTCGACGGCACCGGTGTCGTGCTGTCGCGGACCCCGTCCGACAACTGGGAGGTCGTCCGAATCTCGCTGCCGGACAACCTGGCCCGCTACGTTGTCGAGAAGGGTTCGATCACGGTGGACGGCATCTCGCTGACGGTCTCCGGGCTCGGCGCGGACGATACGGGAGAGCCCGGTCACCGCGACTGGTTCGAGGTCTCGCTGATCCCGACCACCCGCGAACTCACCACCCTCGGCACCGCCCGCACCGGCGCCACCGTGAATCTGGAGGTGGACATCATCGCCAAGTACGTCGAACGGCTCCACCAGCGGGGGTAACCCGCCCCCGCCGGGCACGAACAAGATGACCGACAACTACATAGGTAGCGCGACCGGACCTTCGGCGAGCGGAACCCGCCCCACACCCAGCACAGACCTCCGCAGATGCGTTCATCCCAAAGGTTCTCGGCCCACCTCGATTTCGGACTGACGAAGCGGACGAGCGGAGGAGGGAAAAATCGAGGCCCAAGGGGCCGAGAACCCGCCGCAGTGAAGCGGAGGCCGAAGACATAAGCTCGAGGCGCACCTATTCCGAGATGGAGCACAGCAGACGTGACCAGGTTCGACACCATCGAGCGCGCAGTCGCCGATATCGCCGCCGGTAAAGCGGTCGTCGTCGTCGACGACGAGGGCCGGGAGAACGAGGGCGACCTCATCTTCGCCGCAGAGAAGGCAACCCCCGAACTGGTGGCCTTCATGATCCGGTACACCTCCGGCTACATCTGTGTGCCACTGACCGGTGCGGACTGCGATCGGCTGGGCTTGCCGCCGATGTACTCGATGAACCAGGACAAGCACGGCACCGCCTACACCGTGTCGGTGGATGCGCGCGAGGGTGTCAGCACCGGAATCTCCGCGGCCGATCGTGCTACCACGATGCGACTGCTGGCCGATCCGGTGGCGCGGGCCGACGAGTTCACGCGGCCCGGTCACGTGGTGCCGTTGCGGGCCAAGGAGGGCGGTGTGCTGCGCCGGCCCGGACATACCGAGGCCGCGGTGGATCTGTCGCGGATGGCGGGTCTGAGCCCGGCGGGTGTGATCTGCGAGATCGTCAGTCAGAAGAACGAGGGCGATATGGCCCGCACCGAGGAACTGCGGATCTTCGCCGACGAACACGAGCTGGCCCTGATCTCCATCGCCGACATGATCGCCTGGCGCCGCAAACACGAGAAGCAGGTGGAGCGGATCGCGGAGGCGCGTATCCCCACCAGGCACGGTGAGTTCAAGGCGGTCGGCTACAAGAGCATCTACGACGATGTGGAGCACGTGGCGCTGGTCCGTGGCGATCTGAGCATCGACGACGGTGACGACGTGCTGGTGCGCGTGCACTCGGAATGCCTGACCGGTGACGTATTCGGTTCGCTGCGTTGCGATTGCGGTCCGCAACTGGAAGCGGCGATGGAGATGGTCGCCGCCGAGGGGCGCGGGGTGGTGCTGTACATGCGCGGTCACGAGGGCCGCGGAATCGGTCTGATGCACAAACTGCAGGCGTATCAACTGCAGGATTCCGGGCACGACACCGTCGATGCGAATATCGAACTCGGCTTGCCGGCCGATGCGCGCGATTACGGTACGGGTGCGCAGATCCTGGTCGATCTGGGCATCAAATCCATGCGGTTGCTGACGAACAATCCGGCAAAGCGGGTGGGGCTGGACGGTTACGGCCTCAGCATCACCGAGCGGGTGCCGATGCCGGTACGGGCCAATGCGGAGAACCTGCGTTACCTGCGGACCAAGCGTGACCGGATGGGCCACGATCTGGTCGGTCTCGACGATCTGGACCTGGGCGAGACCGCCCAGTGAGATCGCCCCGGCCGGGGATTTCCGTGGCGGTGACGAATTCGTGAAACGAGGTAACGGTCGATGAGCGGAACAGGCGTTCCGGAGTTCGCACTGGCGGATGCGAATAATCTGACGGTGGGCATCGTGGCATCGCGCTGGCACACGACCATCTGCGACACTCTGCTCGCCAATGCCGAGCGGGTCGCGCGGGAGGCCGGCGTCGAGCAGATCACCGTGGTGCGATGTGCGGGCGCGATGGAGCTGCCCGTGGTCGCCCAGGCACTGGCCCGCACCCACGACGCGGTGGTGGCGCTCGGTGTGGTGATCCGTGGCGGGACACCGCATTTCGAATACGTCTGCGATGCGGTGACAGCGGGGCTGACCCGGGTCTCGCTCGACGAGGGCACGCCGGTCACCAATGGGGTGCTGACGGTGAACACCGAGGCTCAGGCGCTCGATCGGGCGGGGCTGCCGGATTCGGCCGAGAACAAGGGCGAACAGGCGAGTGCGGCGGCACTGGATGCCGCGCTGACCCTGCGTGCTCTGCGTCGAGAAGTCTGAGCCGATGTCACCGGTCGTTCACCTGTTCAAGCGCGGTTCGCAGTCCGACGCGCAGGCTTCGCAGTGGGATCTCGAGGTGCGTCCACGCCGGGCGGTGCGGGTCACGCGGATCGTGGCGGCCGTGATCGCGGTGTTGTTCGTCGTCGCCGGTGTGCTGTCGAGCAATTCGACGACGGGTGTGAATTTCCGCGGTGCCGATCAGGTGGCGATCATCTGCTTCGGGCTCCTGATCGCGGCCGCGGTGTTGTTGCTGGCCCGGCCGCGTGTGCGGGTCGGGCCGAGCGGCGTGGTGGTCCGCAATATCCTGGGCGACAACGAGTTCGGCTGGTCCGACATCCGCGGCATCTCGATCCCGGACAAGAAGGCGTGGGCGCGTTTGGAACTGGCCGGTGACGAGTATGTCCCGATGCTGGCCATCCGCGTCAACGACAAGGAATACGCCGCCGCCACGATGGATCGTTTCCGTGAGCTCGGCGCGAAATACACCGCCGGACAGGGCGACTGAATCAGCCGGTGTCGCCCAATACGATGCCCTCCCGGCGTGGGTCGGCGCCGCCGATCCATCCGTCCGGCAGGCGCTGCAATGCGCTGAGCCCGCTGGACTGCGGGGCGACCGACACCTGATGTCCCTTCTCCCGGAGTGCGCGCACCAGCGGGTCGTGTGCGCCGTCGTCGGTGGCGTCGATCGCCGGATGCTCACCACCGATGCCGGTCACCGGAGTGTTCGAGGCACCGAAGGCGACCTGGGAGACCGCCTGCTGCGGGTCCAGATGCCAATCGAGCAGTCCCACGAGAGCTTTCACCACGAACTGGATGATCACCGCGCCACCGGGTGAACCGGTCACATCGACCAACGGGCCGGGCGTGCCGTCGGGCGCGCGGTCGAACACCAGCGTGGGACTCATCGAACTGCGTGGTCGTTTGCCCGGTTGGACCCGATTGGCCAGTGGCACGCCCGCGGCATCCACGGGGGCGGCGCTGAAATCGGTCAGCTGGTTGTTGAGGACGAAGCCGTCGACCATGTGAAATGAGCCGAAGGCCGATTCCACGGTGGTGGTCATGGCAGCCGCGTTGCCGTAGCGGTCCACCACCGAGATGTGGCTGGTCCCGTGCTCGGGTTGTGGTGCGCCGGTGCCCAGTGGGACGGGACCGAAGTCGCCGGGCTTCGCCGTGCCCATCGAGCGGTCCGGATCAATCGATGCCGCCCGCTGCTTCAGATAGTCCTTGTTCAGCAGGGCGTCGGGTGATCCGCCGGGCAGGGGTACGAAGTCGGAATCGGCGACGTATTTGTCGCGGTCGGCGTAGGCGAGTCGTTCGGCCTCCGAGATCAGGTGGACCGCTTCGGCTTTCGGTATGCCGCCGTTGCGATCGAGGTGGTCGGGGGCCAGGCTGCCGAGGTCGAAGTTCTCGAGGATGCCGAGGGTGGCGGCGACGGTGATACCGCCGGAGGACGGGGTCGGCATCGAACAGAGTCGATGGTCGCGGTAGTCGGTGCACAGTGCCGTGCGTGTACGCGCCTGATAATGGGCCAGATCGTCGAGTGACATCAGGCCCGGGGTGCGTCCGCCGTCGGTGCCGGCGGTGGCGTCGACGATGTCGCGGGCGAGCGCACCGGTGTAGAAGGCGTCGGCGCCGTCGGCGGCGATGGCGCCCAAGGTCTTCGCCATGGCCGGATTGGTCAGGTGGTAGCCCTGCGGTTTGGGCGTACGGTCCGGTTGCAGGAAGTACGCCGCGGCGTTCGGGTCGCGCGCGAGATCCGGTGCGGACTGCGCGATCTGGCTCGCCATCCGTGCGCTGATGTCGAATCCGTTGTCGGCCAGCTCGATCGCGGGTCCGAACAGATCCCGCCACGCCTGTGTGCCGTGGTCGCGATGGGCGGCCTCGAGCAGGCGAAGTACTCCGGGCACACCGATGGAACGTCCGCTGGCCCGGGTATTCGGTTGCGGTACGGTGCGATCGGCATCGCTGACCCAGCGCAGATAGTTCTCGGTGGCCGCGGCGGGTGCGACCTCGCGGCCGTCGTAGGCCTGCACTGACTTCGCGGCAGCGTCGTAATACAGCATGAACGCGCCGCCGCCGATACCGGATGCCTGCGGCTCCACCAATCCCAGTACGGTCTGCGCCGCGATGAGCGCGTCCGCGGCGGTACCCCCGTCGGCCAGAACTCGGCAGGCCGCGCGGGTCGCGACGGGATTGGCTGTGGATACGGCGTAGGTGTGCGTGCGCACCGGGGACATGTCGCTGCGGTATCCGGTGGCGATCTCGGGGTTGGTGGCCAGATTCGTGGCGGTGGCGGCCGGTGGCGCGGCCGCGGTGACCGGTGTGCCGTCGGGGTGGTCGGTGCAGTCGGTGCCGCCGGCGGAGGGTTGTGACGAACAGCCCGTCAGCAGTCCGGAGATGAGCAGCAGCGCGGCGCAAGTGCCGGCCAGGATCGCTGGGGTGCGCCTCATGCAGGGATTTTATTCCGCTGCCGCCCCACGCCGCCGGGCTCGGTTCCCATACGGGGTAACGTCGAGCCGCCCCGCCGCCGACCAAGGGATCATCCGACCGATGAGTGAGCTACCGGCAGACATACACCTGACCGCGGAAGACAGCGGCTATCACAAGAGCCTGAAGCCGCGGCAGTTGCAGATGATCGCCATCGGCGGTGCGATCGGCACCGGCCTGTTCCTGGGTGCGGGCGGGCGCCTGGCCCATGCCGGGCCGGGGTTGTTCCTCGTGTACGCGGTGTGCGGTGTCTTCGTGTTCCTCATTCTGCGGGCGCTGGGCGAGCTGGTCCTGCACCGGCCGACCTCGGGATCGTTCGTGTCCTATGCGCGCGAGTTCTACGGGGAGAAGGCGGCTTTCGTCGCGGGCTGGACGTACTTCCTGAACTGGTCGATGACCGGCATCGTCGACACCACCGCGATCGCGACGTATCTGCACTACTGGGGTGCGTTCGGCGCCATACCGCAGTGGCTGCTGGCGCTCATCGCCCTGTGCCTGGTGCTGAGCGTCAATCTCGTCTCGGTGAAGTGGTTCGGTGAGTTCGAGTTCTGGGCGGCGCTGATCAAGGTGGTGGCGCTGGTGTCGTTCCTGATCATCGGCGTGATCTTTCTCGGTGGGCGGTTCCGGGTCGACGGTGCGGAAACCGGATTCGGCCTGGTGTCGGGGGCCGGCGGCTGGTTTCCCACCGGTGTGCTGCCGCTGGTGACGGTCGCCTCGGGGGTGGTGTTCGCCTACGCGGCGGTCGAGATGGTCGGTACCGCCGCCGGCGAGACCGAGAATCCGCAGCAGATCATGCCGCGCGCGATCAACTCGGTGATTGTGCGTATCGCGTTGTTCTATGTCGGATCGCTGATCCTGCTGGCGTTGCTGCTGCCCTACACCGCCTACCACGCCGACGAGAGTCCGTTCGTCACCTTCTTCGCGAAACTCGGTGTGCCGCACGCCGGATCGGTCATGAACCTGGTGGTGCTGACCGCGGCCTTCTCGAGTCTCAACGCGGGGTTGTACTCGACCGGCCGCATCCTGCGCTCGATGGCGGTCAACGGCAGTGCGCCGGCGTTCACCGCCCGCATGAACAGTCGCGGTGTGCCCTATGGGGGGATCGTGCTGACCAGTGTCATCGCGCTGGTCGGGATCTGGCTCAATTACATCGTCCCGGCGCGGGCGTTCGAGATCGTGCTCAACATCGCGTCCCTGGGGATCTTGTCCTCGTGGGCGACGATCGTGCTGTGCCAGCTGGCACTGTGGCGCCGGTGGCGGCGCGGCGAGATGGACCGTCCGGGGTTCCGGATGTTCGGCGCGCCCTACACCGGAATCGCGACGCTGGTGTTCCTGGCGGTGATGCTGGTGCTGATGGCCTTCGACCGCCCGGTGGGCACCTGGACGGTGGCCAGTCTCGTCGTGCTGATCCCGGCCTTGATCATCGGCTGGTTCGCGGCGCGCTCGCGAGTACTGGCGGTGGCGCGCCTGCGTGAACCGCCCGACGAGCAGCCCTCCCGGTCGACGGATCCGGTCCCGGTCGACGACTGAGCCGGACGCCGGTCAGGCGGTCCGGGCGGTCATGAAAGACGTTGTCCGGTGGTCGATTCGCGTTTCTCGGCGATGCGATGCCGGGCCTGCGCCCAGTCGATGGGCAGGTCGCCGACAGGTGCCGACCAGAACACGAACGTCGATTCCTTGATGACCGCGCGTGCGCGCACGATCGCCGACGCGTGTGGATCGGTCCGTGCGTAGGCGGTGATGGCATCCGCATCCGACCACGCCGACAGCGTCCAGAAGGTGCGCGCGGTGAGATCGGCCTTCAACGTGACTCCGACCACTCCTGGGGAGCGGCGCGCCTGGCGCCACAGCCGGATCGAGGTCGCGAGGAAGCCCGGTACGTGGCGCAGGGAGCGGACCTCGAGTCGTGAGGCCATGATCTGAACGTTCTCGGTGGTGGGCCGGTCGATGGTGACCCAGGGCAGAGTGGGCATGGCGAGGACTTTCCGGCGAGGTGAGAGGGTTGTCGCCCATTCACGATCGCACGCGACCTCAGATCTTGTCAATGACAAGATCCGAGGTCGCTTCCTTGGTTCAGGCCCGGACGGCGCGTTCGGTGCTGACGTGCCAGCGGCCGTCGTCGGTGCGATTGATCCGGATCGGATGATCGAAACAGGTGCTGATGTTGTCGCTGGTCAGTACCTGATCCGCCGGTCCGGCGGCCACACAGCGGCCCGCGCGCAGCAGCATGACGTGGGTGGTGGCCGGCGGCAATTCCTCGAGATGGTGGGTGACCAGGACGGAAGCCAGTTCCGGATGGGTGGACTGCAGCAGATCGATGCGATCGATGAGCTGTTCGCGCCCGCCCACGTCGAGTCCGGTGGCGGGTTCGTCGAGCAGCAGCAGCCGCGGTTCGGCGATGAGCGCGCGGGCGATGAGCGCGCGCCCGCGTTCACCCTGTGACATCGTCGGCCAGCGGGCCTCGCGCCGGTGGGTCAGGCCCATGAGTTCGATCAGGCGATCGGCCTCGGTGTTCTGTTCCGGCGTCGGCGACCAGCGCTGCTTGATGTCGGCGGTGCTCGTCAGTCCGGTCAGGACGACCTCGTGGGCGGTGAGTGGATAGGGCGGATTGTGCCGCGGATCGACATGGCCGATGAGGGTGCGCAGTTCGCGCATGTCGACCCTGCCCAGTCGATGGCCCAGGACGTGCACGCTGCCCTGTGTGGGATGTTCGAACGCGCCCAGCATCTTCAGCAGGGTGGTCTTGCCCGCGCCGTTGGGGCCGAGCAGGGCCCAGTGCTCGCCGGCGTGCACCGTGAGTGATACCTGGGCGAGAATCGGATTGTGGTTGCGGACGAAGTCCACGGCGTCCACCTGCAGGATGGGGAAGTCGACCATGGCGTCCACGGTAGCAAACTCCTCAGACAAGCTGATATGTGCTGGGCGGCGGACAGATTCGGTGAGCGCGCCGGAATCGAGTGGGGGATCGACCGATCGATGTGATCCGGATAACATTTCCGACGGGGGATCGGCGCGGCCGCGTGGTCGCGCGCCGGGCGTGCCGCAGGCGGACCGCCCCGGATGGGAGCTGATCATGCAGAGCCGTACCGATGAGATCGCCGAACGGATATTCCGGATATCGACCTTCGTCCCGGAGGTCGGTCCCACCGGATTCACCTTCAATCAATTCCTCGTCCTCGACGAGGAGCCGCTGCTGTTCCACTGCGGTATGCGCGGTTTGTTTCCGCTCGTCTCCGAGCAGATCGCCGCGATCATGCCGGTCGAACGGCTGCGCTGGATCACCTTCGGGCACGTCGAGGCCGACGAGTGCGGGGCGATGAATCTGTTCCTGGCCGCGGCGCCGCAGGCCCAGGTCGCGCACGGCGTACTCGGATGCGAGGTCTCGATCAACGACCTGGCAGATCGCCCGCCCCGGCCGCTGGCCGATGGTGAGGTGATCGAGCTGGGCGAGCGTCGAATCCGCCACATCGATACCCCGCACGCACCGCACAACTGGGAGTCGCGGGTGCTCTACGAGGAGACCACCGGGGTGTTGTTCAGCGGTGATCTCATGACCCAGGTGGGCGAAGGGCCCGCGCTCACCGAATCCGATGTCGTCGGCCCCGCATCCTTCGCCGAGGACGTCTTCGGCGCCACCTCGCTGGGCCCGGCGGTACCGGCCACGCTGTATCGGCTCGCGGACCTGCGCCCGGCGACACTGGCGATCATGCACGGTTCGAGTTTCGCCGGCGACGGTGCCACGGCGTTGCGGGATCTGGCCGCCGATTACGAGAGGCGCCTGGCGTCGGCGTGATCCGGTCCGGCCGGACCGGGGTGTGGGGACGGGCTCGTGATCGTGCGTGTCGTTCGCCCGGCGATCGGGGTGGGGCGGCCCTACACTCGGCACACACACTTTCGACGGAGGTGATCGGCGGTGCAACCTCACGACCCGCGTGATCCGCACACGGCACGATACGAGAGCGGGTATCAGCCGGGCGGTTATCCGGATCCCGGATATCGGGCCCAGCCCGCGCCCGGCGGGCAGCGCCCCGCCGCGAGATCCGGCCCCGAGATCAATCTCGGCATGTTCGCCGGCGGCGTGCTCGCGACCGCGATCGTGACCGCGCTCGCCGCGTGGTTGTGCGCCTGGATCATCGATGTCGTGGCCACCCGGGTGACCGAGAGTGGCAAGCTCGGCGTCTGGAATCCGATGGCCGATGACGGCTACTGGTTCGCCGTGGTGGCATTCCTGTGCGCACTGCTGGCCGGAGTGTTGTGGTATCTACTGCACCTGGGCACACCGTCGCCGGACATGTTCTTCTCCTGGATCGTGGGGATTCTCATCGCCGCGGCGGTGATCATCCCGCTGACCCTGTCCAGCGACTGGTGGGTGGGCGGCTCCACCGCCATCGAACACCTGGTGATCGGCCTGCCGATCTACAGCCTGATCAGGGCGGTGGGCGCCAAGAGCATCGTCTCGCCCTAACGCGGCAGGCGCGCCATCGCGCGTCCGGCCGCGCGCCCGGAGAAGATGCACCCGCCGAGGAAGGTGCCTTCGAGGGCGTTGTAACCGTGCACGCCGCCGCCGCCGAATCCCGCGACCTCGCCCGCGGCGTACAGGCCCGGGAACGCGGTCCCGTCGGCGCGAATCACCTGCGAGTCGAGGTCGGTCTGCAAGCCGCCCAGGGTCTTTCGGGTGAGGACGTTGAGCCGGACCGCGATGAGCGGGCCGTGCGCGGGATCGAGGATGCGGTGCGGTGCGGCGACCCGGCCGAGCTTGTCGCCGAGTGAACGGCGCGCGTTCGCGATCGCCATCAGCTGCGCGTCCTTGCCGTACTTGTTGTCGAGTTCGCGGTCGCGGGCGATGATCTGCCGTTCCAGGTCGGCGAGGTCGAGTTCGGGGCCGCGGGTGATCTCGTTCATGCCGCGCACCAGCTCCGGCAGGGTGTCGGCGACCACGAAGTCGACACCGTGGCGTTTGAAGGCCTCCACCGGACCGGGCGCGCCCTTGGTGGCCCGGCTCTTGAGGGTGAGTTTGAGGTCCTTGCCCGTGATATCCGGATTCTGCTCGGAGCCCGACAGCGCGAACTCCTTCTCGATGATCGACTGGGTGAGTACGAACCACGAGTAGTCGTAGCCGGTGGCCAGGATCTCCCGCAGGGTGGCGTTGGTGTCGAATCCGGGGAAACACGGTGCGGGCAAACGTTTTCCATTGGCATCGAACCACAGTGACGATGGGCCGGGGATGATGCGGATGGCGTGATCGGGCCAGACGGGATCCCAGTTGTTGATGCCCTCGGTGTAGTGCCACATCCGATCGCGGTTGACGATGCGCCCGCCGGCGGATTCGGAGATGCCGAGCATGCGCCCGTCGACATGTGCGGGCACGCCCGAGATGAGTGTCCGCGGGCAGGGACCCAGGCGTTCGGTGGGCCAGTTCCGGCGGATGAGGTCGTGATTGTGGCCGATGCCGCCGGAGGACACCAGGACCGCCGGTGCGCGGAATTCGAACTCGCCCACCGTGGTCCGCGAGGAGGCCACACCGCGGTCGAGGTCGGTGGGTTCCAGGACGCTGCCGCGGACGCCGACCACCGCGCCGTCGTCGACGATCAGATCATCGACCTGGTGCCGGAATGCGAATTCGACGAGGCCGCGCTGTTCGGCGGCCAGCACCGGTTCCAGGAAGACCCGCAGCACCTCCGGGCCGGTGCCCCAGGTGAGATGGAAGCGCGGCACGGAGTTGCCGTGCCCGTCGGCGGTGGCCCCGCCGCGTTCGGCCCAGCCGACCAGTGGTGTCACCCGCAGTCCGAGATCGTGCAGGTATTGCCGCTTGTCTCCGGCGGCGAACTCGACGTAGGCGCGTGCCCACTGCCGTGCCCAGTGATCCTCGTCCTCGCGATCGAATCCGGCCGAACCCTGCCAGTCCTGCCAGGCCAGTGCGAAGGAGTCCTTGATGCCGAGGCGGCGCTGCTCGGGGCTGTCGACCAGGAACAATCCACCCAGCGACCAGAACGCCTGTCCGCCCAGATTGTTGCGATTCTCCTGGTCCAGAACCAGTACCCGCCGACCCGCCCGGGTCAGTTCGTAGGTCGCCACCAGTCCGGCCAGTCCGGCTCCGACGACGATGACATCCGGCTGCTGTGACGGCGCCACGGGCACTCCTCCGCATTCGAGGCACAATGGATACATTCATGTATCGAACGTGTTCAAAGTAGCAGATTCCGGCCGCGCTGCCGCTGTCTCGGACGTTTCTGTCGGTGCCTCGTGGCAGATTCGGTGCGTGCGCACCCTCACCGCCGCCGCGGCTCGCCACGCGGCCCTCACAGCCCAGGGATTCGGTACCGTTCGCGACCGGGGTGGTGCGTCACCGACGCGTCGGTCGGTGCTCGGTGTGGTGCGCAATACCAAACTGCTGCAACTGGATTCGGTGGCGGCGGTGGTCCGGGCACACTATGCGCCGATATTCGGCCGGATCGGCGGCTACGATCGCGCGTTGCTGGAGGCGGCGGTGTGGGAGAACAGCGCGCGCCGGCCACGGCGGATGGTGGAGTACTGGGCACACGAGGCCGCGTTGATCCCGGTCGAGGACTGGCCCCTGTTCCGCTGGCGGATGGACCGGTACCGCAACGGGCGCTGGGGCGGCGCGCAGCGCGTGCTGGCCGAGAATCCGGACCTCCCGGACCGGGTGATGACGGCGATCCAGGAACGGGGTGCGGGTACGGCCGCCGAGGTGGAACAGCACCTCGAGCTGAAACGTCCACGGCGCAAGGATCATTGGGGCTGGAATCACAGCGACACCAAGGTGGTGTGCGAGATGTTGTTCGCCACCGGGGAGCTGTCGGTGGACAAGCGGGTCGGATTCCAGCGGCACTACGACCTCGCCGAGCGGGTTCTGCCGCGGGCGCTGGTCGATGTGCGAATCGAGGAGCAGGACGCGGTACGCGAGCTGGTTCTGCGCGCTGCCGACGCGCTCGGCGTCGCCACCGAGGCCGATATTCGTGACTACTACCGATTGCACCGCCGACAGTGCGAGCCGGCGCTGGCCGAGCTGATCGATGCGGGACAGATCGAGCAGATCACGGTGGCCGGCTGGGACCGTCCGGCCTATCTGCGCGCCGGTGCGCGGATTCCCCGCCGGGTCCGCGGTGCCGCCCTGCTGTGCCCGTTCGATCCGCTGATCTTCTTCCGGCCGCGCACCGAGCGGCTGTTCGACTTCCACTACCGCATCGAGATCTACACCCCGGAACACAAACGGGTGCACGGCTATTACGTGTTCCCGTTCCTGCTCGACGGTGAACTGGTGGCCCGGGTGGATCTGCGAGCGGAGCGCGCCACCGGTCGCCTGCAGGTGCTCGGCGCCTTCGCCGAGCCGGATCGGCCCGCGGGCCGGATCGCCGCCGAGTTGTCGGCCGCGCTCGAAGAGATGGCCGAATGGCTCGATCTCGACACCGTGCTGGTCGGCGACCGTGGTGACCTCGCCGGCGCGCTGCGCGGCGCGGTGGCGGCGCGACAGCGCCCGGCCCGGGCCTCCGCCGTCACGGTCGCGGAACGGGTGTGATCTCCCCGGCCGCACCGCCGGGCGTCACGGTCGCCGTGCGGGCCGCCTCGGCCTCGTCGGCTTGCCGTCCCCAGCGGGCGGACAGTGCGGCACAAGTGATCAGCTGAATCTGATGGAAGATCATGAGCGGCAGGACGATCAGGCCCACCGGCTGTCCGGCGAACAGTACGGTGGCCATCGGCAGGCCGGTCGCGAGGCTCTTCTTGGAACCGCAGAAGATCACCACGATCCGGTCGGCCCGGTCGAACCCGAACGCGCGGGCCGCCCCCGCGGTGATTCCCAGCACCAGCGCCAGCAACATGATCGAGACGCCCACGACGGCGAGCAGGCGGCCGATTCCCAGGCCCTGCCAGACGTGTTCGACCATGCCCGCGCTGAACGCGGAGTAGACGACCAGATACACCGATCCACGATCGACCACCTTGGTCAGCGTGGTGTGCGACAGCACTCTGTGCAGTTTCGGGCGCAACAGCTGACCGGCGATGAACGGCAGCAGCAACTGCACCACGATCTCCACGATCGACATCGGTGAGACCGTGGCATCGCCGGTGGTCTGCATCAGCAGCATCACCAGCAGCGGCGTCACGAACACGCCCAGCAGATTCGACACCGACGCACTGACCACCGCGGCCGCCACATTGCCCCGGGCGATCGCGGTGAAGGCGATCGACGACTGCACCGTGGACGGCAACAGGCACAGATACAACATGCCGGTGTAGAGATCGTCGGTGAGTACGGTCGGAACCAGCAGCCGCAGCGCGAGACCGAGTAGCGGGAACAACAGGTACGTCGACGCCAGCACCGTGGTGTGCAGCCGCCAGTGCCGCAGGCCGGCCAGCGCCTCACGAGGTTCGAGCCGGGTGCCGTAGAGCAGGAACAGCACCGCGATCGCCACCTTGGTGGCCCACTCCAGGACATCGGCGGCGCCACCGCGCGCGGGCAGGATCAGTCCGATGCCCATGGCCACGAACAGGCCCAGCAGGAATCCGTCGATACGGAGTTTGGCCAGCAGTTTCACGACGCTACGGTACGGTGCCCGGCAATGATCATGAAAGTTGATCGAAGCGATATATACGAACGCGTATCGTGATGAATGTGTTCGATCCCGATCTGCTCCGTACCTTCCTGGCGGTCGAACGGGCCGGCGGATTCACCGCGGCGGGCCGCATCCTCGGCTTGCGGCAGTCGACGGTGAGCGGGCACATCGCCCGGCTCGAACAGGCTGCCGGTCGCGAGCTGATCCGGCGTGACACCCGCAATCTGGCGCTGACCGCCGACGGTGCCGCCATGGTGGGTTTCGCCCGCACGATTCTCGACGCGCAGGCACAGGCCGATCGCTACTTCTCCGATTCGAGGCTCACCGGCCTGATCCGCCTGGGCGCCTCCGACGATCTGGTGGCCAAGGAGTTGCCCGATGTGCTGCTGGAGTTCCAGCGCACCCATCCGGGTGTGGATCTGGAACTGATCGTCGGTCTCAGTGAGAATCTCAAGATCAGGATGGCGGCCGGTGAACTGGATCTGATGGTGGCCAAACGGCTGCCCGGCGAGCGGCACGGGGAGCTGCTGTGGCGTGACCGGCTGGTCTGGGCCGGGCGTTCGGGGACCGGCGAGATCGGAGATCCGGTGCCGGTGGTCACCTATCCGCCGCCGAGCCTGACCCGCCATGTGGCATTACGTGCGCTGGAACGAGAGGGCCGGACGTGGCGCATCGCGTGTGTCAGCGACAGCCAGCTCGGGCTGCGGGCCGCGGTGCTGGCGGGTCTGGGCGTGCTGGTGCATGCCGAAAGGCTGCTTCCGCCAGGTCTTTTCGCGGTGGCGGACGACAAGCTCCCGGAACTGGGTGATCTGGAGTTCGTCCTGTTGCGCCGGCACAGCAGGCTCTCGGAACCCGAGCAGGCCCTGTGCGACGCCATCATCGCCGGCGCGCATCGCATCCACAACTGAGGGGTGCGGTCCGGCCCGCGCGATCGCCGCACTCCGTGCCCGTCCCGGCGCGTACCGGCTGTCGGTGCCGGTCGTTAACCTGGTGGCGTGGCAGATCCCGCGACCTATCGGCCCGCACCGGGCACCATTCCCGTCGAACCCGGCGTCTACAAGTTCCGGGATTCCTACGGGCAGGTGATCTATGTCGGCAAGGCCAAGAGTCTGCGCAGCCGCCTGAATTCCTACTTCGCCGATGTGACCTCGCTGCATCCGCGTACCCGCCAGATGGTGACCACGGCGGCGAGCGTCGAGTGGACGGTGGTGTCGACCGAGGTCGAGGCCCTGCAGCTGGAATACAACTGGATCAAGGAATTCGATCCGCGGTTCAATGTCCGCTACCGCGACGACAAGAGCTACCCGATGCTCGCGGTGAGTATGAACGAGGAATATCCGCGGGTGTTCGTCTATCGGGGTGCGCGCAAGAAGGGGGTGCGCTATTTCGGGCCCTATGCCCATGCCTGGGCCATCCGGGAAACGGTCGACCTGCTGTTGCGGGTCTTCCCGGTGCGAACGTGCTCGGCGGGAGTTTTCAAGCGCCACAGGCAGATCGGCCGCCCGTGTCTGCTGGGTTACATCGATAAATGCTCGGCGCCGTGCATCGGCCGGGTCGACGCCGACGAGCATCGCCGGATCGTGACGGATTTCTGCGACTTCCTGGCCGGGCGCACCGACCGGATGGTGCGTGAGCTCGAACGCCGGATGCAGACGGCGGCAGCGGATCTGGACTTCGAGACCGCCGCCCGGCTGCGTGACGACATCGCCGCCCTCAAGCGGGCGCTGGAGAAACAGGCCGTCGTGCTCGGCACCGGAACCGACGCCGATGTCGTCGCCTTCGCCGCCGATGAACTCGAGGTCGCCGTCCAGATCTTCCACGTCCGGGACGGGCGGGTGCGGGGCCAGCGCGGCTGGGTGGTCGACAAATCCGGCGACGCGATCGACACGAACTGGTCGGGCGGAGGCGCGGGGTCCGGCGAGATGGCCGCTCTGGTCGAGCAATTCGTCACCCAGTTCTACGGCGAACAGGCCGCGTTCGCCGAACACACCGAAACCGAGACCCCGGCCACCGCGGTCCCGCGCGAGGTCCTGGTCCCCGAGTTGCCCGGCGACCCGGAACAGGTGCAGCGGTGGCTGTCGGATCTGCGCGGGTCGGGCGTGGCCCTGCGGGTGCCCCAGCGCGGTGACAAGAAGGCACTGATGGAGACGGTGCAGCGCAACGCCCAGGAGGCGCTGGCCCAGCACAAGCTCAAGCGGGCGGGGGATCTGACCGCGAGATCGGCGGCGCTGCAGGAAATCCAGGACGCCCTCGACCTCGACAGCGCCCCGTTGCGCATCGAATGTGTCGACATCAGTCATGTGCAGGGCACCGATGTGGTGGCCTCGCTGGTGGTCTTCGAGGACGGTCTGCCGCGCAAATCCGAGTACCGCCACTATGCGATCAAGGAGGCCGCGGGCGACGGACGTTCCGACGATGTCGGGAGTATCGCCGAGGTCACCAGGCGGCGCTTCCAGCGGCTGCGCCGTGATCTGGACGAGTTGAGCGAGGCGGCGGCCGAGACCGCCGAGCTGTCCGCCGAGGCCGATCCCGACGCCGAACCGGTGGATCTGCCACCCGGTATCGACCCCAGGACCGGGCGGCCGCGCAAGTTCTCCTATCCGCCGAATCTGTATGTCGTCGACGGTGGCGCCCCGCAGGTGGCGGCCGCGGCCGAGGTACTCGACGATCTGGGTATCACCGATGTGGCGGTGATCGGGCTGGCCAAGCGGCTCGAGGAGGTGTGGGTGCCGGGGGAGGCCGATCCGGTGATCATGCCGCGCACCAGCGAATCGCTGTTCCTGCTGCAGCGGGTGCGCGACGAGGCGCACCGGTTCGCCATCACCTTCCATCGCAGCAAGCGCTCGCGCCGGATGACGGCGTCGGCCCTGGATTCGGTCCGCGGTCTCGGCGACACGCGGCGGACGGCCCTGGTCACGCACTTCGGTTCGGTCGCCAAACTCAAGCAGGCTACGGTGGAGGAAATCACCGAGGTGCCGGGCATCGGGGTGGCGACGGCCCAGGCCGTGCTCGCGGCACTCAACTCCGAATGACGTCTCGATCACGGCTCGGTTTCGCCCGTGGTGTGCGCGTCGCGGCCGCCTGTGCGGGCGGGCAGGATGATCGAATGGCAGCCACGGACGGACCCGATAGGACATGACGAGCGTCGAATCGAACCCCAGCGCGAACACCGGCACCCGCTCACAGCCCGATGCGCATCCGGTCGAGGTGGTCATCGTGACCGGCCTGTCCGGTGCCGGCCGTGGCACCGCGGCCCGGGTGCTGGAGGATCTGGGCTGGTACGTCGCCGACAATCTGCCTCCCGAACTCATCGCCAGGCTGATCGAGCTCGGCGCGGCGGCCGACCCGCCGATCACGAAATTGGCCCTGGTCATGGATGTGCGCAGCCGGTTCTTCACCGGTGATCTGTCGGGCGTGACCGATCAGTTGCGCGCGCGGGGGGTCGGCACCCGCCTGCTGTTCCTCGAGGCCTCCGACGATGTGCTGATCCGGCGATTCGGGTTCGCCCGGCGCCGTCATCCCCTGCAGAGCGAGAGTGCCGACGGCACGTTGTCGGCGGGGATCGCCGCGGAACGCCGGGCACTGTCGAAGGTGAAGACCGCGGCCGACCTGGTGATCGACACGACCGCGCTGTCGGTACACCAGCTGCACCGGAAACTCGAGGAGGCCTACGGTGGCGGTGCACCGGCGGCACTGCAGGTGACGATCCAATCCTTCGGATTCAAATACGGCGTACCGCTCGACGCCGATATGGTCTTCGACGTGCGTTTCCTGCCGAATCCGCACTGGATCCCGGAATTGCGCGAACGTACCGGCCAGGACGATGTGGTGAGTGAGTACGTGCTGTCGCGGCCCGGGGCCGAGGACTACGTGAACACGTGCAGTCACCTGGTCGACCTGACCACCAGCGGCTACCGCCAGGAGGGCAAGCGATATATGACCGTGGCAGTGGGGTGCACCGGCGGCAAACACCGGAGTGTGGCGATCGCCGAGGAACTGGGCGAGTTACTCGGCCGCCCCGACAGCGTCACCACCGATGTGGTGCGGGTCGTGCACCGCGATCTGGGACGCGAATGAGCGCCGCCGAGGCCGCCCCCGGCGAATCCGGCACCCCGGACGATCCTGCTCTGGTCGCGCTGGGCGGCGGACACGGGCTCTACGCGACCCTGACCGCCGCGCGGCGGCTCACCCCGCGGCTCACCGCGGTGGTCACCGTCGCCGACGACGGCGGCTCCTCGGGCCGGTTACGGGCCGAACTGGGCATGCTCCCGCCGGGAGATCTGCGGATGGCCCTGGCGGCCCTCGCCGAGGATCCCGGCGGACTGTGGGCGCGCACGGTCCAGCATCGTTTCGGTGGCAGCGGCGCACTGGCCGGGCATTCGGTGGGCAATCTGGTGCTGGCCGGTCTGGCGGAGGTGCTCGGCGATCCGGTCGCGGCTCTTGATCGGATGGGGTCGATCCTCGGGTGCACCGGCCGGGTGCTGCCGATGTCGCCGACCGCGCTGACCATCGAGGCCGATGTCGCGGGTCTGGAAACCGATCCCCGGGTGAGCCGGTGCATTCGCGGGCAGGTCGCTGTCGCCACCACGCCCGGGAAGGTGCGCCGCGTGCGCCTGATTCCGTCCGACCCGCCGGCGAGTCCCGAGGCCACCGCGGCGATCGAGCACGCCGATGTCGTGGTGCTGGGGCCGGGATCGTGGTTCACCAGCGTGATCCCGCATATGCTCGTGCCCGATCTGCGGGCGGCGCTGATGTATACCCGGGCGGTAAAAGTGCTGGTCCTGAACCTGGCGGCGGAGCCGGGAGAAACGGCGGGATTCTCCGCTGAGCGGCATTTGCATGTATTGTCCCAGCACGCACCGGATTTCGCTGTCGACCATGTGCTGGTGGACTCCGGGTCCGTACCCGAGGGTAGGGAGCGCGAACATGTGGCAAGAGCTGCCGAACAGCTACGCGCGCGAGTAACCTTCGCTGATGTCGCCGAGGCGGGGACGGACCGGCACCACCCTGGAAAACTGGCCGCCGCACTGGATCAGGTGATCCGCCAACCTCGGCCGGAATTGGCAGGGCTTCGAGTCGAAGGACGGCATCCGGTCCAGCAGGTGCGGTCCGTGTCGGGTGGAAAGGAGCGGGTCTCGTGGCGATGACAGCCGAGGTGAAGGACGAGTTGAGCCGTCTGTCCGTCTCGCAGGTCAGTGCACGAAAGGCGGAACTGTCGGCACTACTCCGGTTCGCCGGTGGTCTGCACATCGTCGGCGGTCGGGTGATCGTCGAGGCCGAGGTCGATATGGGGTCGATTGCGCGTCGGCTACGACGCGAGATCTTCGAGCTCTACGGCTACGGATCGGATGTGCACGTGCTGGGCGCGGGCGGGTTACGCAAAACCTCCCGCTATGTCGTGCGGGTGTCCAAGGAAGGTGAGGCGCTGGCCCGGCAGACGGGTCTGCTCGATGTGCGCGGCCGCCCGGTGCGGGGGCTGCCCGCACAGGTGGTGGGCGGCAGTATCGGTGATTCGGAGGCGGCGTGGCGTGGTGCGTTCCTGGCCCACGGTTCGCTCACCGAACCGGGCCGGTCCTCGGCGCTCGAGGTGAGCTGCCCAGGTCTCGAGGCCGCGCAGGCCCTGGTCGGCGCCGCCCGGCGGATGGGCATCTCCGCGAAGTGGCGGGAGGTGCGCGGTACCGATCGCGTGGTCGTGCGTGACGGCGAGGCCATCGGTGCGCTGTTGACCAGGATGGGCGCCCAGGACACCAGGCTCACCTGGGAGGAGCGCCGGATGCGGCGCGAGGTGCGCGCCACCGCCAACCGGCTGGCCAATTTCGACGACGCGAACCTGCGTCGTTCCGCGCGTGCGGCCGTGGCCGCCGCCGCCCGGGTGGAGCGGGCACTGGAAATTCTCGGTGACGACGTCCCCGAGCATCTGGCCGCGGCCGGCCGGTTGCGCGTCCAGCACCGGCAGGCCTCGCTCGAGGAGCTCGGGCAGCTGGCCGATCCGCCGATGACCAAGGACGCCGTCGCGGGACGGATCCGGCGGCTGTTGTCGATGGCCGACCGGCGGGCCAAGGAACTCGGTGTGCCCGATACCGAATCGGCGGTCACCGCCGAACTGCTCGAAGACGCCTGATTTCGCCCACCGGCCGGACGGTGCACCCGTGGTGCCCGCCGTCCGGCCGCTGGGCGAACCGTGTTGTGGCGCAGGAACGACGCTGCACCGCCACAACCGATTCTCGCGGGCCGGGGACCGGTGCGCGGCGGTGGTGGGCCCGAGGACGTGCTCACTGCGTGAGGGGCCTGTCTGTGATGTTGTGGCCGGGCATTAGGGTGGTCTGGCATCGGAATGAAATCCGCTTGAAAGCTGAGGAGCGATAACGTGACTGTCCGGGTAGGCATCAACGGCTTCGGTCGTATCGGACGCAACTTCTTCCGGGCGGTGGAGGCGCAGAAGGCGCTGGGCACCACCGACATCGAGATCGTCGCGGTCAACGACCTCACCGACAACGCGACTCTGGCCACGCTGCTGAAGTACGACTCGATCCTCGGCCGGCTGCCGCAGGACGTGTCGCTCGATGGCGACGACACCATCGTGGTCGGCGACCAGCGGATCAAGGCACTGGCCATCAAGGAAGGCCCGGCCGCGCTGCCGTGGGGCGATCTGGGCGTCGACGTGGTCGTCGAGTCGACCGGTATCTTCACCGACGCGACCAAGGCGAAGGGCCACCTGGCGGCCGGCGCCAAGAAGGTCATCATCTCCGCGCCCGCCAAGGGTGAGGACCTGACCGTGGTGATGGGTGTCAACGACGGCCAGTACGACGGCAGCCAGAACATCATCTCCAACGCGTCGTGCACCACCAACTGCCTCGGCCCGCTGGCCAAGGTCCTCAACGACGAGTTCGGCATCGAGCGTGGCCTGATGACCACGATCCACGCCTACACCCAGGACCAGAACCTGCAGGACGGCCCGCACAGCGACCTGCGCCGCGCCCGCGCCGCCGCGCTGAACATCGTGCCGACCGGCACCGGTGCCGCCAAGGCCATCGGCCTGGTGCTGCCCGAGCTGCAGGGCAAGCTGGACGGTTACGCCCTGCGTGTGCCGGTCCCGACGGGCTCGGTCACCGACCTCACCGTGACGCTGCGCAAGGCCGCCGCGCTCGACGAGATCAACGCTGCCTACAAGGCCGCCGCCGAGGGCCCGCTGAAGGGCATCCTGAAGTACAACGTCGACCCGATCGTCTCCAGCGACATCGTGACCGACCCGCACTCGTCGATCTACGACGCGCCGCTGACCAAGGTCATCGACGATCAGGTGAAGGTCGTGTCGTGGTACGACAACGAGTGGGGCTACTCCAACCGCCTCGCCGACCTGATCGGTCTCGTCGGCAAGTCGCTGTAGTCCGATGACAGTCAAGACCCTTCAGGATCTGCTTGCCGAGGGTGTCGAGGGCCGGGGCGTACTCGTGCGCTCCGACCTCAACGTTCCCCTCGACGACGGCGTGATCACCGATCCGGGCCGGATCATCGCCTCGGTTCCCACGATCAAGACGCTGGCCGAGGCCGGCGCCAAGGTCGTCGTCACCGCCCATCTGGGCCGCCCCGAGGGCACGCCGGACCCGGCGTTGTCGCTGGCGCCCGTGGCCGCGAAGCTCGGCGAGGAACTGGGCCGCAACGTCCAGCTCGCCGGTGATGTGGTGGGTCAGGACGCGCTCGCGCGTTCGGAGGGCCTCACCGACGGCGATGTGCTGCTGCTGGAGAACATCCGTTTCGATCCGCGCGAGACCAGCAAGGACGATGCGCAGCGGCAGAAGCTGGCCCGCGCTCTGGTCGAGCTGGTCGGCGACGACGGCGCGTTCGTCTCCGACGGATTCGGTGTCGTGCACCGCAAGCAGGCCTCGGTCTACGACGTGGCGGAGTTGCTGCCGCACTACGCGGGCGCACTGGTGGCCGCGGAAGTCGACGTGCTGCGCAAGCTCACCACCGATACCGAACGTCCCTACGCCGTGGTGCTGGGTGGTTCCAAGGTGTCGGACAAGCTCGCGGTGATCGAGGCGCTGGCCCCCAAGGTCGACACCCTCGTCATCGGTGGCGGCATGTGCTTCACCTTCCTTGCCGCACAGGGCATTCCGGTCGGATCCTCGCTGTTGCAGCAGGAGATGATCGACACCTGCAAGGATCTGCTGGACCGCTTCGCCGACGTCATCCACCTGCCGGTGGACATCGTGGCGGCCGACAAGTTCGCCGCCGACGCGGAGTCGAAGACGGTGGCCGCCAACGAGATTCCCGACGGCTGGATGGGCCTGGACATCGGCCCGGAGTCGGCCAAGCGGTTCGCCGCTCTGCTGACCGAGGCACGGACGGTGTTCTGGAACGGCCCGATGGGCGTCTTCGAATTCGAGGCGTTCGCGGCGGGTACCCGTGCGGTGGCCGAGGCGCTGGTGACTGCTACCGGTAAAGGGGCGTTCACCGTGGTCGGCGGCGGCGATTCGGCCGCGGCCGTGCGCACTCTCGGTCTGCCGGAGGACGCGTTCTCCCACATCTCCACCGGTGGTGGCGCCTCGCTGGAATACCTGGAGGGTAAACAGCTTCCGGGTATCTCCGTACTGGATGACGGGGAGGCCTGAGCATGGCACGCAAGCCGCTGATCGCGGGCAACTGGAAGATGAACCTCAATCATCTCGAGGCCATCGCCCTGGTGCAGAAGATCGCCTTCGCTCTGCCGGACAAGTATTTCGACAAGGTCGACGTCACCGTCATTCCGCCGTTCACCGATATCCGCAGCGTCCAGACCCTCATCGAGGGCGACCGGTTGCGGATCACCTTCGGTGCCCAGGACGTGTCGGTACACGAATCGGGTGCCTACACCGGTGAGATCAGCGCGGCCATGCTGGCGAAGCTGTCGTGCAGCTTCGTCGTGGTCGGGCATTCGGAGCGCCGGCAGTACCACACCGAGGACGACGCCACGGTGCTGGCGAAGGCCAAGAAGGTGCTGCAGTACGAGATGACCCCGATCGTCTGCATCGGCGAGGGACTGGGCGTGCGCGAGGCACAGACGCACGTGCAGTACAACCTCGAGCAGCTGCGCGGTTCGCTCAAGGGCCTGTCTGCCGAGCAGATCGCCAAGGTCGTCATCGCCTACGAGCCGGTCTGGGCGATCGGTACCGGTCGCGTGGCCACGCCGGCCGATGCGCAGGAGGTCTGCGGTGCGCTGCGGACCGAGCTGATCGACCTCGCCGGTGAGGATGTCGCGGCGAGTGTGCGCATCCTCTACGGCGGGTCGGTGAATGCCAAGAATGTCGGCGAGCTGATCGCATCGCCCGATATCGATGGTGCGCTCGTGGGCGGCGCCTCGCTGAAGGGCGACGAGTTCGCCACACTGTCGGCGATCGCCGCGGGTGGCCCGCTGCCGTGATCGGCGGATGATCGCCTCGGGCACACAGCAATCCGGCCCCGGTACCGACAACGGTACCGGGGCCGGACCGTGACCGATCAGGGTTTGCGGGCGACCGCACCCAGCATCGATACCGCCTCCGGCCGGGGATGGGCGCGCCGAGATTCGGTGGGCCAGTTGATGATCGAGACGATGCCGGGATCGACGAGCTCCAAACCGTCGAAGAATTCACGGAACTCGGCGGTCGAACGCAGCCGGAACGGAATTCCGCTGCGCTTGTTGGCCTGTTCGGTTTCGTGGAGGTCCTCTTCGGACAGATGATCGCTGGTGGCATGTGACATCACCAGATAGCTGCCCGGTGCCAGCGCGTCGACGAGTTCCCGCACGACTTCGTAGGGCCGGTCCTCGTCGGTGAAGAAGTGCATCACTGCGAGCATGATCAGTGCGACCGGCCGGGACAGATCCAGGGTGGCCAGCAGATCGGGGTGGCTGAGGATCGGTTGTGGGTGGCGTGCGTCGGCCTCCAGATACACCGTGGCCCCCTGCGGGGCGGTGTCGAGCAGGCTGCGAGCGTGCAGCGCGACGATCGGATCGTTGTCGACGTACACGATGTGGGACTCGGGTGCCGCGGACTGGGCGATCTCGTGGACATTGCCCGCGGTCGGCAGGCCGGCACCCAGATCCAGGAATTGCCGGATTCCCGCCTCGGTGGCCAGATGACCGACGGCTCGGTGCAGGAAGGCCCGGTTCTCCAGCGCGGCGATCTGCACGCTGGGGAAGGCCTCGGCGACCGCCTCCGCGGAGGCGCGATCGGCCTCGAAATTGTCCTTACCGCCCAGCCAGTAGTCGTAGCGACGGGCCGGATGGGGGGTGCTGACGTCGATGCCGGGCGGAGCAACCGGATCGGCGTGCGGTGTGTCCGATCCGCTGGTGGGTTCCACGACATCTCTCCTCTCGCCGTCGACGTGCGCGATGATCGACTACTGTCATCCTGTCAGCTCGGATGGCTAACCGGCACGGCCCCCCGGGTCGTGCGGCTGGGGAGGCTCGAAGATGTCGGTACAGTTCAGTCCGTACGATTTCGGGATTCACGACGACCCGTATCCGGTCTACGCGCAGTTGCGGGCGCAGACTCCGGTGTTCCGGAATGCGGAAGACGATTTCTGGGCGCTGTCGCGGTATTCCGATGTCGTTGCCGCGCTGCGTGATTCGGATCGTTTCTCGAGCGCCAACGGGCTGCGGATGGAACCCGCGTTCTGGGGGCCACAGGCCGAGCGGTTCTTCTCCTTCGTGGCCATGGACCCGCCCGGACACACCCGGATGCGCGGACTGGTCACCCGGGCATTCACCGCGCGGCGGGTGCAGGCACTGGCGCCGCAAGTGCGTGAGATCGCGGCCGATCTGCTGGTGCCGCTGCTGGAACGCGGCAGCTTCGATCTGATGACCGAGTTCGCCGGCCCCTTCCCGACCGAAGTGATCTCCGAGCTGGTAGGCGTACCCCGCGCGGATCGCGATCTGTTGCGCAAGCTCGGCATGGAGATCATGTACACCGAACAGGAGTCGACCGATCTGCGTCCCGAGGCGATGCAAGCCATCGGTGCACTCGTCGGCTATTACACCGAACTGACCGTCGAACGCGGCAGCAATCGTGGCGATGATCTACTCTCCGGTCTGCTCGACGCCGCCGACGGTGATGATCGGCTGACGCCCGAGGAAATCGTGGGGATCCTGATTCTTCTGGTCGGCGCCGGAATCGAGACGACCATGCTGACCCTCGGCAACATCTGGTACGCCGGATGGGCGCATCCGGATCAGCGGGCCGCGGCGCTGGGCGGTCGGATCGACGACTGGATCGCCGAGGGAATGCGCTACGACCCGGCCACCCAGTCCCAGCTGCGCACCACCACCGAACCGGTCGAACTGCACGGGGTGACGATCCCGGCCGGTGCGCGGATGCTGCTGCTGACCGGTTCGGCCAATCGCGATCCGGAGGTTTTCGACCGGCCCGATGTCTTCGACATCGATCGCGACACCAGCGATGCGGTGGTGTTCGGCAGCGGACGCCACCACTGTCTCGGTGCGAATCTGGGGCTACTGGAGTTGCGGACCGCGCTCGGCGAAATCGTGACGCGCATCAGCGATTACGACATCGACACCGGTGCATCGGCGCGGATCCACTCGTCGAACAATCGAGGTTTCCGGACCTTGCCCACCACCGTCACCCCGCGCTGACCGTCACGCCCGGCGGGGACCGGCGTCCAGCAGCCGCAGTGCCCCGTCGACGATCGCCGATTCGCTCAGCAGCACCAGATCGGCGGCGGGACCCAGCGGTATGAAACTGTCGTCGCTGGTGACCCGCGCGATCCGGCCGCCGAAGCCGCCGTCGATCAGGGCGGCACAGACCGATTCCGAGACGCCGCCGCCGCGCCGGGTCTCGTCGGCGACGAGAACCGCGCCCGTCGCGGCCGCCTGGGACTGCAGATCCGCCAGCGGAAGCGGGGTGAGCCAGCGTAGATCGAGGACGCGAGCGTGAATCCCGTTGTCCGCCAGTGTTCGTGCGGCTCGCAGACTCATCGGAACGCCGTTGGCGAAGGTGACGATGGTGAGATCCGTTCCGTCGCCGTGGATTCGGGCCTGTGGGAACGATGCGGGTTCCTCACCCGGAGCGGCCGTCCACTTCGCATCCTCTGATTCGTAGAGGTCACGGGTGTGGTAGAGCGCGATGGGTTCCAGGAACAGGCAGACCCGGCCCTCGGAGCGGGCCAGTTCGACGCAGCGGCGTAGCAGGGCGGCGGCATCGTCGGCACGGGCGGGTGCGGCCACCACAAGTCCGGGGATATCACGCAGTGCGGCAACGGAATTGTCGTTGTGGAAGTGTCCGCCGAATCCCTTCTGATAGGCGAACGAGGCGATTCGGACGACCATGGGATTGCGGTACTGTCCGGCGGAGAAGAACGACAGTGTCGCCGCTTCCCCGCGGATCTGGTCGGCCGCATTGTGGACATAGGCCAGATACTGGATCTCCGGGATCGGCAGGAATCCGGCCAGGCCGGCGCCGAGCGCGGCACCGAGTACGCTCTGCTCGTCGAGCAGGGTGTCGAATACCCGCCGGGCGCCGAAGGTGCGCTGCAGCCCCTTGGTCACGCCGTAGACGCCGCCTTTGCGTCCGACATCCTCGCCGAACACCAGCACATCGGAGCCGTGCCGGAGGAGCGAAGCCAGGGTGTGATTGATCGACTGTGCCAGGGTCATCGCCGATTCGTTCCGCGGTGCGCGGTCGTCGGTGCAACTCCGTGCGGCAGTGACTGTTCCCACCGAGCGGTGGACGGGTATGGAGCCGCCGGAGACGGGATCGGGGGTATCGGATGTGCGGGGTGCCGACGCCGGGCTGCGGGTGGAATCACCGGATGAATCCCCCGAACCCTTGTGCGCGGTGATATCGGTGCCGCGGTAGGCGAGCGGCGCTCGAACGGCCGCCGCCGATCCCAGCTGTGGCTCGCGTACCACCTGTGCCGCCATCGCGGCGACCCGGGCGCCCAGGGCGTCGTAGCGGGCGAGGATCTGCGAAGGTGTCGCAGCGCCGGCCTCGACCAGCAGACGGGCCGTGGCGGCCACCGGATCCCGCTGCCGGTCGGCCTCGATATCGGCGGTGTTCCGGTACCCGGACTCCACATCGGATCCGGCGTGACCGAGTAGCCGGACGGTGCGCAGCCGCAGCAGAGCGGGCCGCCGTCGGGTCCGGACCCAGTGTGCGGCCTCGGCCGAAACAGCCAGGGCCTGAACCAGATCCGACCCGTCCGCCTCGAAATAACGAAGCCCCGACCGCGATCGGAACATCGTCGCTATCCAGTCCGGGGGAGTGGGCACACTGATACCGATGCCGTTGTCCTCGCAGACGAACAGGACCGGCATCGGAATACCGCGATGTGCGGTGTGGATCGCGGTGTTGACTGCTCCGGTCGCGGTGGAGTGATTGGCGGAGGCGTCACCGAAGGTGCACAGCACCACCGCGTCCCGCGGCCACGCCGAGTCGGGGCGAGGGCCGGACGCGAGGGCGAATGCCAGGCCCACCGCGCGTGGCAGATGTGAGGCGATGGTGGAGGTCTGCGGAATCACCGCCGCTGCCCGGCTGCCGAAGACCTTGTGCCGGCCGCCCGAGATCGGATCCGCGGCAGCCGCGACCACCCCGAGCAGGACATCGCGCAGCGGGTCGAGCCCTGGGACTCGACGGCATCGGTGCACGAAGAACGCGCCCGCGCGGTAGTGCAGCAATGCCGGATCCGAGGGGCGCAGCACCTGCGCCAAGGCCACATTTCCCTCATGGCCGCTGGAACCGATGCTGTAGTACCCGGCGCCGGTCGCACCCAGCTGCCGGGCCGCGAGGTCCAGATGCCGGCTGCTCGCTTGCGCGTCGAACAGCTCGAGGCACGTCGCCACCGTGATCGCGGCGCCGCCGGCGATGGGATCGGTGAGCTGGCGGGGTGGTCCCGGTACAACCGCGGCCACGGTGGTGCGCAATGCGTTGTCCAGCAGTTCCTCGGGTGTGGCCGTCACCCTTCCATCATGGTGCCGATCACAGCTCGGGGCCGGTATTTCTGTGCGGACCGGTGCTCGAGCCGGTCCAGGTGGTTACCGGCACGCCGCGGTCGCGGGTGCCGTCGGACGCGAGTGGCCGCATCTCAGCGATCCGCCGCCGGATGCGGATGTTCGACGTGGCCGGTATGCCCGGCGAGCAGTCTGCTGAACGGGGTCACCTCGCCCACATGATTGCCCGACTGCCGCGCTCGGGTGGGCGCGGGCAGGAATCCGCCGACAGCGGTGGGGACCGCCACCACCAGCGCGGCGAACTCGGCCGCCGCGCGCTGGATACGCTCACCCAGTCCGGTCGAGCCGAAATCCTCGGTGGCGGCGAAGACACCGGTCGGGATCACGACGGCACGCAGATAGGTGAACAGGGGCCGCATGGCGTGTTCGAGGACGAGTGCGTGCCGGGCGGTTCCGGCGGTGGCGGCGACCAACACCGGCATCCCGTTGAGTGCCTCGGTGTCCAGCACGTCGACGAACATCTTGAACAGTCCCGAGTAGCTGGCCGCGAAGACCGGGGTGACCGCGATGATGCCGTCGGCCGCCGACACCTTCTCCCGCGCGGCCGCGACCGCCGGGGTGGGCAGGCCACCCGCGACCATGGTGGTCGCGAGATCGGCGGCCAGATCCCGCAATTCGATGACCTCGATATCGACGGCCTCGCCGCGGGCGCCGACCGCCGCCGACACCGCATCGGCGAGCTGATCTGCGAGCAGTCGGGTACTCGACGGCTGCGACAGCCCGGCGGTGAGTACGACAACGGTGTGCGACATGGGTTTTCGTCCTCGATTCGATGCGGTGGGTGCGGTCCTCAGGCCTGCTCGGCGGCGGCCAGCAGCCGCTCCCGGGCGGGTTCGACCAGGTGATGGGGCGCGTCGGGTCCGGCGGCCACGAGCGAGGCGTGGGTCGGCGGATCGCTGGGAACGTGTGCGGGACGGCGCAATTCGAACTCCTTGCGCAGCACCGGCACAACCTCCTCGCCGAGGATCCGGACCTGTTCCAGGGCAACGTCGATGGGCAGTCCGGCGTGATCGATCAGGAACAGCTGGCGCTGGTAGTCACCGGCGTAGTCGGCGAAACCCAGGGTGCGTTCGATGACCTGTTCCGGGGTGCCCACGGTGAGCGGGGTCATCTCGCTGAAGTCCTCCAGCGAGGGACCGTGCCCGTACACCGGCGCGTTGTCGAAGTAGGGCCGGAAGAACTTCTTGGCCGCGGCCTCGGTCTCGGCCATGAACACCTGTCCGCCCAGACCGACGACGGCCTGTTCGGCCGCGCCGTGACCGTAGTGCTCGAAGCGCTGCCGGTACAGCCGGACCATCTGCTCGGTGTGCTCCGTGTTCCAGAAGATGTTGTTGTGGAAGAACCCGTCGCCGTAGTAGGCGGCCTGCTCGGCGATCTCGGGGGAGCGGATGGAGCCGTGCCACACGAACGGCGGGGTACCGTCCAGCGGCGCGGGGGTGGCGGTGAAGCCCTGCAGCGGAGTGCGGAACTGGCCCTGCCAGTTGACAACCCGCTCGCGCCACAGCCGGCGCAGCAGGTGGTAGTTCTCGATGGCGAGGTCGACGCCCTTGGTGATGTCCTTGCCGAACCAGGGGTAGACCGGTCCGGTGTTGCCGCGGCCCATCATCAGGTCGACGCGTCCGCCGGACAGGTGCTGCAGCATGGCGTAGTCCTCGGCGATCTTCACCGGATCGTTGGTGGTGATCAGCGTGGTCGAGGTCGACAGCTGCAGTTTCTCGGTACGCGCGGCGACCCAGCCGAGCATGGTCGTCGGCGAGGAGGGCACGAACGGGGGGTTGTGGTGCTCGCCGGTGGCGAAGACGTCCAAGCCGACCTTCTCGGCCTCCAGTGCCAGGCGCATCATCGCGTCGATGCGCTCACCCTCACTGGGCGCGACACCCGTGGTCGGGTCGACGGTGACATCGCCGACGGTGAAGATGCCGAACTGCATATCCGCCTCCTGTGGCTTTCTGATCAAATATTCAATCAGCTGAACGACCCGGCCCGCCCCAGTATTCCTTGACATGTCCACCATTTGCGGAGCCGGCCTCGACGGGCCGGAAGAGGGCAACTTTTGCCGGTTGCCTCCCGCGCCTGACGTTCGGTGGTCGCTCCGTGTTAACCGGAGGCGAGTGTGATGGGCGTTGTTCGGGTGATCGGAGTCTCGGTGGGGGTGCATTCCCTGTGTCGGGAAGGTCTGATACTCGGTGCAGTATCGCGGTGAGTGGCCGGATTCTGTTGAACGAGGTGCAGGATCGGCGGCCGGTGAATCGGTCGTCTTCATCCGGTGCCGGTGACAGAAAGCCGGAGCGGCGATGCCGAAGAGGTTTACCGGTGGCAGTCGACGACATCGCTGTGAGTCGGCTGCGTCGGAGTGTGTGAGAGGCGTGTCGATGAGGGACATGAAGACGGCGTCGCTGTACGCCGCGCGCGAACCGGGCGTCCAGTTCGTGTTTACCGGCCGTATCGAACAGTGGCATCTCGAGGTGGAACCGGGCCGCTGTGCTCGCGGCCGGGTGCGAACGTCGGCACCGCAACTGCCTGTCCCGCTTCCGCGTGTTCCGCATTCTCCGAGCTGATTCGACCGTGTCGATTGCCTGCCGATTCCTCGCATCGGGTTTCCGGGTGTGTCGAATGCTGGTGCGAATGCCGACGGACGCGGCACCGGTGTCGGCTGAATGGCAATTGTCGTCGATGGTGGCCCGGAATCCTGCCTCGCGGCCCTCGAGTTGACGTGACATGTGTTTGGGGCCGTCGCTGTCGGCCGCCCTCGTCGAAGGCCGCTTCGATCCGGCACCTGACGCAGGGCGGCGGCGGTATCCGCCCGCAGGTGTCACCGGAATTCTTCGCCAACCCCCGATCTACCCCCTGGATGTGAACGTGGATACGAACACTGGCGACTCGTCCGAACGGATGTTGGAATACCTCAAAAAGGTCACCGTGGAACTGATGGCGAGTCGCGAGGAACTGGCCCGGTTGCGGGAGCGTAGCGCCGAGCCGATTGCGATCGTCGGGATGAGTTGCCGATATCCGGGCGGAGTGGCGTCACCGGGGCAATTGTGGGATCTGGTCGCCACCGGTACGGATGCGATCGGCGGATTTCCCTCGGATCGAGGCTGGGACGTGACGAAATTGTACGATCCCGACCCCGATCGGTTCGGCAAGGTCTACACGCGCGAGGGCGGGTTCCTCTCCGACGCAGGCGATTTCGACGCGGCGTTCTTCGGCATCGGTCCGCGTGAGGCATCGGCGATGGATCCGCAGCAGCGGTTGCTGCTGGAGGCTTCGTGGGAAGCCCTCGAGGATGCTGGAATCGACCCGATCTCGTTGCGGGGCAGCGATACCAGTGTGATCGCGGGGGTGATGTACACCGACTACGAGCACACGGCGAAGGCCGCGGGGCCGGCCGCCGAGGGGTATGCGGGGACCGGCTCGGTGAGCAGCGTGGTGTCGGGGCGGGTGGCGTACACGCTGGGGCTGGAAGGTGCCGCGCTGACCGTGGACACGGCGTGTTCATCGTCTCTGGTGGCGATTCATCTGGCCGCCCAGGCACTGCGCCGTGGGGAGACGTCGCTGGTGTTGGCGGGTGGTGTCACCGTGATGTCGACACCCTCGTTGTTCGTGGAGTTTTCGCGGCAGCGGGGTCTATCGCGCGACGGGCGGTGCAAGTCGTTCTCCGCGGGCGCGGATGGGGTGGGCTGGTCCGAGGGGGTGGGCGTACTGGTGCTGGAACGGCTGTCGGACGCGCGCCGGTCGGGGCACGACATTCTTGCCGTCATCCGCGGCTCGGCGGCGAATCAGGACGGTGCCAGCAACGGTCTGACCGCGCCGAACGGTCCGTCCCAGGAGCGGGTGATCGCCACAGCGCTGGCCGCCGCCGGGCTCGAACCGGCCGATGTGGATGTGGTCGAGGCGCACGGGACCGGGACGCCTCTGGGCGATCCGATCGAGGCGCAGGCATTGATCTCCGCCTACGGGCAGCGACGCGCTGAGCCGCTGCGGATCGGGTCCCTGAAATCGAATATCGGGCATTCGCAAGCGGCCGCGGGTGTGGGTGGCGTGATCAAAGTCGTGCAGGCGATGCGCCACGGGATGTTGCCGAAGACACTGCACGTGGATGCGCCGTCGCCGCATGTGAATTGGTCCGCCGGGGCGGTACGGTTGCTGACCGAGCCGGAGCCGTGGGTCGCGGGTGAGCGGGTACGGCGAGCCGGAGTGTCCTCGTTCGGGATCAGCGGCACCAACGCGCATCTGATCCTGGAGGAAGCGCCGCCGTCCGAGCTTCCGCCGGTCGGTGAGATCTCCGGCGGTGACCCGAACGGCGCTGTCGCCGCGGACGTGGTCCCGCTGCTGCTGTCGGCGAAATCTGTTGCGGCGCTGCGGGGCCAGGCGAACCGGCTGCGACAGTGGTTGCTCGACAATCCGGAGACGGACCTGTGGAGCGCGGCGTCCTCGCTGATCGATACCAGAGCGCGGTGGGATCTGCGCGGCGTCGTAGTGGGTCGCGACCGGGAACAGCTGACGGCGAGACTGACGGATCTGGCATCGGGCTCGACCGCGACCGGTGCGCCGGTGGCGGGCCGGACCGCGGTTCTGTTCACGGGGCAGGGAGCGCAGCGCGCCGGGATGGGTGCCGAACTCCATGCCGCCTTTCCCGTTTTCGCGACGGCATTGGACGAGGTCTGTGCCGAATTCGATCGTCATCTGGGCGGATCGTTGCGCGCGGTGATGTTCGACGGTCCTCCTGCCGCGGCACCGAGCGACACAGTCGAGAGCGCACTGGATGCGACGGAGTGGACGCAGCCCGCGCTGTTCGCGTTCGAGGTGGCGTTGTTCCGGCTGGTCGAGTCGTTCGGGGTCACTGCGGATGTACTCGCCGGGCATTCGATCGGTGAGCTGACGGCCGCCCATGTGGCGGGAGTGTGGTCGCTGGCGGACGCCTGCGCGCTGGTGGCGGCACGGGGTCGCCTGATGGGTGCGCTGCCGCCGGGTGGTGCCATGCTCGCGGCGGCCGTGACCGAGCGGCGTGCCCTGGATCTGGTTGCGGCGCTGGATGATCGACTGTCCGTCGCAGCGGTGAACAGTCCGTCGTCGGTGGTGTTGTCCGGCCCTGTGGACGTTGTCGAGGCCGCGGAGCGGGCATTGTCCGGCGACGGCGTCCGCACCTCGCGATTGCGGGTCGGCCACGCATTCCATTCGGCACTGATGGAGCCGATGCTCGACGAGTTTCGCACGGTGGCAATGGGTCTGACGTATCGGTCGCCGACCGTCGCGTTGGTGTCGAACGTTTCCGGTGACATGGTCGGTGCCGAGGTGACCGACCCCGAATACTGGGTGGAGCAGGTGCGTGCCTGTGTGCGATTCGCGCCCGGCATCGACGCGCTCGTCGCCGCGGGCGTGCGGCGGTTCGTGGAGGTGGGCCCGGATGCGGTGCTGACATCCATGACTCGCCAGTGCCTGGCGGAACTTCCGGATGTCGAGGCGGCCTCGATGGTCGCGGCCGCGTCACGACGTTCGGTCGACGAGGTGACGCAGTGCATGACGATGCTGGGGCAGGTACACACCGCAGGTGTGGCGGTGGACTGGCGGTCACTTTTCGCGGGCCGGTCGCTGCACCGGGTGTCGTTGCCCACGTACGCGTTTGCGCGTCAGCGGTACTGGTTGGAGCCGCTCGATGTCGATGTCACCGCCACGATGTTCGAACATCCGATCATCACCGGCGTGGTCCCGCTGGCAGGCAAGGACGAATGGCTTTTCACCGGCCGGGTGTCGTTGCGGACCCATCCCTGGCTCGCCGATCACACGGTCTTCGGCTCGGTGGTGCTGCCCGGAACCGGATTCGTGGAACTGGTCTCGGCCGCCGGCGCCCGCCTCGGCGCCGAATGCGTCGAGGAATTGCTGCTGGAAGCCCCACTGCTGCTCGAGGATGACACAGCGGTCGATATTCAGCTCGATGTCGAGCCCGCCGACGGTACGGGCCGACGCCGGTTCCTCGTGCACTCCAGGATCGCCTCGGATGGACACTCCGCACAGGAGCAGTGGGTGCCGCATGCGGCGGGGGTGCTGACGCCCGCAGCCACGTCCGACGCGTCGGACGCCGGATGGGATGGGCGGGTGTGGCCACCGCCGGGTGCCGAACCGGTGGACTCGTCGCGGCTCTACGAGCGGCTGGCGGATTTGGGCTTCGGGTACGGCCCGGCATTCCGGGGGGTGCGCGCGGCGTGGGCGCGCGGTGCCGAGGTGTTCGCGGAGTTGTCGTTGCCCGACGACACTGACGGGCGGCGATTCCGGGTACACCCAGCCCTGCTGGACGCCGCTTTCCACACAGCGATCGACCGATTGGCCGATACCGGCGACGGCCGGGTTCCCCTGCCGTTCTCGTTCGCCGGTGTGCGCACATACCAGGAAGAAGCCACCGCCCTGCGGATACGTGTCACCCTCGGCGACGGCGACACCATTCGAGTGGATGCCGCCGACACCCACGGCGTCCCCGTGGCCGTCATCGAAGCCCTCGGCGCCCGCCCGGTCGATGCCCGGACCCTGCACCGTGGCCGTGCCACCTCGGGTCTTCACACCCTGCGGTGGACGCCGGCCCCCACCCCCGTGCCCGCGATCGCATGTCCGGTGGCCGTGTACGGCACGACGACCATTCGGGGCGTCGAGGCGGCATACGCGGATCTCGACGCCGTGTGGGCGGTGGGGTCGGTCCCCCGCGTCGTCGTCTGGCATGCGGATGATGTACCCGCGCAGGGGAATGTGGCGCAGGTGGCGCGGCTGCGTGTCGACGCGGCCCTGACGGTGGTGCGGAACTGGATCGGCGATCGGCGATCGGCGAATTCCACACTTGTCGTCGTGACCCGCAACGCCGCCGAAATACCGGGCGAGCTGAGCGATCCGGCGGCGGCGGCGGTATCCGGGTTGATCGCGTGCGCTCAGTCGGAACATCCCGGGCGGATCGTGCAGATCGACCACGACGACGCCACCGCGCTGACATCGGACACGGTGCTGCGGGCGGTGGGGCTCGGTGAACCACAGGTGGCATTGCGCGGCAACACGATGCTGGTGCCCCGGCTGGTGAAGGCCGCGCAGGCGGATACCGCCCCGGTGTCCTTCGGAGGCGGGACGGTCCTGATCACCGGTGGAACCGGTGGACTCGGTGCGCTGACGGCACGGCATCTGGTTGCGGCACATGGTGTTCGGCGATTGCTGCTGGTCTCCCGGCAGGGACCGGATGCCGAGGGCGCCGCGGACCTGGTCGCCGATCTCGAGGCCGCCGGTGCGCAGGTGCGGGTGGCCGCCTGCGATGTCGCCGACCGTGATTCGCTGCGGGATCTGTTGCGGAGCACACCGGAACAACAACCGCTGACCGCGGTGATCCACACCGCCGGCGTCCTCGACGACGGCACCATCGAAACGTTGACCACCGACCAGGTGAACCGGGTCATGCGGCCGAAAGCCGACGCGGCACTGCACTTGCACGAACTCACCCGCGAGCACGATCTGTCGGCGTTCGTGCTGTTCTCATCCGCCGCTCCGTTGCTCGGCGGTCAAGGGCAAGGCAACTACGCGGCCGCGAACCGTTTCCTCGACGCACTGGCGCATCATCGCCGCGAAATCGGTCTGCCCGGACAAGCACTGGCGTGGGGGCTGTGGACACTCGGTATGGCCGGCGTGCTTGCCGAGGAAGAGAACGAGGACATCGTTCGCCGGATCCGTGCCCGGCTCGGGTTGGCGCCGATCACCCCCGAGTCCGGATTGGAGATGTTCGACAAGGCGCTCGCCATCGACCATGCGCTGGTGATGACCGCGATGCTCGATGGGGGCGCGCTCGCGGCGCTGGCTCGATCCGGCGTGCTGCCGCCGGTGCTGAGTGATCTCGTGCGCGTGCCCACGACGGAGCAACCGGGCATCGAACGTGGCTCGCTGGCAAGACGTCTGAAGAGCCTGCCCGAGGACGAGCATCACGAGATCATCTTGCACGAGATTCGGGCGCTCGCCGCTGTCGTGCTCGGTCACAGCTCGGCCGCGGCGGTGGCCGCCGATGTGCCGTTCGCCGAACTCGGGTTCGACTCGCTGGGCGGGGTCGAGTTCCGCAACAGGCTCGCCGCGATGAGCGGGCTGTCGCTGCCGTCGACGCTGGTCTTCGAGCATCCGACCGCCGACGCAGTCACCCAGCTGCTGCGCTCACAGCTGGGGACCACCATGGCGACTCCCCCTGAGCCGCAGGCCGCCGCGGCGGGGGTGCGCGGCAGTCTGACAGAGCTGGTGATGGCCGCACATCGGCGTGGGGATGCGACGGCCGCGATGCCGCTGTTGATCGAAAGTGCGAAACTGAGCGTCGCTTCCGAGGAACCCGACGCGATGCACGGTACGTCGACGCCCATGCTGCTGGCACGCGGCGGTGCCGGTCCCAGGCTGATCTGTATCCCCTCGTTCCTGGTCGGCAACGGACCGCATCAGTTCGGCCGATTGGCGCGCGAGCTGAGCGATGAGTTCGGTGTGTCCGCGTTGCGATTGCCGGGAACCCGAGTCGGCGAAGCGCTACCGCCGACGTGGGACGCGCTGCTCGACCACCTTGCCCTGGCCACCGAAAACGCCGCCGGCGCCGAACCGTTCGTGCTCGTGGGTTACTCGATCGGCGGAGCGGTCGCACATGCGCTCGCCGGTCGGCTCGAGGAGCGCGGCCGCGGACCGGTGGGTGTCGCGATGCTCGACACCTATTCGCCCGAGGGTGATGATCTCATCCACACCGTGTTCGCGAGTGCGCTCGGACTGGTGCTCGATCGCGGGCACGAGTTGATCGACGTCGACGACCGTGCACTGGTCGCCATGGGCAACTATGTGCGGATCTTCGCCGATCGCGGCACGCGGACCATTGCGGTGCCGACATTGAACTTGCGTGCCGACATCGGGCTTCCCGGGCTCGACATCGCCGAACCGGTGCCGGACTGGCAGCACCGCGGCGACACCGTCGAGGTCGCCGCCGACCACTTCTCCCTGATCGAAGACGCGGCACCGGTGGCGGCGGCCGGGATTCGGCACTGGGTCCACTCGATTGCGAGTGACGTCGCCGGCCGGAGATGAACCGCGACGGCACGACAAGCCGGCTGCTGTGACGGGCAGCGGCCGACGCGGCAGCGTGAAATACGCGATCGCGAACAACACATGCTTGGAATCGAATAAGGCGAGACAGAGGAAATTCCATGGTCGTAGGAAATGAAATCGCCATCGTCGGAATGTCGTGCCGGATGCCCGGTGCTTCCGATCTCGAGAGTTTCCGGCGGTTGCTGCGTGGTGGACGAGAGGCCATCGGCTCCGCTCCCGCTGACCGTCCGGGAATCGATGAGACAGCCGGATTCCTCGATTCTGCATCGGAATTCGACGCCGACTTCTTCGGTGTGCCGCCGAACGAGGCACGTGGTATCGATCCGCAGCAGCTGCTCGGTCTGGAGCTGAGCTGGGAGGCGTTGGAAGACGCGGGCTATCGCGATCGACAGGGCGCCCGAGCAGGAGTGTTCCTCGGTAGCACCGGAACCGATTTCGCCGAAATCGAGGCGACGCGGGGAAAGTCCGGCGTCGGCCGGCACACGTTGTCGGGTGTCGGGCGCGGGGTCGCCGCCAACCGGATATCGAATCACTATGGGTTCACCGGTCCGAGCATCGTCGTGGACAGCGGGCAGTCCTCGTCGTTGGTCGCGGTGCATGTGGCATGTGAATCGCTGCGCGGTGGTGAATGCGATGTGGCGCTGGCGGGCGGACTGAATCTCATTCTGTCTCCGTTGGGTGGGCAGCGCTACGAGCAGTTCGGGGCGCACTCACCGTCGGGCCGGTGCTACACCTTCGATGACCGTGCCGACGGCACCGTGCGCGGTGAGGGTGGCGGCATCGTCGTGCTCAAGCCGTTGGCGCGAGCGGTGGCCGATGGTGACCGGATCTACGCGGTGATCCGGGGCAGTGCCCTCAACAGTGGCAACGAGCGTCAGGTGCTGAGTGCGCCGAGCGTGTCGGCGCAGGCGGCGGTGATCCGGGCCGCACTGGCGGCGGCGGATGTGGAACCGGCGTCGGTGGGGTATGTGGAGTTGCACGGTACCGGCACCCCCGCAGGTGATCCGGTGGAAGCGCAGGCGCTCGGTGAGACCTATGGCCGTGTGCGACCGGAGAACAGTCCATTGGCCGTCGGTTCGGTCAAGACGAATATCGGGCATCTGGAAGGTGCCGCGGGCATTGCCGGTCTGATCAAGACGGCGCTGAGCCTGCGGCATCGGGAACTGTTGCCCAGCTTGAACTTTCGCACCGCGAACCCGCTGATCCCCCTCGACGAGCTTCGACTGCGGATCCAGACCGTCACGCAGGACTGGTCGGCCACCGCGCCGCGCCGAGCGGGCGTGTCGTCGTTCGGCATGGGCGGCACCAACGCGCATGTGCTCCTGGAGGAGGCGCCCGCTACGGTCGGCGGCGATACTCCGGTCGTCGGCAGCGACGGCACCCGGCCGGTGACGTGGATGTTGTCGGCTCGGAGCCCGAAGGCATTGCAGGAGCAAGCTGTTCGGTTACAGCAGTGGCTGGCCGACCATCCGGCGAGTGACGCCGGTGCTGTCGCGCATTCGCTCATCCGGTCGCGCACCGCGTTGGAGTGCCGGGGCGCTGTGGTCGGGCATGACATCGATGGCTTGGGCGCCGGATTGGCTGCGCTGGCGGGTCCGGCGACAGGAGCTTCGGGAGAGCTTCCGGTGGTGTGGGGTCGTGTGGTGCCGCGTCGGGTGGGGTTTGTTTTTCCGGGTCAGGGGAGTCAGTGGGTGGGGATGGGTGTGGGTTTGTTGGCGTCGGGTGGGGTGTTTGCGGAGTCGGTTGCGGAGTGTGAGGTGGCGTTGGCTCCGTTTGTGGATTGGTCGTTGTCTGCGGTGTTGCGGGGGGAGGTGGGTGCGGCGTCGTTGGATCGGGTGGATGTGGTTCAGCCGGTGTTGTTTGCGGTGATGGTGTCGTTGGCTCGGGTGTGGGGTGCGGCGGGTGTGGTGCCGTCGGTGGTGGTGGGGCATTCGCAGGGTGAGATTGCGGCTGCGGTGGTTGCGGGTGGGTTGTCGTTGTCGGATGGTGCCCGAATCGTGGCGGTGCGGTCGCGTGCGGTCGCGGAGGTTCTCGCGGGGTCCGGTGGCATGGTGTCGGTCGGATTGACCGCCGTTGCGGCGCAACAGCGGCTGGCAGGTTTCGGGGAGCGGTTGTCGGTGGCGGCGGTGAACGGGCCGGGCCAGATCGTGGTGTCGGGTGAGGCGCAGGCGCTGGACGAGTTCTTGGCCGGGTGTGCGGTGGATGGTGTGTGGGCGAGGCGGATTCCGGTGGATTACGCGTCGCATTCGGCGGCGGTGGAGGCCATTCGGGATCGGGTGCTGGCGGGGTTGGCGTCGGTGGTGCCGGTGTCGGGTTCGGTGCCGTTCTTCTCGACGGTGTTCGGAGACTACGTTGACACGGCCACTCTCGACGCTGAGTACTGGTATCGGGGGCTGCGGGAACAGGTGCGCTTCGCCGACGCGATCGAGGGGGTGCTCGATTCGGGGACGAACGCGCTCATCGAGGTGAGCCCGCATCCTGTGGTGTCGACGGCGGTCGAGCTGACAGCCGATTCTATGGGTCTGGCGGACCGGGTGGCGGTCGTCGGCACGCTACGTCGCGATCACGGCGGCCCGCAGCAGTTCGCCGCGGCGCTGGCCCATGCCTACTGCATGGGGATCGACGTGGCGCCGGAGCTGCTGGCAGTACCGGCCGAGCGGGTGGACCTGCCGACGTATGCGTTCCAGCGGCGGCAGTGCTGGACGCTGGAGGGGGTGGAGTCGATTCCGGCTCCGCAACCCGCTGCCGCTCCGGCCCGGCACCGGCGCGCCGTGGTGGAGGGGCCCCTCGCACCGCGGCTGTTCGCCGCCGCCGAGCGTGACCGGGACGCATTGGTGCTCGAGGTGGTGGCCGAGCAGGCCGCCGTGGTACTCGGCCATGAATCGGCCGAGGCCGTCGCGCCCGGTCTGCCGTTCACCGCCGCCGGCTTCGATTCGGTCAGCGGACAACAGCTTCGCGCCCACCTGGAATCGGCCACCGGCGTGCCGTTACCGACCACCCTGATTTTCGATCACCCGACGCCGATGGCGGTGGCGCGCTTGGTCCGTTCGCTCCTGGAAGGGATGGATCTCGATGCGCCACGGGTGACACGCCGGGCCATCGCCGATGAGCCGATCGCGATCGTCGGGATCGGGTGCCGCTTTCCCGGCGGTGTCGGATCGGTCGAGGACCTGTGGGATCTCGTCGCGGCGGGGCGAGATGTGATCGCGCCCTTCCCGTCGGATCGGGGCTGGGATCTGGAGCGCCTGCTCGATACAGATCCGGACAAGCCCGGCACCGTCCACACCCGTGAGGGTGGATTCCTGGACGACGCAGGCGGTTTCGACGCAGGGTTCTTCGGTATCGGTCCGCGTGAGGCGTCGGCGATGGATCCGCAGCAGCGGCTGATACTGGAGGTCTCCTGGGAGGCCCTGGAGAACGCGGGCATCGATCCGGCCGCCTTGCGCGGTACCGATGCCGGCGTCTATGTCGGCGCCTGTTCGTCGGGGTATGCGCGAGGAGTGGTCGGCGACTACGAGGCCTTCCGGCTGACCGGGACGGCGCACAGCGTGGTATCCGGCCGTGTCTCTTATGCTTTCGGTTTGGAGGGGCCTGCGGTCACTGTGGACACCGCGTGCTCGTCCTCGCTGGTCGCGTTGCACCTGGCGTGCCAGGCCCTGCGGCAGGGCGAGACATCCCTGGCCCTGGCGGGCGGCGTGAGCGTGTCGGCGAGCCCGAGTCTCTACGTGGATTTCGCGCGACAGCGAGGGCTGGCGCCGGATGGGCGGTCCAAGGCATTCGCAGCCGCGGCCGACGGTGTGACGTGGTCAGAGGGCGTCGGAGTGGTCGTGGTCGAGCGCCTGTCGGATGCCCAGCGGCTGGGGCACGACATTCTCGGCGTGGTGCGCGGCAGTGCCATCAATCAGGACGGTGCGAGCAACGGTCTGACCGCACCGAACGGCCCGTCGCAGGAGCGGGTCATCGCGCAGGCGCTGGCGAATGCCGGGCTCCGGGCCGCGGACGTGGACGCGGTCGAAGCACACGGCACCGGAACGGCATTGGGCGATCCGATCGAGGCTCGAGCGCTGATCGCCGCCTATGGGCGCGACCGGGTGCAGCCTTTGCGGATCGGGTCACTCAAGTCGAATATCGGTCACGCGGTCGCCGCGGCCGGTATCGGTGGTGTGATCAAGATGCTGGCGGCGTTGCGGTATGAAACTCTGCCGAAGACACTGCATGTCGACGCCCCGACACCCCATGTGGATTGGTCGGCGGGGTCGGTCCGGTTGTTGACCGAGGCAGAGCCGTGGCCCGCCGCCGATCGGGTTCGGCGCGCGGGTGTTTCGTCGTTCGGAATCAGCGGCACCAACGCTCACGTGATTCTCGAGGAAGCTCCGTCACGCGCGCCGTCAGCACAGGAAAGCTCGACCGCTGTGCCGGTGACCGGCGCGGCGACGACCGATGTGGTTCCGTTGCTGGTGACGGCGAAGTCCGACGAGGCGCTGCGTGCACAGGCGGATCGCTTGCGGCGCTGGCTGATCGATCGGCCCGAGGTCGATGTCGCCGACATCGCGTACTCCTTGATCGAAACGCGCGGACACTTCGATCGACGCGGTGCGGTCGTGGCCCGCGACCGGGAACAGTTGCTGACGGGCCTGGCGGAGCTCGCCTCGGGTACGACGAGCTCGTCGTACATCGAGGGGCAGACCACGGCCGGGAAGACAGCGTTGCTGTTCACCGGGCAGGGCGCCCAGCGTGCCGGGATGGGGGCGGCGCTGTATCGCGCGTTTCCGGTGTTCGCGGCGGCATTGGACGAGGTGTGCGCACAGATCGATCCGTTGCTCACCCGGCCGCTGAAAGACCTGATGTTCGATGAGGACAACGCGGCACTGCTGGACCTCACGGAGTTCACCCAGCCCGCGTTGTTCGCGTTCGAGGTGGCGCTGTTCCGGCTGCTGGAGTCGTTCGGTGTGGTACCGGATGTGTTGATCGGGCATTCGATCGGCGAGTTGGTCGCCGCGTATGTCGCGGGGGTGTGGTCGCTGGTGGACGCGTGCACCCTGGTGGTGGCGCGTGGCCGGTTGATGGGCGCACTGCCGGCGGGCGGGGCTATGCTGGCGGTCGCGGTGCCGGAGGAACGCGCGGCCGAAGTGCTCGCGGACGTCGCGGACCGGGTGTCGATCGCGGCGGTGAACGGTCCGTCGGCGGTGGTGTTGTCCGGTGATGCGCCGGCGATCGCCGATATCGAGGACACCTTCGTCGCCGCGGGCGTGAAGACCTCCCGACTGCGGGTCAGCCACGCGTTCCATTCGGCGTTGATGGAGCCGATGCTCGGCGAATTCAACCGGATAGCAGAAGGTTTGACCTACAATGCGCCGTCCGTCGCGATTGTGTCCAATCTTTCCGGGAGCGTGATCGGTGACCGGTTGACCGATCCGGGATATTGGGTCGAGCAGGTGCGCGGGTGCGTGCGATTCGCGCCGGGGATACACACCGCGGTCGAGGCCGGGGTGCGCCGGTTCGTCGAAATCGGGCCCGATGCCGTCCTGTCCGCGATGACACGGTGGTGTCTTGCCGAGACTCCGGAAGTCGAGGCCGCGTCGGTCGTGGTCGCGGTGGCCCGGCGCTCGGTCGACGAGCCGACCCAGTTCGTATCGGGTGTGGCAGCCGCCCAGGTGGCAGGCGTCGGTGTCGACTGGGGCTCCCTGTTCGGCGATGCTCGGCGGATTCCGTTGCCCACCTATGCATTTCGTCATCGGCGGTTCTGGTTGCAGCCCGGGGTCGTCGCGGCGACCGGTAACGGCGGAGATCATCCGATTCTCACCGGTGCGACCGAGCTCGGCGGTACCGACGAGTGGTTGTTCACTGGGCAGTTCTCCTTGCGCACCCATCCCTGGATCGCCGATCACATGGCCTACGGCGTGGTGGTGGTGCCCGGCGTGCTGTTGCTCGAGTTCCTGCTCGCCGCAGGTGGCCGGATCGGTTCCCCGGTGGTCGAGGAAGTCATGGTGCAGGCGCCGATTCGGCCCGGCGCCGACACGGTCGAGTTGCAGGTGCTGGTTCAGGCAGCGGACGAGTCGCAGCGGCGATCGTTCGAATTCTTCTACCGCGACTCCTCCGATGCGGAATGGACACGCAATGCCACGGGTGTGCTCGCGGCGCAACCGGACGGCGTTTCCGCGCTGGCGGAACAACTGCGCGACCAGGAGTGGCCGCCGGTGGGTGCCGACCGCGTGGACGTGGACCGGCTGACGCTTCCGGAGCAGATCACCGAGGACACCGGACTCGAGTACGGTCCGGCGTTCATCGGTGTGCCCGCGGTGTGGCAGCGCGGCGACACTGTTTTCTCGGAGGTCGTGCTGGACACCGATGCTGCGCCGGAGACCGGGCACGGTGTGCATCCGGCGCTGCTGGAGCTGGTGGTGCATGCGGGACTGTCCCGGCTGGTCTTTCGTGCCGCCGATTCCGATCCGGACTCGGGCTGGTTGTTGTTCCAGTGGGGCGGCGCGCGTTTTCATGCGCCGGTGCCCACCGGCGCGACGGAACTGCGGGTCATCGCGGCGAAAGCGGGAGACAACACGATCGCCGTCGCGGCTGTCGATTCGGACGGCAATCCGATCCTGTCGGTCGACGCGGTCATGATGCGCCGCAACGACGCCAAGGAATTCCGCCGCGGACTGTCCGAGGACGAGACAGGTCTGTATCGGGTGCAGTGGGAGCCACTCGCGGCAGCGGCCGACCGACAGGCGCCGCGGCTGGCCGTGCTCGCGGATTCGGCGGTACCGGGGATCGATGTGTCCTTCGCCAGCGTTGCCGATCTCGTTGCTGCGGAACATGTTCCGTCGGCGGTGGTGTGGCGGGTCCCGGCGTCGGGGGCCGATGATCCGGCCGCGGTGCGGGCCGGTGTGCACCGCATGCTGGCGATGTTGCAGTCCTGGCTCGCCGAAGAGCGGCTGTCCGATGCTCGGATGGTGGTGGTCACCACCGATGGCGCGGGATTGCCGGGAGAGGCTCCGGATCTGGTCGCCGCCGCGGTGTGGGGGCTGGTCCGCAGTGCACAGTCGGAGAATCCCGGGCGATTCGTTCTCCTGGACGAGGATCCGGCCGAGCCGCTCGCCATCGATCGGATCGCGGCGGTGCTGGCCTCCGGTGAGCCCCAGACCGCGGTGCGTGGTACGGGGATCCTGGTTCCTCGGCTGACGCGGGCTCCGGGCGGGGCCGGCGAACCGAACGCCGCGCCGCCGATGTTGGGAGACGGGGCGGTTCTGATCACCGGTGGTACCGGTGGGCTCGGCGCGTTGTTCGCTCGGCACCTGGTCGCCGAATACGGCGTGCGCAGGGTGGTGCTGGCGTCGCGGCGAGGACCCGAGGCGCGGGGCGCGTCCGAGCTGGTCGGAGAACTGGTTCGGGCGGGCGCCGACGCCCGGGTGGTTGCGTGTGATGTCACCGATCGTGACGCGGTGCGAAACCTGTTGGACACCATGGACTCCGAGGGGGGTGTGACCGCGGTGGTGCACACCGCGGGCATCCTCGACGACGGCACGGTGGAGTCGCTCACGAGTGCGCAGGTCGATCGAGTGCTGGCGCCGAAGGTGGACGGTGCGTGGTATCTGGATGAGCTGACTCGTGAGCGCGAGCTGTCGGCGTTCGTGGTCTTCTCGTCGATGGCGGGAGTGCTGGGGTCGGCCGGGCAGGGCAATTACGCGGCGGCGAACGGTTTCCTGGACGGTGTGGTGCAGCGCCGCCGCGCGGCAGGATCGACCGCTGTGTCTGTGGCGTGGGGGCCGTGGAACGCCGGCAGCGGAATGACCGGTGAACTCGACAGCACCGCCCTGGCCCGCTGGGAGCGGTTGGGGCTGGGCCAACTCGGTGACGCCGAGGGGCTGCGCTTGTTCGACGAGGCGCTCGCCGGTACCCAGGAACGTCCGGCCGCGATCCGATTCGATGCCGACGCAGTGCGGCGCGCGCCGGATCCCGAGACGATTCCCGCGGTGTTGCGAGGCTTCGTGCCACGCGCCGCGCGCCCGGTGAAAGCTGTGGCCACACCCGTGACCGGCGCGCTGGCCGAGCGGTTGGCGCAGGTGCCGGAAGCCCAGCGGGGCGAGGTGGTCTCGGAGGTCGTGCTGGCACAGGCGGCCGCCGTGCTGGGACACGATTCGGCGGCCGATATCCGGCCCGACCGGCGTTTCGACGAGATCGGATTCGATTCGCTGGGCGGGGTGGAATTCCGAAATCGCCTGAGCAAGGCCACTGGTATCAAGCTGCCGTCGACCCTGGTGTTCGACTATCCGACTCCGGCGGCGGTGGCGAAACTGGTGCTGTCCCGGGTGGAGCCCGAGGCGGCGAGCGAACCGGTCAAGAAGGTGGTGCGCCGGACTCGTACCGATGAGCCGATCGCCATCGTGGGGATGGGCTGCCGGTTCCCCGGCGGTGTGACATCGCCGGACGAGTTGTGGGATCTGCTCGCTGCGGGAGTCGATGCGACCAGTGAATATCCGTTGGATCGAGGCTGGGACCTGGAGCGGTTGTTCGACGAGGATCCGGATAAGCCCGGCACCGTCTACAGCCGTCGGGCCGGCTTCCTCGACGGCGCCGGCGATTTCGATGCCGGTTTCTTCGGAATCAGTCCGCGCGAAGCGTCGGCGATGGACCCGCAGCAGCGTCATCTGCTCGAATCATCGTGGGAAGCATTGGAAAACGCGGGTATCGACCCGATCGCCCTGCGCGGCACCGATGCGGGGGTGTTCGTCGGGGCGTGCTACTCCGGGTATTTCAACCGGGTCACCCCCGAGTTCGAAGGACATCGGCTCACCGGCACGCAGGGCAGTGTGACGTCGGGCCGGCTGTCGTATGTCTTCGGCATCGAGGGGCCCTCGGTCACCGTGGACACGGCCTGCTCGTCCTCGCTGGTCGCACTGCATCTGGCCTGTCAGGCGCTGCGGCAGGGCGAGACCTCGCTGGCACTGACGGGCGGTGCGACCATCTACGCCGATCCCTATCTCTCCATCGATTTCGCGCGACAGCGCGGGATTTCGCGCGAAGGGCGCTGTAAATCGTTCGCTGCCACGGCCGACGGCACGGCATTCTCCGAGGGCGTCGGCATGCTCGTGCTCGAACGCCTGTCGGACGCACAGCGGCTGGGCCATCAGGTGCTCGCGGTGGTGCGTGGCAGCGCGATCAACCAGGACGGGGCGAGCAACGGTCTGTCGGCGCCGAATGGTCCGTCGCAGGAGCGAGTGATCATGTCGGCGCTGGCGAACGCGGGACTGGAGCCGTCCGATGTCGACGCCGTGGAAGCGCATGGGACGGGAACGCCGCTGGGGGACCCGATCGAGGCGCAGGCGCTGATCGGAACCTACGGGCAGGGACGGTCGAGCGGACCGTTGTGGCTGGGTTCGCTGAAGTCGAACATCGGGCATACCACCGCGGCCGCCGGTGTGGGCGGGGTGATGAAGATGGTGCTGGCCCTGCGGCACGAAACGCTGCCGAAGACGCTGCACGTGGAGGAGCCGAGCCCGAAGGTGGACTGGTCGGCCGGCGATGTGGAGCTGCTGATCGCGGAGCGTCCGTGGCCTCGTGATGGGCGCGTTCGTCGTGCGGGGGTGTCCTCGTTCGGTGTCAGCGGCACCAACGCCCACGCCGTCCTGGAGGAGGCGCCGCTTCCGGCCCGGCCCGAATCTCTCACTGCAGGAGAAGATTCCGGCCATCCGGCCGCTCAGGTCGTGTCCTGGATGTTGTCGGCGGTGAACCCGGAAGCATTGCGTGCACAGGCTGGTGCGCTCGACGGATGGTTGCGGATGCATCCGGAGGCGGACGCGGCGGACGTGGCGCATTCGTTGTTGCGCCACCGCTCGCAGTTGGAGTGGCGGGGCGCGGTTGTGGGACGCGATCCGGCCGGCCTGCAAGCGGGCTTGGCAGGGTTGATCGATCCGCAGACACCACCGCTCGACGGTGCGGCCGCGGTGGTGTGGGGTCGTGTGGTGCCGCGTCGGGTGGGGTTTGTTTTTCCGGGTCAGGGGAGTCAGTGGGTGGGGATGGGTGTGGGTTTGTTGGCGTCGGGTGGGGTGTTTGCGGAGTCGGTTGCGGAGTGTGAGGTGGCGTTGGCTCCGTTTGTGGATTGGTCGTTGTCTGCGGTGTTGCGGGGGGAGGTGGGTGCGGCGTCGTTGGATCGGGTGGATGTGGTTCAGCCGGTGTTGTTTGCGGTGATGGTGTCGTTGGCTCGGGTGTGGGGTGCGGCGGGTGTGGTGCCGTCGGTGGTGGTGGGGCATTCGCAGGGTGAGATTGCGGCTGCGGTGGTTGCGGGTGGGTTGTCGTTGTCGGATGGTGCCCGAATCGTGGCGGTGCGGTCGCGTGCGGTCGCGGAGGTTCTCGCGGGGTCCGGTGGCATGGTGTCGGTCGGATTGACCGCCGTTGCGGCGCAACAGCGGCTGGCAGGTTTCGGGGAGCGGTTGTCGGTGGCGGCGGTGAACGGGCCGGGCCAGATCGTGGTGTCGGGTGAGGCGCAGGCGCTGGACGAGTTCTTGGCCGGGTGTGCGGTGGATGGTGTGTGGGCGAGGCGGATTCCGGTGGATTACGCGTCGCATTCGGCGGCGGTGGAGGCCATTCGGGATCGGGTGCTGGCGGGGTTGGCGTCGGTGGTGCCGGTGTCGGGTTCGGTGCCGTTCTTCTCGACGGTGTTCGGAGACTACGTTGACACGGCCACTCTCGACGCTGAGTACTGGTATCGGGGGCTGCGGGAACAGGTGCGCTTCGCGGAGTCGGTGGAGACGTTGCAGCGTTCGGGGGTGAACGCCTTCATCGAGGTGAGTGCGCACCCGGTCCTGACAATGGGCGTCGAACTGACGGCCGGAAACCTGGGGCTGGCCGATCGAGTGGCCGTTCTGAGCACGTTGAAGCGCGATCACGGCGGTCCGGAGCAGGTCGGCACCGCGTTGGCGCAGGCATTCTGCGTCGGTGTCGACGTGGCCACCGAAGCGCTGGCTCCGGCCGTGACGGGGTCGCCCGGCGGTTCTCGCCCGGTCACTCGGGTGGATCTGCCGACGTATGCCTTCCAGCACAAACGGTATTGGTTGCAGCCGAGTGGTGCCTCGGACGTGCGGCAGTCGGGGCTGGGCGAGGCGAAGCATCCGCTGCTGGGCGCGGCGGTCTGGTTGCCCGACTCCGACGGAGTGGTGCTGACCGGGCGCCTGTCGTCGGCGGAGCACCCGTGGCTGGCCGATCATGCGATCAACGGGGCCGCATTGCTACCGGGGACGGCATTCGTCGAATTGGCCCTGTACGCCGGGACGATGGTCGGCTGTCCTCGGCTGGCCGAGCTGGTCGTGGCCGCACCCCTGATCCTGCCCGCCGACGGCGCCGTCGAGCTGCGAGTGATGACGGCCGGACCCGATGAGTCCGGTCTACGAGCGGTATCGGTGTATTCCCGCCGTCAAGGCACTGACGAACCGGACCGGGTCGATCCCGGTTCCCTCGCCGGCCGGCGTTCCGAGTGGATTCGGCACGCGACGGGAATCCTTGCCGCAGCGTCACCGTCGGCTCCCGATCCGATCGGATCGGATGCGGCGAGCTGGCCACCCGTCGGTGCACTGCCCGTGCCGATCGGCGACGCCTACGCGGAGCTGGCCGAGCGCGGGTACGACTACGGCCCCCTGTTCCAGGGACTGACCGCGTTGTGGCGCCGTGGCGTGGAGATCTTCGCGGAGGTCGCCTTGCCGGAGCAGGCGCAATCGGTGGACCGGTTCGCCCTACATCCGGCGTTGCTGGATGCCGCGCTGCACGCGATCAGCCTCGGTGGGCTGAGTGAATCCGCCGCGCCCGGGGAGATACTCGTGCCCTATTCGTGGGAGAACGTGACCGTGGCGGTGGCCGGCGCCACGTCGGCGCGCGTTCACCTGACCTCGGACGGGACCGGGTCGGAAAATCAGCGAATCACACTGGCACTCAGCGATTCTCAGAATACGCCGATCGCCGAGGTTGCGGGACTGACGCTGCGGCCGATCCCGATCCGCACGGTGGGTGCGGCATCGGCGCCGGAGGGCACCTACCGGCTGCGCTGGGTTCCACTGCCCACACCGACCACGGACGAATCGGCCGTCCTATGGGAGAACACCGAAGACGGCGAGACGGTGACGGTCGAAGGCAAGCCTGCCATCGTTGTTCGACTCGACGATGCGGCCGCGACGCCCGGCGGCTCGAGGAGCATCATCTCCCGCGTCAGCGCGGACACAGCTGTGGACGCGGATGTGCCGGCCGCGTTGCACAGGCGGCTGGCCGACGTAGTGGCGTGGGGCAAGCAGTTGCTGGCCGGGGATCAGCGGATCGTCGTGGTCACCAAGGGCGCGGTCGCCACGGCTGCGGGCGAGTCGGCCGACCTCGTCGGCGCGGCGGTGTGGGGTCTGCTCCGCAGTGGACAGAACGAGCACCCGGATCGGATCACGATCCTCGACGTGGACCGCTGGGAGGACTGTCGCGCCGCGGTCGTCGCGGCCCTGTCGACCGCTGACGAGCCTCAGGTCGCGGTGCGCGACGGTGCGCTGCACGTGCCTCGCCTGACTCGCGACTCCGGTGACGTCGTGGGAGCCCGTGATGCGTTGCGGGCTCCCGGGTGGGCGTTGCGTCAGCTCGGCACGGGGTCGCTGACCGGTGACAACTTCGCTCTGGTCGAGGCGCCTGCCGCGCGGCAGGAACTCGCGGCCGGTCAGGTTCGGCTGAGCCTTCGCGCCTCCGGGGTCAACTTCCGGGACGCGTTGATCACCCTGGGCATGTATCCGGACCCGGATGCCGCCATCGGTATGGAGGGTGCGGGTGTGGTGCTCGAGGTGGCGCCGGACGTCACCGAATTCGCTGTCGGCGACCGGGTTTTCGGGATGATCGACGGCATCGGCTCGGTCGTCGTGACCGACAGCCGGCGGTTGGCCCCGATACCACGAGGATGGTCGTTCGCACAGGCCGCCGCGGTGCCCGTGGTGTTCGTCACGGCGTATTACAGCCTGGTGGATCTCGCCGGGGCACGCCCGGGGCAGACGTTACTGCTGCACGTCGCCACCGGTGGGGTCGGCACGGCCGCGGTGCAACTGGCGCGCCACCTGGGCCTGCGGCTGCTGGTCACCGCCGACCGCGCGAGATGGGATGTGCTGCGCGACATGGGATTCGATGACGCCGTCATCGGCGACTCGCGCACACTCGACTTCGAGCAGAAGTTCCTCGAGGCCACGGGCGGCCAAGGTGCAGACATCGTGCTCGATTCGCTGGAAGGCGAATTCGTGGATGCCTCACTGCGGCTGCTGCCGCGCGGTGGCCACTTCCTCGAAATGGTGGCCACCGATCGGCGCGATCCCCGTGCCGTCGCCGAACGGCACCCGGGCGTGGACTACCGCTACTTCCATCTCAGCGAGATCGGGCTCGACCGGTTGCGCGAGATCATGAGCGCCCTGGTCGAATTGGTCGACACCGGTGTGCTGGCGCCACCGCCCGTCACCGGATGGGATGTGCGGCAGGCACCGGAGGCATACCGGTTCGTGGGCGAGGGTAAGCACATCGGAAGGAATGTGCTCACCATTCCCACACCGCTGCGCAGCGGCGGCACGGTGTTGATCACTGGTGGTACCGGTGTGCTGGGCGCGTTGGCGGCCCGGCACCTGGTCGCCGAACATGGTGTGCGGCGGCTGGTGCTCGCGAGCCGACGTGGTCCGGACGCTGAGGGCGCGGCTGAGGTGGCGGCGGAACTGACCGGCCTCGGCGCGCGGGTGGATGTGGTCGCCTGCGATGTGGCCGACCGGACGGCGCTCGACAAGCTGCTGGCCGATATTTCACCGGAGCATCCGCTCACCGCTGTCGTTCACACCGCCGGGGCACTGGCCGATGGCCTGCTCGCCGGCATGACACCGCAGCAGCTCGCGACGGCGCTGCGTCCGAAGGTCGACGCGGCGTGGAACCTGCACGAGGCAACCAAGGATCTGGACCTGTCGGAGTTCGTGCTCTATTCCTCGATCGCGGGTGTGATCGGCACCCGGGGGCAAGCGAACTACGCCGCCGCCAATGTCTTCCTCGATGCCTTGGCGAGACACCGGCACCTGAGCGGCTTGCCCGCGAAGTCGGTGGCCTGGGGGCTGTGGCAACAGCGCAGCGGAATGACCGATGCCCTCGGGGCGGCCGACCTGGCCCGGCTGCGGCGGGAGGGAATTCTCGAGCTGCGTGAGCAGGACGGCATGGCGCTGTTCGATGCGGTGCTGGCGGACGAGGAGCCCGCGGTGGTGGCGGCACGGATCGACCGGGCCGCGCTGACCGATCCGGTTCCCGCGGTCTTGCGGGGTCTGGTGCGGCATGCCGAGCGCCCCGCGGCGAGCGGGACTCGCTCGCGTGGCTTCGAGCTGGGGCTCGTACCCGAGGCCGAGCGCGAGCAGGCCCTGCTCGACCTGGTTCTCGAGCAGGTCGCCGCCGTTCTGGGCTATTCGTCGGCCGGTGATATCCAGTCCGACAAGGGATTCGACGAGATCGGACTCGACTCGCTGTCCGGAGTGGAACTGCGCAACCGCCTGTCGAAAGCGACCGGCCTCCAGGTTCCCGTGACGCTGGTGTTCGACTACCCGACCGCTCCGGAACTGGCCGGTTATCTGTACGAGCACCTGGCTCCGGCGCTGACCGCCTCGCCGCCGGCGGGCGGCGCCGCACCCGACGACATCGCCCACCTGGCGGCGATGGTCGATCGCGTCCTGGCCGCAGCGGGGGACGACGATGCCACGGTGACGGTGCTGCTCGGCATCGGTGACCGCCTGCGGTCACATCTGGGGGAGAGGTGGCGTGGCGACGAGGACGAATATGCCGACCTCGCCGCACACTCCGCCAGTGAGCTGTTCGATCTGATTGATGAGGAGTTCGGTCGCTCATGAGCAATGAGGAAAAGCTCACCCGGTATCTGCGGAAGGTCACCGGCGACCTGCGTACCGCCAACAAGCGCATCCAGGAGTTGGAAGAGGGTGCGCGGGAGCCGATTGCGATCGTCGGGATGAGTTGCCGCTTCCCCGGCGGCGTACAGACCCCCGCCCAGTTGTGGGATCTGGTCGACTCCGGCACCGATGCGATCGGTGGTTTTCCGGTCGACCGGGGCTGGGATCTGGACAAGCTCTACAATCCCGATCCGAGTGTGCCCGGCACGATCTACACCCGTGAGGGCGGGTTCATCCACTCGGCGCCCGAGTTCGATGCGGGCTTCTTCGGGATCGGTCCCCGGGAGGCCGCGGCGATGGACCCGCAGCAGCGTCTGACTCTGGAGGCGTCGTGGGAGGCTCTGGAGGATGCGGGGATCGACCCGAAGTCGTTGCGGGGCAGCGACACCGGCGTCTTCTCGGGTGTCTTCCACCAGAATTACGGCCCCCGGATCGGCTCCCCGGCATTGACGGCGGAATCGGAAGGCCATGCCGTCCTCGGCGTGTCGAGCTGTGTGCTGTCCGGCCGGGTCTCCTACGTCTTCGGTTTCAAGGGGCCGACGCTGTCGGTCGACACCGCATGCTCGTCATCGCTGGTGGCGTTGCATCTGGCCTGCCAGGCACTGCGGCGTGGGGAGACCTCGCTCGCCCTGGTCAGTGGTGTCACCGTGATGTCGGAGCCGTCGCACATGATCGCGTTCGCGCGTCAGCGCGCGCTGGCGGCGGATGCGCGATGCAAGGCATTCGCGGCGGGCGCGGATGGGACCGGATTCTCCGAGGGGCTCGGCATCCTGGTCGTGGAAAAGCTCTCGGATGCACGACGATCGGGCCACAATGTCCTCGCGGTGGTGCGCGGGACGGCTATCAATCAGGACGGTGCCAGTAAGGGCCTGACCGCGCCGAACGGTCCGTCGCAGGAGCGGGTGATCGCGGCCGCGCTGGCGGATGCGGATCTGGCTGCGTCGGATGTCGATGTGGTGGAGGCGCACGGGACGGGCACGAAGCTCGGCGATCCGATCGAGGCTGGGGCGCTCATGGCGGTCTATGGTGCTCGCGGTGAGCGTGGGCCGTTGCGTCTGGGGTCGCTCAAGTCGAATATCGGCCACACCAATGCCGCCGCCGGTGTTGCCGGTGTGATCAAGATGGTCGAGGCGATGCGGCACGGCGTACTGCCGAAGACGCTGCACGTGGATGCACCCACGCCACACGTGGATTGGTCGGCGGGGTCGGTCCGGCTGCTGACCGAGGCCGAGCCGTGGCCCGCGGGCCCGCAGGTCCGCCGCGCGGGTGTCTCGTCGTTCGGGATCAGTGGCACCAACGCTCATGTGATCCTGGAGGAAGCGCCCGCCGAGCCGGTGGCTGCCGAACCGGGAGAGCGGCCCGAGCGGGAAGTGGCAGCCCAGCCCGTCGCATCGGATGTCGTTGCGCTGATGATCTCGGCCAAGTCCGACGCGGCGTTGCGCGGTCAGGCGAATCGGTTGCGGCAGTGGCTGATCGATGAGCCCGACGTGGATGTGCGAGATGTGGCACATTCACTGGTGACCTCGCGGGCACTGCTGGAGCGGCGTGGTGCGGTGGTGGGGCGTGACCGGGCGGAGCTGCTCGCCGGGCTCGCCGATATGGCGGCGGGATCGCCGGGCGTGATCGACGGCAGCGCGGTCGCCGGCCGGACCGCATTCCTGTTCACCGGCCAGGGCGCTCAGCGGGCAGGCATGGGCGAGAACCTGTACAAAGCCTTCCCGGTGTTCGCGGCCGCGCTGGATCAGGTGTGCGCCCACTTCGACGTCCTGCTGGGGCGGAGCCTCGAAGACCTGATGTTCGCCGATGCCACGAAGGTGCTGACGCGCACCGAATACACCCAGCCGGCGTTGTTCGCCTTCGAGGTGGCGATGGTGCGGTTGCTCGAATCCTTCGGTGTTCGACCGGATCTGCTGCTCGGGCATTCCATCGGTGAACTGGTCGCCGCCCATGTGGCCGGTGTGTGGTCGCTGAAAGACGCCTGCACTCTGGTCGCGGCGCGTGGCAGGTTGATGGGTGCCCTGCCCGAAGGCGGCGCGATGCTGGCGGTGGCGGTCGGGGAAGACCGGGCGGTCCAACTGATCGCGGAGCATGCCGGAGGAGTCTCGATCGCGGCGGTGAACGACCCGGCCTCGACGGTGCTGTCCGGCGACCGGCAAGCCATCGACGCCATCGAGTTCGCATTGTCGGGCACCGGCGTCAAGACCACTCGGCTCGACGTCTCGCACGCCTTCCACTCCGCCCGGATGGAACCGATGCTGGCCGAATTCCGTGTGGTGGCACAGAAGATCACGTATCGCGCGCCGCGACTTCCGATCGTGTCGAACGAAACCGGAGAGTTCGCCGGGGACGCGGTGACCGATCCGGAGTACTGGGTCCGGCAGGTGCGCGGTTGTGTGCGGTTCGCTCCGGGCGTGGGCACACTCGTCTCGGGCGGCGCGCGACGATTCGTTGAGGTGGGTCCGGACGCGGTCCTGGCGGCGATGACGCGCGCGGCCGTCGCCGAGGACGCCGAGGCCGAGTCGATGTCGCGGGTTGCGGCGGTGTCGCGCCGTTCGGTCGGGGAAGTGCCGCAATTGCTGACGGCGCTGTCGTACCTGCACGTCGCGGGCGTGCCGGTGGAGTGGGGGCCGCTGTTCGCGGGTCGCCCGGTGCGCCGGGTCGGTGTGCCGACCTATGCGTTCCAGCGTCGCCGGTATTGGCTTCAGCCGTCCGATGACACGACGCGGTCGTCGGACCATTCGATCCTGACAGGTGTGGTCGGAGTGGCGGGTACCGACGAGTGGCTGTTCACCGGCCGGTTCTCGGTGCGTACCCATCCGTGGATCGCCGATCACATGGCTCACGGTGTGGTGGTGGTGCCGGGTGTTCTGCTGCTGGAATTCCTGCTCGCGGCGGGTGGCCGGATCGGCTGCGAGGTGGTCGAGGAGATCACCGTGCAGGCGCCGATCCGGCCCGGTGAGGACGAGGTCGAACTGCAGGTTCTCGTGGCGGCCGCCGACGAGTCCGGCCGGCGTTCATTCGACTTCTTCTATCGGAAGTCGGCTGACGACGAATGGGTGCGCAATGCGACGGGTGTGCTCGCGGTGCGCTGGGACGGCGACTCGACGGTGATGTCGGAGCTACGCGAGCAGCAGTGGCCACCGGTCGATGCCGAACTCGTGGATGTCGACAAGGTGACGTTGCCGGAGCAGATCGCGCGGGATACCGGGCTTGGGTACGGTCCGGCATTCATCGGGGTGAACGCGGTGTGGCAGCGTGGCGACACGGTCTTCTCCGAGGCGGTGCTCGATACCGAGGCGGCACCGGAATCGGAGCGCCATGAACTCCATCCGGCACTGCTGGAGCTGGTGATGCACGCCGGACTGTCGCGGTCGATCTTCCGTTCCGCGGAGCCCGAGCCGAACACCGGTTGGCTGTTGTTCCGTTGGGGCGGTGCGCGTTTCCACAAGCCGATGCCCGCGCAGGTGACGGCACTTCGGATCATGTCGAAGAAGACCGGCGCGGATACGGTGTCGGTCGCGGCGCTCGATCCGGACGGCACGCCGATCATATCGGTGGACACAGTGCTGCTGCGTCCCTACGACGTCGAGGAGTTCCGGCGCGGTCTGTCCGATGAGCAGGCCGCCGATCTGTATCGGGTGCAGTGGGAGCCGCTCGCGGTGGCTCCGGTCGTGGGGGCGATGCCGCCCTCGGCTGTCCTCGCGGACACGGTGGTGCCCGGCATCGAGACATCCCACTCCGCCATCGCCGATGTTGGTTCCGCGGAACATGTTCCGGACATCGTCGTCTGGCGTCCCGCGCGCGCCGGGCAGGTCGTCGACGATCCCCGCGTGGTGCGGGAGCGGGTGCACGGCACACTGGCCACGCTGCGGGCATGGCTTGCCGACGAGCGCCTGTCGGAGGTCCGGCTGGTGGTGGTGACCGTGGGGAGTGTTGTGCTACCCGGCGAAGCGGGCGGTGTGGATCCTGCCGCGGCCGCGGTGTGCGGGCTGGTGCGCAGCGCGCAATCGGAGAATCCGGGGCGGTTCGTTCTCCTCGACGAGGATCCGGGCGATCCGGTGGACGCCGATCGGATCGCGGCCGTACAGGCTTCGGGTGAGTCGCAGGTTGCGGTGCGTGGCACGAAGATTCTGGTTCCCCGGATCGCCCGTGTCGGAATCGATGGTGCGACAGGCGCTCCGGCGTTGCCGGACGACAAGACGGTGCTGATCACCGGTGGCACGGGCGATTTGGGGGCGGAGTTGGCCCGCCACATGGTCGCCGAGCACGGTGTGCGCAGGCTGGTGCTGGCCTCGCGTCAGGGCCTCCAGGCGCCCGGGGCGCAGGAACTCGTCGCCGAATTGGCGCGATCCGGCGCCGATGCGCGCGTCGTGTCCTGCGACGTCACCGATCGAGACATGGTACGAAACCTGCTGTCCGACATCGAATCCGACGGTGGTATCTCCGTGGTGGTGCACACGGCGGGGGTTCTCGACGACGGCACCCTCGAATCGTTGACCGCGGGGCAGCTGGATCGGGTGCTGGCGCCCAAGGTCGACGGAGCATGGTACCTGGACGAATTCACCCGCGGCAGCGAACTGTCGGCATTCGTGGTCTTCTCGTCGATCGCGGGAGTACTGGGTTCGGCCGGACAGGGCAACTACGCCGCCGCGAACGGTTTCCTGGACGGGCTGGTCCAGCGGCGCCGAGCGGCGGGGCTGCCGGCGACATCGCTGGCCTGGGGTCCGTGGAACTCCGGGAGCGGAATGGCCGCCGGTGTGGGGAGTACGGCGCTGGAGCGCCTGGGCCGCTGGGGCATGGGGCAGCTCGAGAAGGCGGAAGCTGTACGTCTTTTCGACTCCGCTCTCGCAAGCGACGATGGCTGCCTGGCTCCGCTGCGGTTCGACGCGAGTGTTGTGCGCCGCACCTCGGATCCCGACGCGGTCCCCGCGGTTTTACGTGGGTTCGTGCGGCGTCCGGCGCACGCGGTGCGCCGACCCGAGCCAGGTTCCGCGGCGGCTTCGCTGGCGGAGCGGTTGGCGCGGATGCCACAGACACACCGTGGCGAAGCGGTGCTGGAGATCGTGTCGGCACAGACCGCGGCAGTGCTGGGGCACGATTCGGCAGCCGATATCCGGCCCGATCAGCCTTTCGACGACATCGGATTCGATTCCCTGGGCGGGGTGGAATTCCGCAACCGGTTGGCCAAGGTCACCGGGGTGCGATTGCCGTCGACCTTGGTGTTCGATCATCCGACGCCCGCGGCCGTGGCGAAACTGGTGCAATCTCGGCTCGAACCGAAGGCCGCCGACGGATCGCCGAAGCAGGTGGCGCGCCGGGCCGGGCTGGATGAGCCGATCGCGATCGTGGGGATGGGTTGCCGATTCCCGGGCGGAGTGAAGAATCCCGACGAGCTGTGGGATCTGCTGACCTCGGGGATCGATGCGACGAGTGGCTATCCGTCGGACCGTGGCTGGGATCTGGAGAGCCTGTTCGACGATGATCCGGACAAACCCGGGACGGTCTACGCCCGTCGCGCCGGCTTCCTCGACGACGCCGGAGATTTCGATGCCGGCTTCTTCGGGATCGGCCCGCGCGAGGCCGCTGCGATGGACCCGCAGCAGCGTCAGCTGCTGGAGGCGTCGTGGGAGGCGCTCGAGGACGCGGGCATCGACCCGGTGTCGTTGCGCGGCACCGATGCCGGGGTTTTCGTGGGCGCGTGCTTCTCGGGCTACTTCAACCACGTGACCCCCGAATTCCAGGGGTATCGGCTCACCGGCGCCCAGGGCAGCGTGATCTCGGGACGGCTGTCGTATGTGTTCGGCCTGGAGGGGCCTTCGGTCACCGTGGACACGGCCTGTTCGTCGTCGTTGGTGTCGCTGCATCTGGCGTGCCAGGCGCTGCGGCAGGGTGAGGCGTCGCTGGCGCTGTCGGGTGGTGCGACGGTCTACGCCGATCCGTATCTGTCCGTCGACTTCGCACGCCAGCGTGGCCTGTCGCCGGAAGGCCGGTGCAAGTCGTTCTCCGCCGCGGCCGACGGTGTCGCATTCTCCGAGGGCGTCGGAATGCTCGTGCTGGAGCGGTTGTCGGATGCCCGTCGCCTGGGCCACGACATTCTTGCCGTGGTGCGGGGCACGGCGATCAATCAGGACGGCGCGTCGAACGGCCTGTCCGCGCCGAACGGTCCATCGCAGGAGCGGGTGATCGCGGCAGCACTGGCGAACGCGGGCCTGAAGCCTGCCGACATCGATGCGGTGGAGGCGCACGGCACGGGGACCCCGCTGGGCGATCCGATCGAGGCACAGGCCCTGATCGCCGCCTATGGGCAGGGGCGGGCGGGGGCGCCGCTACGGATCGGCTCGTTGAAGTCGAACATCGGGCACACATCGGCCGCGGCGGGTGTGGCCGGAGTGATCAAGATGGTGCAGGCGTTGCGGAACGAGACGTTGCCGATGACGCTGCACGTGGATGCGCCCAGCCCGCATGTCGAATGGTCGGCCGGCGAGGTGGCATTGTTGACGCAACCACAGCGGTGGCAGCGCAACGGCCGGGTCCGCCGGGCGGGGGTGTCCTCCTTCGGTGTCAGCGGGACCAATGCGCACGCCATCCTGGAAGAAGCACCCGCGCAACGAGTTCCGGCTACGTCGCCGCGACCGTCAGATGCGCTGCCGCTGCCGATTCTGATATCGGCGAAATCGGAGGCGGGGTTGCGGGCGCAGGCGGACCGGCTGCGCCGATGGTTGACGGACGGACCCGAGCGGCGGATCGACGACGTCGCGTACTCGCTCATCGACTTCCGTTCCCAGCTGGAGTTCCGGGCAGCGGTCACCGGGGCCGGGCGGGACGAGATCGCCTCCGGCCTTGCGGATCTGGCGGCCGGCGACGTCTCCGCCGCTGTCGTCGAAGGGGTTGCCGGGGCCGGCAAGACCGCTTTCCTGTTCACCGGGCAGGGCGCGCAGCGCGCGGGGATGGGGAAGGACCTGTATTCGGCGTTTCCGGTGTTCGCGCAGGCCGTGGACGAGGTGTGTGCTCAGTTCGACGCCCTCGCGAACAGCGATCCCGGACCGTTCTCGCCGCGAGGGCTGCGCGAGGTGATGTTCGAGGACACCGAGGGACTGGTGAACCGCACCGAATTCACCCAGCCCGCGTTGTTCGCCTTCGAGGTGGCGTCGTCGCGGCTGCTCGAATCGTTCGGAATCGCCCCCGACATGCTGATCGGCCATTCGATCGGTGAGCTCGCCGCCGCGCACGTGGCCGGGGTGTGGTCGCTGCCGGACGTGTGCCGTCTGGTCGCCGCGCGCGGCCGGTTGATGGGGGCCTTGGCCGAGGGCGGAGCGATGCTCGCGGTGGCAGTGGCGGAAACGGACATGCTCGAAATCGTCACCGAATACGGCACCAGACTGTCGATCGCGGCGGTGAACGGCCCGGCGTCGGTGGTGGTGTCCGGAGACGCCGATGCCGTCGACGAGGTCGCCGCGGTGTGTGCCGCCCGACGGTACAAGACCAATCGGCTGCGGGTCGGTCATGCATTCCATTCGGCGCGCATGGAGCCCATGCTGGCCGAATTCCGGTCGATTGCCGACAGTCTGACCTATCACCTGCCGGTGATCCCGATCGTGTCGAACCTCAGCGGCGCCGTCGTCGGCGCCGAGATGACCGATCCGGGCTACTGGGTGAACCAGGTGCGCGGGTGCGTGCGCTTCGCACCCGGCGTCGACACCCTGTCCCGCGCCGGAGTGCGGCGGTTCGTGGAGGTCGGACCGGACGCCGTACTGTCCGCGATGACGCGGCAATGTCTGGCCGAGACGCCGGATGTGGAGGCGACGTCGAGGGTTGTCGCGGCCGCTCGTCGTTCGGTGGCCGAACCGGCTCAGTTCGTCTCCGCGTTGACGCAGGCCCATGTGGCAGGTGCCGGTGTGGACTGGACGCCGCTCTACCCGGATCGGGCGTTGTCACGGGTTTCGTTGCCCACCTACGCATTCCAGCATCGGCGCTACTGGTTGCAGCCGGCGGGCGCACCAGCGGCGCCGGGATCCGACGGTCACCCGGTTCTGACCGGTGTGGTGCAGGTCGCGGGCAAGGACGAATGGATGCTCAGCGGCCGGCTTTCCCGCCGGACCCATCCCTGGCTGGCAGACCACGCGAGCTACGGAGTGATGGTCGTGTCCAGCACGACGCTGGTGGAGCTCTTGCTGGCGGCCGGATCACGCTTCGGTTGCACCGGGGTGGATGAGCTGACGTTGGAAGCTCCGATCTTCCCGCCCGAGGACGGCACCGATATCGCCGTGCAGGTGCTCGTCGACCAGGCCGACGACACGGGCCGCCGACCGTTCACGATGCACCACCGCATCGGTGACGGCGAGTGGATACGCAATGCCAGCGGCATTCTGGCCGATGATCGTTCGGCGGCCGAGTCGCTGCTGGAACGACTACGGTCCGAGCCGTGGCCGCCGTCCGAGGCGGAGCCGATCGATCCGGAATGGGTACCCGCGCACATCGAGTCGGTGGCGGGGCTCGAGTACGGTCCCGCATTCCGCGCAATCGAACACGCATGGCAACGAGGAAACACCGTCTTCGCCGAGGTCGTATTGGATCCGGCCGTCGAAGCGGACGGGTTCCTGCTGCATCCGGGCCTGCTGGACGCCATCGCCCACGCCGGGATGGCCCGTCTGGTGTGGCCGGAGCCCAGCCAGGATCCGAACCGCGGCATGTTGCTGTTCCGCTGGGGCGGCGTCCGATTCCACGGCATCGCACAGCCGCGCCGGCTGCGGGTGATCGCCGAGGCGAAGGGAGCGGACATACTCGCCGCGGCGGCGGTGGACGGCGATGGAAATCCGGTGATCTCGCTCGACGAGATCGTGATGCGGCGGTACGACATCGCCCAGCTCACCGGCCGATCGACCGGAGGCGACGCCCGGGTGTACGAACTGGACTGGGTGCAGGCCCACAGTGCCGCGGCTCCCGAGCCGGGCCCGATCGCCACCTGCGGATCCACATCCATCGCCGGTGTGCGGCAACACTATCCGGACCTCGACAGTCTGCTGTCGGATCCGGTGCCGCCCGCCATGGTGGTGTGGGCGGTCGCGGCGGACGCGGCTACGCACAACGGCGACGTCACGGCCGCGACACACCAGCAGACGCGGGCGACGCTCCAGATACTCCAGGGCTGGCTGGACAAGGATTCGACACAGCGGTCGCGACTGGTGGTCGTCACCCACAATGGCGCCGGACTGCCGGAGGAGGCACCGGACCTCGCCGCCGCCGCGGTATCGGGGCTGGTGCGCAGCGCGCAGTCCGAGTATCCCGGTCGAATCCTGTTGCTGGATCGGCAGACCGGGCTGTCGGCGGACGCAGTGCTGTCGGCGGTGGGGACCGATGAGCCGTGGGTGGCGGTTCGTGGCAACACGATGCTGGTGCCGCGGCTGCGGGCGGCGGAGGTGACCGCCGAAGCTTCGCCGGTGTTCGGGTCCGGCACCGTGCTCATCACCGGGGGCACCGGCGGATTGGGCGCGCTGGCAGCCCGTCATCTGGCTGCCGAGCACGGAGTCCGGAACCTGCTGCTGGTGTCGCGCAGCGGCGAGAAGGCCGCAGGCGCCGGCGAATTGGCGGCGGAACTCGGCGAGCTCGGAGCCACCGCGCGGATCGCGGCCTGTGACGTCGCCGACCGGGCGGCATTGCGCGCGGTACTCGATTCGATTCCGATGGAAAGTCCGCTGACCGCGGTGATCCACGCCGCGGGCGTACTCGATGACGCGACGGTCGCGGCACTGACCGTCGAACAGCTGGACCGCGTGCTCGTGCCGAAGGTCGACGCCGCGTGGAACCTGCACGAACTGACCCGAGACGCCGATCTCTCGGCGTTCGTGTTGTTCTCGTCGATGGCCGGTGTCATCGGGGCCGCGGGGCAGGCCAATTACGGTGCCGCCAACAGCTTCCTGGACGCACTGGCCGTGCGCCGCCGCGCCGCGGGACTGCCGGCCGTGGCTCTTGCCTGGGGGCTGTGGACGGGCACCACCGCGGGATCGGGCGGGATGGGCGCCGCCCTCGACCACGCGGGAGTCGCACGCATGGCCCGCCTCGGCGCGCATCCGCTGGCGCCGGCCGACGGCCTTCGGCTGTTCGACACCGGTGTGGCCCTCGGAGCGACGCCGGCAGCGCCCGCCGTGCTCATGCCGGTGCGGCTCGACGTGGCCGCGCTGCGGCGGCAGATACACGCCGAAACCGTCCCGGCGATACTGCGACAGTTCCTGCGTCCCGCCCGGCACACGGCCGAGGCCGGTGGGCAATCGCGCAGATTCGTCCTGGACGGAGTGCCGGAGGCCACGTGGGATCGAGCGGTCCTCGATCTGGTCCTCGAGCTGGCCGCGGCGGTGCTGGGGCATTCATCGGCCGGGGATATCCGGTCCGACAAGGGATTCGACGAGCTCGGGATGGACTCGCTGGCCGGCGTGGAAATGCGCAACCGGCTGTCGAATGCTACCGGTCTCGCGTTGACCTCGACGATGGTGTTCGACTACCCGACCCCGATCGAGCTGTCCCGATATCTTCGCCGGCAGCTGGCCGCGACACCACCGGCGACGTCCGCGCCGCCGGAACCCTCGGTCGACCTCACCCTGCTGGGGGCGATGGTCGAACAGGCTCTCGCCACGGCGGGCGACGACCCCGCGGCCGTCACGGCACTGCTCGGCATCGGTGACCGTCTGCGGTCCCATTTCGGTGACCGATGGCCGGCGGACGAGTACGACGACGATCTTGCCGAGCATTCCGGCACCGAATTATTGGATCTGCTCGATGAGGAGTTCGGTCGATCATGAGCAATGAAGAACGGCTCACCCAGTCCCTGCGACGATTCGCCAGAGATCTGCGCACCGCCAACAAACGCATCCAGGACTTGGAGGAGCGTGCGCGGGAACCGATCGCCATCGTCGGGATGAGCTGCCGCTATCCCGGCGGGGTGGAGTCTCCCGCGCAGTTGTGGGACCTGGTGGCCTCCGGCACCGATGCCATCGGCGGCTTTCCGGCGGATCGGGGATGGGATCTGGACAAGCTCTACAACCCCGATCCGGACGTGCCGGGCACGACCAACACGCGCCAGGGCGGGTTCCTGTATTCGGCAGGCGATTTCGACGCGGGCTTCTTCGGGATCGGTCCGCGCGAAGCCGCGATGATGGATCCACAGCAGCGGCTGATGCTGGAGGCATCCTGGGAGGCGCTGGAGGACGCGGGAATCGACCCGGTGTCACTGCGCGGCAGCGATACCGGCGTCTTCACCGGCGTCTTCCATCAGTATTACGGTCCCCGGGTCGGCTCGCCGACATTGACGGCCGAGGCGGAGGGCCACGCCTATCTCGGTGCGGGAAATTCTGTCGTATCCGGTCGGGTCGCCTACACATTCGGTCTGAAGGGCCCCACGATGTCGGTCGACACCGTGTGCTCGTCCTCGCTGGTGGCACTGCATCTCGCATGCCAGGCGCTGCGCCAGGGGGAGGCGTCGCTCGCCTTGGCGGGCGGTGTCACCGTGATGTCGGATCCGTCGCATCTGATCGCGTTCGCGCGCCAGCACGGGCTGGCAACCGACGCACGATGCAAGGCGTTCGCGGCGGGGGCGGACGGGACCGGCTTCTCCGAAGGCATCGGGGTGCTGGTGGTCGAACGCCTGTCGGACGCTCAGCGTCTGGGACACACCGTTCTGGCGGTGATTCGCGGCAGCGCGCTCAACCAGGACGGTGCGAGCAACGGACTGACCGCGCCGAACGGCCCGTCCCAGGAACGTGTCATCACCCAGGCATTGGCCAATGCGGGTGTGGCACCCGGGGACATCGATGCGGTGGAGGCACACGGGACCGGCACGATGCTCGGGGATCCGATCGAGGCGCGCGCGCTGATCGGTGTCTACGGCACCGAGCGTGCGCACGGGCCCCTGTATCTGGGCTCGCTCAAGTCGAATATCGGGCACACCTCCGCCGCGGCCGGAGTGGGTGGTGTGATCAAGATGGTCCAGGCGTTGCGACACGAGATGCTGCCGATGACATTGCACGTGGATGCGCCGACGCCGCATGTGGATTGGTCGGCCGGCACGGTGCGGTTGCTGACCGAGGCACGGCCGTGGCCCGCGGGCGAGCGGGTGCGCCGGGCGGGTGTCTCCTCGTTCGGTGCCAGCGGCACCAACGCGCACGTGATCATCGAGGAGGCTCCCGCCGAGCCGGTTGCCGGGAGCGATCCCGAACAGCTCGCTGTCGGAGAGCCGGGGCCGAGGGTGAACACCGATGTCATCGCCTGGCCGATTTCGGCGAAATCGGAAGCGGGCCTGCGTGACCAGGCGGAGCGGCTGCGGCAATGGGCCGTCGGCGCGCCCGAGGTGGATGTGCGGGACACGGCGCACGCACTGGTGACCACGCGGGCGATGCTCGACCGGCGCGCGGTGATCGTGGGGCGCGATCGAGAGGAAGTGCTGACAGGCCTCGCAGCCCTCGCCGACGGCAACTCCGGCGGCGCGGGCGTGATCGACGGCGTGGCGGGCGCGGGGCACACGGCGCTGCTGTTCACCGGTCAAGGTGCGCAGCGACCCGGTATGGGGCTGGAACTGTATGCGGCGTTTCCGGTCTTCGCGGCGGCGCTGGACGATGTGTGCGCGGCGTTCGACCCGTTGCTGGGCCGGGTACTGAAAGACGTGATGTTCGATGCGGACGGTGCGCTGCTGAATCGGACGGAATACACCCAGCCCGCGTTGTTCGCCTTCGAGGTGGCGACCTACCGGCTGGTCGAATCATTCGGTGTGAGACCGGATGTGCTGCTGGGGCACTCCATCGGCGAGTTGGTCGCGGCGTACGTGGCGGGCGTGTGGACTCTGGCGGACGCGTGTGCTTTGGTGGCCGCGCGGGGGCGGCTCATGGGTGCGTTGCCCGGCGGGGGCGCGATGCTGGCGGTGGCCGTGTCCGAGGACGACGCGGTCGAGCTCGTGGCACCCTACGCCGATCGCTTGTCGGTGGCCGCGGTCAACGGGCCGGCAGCGACGGTGCTGTCCGGCGACGCGGAAGCGGTCGCCGATATCGAGCGACTGCTCGCCGAGCGCGGCCGCAAGACCAGCCGGTTGCGGGTCAGCCATGCCTTCCATTCGGCCCGGATGGATCCGATGCTCGACGAGTTCCGTTCGGTGGCAACGGGATTGACCTACCATCGACCGGCCGTCGCGGTGGTGTCGAATGTGACCGGCGCGCTGGTGGATCGTGAGCTGGCAGATCCGGAGTATTGGGTGCGTCAGGTTCGCTCGGCCGTGCGCTTCGCGCCGGGTGTGCGTGCGCTGGCCACGACCGGAACCAGACGGTTCCTGGAGGTGGGACCGGATGCGGTGCTGGCGGCGATGACACAGCAGTGCCTGGCCGCCGAACCCGATACCGAAACCAAGGCCGTGGTCGCCGCGGCAGCACGACGCGGTGGCGAGGAAGCCGCGCAGTTCGTCGCGTTTCTTGCCGCCGCGCACACCGCCGGCCTCGCGGTGGACTGGCGCCCCATGTTCGCAGGGCGGACGATACGTCGAATTTCATTGCCTACCTATGCATTCCAGCATCAGCGCTATTGGATCGCGCCCACGGCTGTACGCGGCGATGCCGGTCGCGCCGGTGTGAACGTGGTCGACCATCCGATTCTCGGTGGGTCGATCGCGGTGGCGGGTAAGGACGAGTGGCTGTTCACCGGGCGGCTGTCGGTGGCGTCACATCCGTGGATCGCCGATCACACGGTCTTCGATACGATTCTGCTCCCGGGAACCGGATTCGTGGAGCTGGCGCTGGCGGCCGGAGCCCGGCTGGGTGCGGAGGTCGTCGACGAGCTCGTGCTGGAAGCGCCACTGCAGCTGGATGATCGGGCCGAGGTCGACGTGCAGATCGCGGTCGACGAGCCCGACGAGGAGGGGCGCAGACGATTCGTCGTGGCGTCGCGACCGGCCGGTGACGAGTCCGCCGGCGGCGGCGCGACGACCCATGCGCGTGGAATTCTCGCCCCCGGTGGCTCCGACGACGAGCCGGCCCGCGAGATCATCGACGCCCCGGAGGACGCGACTGCTGGCGACATCGTCTACGACGGCCTGGCAGGGTGCGGATTCGATTACGGGCCCGCCTTCCAGGGGCTGCGCCGCACCTGGCGCGATATCGACGGTGACGTGGTGGCGGATGTGCGGTTGCCCGCCGACATCGGTACGGACGGAGACCGATTCGGTATTCATCCCGCGTTGCTGGACTCCGCGCTGCATGCGGGAGTGGAGGACCTGGCCGCGGATCTGCCGCCCGGACAGGTGCCGTTGCCGTTCTCGTTCACCGGGGTGCGCCTGCTTCGTTCAGGGGCGACCGCCGCGCAGGTGCGGATTCGGCGCACCGGCGACACCATGCGGCTGGAACTCGCTGACGAGACCGGCGAGCCGGTGCTGATCGCCGAATCGCTGCGGGCGCGTCCGGTGCACAGCCGGGCGCTGCGCGACGATCGGTCGACGGCCGACCACGGCCTCTACGACATGCAGTGGAATCAGCTCGATCGTGGTACGGCCCGGGCCGTGGACGGTGTGGTGATCGCCGCGATCGGCGTGCCCGGATTCGCGCAGACCTACCCCGACCTCGCCACCTGGACCGCCGAAAGTGCCACCGCCGCTGGGGATGTGCTGGTGTGGTGTGCCGGCGATCGCGCCGAGGACGGTGGTGAGGTCGGTTCGCGGTCGGCGGTCACCGTGCGAGACCGCGTGCACGCGGTGCTGGCGGCCGTGCGATCCTGGTCGACCTCGCCCGCGACCGATACCCGGCTGGTGGTGGTTACGCGCAACGGTGCGGGGTTGCCGGGCGAAGCCCCCGACCTGGCGGCGGCCGCGACTTGGGGCCTGCTGCGCAGTGCGCAGTCCGAGCACCCGGGCCGGATCGTGCTGCTGGACATCGACGGTGACACCGCGGTGACGCCGGAACTGATCGCCGCGGCCGTGGCGACCGACGAGCAACAGCTGGCGGTGCGCGCCGATGACCTGCTGGTACCGCGGCTGGTCCGGCGCGCGCCCGCCGCGGTACATCCGGTCGACCTGGGCTCGGGCGCGGTGCTGATCACCGGCGGCACCGGCGGGCTGGGCGCACTGGTGGCGCGGCATCTGGCCGCCACCCACGGGGTGCGCGAACTGGTCCTGGTCTCGCGGCGCGGGGACCGGGCCGAGGGTGTCACCGAGCTCGTCGCCGAACTGGCCGAACTCGGGGCCCGAACCCGGGTGCGGGCCTGCGACGTGAGTGATCGTGCCGCAGTCGCCGGGCTGCTCGACACCCTCGCCGATGGCCCCGCGCTCACCGCCGTCGTCCACGCGGCTGGCGTACTGGCCGACGGCACCGTCGACACCCTGACATCCGAGCAAGTCGACCGTGTGCTCGCGCCGAAAGTCGATGCGGCACTGCACTTGCACGAACTCACCGCCCACCGGCAGCTGTCGGCCTTCGTCCTGTTCTCCTCGGTCGCCGCGGTGGTCGGATCGCCTGGGCAGGGCAACTATGCGGCGGCCAATGCGGTGCTGGATGCCCTGGCGCGGAACCGCGCCGGTGCGGGGTTACCCGCGGTGGCGGTGGCCTGGGGACCGTGGAGCGGGCGCAGCGGAATGACGGCCGATCTGGCCGATGCGGACCTGGAACGATTGTCTCGCATGGGCTCTCGCCCGCTCACCGAGGCCGACGGTCTGGAACTGTTCGACCTGGCGAGCGGGGCGGGCGCCCCGTTCGTGGCCGCGGTCGACCTGGATACCGCGGCGTTGGCCCTCGCGGCCAGATCAGGGCTGCTGCCCTCGATACTGCAATCCCTGGTGCCGTCCGCTCGCCGCGCGGCCGGTGGCGGTGACCTGGCGCGGCGACTGGCCGCGCTGCCGCCGGAAGCGCGCGACGGGGTCGTGCTCGAATTCGTGCGGGGACAGGTAGCCGCGGTGCTGGGGTACGCCGCGGGCGATCTGGTGGATATCGAGCAGCCTTTCAGCGCCATGGGTTTCGATTCGCTGGGTGCGGTGGAATTCCGCAACCGGCTCACCACGACCACCGGGCTGCGGTTGCCGTCCACCCTGGTCTTCGACCATCCCACCACCCGGGCGGTGGCGGCATTCATCGCTTCCCGGCTGGATGATTCACCCCAGGCCAAGCAGCACAAGCCCACGCGTCGGGTACGAGCCGACGAGCCGATCGCGATCGTGGGAATGGCCTGCCGCTATCCGGGTGGCGTCGAATCCGCCGACGACCTGTGGGATCTGGTGTTCTCGGGCACGGACGCCATCAGCGGATTTCCGTCGGATCGTGGCTGGGACCTGGGTCGTTTGGTGCACCCCGACCCCGACCATGCCGGCACCTCCTACGCCTGCGAAGGCGGATTCCTGAGGAACGCGGCCGATTTCGATGCGGGCTTCTTTGGGATCGGCCCGCGTGAGGCGATCGCGATGGATCCGCAACAGCGGCTCCTGATGGAGGTGTCCTGGGAGGCATTGGAGCACGCCGGGATCGACCCGATGTCGTTGCGGGGCAGCGATGCCGGTGTCTACACGGGAGTGATGTACCAGGACTACGACGCGCTGACCCGTTTGGGCGGGCCCGAAGTCGAGGGCTATGTCGCCACCGGTGCCGCGGGCAGTGTGGTGTCGGGCCGGGTCGCCTATGCGCTGGGACTGGAAGGCCCTGCGATGACGGTGGATACGGCCTGCTCCTCCTCGTTGGTGGCCCTGCATCTGGCGTGCCGCGCGCTGCGTCAGGGGGAGAGTTCACTGGCCTTGGTGGGTGGTGCCACGGTGATGGCGACCCCGACGGTGTTCGTTGAGTTCTCCCGGCAGCGTGGTCTCGCGTCCGACGGCCGGTGCAAGGCGTTCTCCGCCGCGGCCGACGGGGTGGCCTGGTCCGAGGGCGCGGCCGTGCTGGTGGTGGAACGGCTGTCGGATGCGCGTCGGCTGGGCCACGAGGTCCTCGCGGTGGTCCGCGGCAGCGCTGTCAATCAGGACGGTGCGAGTAATGGCCTGACCGCGCCGAACGGACCATCGCAGGAGCGGGTGATCATGGCTGCGCTGGCCGACGCCGGTCTGCGCCCCGAGGATGTGGACGCGGTGGAGGCACACGGGACGGGTACGGCATTGGGCGATCCCATCGAGGCGCAGGCGTTGATCGCTGCCTACGGTCAGGACCGGCCGGATCTGCCGTTGCGGGTCGGCGCCCTCAAATCGAATATCGGCCATACCCAGGCCGCCGCGGGCGTGGGCGGCGTGATCAAGATGGTGCAGGCGTTACGGCACCAGATGCTGCCGAAGACGCTGCACGTGGATGCGCTGTCGCCGCATGTGGATTGGTCGGCGGGGGAGGTGCGGGTGCTGACCGGGCGTGAACCGTGGCAGACGGGTGACAGGGTGCGGCGCGCGGGGGTGTCGTCGTTCGGCATCAGTGGCACCAACGCACATGTGATCGTCGAGGAACCGCCGAAGGTGCCGGCACCGTCCGGCGGCACCGACCACGGCGACGATGGTGGTGCGGCCCCCGTGGTGCCGTTGCTGCTGTCGGCCAAGTCGGTCGAGGGACTGCGCGGGCAGGCACAGCGGTTACACGCATGGCTCGCCGAGCGCCCGGATGCCGACCCCTGGTCGGTGGCGCGCTCCCTGCTGGACACCCGCGCACAGCTGGACCGGAGGATCGCGGTCCTCGGCCGTGACCGCGAGGAACTGCTCGCCGGACTGACCGCCGCGGCAGTGGGTTCGTCGCTGCCAGGGGTGGTCGAGGGCGCGGTGGGTTCGGGCGGCACGGCGTTTCTGTTCACCGGCCAGGGTGCGCAGCGAGCAGGGATGGGCGCGGGTCTGTACCAAGGGTTCCCGGTCTTCGCGGCGGCATTGGACGAGGTGTGCGCGGAGTTCGACCCCCTGCTCGGCGAATCACTGCGCGAGATCATGTTCACGGATCCGGCATCGGCGCTGGATCGGACCGAGTTCACCCAGCCGGCGCTGTTCGCGTTCGAGGTGGCGACGTTCCGGCTGCTGGAATCGTTTGGTCTGTCGCCGGATGTGGTCGCCGGGCATTCGATCGGTGAGCTGGTGGCGGCGTTCGTCGCCGGGGTGTGGTCGCTGCGGGACGCGTGTGCGCTGGTGGCGGCGCGGGGGCGGTTGATGGGCGCATTGCCGGCCGGCGGCGCGATGCTGGCGGTGGCCATGCCGCAGGACGCGGCGACGCGAATGCTCGCCGAATTCGGTGGCCTCGTGTCGCTGGCGGCGGTGAACGGACCGGAGTCGGTGGTGCTTTCGGGGGACTCGGATGCGATCGCGGAGATCGGCCGTCGGCTCTCGGAGGAGGGGAAGAAGACGACGCGCTTGCGGGTGTCGCATGCGTTCCATTCGGCCTCGATGGACCCGATGCTCGACGAGCTCCGCGCGGTCGCAGAGGCGTTGACCTACCGCGAGCCATTGTTGCCGATCGTGTCGAACGTTTCCGGGGAACGGGTGGGTGAGCAGGTGCGTGACCCGGAGTACTGGGTGGCGCAGGTCCGCGGCTGCGTACGGTTCGCACCCGGGGTGGACACCCTGGTCGAGACCGGTGTGCGCAGGTTCGTGGAGGTTGGTCCGGATGCGGTGCTGACCGCGATGACCATCGAGTGCCTGGCGCAGCATCTTTCGGCGCGGACGAAGTCGGCGGCGGTCATGGCGTCCTCGCGGAGGTCGATCGACGAGGTGACCGGATTCGTCACCCTGCTCGCGCAGGCGCGAACAGTGGGGCTGCCGGTGGATCTACGGCAGTTGTTCGCCGAGCGTGGCAAGGACCGGGTGACGTTGCCGTCCTACGCGTTTCAGCATCGGCGCTACTGGATACAGCCGCTGCCGGGAGCTGCGACGGGTACTCTCGGGCATCCACTGTTGGCGAACGCGGTGCCGGTGGCGGGGCGCGACGAGTGGTTGTTCACGGGCCGGTTGTCGCTGCGGACCCATCCGTGGATCGCCGACCACGCGGTGCTCGGTTCGGTGCTCGTGCCCGGGACGGCGTTCGCGGACATGGCACTGAGTGTGGGTGCGCGACTGCATGTCGCGGCCATCGAGGAACTGGTGCTGGAATCGCCCCTGGTACTGGCCGGTGACGCCGAGGTCGATCTGCAGTGCAGCGTTGCGGCGCCCGACGACCGGGGTCGGCGCGCCGTCGCGATCTACTCCCGTTCCGCCGTAGGGGATTCGGCCGATGAGCATCCGTGGGTACTGCATGCGGGCGGTGCGCTGACCACGGTCGCCGAGACGGCCCCGGTGTGGGCCGAAACGAGCTGGCCCCCGGCCGGAGCGGAGCGGTCGCACGACGCGTCCCTCTACGATCGCTTGGCCGAGCGAGGCTTCGAGTACGGTCCCGCGTTCCAAGGGGTTACCGCGGTGTGGACCCGTGGTGAGCAGACCTTCGGGGAAATCTCGCTCGACGAATCGGTGAGCGGTTCGGCATCGGCGTTCGCCGTCCATCCCGCTCTGCTGGACGCCTGTCTGCATGTGGCGATCGACAGCCTGACCGATGGCCCGGCAAACGGGCAACTGCCGCTGCCGTTCTCGTTCGCAGGTGTGCGGCTGTGGCGTTCGGGTGTGGGATCCGGACGTGTACGAGTGGTGCCGAGCGGCAACGGGCAGGTCGGTGTCGTCGTGGTCGACGACACCGGTTCGGTCGTGTTGAGCATCGATGCCGTCACCGCGCGTCCGGTCGATGTCGATGTGCTGAGGGCGGCCGGTGCGACGCCGCGTTCAGCGCCGCTGCACCTGCACTGGGTTCGTGCGGAACCGACGGATCCCATCACTGCCGGTGTGCCGGCGACAATCGGATCGGCGCGCGTTGCCGGGATCGACCGGCATTATCGCGATATCACGGAACTTGTTGCGGCCGGGCAGGTTCCGGACCTGGTTGTCCACCCGCTCGCGGACGAAGGCGGCGATCCTGCCGCGGACGTGTCCTCCGATGCTCGTGCCGCCAGGGTGCGAGCATCGGTGCACGCGGTGTGGGAGCTGCTTCGGTCGTGGGTGTCGGACCAGCGACTGGCCGATTCTCGCCTGGTGGTGCTGACCCGTGGCGCGACGGCCGTGGCGGGTGAGCCGGTCGATGTGGCAGCCGCCGCGGTGGCCGGCATGGTCCGCACCGCCCAATCCGAGCATCCGGGCCGGATCGGACTGCTGGACCACGACGGCAGTGTGGACGCGGACATCGTGCGCGCCGCCTTCACCCCCGATCACGGCCAGGTGGCGGTCCGTGGCTCCGGGATTTTCGTGCCGCGACTGTCCCGTGGTATCGCCAGCGGCGAAGCGGAGTCGGTCGATCGCGATGCACCGTTCGGGACCGGCACGGTTCTGCTCACCGGTGGCACCGGCGGTCTGGGTGCGGTGATGGCGCGGCACCTGGTCACCGTGCATGGGGTACGGCACCTGTTGCTGGTGTCACGCCGGGGCGCGGCGGCGGCGGGCGTTACGGAGCTGATGGCCGAATTGACCGAGATGGGCGCCGAGATCCGTGTTGCCGCCTGTGATGTCGGTGACCGCGCGAGTGTGGCGGCCGTATTGAATTCGATCGCGCCCGAGCATCGGTTGACCGCAGTGATCCATTCCGCGGGCGTGATCGACGACGCCACCCTCGAGAATCTGACCGCCGAGCAGATCGATCGCGTGCTCGCGCCGAAGGCCGTCGGCGCCCTCCACCTGGACGAGCTGACCCGGGCGCACGACCTGTCCGCGTTCATCATGTTCTCCTCCGTCGCTTCGACATTCGGTGCGCCCGGACAGGGAAACTATGCGGCCGCGAATTCATTGCTCGACGGGCTGGCACACACTCGCCGCGCACAGGGACTGCCCGCGGTCTCGATGGCGTGGGGACCGTGGAATCCAGATGCCGGCATGACCGGCGAGATGGACTCGACGGCCGTGGCGCGATGGGAACGACTGGGTGTCGAGATGCTCGGCATCAACAATGGGACCGCACTGTTCGACGCTGCGGTCGCCACGAACGAGCCGGTGGCTGCCTGCATAGAATTCGACCGCCCGACGCTGGCGGCGCAGGCCCGGGCCGGGAAGTTGCCGGAGATTCTCGGTGGCCTGGTACCCGTTCGAGCGCGGCGGACGGCTGGTGACAGCACGACCGCCGGCCGGTTCGCCGCGCGTCTGGCCGGCGCATCGGAAGAGCACCGCGGTGCCCTGATCCTCGAATTCGTGGCCGAACACGCCGCGGCGGTGCTGGGACACTCCTCTGCGGTGGCCATCGATCCCGAGATACCCTTCAACGAACTGGGGTTCGACTCGCTCGGCGGCGTCGAATTGCGGAATCGGCTCACCGAGGAGACAGGTATGACACTGCCCTCGACACTGGTGTTCGATTACCCGACCGCTGCCGCTGTGGCGAAACTGGTGGGCTCGCACTGGGATTCGACCTCGACCACGACGGCTGTCGACGACCAGATCACCTCGCTGCAATCGCTGTTCGCGACCATGTCGTCAGCGGGGGACAGAGCCCGTCTGGCCGACCGGGTCCGTGCACTGCTGGCCGAGGTCGGAGATGGTGAATCCGGCCCCGGTAGCGACCGTGCCGCAGTGGCGTCCGCCGGAGACCGGGCCGCCGTCGAGGCGGCCGCCAGCGCCGACGAGCTCTTCGCGCTCATCGACAAACAGATATCGGCACCGTAGGCAACTCCGACCGTCCCCGCTCCGTACACAGTAAGCACCGCAACAACTTTGGAGAATCTCGATGGCGCACATCGATTCCGGCAGCGCGGGTGTCACCGCACCCGCCGATCACGAACCCGCCTCGCGCGGCCGATGGTGGACCCTGGCCGTGGTGTGCATCGGGCCGATGATGGCTTTCGTCAATGTCTCGTCCACTCTCGGCGGGCTCGCCACCATCCAGGCCGATCTGCACCCCTCGTCCTCGATGGCCGTGTGGATCGCCAGTGCCTACAGCTTGGTGGTGGCCAGTCTGGTCCTCGGTAGCGGCACGATCGGGGATCTGATCGGCCGGCGGCTGATCTTCGCCACCGGTGCGGCCGTATTCGCCGTGGGCAGCGCTGTGGCGTGTGCCGCCCACGACACCGCGGTGCTGATCGCCGGCCAAGTCGTCATGGGAATCGGTGGCGCGATGATATTGCCCACCAGTCTGGCCATCATCAGCCACACCTTCACCGACACGCGTGAACGAACCGAGGCGGTGAGCATGTGGGCCGGCAGCTCCGGTCTCGGCCTGGCCATCGGTCCGCTGGGGGCCGGCTTGCTGGTGGGTGCATTCTCCTGGCATTCGATCTACCTGATCAACGTCGTTCTCGGTGGCCTCGCGCTGCTCGGTGCCTGCACCGTGATCGAGGAGAGCAGGATACGAACGCGCACACTCGATCTCGGCGGAATCACGCTGGGCACCGTCGCCATCGCAGCGCTGACCTTTGCCGTGATCGAAGGTGGTTCCCTGGGATACACCGAAGGCCGCATTCTCTGGGCCTACGCCGTGCTGGCTGTATCGCTGGTGGCGTTCATCGGGTACGAAGCCCGCCACAGCGATCCCATGCTGGACGTGACGCTGTTCCGGTCCGGCGCTTTCAGCGCCGTCATGGGTACCGCCGCGATCACGCTGCTGGCCTTCACCGGCACAGCCCTGGTCACCGTGCTCTATTTTCAGCATGTCCAGGAGATCAGCGTCCTCGCCGCCGCGGCACGGCTGATGGTGATGTTCGGTCCCTTCATCCTCATCAGCGCCGTCGCCGCACGCATCGTGCACCGCATCGGTTTCAAGACGATGCTCACCCTGGGCCTGATCGTCATGGCCGCAGGTATTTTCGCTCTCCTCGCGAGTCCGGCCGGAACCGGATTCGCGCGGATCTGGCCGGGGCTGCTGCTCGCCGGCATCGGCAGCGGGATGCTCATCGCACCCACGACCGCCGCGGCGGTCAACAGCGTGGCCCCGGATCGAGCGGGTATGGCCAGCGCCGCCGTCAACATGTTCCGTCAAGTCGGCAACGTACTCGGCGCCAGCGTGCTGGGGACCATCCTGACCACCCGCTTCGCCGGCAACCTCGGCGACGAGCTTGCCGCCGCCGACCTGCCTCGACCGGTTGTCGTCGGGGTCGTGTCGAGTGCCGCGCAGGGCGAACACCCCGCTGCTCTTCCCCCTGCTCTCGCGGGGCCCGTCGGCAACGCCGTTCGGCACGCTTTCACCGACGCCGCTCATCTCGCTCTCTCCGTCGCCGCAATCGCGCTGCTGATCACCACCATTCCGGTCGCGATATTCGTCCGCCAGGATCCGGCGGCGGCCGCAAAGCAGTCACGGGACGACGCTGGTCATCGGAGTTCTCCGGAGAGATAATGGCCTTCGCGCCCAGGCGCGAAGACGTGGTTCCCAGCGCTGTCGCCGAGGCTGGGGGCGATCGACCAGGCAGTGGGGCCGCCCGCGGTCGTGCGGTGTGCAGGCGCGCGGGAGCTGGGCCCGGCCGCCGATCAGCGGCGAACGATCGACTCTCCGTTGCGGAGGTGGATGATGGCGGAGAAGTTCCAAGGACACATCGCGCTCGATATCCGGGATTCCGTTGCCGATTGGCGGCCTTTCGTGGAGCCTTCGGCGCCCGAGCAGGCACCGAATGTCCTCTATCTGGTGTGGGACGACATCGGGATCGGCACCTGGGACTGTTATGGCGGTCTGGTCGAGATGCCGAATATGAGGCGCATCGCCGATCGTGGTGTCCAGTTCACCCAGTTCCATACGACGGCGCTGTGTTCACCTACCCGGGCCTCGCTGCTGACCGGCCGGAATGCGACCTCGGTGGGGATGGCGACCATCGAGGAATTCACCGACGGATTTCCCGGGATGTGTGGCCGGATACCCGAGGACACGGCATTGTGCTCGGAGGTCCTGGCCGAGCGCGGCTGGAACACCTATGCGGTCGGAAAATGGCATCTGACGCCGCTGGAGGAGGAGAATCTGGCGGCGTCGAAGCGGAATTGGCCGCTGGGGCGCGGGTTCGAGCGGTTCTACGGATTCCTGGGCGGAGAAGCCGATCAGTGGTATCCGAATCTGGTCTACGACAACCACCCGACACCCCCGCCGTACACGCCGGAGGACGGGTATCACCTGTCGAAGGATCTGGCCGACAAGTCCATCGAGTTCATTCGCGACGCGAAGGTCATCGCACCGGACAAGCCGTGGCTGCTGTATCTGTGTCCGGGTTGCGGTCACGCACCGCATCACGTGGCCAGGGAGTGGGCCGACAGATACCGTGGCCGGTTCGACATGGGCTACGAGAAATATCGCGAGATCGTGCTGGCGAATCAGAAGCGGCTGGGGCTGGTCCCGGAGAACACCGAATTGTCACCGATGAATCCCTATGCGGATGCCACGAGCGTCGACGGTAAACCGTGGCCGGTGCAGGACACCGTGCGTGCGTGGGATTCGCTGTCCGAGAACGAGAAACGGCTGTTCCGCCGCCAAGCCGAAGTATTCGCCGGATTCCTGTCCTACACCGACGCCCAGATCGGCCGGCTGCTCGACTATCTCGAGGACAGCGGCCAGTTGGACAATACGATCATCGTGACGCTGTCCGACAATGGTGCCAGCGGAGAAGGCGGTCCCAACGGATCCGCCAACGAGATGAAATTCTTCAACGGCTATATCGACACCGTCGACGACAGCCTGGCCAAACTCGACGAGCTGGGCTCACCGACCACCTACAACCACTACAGCATCGGGTGGGCGATGGCGTTCAACACCCCGTACAAGCTGTACAAACGCTACGCCTCCCACGAAGGTGGCATCGCCGACGCCTGCCTGATGTCGTGGCCGGCGGGAATCGCGGCCCGGGGCGAGCTGCGCCACAATTACCTCAGCGTTTGCGACATCACCCCCACCGTCTACGAACTGCTCGGAATCACGCCCCCGGACATGGTGAAGAACGTGGCGCAACGGCCGTTGGAGGGGGTCAGTTTCCGGGCGCTGCTCGATGATCCGGACGCCGAGGTCGGCAAGCACACCCAGTTCTATTCGATGCTCGGTACCCGCGGTATCTGGCATCGAGGGTGGTTCGCCGACGCCGTGCACGCGGCCTGCCCGTCCGGCTGGGGGCACTTCGATGCAGACCGCTGGGAGCTGTTCCATATCGAGCACGACCGCAGCCAGGTCGACGACCTCGCCGAATCGCATCCCGAGAAACTGGAACAGATGAAGGCGCTGTGGCTGGCGGAGGCCGAGAAATACAACGGACTGCCGCTCTACGACCTCGACATGCTCTCGATGATGCTGCGTGCGCGCCCGACCTACGCCGGCGGCCGCGACAGTGCCGTCTACTATCCGGACCTGGCGGAAGTGGGACCCGGTGCGGCACTGGAGATTCGGGGCCGGTCGTTCGCGCTGCTCGCGGAGACGACGATCACCAGCCCGGATGCGGAGGGAGTGTTGTTCGCCCACGGCGGCCGCCTCGGCGGGCACACCCTGTTCCTGCAGGACGGCCACCTGTACTACATCTACAACTTCCTCGGCGAGGAGGAGCAGGTCATCGTCTCCGATCGCCCCGTGCCGCCCGGCGATCACATCCTCGGTATGCGCTACGAACGGCAGGGAACCCGCTCCGACAACTTCACCCCGACCGGAGCGGCCGTCCTCTACATCGACGAGGAACCGGTGGGTGCGTTCGACGACATGCGCACCCAGCCCATCGTCTTCTCCGGTGTCGGGGAGGGTGTCCGGGTGGGACGTGACAGTGGTCGGTCCGTCACCGCCCGCTACCGTTCGCCCTTCCCGTTCACCGGAGGAAGCATGCATCAGGTCATCGAGGATGTGACCGGCAAGCCGTACCTGGATCTGGAAATGGCTGCGGCTGCGGCATTCTCGCGTGATTGAGGCCGATCACTCGGTCCCGGTGGCGGCCGCCGTGATCACGTCGGCCACCACCGCGGGCTGGGAGACGAGCGCGACATGTGAGGCCTGCACCTCGCTGGTGTGGGCTCCCATCCGCATGGCCATGAATCGCTCCGCCTCCGGCGGGATCACCGTGTCGCCGGCGGAGACCAGGTACCAGCTCGGCAGATTCGACCACGCGGGCGGGCCGGACGGCTCGACGTTGGCCGATGCCGCGATCGACTTCTGATGGGCGAGCATGGTGGCCGCTGTCGCGTCGCTGACATCGGGCGCGAAGACCTGGTGGAACGATCCGTCGGCGATATAGGCGTCGACATTGCGGTCGGCGGCGTTGCTCGTATCGTCGACCACCTTCATCTGTAGTGCGGGCGGTACCAGCTGACTTCCGGGGAAGCGGATCGGGTTCAGCGCCCCGGCCACGGCTTCGCCTTGCATGGGGGCGAAGGCCGCGATGTAGACAAGTGCCTTCACATTCGGATTGTGGGTATTGCTGATCACGGCACCGCCGTACGAGTGTCCGACCAGGACCACCGGTCCGGAGATGTTCGCGAGCGTCTTCTCGATCGCCGCCGCGTCGTAGGCGGGCCCGCGCAGCGGATTCTCGGGCACAACCACCTGATACCCACGTCCGCGCAAATTGTCGGCGACACCGTCCCAGCTGGTGGTGTCGGCGAATGCTCCGTGTACCAGCACGATCGTCGGCATCGTCTGGGCATTCGCCGATCCGACCGTCGCCACCACGAATCCGGCGAGTAGTGCGAATACCGCTGAAACCGTTCTGATGAAACGGGCGATTGTCATGGAACTTCCCTTCATCGTTGTACCGGCGGCCCTGTTGTGGGCCTGGCAATCAATCGGCAAAGGCAACTCGCCAGCGACGATAGCCCTCCCGAGCGCCGACGGCAGTCGATCGCGAAGATCCGCGCCTGCCCTTCGCGGGCGGTTTCCCGTGCGCGCCGGGTTGCGCACGGAGGGTCCTCACCCCCGTTTGTGTCGTTGATTCAATCATTGATTGAAACATGTTCTGTGGCGTGGTTCACTGTCGGACATGGGCGAGAAGGTGGTGTCGAACACCCGGGAGCGACTGCTGACGGCCGCGGAGGGACTCCTGCTCGCCGAGCGCTACGAGGATGTGTCGGTCCGGGCGGTGTGTGTCGCCGCTGGGGCCAATCCGGCGGCGGTGCACTACCACTTCGGTTCGAAGGAAGCGCTGATCACCGCGTTGATCGAGGATCGACTCGGTCCGCTGTGGGCCGAGGGGCTGGCCGCGGCCACGGCCGGACCGGGCTCGGTGCCGGCGGTCGTCGACGCGGTCATCGAACCGTTCGTCGCGCTCGCGGCCGACCCGATGGGGCGATTGCATCTGCGGCTGCTGGCAGGCCTGGTGCTGCGCCGCCGCCCGATGTCGTGGCAACACCAATGGTTCCGGATCCAGTCCTGGTCGGGGCTGCTGCCCGGAGTGCGGGTGAGCGAGGCGCGCCGACGCTGGATGCTGGCCTTCGACCTGATCATCATGCGCTTCGGCAGCACCGAGGACTACGACCTCGCCCCGCCGTCCATCGCGACACTGCGCGAATTCGTCATCGCGGGCCTGATGGCCCCGCCCCCTGCCATCCAGGAGTGAAAGTGAACGACATCTTCGAACCCGTCGATCTGGGGCCGATCACGTTGCGCAACCGCGTGATCAAGGCCGCCACCTTCGAGGGCCGGACGCCCGAGGCGCTGGTCACCGATGAGCTCATCGAATTCCACCGCGAGATCGCGGCCGGTGGGGTGGGGATGAGTACCGTCGCCTACTGCGCCGTCGCGCCGGGCGGACGCACCGATCGCCATCAGATCTGGATGCGACCGGAGGCGGTGCCCGGACTGCGCCGGCTCACCGACGCCATTCATGCGGAAGGGGCCGCGGCCAGCGCGCAGATCGGGCATGCCGGACCGGTGGCCAACGCCGCCTCCAACCGGGCGCCGGCGCTGGCGCCGACACGGCTGTGGTCACCGCTGAGCATGAAGATGATGCAGTCGCCGTCGGTGGCCGATATCCAGGACCTGGTCGCCGCGAATGCCCGGGCGGCCCTGCTGGCCGAGGAAGCCGGATTCGATGCGGTGGAACTGCATTTCGGTCACAACTACCTGATCAGTTCGTTCCTGAGCCCGCTGCTGAATCGGCGCAAGGACGCCTACGGCGGTTCACTGGAACATCGGGCCCGGCTGGCCCGGGAGGTCGCTCTCGCGGTACGTGAGGCCGTCGGGGGCCGGGTGGCGATTCTGGCCAAGCTGAATATGGAAGACGGTGTGCGCGGCGGCTTTTCGCTCGCCGAATCGCTCCAGGTCGCCTCCTGGCTCGAATCCGACGGCGGACTGGACGCGCTGGAACTGACCGCGGGGAGCTCGCTGCTCAATCCCATGCTGCTGTTCCACGGTGATGCGCCCCGGCAGGCCTTCGCCAAGACGCTGCCCGGCCCGACACGCCTGGGATTCAAGGTCGTCGGCAAGGCATTCCTGCGCGAATATCCGTATCACGGCACCTACCTGCTCGAGCGTGCACGCCAGTTCCGGCGCGAGTTGTCCATGCCGCTGGTGTTGCTGGGCGGGATCGCCGAATTCGAGGACATGCAGCGGGCCCGGCGCGAGGGCTTCGATTTCATGGCCATGGGACGTGCGCTGCTGCGGGAGCCCGATCTGCTGCAACGGATCCAGGCCGACGCCACCACCCGCTCGGCCTGCATCCACTGCAACGAGTGCATGCCGAGCATCTACACCGGCACCCACTGCGTGCTGCGGCTGAACGGACCGGCGATTCCGGCCCGCTGACCCGGCCCGGACGACAGAGAAAGAGAGAGATTCATGAGCGGACGTTTGGCGGGCCGCGTCGCCCTGATCAGTGGCGGCGCCTCGGGGATGGGCGCCTCGCACGCGCGAGCCTTCGTCGACCAGGGCGCACAGGTGATGCTGGGCGATATCGCCGACGATGCCGGACGCGCGCTGGCCGCCGAACTCGGCGAGCAGGCCGCCTACGTACACCTCGACGTCACCGAATCCGCCGGCTGGCAGGCCGCGGTGGCCGCCACCGTGGAGCGGTTCGGGCTGCTGAACGTGCTGGTCAACAACGCGGGCGTACTCGACGGCGGGCCGCTGGGCAGCTACTCCGAGAAGCAGTGGCAGCGGGTCATCGACATCAATCTGACCGGGCCGTTCCTGGGCCTCAGTGCCGCCCGCGACGCCCTGGTCGCCGCCCGCCCCGCCACCGTGATCAATATTTCCTCCGCTGCCGGAATCCAGGGTGTGAGCGGTATGCACGGCTACACGGCGTCCAAGTTCGGTGTGCGGGGACTGACGAAATCGGCCGCACTCGAACTGGCCCCCGAGGGGGTGCGGGTCAATTCGGTCCATCCCGGCGGAATCATGACACCGATGATCGGTGTCACCGAGGAGATCGTGGTCGACCGCGGTGACAATGTGCGCGCAAGGCTGGGAATGCCGTCCGAGGTGACCGATGTGGTGGTCTTTCTGGCCAGTGCCGAATCCAGCTACTGCAACGGTGCCGAATTCGTCGTCGACGGCGGCATGACGGCCGGTTCGGTGGCGGGCTGAGCATCCGCATAAACTGTCGCCCATGGAAATGTTCCTGGATATCCTCCTGGTCATCACCAGCGTGCTGCTGGTGCTGCTGGTGTTGCTGCACCGTGCGAAGGGTGGAGGCTTGTCCAGCCTGTTCGGTGGCGGTGTGCAGTCGAGCCTGTCCGGTTCGACCGTGGTCGAGAAGAACCTCGACCGCATCACCATTTTCGTGGGCCTGATCTGGTTCATCGCCATCATCGGCATCGGATTCGAGATCAAGTTCGCCTGACCGGGACAGGCGGTTCCGCTGCGGCGGGGCCGCCTGCGCGGTGTCGGCGCCACGGCACGATGGCCAGCGCCGCACCGGCGGCCACCACCAGGACCACCGCCGCGATTGTGAAGGCGGCGTCGTAGCTGTCACCCAGAACCGGCGCCACCACCAGCGGCCCCAGCATCTGGCCCAGCCCGTACCCCGCGGTCAGTGTCGCCGCCGCACCGGGCCCGGCCAGATCGTCACCGATTTCCAGGGCCAGCAGGGTGATGCCCATGAATGTCGCCCCGAACAGCGCGGCCGACACCACCGCGGGCCATACGCCAGGCCACAGGGTGGGCAGCAGTGCCGATGCGCACTGCAGAATCAAGGCACACACCAGGGCCACCGAGGGGCCGATGCGACGTGCGGTCGCACCCCAGAGCACCGTCGCCGGTGCCGCCGCCAAACCCACCACGATCCAGATCGCGGTGCCGGCGGTGCGATGTCCAGTGGCGTCGACGGCGGCGACCAGAAAGGTGCCGAGCACGATATAGCCCAGACCCTCGGCGAAATAGGTCAGTTGCAGCAACCGCCAGTTGCGTCGCGACCGCACCGTCGCCGACCCGGTGCGTGCCCCGCCGCGAATATCGAGACTCAGGGCCGGAATGACGAGCAGCGCGGTGAGCGCGGCCGAAGCCAGCCACAGGGCCTGCCACGACAGCACCGACTGGGCGATCAGGATCAGCGCACCCGTGGCCGCGATACCCGTCCCCACTCCGGCGAAGGCGATACCGGCCGCGCGCCGACGATTCTCGTGCCGGGCGGCGATCTGCGCACAACCGATGAACAACACGGCGCTCGCGATACCGGCGATCAATCGCAGGGCCACCGGCAGCGGTGTCGGCGCCGGAACGGCCATACCCGCCTCGCTGAGGATCAGGGCGGCGCCGGCCACGCGAAAAGCTGTGCGGCCCTGGTGGTGCGGGAACCTCGCCGCGGCTACCGCGCCCAGCAGGTATCCGGCGTAGTTGGCGGCCGCGACGATCGCGCCGGTGTGCGCGCTCAGGCGTCCGGCATCGATCATCACCGGTAGCAGGGGAGTGAAGGCGAAGCGGCCGATCCCCATGGCCGCGGCCAGGCCCGACGAGGCACGAAGAGCCGGCGCCCATGAGGTGTGCCGTGCGGGTGCGATGATCACATCCTGCGACCTTACGGATTCGCGGTATCCCCGTGAAATGCTTCTTGTGCACGGTATATACGCTGAACGCATGGATCTGGAGCTGCGGCATCTGCGGGCCTTCGTGGTGTTGTGCGCCGAACGCAACTACACCCGCGCCGCCGCTCGGCTGCACACCACCCAACCTTCGCTCACCCGGACCGTGCAGCAGGCCGAACGAATCCTCGACTGCACGCTCGTCGAACGTAGCGCCCGGCGTTTCGTGCTCACCTCCGAGGGGGAGGATCTGCTGGCGGCCGCGACCCGAATCGTGGCCGATGTCGACACCGTGACCGCCGAGCTGCGGCTACGAGCGGTGGTCTCGGTGGGATTCTCGTGGCTGTTGCCCGACGAGTGGTTCACCGCGGTCCGCACTCGTTTCGAGGAGCTCGGTGGCCGGGTGGGCATTCATCGCATCGACGATCCGGTGGCCGCCGTCGCCGCGGGGCGGATCGATATCGCCCTGTATCGCAAGGACGTCCGGTTACCGGCCGCACTGGCCGGGCGGAGCATCGGTACCGAGCGACGGGTCGCGGCGGTGTCGGCCCGGTCGGATCTGGTGTCGGGGCCCGCACCGCGATGGCGGGATCTCGCCCGGTATCCGCTGGTGGTCAACACCGTTTCCGGCACCACCGACGAAACCAGCTGGGATACCGGCGAATCCGCGCGGGAGATCATCACGTGTACGAACTTCGACGAATGGATCGAACTCGTCGCCGCCGATCGCGGTATCGGTGCGGTGCCCGAGCTGGCCCGCACCCGGGCGCCGCACCCGGGCGTGGTGTACCTCGACATCCCCGATGCGCCGCCCTCGGTGCTGCGCCTGGCATGGCGCAGCCGTCCGGCGCCGGGACGATCGGTGCAGAGCTTCCTCGATATCGCGCTGAGCTCGTGAACCGGAGCTAGCCGGTACGCGGAACCCGGCCGTCGACATCGGTGAATCCGTAAGCCTCCGCCAGATCCGCCACCCGCCAGGCCCGGCCCGTGCGGTCGCGGCGGCCGGGATCGGTGGCCAGGGCCACGACCGCGCGCCCCGCGAAGTGCGGGGACTCCGCGTCGTTCAGATCGAAGGTTCCCTCGCCGGGCAGCGTGATCATCCTGCGGCCCTGGGCGTCGGCCGGAACCAGCTGCAGCAGTTCGGTATTCACGATGCCCGGCCACAGCGACACCACGGTGACCTCGGTGTCGGCCAGATCGTGCGCCATATCGGCGGTGAGCCGGTCGACCGCTGCCTTGCCGACGCCGTAGACCACATTGTGGGTGAAATGGTCGGCGCCCGGTGAGGAGATGTCGACGATGAGGCCACCGGATTCGATCAGCAGCGGCGCCGCGAAATGGGCGGCGGCGTAGTGCGAGCGCACGCCGATGTCGAAACCCTCGTCCCAGGCCGCGGGCGGCACGTCCCAGAACCGCTTGCCCAGCCAGCGTGCGGACGCGGGAGAGTTGTAGACGTTGTTGACCAGGACATCGAGGCGGCCGTGCTCGGCGCGCACGGTTTCGAACAGCCGGGCCACCGCCTCGTCGTCGCGGTGATCGCAGACGAACGGCACCCCGCGCCCGCCCAGTGCGTCGACCTCGGCGGCGGTTCCGGCCACCGTCCCGGGGAGCTGCCCGGTGTGCTCGGAACGTCCGGTGACATAGACCGTCGCTCCGGCCGCACCGAGCTCGAGTGCGATTCCTTTGCCGATCCCGCGGCTGGCTCCGGTGACGACCGCGACTCGATCGGTCAGCATTATTCCGTTCACGACTCCGGGACACTACCGTGAAACAGGAACGTGTTCTAGTACCAGGAGGCGCAGTGGAGCCGACACATCGGTTCGTGGAGACCAACGGGATTCGGCTGCATATCGCCGAACAGGGCGAGGGATATCCGGTGATCTTCTGTCACGGATTTCCGCACGGGTGGTACGTGTGGCACCGGCAGCTGTCGGCGCTCGCGGCGGCCGGATATCACGCCATCGCGCCGGATCTGCGCGGTTACGGGCGCACCGAGGCGCCGGCGGGCGTGGAGGCGTGTACCAATCGTGCGGTGATCGGCGATCTGCTCGGACTGCTCGACGAGATCGGTGCCGAGCGTGCCGTGTTCGTGGGGCTGGACTTCGGGGCACAGCTGGTCTGGGAACTGGCATTGCGCGCATCCGAACGGGTCGCGGGCATCGTGGTGCTCAACAATCCCTACGCGCCGCGCCCGTCCAAGGCGCCCTCGGAGTTCTGGACTCGCGCCGCGCAACGGCACTTCCTGCATCTGTCGTATTTCCAGGAGCCGGGCGTGGCCGACGCCGAACTCTGGGCACGCTCGCGGGAATTCCTGGCCCGGGTGTACTACGCCCTCAGCGGAGATTTCCATTACCTGGACACCTGGAAGAATCCGCCCGGTATCGGCTATCTCGACGCGCTCCCACAGGCGCCCGAACTGCCGTGGTCGTGGTTGCCGGAATCCGAGTTCGACACGCTCGCGGCGGAATTCGAGCGGACCGGTTTCACCGGCGGGCTGACCTGGTACCGCGCTCTGGACCGTAACTGGGAGCTGACCGAGGGACTGCCGACCACGGTGCCGGTGCCGACCTACTTCCTCTACGGCGAGAACGATCCGGATATGGAGGGATTCAGCGGGCGCGATCCGCTGGCGGTGCTGCGCGCCCACGTACCGGATCTGCGTGCGGTGGAGAAGGTTCCGGGTGCCGGACATCTGGTGCAGCTCGAACGTACCGAGGTGGTGAACGACTTCCTGATCCGGCAGCTGACCGAACTCGCGCCCACCGCGCGATCCGTCGATCGGTGATCATCGACGAGAGTTCGGCCGCCACAGCCGATCGTGGCGGCCGAACCCGCACTGTCCTACGGTGATACCGCCCGGCTCGATCAGGACAACCGTGCCGCGGCCGCCTCGTCGAGCAACCAGGTGGTGGTGTCGCTGCCGTGGGCACCGGCCGCCGGAATATCGAGTGCGGCCGCACCGGCCAGGGCCTCGGCGACCGCCTCGGCCTTGCCCGCGCCCCCGACCACGAGCACCACATGGCGGGCCAGGGCCACCGCGGGCAGGGTCAGGGTGACTCGCACCGAGGGTGGTTTCGGCGAATCCGTCACGGCGACAACGAGTTCGTGCTCCTCCTCGACCGCAGCGGCGTGCGGGAACAGCGAATTCACATGGCCATCGCCCCCCATGCCGAGCAGGTGCAGATCGAAGCCACCGTATGCGGCGAGATGAGCGTGGACCGTCGCGGAGTACTCGGCGGCGGCCTCCACCGGATCCGGATATTCGCCATCGGAGGTGGCGACGGGATGGACCCGGGCGGGGTCCACCGGCACATGATCGAACAGTGCCTGCCTCGCTTGTAGTTCGTTGCGCTCGGCATCGCCGGCCGGAACGAACCGCTCGTCACCCCAGAAGACATCCAGCTGGGAGAAATCGATCGCACCGGGGGATTTGCGAACCTGTTCCAGCAGTGCGATACCGGTGCCGCCGCCGGTGACCACCACGGAGGCAGAGCCGCGCTCGGCCTGTGCGGCGGTCACGACCGCCACGAATCGTGCCGCGGCCGCCGCGACCAACTCGTCGTTCCCGGCGAACACCTCGACCTGTGGCTTACTCATAGACCACCTTTCCGATTCCGGCCAGTGCCTCGGCATAGACGTCGTCCGCATCCAGCCGCCGCAGTTCCTCGGCCAGGCAATCCCTGGTTTCACGCCGGGCCAGTGCGAAACGTTGATCGGGCTCACTGGTGCGAGTCAGTGTCGCGGTGCGGCCCGTCTGGGGCCGTTCGATGCCGATCGACACCGACGGCCGATGTACGACGACCTTGAGCTCCCCGGTCCGCCGACGGATCGGGCAATCCAGTTTGGCTGCCAGCCAGCCCGCCAGGATGTCGAGCGCCGGTTCCTCGGCCAGGCCCGAGACCGTGACCGATTCGATCGGCTCGTACGGCGGTACGTCGAGGGCCGAGGCCAGCAACGCCCGCCAGAACGTGATCCGGCTCCAGGCGAGATCGGTATCTCCCGGTGCGTACGAATCCAGGCGGCGGGTGATGGCCGAGCGTGGATCGGGCGCGTAGGTGGCGTCGGTGATCCGGCGAATCGCCAAGCGGCCCACCGAATCCCGGGACGGAAATTCCGGGGCGCCGCGCGGCCACCACGCCACCACCGGGGTGTCGGGCAGCAGGAACGGGATCACCACGCTGCTCTCGTTGTTGACGAGTTCACCCTGTAGCCGCAGCACTATCACCTCGGCCGCACCGGCGTCACCGCCCACCCGGATCTGGGCGTCGAGCTTGGTCTCGGCGAACCGATCGCCGCGGGCGAGCACGATCACGCGACAGGGATGCTCCCGGCTGGCGTCGTTGGCGGCATCGATCGCGTCCTCGGCCTCGGAAGAGTCCAGCGTGCACACGACCAGCGTGAGCACCCGGCCCATAGCGATGACCCCATTGGTCTCCCGCAGGCTCACCAGCCGCTTGGTCACGTCGCGGGTGCTGGTGTCGGGCATGTCCACGATCATGGCCGCCGCCATTCCCGCCCGGTGCGGGCGAGCATCTCGTCGGCCGAGGCCGGACCCCAGGTCCCGGATTCGTAAGGGTCGGGTCTACCGCCCTGCGCCCAGTGATCGAGTACGGGATCGAGGATGCGCCAAGCCAATTCGACCTCCTCGTTGACAGGGAACAGCGACGGCTCACCGAGCAGCACATCGAGGATGAGTCGTTCGTAGGCCTCGGGGGAGGACTCGGTGAACGACTCGCCGTAGCTGAAGTCCATATTGACGTCGCGGACCTCCATACCGGATCCGGGCACCTTCGACCCGAACCGCATGGTGATGCCCTCATCCGGCTGCACTCGGATGACCAGTGCGTTCTGTCCGAGATCCTCGGTCATCGTCTCGTCGAAGGGGAGATGCGGCGCGCGTTTGAACATGACCGCGATCTCGGTGACCCTGCGTCCCAGGCGTTTTCCGGTCCGCAGATAGAACGGCACCCCGGCCCAGCGTCGGGTGTCGACGTTGAGCGTGATCGCCGCATAGGTCTCGGTGCGCGAATTCGGATCGAACCCTTCCTCCTCGAGCAGACCCACGACCCGTTCGCTACCTTGCCAGCCGGCCTCGTACTGACCGCGGGCGGTGGTTTCTTCCAGCGGTTCGACCAGCTTGGTCGCGGAAAGGATCTTGATCTTCTCGATCTGCAGTTGCCTCGGCTGGAAATTGACCGGATCCTCCATCGCGGTCAGTGCCAGCAGTTGCAGCAGATGGTTCTGGATCACGTCGCGCGCGGCACCGATACCGTCGTAATAGCCCGCGCGCCCGCCCAAACCGATGTCCTCGGCCATCGTGATCTGCACGTGGTCGACGAAATTCGCATTCCAGATCGGCTCGAACAGCTCATTCGCGAAGCGCAGTGCCAGCAGGTTCTGGACCGTCTCCTTGCCGAGGTAGTGGTCGATGCGGAAGACCGTCTCCTCGGGAAACACCCGATTGACCAGTGCGTTGAGTTCTTGTGCGCTGTGCAGATCGTGCCCGAAGGGCTTCTCGATGACGACCCGGCGCCACGGCTGCGGTTTATCCGAATCGACCTCCGGCGGTTTGGCCAGGCCGGTCCGCGAAAGCTGTTCGAGCACAACAGGAAAGGCGTTCGGCGGAATCGAGAGATAGAAGGCGTGGTTACCGCCCGTGCCCCGTTCGGCGTCGAGCTTCTTCAACGTCTGGGCGAGGGTGCCGAACGCGGCGTCGTCGTCGAAGGTGCCCTGGACGAAACGGATACCTTCCGACAGCTGATCCCAGACCTCCTGGCGGAACGGAGTGCGGGCGTGCGCCTTCACCGATTCGAGGACGACCTCGGCGAAATCTTCGTCGGCATAGTCGCGCCGGGCGAATCCGACCAGCGCGAAACCGGGGGGCAGCAGCCCCCGGTTCGCGAGGTCGTAGATGGCCGGCATCAGCTTCTTACGTGACAGATCTCCTGTCACCCCGAAGATCACCATGCTGCACGGGCCGGCGATCCGGGGAAGCCGCTTGTCGCGCTCCTCGCGCAGCGGATTCCCCGGGGCGGCCGTCTTGTTCTGGCCGGCCATCGCGGTCAGTTGCTTCCGGTGCTCTTCAACTCGGCGGTCGTCGCGGTGAGCAACTCTTCCCACGACTTCTCGAACTTCTCCACGCCCTCCCGCTCGAGGACGTCGAAGACATCGACCAGATCGATGCCGGCGGCGGTGAGCGCGTCGAAGACGCCCTGTGCCTCGGCCCCGGTGCCCGATACGGCGTCGCCGTGCAGCTCACCGTGATCGGCGAACGCTTCGAGCGTCTTCTCCGGCAGGGTGTTGACCGTATTCGGACCCACCAGTTCGGTGATGTACATCGTGTCCGGATAGTCGGGGTTCTTCACACCCGTCGACGCCCACAGCGGCCGCTGGCGGTTGGCGCCGCCGGAGGCCAGATGCGAATAGGTCGAGGTGTGGTTACCACCGTCGAAGACATCCTGGTAGGCGGCATAGGCCAAGCGCGCGTTGGCGATTCCGGCCTTGCCGCGCAGTGCCAGTGCCTCCGGCGATCCGATCTGCTCGAGCCGCTTGTCGATCTCGGTGTCGACCCGGGAGACGAAGAACGACGCGACCGAATGGATGTGGGCGATGTCGTGCCCGGCGATGCGGGCCTTGCGCACACCGTCCAGATACGCGCCCATCACGCTGCGGTAGCGCTCGACGGAGAAGATCAGCGTGACGTTGACGCTGATGCCCTCGGTGATCACCCGGGTGATCGCGGGCAGGCCTTCCTCGGTGGCCGGAATCTTGATGAACAGATTCGGCCGGTCGACGATCTTCCACAGTTCGACCGCTTGGGCGACGGTCTTGTCGGTGTCGAACGCCAGTCGTGGATCGACCTCGATCGAGATCCGGCCGTCCACTCCGCCGCTGGCCTCGAACACCTCGGCCAGCACATCGCACGCGGCGCGGACATCGTCGGTGGTGATGGTGCGGATCGCGGCGTCGGCGTCGGCGCCCTGGGCGGCGAGCTCTTTGACCTGCTCGTCGTAGGTGTGGCCCTGGCTCAGGGCTCCTTGGAAAATCGTCGGGTTGGTGGTGACGCCCACGATGCTGCGGGTGGCGACGAGTTCGGCCAGATTGCCCGAACGAATCCGGTCACGCGACAGATCGTCGAGCCATACCGATACGCCGGCCTTCGACAGTTCGGCGAGGTTCTCGTTCTGTGCCATTTGGGTTTATCCCTTCACCTTGGCGAGTGAGCGCTGCGCGGCGTCGACGACGGCCTCGGTGGTGAGGCCGAATTCGCGGAACAGCACCTTGTAGGGGGCCGAGGCACCGAAGTGCTCGATCGACACATTCTCACCGTCGTTGCCGGTGAAGCGCTGCCACGGCATCGCGATTCCGGCCTCGACGGTGACGCGGGCGGTGACCTGCGGTGGTAGCACCTCGTCGCGGTAAGCCTGTTCTTGCGCGTCGAACCATTCGACACACGGCATGGACACCACGCGTGTACCGATGCCCTGCTCCTCCAGCGTAGTGCGCGCCGCGACGGCCAGATGCAGTTCCGAACCGGTGGCGATCAGGATCACCTGCGGTGTGCCGGTGGAGGATTCGGCGAGAATGTACCCGCCGCGCGACACGCCCTCGTAGGAGGTACCTGCCAGGGTCGGGACATCCTGACGGGTCAGTGCCAGCGCCGAGGGACCATCGGTGTGCGGGTGGTCGGCGGGCACGAAATGCGAGTGCTGCTCGGCACTTTCGAGCTCGAGGATCGTCCGCCACGCGAACACCGTCTCGTTGGCGTCACCGGGGCGCACCACATTGAGGCCGGGGATGGCCCGCAGCGCGGCCAGGTGCTCGATCGGCTGGTGGGTGGGGCCGTCCTCACCCAGTCCGATGGAGTCGTGGGTCCACACGTAGATGGCCGGTACCCGCATGAGCGAGGCCAGGCGCACGGCGGGGCGCATGTAGTCGGAGAACACCAGGAAGGTGCCGCCGTACGGGCGGGTCGGGCCGTGCAGAGCGATGCCGTTGAGGATCGAGCCCATGGCGTGCTCGCGCACACCGAAGTGCAGGGTCCGGCCGTAGGGCTCGGCCTTCCACATACCGGTGGAGATCGATGTGGGACCGAAGCTCGGGACGCCGGGCATCGTGGTGTTGTTGGACTCGGCCAGATCGGCCGAACCGCCCCACAGCTCCGGCAGCACCGGCGCCAGCGCGGCCAGGGTCTTGCCGGAGGCCTTGCGGGTGGCCATCCCCTTCTCGTCGACCTCGAAGGACGGCAGGGTGTCGGTCCAGCCCTGGGGGAGGCGGCGCTGCTCGAGCCGGTCGAACAGTTCCTTGTTCTCCGGGTTGGCCTGGGCCCAGGCGTCGAACCGCTCCTGCCAGTCCGCACGGGCGGACTTGGCGCGCCCGGCGGCGTTGCCGCGGGTGTGGGCGATGACCTCGTCGGCCACGGCGAAGCTCTGCTCGGGATCGAAGCCCAGCGCCTTCTTGACCCCGGCGACCTCGTCGGCGCCCAGTGCGGCACCGTGCGCGGCGCCGGTGTTCATCTTGGTGGGGGCGGGATAGCCGATGATGGTGCGCAGCACGATGAACGACGGCTTGTCGGTGACCGCCTTGGCGGCCTCGACGGCCGCCAGGATGGCCGTGACGTTCTCGCCGCCCTCGATGGTCTGTACATGCCATCCGTAGCTGCGGTAGCGCTCGGCGGTGTCCTCGGTGAGGGCGATCGAGGTGTCGTCCTCGATGGAGATCTTGTTGTCGTCGTAGAAGACGATGAGGTTGCCCAGCTGCTGGGTGCCGGCGAGTGAGCACGCCTCGGAGGTGACGCCCTCCTCGATGTCGCCGTCGGAGGCGATGGCGTACACGTGGTGGTCGAACGGGCTGGCATCCTGTGCGGCGGCCGGATCGAACAAGCCGCGCTCGCGGCGGGCGGCCATCGCCATGCCGACCGCCGAGGCCAGACCCTGGCCGAGCGGGCCGGTGGTGATCTCCACGCCCTGGGTGTGGCGGAACTCCGGGTGGCCGGGGGTGAGCGAACCCCACTGGCGCAGATGCTTCAGATCCTCGAGCTCGAGGCCGATGCCGGCCAGATAGAGCTGGACGTACTGGGTCAAGCTGGAATGCCCGCAGGACAGCACGAACCGGTCGCGGCCGACCCACTCGGTGTCGGTCGGGTCGTAGCGCAGGACCCGCTGGTAGAGCGTGTAGGCCAACGGCGCCAGGCTCATCGCGGTGCCGGGATGGCCGTTGCCGGCGTTCTGAACCGCGTCGGCGGCGAGAACGCGAGCAGTGTCGACGGCTCTGGTGTCCAGTTCGGTCCAGTCGGCCGGATGTGCGGGCTGGGTGAGGGCGCGGATGTCGTCTGTGACTGACACGACCGAGGTTCTCCTGACCTTCTCGTGTGTGTACAACGGCGGCTTGCAGGCTGTACCCACCACCCTAGAGGTCACCTGATCGTCGTGAGTGGGGAACCCTGCGCCCGCACCCCGTGCAGGTGCACAGGGTTACGGTGAATGATTACAGCCCCCGGTCCGGCCGGGTGACGCGATTCCGCACAGCGGCCGACGGCGGATGTGTGACGTGCCATGTGCACCGCGTCACCCGGGTGACGATGGCCTGGGGCAGCGGCGCTTTCGCGGCGGGTGGGTGCCGGGGCACACCGCGCGGGGGTCTACCATCGTCTGTAGTAGAGGCTGCGCCGCCCGCGCCGCGCTCTGCGATGTCAGCGGAAACGGCTGCGCGCGGGATGGACCGCCGTGCCGCCGGAACCGTTGTTTCCCTACCGGATCGATGCACCACCTGCGAGGAGAGACAGTGCGGATTGGGCAACAGCCGGGTGATGCGCATGGCTCCTCCGCGACGGCGCTCGCCGATCGCGTCCAGGGCAGCGGCCCGCTGTCGGCGCTGACCCGCCGGGTATTGGCATACATCGCGCTGACCAAGCCGCGGGTCATCGAACTGCTGCTGGTCGCCACGATCCCCACGATGCTGCTGGCCGATCGGGGCCATGTCGACATCCGGCTCATCGTCGCCACCCTGTTCGGTGGCTGGATGGGCGCGGCCAGCGCCAACACCCTGAACTGCGTCGCCGATGCCGATATCGACAAGGTGATGAAGCGGACGTCGAAGCGCCCGCTGGCCCGCGAGGCGGTGCCGACCCGCAACGCCTTCGTATTCGGCGTGCTCCTGGGCGCGGGCTCGTTCGCCTGGCTGTGGTGGCAGGCGAATCTGCTGTCGGGCCTGCTGGTGGTGGCGACCATCCTGTTCTACGTCTTCGTCTACACCCTGGGGCTCAAGCGCCGGACCTCGCAGAACGTGGTCTGGGGCGGTGCGGCCGGATGTATGCCGGTGCTGGTGGGCTGGTCGGCGGTCACCGGAACGATCGGCTGGCCCGCGGTCGCGCTGTTCGCTGTCATCTTCTTCTGGACGCCGCCGCACACCTGGGCGCTGGCCATGCGCTACAAGGACGACTACCGCGCGGCCGGGGTGCCGATGCTGCCCGTGGTCGCCACCGAGCAGGCGGTCACCAAGCAGATCGTCGTCTATACCTGGCTCACCGTGCTGGCGACGCTGGCGCTGATACCGGCGACCGGTGTGGTCTACGCCGCGGTGGCAATCGTCGCGGGCGCCTGGTTCCTGCTGATGGCCCACCAGCTCTACTCGGGTGTCCGTCGCGGGGCATCGGTGAAACCGCTGCGGTTGTTCCTGCAGTCCAACAACTATCTGGCCGTCGTGTTCTGTGGCCTGGCCGTCGACTCGGTGCTCGGCTGGCACACCATCGGATCCACTCTCTTCGGCTGACCGGCTGACCGGCTGACCGGCTGACCGGCTGACCGGCTGACCGGGCGGTCAGGGGTCTGGCCGCACGACCGGTACGCCGTCAGCCGGGGCAGCCCGGTTGGAACGGATAGCAGGCCCGTCCTGGAGTCGGCGTCGGCACACTGCGCTCGGGTGCGGGTGTGTAGCGCGTGCTGGTGGTGGCGTGATCGGATGCCGGTGCGTCATGGGACGGTCCGGTACTGCTGTGGCCCCCGGCCGTGCACATCGCGGCCAGCGCCAGCACCACGACCAGGACGCCGATCAACACCAGCGGCACCAGTCCGCGGTGGCGGCGACGCGGCGCCGGGGCGGGCGGGCGCGGATCGAACGGCACCGAATACGGCTGCGGATTCTGCGCGTATCCCGTCTCCGGGCGAGGCTGAGCGGGTGGTCCGGGGAAATTGCCCGGCGGTGGCACCGGGCCCGGTGCACCGCTCGCAGGTGGCCCCGGGCGAGCCATCGACACCGCATTCGCTCCCGGTATCGCCGCGCCCACGGGCATATCGGTGGGGATGGGCGCGCCGCCGGGGCCCCGTCCTCGCCGGGGAGCGGTGGGTGGCGCGGGCGGGGCAGGACGCGCGATCTGCGCCGGGAACCCCTCCGCGGTCAGGTCGGAATGGGTTGCGGCGGCTGCGAATCCGAGTGCGCCCAGCGCCTGGCCGACCTGTGTCGCATCCCAGGTGTCGGGTGCATCGGTGGTGATCCGGGTGAAATAGTTTCGCAGGGCGGCCGGTCCGTCGCCGAGGACGATGTCCATCCCGTCCGGGAGATCACCCTTGTCCAGCGCGACCCTGCTGCCGAGTTGAGGCATGACCAGCACCATGCCGGTGACGCCGACCCGCTCACGTCCCGGTGCACCGCGCAGCAACTGGGCGAGTTCGCCCGTGCGGGCGCGGATCTCGGTCATCGGCTCGGTCCCGGCTTCGGTGCCCGCCAATGGCGCGACCCGGTCGTCGACGGTCCACGGCCGGTAGCCGGACACCCGCAGCGTGCCGGTGACGCGTTCGCCGAAGTCCTTGATCACGATGACGACGCAGGTCTTCGGAGTCCACACGATCGCGTCGGCGGCGCCCGCGGCGACCACCGCGATACCCGGCAGGGCATTCGCACCGGTCCAGGTTTTCAGCCAGTTCGCCACCGTCCGTTCGGAATTGGACAGCCGTGACGGATCGTCGTTGCGAACCTTGACCAACATCTGGATCAACCCCTGACCGATGCCCGTTGTGCCGGCCGCCCCGCGGCGGCCCGCACGATCACCGTACGAGGCTACGGCGATCCGGGCGAATCGGCTTGGGCGGCAGCACAGATCATCCACCATGGCCCCGGCGCGCCCGGCAGCGGGTCACCCCTGCCGGTGCCAGGCCAGGTATCCGTCCGGCCGGACGAGCACCCGGGTGCCCGGTGCGGCGGCATAGTCGGCGAAGGCGTGACCGCCGACCGCCACCAGTTGATCGGGACCGGCGGGCCGGTCCGGTGCGACTATCGAATACCCGCGTTCACCGGGCCCCGCCGGGACATCGAGGGGTGTGCCGAACGACAGCAGCGTCGCATGCGGGCCCCGGAACAGGTCGAACAGCCGCAGTGTCGATCCGTCCGCCCGGCGTAGTGGTGCGTCGGGTGCGCGGTCGCCGGCGGTGAGCCCGGCGATGTCGGTGGTGTGCCGATAGCTGATATCGAGTTGCTGGGTCTCCGGCCCGCGTTCCAGTGCGTCCGCACGGCCCTCGACATGCTTGTCCAGCAGTTCCGAGCTGAGGCCGAGTACCCGCTGCGCCACGCCGCGGCGTTCGGATTCATAGGTGCCGAGCGGGTGCGGGGCGCCATCGAGTGCGGCAGCGAGTTTCCAGCCCAGGTTGTAGGCGTCCTGGATTCCGGTGTTCATTCCCTGGCCGCCGGTCGGCGGGTGGGCGTGCGCGGCATCGCCGGCCAGGAACACCCGGCCCACCCGAAACCGCTGGGCCAGCCGGATGTTCGGCCGCCACACCGTCGACCAGACCGGTTCGCCGACGGTGATGTCGTCGCGGCCCGACAGCCGGTCCAGGGACTCCTGCAGCACGGCGCGCGACGGCTCCGTGTCGTGCCCCAGGGGCGCCACGAACTGGAACAGGTCGCCGCCGGGCAGCGGGGTCAGCGCGATACCGGCCGCCGGCGCCTCGGTGCGCGCGAACCAGTAGCCGAATTCGTGATCGAGTCCCGCTGCGGGCACGTCACCGAGCAGCATCCGCATCGATTCGTCGGTGGTGCCCTCGAACGCGATGCCGAGGGCTCGGCGTACCGCGCTCGAACCGCCGTCCGCGCCGACCAGATGGTCCGCGCGCACCGTCTCGATTCCGGTTCCGGTGGAGACGGTCGCGGTGACGCCGTCGCGATCCTGGGTGAAATCGGTGAGCGCCGTACCGAATTCGACCTCCACGCCGAATTCGGCGAGCCGCGCACGCAGCAGTCGCTCGGTGTCGGATTGGCCGAGTGTCCAGGGGTTGGGATACGGCACCGCCGGGCTCGGATCGCGCGGTTGGCTCATTCGGCGCTCGGCGACCAGCACGCCGTCCAGGTGAGCGCGCATCAGCGGCAGCGGAGCCCCGGCCGCCAGTACCGCGTCGAGCACCCCGAGGTCGTCGAAAACCTCCAGTGTCCTGGGCTGGATCCCGTCGCCTCGCGAGCCGGCACCGGGAACGGGGGCCTTGTCGACGATACGCACGGCGATACCGCGGCGGGCCAGGTCGATGGCGAGGGTGAGGCCGGTCGGACCGGCGCCGGCGATGAGAACACGTGGTGACATCACGAAACCCACTTACTGAAATTAGATTCACTGAATGTGGATTCAGTATGTGGGTTGCTAGTGTCCGGAGTCAAGGAGGTGTCGATGGCGACCGGACGCGAGCGGGGCGGCAGTCGCAAGGAGCGGTCCGCGGAGACCGAACAGGCGCTGAAGGACGCCGCGCGGCGGCTGTTCGCCGAACGCGGCTATCTGAACACCAAGATCGTCGACATCACCGCCGCGGCCGGCCGGTCGGCGGGGTCGTTCTACAACCACTTCGCCGGTAAAGAGGAACTGCTACAGGCGCTGCTGAAAGACTTTGCCGCCGCAGGGGACATCTCGGCGGAAACGAGCGCCCACGATCCGGATTTCACCGCGCCCTCGGCGGTCGCCTTTCACATCGAGCAGTACTGGCGCTTTTCCCGGCTGCATTGGCCGGTGCTTCGCGCGGTCGTGCAGGCGGCGCTGGTGGACGAGGACTTCGCCCGGACGGCGAGCCGGCTCGGAACAGCCCAGCTCGAGGAGGTCGTCGACCATCTGGACGGGTTCGAGGCGGCCGGGCTCCAGCCTCCGGGCACGCCCGAGGTGAGCGTCGCGATGATGTTCCTGCTGGTGCGCGCGATGGTCGACGCCGTGGAGGAGGGCATGCTCGACGTGACCGACAAGCAGGCGATCGAAGCGCTCACCCGATTCTGCTATCGCGGTCTGACCGGCCGCGACTACTGAACGACCGCGTTCAGGGCATCAGCACGATCGAGCCGGTGGTCTTGCGCGCCTGCAGATCTCGGTGGGCCTGCGCGGCGTCGGCGAGTGGATACCGTGCCCCGATCCGCAATCGCAGGGTGCCCTCGGCGATGGCGTTCATGACATCGCCCGCGCGCCAGAGCAATTCGGAACGGTCCCGGGTGTAGTGGACCAATGTGGGCCGGGTGACGAACAGTGATCCGGCCGGATTGAGCCGTTGCAGATCGAACGGTGGTACCTGACCGCTGGCGGCCCCGAACAAGGCGAGCATGCCGCGAATGCGCAATGACGCCAGACTTGCCTCGAAGGTCGCCGCGCCGACGCCGTCGTAGACCGCGGCGACTCCCTGCCCGCCGGTCAGATCGCGAACCCGCTGGGCCAGATCGTCGCCGTAGCGCAAGACCTCGTGCGCGCCGGCCTCGCGCGACAACTGTTCCTTGGCATCGGTGGACACCGTGGTGACGACGCGGACACCGCGCGCGGTGGCCAATTGCGTCAGCAGCAGGCCGACCCCACCGGCACCCGCGTGCACCAGGACCGTCTCACCGGGTTCGGGTTTGTACACCGATTCGATCAGGTAGTGCGCGGTCATGCCCTGCAGCAGTGCCGAGGCGGCCACCGCCGCGTCCACGCCCCCGGGTACCGCGATCGCCACCGCCGCGTCCACCGCCACCTTCTCGGCGTAACTCCCGGGCGCCGCCGCCCACGCCACCCGATCGCCCACGGTGAAATCGGTCACCTCCGAACCGGTCGCGGCGACCACGCCCGTGCCCTCGGATCCCGGGATGTAGGGAACCGGCTGGGGATAGGTGCCGGTGCGGATATAGGTGTCGATGTAATTGACACCGGCGGCCTCGGTCTCGACGAGCAGCTGATTCGGCCCGATGGCCGGATCGTCGACCTCGGCCGGGACGAGGACTTCGGGACCACCGTGTTCGCTGACCTGAATGGCGCGCATGGCATCCAGTTCTACACCCGGCCGCGCGCTGGTTCGCGGTGGGGCGGCCGGGCGGGTCCTACCGGGCGGTAAACTCGCCGCCATGAGCGAAACCGCCACTGCGGCTCCGGTGCAGCCGTCGTCCGCCGTCATCGATTCGGTCAAGAAGTTCGTCGCCGGTCACGGTGGTTCCGCGACCGCGGTGTTGCAGCAGATCGGCCGCGCCGGTGTGCGTATCACCCTGGTGGGTGCCGACGGTGTGCTCGGCGATCGGGTGGTCGCGAATCTGGCCTCCGCCAAGGCGGTCGTCGCGGCCGTGGACGGTCTCGCCGAGACCGAGCACTGGGATCGTGACCTGAGTGCCGCGGCCGAACCGGCGAAGGGGCATTGGGCCCGGATGGCCGGATGGGTGGCCCACCAGAGCCGATTCCCGAAGGCCCGCAACGAGCGCTGAGACGCGGCTGAAATGACGATCCGTTCGCGCGTGCTCGCCGCGCTGGCTGTGCTCGCGGCCGCGTCGTCCGGTGCGGTCGTGCCCGCGCAGGCGCAGGCGCCCGATGCGCTGCGGGTGTGCACCACCGGCGACTATCCGCCCTATTCGGAGTCCGACGGGCACGGCGGCTACCGCGGCATCGATATCGATCTGGTTCGCGACATGGCCGATGTGCTGCATCGCCAGGTGCGCTTCGTGCCGACGACGTGGTCGTCGATGGGAGCCGACTTCGGTTCGCGCGCCTGCGATCTCGCGGTCGGTGGTATCTCCGATGCGCCCGCTCGGCGCGCATTCGCCGACTTCTCGACGAGTTACGGCACCGATGGCAAGACCCCGATCGTCCGGGCGGACGACGCCGGCAGGTTCGCGACGATCGCCGATATCGACCGGCCCGAAGTCCGGGTGATCGTCAATCGCGGCGGCACCAACGAGCAGTTCGCCCGTGCGCATTTTCCCCATGCGCAACTGGCCGTGTGGCCCGACAATGTGACCATCTTCGACCAGATCTCCCAAGGACGGGCCGATGTTTTCGTCACCGACTCCGTCGAGGGCCGCTATCGGGTCCGTCGGCATCCTGACCTGCGGGTACTGCATCCCGAGGCGCCGTTCGACTCCTTCGGCAAGGTCTTCCTGGTCGGCAAGAACGACCCACTGACCATGGCGATGGTCGACGGATGGCTGACCTCCCAGCTCGCGACCGGCGGCATCGAGCGCCGCTTGGACACGTGGATCGGACCGCACGCCACTGCGTGAGCGCCGAGGTCGGTGATAGTCGGCGGGTGACGGACGAACCGGCGAGCCGGACCGCGGTCCTGGTCTGCCAGGGCCGGGCGGTGGCCGACGGCATACCGGCGGCGGGGTCGTTCGCCGATCCGATTGCGGCGCAACTACTTCGCGACGACGAGCGCGCGGCCGTGCACACCGCGCGGGCGCCGCGGCCGCCCATCGGCCGGCGAGCGCGGCCGGCGATGACGCACCTCAGCCGCAGCAGCCACCACCGCAGCAGCCACCACCGGATGGAGTCACCGGTGCCGCAGCGGCACCGGTGACCGCGACGGTGGTGAGAAGTTTGACGGTGTCGCGGTGGCCGCCCGGACATACCGCCGGGTCGCCGGATTCGCGCATCGGGCGGTTCAGCTCGAACGATTCCGAACATTCCCGGCATCGGTAGGCGTAGGTCGGCATGGGTGAATTATGGCCTGCCGCCGGTGATCCGGATCGCGCGGGTCGGGCGGCGCGTGGAGGGAAGGATGCGCAGCGCCGATGCCCCGACGGTACGGACCCCTCGTCCGCACCGGCCGCATCGTGGCGCTGAGCATCCGCGCGGCAAGTGCTGGGCACATGCCTAGCAATGCCTAGCATGTCGATGTGGTGCAGGTCAATGCCGTCGGCCGCGGGCGGATCAGGTCGCTTGGGGGGTGTCGCTCGTATCATTTTGTGCCGGTGCGCCTTCGACGCGTTCGAGTTCGCGGCGAACGAGCTCGAGGGCCTCGGCGTGCCCACCGGACACGCCGAGAGCCTGTTCCAGGATCACGACCCGGGAGACGCTCGTCATGAGTACCGCGAGCGCGCCGGGGGGAAATCGCCCGGGATCGATGTCCGCGGTGCCGAGTACCTTTTCCAGGGTTTCGATCTGGATGTCACGGAATCTTTCGGCGTAGAGCGCCACTTCCGCGCGGATCGCCGGATTGTGATTGGCCAGGGCGATGAATTCCATGGTGATGCGTGCCCCGGCCGGATCGGTGCTGAACTCCCAGAGCGCGTGCAGCGGCTGCCGGGTGCGCATCAGCTGCTGCTGGAGTTCGAGCCCGTGTTCGGCGCGCCGGCGGAAGACCTCGAGCAACAGCTCGTCCATGGACCGGAAGTAGTAGTGCACCAGTTGTGGTTTGAGACCGGCGTATTCGGCCACCTTGCGGGAAGTGACCGCGGCGTACCCCTGATCGAGGATGAGTTGCTCGGCGGCGTCGAGCAGAACGGTCCGGTTCTTCGCGTCAGGTGCTCCGATCCTGCGCGGCGACGCCATGGAAACTCCTCTGCCGATGGCCGCTTGGCGGCCGTGGTTGTCCCAGTCCGGTCGTGCCGGGCTGTCGGCCGACGGTGATCGGCCGGGCAAGCATAAGCTCGCGACCTCTTCGCGAGTTTCCGACGTCCACCGAAGTCGCCCGTGTTACTGTCCTGGACAGCTGTCCGGCCTGTTGTCCGGGCGAAGGGAGTGCGGAGATGGCGGCAACCGCGGGCGTTGTGGTCGACGCCGATCGGATCTCTCCGGAATGGCTCGGTGCGGCGCTGTCTGCTCCCGTACGGGAGGTGACGGTGACGCCGGTCGGCACCGGGCAGATCGGCTCCGTCTTCCGGCTCGAGATCGCCGGTCCGGCGGGACCGGCGCGGCTGATGGCGAAGTTGCCGGCCGCCGATCCGGCGGCGCGGGCGATGCTGGCCGGACCGTACCGGCAGGAGATTCGCTTCTACACCGAGATCGCACCGACGGTGGCGGTACGCGTACCGGCCTGTCGCTACGCCGAATTCACCGGTGACGGAACCGAATTCACGCTGCTGCTCGAGGATCTCGCTCCCGCGTGCCCGGGGGATCAGCTGACCGGATGCACGATCGCGCAAGCACGGGCGGCGGTCCGCAACCTCGCCGGACTGCACGGGCCGCGCTGGTGCGATCCGACGCTGGGCCGGATCGACGGGTTGAGTGTCAACGGTCCCGCCGAGGCGGAAATGCTGGCCGAATTGTACGGTCCGGCAACGGAAATCTTTCTCGACCGGCTGGGGGAGTTGCTCACGCCGGATGACCACGACACGTTGCGCGCCTGCGTGCCCGGGATCGCGCAGTGGCTGCTCGCTGCGCCGGAACGGTTCGCTCCCACCCACGGTGACTACCGGCTGGACAATCTGATGTTCGCACCGGCGAGTCCCTCCGGCGATGTGCAGGTCTGGGCCGTGGACTGGCAAACGCTCGCTCTGGGGCTGCCCGCGCGGGATCTGTCGTATTTCATCGCCACGAGCCTGGAACCCGAACAGCGGCGTGCGCACGAGGACGCCCTCGTCGAGACGTACTGGGACACGTTGCGCGGCTACGGCGTCGGTGACTATTCGCTCGGGCAGTGCCGCGAGGACTACGGATTCGCCCTGATCCAGGGCCCACTGGTGGCGGTGTTCGGAGCGGCCTACGGCACGCCGACGCCGCGAGGTGACCGGATGTTCGCCACCATGGTGCGGCGCAGTTGCGCGGCCATCCGCGACTGGGACGCGCTGAGCCGCCGACCGGGGTGAGCGTTGTGGGTCAGGCCGGGTGCGCGGCCGTTTCGGGTGCCGGTGCGGTGACCTGTTCGCGGACCCGCATCGACGCCCACAGCGCGGCGGTCGCGGCGATACAGGCGGTGGCCCCGCCCACGTGGACGACCACCAGCGCGGCCGGGACATGGGTGAAGTACTGCACGATGCCGACCGCGGCCTGTGCGCAGACCGTCGCGATCACCACGATCAGGCGTACCCGGATCGCGCGGGTCATACCCACCGCCGCGAGGCCGAAGCCCAAGGCGACCAGCAGCGCCAGATAGGCCACCAGCATCTCGGCGTGCGCGTGCACCAGCGTGACGATCTCGACCTGCAGGCGTGCCACCGGTCGCTCGACGCTCTTGTCCCCGGCATGCGGGCCGGCGCCGGTGACCAGTGTGCCCGCGATGAGTGTGCCGGTCATGGCGACCGCGCTCAGGGCGGTGAGCCAGCGCAGCGGTGCGGGAACCTGGACCACGTCCACACCGTCGTCGGGCTCACCGATCTTCGCGAACAGCAGCGTGGCCAGCCACACCATCAGCATCGACGCCAGCAGATGCACCGAGACGGTCCACCACAGTAGTCCGGTGCGTACGGTGATGCCGCCGATCACCGCCTGCAGGACGGTGCCGCCGGGCATGAGCCAGGCATAGCCGATGACCTCGCGCCGGCGCCGGGCCCGGACCACGGCCAGCACCACCAGCGCGGCACAGACCGTGACGGCGAAGGTCAGCAGCCGATTGGAGAATTCGACGGCCTGATGCAGGGCCGGAACCTCGGCGTGGGCGACCGGGGTGAAACTGCCGGGAAAACACTGCGGCCAGGTCGGGCAGCCGAGCCCGGAGGACGTGACGCGTACGACCGCACCCGTGACCGAGATTCCGGCCTGGGACACGATCACCGCGATCGCGATGATCCGCTGCATCCGCAAGGAGGGCAGCGGCAGATGGTCGACGAGTCGCACGAAGGCGCGTGACAGCACGAGACGATGGTAGACGCCGCCGGATCGGGCCCCTCGGCGGGGCTACTACGTTGTGTCGTTTCTCTCGCTCCGTGCCCTCTAGTCGAAGCGGAACAGCCGGGTGGCCAGCCAGCCGGTGACCACACCCCATACCACCAGCACAACGATTCCGTACCAGTCCACTCCGGTGTGCAGCGCCCGGTCCAGTGCCTCGGCCAGAGCGCCGGACGGAATCAGCCGCGCGATGAGTGTGACCGCGTGCGGCAGATTGTCCGAGGCGAAGACCAGGCTCGCCACGCCGAGCATTGCGAACCAGAGGATATTGGCCAGCGCCAAGACGATCTCGGCCTTGAGGGTGCCGCCCAGCAGCAGGCCCATGGCAGCGAAGGACGCGGTCCCCAGGGCGATGACGATCGCACCGAGCACCAGGCCGCTGATCGAGGGCCGCCAGCCCAGCGCGACACCGATCAGGCCGAGCAGAATCGATTGCAGCACCACCACGATCAGGACCGCGGCGCATTTGCCGCCGACGATGCCCCAGCGCGGTAATGCCGTGGCGCCCAGGCGTTTGAGCGCACCGTAGCGCCGGTCGAAGCCGACGGCGATGGCCTGGCCGGTGAAGGCGGTCGACATGATCGCCACCATCATCACCGCCGGCACGATCCGGTCGACCTTGTGGTGTTCGCCCAGGCTCGAGCCCAGGGGCAGCAGGGTCAGCCCGATCAGCAGGGTGATCGGGATGAACATGGTCAGCAGCAACTGTTCGCCGTTGCGCAGCAGCAGTACCAATTCCATCCGGGTCTGCGCCGCCAGCATCGCCGCGCGGGGGGCCGGACGCGGGGCCGGGCGGAAGGTGCCGGGGCTGAAACGATCGGCGGTCGAGGTCATGCTGTGTCCTTCGGCGGATGTCCGAGGGGCCCTACGTGGTTACGCAAGCTGCCTCCTCCGGGCCCTGACTCGGTCATCCGCGCAACTCCCGTCCGGTCAGTTCGAGGAACACATCCTCCAGCCGGCGCTGGTCGATGCGGATATCGGTGGGCAGCACATCGATCCGGGCACACCATGCGGTCATCGTGGCCAGTACCTGCGGGGTGATGTCGCCGCGCAGCAGATAGGAGCCGGGTGCGGTCTCGGTCGGCGAGAACCCCTCCGGCAGTGCGGTTTCCAGCAGGGTGAGATCGAGTTTCGGTGGGGCGCTGAAGCGTAACTGTCCCTCCGCGCCGGTCGAGGTGACCTCGGCCGGTGTGCCCGCGGCGACGATACGGCCGTGATCGATGATCACCAGCCGGTCGGCGAGCTGTTCGGCCTCGTCCATCATGTGGGTGGTGAGCAGGATGCCGACACCGTCGCGGCGCAGCGCGTCGATGAGGGCCCACACCAGATGCCTCGCCTGGGCGTCCATCCCGGCCGTCGGTTCGTCGAGGAACACCAGTTCGGGGCGGCCGACCAGGGCGCACGCCAGTGCGAGTCGCTGCTGCTGTCCACCCGAGAGCCGGCGGTACGGGGTGCGGCGAGCGTCCTGCAGCCCGAGCGTCTCGAGCAGCCACTGTGGGTCGAGCGGGTCGGCGGCGTAGGAGGCGACCAGATCGAGCATCTCACCGGCTCGCGAGCCCGGATACGCGCCGCCGCCCTGCAGCATCACCCCGATGCGAGGGCGCAACCGATCCGAATCGGTGACCGGATCCAGGCCCAGTACTCGCACCGATCCGGCGTCGGGGGACAGGAAGCCCTCGCACATCTCGACCGTGGTGGTCTTGCCCGCACCATTGGGGCCCAGCAATGCCAGGACCTCGGCGCGGCCGACCTCGAAGGAGATACCGTCCACGGCAGTGGTGTCACCGTAGCGTTTCACGACCGCGTCGATGCGGACCGCGGGATCCGCGGAAGTGGTCATGACGCCGTCTCGCCGGCACCGGGTGGCACCGCGACCGATGGGTGCCGTGCCCACGGTTCGCTCCCACGCTCACTCACGATGAGACACCGTATGCCGGGCCCGGCTGTGACGGAGCAGACACCCCCGCCCGGCTCCGCCACGGCAGGATGTTGCGGGTGACGGCGATGAATCCGAGCGAGACCAGGACCACCGCGACGGCCGCTTCGATGATCTGGAAGACGCCGTAATCGGCACCGCGCGGCATCAGCATGACACTCACGACCGCGGAGAACGCCACGGCCGGAACACGGAACGCGGGGGTGGTCGCCCACGCGGCCAGCGGCACGATCGCCCACAGCAGATACCAGGGCTGCACCACCGGAAACAGCAGGACCACCGCCGCCAGCGAGACGCCCATCGCCCCGACCGGCTGCAGTCGTCCGGTCCAGGTCGCGATGAGCATCCGCAGGACGATGAACGCCATGACGACGGCCGCGATCGGCCGGGTGATGCTGAGTAGTGCCGTGGTGTGATCGCCGAGTCCGAGCAGTACCCCGCCGAAGCCGGTGACGATGCCGACCGCCGTGGGCAACGACATCCAGCTCCGGACGGTGCTCGCGGCGTTGAGCGTGTGGATCCAGCCGAATCCGAGACCCGAGGCGTAGCCCACGAACAACGTCGTCACCAGTGTGATGGCGCCGAGCAGGCTCGCCGAGGCGAGCAACGGCCGCCACCCCTGACCCCAGCGGCGGGCCAGGGCCATGCCGACGAATCCGAGTGCGATCAGCGAGGTGATCTTCACCGCGGACGACAGCGTGATCACCACGGTTCCGAAGATCAGCAGCAACCACGCGCGCTGATCGAATCCGCCGAGGCCCGATGTGCGGGCGGTGGCCAGCGCGCGCAGGCAGAATTCCACTCCGGCCAGCATCAGGCCCAGCATGAGCGCATCATTGTGCACCCCGGCGACCAGATGGAACAGCACCAGCGGATTCGCCGCGCCCAGCCACAACGCGCTCACCGGGGCGACGCCGCAGCGCCGCGACAGCCGCGGCAGCGCCCACACGATCAACGCCACGCCGGCCAGGGCCAGCAGACGATGCACCCAGACGCCGACGATGATGTTGTCGCCGGTCAGGTGCGCGATACCGCGCCCCATCCAGACGAACAGCGGTCCATACGGGGCCGGAGTGTCACGCCAGATGTTGGGGACGTTGTAGGTCAGCACATGGTGCAGGCCCAGTCCGGTGGCCGGGCCCACGGCATAGGGATCGAGCCCGCGCGCGGCGATCTCACCCTGTGCCAGATACGAATAGACGTCGTTCGAGAACAGCGGCGGTGCGACCGACAGCGGGAGGATCCACAGCAGCAAGGTGCGATCGAGCTGGGAGCGGCTCAGCCGGTGCACCGGTGAGCCGCCGAGGCCACCGACCGCGAACCGGCCCAGCAGCAGCCACGCCATCACCACGAAGACGGTGCCGATCATGCACAGGGCCAGTGACGAGGTCTGCCAGCGCGCGAAGACGCCGATCACCCGCACGCCGGACACCGGATTCTGCAGAACCGGCTGGGCCGCGACGCCCAGGGCGCTGATGGCCATGAGTACCGATCCGGTGGCGCCGAGCAGGCGGATCCGGCCGAACTGCGCGGTCTCCCGGGCGTCGAGCCCGGGTACCTCTGCCTCCACCGTGTGCAGCACCGCGACGGTGTGATCGGCGGGCGGCACGTCCAGGCCGAGTGCCCGGCGTCCGATCTCGATACTTCTACGCCATGCGCCTTCCACAACCGCCACGGACGACAAGCGTAGCCGGGCCGGGTGCCGCCGCGGTCACAACGTCACGGGGTGGATTGTGGCGGATCGCACCCGTGGGTCCGGCCCTGGTGAGAGCAGTGTCTCGGGCCTATTCAGGGCACCCTTACTAGAATGCGGGAAATAATTCCGTCACACTGATGTTGTGAAAACCGTGGGTTTGCGGGAGGACGAGGTGAAATCCGAGCGTCGCAATGACGCCCGGTCTACCGCTGCGCCCGCGGCCGCCGCAGGTGAGGGACATACTCGCGCGGCCGTGGTCCGGTTGCTTCTGGAGGAGGGCCCGATCACCGCGACGGCGATCGGGCGCAGGCTGGGGCTCAGCCCCGCCGGGGTGCGTCGCCATCTGGACGCGCTGATCGAGTCCGGGGAGGCGCGGGCCGCCCGCTCGGCGCCGTGGCAGCAGCAGGGTCGTGGCCGTCCCGCCAAGCAATTTCAGCTCACCGCGATCGGTCGTGGCCGACTGGGGCACGCCTACGACGATCTGGCGGGCGCCGCCATGCGGCAACTGCGCGAACTCGGTGGTGACAAGGCGATCATGGAATTCGCCCGCCGCCGGGTGGGTGTGATCGTCGCCGGTATCGACCGCCTGGCCCAGCACACCCCGACGGCGACCACGGCCAAGGCGGAGGAGATCGCCGACGCCTTCAGCGATGCCGGCTTCGCGGCCACCACACGCAAGGTCGGCCCCGGTGTGCAGATCTGCCAGCATCACTGCCCGGTGTCGCATGTGGCCGAGGAGTTCCCGGAACTGTGTGCCGCCGAACTCGAGGCGTTCCGCGAGTTGCTGGGTACCCATGTACAGCGACTGGCCACCATCGCCAACGGTGACTGCGCCTGCACCACCCACGTTCCCCTGTCCGTTCCTCCCGCTACCGACGCCCAGCCCACCACCCGCTCCGTCGCACAGCCCGCGACGGCCGCTCGAAAAGACTCCGGAAGGAGTGCCGAATGACGTCGACCACCACGGCGAGCCGTGAATCCGATGCGCCCCAGAATCAGCCACTGACCCAAGAGGAGACCATCGCCTCGCTGGGGACCTACGGCTATGGCTGGGCGGATTCGGATGCTGCCGGTGCCAGCGCCAAGCGCGGCCTGTCCGAGGATGTCGTGCGCGATATCTCGGGGAAGAAGAGCGAGCCAGAGTGGATGCTCGATGCCCGCCTGAAGGCATTGCGGATCTTCGACCGCAAGCCGATGCCGGGGTGGGGCTCCAACCTCGAGGGCATCGACTTCGACAACATCAAGTACTTCGTGCGCTCGACCGAGAAGCAGGCCGAGAGCTGGGAAGATCTGCCCGAGGACATCAAGAACACCTACGACAAGCTGGGTATCCCGGAGGCGGAGAAGCAGCGCCTGGTCGCCGGTGTGGCCGCGCAGTACGAGTCCGAGGTGGTCTACCACCAGATCCGGGAGGATCTGGAGGCCCAGGGCGTGATCTTCCTCGACACCGATACCGGTCTCAAGGAGCACCCGGAGATCTTCCAGAAGTACTTCGGCTCGGTGATTCCGGCCGGTGACAACAAGTTCTCCGCGCTCAACACCGCGGTGTGGTCGGGCGGTTCGTTCATCTATGTGCCGCCGGGTGTGCACGTCGACATCCCGCTGCAGGCCTACTTCCGGATCAACACCGAGAACATGGGTCAGTTCGAGCGAACGCTGATCATCGTCGACGAGGGCGCCTACGTGCACTACGTCGAGGGTTGTACCGCGCCGATCTACAAGTCCGACTCGCTGCACTCGGCGGTCGTGGAGATCATCGTCAAGAAGGGCGGCCGCTGCCGCTACACCACCATCCAGAACTGGTCGAACAACGTCTACAACCTGGTTACCAAGCGGGCCAAGGCGGAGGCGGGCGCGACCATGGAGTGGATCGACGGCAATATCGGCTCCAAGGTCACCATGAAGTACCCCGCGGTCTGGATGACCGGGGAGTACGCCAAGGGTGAGGTTCTGTCGGTGGCGTTCGCGGGCGAGGGCCAGCACCAGGACACCGGCTCGAAGATGCTGCACCTGGCGCCGCACACCTCCTCGAACATCGTGTCCAAGTCGGTGGCGCGTGGTGGCGGCCGGGCCTCCTACCGTGGCCTGGTCCAGGTCAACAAGGGTGCGCACGGGTCGAAGTCGACGGTGAAATGTGATGCGCTGCTGGTGGATACGATCAGCCGCTCCGACACCTACCCCTACGTCGACATCCGCGAGGACGACGTGACCATGGGGCACGAGGCCACCGTCTCGAAGGTCTCCGACGACCAGCTGTTCTATCTGATGAGCCGCGGTCTCACCGAGGACGAGGCGATGGCGATGGTGGTGCGCGGCTTCGTCGAGCCCATCGCCAAGGAACTGCCGATGGAATACGCGCTGGAACTGAACCGGCTCATCGAGCTGCAGATGGAAGGAGCGGTCGGCTGATGCCGGTCGAGAACGTGGCTGTCGCGGGCGAGGCCCGCATACCGGCTGTCAACAAGGGCGAGCTGTTCGCCTCGTACGACGTGGCCGCCTTCGAGGTGCCTTCGGCGCACGACGAGGCGTGGCGGTTCACCCCGCTGCGCCGGCTGCGTGGCCTGCACGACGGCACCGCGGTGCGCGACGGGAAGGCCGGTATCGAGGTGGACGGCGCCGACGGGGTCACCGTCGAGACCGTCGGCCGCGACGATGCGCGCCTCGGTGAGGGCGGTGTGCCCACCGATCGCATTGCGGCCCAGGCCTATTCCGGCTTCGAAGAGGCGACCGTGGTGTCGGTGGGGGCCGAGACCGAGGTTTCGCAACCGGTCGTCGTCAAGGTCACCGGCGCCGGTGAAGGCAGGACCGCCTTCGGCCATCTGCAGATCCGGCTCGGTAATTTCGCGGCCGCCACGGTGGTCATCGACCAGCGCGGCAGCGGGACCTACGCCGAGAACGTGGAATTCGTGCTCGGCGACAGCGCCAAGCTCACCGTGGTCGCGGTCCAGGACTGGGCCGACGACGCGGTACACGTCACCGCGCACCACGCCAAGCTCGGCCGCGATGCCGTGCTGCGGCACACCGATGTCACCCTCGGCGGTGAGCTGGTTCGCTTGACCGCGACGGTGCGCTACGACGGTCCCGGCGGCGACGCCGAACTGCTCGGCCTGTACTTCGCCGACGACGGCCAGCACTTCGAACAGCGCCTGCTGGTCGACCACTGCCAGCCGCACTGCAAGTCCAACGTGCTGTACAAGGGTGCGCTGCAAGGCGATCCGAGCTCGGGCAAGCCCGACGCGCGCACCGTGTGGGTCGGCGATGTGCTGATCCGCGCCGAGGCCGAGGGCACCGACACCTACGAGGCCAACCGCAATCTGGTGCTCACCGACGGCGCCCGCGCCGATTCGGTGCCGAATCTCGAGATCGAGACCGGCGAGATCATCGGCGCCGGGCACGCGTCGGCCACGGGGCGTTTCGACGACGAGCAGCTGTTCTATCTGCGCGCTCGCGGAATTCCGGAGGAGGCCGCCCGCCGTCTGGTGGTGCGTGGTTTCTTCCACGAGATCATCCAGAAGATCGCGGTCGTCGAGATCCGGGAGCGGCTGGAGTCGGCCATCGAGGCCGAACTCGCCGCCATCGGTGCGTAGCACCGCCCGGCAGCCCGAAACCTCCACCAGCCCAGAAGGAATGCAATGACCACCCTCGAAATCAAGGACCTGCACGCCGAAGTCGCCAACCCCGACGAGAACGGCGAGCCCATCAAGATCCTCAAGGGCGTGAACCTCACCGTGCGCTCCGGTGAGACCCACGCCATCATGGGCCCCAACGGCTCCGGCAAGTCCACACTGTCCTATGCCATCGCCGGTCACCCCAAGTACACCGTGACCCAGGGCTCGATCACCCTCGACGGTGAGGACGTGCTGGCCATGTCCGTCGACGAGCGGGCGCGCGCCGGGCTGTTCCTGGCCATGCAGTACCCGGTCGAGGTGCCGGGTGTGTCGATGTCGAACTTCCTGCGCACCGCGGCCACGGCCGTGCGTGGCGAGGCCCCCAAGCTGCGGCACTGGGTCAAGGAGGTCAAGGAGTCGATGGGCGAGCTCGAAATCGATGCCGCCTTCGCCGACCGCAGCGTCAACGAGGGTTTCTCCGGTGGTGAGAAGAAGCGTCACGAGATCCTGCAGCTGGGCCTGCTGAAGCCGAAGATCGCGATCCTCGACGAGACCGACTCGGGTCTGGACGTCGACGCGCTGCGTATCGTGTCCGAGGGTGTGAACCGGTACCAGGAGCGCGCGAACGGTGGCGTCCTGCTGATCACCCACTACACCCGCATCCTGCGCTACATCGAGCCGCAGTTCGTGCACGTGTTCGTGGGTGGCCGGATCGTGGCCGAGGGCGGCTCGGAGCTGGCCGAGGAACTCGACGCCAACGGCTACGTCCGGTTCACGCAGACCGCCACCGCGGGGGCCTGAGATGACCGCTGTGACACGCACACTCGACGTCGCCAGGATCAGGGCCGATTTCCCGATCCTGAGCCGGACGGTGCGTGACGGTAAACCGTTGGTGTATCTGGATTCCGGGGCCACCTCGCAGCGACCCCTGGCAGTCCTCGACGCCGAACGCGAATTCCTGACCCATACCAACGCCGCGGTGCACCGGGGTGCGCATCAGCTCGCGGAGGAGGCGACCGACGCCTACGAGGGCGCGCGCGCCGACATCGCCCGGTTCGTGGGCGTGGTGGCCAACGAGATCGTCTTCACCAAGAACGCCACCGAATCGCTGAATCTGGTCACCTACGCATTCTCCGACGACCGGTTCCCGTACCACGTGGGGCCGGGCGACGAGATCGTGATCACCGAGCTGGAACATCACGCGAATCTGGTGCCTTGGCAGGAACTCGCGCGCCGTACCGGTGCGACCCTGAAGTGGTACGGCATCACCGACGACGGGCGTATCGACCTCGATTCGCTGGAGCTCTCGCCGGCGACCAAGGTCGTGGCGTTCACCCATCAGTCCAATGTCACCGGCGCGGTCGCCGATGTGCACGAGCTGGTGCGCCGGGCTCGGGCCGTCGGTGCGCTGGTGGTGCTCGACGCCTGCCAGTCGGTCCCGCACATGCCCGTGAACTTCCGCGAACTCGGTGTCGATTTCGCGGCGTTCTCGGGGCACAAGATGCTGGGCCCGTCCGGTGTCGGTGTGCTCTACGGCCGGTACGCGCTGCTGGAGCAGACGCCGCCGTTCATCACCGGTGGATCGATGATCGAGACGGTCACCATGGAGGCCACCACCTACGCCGCCCCGCCGCAGCGATTCGAGGCCGGTGTGCCGATGACCTCGCAGGTGGTCGGTCTGGGTGCCGCGGTGCGGTATCTCGAGTCCATCGGGATGGATGTCGTTGCCGCGCACGAACATACGCTGGTCGGTGCCGCACTCGAGGGGCTCGGCGCGATCGACGGTGTGCGGATCGTGGGCCCGGTGGAGAATGTGGATCGCGGCGGCGCGGTGTCGTTCGTGGTCGACGGTATCCATCCGCACGATGTGGGCCAGATTCTCGACGACGAGGGTGTCGCCATCCGTGTCGGGCACCATTGCGCGTGGCCGCTGATGCGCCGGCTGGGCGTCCCCGCCACTGCCCGCGCGTCCTTCGCCGTGTACAACACCCTCGACGAGGTGGAGGCGCTCGTGGCCGCGGTACGCAAGGCGCAGAAATTCTTCGGCGTGGTGGATCGTTGAATGCGGTGAGCGCGAGCGACCAGTGAACGGGGCGTGATTTCGCAAATGCGTATGGAACAGATGTACCAGGAAGTGATCCTGGACCACTACAAGCATCCGCACCACCGTGGGCTGCGGGAGCCGTTCGGTGCCGAAGTGCATCACGTCAACCCGACCTGCGGTGACGAGGTGACATTGCGGGTGCACATCGACGACAACGGTGACGTCGCCGATGTGTCCTATGACGGTCAGGGGTGTTCGATCAGCCAGGCCGCCACCTCGATCCTCGCCGATCAGGTGATCGGCGAGCCCGTGCAGCAGGCGCTGAAGGTCGTCGACTCCTACAACGAGATGATCTCCAGCCGCGGCACGATCGAGGGCGACGAGGATCTGATCGGCGACGGTGTCGCACTCGCCGGGGTCGCGAAGTATCCGGCGCGGGTCAAATGCGCACTGCTGGGCTGGATGGCGTTCAAGGATGCCGTGGTCCGGATAACCTCGGCCGAAGAGACCACGCGGACCATGGGAAACGGGTCCGCCGGAAATGGGGAAACGTCATGAGTGAGACGCCGACAGCCGAACAAACGGCCACCGAACAGCCGGTCGCCGAACCCGAGCTGACCCAGGAGCAGATCGCGCTGCTCGAGGATCTGGAGGAGGCGATGCGCGATGTCGTCGATCCCGAACTCGGTATCAACGTCGTCGATCTGGGTCTCGTGTACGGCATGCGGCTCGAGGAGGAGGTCGCGATCCTGGACATGACCCTCACCTCGGCGGCCTGCCCACTCACCGACGTGATCGAGGATCAATCGCGAAATGCGCTGGTACGCAGCGGTCTGGTGGAGGACCTGAAGATCAACTGGGTCTGGATGCCGCCGTGGGGACCGGACAAGATCACCGAGGACGGCCGCGAACAGTTACGTGCCCTGGGCTTCACCGTCTAGTTCGGACAGGCCCACGGGAACCCACCTGTCAGGTCCGGGAATTGGACATCCCGGGCTGTCATGGACAAGGATCGCCTGCGTCATATAAGCAGAGTTGATCGGGGTGGATTCTCGGATGTCTCTCATGGTTTCGCGGCGAGTACGGTCGGCGGCTGTCGCTGTACTCGCCGGTTCGGCAACCGCGGTGTTCGGAGCCGCGGGTTCGGCGCAGGCCGCGGGCGATCTGCACGGCGCGATCGCATACTCCGACAGCACCGGCGTGGTGGCCTCGGCCGCCAATTACGCCGATGCGCCCAGCGCGGACACTGCTGCCAAGCAGCGCTGCGCACACGGTGACTGCCGCGTCATTCTCGATTTCAGCAATGGTTGCGGTGCCGTCGCACAGGGCGCCGACGGCCGGATAGCGGTCGGCTGGGGCCCCACCCAGACCGAGGCGGAGAAGCAGGCCCGGGATTTCCTCGGGCCCAGCGCACCGCCGTTCCCGGATCTGGGTAGTGCCAGCCCCCGTGCGGCCACCATCGCACTGACCAGCTGTACCTCCAACGCGCAGTGACCGTTTCGCGCCCACCGCATCGCGGTGGGCGCGATATCGTTGTCGGCGGCGGATTTCGGTGGTCGAAGGGGACCGCCGAGTGCGAATCCGGCCGAAACGGTAGGAGCAGCTGTGGATTTCGACATACCTCGTGAGCTCACCGACTATCTGGCCGAGTTGGACAGCTTCATCGACCGGGAGATCGTGCCGCTGGAACAGGCCGACGACAACGCCCGGTTCTTCGATCATCGCCGCGAGGACGCCCGCACCGACTGGGACGCCGGCGGAACGCCCAGCGCCGACTGGGAAGCCCTGCTGGCCCGGACGCGTGAAGTGGCCGATGCGGCCGGGCATTACCGCTATGCCTTCCCACCCGAATTCGGTGGCCGCGGCGGCACCAACCTCGACATGGCCGTGATCCGGGAACATCTCGCTCATCGCGGCCTCGGCTTGCACTGCGATCTGCAGAACGAGCACGCCGTCGTCGCCAACAATGTGGGCCTGCTGCTGATGCTGGAATACGGTTCGCCGCAACAGCGAGCCGAGTGGGTGGAGGGCCTGGCGGCGGGAACTCGGTTCTTCGCCTTCGGTATCACCGAACCCGAACACGGCTCCGACGCCACACACATGGAGACCCACGCGGTCCGCGACGGCGACGAGTGGGTGATCACCGGTGAGAAGACCTGGAACAGCGGGATCCACAGTGCCGAGGCAGATCTGGTCTTCGCGCGTACCGCCGGCGGCCCCGGTGACGCCACCGGCATCACCGCATTCCTGGTGCCGACCGATATCCGCGGATTCACCGTGGAGGAGTATCTGTGGACGTTCAACATGCCCACCGACCACGGTCGTGTCACCCTGCGCGATGTGCGGGTCGGCGCCGACGCGGTCTTCGGTCCGGAGGGCAGGGGATTGGCCGTGGTGCAGCACTTCTTCAACGAGAATCGCATCCGGCAGGCCGCCTCGAGTCTGGGTGCGGCGCAATACTGTATCGACCAGGCCGTGGCCTATGCCAAGCAGCGCAAGCCGTTCGGAAAACCTCTCGCCGACAACCAGGCGATCCAGTTCCCCCTGGTCGAATTGCACACTCAATGCGAGATGCTGCGCTCACTGATCCACAAGACGGCGTGGACCATGGACCGGTACGGCACCTTCGCCGCCTCCGAACAGGTGTCGATGTGCAACTACTGGGCCAATCGCCTGTGTTGTGAGGCTGCCGATCGTGCCATGCAGGTGCACGGTGGGCTCGGCTACTCCCGGCATCAGCCCTTCGAGCACATCTATCGTCACCACCGCCGTTACCGGATCACCGAGGGCGCGGAGGAGATCCAGATGCGACGGGTGGCCGGATATCTGTTCGGGTTCATGTCCGCGCGTGCGCCCAAAGGGGTGTGAGCCCGCCGAACACCGAACGACCCCGCATCCCTGGTGGGCGGCGGGGTCGTCGCGTACGAACGGGGCCGTTGCTACTTCGGCGCCTCGACCACGATGGTGCTCATGATCTTGTCGGCGAAGGTCTGGCTCTTCTCGTCCCACAGCGGCCACAGATATCCGAGACCACACAGCGCGTTGTCGAGAATATGGCACAGCTTGCGCACGAATGCTGAACCGAAACCGAGCACCTGACCATCGGCCTCCCGGATGACCCGGATACCGACGACCTTCTTGCCGGGAGTCTGCCCGGTCGTGCCCTCCTGGTAGATCACCCACAGCGCGAGACCCACCGCGACCAAGAAGCCCAGCAGCATCAGGATGATGCCGACGGCAGACAGACCGCCGCCGGTGCACGACGAACTCGAGTACGAGCTGTAGGAATCGGTGTCGAACGAGCAGTCGACCTTTTCGGTGCCGACGAGCCCCGAGAGCATGTACAGGATGCCGGACGGCACACCGATGATCAGGCCGTCGATGAGATAACCGCCCACGCGCGCAAACCAATTGGCGTAGGGGACCTGCGGTCCGAAGCCGGCCGGCGGGTAGCCGCCGTATCCCGGACCCGCCGGCGGATACCCCGGTGCCGGTTGCGGTGCGCCGTATCCCGGTTGCGGTGCGCCGTATCCGGGCGGTGGTGCCCCGTACGCGGGCTGGGGTGCGCCGTATCCCGGTTGCGGCGCGCCGTATCCGGGCGGTGGTGCCCCGTATCCGGCCTGAGGTGCGCCGTACCCCGGCTGTGCGCCGGGCGGCGGGTACCCGTAGCCCGGCTGCCCCGGCTGTTGGCCGTACGGGTCCGACGGGTTGGTCATATGTGATTCCCTCCGAAAGAAATTGGTTCGGGACACCGGGCCCCGACCGGGTCGAACTGTGATTGCACCGTACGGTAACCGCCCGTCCCCGCCAAAGTATGGCCGACTCCCGCGCATAAAGCGCGTCGAATTCGTCGGCTACCTCATGATTGCCGGAATAGTTGCGGGACTCGCTGCCCGTGCGCGACTACGCGCCCTTACGCGTCTGCTTGGTGGTCTTGGGCGCGGCCTTCTTCGTGGTGGCCTTCGCCGCACCGGATTTCGAGCTCGCCGACGTCTTCGCGGTGCGGCCGCCGGTGGACTTCGTGGCCTTGCTCGCCGATTTCGCCGCACCGCCGGCCTTGCCGGACGATTCACGGCCACGCCCGGTGGCTTCGAGGCTGCGCTGCAGGGCCGCCACCAGATCGACCACCTCGGCATCCTGTTGCTCCGGCTCGGCCTCCTCGTGCCGTACGACCCGGTCGGAACCGGATTCGATGGCCGCGTCCAGCATCTTCTTCAGCTCGATCTGATAATCGTCGGTGAACCGGCCGGGATCGAAATCCTCGGACATGCTGTCGACCAGGGTCTGCGCCATCGCGACCTCCTGGGACCTCGGCGGCGAAGCGTCATCGAGTGATTCGAATTCCGCCGCCCGCACCTCGTCCGGCCACAACAGGGTCTGCAGTACCAGCACGCCATCGCGCACCCGGAGCGCGGCCAGCCGCGTCTTCTGCCGCAACGTGAAATGGACCAGTGCGACCCGGTCGACCTGATCGAGTGTCTTCGCCAGCAGCACATAGGCTTTCGGCGTGGTCGAATCGGGCTCCAGATAGTAGCTGCGGTCGAACAGAATGGGATCGATCTGCTCCGACGGCACGAATTGCAGCACCGGGATCTCGTGCTTCTCGGCCACCGGAAGCTTCGCGAAATCCTCGTCGGTCAAAATGACCTTGTCGCCCTCGGGCGATTCGTAGGCTTTATCGATATCGGCATAGGCGACCGACTTCCCGCATACCGTGCAGACACGGTCGTATTTGATCCGGCCGCCATCCTCGGCGTGAACCTGATGAAACCTGATGTCATGGTCCTCGGTGGCGGTATAAACCTTCACCGGGACATTCACCAGCCCGAAAGCGATGGAACCTTTCCAGATCGACCGCATTTCCCGATGCTACTTGCGACCAGTCGGTTTTGTCTGGGAAAGTGCCGTGACCTGTGGGTTCGTGGTCTTTGGTGAGTGTTGTCGGTTGGTGTTTGTTGCTGTCCGCCGACCTGCGACGTCCTGTGCGGCGTCTGAATTTCACCTTTCCGGCTGGCGGTTGGTTGCAGACACCTGGCGGCCCCGACGCGGGTCCATTTGGCGTGTGCTGCCCGGTCGAGGGCTGGACGCATCAACTATGCGTTCGAATGCATATTCGAGCTCATGGCCCTGCAGGGCGTCAAACTTTCTAACAGGGTTGCTCGGTTTACGCTCCGGGCACATCGAGCCAGGAAGGGGCCGATCCTGCGGCGGGATCACGGCGGTTGAAGGACCCGGTCGAGGACAAGGTACGAGTCGTGTTGTCGGTGCTGTCCGGAGAAATGACCGCCGGCGGAGGCAGCGCGGGGTGAGCACGGCGTCGGTCGGCAAGTGGAAACAGGTGTTCCAGGAGGCCGGGACCAAGACGCTGGACGAGATTCCTCCGGCCCGGCCGGGGCGCAGGGCACGCCGGGACAGCGGCGGCTGCGGATGGAAGATCGGCAGCTGAAACTGGACCTGGCGGAGGTGACGGTGGCTACGAGGTCTCCATCTCGACCGTGCGGCGGGCCCTACGGCGACGCGGGCTCCTGTTGCCGGTGGGGTGTCGCGCCGGCAGTAAGTCGTGGGTGATGCTGCGGCGCAAGGTGTTCCACGATCCATTGACGCGTCGTAACCGGGCCTGGCAGACCGACTTTTCGGTGTTCGAAACCACCGGTGGTGGTAGCTATTTCGTGTCGGGGAGTTTCCATTCCATGGATAGGCTCGCTTGCGGAGCGAACTCGGCGACTCGGCGGGCGAGAGTCGCCTCGAATTCCGGCCGCCATCGATCGAAGCCGCTGATGGCCGTGACGGCGGGTTCGGTTGAACCTTTGGTCCACCACCGGCCATCGTCGTCGACATCCCACACATTGCCGAGTCGCGTGCCCGGGAACTCGCTGAGGTGGAACGGGTGCAGCGCCTGTTGTACTACACGCAGCACCTGATCTCTGCTCTCGAGCCCTGTTACGCACCAAGTGTATTCGACCGGCACAAGGGAAAAGGCTTCGACGTCCGTGTCGAGGCTTATCGGCGGTCGTGCACCACGAACGTCTTCGTCCTGCCGAAATCCGGTAACTGCTTTGGCCAGGTCGATCGGGACCTCGTACAGATGATCGACGTCGGTGTATTCACGCGGACGGGTCTGCGCGACGGTCAGGATCTCCTCGAAGCTCGGCGGAAGGTCACCCTCACAGGCGATGTCGGCAGGCGTTCGATCACCGTCGGTGCGGTGCTCCACCTTCCACAGCAGGCGGCCGTTCTTCCAAGCGGCAGCAGCACTTTCGGGTCCATACGTCGACTCGTAGCATGCAATCAGCTCACAATCGCGGGAAAGCCGTTTCAGCAAGTCCGCCTGGTTCGGATATCCCGGACAGATGTCGCGAACGGCCACGATGACCCAGCCGCCACGCGAGGCCGCAGCGATGAAGTCTGGCTCGGTATCGGCCCGACGATCGCTGAGAGCAACCAAACCCAACTGGTCGAACAGATCACCGGGTACTTGTCCACGCACGGCGACCCAGGAAAACGTGTAACCCATTCAACGAACCGTAGTGAGGCACACCGACAACAGAGAGACGCGACCGCGACCCGAAACCAGGTTCGGATCGCCGGTGTGGGTGGCGGACATGCGATCACCACCACCCGCCACCATGTTGGAATCGGTGTCAGCGGCTGCGCTCGAATCTGTCTCGAGTTAGATCTGGCAGGGTCACATGGTTGATGCCACGGCTGTCGAGGTCGATGTGCGTGCGCAGCTCGGTCGGCGACAACCTGTTGCGCGGCTGAATATGTCGCAGGGCCTTACGTTGTTTGTCGGTGGTGGGGGTTATCGTCCAGCGAGTGTCAGTGAATATCAATGTCTCGTTCTCGATTCGGGAGTTGCGGGATGAGCGTGAGCGGGCGGGTGTGACTGCGCTGCTCACCGATGTGCTCGAGAGTGAGCGGTTGAGCGATGAAGTGTTCATCACGTTCGGCGAGGACGAAGGGAGCTTGTCCGTGACGGTGGATTCCGACTATCCAGTGATCTTCAGCGGGTTCTACCGCTGGCAGGACTCGTTCGAGGCGATGCTGACCAGCCGGGTGACCGCTCTCCTACCGCATGCCGAGTTCGTTTTCGATTGGGAGTACGCCGATGAGGACTGACAGTGCGGCCGCTGGCCCCTGGACCGATGTGCTGCCCGCCGAGGCGCCGGTGGCGCACCGGAACCTGCGAGTCACTGTCGGTGCTCGGCAGTTCACCACCACCCTCACCCGTGACCACTTGCTCTACTGGCTGAACAAACTGCCCTATGTGAGCGGTGGGTCGTTCATGACCGTGGCGCGAACCGGGCAGGACGGGTTCATCCAGACCTATCGCAATAACGCGACCGACTACCTGCTCGAGGTGCACCCTGGTGTGGAGGACGGGCAATACCTGCAGACTACGCTGGACGACCTCGACCGGGTCGCTCAGCTGATCTGGGATTGGCTGCAGGACGATCGGGTCCGCCTCGACGAGATCGATTGGGCGCATCGCTCGTTCTAGCGGCCCCGCCCACTGGTAGGGCACGCCACCTTCCGGCTCGGGGTAACGATTCCCGCCAGGCCGGCAGTGCACGATACCCGGAAAGACCGGCGGTGAATTCTCGTGTGCGAGCAGTCTTCCGACCGCGTCCAATGCTGCGGTGTTGTGGGTGCCTTTACTAATCGTGACCCTGGGAAAAAGCTCGATGAGCGGTATGTGTGGACGTCGCATGTGGCGGCGCTCGACTGCGATGATGGAGCCATGTCGGTCGATCGCGCCATCCTGTTCCGCCTTGCCACCAGTACCAGTCTGGAGCGGGTCGTCAAAGCCCTGCCCCGGGGCCGGGACACAGCGTGGCGAGCGGCCGCACCCTACGTCGCGGGCATCAACACCGATGATGCGATCCGGGCCGCCCGGGAACTCTCGGACCGCAAGGTGGCCAGCAGTATCGATCAGTTCGGTGAATTGGTCGACGACCCGGCCGTCGCACAACGGGTAACCGACGACTACCTACGATTGGCCGATCGACTCACCGATGCCGACGATGCTTGGCTGGCGATCGATCTGTCCCATCTCGGTCTCGATATCGACCCGCGTGGCTGCGCCGACCGTATCGCGGAGATCGCGCGGGCTCTGCCGGACGGGCGGCGCATCCAGGTCGGCGCCGAGGACTACTCGCGCTCGGACGCCGTGCTGGCATGTGTGCTGGACGCCGCCGACCGAGGGCTGGGCGACCGACTCGGTGCCACCGTACAGGCCAATCTCCACCGCACCCCCGGCGATGTCGAACGCCTCCAGCATGCCGGCGTCCATATCCGGCTGGTCAAAGGTGCCTACGTAGAGCCCCCCGATCGTGCCCTCCCCTTCGGGGAGCCCACGGACATCGCCTACTTGCGCTTGGCTCACCAACTCGCGGCGACGAACACGCCATTCGCCCTCGCCACCCACGACGGAGTCCTCCGCGAGGCACTCCTCGCCTCCCTCGGTCCGGTACCGATCGAGCAACTTCTCGGCGTGCGACCAGAGGTGATCGACGACCTCACTGCCCGCGGCATCCCCACTCGTGTCTACATCCCGTTCGGCGACGACTGGTTCCGCTACTGGATGCGCCGTCTCGCCGAATCACGCGGTGCTTGAACGCCTTCCGGCACCGTGATCGGCCGCTCAGCGGCAGAAGAGTGCGTCCATTGGACGCGCCGAGATTGCCGAACACCGCCCGTCGGTGCGGACAGCGCGAAGCCGGAGCGCGACCGTACGTCGAGGTGTGCGGAGCTGTCGAAGCGGGACCACGAGCTTCGATCACCATGATCTCGGCCTGCGCTCATGCCGAAGTTGTCGGAGGCTGTTCGTAGCATTCATGCGATGAACTGGAGACCGTGGCTGGAGCTGTGGAGCGAGGAACAGATCACCGTCAGTGATCCCGATGCCCTGGAGCCCGAAGTGGTGCGGCAGCGCTGGCTCGGCTACGCGCCAGCCGCCGAGGCCGACATCGCAGCGGTCGAGGAGCGCCTCGGCCAGAGGCTACCTCCCTCGTATCGCAGCTTCCTACTGACGACCGATGGATGGCGCAACGCCGGGGAGTTCGTGTGGAAGATGCGTGACACCACGAATCTGGGATGGCTGCGTGATCTCGAACCTGCCTGGGAGTCATGGGCCGACCTGGTCACCCAGGCTCCGGCCGACGCGCCGGGTAACCCGTTCGGCCGAGGACTGCTGATCTCGCTTCACGCCGACGCGGGGGTGCTGTTCCTGGACCCGGCCGACCGTGACGAGAATGGCGAGTGGGCCGCCTACAGCGTGTTCTCCTGGGCTGAATTTCCGCGACGCCATCCGTCCTTCACCGCCCTGATGGAATCGCTGTACGAAGGCATGCATCACATACGCCGACCGGCGGGCAAGACCCGTGACAGCTGGGATCTGGCGGTGGAAAAAGCCCGGGGCGCAGCCCTTTCCGGGGAGACCGATACAGCCGTGGCGGCCCTGGAAAAGGCCGCCCACTTCGGCCAGTCACGCGCGACGGTCTTGCGCGTCCAGCTCCAGATGTTTCTCACAACCTCCTCTCCCTACGAGGCCTCCCGGCTTCTTTCAGGTCTGTTACCGCTGACGCCCGTCCCGGACGGATTCTTCACCAGTTCACTGTTCGCCGAGGAGTTCCTGCCGTGTATGTTCCTGCAACACGCAAACAAAGAGTCCTGGTATGGCTCCGCGCTCGAAAATGCCCAGTACCTGGCTGATCGCGCATTTGCCGCACACCGCGTAGCTCTCGAACGCGTCGAGCAGCACGCCGAAGGTGAGCACTCGAAGAGCTCCGCGCGCAAACTTGCCCAGATCCTCGAGATCGCACAAAATGACCCCGGGCTCGAGATCGGACGCGCCATCGATGAGCACCGAGCACGGGTACAGCAGTCCGGCTACCGGATCGCCTACGGGAATGAAGCATTCGACACCACGGTGCGAAACGCGCTCGCGGAACACCACTCCGACCCAGCGGCACTGTGGCATGCGCTCGAGATCGCGATGACACACTGGCAGCCCCGCACTCCAGATCACATCGCCCCGGTCGCGTTGCTCGCAGACCCGGTGCTGGCGTACAGCCTCACTCCGGAACGCGGCCGCGCGTTGTTGAGTAGACCGCGCAGTGGCCGCTGACCCCGCGAGCACACCGGATGGGTGCGTCATCGGTTACGCACCACCCGGCGGAAACCCAGCCTGCACCGCACACCAGCACCGGCCTCAGATCACTTGCGACCACGCTGGACGGCATTCTCATCGGCATGTCGGCATGTCGGCGTGTTGTCCACGGCCGCTTGGTGTTTGGATCGTCGGACGCCCCGCACTGGCCGATTCGGTCAACGCGCCCCAGGCATTATCGTGCGTTCTGGTGTGTGGCGTTCTCTCTCGCGCTGTTGGCCCGGACGCCGCCACCTTCAGGAAGGTGCCCAGTTTCGTGAGGAGCCTCAGAATTGGCCGTCGTTGCGTACCACAGTAATTGAACGTCCGACCGCGTTGGCTGCGGCGCCGATCGAGTCGCTCGCCGGGTACGAATACGAGTCTCCATCCGTCCGCGTCGAGGTCGAGCGAGACCAGTGCAACGCCAGTCTCGTTCATGCACCGTTCGCCGAATTCCCGGAGGAAGGCCACCGCGGCATCTCCGGATCCCAGATCCGCTGTTTTCTGGATCAGGGATCGCCGGACTGCTTGGCGATGAGTCCGTCGTGGGTGTCGGGCAGCCACCATCGGACCACACCGTCGAGGTTCGGATCAGGATCCTTCGCCTGCTCGACCTGCCCGAATGGAATCACCCCGCCCTGCCCGCGCCATCCGTCGGCAGTGGGCTGCAACGGCTTGTCCCCGCCGTCGGGGTCGGCGGGCCAGATCTTCCCGCTGCGGGACAGGACGTCGTCGTGGATGCCCCGAGCGAGCTCGCACGCCACACCGCCCGTCGAGGTCGAGATGAACGTGCTGCCGAACAGGACGTTCAAGGCCGGCGGCCACCACGCTCGTGATCGTCACGATCGCCGATACGACCGCGAACAGAGCTGTTCGACCGAATCGGACCGTTGGTCTGGGCATGGCAAGGTTCATGACGGATTCCCCGTGGTTCTGAACTGTGCACAGCCCGTAGCGCCGCTCCGGCCTCTCCCCGGCCCGAAAGCTGTTCTGTCACAGGCTTGGACGACGGCCATCACCGATCGGTTCCCCAATTCCAGAACTTTTCTTCCCCCACCCGGGGCAGCCGGATCGGCGTCCGATGACGCTCCTGATCTCGAGATCTGATTCTGAGACTCAGGATCTGCTGTTTCACCATGTGCTGCTGTGCGAGACCCTCTGTCTCGAATCCAAGGTTTCGAGACAGAAACACGAGAGCGGCTCGCGGCGTGACCTTTGGACAGTTCAGCGTGCCGAATTGCGGGGGGATGTGGCGTAATTATCTGGTAGAGAACGGTTTTGGCGTTCAATTTGCCGAGTGGGGAGCCACAACCGTGAACCCGACAGTCGACACCGCTCACGGGTGGGGCATTTCGGCGGGCCCGGTCGGGGAGATTTGGTGAGCGCAGTCACCGTGCCGCCGCACCGGGGGGTCTGCGGCGGACGGGACGGCGGGCGCTCAGGCGGCGGCGTAACCCAGTGCGAGGGCGGCGACGACCGGCACCAGATACAGCAGTGGGTAGGCGATGTGTGTGTAAGCGCGGGCGCGCAGCACCGTGGCCACGGCCCCGAGGAAGTACAGGATCAGGCCGATCGCGGCCGCTACGCCGAGGGCGGGAACGAACAGCCCGGCGAGCATGCCCAGTGCGCCCGCCGTCTTCACCACGGCCAGCCGAGGCCACCACGTGCGGGGCACGCCGTAATCGGCCAGCGGCTTCACCACCCACTCGGCGCGAGTGAAGGTCGAGACGGCGGAGAAGCCGACCCACAGGGCGGCCAGCACGGTGACGACGACGAAGGCGGTGTTCATGGGGGTGCTCCTCAGTGGAAATTGATTCACTACGTTGTAGTACTAATGTGTAGTACAACGATGTAGTAGAGTCAAGCGCATGCCGAAGAAGACGTCGCGTCGTGAATTGCTCGCCGACGCCGCCCTGGCCCTCATCGACCGCGAGGGCCTGAACCAGGTCACCCACCGCGCCATCGACACCGCCGCCGGAGTCCCGGCGGGGACCACCTCCAACTACTTCCGCACCCGGGCCGCGCTCTACCAGGCCATCGCCCAGCGACTGCTCGAACTTCAACTCGCCGAGATCGACCGGCTCGCCACACCCGCCGATGCCGACCCGGCGGACCTGCTCGCCGTGCTCGCCGATCCTGACTCCAGCGTGGCCCGCAACCGCCTGCTGGCCCGCACCGAGTTGACCCTGGCCGCTGCCCGCGACCCCGAACTCGCCGACCTCATGCGCCGACTTCGTGCCAGCGCATTACGGCAACTCACCGCCATCCTGCGTGCCCGCTATCGGCATCCCACCGACGAACAGATCGATGCCCTCGGCTCGGTCTTCACCGGCATCGCACTGGACCGCATCGCCCTCGGCGTACCCGCGATGGATCCGCGCGTACTCTTCGACGCCGTCTGCGCGGGCCTACTGCAACCCGGCGAGTGAACAAAACCCCATATGCCACCGGCACTCTCGCGCGCGGGGCACCGCACTTGCGGGCCAGCTGGGGGTCGGAATGTGCAACCCCAGGAAACCGTCCACCGTGAAAGGCGGGTCCAGCAGGGCTGGTATGGCCTCCTCCAGTTTTCTCGGACTCAACCCGTCACCCGGCTTTCGCTCGCTCTGCGAGGAGCGGCGAGATCACCGGGCGATCAAATACCCTCACGATCGCCGATCTCGTCGAGTAACCCGTCGGCATGACTCGGAGTGGTGGCCAGGGTGCCTTTGACATGCAGGGACAGGTTCCAGACGGTGATGTCGGTGCTCCGGTCGCTCGCGATGCGCAATTGTATTGCTGCCGGGTCGGCGACGGTGATTTCGGCTTTGGTGGTGATGGTGATGGTCGGGCCGTGGCTGTCCACGGATGTGGCCGCCGGGAGCGGTGTCCGGTCGTGGAGCAGTTGCAGTGCGAGGGTGCCCGGCGCATTGTCGAGGTCTATGGTGGCCTCGGCCTCGATCTGGTAGACCATCATTCCCGCCGTCTGTCCGCCGTTGGCGAGAGTGATCGTCTCGGCGGGGCAGTCGGGGTCGTGGGGCCCGATCAGGGGACGAACCTCACCGGTACGCGCATAGAGTTCTTGGTCTCCACCGAGACCTTCGGCATACCGCAGCGATACCGGCACACCTGCGGCGAGCGTCAGTCCCTGTCCGCCCGGCCGCAACAAGTCGCCGGCATGGACGTAGCGCGCCGAGGGCGCGAACCCGTAGTCGTGGCCCCAATCGCGCGCGAGAGTCCAGCGCGCCGGGCCCGGTGGATCGCCGATCAACGTGGTGGCGAGGTCGAATGTTCCGGTGACCAGGGCGAGAAGGAATGCGGCCATACCGCCGTCGAACCGCCGCCACGACGGTTGATGAATGTGGCGGAAGACCACCACGACCGGCCAGTTGTCCGGGTTGTCGCCCTCGGTCAGCCAGCAGAGCATGTCGCCGTTGTAGTTGCCGCCCCATTGCAGCAGGCCGCCCGGTGCCGGATAGCCGGGAAAGGGTGCCTGTAAGGCTTCGTACACGTTGTAGCGGTTGTCGTCTTCGGCCGCGTCCGTCAACGTCCTCAGAGTCGATCCGTCGCTCTGTGGATACCCGGGATAGTTGATGCCGAGTTCGTCATTGATTGCCCCATGGCCGTACAGATCGATGAAGTCCCGATAGTCGGGTGGCATCCCGACCCCCATCGCCTTCTCGATTCGTGCCCAAGGCGGGGCGATCACCGGACCGAGCGGCGAAGGCGGCATAACCGCACTCAGCCGCTCTATTGCAGGGTGCACGAGATGTCTTCCTTCCAGCGGAATCACGGTGGTATGAAGCCGGCAACAGCCTAGGAAAGCTCGCTATCGAGGTGCCGCAGTTGCGCCTGCCACGTCTGAGAAGTTATGAGAGCGAAGTGTTTCGGTGCCCGTCGTCGGCGGTCACGGTCTGTGACCCGGCGCCGAACCGAGTCTTGGTGTGCGCGTGCCGAACAGACAGACCTGCGAGCGTGGCCGCTGTCGAATCGATGATCCAGGCCGTGGTCGAGCATGGGGGTCGCGGATCGGCACGACCCTGATCCCGATGGTGCACGGTTACGGCCGGGACCGGGTCACTCTCCGGTCGAGCCGTCGATGCGCTCGCGGATGAGATCGGCGTGGCCGTTGTGCCGGGCGTATTCCTCGATCAGGTGGCAGCGGATCCAGCGCAGGAAGCCGGTCAGCGTCGTCTTCTCATCGGCGTGGTGTGGCGGGTGGGATCTGTCGATCATGGACAGCATTCTGCGCGCCCGTTCGGAGGCGCTCAGGGGCCTTGTCGGCCTTTGGTTTCGCGGGCGATGCTCGCTGCGATCTGTGCGCGTGAGGTGAAGCCCAGTTTGCCGAGGATGTGTTCGACGTGGCCTTCCGCGGTGCGTTGCGAGATCACCAGTTTGGTGGCGATCTGCTTGTTGCTCAGGCCCAATGCCACGAGTTTTGCGACCTGTTGTTCGCGTTTGGTCAGGGCGCGCGTCGTATCGGCCGTTCGAGTGGTGGTCACGGTGTTTTCTTCGAGCGCGTAGCCGATCGCCTCGTTCGCGCTCATGGCCTGTCCGCGTCGGAATGCCGCGTCGAATCCACGCGTGCCGAGTGCTTTTCGTGCGCGTTGCTCGCAATCGGCGTGAAAGCGCGACATGTTGGAGAACACGGTGGACACGCTTCCGCTCAGCGGCCAGAGGTTGTGTGCGGCGCCGAGGAGAACGGGGGGCGTTCGGCCTTGCTGGATGTACCGACTGTCCACGCGAGGGCTTCGAGGATGAATGCGGTCATGACCGGGCTGTCGAGGCTGCGGCTCGCGCGCAGGGCCTGAGCGAGCAGTGCGCGGGGGCGCTCGTGCCGGCCTTGCTGCCAGAGGGCCACCGCCATTCCTCGCAACGCGATCGAGCGGTACAGCGATCCGCCGCGCGCTTCGGTGATTGTGTTGGCCTTCTGGTATCGGTCGTACGCTCGTTCCGGATCACCCGCGGCTTCATATGACCAGCCGAGGTGCGTGAGTGTGCTGACGGTGAGGATTTCTGTTTCGCCGGGGTCGAGCAATGTGATCGCGTGCTCGAAGGCGGCGATCGCGTCGGCGGGCGCTCCGCTGGTCAGGGCGAGCAGGCCTTCGGAGTGGGCGAGATATGCCTGGAGCATGGGTGTGCGACGGCGATCGACCAGTGCGCGCTGCTCGTCCAAATAGGCAGTGGCGGCGTCGAAGTCGCCCTGTGCGGCGGCCAGGTGACCGATGGCTTGCAGTGCTTTCACTCGATCCGGTATCTGCCCCGGTTGCGAGCGTGTCAGGGCGCTGTCGAGCCATGACCGTCCCTCGTTCTGCAGACCGCGCAGGTTCCAGAATTCGAACAAGCCGGCCGCGGTCCGCAGACCTGCCGTCGTGGCCTGGGTGCTGTCTTGGTCCAGATACGACTGCAGAGCAGTGCGCAGATTGGCCTGTTCGCGTTCGAGCCGGCTGAGCAATCTCAGCTGCCGGTCGCTTATCCAGTTCGCTTCCGCGTCGAGTACCAGACGCTGGTACCAGTCTCGATGCCGTCGGCTGATTTCGGCTTCTTCACCGGACTCGCGTAGCTTCCGGCGTCCGTACTCTCGTATCGTCTCGAGCATTCGGAAGCGTACGACCGAGCCGCTTCGATCACATATCAAGACCGACTTGTCGGTCAATGAGGACAGTACGTCGAAGAAACTCACGTATTCGGAATCGGCGTCCGATTCCGTGTCTGCCAGGTCGATGCCGCAGATGTCCTCGGCCGCGTCGAGTTCGAAGCCTCCGTTGAACACCGAGACCCTGGCCCATGCGCGTTGTTCTGCGATGGTGCAGAGGTCGTAGCTCCAGTCGATGCACAACCGCAATGCCTGTTGCCGGGTCGGTGCGGTCCGATGCCCCCGGGTGAGCAATGCGAATCGATCGCCGAGTCGTTGAAGGATCTGCTCGGGGCTCATCGTTTGCGTGCGAGCCGCGGCGAGCTCGATGGCCAGCGGCAATCCGTCCAGCCGGTCGCAGATCTGTCCGACGGCGGCTTTGTTGTCCTCGGTGAGCTCGAAGCCGGGTAATACTTCGGCCGCGCGGTCGGTGAACAACGTGACGCCGGCGAATCGAGGCATCTCCAACAGGCTGGCTTCGGACTCCGGGCCCGGCGACGCGAGCGGCGATACTCGAAGGATCACCTCGCCCGCGATACCGAGCGGTTCGCGGCTGGTGGCGAGAATCCGCAGGTCCGGGCAGGTGCGCAGCAAGGTCTCCGTCAGCGCCGCCACCTGGTCGATGATCTGCTCGCAGTTGTCGAGGACGACGAGCATCTGCTGATTTCTCAAGCGGTCGGTCACGGTGCCGAGCAGGTCGGTGGTCGTTTCGCTGCGGATCCCGAGAGCGGCGGCGACCACGTCCACGAGTAGTGACTCATCGAAGGTGCTGCCGAGTTCGACCCAGCATGCTCGCTCGCCGGAGCGCTGGGGTGCCGCCCGGAAAGCTCGTAGTGCGAGTCTCGTCTTCCCGACCCCACCAGGTCCTGTCAATGTCACCAGCCGGGAGGAGGTGAGCAGGTTCTTCATCTCCACTACTTCGGAGCGCCGGTCGACGAAGCTGGTCAGCTCCAGCGGCGGGCTACCGTGGCACCCGGTACTCGGTGCCGATCCGATGCCGGAACCCGGGGGTTCCGGGATGCGCTCGTGTGGATCGTCGAGAGTTGGGTGCCGCGGTGCGGTGGACCGTGAGCGTGCGGACCCGTACCGGGACCGCAGTCGCTCGATGGTTTCCGCCAGACCGGTGCTCGCGGGGCGTCGTTCGGGGTCGTGGTTCATGAGAGTTTCGACCAGTTGCGACACATCGTCCGGAATTCCGCCGTCGCGCAGGTTCGGTACGGGTTGGGAGGTGATTCGCAGGAACTGTGCGACCACAGTCTCACCGCTGCGACGTTCGAAAGCCGCGTGCCCGGTCAGCAGGCAGAAGAGCGTGGCGCCCAGACTGTAGACGTCGGCTGCCGGTGTCGGTTCTCCTCCTTCGAGGACTTCTGGTGCGGTGAAAGCCGGAGAGCCGGTGACGGTTCCCGAACTCGTCTCGAATGCCCCGGTGACGTGCGCGATGCCGAAATCTGTCAGGACGGCTTCGCCACGGTCGGTGATCAGGACATTCGCGGGCTTGACATCCCTGTGCACGATCCCGAGGCGATGCGCGGCGTCCAGAGCATCGGCCAGAGCTGACCCGATCCGCAGGGCCTGATCGACGGAAAGAGGACCGTGAAGGCAGATCCTTTCGTCGAGCGAGCCGCGATCGTAGTACGGCATCACCAGATACGGCAATCCGCTGGCGACCATCCCGACTTCCAGCACCGTGACGATATGTGGATGTCCCGTCAAACGACCCATCGCCCGTTGTTCACGTAAGAAGCGCGCCACGTTGTCGGCATCGGGACCGGCTGTCAGCACTTTGACCGCCACCGTCCGCTCCAGTGCAGGTTGCCGACATCGGAGCACGATGCCGAAACCGCCGTGTCCGATCTCCTGGGCGTCCTCGAGCCCGGCCACGTTCAACTCAGCCATGACTACAGCGGGTACGTGGCGGCGTGTGCACTGCGGATCGTCATCGGTCGCGGCGGTCCGCCCGGACTCCTGTCGGTCATCGGGCAACACTGGCTCACCTTTCCTGCACCCAGCGTATCCCCGGTAGATCGGCAGGGTGGGGTCATCTCGGCCTGATACCTCGTCCTCGACGACACGACCCCATCGTCTCCATGTGACGAAGTCTCCGAACATGCCAGGGCGATTCACCCGGGTGACGGACGGCTCTCGGTCGGAACCTGCTTGGGTGGGACATACGACGGCCACACCGTTCTCGGGTAGTCGGTGAGAGAGAACCCGCAACGCCGACTGATGTGGGGTGAGGGCTCCGAAGAATTCGAGATGGTTGGAACCGAATCGCGATGGTGCAAGGAGATCTGACAGATGCCGGACGAGAAACGGTTGTGGGAGATCCGTCTGGGCGTTGTCGCCTCACCGGCGGAAGCGCGTGCGGTCGCCGAGAAGATCGAGCGACTCCTGTGCCCGGACCCCGACCATGCTCCGCCGTGCCCGATCCCGTGGAGCCTCAGTCTCCATACCGAGGACGACATGACCGCGGACCGTCGGGAGGAATACGACGACGTCATGGAGCAGTACCGGATCGAGTCCGGAACGAGCCAGTAGTGTTCCGCGACGCCGGGCAGACCCAGATACGAACACGTACCCGAATTCGTCACTGCTGCCCGGGGATGCGGCAACGATCGGTTGTCACTTCCAACTGACCGTTGAGGATGTTCTCGTGGACGAACACCGTGCCGTTGCAGATGTAGGCAAGATCGTCGTCCCGGGGCTGGATGACCGTGGCATCCTCAATCTTCCCGCTGGTGGGCGAACCCGGGCCGGCCTGGCAGTTCTGCCCCGTGATGGCCTTGGTGCCATCGAGTTGCACCACACCGAACCCTTGCTCGTCGATGTCGCAGGTGTAGATCGGCAGCGGACCCGGCCGCTCGGCGGCGGCCGTCGGTGCCCACACTGTCACCGTGGCGGCGGCGAGCAAGGCTGCGGGCACAAGGGGCCGGGCAGAACGAGTAACACGCATTTTCGACCTCCTGGGGTGTCATACCGATCCGGTCGTGGCCGCCACGAGGCCTGGCTCTCCCCGTGACAGCGCAAGAGAATTCCTGGACAAGGTGATCGACAGGCCTACCGCGCTCACGCGCGACGCCGGGCAGACAACCCGACGCGACCACCGTAGGCGCACCGCCGCTATCGGCCGACACGTCCGCTCACCCCGGCGTGTCTTGCCTCCGAACCTGCGACCCGGCGACGGAAACTCGTGACGTGCGCGGTTGGCAGGATTGGACACCGTGACCCCGGTGGTGATCGCTCGGGAAATTCTGTTCGGGCACAGTGGACTTGGCGTCCGCACCGATCACATGATCGCCTGGAGGATCGGGCAACCGGGCTGGTGTCCGGCGATTCCGCCCGCTTGTCGCAGCCCAGAAGCGTGCCGGCGCCCGGTTCTTCCACAGCGTTCTTCTACAGCGATGAGTAGTTCCTGATCGCGTCGAGGACGAGTGCCGCGCCGAATGCCAGGAACAGGATCCGGATCGAGATCGGTCCGAATCGGCTGAGTTTTCGAACGAGGCCGCGGTAGAGACGCTGTGCCCGCGGGGAACGTCGGGTGGCGGTGAATACCACCAGTGCCGGGGGTAGCAGGGCGATGCCGCAGTAGACGACGACGATCACCGGCCACAGGTCCGGTCGAGGATCCCTCGTCGAGATCATCGCCAGCGCAGCCAGGTACGGAACTGCGGTCGGTGCCTGACCCAGTCCGATGCCGGCGCCCATCAGTCCCAGCAGCCACGGCCGTCGGCGCGCTTCCAATGCCCAGGGTGGCGGCGTCGGTGTTCGGCCGGACAGACGGATGCTGCCGAGAAGCAGAAGCGCGGCACCGATGACGAGCTCACCGCTGTAGCGAAGCGTCGGTGTCAGCTCGAAGTGGACCAGGTCGGTGAGGAAATGCAGCCCGAGCACCGTACATATACCGAACGCCGTGGTCACAGCGAAGACCCCGAGCAGGAAGCTCGCCGCGCCCGGTATCGGAGACCGCCGACTCAGTCGGCTGTCGAGGACCACCGCGGTCGTAACCCCCACCAGCAGAACATCGAGCGAGTCCAGAAGCGCAAAGCCCGCGAGCGCGAGCAAGAAAATCACCATGACCCCACCGAACATACGGGCAGGGAAGCCCGGTTGCCGTGGGGCACTCCGCTACGGCCTTCGCGCCCGCTCAGTCTTGCTGAGCGTGGAATTCGCTCGGCCCGGTTGGTGGAAGAGCACGCCTTCACGTCTTGGCGTCGGGTAGCTGGTACGTCCAGATCGTGGTGTGCGAGACACGACCCTCAGTTCATCACCAGTCCACCGTCGACCACGAGGTTCTGGCCGGTGACCGCCCGTGACCAGTCGGAGGCGAAGAACAGCACCGCCGCAGCGAAATCGTCTGGGGTGGTGACCTTTCGGAGCGGGGTGGCGGCGGCGATCATGTCGAACACGTCGTCGGGCGTGGCGGCCGAGGCATCGGTGGTTCGGAGCAGTCCGCCGGAAACCATGTTGACGCGGATGCCTTCCGGTCCGAGGTCGGCGGCGAAGGTGCGCGTCAGCGACAGTAGGGCAGCCTTGGCGGCGGTGTAGTCGTGGTACGGCACCACGGGGTGCTGGAAGAGGTTGGTACCGATGTTGACGACGGTGCCGCCGCCGGACTCCCGCATTCCTGGAAGTGCTGCCTGGGTGGTGTGTACCGCGCCGGCGAGGACCCCATCCAGTTGCGCGGTGAAGTCGCGGTAGTCGATCTCGTCGGCCTTGCGGCGGGCGTCGCCGTTGAAGGCGAAATCGGGCAGGGCGTTGTTGATCACCGTGGTGATCGGGCGACCCAGATCTTCCCGCGCTCGGGCGAACATGGCGTCGACCTGACTGCGATCGGTGACGTCGGCCTGGAGGGCGACGGCGCGGTTCGGGCCGATGCCTTCGGCCAGGGCGTGCGCGTCCTGTTGGCTGTGCCGATAGTTGATCACCACGGTCGCGCCCTGATTCGCGAATGCCTGTGCGATGTGCCGCCCGAGGCCGCGTCCGGCTCCGGTGACGAGAACGGTCTCGTTGTTCAATGACATCTGGCCAACTTCCCTCTTGTGGAAGAGTTGCGCGGCAGCATGGGACCAGAGTTCCGCTCCTGCTCGGCATCCCTTCGCTCGCATGATCGAGATCAGGTTCGACGGGTCTTCTCTCAGCCATTTCCGGCACCCCGTGTCGAGTCCAGGATCACCCTATCGAACGCTGTGGCCCTGACCCCTGCCACCGGTGCATGCGATCACCGGTCATGCGCTGGGCGGTCGTCGGGCGTGTAGGGGATCGTGGCCGCGCGATTCTCGTCGACGCGGATGGGCCGTCCCAGTTGCGGGAACGCGCGCTGGGCGCAGTCGGGCCGTTCGCAGATCTTGCATCCGGCGCCGATCGGAACCGCCGAACTGTCGTCGTGAATCGGCAGACCGTGTGAGTAGACGAGCTTCTCGGCGAACGCCAGATCGCAGCCCAGTCCGATGGCGAATTCCCGGGTGGGGGACAGGTAGCCGGGCGCGCTCTCGTCGGTGGTGCGCGCCAGCCACAGATACCTGCGCCCGTCGGGCATCTCGGCGATCTGGGTACGGATGCGCCCTGGGGTGGCGAACGCCTCGTGGACCACCCACAGCGGGCAGCTGCCGCCGACCCGGGAGAAGTGGAATGCGGTGGCGGACTGACGTTTCGAGATGTTTCCGGCGCGGTCGGTGCGCACGAAGATGAAGGGGACGCCCCGGCTGCCGGGCCGCTGCAGGGTCGACAGGCGATGGCATACGGTTTCGAATCCGACCTCGAATTTTGTGGAGAGCAGACCGATGTCGTAGTGCAGACTCTCCGCCGAGTCACGAAATTGCCTGTACGGCAGGATGAGTGCCCCGGCGAAGTAGTTCGCGAGACCGATGCGCAGCAGCCCGCGGGATTCGGTCGGCAGCGAATCCGCGCGGGCGATGATGTTCTCGATCGTGGCGTTCTGGGTCAGGTAGGCCAGTTGTGTGGCGAGCTGGAATGCGCGCTGTCCCGGTTGCAGACGACGCGCGAGTGTGATTGTGCGGGACTGGGAGTCGTAGACGCGTTTGGGTCCGTGCGTGCCGGGCTGGTCGGTGCGGATCCGGACGGTGACATCGTGTTCGTCGCGCAACAACCGTGCCAGTTGCAGATCCAGGCCACCGAGCGAGAACTGCCGGCGATCGAACAGTTCTTCGGCCGCCTCGTCGAGAGCGGGGATGTGATTGCGCTGGTCGTAGAAGAAGTCGCGAACGTCTTCGTAGGGCATCACCGTCGTGGGGTCGAACGCCGAGCTGTCGATGCCGGCCGCGAATTGCTCGAGCTGTTCGGTGGCTCCGCGCAGGCGGCGGTGCATGCCGACGAGCAGTCGTGCCGCGACCGGCGCGCGTGAGACCAGATCGTCGAGTTCGCTCACCGACACCGTCGACGCGTCGGGATCCTCGGCGAACACCTCCTGCAGATCGGCGAGCAGTCGCGCATCGGTGTCCTGGGCGAAAAAACCCATCTCCAGATCGAACGTCGTATTCAGCCGCATCAGCACCGGCACGGTGAGCGGGCGCTGATCGTTTTCGAGCTGGTTGATGTAGCTCACCGATAACCCCAGCGCCTTCGCGAGTCCGGTCTGAGAGAGCTCGCGCTGCTCACGCAGCGTCCGCAGACGTCCTCCCACGTACATCTTCTGCATGTCCGAAATGTAGCACTCCGCATTTACACAACTTTTGCAGATTTGCTGAATCGCTTCCGCAAAATTAGGCAACTGTGTGGTATTTCGGCCCGGCCGTTGCGTCGGTAGCGTGCGAATCAAGCGAATAAACCCGGTCTCGGAGGTCTGTGATTGTGAAGAACCATCTCGTCCGTACGCACCGTTCCGCTGAGGTGTTCCCCCGTGAGGAACACCTCGCGTGGCGGATCGCCGAAGTTGCCACCGATCCGGTGGAGGTCGCGCCGGAGACGGAGGAGATGATCGTCAACCGAATCATCGACAACGCGGCGGTCGCCGCCGCGTCGCTGGTTCGTCGCCCGGTGTCCAATGCCCGCGCGCAGGCGCTCACCCATCCATATCAGCCCGGTGCGACCGTCTTCGGTGTCGACGGCCGCTATTCGCCGGAGTGGGCGGCATTCGCCAATGGAGTCGCGGTGCGCGAACTGGACTTCCACGACACCTTCCTCGCCGCGGAGTATTCCCACCCCGGTGACAACATTCCGTCCATCCTGGCGGTCGCTCAGCACGCCGGGCGTAACGGCCGGGACCTGATCCGCGGTCTGGCCACCGGGTACGAGATCCAGGTCGATCTGGTGCGCGCGATCTGCCTGCACGAGCACAAGATCGACCATGTCGCGCACCTGGGCCCGTCGGCCGCGGCCGGTATCGGCACGCTGCTCGGCCTGAACACCGAGACCATCTATCAGGCCATCGGCCAGGCCCTGCACACCACGACCGCCACCCGGCAGTCCCGTAAGGGTGAGATCTCCAGCTGGAAGGCCTACGCGCCCGCGTTCGCCGGGAAGATGGCCGTCGAGGCCGTCGACCGGGCCATGCGCGGCGAGGGTGCCCCGTCGCCGATCTGGGAGGGCGAGGACGGCGTGATCGCCTGGCTGCTCGGCGGCCCGACGGCCGAGTACTCGGTGCCACTGCCCGGTCCGGGTGAGCCCAAGCGCGGCATCCTCGACACCTACACCAAGGAACACTCGGCCGAGTACCAGAGCCAGGCGCCGATCGATCTCGCGTTCCGCCTGCGCGAGCAGATCGGCGACCTGGATCAGATCGCCTCGATCGTGCTGCACACCAGCCACCACACCCACTATGTGATCGGCACCGGCTCGAACGACCCGCAGAAGTTCGATCCGAAGGCTTCCCGGGAAACCCTCGACCACTCGATCATGTACATCTTCGCGGTCGCGCTGCAGGACGGTACCTGGCACCACGAGCGTTCCTACGCGCCCGAGCGGGCCCAGCGCCCGGACACCATCGAGCTGTGGAACAAGATCTCCACCGCCGAGGATCCGGAGTGGACGCGCCGCTACCACTCCACCGATCCGAATGAGAAGGCCTTCGGCGCCCGCGCCGAGGTCACGCTCAAGAGCGGCGAAGTCATCGTCGACGAACTCGCCGTCGCCGACGCGCATCCGCTGGGCGCGCGGCCGTTCGCCCGCGACCAGTACATCGCCAAGTTCCGCACCCTCGCCGAGGGTGTGATCGAACCCGCCGAGCAGGACCGCTTCCTCGAAGTGGTCCAGCGCGCGGGCGAGCTGTCCGCCGCCGAACTGTCGGAGCTCACTTTCACCGTCTCGGCGGATGTGCTCGCCCGCGCGCCCAAGTCGCCGAAGGGACTGTTCTGATGACCGGACTACTGGCAGCCGACAGCTCTGCCGCGGACAAGCGCGTAGCCTTCCGCGCCGGCTTGAACTCGGATCGCATCCAGCGCATTCCTGGTGCTTTCAATCCGTTGGTGGCCAAGCTGATTCAGGAGATCGGCTTCGAAGGAGTGTATGTCTCGGGGGCGGTGGTCTCGGCGGATCTGGCGTTGCCGGACATCGGCCTGACCACCTTGACCGAGGTCACCGAGCGGGGCCGCCAGATCGCGCGGGTCACCGATCTGCCGGTGCTCATCGACGCCGACACCGGTTTCGGTGAACCGATGAGCGCGGCGCGCACCGTGACGCTGCTCGAGGACGCCGGGATCGCCGGGCTGCACCTCGAGGACCAGGTCAATCCGAAGCGGTGCGGACATCTCGACGGAAAGGCGGTCGTGCCCGCCGACGAGATGGTGCGCCGCCTGCGCGCCGCGGTCTCGGCCCGGCGTGATCCGAATTTCGTGATCTGCGCGCGCACCGACGCGGCGGGTATCGAGGGAATCGATGCCGCGATCGAACGGGCGCAGGCATATGCCGAGGCGGGCGCGGATCTGATCTTCACCGAAGCGCTCTACACGGTCGCGGATTTCGAGAAGTTCCGTGCTGCGGTGTCGATTCCGTTGCTGGCCAACATGACCGAGTTCGGTAAATCCGAACTGGTGCCCGCGCAGACGCTGGAATCCATCGGCTACAACGCGGTGATCTATCCGGTATCCACGCTGCGGCTGGCGATGTGGGCGGCCGAAACCGGTCTGCGCGAGATCTACGAGACGGGCACCCAAGCCGGACTGCTCGATCGCATGCAGCACCGCAGCCGCCTGTACGAGTTGCTGCAGTACGAGCGTTACAACGAATTCGATTCCGACATCTTCAATTTCACTCTGGGAAGGAACCAGTGATGACGGAGACCGTGACTCCCACCATCTACAAGGGTCTGGCCGGTGTCGTCGTCGACACCACCGCGATTTCGAAGGTGGTGCCGGAAACGAACTCGCTGACCTACCGTGGGTACGCCGTGCAGGACCTGGCCGAGCACTGCAGCTTCGAACAGGTCGCCTACCTGCTGTGGCACGGTGAGCTGCCCGACGACGCCCAGTTCGGGCAATTCCTGCAGCAGGAGCGTGCCTCCCGCCGCGCCGATCGATCACTGCTGTCGCTGATCGCGAAGATGCCCGACAGCTGCCACCCGATGGATGTGGTGCGGACCGCGATCAGCTATCTGGGCGCCGAAGATCCGGCGGAGGACGACAATTCGGCGAAGGCCAACCGCGCCAAGTCGCTGCGCATGCTGGCCGTGCTGCCGACCATCGTCGCCGCCGATCACCGGCGTCGCCACGGACTCGAGCCCATCGCCCCGCATTCGCACATGGGGTACGCGGAGAACTTCCTGAACATGTGCTTCGGGAAGGTGCCGGCACCGGAACTGGTGAAGGCGTTCGAGGTCTCGCTGATCCTGTACGCCGAGCACAGCTTCAATGCCTCCACCTTCGCCGCGCGTGTGGTCACCTCGACACTGTCCGACATCTACAGTGCCGTCACCGCCGCCATCGGTGCGCTCAAGGGACCGCTGCACGGCGGCGCGAACGAGGCCGTCATGCGGGACATGCTCGAGATCGACGATCCCGCCCTGGCCGAGCAGTGGCTGCGGAACAAGCTGGCCAACAAGGACAAGGTCATGGGCTTCGGCCACCGGGTCTACAAGAACGGTGATTCCCGGGTGCCGACGATGAAGAAGGCGTTCCTCGACATCGCCGCGACCACCGGCGGGCAGAAGTGGGTCGAGATGTACGAGATCCTCGAGCGCACCATGAACGAGGCGACCGGTATCAAGCCGAATCTCGACTTCCCCACGGGCCCGGCCTATTACCTGCTCGGCTTCGATATCGACGTGTTCACCCCGATCTTCGTGATGAGCAGGATCACCGGGTGGACCGCGCACATCATCGAACAGGGCGAGTCCAATGCGCTGATCCGGCCGCTCAGCGAGTACGTGGGTGTGCCGCAACGTTCGGTCGTCGCCTGACGGTGTCAGGGCCGGCAGACCCGGAAGACACCGTCTGACAGCCCGGCGCGACCCTCCCGACGGCCCGCACTCACCGGTGCGGGCCGTCCTCCTCGTCGGTGCGCATCCCGTCACCGATTCCCCGAATCAATGAGGTAGACCACTCCATGTTCTCGAAAGTCCTGGTGGCCAACCGCGGCGAGATCGCCATCCGCGCGTTCCGCGCCGCCTACGAGCTCGGCGCGAATACCGTTGCGGTTTTCCCATACGAAGACCGGAATTCACCACATCGGCTCAAAGCTGACGAGTCCTACCAGATCGGTGAGGTCGGGCATCCGGTACGCGCGTATCTGTCCGTCGGGGAAATCATCGCTGCCGCACGGCAAGCCGGGGCCGACGCGGTCTATCCGGGTTACGGATTCCTGTCCGAGAATCCGGATCTTGCCGCTGCCTGCACCGCGGCGGACATCACCTTCATCGGGCCCTCGGCGCAAGTGCTGGAGCTGACCGGCAACAAGGCGCGCGCGATCGCGGCCGCCAAGGCTGCCGGCCTGCCGGTGCTGAAGTCCAGCCGGCCGTCGGCCGTCGTGGACGAACTGCTGTCCGCCGCGGAGACGATGGACTTCCCGGTGTTCGTCAAAGCCGTAGCGGGCGGCGGTGGCCGGGGGATGCGGCGGGTCGCGGACCGGGCGCAGCTGCGTGAGGCCATCGAGGCCGCCTCCCGCGAGGCCGAATCGGCCTTCGGCGACCCCACTGTCTTCCTGGAGCAGGCGGTGATCAACCCCCGCCACATCGAGGTGCAGATCCTCGCTGACCAGCAGGGTAACGTCATCCACCTCTTCGAGCGCGACTGCTCGCTGCAGCGCCGGCACCAGAAGGTGATCGAACTCGCGCCCGCGCCCAATCTGGAACCGGAACTGCGGGAACGGATTTGCGCCGACGCGGTCGCCTTCGCCCGGCAGATCGGCTACAGCTGTGCGGGAACCGTGGAGTTCCTCCTCGACGAACGCGGCAACCACGTCTTCATCGAGATGAATCCGCGTATCCAGGTGGAGCACACGGTGACCGAGGAGATCACCGATGTCGACCTGGTCCAGGCGCAGCTGCGGATCGCCTCGGGGCAGACGCTGGCCGATCTCGGCCTGACCCAGGACTCGATCACCATCCGCGGCGCGGCCCTGCAGTGCCGCATCACCACCGAGGATCCGGCCGACGGGTTCCGGCCCGACACCGGCCGCATCACCGGCTATCGGTCGCCCGGCGGCGCGGGCGTGCGTCTCGACGGCGGAGCGAACGTCGGCGCCGAGGTGGGCGCCTACTTCGACTCCATGCTGGTGAAACTCACGTGCCGCGGCCGTGACTTCCCGGCCGCCATCGCCCGTGCCCGGCGCGCGGTCACCGAGTTCCGCATCCGGGGCCTGGCGACCAATATTCCCTTCCTGCAGGCGGTTCTGGACGATCCCGCCTTCCGGTCCGGCCGGATCACGACCTCTTTCATCGACGAACGCCCCGAACTGCTCACCCGGCACGCCTCCGCCGACCGGGCCTCCAAGATCCTCGACTACCTCGCCGACGTCACCGTCAACACACCGCACGGCGCGCGCCCGACGGCGGTGTATCCGCACGACAAGCTGCCCGATATCGACCTGTCGGCCCCGCCGCCGCCGGGAACCCGTCAACTGCTGCGGGAACGCGGGCCGGAGGGATTCGCGCGCTGGCTGCGCGAGCGCAAGGAACTCGCGGTCACCGAGACCACCTTCCGCGACGCGCATCAGTCGCTGCTGGCGACGCGGGTGCGCACCAGCGGTCTGCTCACGGTCGCCGGGCATGTGGCACGGATGACCCCCGAGCTGTTGTCCGTCGAATGCTGGGGCGGCGCGACCTACGATGTGGCGCTGCGGTTCCTCTACGAGGATCCGTGGGAACGACTGGCGGCGCTGCGGGAGGCGATCCCCAACATCAACCTGCAGATGCTGCTGCGCGGGCGCAACACCGTCGGCTACACGCCCTACCCCGAAAAGGTCACGCGCGCCTTCGTTTCCGAGGCCGCGGCCACCGGCATCGACATCTTCCGGATCTTCGACGCGCTCAACAACGTCGACCAGATGCGCCCGGCCATCGACGCCGTACGCGAGACCGGAACGACGCTGGCGGAAGTCGCGGTGTCCTATACCGGCGATCTGTCGGACCCGGGCGAGGATCTCTACACCCTCGACTACTACCTGAAGCTCGCCGAACAGATCGTCGAGGCCGGGGCCCATGTACTCGCGATCAAGGACATGGCCGGGCTGTTGCGACCTCCCGCCGCGCACACCCTGGTGAGCGCGCTGCGCCGCGAGTTCGACCTCCCGGTGCACGTGCACACCCACGACACACCCGGCGGACAGCTGGCCACCTACCTGGCCGCGTGGCAGGCCGGCGCCGACGCGGTGGACGGCGCGAGTGCTCCCATGGCGGGCACGACGAGCCAGCCCGCACTCTCGGCGATCGTTGCCGCCGCGGCACATTCGCCGCACGACACCGGGCTGAACCTGCAGAATGTCTGCGACCTCGAGCCGTACTGGGAGGCGCTGCGCAAGGTCTACGCCCCGTTCGATGTTGCCGCGTCGGGCCTGACCTCTCCGACCGGCCGGGTCTACCACCACGAGATTCCGGGTGGTCAGCTGTCGAATCTGCGCCAGCAGGCCATCGCGTTGGGACTGGGCGACCGGTTCGAGGATGTGGAGGCGAACTACGCCGCCGCGGATCGGCTGCTGGGCCGCCTGGTCAAGGTGACACCATCGTCCAAGGTCGTCGGTGATCTCGCGCTCGCGCTCGTCGGCAAGGGCGTGGAGGTCGACGAATTCGCCGAGGACCCGGCACGTTTCGATGTTCCCGATTCCGTGGTGGGCTTCCTGCGTGGCGAATTGGGTACTCCGGCCGGCGGGTGGCCGGAGCCCTTCCGGACGCGGGCCCTGACCGGACGTGGCCCGGCCCGGCCGGAGGTCGCGCTCACCGCCGACGACGAGCGAGAATTGAACAGCTCGTCCACCGAGCGGCGAGCCGCGCTCAACCGGCTGCTGTTTCCCGGACCGGCCGCCGAATTCCGCACCCACCGTGAGAAATACGGCGACATCTCGGCCCTGTCGGCGAATCAGTTCTTCTACGGTCTGCGCCACGACGAGGAGCATCGGGTACAGCTCGAGCCGGGCGTGGTCTTGCTGATCCGCCTCGAAGCCATCTCCGAACCGGACGAGAAAGGCATCCGTACGGTTCTGTGCCTGCTCAATGGCCAGCTGCGGCAGGTCGCGGTCCGGGACCGGTCGATCGCGGACCAGATCCCGCTGGCGGAGAAGGCCGACCTCGGCAACACCGGGCACATCGCCGCCCCGTTCTCGGGCGTGGTGACCGTGGCGGCCGCGGTGGGTGACCGGGTCGAAGCGGGCGATACCGTGGCGACCATCGAGGCGATGAAGATGGAGGCCGCGATCACCGCTCAGCGCGCCGGTGTCGTCGACCGCATCGCCATCGGTTCCATCCAGCAGGTCGATGGCGGGGATCTCCTGATGACCCTGTCCTGACCCCGTGGTGCTCGCCGGCCCGCGCCGCCGGGTCTGCGAGCACCACGCTGCCAGGGGGATCCGCATCCGAATCCGTGGGTTCGCGGGTGTCCACCTGATGAGATGTGCCTGCCGCCTATCGGGACGACAGTCCGATTCGCTATATTTGCTTCCGCAGCTGGTTCGCCGGAGGTGGAGTCGAGGAGCCCCTGATCCATCCGACGGCGTCGAAGCCCGGTCTCGCGTTCGCGCGGACACCGGGTGAGAGGGAACTCGGTGGAACTCCGGGACTGTCCCGCAGCGGTGAGTGGGAACGACAGCCGTCATTCGCACTGGGCACACGTACTGATGCCTGGGAAGCGACGGCCGGTAGGTCCAGCCCCGGCACGAACAGCCGGGGTCGCCCCTCTCGGGTGGCGCCCACGAGTCCGAAGACCTGCCCGTTGTGCCGGATACGCCGTATCCGGCGGTCGTCGCCTCGTGGATCGGGCGCTACGCCGAGTGGACCCGGGCACGGGATGATGCTTCTTGGGCTCCCTCAGCGTGTGCTCCGGATGGGCGGCGGTCATCGGCTGCTGACCATGGAGCTCATCGATGTCGAACCCTGAAAACACGTTCACCGCCACTGTGCTGGGTCTGCCGCGGATCGGCCCGAATCGCGAACTGAAGCGCGCGATCGAGTCGTACTGGGCAGGCCGCATCGAGGCCGCGCAATTGCACGAAGTGGCCCAGGAGCTGCGTGTCGATCAGCTCACCGCGGTCCGCGACGCCGGCCTGGATTCCATTCCGGTGGGAACGTTCTCGTACTACGACCACGTGCTCGACACCGCCGTGCTGCTGGGCGCGCTGCCCGAACGAGTGCAGGGCGTCGCCGATGAGCTCGATCGCTATTTCGCGGCCGCGCGTGGCACCGCGGACGTCGCACCGCTCGAGATGACCAAGTGGTTCGATACCAACTACCACTACCTCGTACCGGAGATCTCGGCCGCGACCGAGTTCTCGCTGCATCCCGACAAGCCCCTCGCGGAGTTGAAAGAGGCGCTCGCACTGGGGGTTCCGGCCCGGCCGGTGGTTGTCGGTCCGATCACCTTCTTGAAACTGGCCAAGTCCGTGGACGGCAGCGAACTGCTCGAGCGGCTGCCCGATCTGCTTCCGCTCTACGAACAGCTGCTCGCCCTGTTCGCCGAGGCCGGTGCGCGATGGGTGCAGCTCGACGAACCGTCGCTGGTCACCGATCTCACCGAGGCCGAGCTGGCAGTGGTGCACACCGCTTACAAGCGGTTGGCCGAGTCGGCCGCGCGGCCATCGATTCTGGTGGCCTCCTACTTCGGCCGCCTGGGCGCGGCGCTGCCCGTGCTCGCCGACTCCGGTGTCGAGGGCATCGCTGTCGACCTGGTCGCCGGTGGCGACGCCGACGTGGCAGCCGCGGGGGAGCTGCGTGACACAGTGGTCGTCGCGGGCATCGTGAACGGTTACAACGTCTGGCGCATCGACCCGGACGCGGCGCTGCCCAGGCTGCGGGAACTGCGCGCTGCCGGGGCCACGGTGGCGGTGTCGAGCTCCTGCTCGCTGTTGCATTCGCCCTACAGCCTCGAGCCCGAAACCGGACTGGAGCCGCGTCTGCGCAGTTGGCTCGCCTTCGGCACGGAGAAGATCGCCGAGGTCCGGCTGCTGGCCTCCGCCCTGTACGACGGTGCGGACACGGTCGCCGAGCAGTTGGAGATCGCGCGCACCGCCGTCGCGGACCGCCGCGCCGATCCGCGCCTGCGCATCGAGTCGGTGCGCGATCGCTCGGCCGCCCTGGACTCCGATGCGGCACAGCGAACCTCGGCCGACGAGCGGCGGGTGCTTCAACAGCGACGACTGAAGTTGCCGCTGCTGCCCACCACCACGATCGGGTCGTTTCCGCAGACCGGCCGCATCCGGATCGCCCGCGCCGAGCTCACCCGCGGCCGGATCGACCGCGCCGAGTACGACAGCCGCATGCGCGCCGAGATCGCCGAAGTCATTGCGCTGCAAGAGGAGATCGGCTTGGACGTGCTGGTGCACGGTGAGCCGGAACGCAACGACATGGTCCAGTACTTCGCCGAGCAGCTGGGTGGATTCGCCGCGACCGCGAACGGCTGGGTGCAGTCCTACGGCACTCGCTGTGTGCGCCCGCCGATCCTGTTCGGCGACGTCACGCGACCGGCGGCCATGACGGTCGAGTGGAGCACGTACGCGCAGTCCCTGACCAGCAAGCCGGTCAAGGGGATGCTGACCGGTCCGGTGACGATCCTGGCATGGTCCTACATCCGTGACGATCAGCCGCTGGCCGACACCGCGCGTCAGATCGCGCTGGCCATCCGGGACGAGACGGTGGATCTGGAGGCGGCCGGGATCGGCGTCATCCAGGTGGACGAGCCCGCGCTGCGGGAATTGTTGCCGCTGCGTCGCGCCGATCAGGCCGCGTATCTCGAGTGGGCGGTCGGCGCGTTCCGGCTGTCGACAGCCGGTGTCGCCGACGAGACGCAGATCCACACTCACCTGTGCTATTCGGAATTCGGCGAGATCATCGGCGCCATCGCGGGATTGGACGCCGATGTCACCTCGATCGAGGCGGCACGCTCGCATATGGAGGTGCTCGACGACCTGAATGCCGCGGGCTTCGACCTGGGTGTGGGACCGGGCGTCTACGACATCCACTCGCCCCGGGTGCCCGGTCCGGAGGAGGTCCGGAGCTCGCTGGAGCTGGCGTTGAAGGCCGTTCCGGCCGAACGGCTCTGGGTGAATCCGGACTGTGGTCTCAAGACCCGCGGCACCGAGGAGGTCGCCGAGTCGCTGCGCAACCTGGTGGCAGCGGCTGCCGCACTGCGCTGACGAACGGTGCCGGGACCGCGATGGCGGGCCCGGCACCCCCGGCCGTCATTCCTAGTCCCGAGGTGAACATGTACTCCAATCCGATGCCGGAACATTCCGCGCCCGGTCCCGCTGTCCGGCCCACTCCGGTGTCCGGCGCCAGGTCGGTGGTTCAAAGCCTGCACGCTCATTCCGCCGCGATGCGGGTGCCGTTCTCCGTGGAGTTCAATCCGCCCCGCGACGCCGCCGGTGAGGCGCGGCTGTGGCGCGCGGTGCGTCAGTTCGAACGCATGCATCCGGCATTCGTGTCGATGACCTACGGCGCGGGCGGGTCGACCAAGGATCGCACCGCGCGCCTGACCGGGGATCTGGCCCAGCAGACCACCTTGCTGCCGGTGGCGCATCTGACGGCGGTCGGCCACAGCATCGCCGAACTGCGGGCGCTGGTGGGTGCTTACGCCGACTGCGGGATACGCAACATGCTCGTCCTGCGGGGCGACCCGCCGGGGGATCCCCTCGGTGAATGGCGCAGGCACCCCGCGGGGGTGCAGTACGCCGACGAGCTCGTGCGGATCGTGCGCGATCTCGGCGATTTCAACGTGGGAGTGGCGTCGTTTCCGCAGGGCCATCACCGGTCCCCGGATCTGGCCACCGACACTGCGCACCTGGCGGCCAAATTACGTGCCGGAGCGGACTATTCGATCACCCAGATGTTCTTCGACGTGGAACATTATCTGCGCCTGCGTGATCGCGTGCTCGAACACGACCCGGTCGAGGGGGCGAAGCCGATCATTCCCGAGCTGATGCCGATCACGTCGTTGCGCACCGTCCGGCGGGCGGTCGAATTGTCCGGCCGCGAGCTGCCGGCGACGGTCCACGAACGTCTGCGCCGGGCGGCCGGTGACGGACCGGAGGAGAATCGGGCCGCGGTGCGCGCGGTCGGCATCGACATCGCCACCGAGATGGCACAGCGGCTGATCGACGAGGGTGCGCCGTGCCTGCACTTCGTCACCCTCAACTTCGCGAAGGCCACGACAGAGGTGCTGACGAATCTGGGCTACGGCGTGCGCGCCGCCCCATTGAGCGCCTGACGGCACGGCACATGTCCGGCCGCACGGCCGGAGCCACGGTGATCGGGACCGGACGCCGGTCGCCTCTCGATCAGGAGGCGACCGGCATCGGGCAGGGCGCGGATGTCACGGTCGAGGTGCCGCCGAAGACGGCAGTTCCGGCGTTCCAATGATTCACAGGGCGAGCATGGCCGCGGCGACCCGGTCGGCGGCGGCGGGACGTAGCGCGGTTCCCATGTCGTCGAGGACGAGCAGTCGCGCTCGGGAGATTTCGGTGGCGAGGACCTCGCCGTTGCCGACCGGGAAGAACGGGTCCGCGCGACCGTGCACCACGAGCGTGGGCAGGTCGAGTTCGCCGAGCCGCTCCCGCCAGCGCGGGGCGCAATCGATCCGGGAGAACACCATCCCGAGCTGGTTCGCCTGATGTGCCGCGGGGGCGCTCGACAGCGTCCGATCCCAGATACGGGCCGCCGTCGCCCGCGCCTGTTCGGGATCGTTGCCCATCGGTTCGGCCCCCGCGGCGGCGAACGCCGCGACGGCTTCCCGGTCGGTCCACTCCGGCATCGGGTGGGAGAACAGCGCATCCATGACCGCGAAATCGTGGTCCGGCAGGTCCTCGTCGACCGGCCCGGGCGCCACCGGCCGAGTGCCGACGAGGGTCAATGCGGAGAACACGTCCGGGTGGTCCAGCGCCGCGACCTGAGCCACCATCCCGCCGACGCCGACTCCACCGAGCTGGGCGCTACCGGCACCGAGCGCCTCGACCAGCGCGGCCGCGTCGGTGACCAGATCCCGCAGGTCGTAGGCCGGATTCTCCGGGTCGACGGTCGTCGATGCACCGCAATCGCGCAGGTCGTAGCGGACCACGCGCCGCCCGCCCGCCGCGAGTCGTTCACACAGCGCATCGGGCCAGGACAACATCGTTGTTCCGCCGACCAGCAGGACCAGCGGATCGTCCTCGCGACCGAAGCTCTCGATGCCGAGATCCACACCGTTCGCCCGCGCGCAGGTCGCATCCGATCGAACCGGTTCCGTCATAGCTGGGCTCCTCTCAATCGGTCCGCCCAGAACTGTCGACGAGAGGATCACCGGAAAGTCATCGGTGTGCGCTTCCTGGAGGGCATTTCCCCGCGCACCCGCGAACGCGGCCGTTGCCGTGGTCCTTCGGTCCGCCGCGTTGAAGTCGGTCGACTGCCCCTCGTCCCACTTCACTCGACAGTCACCGAATCGAGATGTGTTCACTGCCGCCATGGTCAGCGATATGAGTCATCAAAAGTGTTGTCGAACAGCATATTCCGCATCGTGACGTTCGGAACGCCCGACAGGCTCCGGCGCCGTTCCGGACGCCGTCTCGACCACCGATGTGCACCGGCGGTCGAGAAGGCATCGCTCCCGGAGTCAGCGGGTGGCCGGCTGCTCGTCGGCCGCGGTGAGCCGGGTGCGCAGAACGTGCAGAAGTACCACGGCCATCGCCATGAATCCTCCGACCACCCACAGGCCGGCCTTCGACGAGCCGGTCGCGTCGAGCAGCCAGCCGGTCATGTACGGGGCCAGCAGTCCGGCGGAGGCCCCGATCGTGTTCACCAGCGCGATTCCGGCGGCCGCACCCGCTCCGGTGAGGAAGGTCGTCGGCAGGTACCAGAAGATCGGCAGGGCGGAGAAGATGCCGGTCGCGGTCAGGCTGATGACCACGATGGTGAGCAGCGGTGAGTTCATGTACATCGCGACCGGCACGCTGACGGTGGCCAGGACGGTCGGAGCGATGACATGCCACATACGTTCCTGGAGCCGGTCGGACCGCCGCGACCACAGGATCATCGCCAGCGATGCGAGCAGGAACGGGACGGCGACGATCAGGCCGTTCTGGGCGATCGAGAACGTCGTGTCGAACTGTTCGGCGAAGCCCGCCACGATGGTCGGGAGGAAATAGCTGATCGCGAACAGGCCATAGCCGATACCGAAATAGGTCAGGCCGAGCAGCCACACCATCGGGTTGCGCAGTGAGCTCCGGGCGGACGCATGACCCGCCGCGGCCGTATCGGACTGTTCGGATTCCATCGTGCGATCCAGCCAGGTGCGCTCCTGGTCGGTGAGCCACTTCGCCTGACGCGGGCGGTCGGTCAGATAGAACCAGGCGACGATGCCCAATACGACGGTCGGGACACCCTCGACGAGGAACATCACGCGCCAGCCCTCCAGTCCGAACAGACCGTGCCAGTACTGGATGATGGCCGCCGAGATCGGTGCGCCGAGTGCGCTCGACAGCGGCAGCGCGACCATGAATACCCCCACCAGTCGCACGCGTACCGCGCGCGGGAACCAGAACATCAGGTAGAGCATGATGCCGGGGAAGAACCCGGCTTCGGCGACACCGAGCATCACGCGGGCGACATACAGCAACGGCGCGTTGGGCACGAAGGCCATCAGACCGGCGATGAGGCCCCAGGACACCAGGATCCGGGCGATCCAGCGACGCGCGCCGAATTTGTGCAGCGCCAGGTTGCTGGGCACCTCGAGCAGGATGTACCCGAGGAAGAACAGGCCGCTGGCCAGGCCGTACATGGTCTCGCTGAGGCCGAGGTCCGCGCTCATCGTCAGCTTGGCGAACGAGATGTTCGTGCGGTCGATGTAGTTGAGGAAATACGCGAGACCCAGGAACGGGATCAGGCGTATCGCGACCTTGCGCATCACGCGGTTCGCCAGCTGGTCGTTCGCCTCCGGCTCCGGCGGGGCCGACAGGTGGGTGGGTGACGTCATCGTCGCTCCATTTTCGTCTCCGAGACCCGCCGCTTGGTGACGGGCTCCCATACTGTGCACCTGCAGTGACCTGCGTCACGACCGTTGGTTGACGAAGCGTGAGCGCCCGGTTTCCTCTCTTTGTCGAACGGTGCGTGAGCGAGCTGGATTCGCCACGGCTGCGGGTAGCATCCGGCCCATGTCGCGGGACAGCGTGCAGGCCGTCGTCGACCGGTTCGCCGACGAGCTCGGCCGGTCGGTGGTCGTCAACGATCCCGAGGTCCGGATGTTGTTCGCGAGCCGTCATTTCGGCGACGAGGATCCGGTCCGGATTCGCGCCATGCTCAACCGTGACGCGGGCAGTGAGGCGATCGGCTTTCTGCTGTCGAGCGGTTTCGGCCAATGGACGCGCCCCGGCCGGGTCCCGGGCTCGGCCGCGCTGGGCCTGCACGCTCGCGCGGGCGTTCCGATCCGCTGGCACGGCGAGGTGCTCGGGATGCTGCTCGTGATAGACGCCGACAGCACCGTCACCGACGCCGATCTCGCCCGGATCGGCGAGGTCGCCGAGGAGATCGCGCCTTTGATGGTCGCCGACCGGACGCCGCAGGATTCGGCCCGCTCGGAGGCACTCGTCGCCGCGGCGCTGGGGCGCGACGAGAGGCCCCGGCAGGCTGCCCTGGCCGAACTGCGCGGCATGCCCGGCGAAGTCCGGGTGGTCACGCTGGCGTTCGGGCCGGGTATCGATACCGACCTGACCGCGATCGCCCTGCGGCACGCCCTGGTGGCGGCGCGCTCCCGCAGCCGCGGCGACGCGCTGCTCACTGTCACCGGCGACACCGGTCACCTGGTCTACCTCGCCACCGCCGCCCGTGGGCTCGACATCGTGGTCGCCGAAGCGCAGGCGATGGCACGCGATGCCGCCGACGTCGCCGGACGTGGTGCGACCGTGGTCGCCGGTGTCGGAGCACCGGCGGCCGGACTGGCCGAGGCGTGGGTGTCCACCCGGCAGGCGGGACTGGCCGCCACCATCGCGCGGCGGCTCGGTGACGATCCGGTGGTCGCCTGGGAACGGGCCGGAGTGCTCGGAATCCTCGCGCGGATTCCGAGCGGCGAACTCGACGTCACCGCCGTGCCGGTGGAACTGCGCCGGCTCGCCGAAGTCGACCGCTCCGGCCGCCTGCTGCAGACCCTGCGCGCCTTCCTCGACCACGCCGGATCCGGGCCGAACGCGGCCGAGGCGCTGTTCATCCACCGGACGACGCTGTACTACCGGCTCGATCGGATCCGCGACGCGACCGGCGTCGACCTCGACGACGGCGGTGTACGGCTGCATCTGCATGTCGGCCTGCGGATCGCCGACCTGATGCGGGCGGAGGGAATCGATCCGTTCCCCGAGCTCACGACGCGCTGACGGTGCTCTCCGGCGCGTTCGCGCCCGCGGGCACGCCCTGCGGGTAGAGCACCACCTTGCAGGCGGAGCCGGTGAGCAGACCGATCGCCTCTTCCACCCGCTCGAGTTCCATCCGGTGCGACACCAGTCGCGACAGGTCGACCGACCCGGACGCGACCAGGCCCGCGAGCTCGGTCCACGACTCCCAGATCCGCCGGCCGAAACTGCCCTTGAGAGTGAGGCCCCGGCTGATCAGATGCCTGGTCGCGCTCAGCTCCAGCGGGCGGTTGGTCAGGCCGACGGTGACGACGGTGCCCTCCCGGCGCGCGGCCTCGAGTGCGGCCGCGAGGGCGGGGAGCGCTCCCGAACATTCGAGCACCAGATCCACGCCCTCGGCCGGGCCGGTCAGCTCGCGCACGCGCTCGTCCAGCCCCTCGCCCGCCGGCACCAGGGTGCCGCCGAGGCCGGTGGCCATCGCCGCACGATGCGGGTTCGGCTCGACCACGAGCACCCGCGCGCCCTTGGCCCGCGCGATCTGCAGTGCCGCGAGTCCGATCGGCCCGGCGCCGCTGACCAGTACATGGGCACCGGCGAGGTCGAGCCCGCTGCGCTGCAGCGCGTGCATCGCACTGCCCGCGGGCTCGAGCAGGGCGGCTGCCTCGAGGGTCAGTTCGTCGGGGATGCGGAAACAGGTCGAGGCGGGCAGCACGACCCGCTCGGCGAACGCGCCGTCGATGGTGAGCCCGAGCAGATCCATGTGCAGGCAGTTGTGGGCGTTGCCGCGGTCGCACTGGAAACACCGCCCGCACGCCACATGGGTTTCGACCGCGACCCGGTCGCCGATGCGCAGCGTCGCGACATCGGGCGCGACCTCGATGACGGTGCCCGCGCACTCGTGACCGGTGACCACGGGCAGGCGCAGACCCAGATCGCGGACGGCCGGTCCGAACTCGTAGGTCTCGCGGTCCGTGCCGCACACCGATACCGCGCCCACCTCGACGCGCACCTCGCCCGCCGCGAGACCGGCCTCACGGTGATCGGTCACCAGGTCGAATCCTGGTGCCGGCTCGGTTTTCAGAACTGCTCGCACGGCGTCACTCCTCGTTGCTCGGTGTAGGACCAGTCTCGAGGTGACGCCGTTTCCCGGTCATCGAGCCGGGAGTGAGGAATCGCCCGTTGCTTTCCTCTCGCTGTCGCAAACGCCTTCTTCGACAACGAGAGGAATTCATCGCGGAACCTCTCGTCTGATGACGGTTCATCCGCGCCCCGGTGTGTGGCGACACTGTCAGGCGTGAGGACGTGATGCGTCTCACGTGCTACGAGGAGAGGACCGACGTGACCGCACCGCACATCATCGGATGGGCCCACACCCGCTTCGGGCGCAGCGAGAGCCCCGACGTCGAGGCGCTGATCGCCGAGGTGTCGACCGCCGCAGTCGCCGACGCCGGGCTCGCGGCGTCCGACGTCGACATGATCACGGTGGGCGTGTTCAACAACGGCTTCTCCCGGCAGGGCTTCGAAGGAGCCCTGGCCGGAGCCGGGCACCCCGAACTGGCTCTGGTGCCGGCCGGCCATGTCGAGAACGCGTGCGCCACCGGGAGCGCGGCCCTCTACACCGCGCTGGACCACCTGCAGGCCGGCCGCGGCCGCATCGCGCTGGTCGTCGGTGCGGAGAAGATGACCGCCACACCGAACGACGAGATCAACGACATCTTGCTCTCGGGCTCGCACCGGGCCACCGAGGCGGACGCGGGCAGCTTCGCCGGAGTGTTCGCCGGGCTGGCCGACCGCTACGCCGACCGCTACGGCGACCCGCACGATGCGATGGCCCGGATCGCCGCCAAGAACCACCGCAACGGCGTCGACAACCCGTACGCGCACCTGCGGCGCGATCTGGGGTACGACTTCTGCGCCACACCGTCGGACAAGAACCCGGCGGTGGCCGGGCGCCTGCTGCGCACCGACTGCTCCCTGGTCTCCGACGGCGCCGCGGCGCTGGTGGTGGCGATTCCCGATGTCGCGGCCACCGCGCGCCGATCGGTGCGGATCGTGGGCCGCGCCCACGCCAACGACCACCTGGCGATCGCGCGGCGCGCGGACGCGCTGGCCTTCGACGGTGCCGCGCGTGCGTTCCGCGGCGCGCTCGCCGAGGCGGGGGTGACATTGGCCGACCTCGATCTGCTCGAGACGCACGACTGCTTCACCATCGCGGAGTTGTTGCAGTACGAGGCATTCGGACTCGCCGCGCCCGGCAAGGGGGCCGAGGTGCTGGCGGAGGGCCGCACCGAACGCGACGGTCTGCTACCGGTCAATCGATCGGGCGGACTCAAGGCCAAAGGGCACCCGCTCGGCGCCACCGGCGTCTCCCAGCACGTCATGGCCGCGATGCAGCTGACCGGTGAGGCGGGGGCCATGCAGCTGCCCGTCGCCGACCGGGCGGCCGTGTTCAACATGGGCGGCGCGGCCGTCGCCAACTACGCCACCATCATGGAAGGAATCCGATGACCACGGCACCGACGACCACGATCCGCAGGGCCACCAATCTGGCCGAGATCCTGAGCCAGACCGCGCGGCGGCTACCGGACGGTGTCGCGGTCGTCCGCGGCGCCACTCGCTGGAGCTGGCGCGAGCTCGACCGCCGCGTCGACGCACTGGCGGCCGAACTCGCGCGCCGGGGCGTGGGCAAGGGCGATGTCGTCATGATCGACAGCCCGAACCATCCCGAGTTCATCCAGGCGATGTTCGCGACCTGGCGGATCGGAGCCGTTCTCGCACCGGTGAATTCGCGCCTCCACGACGACGATGTCGCCGGGATCGCCGGCGTGTGCCGCCCGACGGTGATGATCGCGCACCCGTCGACGGCGTCGCACGCCGGCACGGTGCGAACCGCGCACGAATTGGCCGGCGGTGTGCTGTGGATCGACGGCGCCGACACCGACGCCATCGCGCAGGTGCCCGCCGCGAAAGCGCCTGCGCGCGTGGCGACCTGGGAGGGTGATCCCGCCTGGTACTTCTTCACCTCCGGCACCAGCGGCACCCCGAAGGCCGCGATCCTCACCCACGATCAGCTCGGGTTCGTGGTCAACAACCATCTGGCCGATCTGATGCCGGCCACCGACAGTCGGCACGCCTCGCTGGTCGTGGCACCGCTGTCGCACGGCGCGGGGATGCATCTGCTGCCGCAGGTCGCGCGCGGTGCGGCCACCGTCCTGCCGTCGTCGGCCGCACTCGAGCCCGAACAGGTGTGGGAGCTGGTCGAATCCGAGCGGATCACCAACATGTTCACGGTGCCCACCATTCTCAAGGTGCTCGTCGATCATCCCGCGGCGCACCGGCACGACCTGTCGTCACTGCGATACGTGATCTACGCGGGCGCACCGATGTACACCCCCGACCAGGAGCGGGCCCGGGCTCTGCTCGGCGAGGTGCTGGTGCAGTACTACGGCCTGGCGGAGGTGACCGGCGCCATCACCGTGCTGCCGAGCGCCGATCACGGCCGCCCGGTGCCCGCGGGTTTCGCGGTGGGCACCTGCGGCCATCCGCGCACCGGGATGCTCGTCAGCGTCCAGGACGACACCGGCGCCGAGGTGGCGGCCGGAGAGATCGGTGAACTGTGTGTCGCCGGTCCGGCGGTCTTCGCCGGATATCTCGACAATCCGCGGGCCGACGCGGACGCGTTCCGGGACGGCTGGTTCCGCACGGGCGACCTGGGCGCGGTCGACGAGGCCGGCTATGTCTATGTCACCGGCCGGTCCTCGGATATGTACATCTCGGGCGGCTCGAACATCCACCCGCGCGATATCGAGGAGAAGATCCTCACCCACGACGCGATCGAGGAGGTCGCGGTGCTGGGCGTGCCGGATCCGAAATGGGGCGAGGTCGGCGTGGCGGTGTGCGTGCGCGCCGGCGGCGCGACGGTGGACGCCGAGGAGCTCACCGCGTGGCTCGGTGCGCGGATAGCGCGATACAAGCTGCCCCGCCACATCCTGTTCTGGGACGCCCTGCCGAAATCCGGCTACGGCAAGATCGTCAAACGCACCATCCGCGACGAACTCGCGGAACGGGGATGGGGTCCGTACTCGACTGCGCTACAGGAGGTTTCGTGAATACGTCGACCGTGTTCGCGCCCATGGCCCATCCGGGCCCGATCGCCGAACAGCGGCTCGAATCGGTGGCCGGCGGCACCGTCACCCTGCGGCTCTCGCTGGAACCTGGGCGCCGGATCATCGATGCGATCGATGCCGAAATGCGCCGGGTCGGCGCCGATTCGGCGCAGGTCGAACTGCTCGGCGGTCCGCTGGCGCGGATCTCCTACTGTGTTCCGGCGGTGTGCGCCGACGGCTCCCGCGCCGCCTGGTACAGCGAGACCTTCGAGGCGGTGACACCCGCGACGCTGGTCGGCGGTAGTGCGACCGTCGGCAGGCGCGACGGCGAGCGGTTCATGCACTGTCACGCGGTCTGGTACGACGCGCACGGCACGCTGCGCGGCGGACATCTGTGGCCCGACACGGTCGTCGGGGCGACGCCGGTCGAGGTCGTCGTGCACGCGTTCGACTCCGTGGCACTGACCAGCGGTGTGGACGACGAGACGCTGATGCCCGTGTTCACTCCCTCGGCGATCACGAAACCGATTGCCGGAAACCGCCGTTCGGTGATGAGCCGGGTGCGCCCCGGTATCGAGATCCACGAGGCGGTCCGGCTCGTGATGTCCGAGGCCGGGATCGCGCGGGCCGCGGTCGGGGGCAGCCTCGGCAGCCTCGTGGGAGCCACACTGCTGCGTGACGGCGGTGTCGTCCACGCGGACGGCCCGGCGACGGAGGTGACGCTGGCGGGTCACGTGGAACTCGGCGGTGACCGATCGGCCGGAGCGCACCTGACCGTGTTCGCGATCGACCGGCACGGCGAGGTCCATACCGGCCGGCTGGCCGAGCGCGGCAATCTCGTGGCCGTCACCTTCGAGCTGTTCGTCGAGGAGATTCCGCTGTGACAGGCAGGCTGATCGGTGAGGTCGTGCTCGTTTTCGGCGCGGGGTCCGGCGGTGACGGGCTGAGCAACGGTGAGGCCGCGGCTCTCACCTACGCCGCCGAGGGAGCGCGCGTGGTGACGATCGATCGCGACGGCGCCGAGGCCGAGCGGGTCGCGAAGCAGATCACCGCCGCCGGGGGACAGGCACTCGCCGTGCGCGCCGACGTGACGGCCGAGGACGACGTGGAACGCGCGGTGGCCGAATCGGTTTCGGCGTTCGGCCGCCCGACGGTACTGCATCACAACGTCGGTGTCCCCACCGACGGATCGGTACTCGACCTGAGCCGCGCACAGTGGGACGCGTCGGTGGCGGTCAACCTGACCGGAGTGTTCCTCACGACGCGACACGTCCTGCCGCACCTGCTGGACGCGGGCCGGGGTGCGATCGTGACGGTGTCGTCGGTCGCCTCGATCCGCGACACCGGTTACGTGTACCCGGCCTACAACGCCACCAAGGCGGCGGTGAACCAATTGACGGTGTCGCTGGCTCTCACCTACGCGGCCAAGGGGATTCGCGCCAACGCCGTTCTTCCCGGGATCATCGATACCCCCCTGGTCGCCGCGCGCGATCGCGGCGCGCGAGACAAGGCCAGTCCCACCGGCCGGTCGGGATCGCCGTGGGACGTCGCCCGGGCGGCGGCATTCCTGGCATCCGGCGACGCGGCCTACGTGAACGGCGTGTGCCTGCCCGTCGACGGCGGACTGTCCGCGAGGTGCGTGTGATGACCCGCGAGCAGGCATTGGCCGCGCTCGGCCGCGCGGTGCTGTCCACCGACCCCGACATCACCGCGAGCTACGGCTTCGATCAGTCCCGATTCACCGGCCGCGCGGTCCCGTCCGCCGTACTGGCGCCCAGCACCACCGATGAGGTGGTGTCGTGTCTGCGCGTCGCCGCCGAGCAGGGATGGACGGTCGTGCCCCGGGGCGCGGGCAGCGGACTCAGCGGTGCGGCCAACGGGGACGCCGACACCGTGGTACTGAGTACGCACCGGATGAATTCGATCGTGTCGATCGATACCGTCGAGCGTCTGGCGGTCGTGCAGCCGGGCGTCGTCACCGGGGAACTCCGCACCGCGGTGGCCGAACGGGGACTGTTCTACCCGCCCGATCCGGGCAGTGTGGCGATCTCCACCATCGGCGGCAACGTCGCCACCGATGCCGGCGGTATGTGCTGCGTGAAGTACGGCGTCACCGGCGATTTCGTCCTCGGCCTCGAAGTCGTGCTCGCCGACGGCCGGGTGATGCGGACCGGTCGTCGCACCGCCAAGGGCGTCGCCGGATACGACCTGACCCACCTGTTCGTGGGATCCGAGGGCACACTCGGTGTCGTCACCGAGATCACCGTGCGGTTGCTGCCCGCACCGCGCGAGCCGCTCACGCTCGTCGCGACGTTCGGCTCGCTCGCCGCGGCGGGGGAGGCCGTCGCGGCGATCACCGCGTCGGGTGTGTCGGTCTCGATGCTCGAGATCATGGACCGCACCACACTGCGGGCCGTGGACCGCATGACACGCATGGGTTTCGACGACGATGTGGCCGCGATGCTGCTGGTGCAGAGCGATGCCAGCGACGCGGCGGCCGCGCTCGCGGAGGTCGAGAAGGCATGCGCCGCAACGGCGGTCGACGTGGTGATCGGTGACGACCCCGCGGAGGGGGCGCAACTGCTGGAAGCGCGGCGGCAAGCTCTGCCGGCACTCGAACGACTCGGCGACTGGCTCCTCGACGACGTCTGCGTGCCCCGTTCCCGCATCGTCGAACTCATCGGGCACATCGAAACGGTGGCCGCCGACGAGCAGTTGACCATCGGGGTCTTCGGGCACGCCGGCGACGGCAACATGCACCCGACCATCATCTACGACGAATCCGACCCGGCCAGCCGCGCCGGCGCGCTGCGCGCATTCGACCGCATCACCGGGCACGCACTCGAACTGGGCGGCACCATCACCGGTGAGCACGGAGTCGGACGACTGAAGAAGTCCTGGCTCGCCCGGGAACTCGACGAGACCGCGATGGCCGTTCACCGAGCGGTGCGCGCCGCATTCGACCCGGAAGGCAGGCTCAACCCGGGCAACCTGTTCTGATCCGGGCCCCGTCTCTCGCTGCCGGAACGCCATCCGCCCGAGACCACAGCGAGACGATTCCCCGGCCGATCGCCCGAGCGAATCACGACCGACAACAGAATCCGACAAAAGCTGCGCTGGAGATCAATTCAGCGTTGTACCTCGTGCTGTCCGCGCGACGTTCCACAGGAAAGAAGAACCCGCCATGAACAAGAAGACTCTGAGCGTTGCCCTTGTCGCCGCCACCCTGACGGCGACTGCCGCGACGGCATCGGCAGCACCGGCCGACACCGCCCCCGGGGTGGTGAATTACACCGCCACCAGGACCGGCACGTCCACCACCATTGCCACCGACCAAGGGTCGATGTCGGCCGAGAACGGGGTGTTCAGGATTCGAGCCGCCGACGGCACCGTGGTCGCCGGTAGCGAATTGTCCTTCCGCGTCGACGATTTCGTCTTCCCGATCGCCGCCGACATCCACGACCGCACCGCCACGCTGACCCCGCAGTTGGACGCGGCGCACGCCAGCTACAAGCCGGTCGACCTTCCGTATCAGGATTCCGCGCCGTGGAAAACCCCCTACGACCGGGAACAGGCTGCCTGGAACCGGATGTTCCAGACGCTCACGACCGGTGCCACGGTCGGCACCCTCGTCGGCGGAATCGGTGGTGGCGCCGTCGGCTGCGTGTTGGGCGGCATCGCCGGCGCGACCGTCGCCGCGGCATCGATCGTCGGCCTGTTCGGAGCATTCGTCCCCGCGGCGGTGATCGGCTGTCTCGGTGGAATCATCGCCGTCGGCGCTCTCGGAACGCTGGCCGGTCAGCTACTGGTCACCGCCCCCGTCGCGATCATGGCCGCGGTCCAGTACTTCACCACCATCAACGCCCCGATGCCCGCGAAGTAGCCGGAACCCGGAGCGGGGCGGCCGAGAGCGGTCGGCCCCGCCACGGGGTGTGGTTGTCGCGCGGTGTTTTTCGTGACACGGCGGTCAGATGCCCGCCATGCGGACGAGGGTGCCCGTCAGGCGCGGAGACACCGTGGAGATCAGCCGCAGTGCACCGGCGTAGCTCGGGTGGATTTCTGCGGGGCGGTCGCGGATCGCGGCCAGGATCCAGCGCGCGGCCTGATCGGCCGTGAGGGTGGCCTGGGTGTCGTAGTCGGCGGTGGGGCCGATCATGGGGGTGCGCACGAGCGGGAATCCGATTGTGGTGACGGCGATTCCGGTGCCGTGGCATTCGGCGTCGAGGCTGTGCCCGAACGCGGCGAGGGCGGCCTTCGAGGCGTGGTAGGCACTGAATTTCGGCATGACGCCGGCGGTGGTGCCCCACGTGCCGATGTTGATGATGTGGCCGCGATCGGCCGCGCTCAGCGCGGGCAGCAGGGCCAGGGTCAAGCGGACGGGACCGAAGTAGTTGAGCGCCATGGTGCGTTCGTAGTCGTGGGCGCGCTCGGTGGCCTCGGCCACGGGGCGGCGGATGGACCGGCCGGCGTTGTTGATCACGACGTCGGGCACCCCGAACCTGTCGAGGACCTCGGCGGCCAACTGCGTGATCTGCTCGGGCGAGGTCATATCGCACGGGATCGGGGCGGCCGCGCCACCGGCGGCGGTGATCTCGTCGCAGACCCGCTCGAGACGGTCGTGGTCACGGGCCACGGCGATCACCCGCGCTCCGTGCGAAGTCAGCAGGCGGGCGGTCGATTCGCCGATTCCGGAGGAGGCTCCGGTCAGGACCACGGTCTTGCCGCCGAGGTCGAGCGAATCCGGTCGCGCCGCGTGCAGGACGCTTCGCACGGTCGGTGTCGGATTGAGCAGGGCGTTGGTGAGTAGATGTCGCATGTGCGAGGTTCCATCCTGAGAAACGACGTGAACTGACCAATTGGTAAATTACGGTTTATCGATATCAGTGTCAAAGAGCATCACGGGAGGGGCGCCGACATGGGTACAGCCGGAACCAAGGGGGTTCCGCGCGCGGAGCGCGAGTCGCAGATCCTCGACATCGCCGCCGCGGAGATCGGGCGCGTCGGTTACGCGGGACTGTCGGTCGGCGTCGTCGCGTCCGGTGCCGGAGTGTCCAAACCGCTGGTCTACGGCTACTTCGGTTCCAAGGATGGGCTGTACGTGGCGTGTGTGCGCCGCGCCGAGGCCGTGCTCGGGGATGCGATCGATGTGGCGATCGGCGGCACGCCGACTCTGCAGATGGCCCAGCGCACGCTGGAAGCCATCTTCGCCGCACTCGAACCGCGGCCCTGCGACTGGAAGGTGATCTTCGACCTGTCCCACCCCGGCGAGGGCCCCGCGGCCGAGGCCGCACGGGCCGCACGGGGCCGCATCGCGGCGCAGGCCGAGCGTGGGGTCTCGGCGTTCCTGGCCGACCGGGGTCTCACCGATCCGCAGGACCTCTCGGCCATGGTGGCGGTGTGGACGGGTGTGGTTGCGGCCCTTGTCGATTGGTGGTTGCACCACCCGGACCAGACGGCCGCGGCCATGGCCGCCCGCAGTCGACGCCTGGTGGCGACCCTGACCTGACCGGCGGCCGAACAGCATCCACCCAGGCCCCACCGCGGGCGGGCGATCGACGAACAGGAGGTCCCTGCGACGGGATCCGTTCACGGCGACGCGGTGCCGGATGGTGTGGTGAGTGAAGTCGTGTGCGGCGTCGAGGCGTCACTCGACGATGCCACGCATCGCGTGCCTGGGCCTCGGGGCGGAAACCATCCGATGACGGCCTGTTCGATCCGGTGTTCCGATGAGTAGGAGACTCACGTCACAGGAGCGAGCCGAGCGACCAGGCTGAGGCCATGTCCAACACAGTGATCGGCAATATCGAACGCATCGCCGACGAGATTCGCAACGGTGGCCCGGAGGGTGATTCGCTGGGCCGGCTGCCCGACGACATGGCCGAACGCCTCAAGGAAGCGGGCATCATCAGGATGCTGCAGCGCAAGAAGTACAACGGCCACGAGGCGCATCCGCGGGAATTCGCCGAGACGGTGATGAAGACCGCGAGCAGCTACGGTTCGGCGGGCTGGGTGGCCGGGATCGTCGGCGTGCACCCGTGGCAACTGGCCTTCGCCGATCCCAAGGTTCAGGACGAGGTTCTCGGCGAGGACACCGACACCTGGATGGCCTCGCCGTACATGCCCGGCGGTGTCGCGGTCCCCGCCGACGGCGGATATGTCATGAGTGGGCGCTGGCAGTTCTCCTCCGGCACCGATCACTGCGACTGGATCTTCCTGGGTGCCATGGTGGGCGATGCGGACGGCAAACCCCTGATGCCACCGCAACCGCTGCATGTGATCCTGCCCCGCTCGGACTACGAGATCGTGGCCGACTCGTGGGATGTCGTCGGGCTGCGCGGCACCGGCAGCAAGGACATCGTGGTGAAAGACGCGTTCATCCCCGGTTATCGGGTGATGGAGCAGGACAAGGTCATCGACGGAACCGCGGCCGCGGAATACGGCGTGACCGAAACCCTGTACCGGATGCCGTGGTCGACCATGTTCCCCCTGGGCATCACCTCCGCGACGATCGGCATCTGTGAGGGCGTGCTCGCTGCCGGAATCGACTATCAGCGAAACCGGGTGGGAGCCACCGGAACCCTGGTCAAGGACGATCCATATGTGCTGCACGCGCTCGCGGAGTCGGCCTCGGAGATCGATGCGGCCCGTCAGCAGCTGCTGGCCAATGTCGATCGCATCTGGGATCTGGTCGACGCGGGTGCGGAGATCGATTTCGAGATGCGCGCGCGAGTCCGGCGCGATCAGATTCGCTCGGCCTGGCGGGCGGTCCGCGCCGCCGACGACATATTCGACCGCGCGGGGGGCAACGCGTTGCGGATGGACAATGCGCTGCAGCGGTTCTGGCGCGATGCCCATGCGGGCCTGCACCACGCCATCCATGTCACCAGCACCACCTATCACGCCTCGGCGATGGCCTCGCTGGGTGTGGACGTCCCGCAGGGTCCCCTGCGCGTGATGATCTGACCGGCCTCGAGCAGAACGCGAGTTGTCAATGAGTGAAATCAGTCCTGTCAAAGGCCTCGGTTACGTCCGGGTGCTCGCCACGGATATGGATCGCTGGCGGGAACTGGGCTTCGATGTGCTCGGCTTCGCACCGGGATTCGGTGACGAGACCGATGCGCTGCACTTCCGCATGGACGAGCGCCCCGCACGGATCACCGTCGAACGCGCCGACGTCGACCGGGTGAGCGCGGTCGGCTGGGAGGTGCGAGACGCACCGGCATTGCGCCGGTTGGCGGCGACGCTGGATGCCGCGGGATTCGAATACACGGTCATGTCACCGGAATTCGCCGACCGGCGCAAGGTCGAAGCGGGTCTGTGCATGTCCGATCCCGGTGGTACCCCGCTGGAGTTCTTCCACGGGCCGGTCCTCGAGCACAGCCCGGTGGTCACCAAGTACGCACAGCGGTTCGTCACCGGCGTCCAGGGGCTCGGCCATGTGGTGATGCCGACCGCCAACTTCGAGGAGTCCTACACCTTCTACACCGAGACGCTGGGGTTCTTGTCCCGCGGCGCATTCCGGATGCCCTCTCCTCCCGGCGCCGGACCGCTGCGCATCCGCTTCCTCGGTGTGAACGAGCGGCACCACAGCCTGGCGATCATGCCGGCGCTGGAGGGACGCGACCCCGGCCTGATCCACGTCATGGTGGAGGTCGATTCACTCGATGCCGTGGGCAGGGCCCTGGATCAGGTGATGGCACGGGACTTTCCGGTGTCCTCGACGCTGGGCCGCCATACCAACGACAAGATGATCTCCTTCTATGTCGGGGTGCCCGGCGGCTGGGACATCGAATACGGAACCGCGGGCGAGCTGGTCGACGAGACCTACTACACCGCCGAGGAGATCACCGCCGACAGCTATTGGGGGCACGAATGGCTGTGGGCGAAGCAGAGTGAGCAAGCGTGAAAGGCCGGACGGCGATGAACTCCACCGAAAACGACACACCCATGGCACATCACGAGGTCGATCTGCTGATCGTGGGATCGGGGACCGGGCTGGCGGCTGCTCTGACCGCCGCCGAGGCCGGAATGTCGGCCCTGGTCGTGGAGAAGTCGGGGTATGTGGGTGGCTCCACCGCACGGTCGGGCGGGGCATTCTGGGTGCCGGGCAATTTCGTGCTGGCCGAGCGGCAGCCCGCTGACGGCGCCGCGGCCGCATCGGCGTATGTCGAAGCGGTCGTAGGAGATTCGGCTCCGCGCGAGCGTGGCGCCGCATTCCTGGAACACGGGCCCGCCACCATCGAGATGCTCGCGCGAACCACACCGATGACATTCATGTGGGCAGACGGCTATTCCGACTATCACCCCGAACTACCCGGCGGATCGGCTGCGGGACGCACCTGCGAATGCAAGCCCTTCGACGCCGCGCAACTCGGCACCCAGCGGTCACGCCTGCGTCCGGGGGTGATGGAAGCCTCGGGCCTGCCGATGCCGGTGACCGGAGCCGATTACAAGTGGCTGAATCTGATCGCGAAGACTCCCGGCAAGGCGCTCTGGCGTGGCATCAAGGCCATGGCGACCGGTGTCGGCGGGCTCGCGCTCAAACGTGAGTACATCGCCGGTGGGCAGGCGCTGGCGGCGGGTCTGTTCGCGGGCGCCATTCGCGCCGGAATTCCCATCTGGACCGACACCACCCTGGTGCGGCTGATCGAGGCCGACGGAGTGGTCACCGGAGCGGTCGTCGACCGCGCGGGGACACTCACCACGGTGACCGCTCGGCGGGGAGTGGTGCTCGCCGCCGGCGGTTTCGACCACGACACTCGGATGCGGCGAAAGTTTCAGTCGGACAATCTGGTCGAGCATGCGAGCCTGGGGTGCGAGGCCAATACCGGTGACGCCATCACAGCGGCGCAGGAGGCCGGTGCGGCAATCGGCCTGATGGATCAGGCCTGGTGGTTTCCGGCCGTGGCCGCACTGCCCGGCGGAGCGCCGGCGGTGCTGCTGGCCGAGCGGGCGCTGCCCGGGTCGTTCATCGTCGACGACAGCGGCCGAAGGTTCGTCAACGAGGCCACCGACTACATGTCGTTCGGGCAGCGCGTACTCGAACGCGAGCGAGCGGGTGATCCGGTGCGGGACATGTGGCTCGTCTTCGATCAGCGCTACCGCAACAGCTACATCTTCGCCGCGGGCTTGTTCCCCCGGCAGCCACTGCCACCGGCGTGGTACGACAACGGCATCGCGGTGACCGCCGCCGATCCGGCCGGACTGGCCCGGGCCATGGGTGTTCCCGCGCAGGCGTTCGCCGCGACCTTCGACACCTTCAACACCGCCGCGGAACTGGGCGTCGATCACGAATTCGCCAGGGGCGCGAGCGCATACGACCGCTACTACGGCGATCCCACGATCGCTCCCAACCCGAATCTCCGGCCGCTGGGCCGCAAGGGCGCACTGTACGCGGTGAAGCTGGTGCTGTCCGATCTCGGAACGTGTGGCGGTCTGCGTGCGGACGGATCGGCGCGGGTGCTGCGCGAGGACGGCAGTGTGATCGACGGCCTGTACGCGATCGGCAATACCGCGGCCAACGCGTTCGGCAACACCTATCCGGGTGCGGGCGCGACGATCGGCCAGGGATTGGTCTTCGGTTACATCGCCGCGAAAACCGCCGCGGCGGCGGGGAGGGCCTGATATGGACGCGAGCGATGTTCCCGACGTCCTCGCCCCGGCTCGGCTGGGACCGGTGACGCTGCGCAACCGGATCATCAAATCGGCCACCTTCGAACACATGTCGCCCGGTGCGCTGGTCGGTGACGCACTCATCGAATTCCATCGGCGGGTGGCCGCGGGCGGTGTCGGCATGACCACGGTCGCCTACTGCGCGGTGGCGCCGGAGGGCAGGACCGAGGCCGATCAGCTGTGGATGCGCCCGGAGGCGGTGCCGGGTCTGCACCGGCTCACCGACGCCGTCCACACGCGGGGGGCCGCCGTCTCGGCCCAGATCGGGCACGCGGGTCCGGTGGCGAACGCGAAATCCACCGGCCACCGTTCGCTGAGTGCCTCACGGCGGATCGCCCCGATCGGGCCGACCCTCGTCCATGCCGCGACCGCGGCCGATATCGCGCGCATCCGTGGTGCGCACGGTGCGGCGGCGCGGTACGCCATCGAGTCCGGATTCGACGCGGTGGAAATCCATTTCGGCCACAACTATTTCGCCAGCTCGTTCTTGAGTCCCGTGCTGAACCGTCGTCGCGACGCCTACGGCGGATCGCTGCGCAATCGTGCGCGGGTGGTGCGGGAGACCGCGGCCGAGGTGCGTGCGGCGGTCGGCGACCGCATCGCGGTGCTCGCGAAACTCAACATGGATGATGGTGTGCCCGGGGGATTCTGGCTCGACGAAGCGATTCAGGTCGCGAAATGGCTGGAGGAGGACGGCAACCTCGACGCGCTGGAACTGACCGTGGGCAGTTCGCTGATGAATCCGATGTATCTGTTCAAAGGTGACGCGCCGATCGACGAATTCGGCGCCACGATGAGTCCGTTCATGCGGTGGGGCGTCAAGATGTTCGGCAGGTTCTTCCTGCGCAGCTATCCCTATCAGGATCTGTTCATGCTCGACGCCGCTCGCCAGATCCGGGCGAATGTCGACATGCCGCTGGTGCTGCTCGGCGGGATCACCGACAAACCCGGTATGGATCGGGCGATGGCCGAGGGTTTCGAATTCGTCGCCATGGCCCGGGCACTGCTGCGTGAGCCGGATCTGATCAACCGGATCGATGCCGACCATTCGGCGAAATCGCTGTGCATCCACTGCAACAAGTGCATGCCGACGATCTTCTACGACACCCACTGCGTGCTGGCGAAGCCCGAGCCGCGGGCGGGGGATCCGATCGTGACCGGTCACCGCTGATGTTCGTTTCGCGGCGAGGACGGCCACATGGCCATCGGATCGCGCCCCGATGAGTGAAAAGTGTTCGACAGCACAGGGTTTCACCCGGCTCGCGGGGATTCGGGCCGGGTGTACCGCTCACCGGGAGAAGTCGGTGTCACGCCGATCGGCCGGTGGCAGGCTCGAAATATGAGTACATCCGTCGATACCCTCGCCGTGCCCGAATTGCTCGAATTGCCCACCGAACACGGTGTTCTGCGTTATCGCGACATCGGAGAGGGACCGCCGCTGCTGTTGCTGCACGGGTCCGGGCCCGGCGTCACCGGCTGGCGCAACTTCAGCGGCAACGTGGCGGCATTCGCCCGGAACCACCGCACGCTCGTCCTGGAGTTTCCCGGGTTCGGGGTGAGCGACGACTTCGGTGCGATGCATCCGATGATGTCGGCGCAGCGGGCCGTGCACGCCTTCCTGGACGGGCTCGGACTCGACACCGTCCGGATCATCGGAAACTCGATGGGTGGTTTCGTCGCAACGGAATTCGCGCTGGCGGCGCCACAGCGGGTCGATCGGCTGGTCACCATCGGCGGGATCGGCACCACCATCTTCGGTCCGCAACCGGGGGAGGGGATCATCCGGCTCAGTGAGTTCGTCGAGAACCCGACCCGCGACAGCCTGGTGGCATGGCTTCGGTCGATGGTCTACGACCAGAGCCTGCTGACCGAGGAGCTGATCGAACAGCGGTGGCAGCAGGCCACCGAACCGGACGTTCTGGAGAACTCGCGGCGGATGTACGGCCGGGCCGCGCTGGCCCGCATGGCCGACGCGGCGCGTGCCACCGACACCACACCCGGCTGGGCGAATCTGCACCGCATCTCCGTGCCGACCCTGGTCACCTGGGGACGTGACGACCGGGTGAGCCCGGTCGACATGTCGCTGATCGCGATGCGGACCCTCCCGCACGGCGAGGTGCACATCTTCCCGAACTGCGGGCACTGGGTGATGATCGAGCAGAAGCAGGCCTGGGAGGCGACCGTCTCCGCGTTCCTCGCCCGCTAGCGGCCTCGTCGGCACCGGTGCGATCGCCGGTGCCGGCGGATCCCGGCGTGCGGCTAGGGCGCCGACACCGCCGGTTGCGCCATCACCGCCCGCAGACCGTCCAGCAGCATCTTCATGCCACGCAGCTGCAGTGCCTCCACCTCGGAGAAGTCGCCGCAGTCCTCGGTGTCGACCCATTGGATATACGCTTGCCGGCTCGTATGCACGATCAGCTCGGCGGGGAGTTTCCGCAGGAACGGATCATCCCCGAGATCGACTCGCGCCGAGAGGAATTCGGTGATCGGCCCGCAGAGCTGTTCACCCCATTCCAGCCAGCGCAGCCGATACTGCGGCGTATTGATCATCAAAGTCATGAATTTGCGGTCGGATTCGGGTGTTTTCCGCTTGTGGACCTCGGTGGTGAACGCGCGGGCAAGGGTCTCCGCCGCGTCGGCGTCGGCCGGCGCGTGCTGCAGGAAGTCGATGATCAGTGCCTGGCTGCGCCGGAACAGCGGGCCGATGACGTCTTCTTTCACCGGGAAATGCCGGTGAAAGGTCCGCGGCGCGATGCCGACCGTCTCGCAGATCCGCTCCACCGTCGCCGAGGTGTCACCGTCGGCGACGAACATGTCGCGTGCGGTGTTCGCGATGGTGAGGCGGAGTTCCTCCGCGCGGCGTTCGGTCAGCGTCGGCCTGGACGGCTTGCTCACGGCCACTGTCCTCCTTGGTCGCAGTACACAGTATCGCGGTCGGGAACTCGCTGGTCGCGTCGGTGTCTGTCCTACTGTGCGGGCAGATCGGTGTGATCTGCTTTACATCCCTGCGCGTCCTCCCTAAAATCCAGTATGTCAGATTCTGACAGATAGGCAGAATCTGACATGACTGCGGTTGGAGGTAACAGGTGGCAACGGTGCAACTCGAACAGACCCCTAACGCGATGATCGATCGGGTGGCGTCCTTGCTGGAGGCCTTCGTCGGACAGCGGCCCATGACATTGGCCGATATCGCCCGGCGTTCACATCTGCCTCGCTCGTCGGCACATCGGATCCTGCAGCGGCTCGTGGAACTCGGCTGGGTGGAACGCCACGGGTTCGAATATGCCTTGGGTATCAGGATGTTCGAATTCGGATCGCAGGTGATGCGCCAGCGCAGCGTGAACGATGTGGCCATGACCATCATGACCGGTCTGCACCGGCGTACGGGCCTGACCGCGCATCTGAGTCTGCTGTCCGGTGGCGAGATACTGCATCTGAACCGGATCGGTGCCTGGCCGAATCCGGGGCGGCAGTGGGCGGTCGGCGCGCGCCAGCCCGTCGAGCTCACCGCCGCCGGGCATGCGCTGCTGGCGGCGATGGATCCGCAGCAGTGGCCCGAGTTGCCCTTCGGCTGCGCACCGACCTGCTACAGCGTGCGAACCCGCCGGCAACTCGAACGCGAACTGGACAAGGTACGCGATCGCAGTGGGGTCGCGGTGGATTCGCAGGGATGCGAACTGGGCGTGACGGTGGTGGCGGCCGCCCTCGATGTCGATGTCGACCGAGGTCGCGTGGCAGTGTCGCTGTGTGGTCCGACGCGGACGATCGACACCGACGCGGTGGTGACACAGGTGCGCCGGGCGGCGTTCGACATCTGGCGGCTGGCCGTCGGAGCCCCACGCATGGGTCCACGGCCGATGCGCGCCTGAGGGCTCGGAATCGAATCCGCGTTCCGGGTGCGCGGAGTCCGCGGTGCGGGATCGGCCCTGCCGTCGTGTGACGGCAGGGCCGATCCGTCGTTCGGGGTCCGCTCAGCTCACCGGATTGTCGAGCACGGGCAGTTCGCCGGATTCCGCGGCGGCCCAGATGGATTCACGAAGCTGGGAGCAGTGCCGCATACCGGCCTCCGACAGGGTGCTCGCGGCATGACGCTCCACGCACGCCGCGGTCGACGCCGCGTCCCATTGGATGCTCGTCTGCGCCCAACTGCTCTTGCGAGCGAGAACGCGGGCACCGCAGTGGCGGCACCCGATCGGCTCCATCGGGGCGTCCCGAATGCGTTTGTCGATGGGAAGGGTCATGAGGCCGCCTCGGCGGCTTTGCGGGCCACGTTCTCGCGGACTTCGGCCTGCCAGGCGGCCAGCGGGCGTGTGGTGTCGAGTTCGAACTCGAACCTGTCGACCATTTCCGGAACCACCTCGGTGGCGTCGACATAGAACTGCTGATACCAGCGGCGCAGCTGATAGACCGGGCCGTCTTCCTCGCACAGCAGCGGATTGTCGATGCGCGCCTTGCTCTTCCAGATCGCGACATCCTGCTCGAAGCCGGCCTTCACCCAGTCGCCGAGTGCGACGGCCGTGGCGACCGCCTGATCCTCGGGCAGGGTCTCGGACTTCTCGACGATGATGCCGTACTGCAAGACGAACGAATTGGCATCGATGGGGTAATGGCAGTTGAGCAATACGGTTTTGTAGTCACCGTGCTCGTAGTGATAGACGAGGTCGTCGATCATGAACGACGGACCGTAATACGACGCGACCGATGTCGTACCGAGCAGCTGCGGCTGGCCCGCCGGGCCGGGCAGGTCGGCGCGAGCGCCGCTTTCGAAGTACTGGGTTGCCACCGTTCCTTCGAAAACATTCTTGAAATATGTCGGCAGTGAGCCGTGAATATAGAAGAAGTGCGCCATATCCACGACGTTGTCGATGATTTCGCGGCAGTTGGTGTCGACCACCGTGGTGTACCAGTGCCAATCGGTCCAATTGTCGGCGCCGGCACCTTCGATCCGCGGAATGGTCACCTCCGCCGGTGGTGGATTGCCCTCCGGGTCGTTCCAGACGAACAGCATGCCGTCCTGTTCGAGCGTCGTCCACGCCCTGGTGCGCGCCAGCGGCGGCACCCGCCGACCGTAGGGGATCTGCTTGCAGCGCCCGTCGCCGCCCCAGCGCCAGTCGTGGAACGGGCAGGCGATCTCGTTACCCTTGACCTGGCCGTCGGACAGGTCCCCGCCCATGTGGCGGCAGAACGCGTCGAGCACGTTGACCCGGCCGTCCTCGCCGCGGAAAACCACCAGCTTGGTCCCGAAGGCCTGGATCGAGTGTGGTCGACCATCGGAGAATTCCTTGATCAATCCCAGGCAGTGCCAGCCACGTGCGAACCGTGCCGGCACCGTCCCGGCCTCGATCCGGCGAACCTCGTCGTGCACCGTTGTCATGTCCACCGTCCTTCGAATGAAATATGTGGTGGAAGCGGACTGTATCCGCGCCGTCGCGGACAGCTTCCACAACATATTCGTTCTAACACCGCGAACACGGTTGCACGGCAGTTGATTTCACTGGCTGGAATTTCTCGATGAATTGCGCGAGTTTTATCGAGGATCCCGCACCGAAGGTGAATTTCTGTGCTCCCGTACAGAAGAAATACTGGGCTCCGTCGGCGGCACGGACAGCGGTCGATTCCCGCGAGATCCGGTCGAGGGTTCCGGCCGGATCGTCGCCCTGTGACGCGGCGCGCAGGGCTGTCGTGATCTCGACTGCGGCCGGACGTCGCCGAGTGGGTCGACGCTCGGAACGTGCTGGTTCGCGCGAGTCGCGCTATCGCCGTCCGATGAGCGCTTCCCCCTTGTGAAATGCGGTGAACGACACCTGCGCGGCGCCGGGCTATGCTCGGGCTACTGCCGGGCGACGGCGCTCGATGCCCGCAGGTTGTCTCTGCTGTGCGAGGTTGCCGACCATTCTTGGAGAAGTTCTTGTCAACGCCCTCGGATCCCGTCACCCGGGATGCGTCGCCGGTGCCGTTCGCCGGCCCGCGCGTCAGTCTGTACTCCGACGAGTTCGCCGCTGATCCGCTGCGCGCCTATGGTGAAATGCGCAGTCGCTACGGCTCTTTGGTACCCGTCGAGCTGGCGCCGGGTGTTCCCGCGACGCTGGTGGTGGGTTACCGCGCCGCACTGCGGATCCTCAACGACCCCGACCATTTCCCGTCCGACCCACGAATCTGGCAGCAGAGCGTTTCCGCCGATTGCCCGGTGCTACCGGTCCTGCAATGGCGGCCTGCCGCACCACGGAATTCCGGCGCGGACCACGAGCGCTACCGCGGGGCCACCACGTCGGCACTGGACGGCGTGAACCTGCATGCGCTGCAAGGCGTCGTGGAACGCACCGCGGTATCGCTGATCAACACGTTCTGTTCACGAGGCTCGGCCGATCTGGTCGGCGAGTACGCCGCACCGCTGGCCTTCGAGATCGTCAACGCGATTCTGGGTTGCCCGCCGCAGATCAGCCGCAAGGCGGCGGCGGCCACCGCCGCCATCTTCGACGGCGTCGACGCGGGCGAGGCCAATCGGATGTTCGACGAGGCGGTCCTGGAACTGGTCCGGCTCAAGCACACCGAGCCCGGCGACGACATCACCACGCGACTGTGGCGCGATGCCGGGCGATTCGACGAATTCGAGATGATGCACCAGGTTCTCGCGCTCTACGGCGTGGGGATGGGGCCACTGCCGGGTCTTGTGATCAATTCCCTGCGGCTCATCCTCAGTGACGACCGGTTCGGCGAGGGGGTTCTCGGCGGTGCGAAGTCGACGCGTGATGCCGTGGACGAAGTCCTGTTCACCGATCCGCCGCTGCCCAATGCCAGCGTCACCTATCCGCGCCACCCCGTCCTCATCGACGGCACCTGGCTTCCCGCGCATCAGCCGGTGGTCATCAGCCTGACCGGCTGCAACAACGATCCGGACATCGGCGGCGGGTATCGAGCGGGCAATCGCGCGCATCTGGCCTGGGGCGCCGGTCCACACGCCTGCCCCGCCAAATCGCTGGCCTACCTGATCGCTCAGAGCGCGGTCGAACAGCTGCTCGACGCCCTGCCCGAGGTGGAGCTCGCGGTGGCCGCCGACGAATTGATCTGGCGTCCCGGAGCGTTGCATCGCACACTCGCCGAGCTTCCGGTGGTGTTTCCGCCGTCGCCACCGTTGAACATTCCGTGACACCGCGGCGGGGAGCGCCGTGTCTCGCCGGGCGCACGTGAAGGCGTGCGCCCGGCTTCGCCCGTGGGAATCGTCCGGTGCGACTCAGCCTTCGAGTGGTCTCATCGCCCACACCTGACTCACAGTGCGCCACCGGCGTCGATGACCTGTGTGGTGCCGGTGATGTATGTGCCGGTGTCGGATACGAGGTGCAGCACGGTATCGGTGATGTCGCCGGGCTCCAGCGCCGCGACCGGCAGCCGGTTGAGGGTGCGCGCGGCCTCTTCGAAATCGGCACGTGTCGGGTCGTCCAGGTCGGGCCGGAACAACCGGTAGGTCGCGTCGTTGAGGATCATGTCGGTCGCCACCGTGGTGGGGTGGACGGTGTTCACCCGGATACTGTGCGGCGCAAGTTCTTTGGCCATCACCTTCATCATCGCGATCAACCCGGCCTTGGCCGCCGAGTAGTGGGCGGTGTTCTCGTTGGGGTAGATCGCGGCCAGCGAACTGGTGATGACGACCGAGCCGCCGCGCCCGCCGGAGATGATGTGCGGGACCGACGCCTTGAGTGACTTCCACACTCCGGTGAGGTTGATGTCGATCATGTCCTGCCAGGTGTCCTCGCTCATCTCGAATGTCGGCGCGGGACTGGAGATTCCGGCATTGGCCAGTGCGATGTCGAGCCGCCCGAATTCGGCGACACCGGCGTTCACCGCGTCGGCCAGGGCGGCGGAGTCGCGGACATCGGCGTCACGGGCGACGATCCGCCGGCCGGTCGCCTCGACGAGCCGGACCGTTTCGGCGAGGTCCCCGGCGGTGGCCAGTGGATAGGGCACGGTGTCGATCATCGCGGTGGTGTCCACCGCGATGATGTCGGCGCCCTCCTCGGCGAGGCGTACCGCATGACTGCGTCCTTGGCCGCGTGCCGCGCCGGTGATGAAGGCGACCTTGCCGTCCAGTCTGCTCATGGCAATCTCCGTGTTCACTTCGACTTCTCTGTCGCCCCAGGTTATGGCGCGCTGTGCCAAAAGTCGAGGGTCGAACCCCGCATGCGACGATGAGGGTGTGCGCGATCCAGCCGAGCGTGACCGCGGTGGCCGTCCCGCGCTGACCAATGCCCACGAACTCGCCGAGGTCGCTCAGGACCTGTTCCTGGAGCGCGGGTTCGAGCAGACCTCGATCGACGACATCGCGGCTGCGGCGGGCGTCAGCCGGCGGACGTTCTTCCGGTACTTCTCCACCAAGGCCGATGTGCTGTGGGTCGAGACCCCGGCCGAGCTGGCACGTCTGCGGGAGCTGCTCACCGCGGCGCCGGGGGCCGAGTCCTACGACGAGGTGCTGATCCGCGCGACGCCGGAAGCACTGCGCCATCCACCCGAACAACGAAAGTGGGCGCTGCAGCGGGCGAAGCTGATCCTGACCGTGCCGCTGGTGCAGGAGAAGGCCGCCGTCCGCCATCACGAATGGCGGCGCATCGCAACGGAGTTCGTCGCCGCCCGGCGGGGCACCGGTCCGGATGATCTGGTCGCCATCGCGACCGGTCATGTCGTCCTCGCCGCGACGCTGGCCGCACACGAGTACTGGCTCGCGCATCCGGACGAGGAATTGCCGGCCGTCATGGCCCATCTGCTGCGGCTGATGATTCCCCGCGCGCAGTGACCGCGCCATGCCGGCCGCCCCACTCCGATATCGCGACATGAACTCGGCTGCGCAGGGAAAACCCGGGGATCGGCACGTATCGCTGCCACCATGGGCCGGTGACCGAACTGTTGATCGTGAGTGTGACCGCGCTGCTGGTGATCGCCGCGTCGGCGGTGGTCGGGCCGCGGCTGGGGATCGCATCTCCGCTCGTGCTGGTCGGGATCGGCGTCGCCGCGAGTTTGCTGCCGATGTTCGCGTCGGTGCACATCGAACCCGAGTGGATTCTCGAGGGCGTGCTGCCGCCACTGCTGTACTCCTCGGCGGTGTCGATGCCGGCGATGAACTTCCGCCGCGAATTCGGTGCGATCGGCGGACTTTCGGTGCTGCTGGTGATCGGGACCGCGCTCGCGCTCGGGGTGTTCTTCATGATCGTCATTCCGGATGTCGGCTTCGCGTGGGGTGTCGCGCTGGGAGCGATCATCAGCCCGACCGACGCCGTGGCGACCTCGATCATCAAACAGACCTCGGTATCCAAACGCGTGCTGGCGATGCTCGACGGTGAGAGCCTGCTCAACGATGCGACCGCATTGGTGTTGCTGCGCACCGCGATCGTGGCGACGGCCGCGTCGTTCTCGTTCTGGAGCTCGGTCGGCACCTTCGTGTACTCGGTGCTGGTCGCGGTGGCGATCGGCTGGTTCGCCGGGTGGCTGAACCTGCTGATCCGCGGGCGCGTGACCGATTCGACCGTCAACACCGTCATCTCGTTCACGGTCCCGTTCGTGGCCTCGGTGCCCGCCGAGTTGCTCGGCGCCTCCGGTCTGGTGGCAGCGGTGGTCGCGGGTCTCGTCACCGGAATTCGTGCGCCGCGCGATCTCTCACCGCGCAACCGGCTCTCCGATTCACAGAATTGGCGCACGGTCGAACTGGTCCTCGAGGGCGCGGTGTTCCTGACCATGGGACTACAGATCCGCACCATCGTGACAGATGTGCAGAACGACCACGGCGGTGTCGGGACGGCCGTGCTGATCGCGGCCGGGGCGCTGCTGTTGACGATCGTGGTGCGTGCGGCCTACGTCGCACCGCTGCTGCGTGTTCTCACCGGCCGCGTCCGCCGTGGCGAGAAGCTCCAGCCCCGGTTGGAGAGCATGCAGGAGAAGATGAGTACCAGCGAGGGGCAACAGGAGATGCTCGAGCGGGCAGCGGGCACCCGCCGCAAGGTGTCCCAGCGCGATCTCGACCGGCTTGGGCGCCGAGTCACCAAGGGGCTGGCCAATATCGAGTACTTCCTGCGCGAACCGCTCGGCGTGCGCGAGGGCGCCGCGGTGGTGTGGGCGGGTATGCGCGGTGCGGTGACGGTGGCCGCGGCGCAGACGCTGCCCGAGGACACTCCGCAACGCTCCGTGCTGGTGCTGATCGCGTTCGCGGTCGCTGTGATGTCACTGGTGGTCCAGGGGGGCACCATCGGGCCGCTGTTGCGAATGCTGCCCTCCGACGTCGACCCCGCGGAGGTCGAGGCACAAACCAGGGCGGAGCAGGATCGCATCATGGAATTGCTGCGCACCGCGGCGGATTCGGTCGCCGAGCCGTCGCATACCGACGGCGAACCCTCCCAGGAGACGTTCACCGAGGCCAAGAACCACCGGCTCGCCGTGATCGCGGCACAACGATCAGAACTGCTCGACGCCCGCGACAACGGCACCTTCGACGCCGACGTACTGGCAAACGCCCTGGCCAATCTCGACGCCTCGGAAATCGCCATCGAATTGCGCGGCACGTTGACCAGCTGAGAGGCCAACTCGCGCACCGGCAGTCGCAAGACGCCGGGGAACATCGGTCTTCGTGGGGATCTCGCGTTCCCCGGTGCCGCGGGTCACTGCCGGCCAGGTACGGGTGAGTCCGCACGCCATCGCGCGGCCCGGCCGAGGCTCTCCTCGATGCCGAGGTCGACTCGGGCGCCGCCGAAGATCTCACCGATCATCGCCGGTGTCGGCTGGTATATGTCGGTACCCGTGCGGCGGGCCGCTTCCGTGGAGAACACATCCGGCATCGCCCCCGCCTCGAGATAGTCGACTTCCGGTGGAAGTTCCGTGCCGATGGTGGCGCGGAATCCGGCGCTCGACAGCAGGCCGACGGTGTGCCCGGCCGCGACCGCCGCCCGCATGAGCGGAACGAGCGGCAGGATGTGGCCGAAAGCGGGGGTGGCACTGAACAGAAGTCTCACAAGTCCTCCGGGGTGCGGGTAATTCGATTGTGGTGCTGTCGATTTCGATATCAAGATCTCAGTAGGGCGCCGCATCGGCGCGCGGCGGGGTGGTCGCGCGCACGTCCCGCTCGGGCCGGTGCTCGAGGTCGATGCGTCTGTTTCCCGGTCAGCGGAACACGCACCCGCGATCGTCGGATCGGCACAGTTCAATCGGAGGTGGGTCGCAGCCGATACGGGTGGTTCCCGGACGACGAACGGAGTGTGCGGTGGGTCTGAGTTCGGATCGGATCGTGGTGGTCACCGGTGCCAGCCGCGGTGCGGGGAAGGGAATCGCCTTGGCGCTGGGCGAGACCGGGGCGAAGGTGTATGTCACGGGGCGAACGAAATCCGAGGGTGACGCGGCGCTGCCCGGCACGGTGTTCGCGACGGCCGAGGAGATCACCCGGCGCGGGGGCATCGGCGTGCCCGTGGTGGTCGACCATGGAGACGACGCGCAGGTGCGGGCGTTGTTCGAGCGGGTGCGCGCGCAGGACGGCCGGCTCGACATCCTGGTCAACAATGCGCTGGCGGTACCGGACGCGCTGACGATGAAGGGGCCGTTCTGGGACAAGCCGTTGGCACTGCTCGAGCTGTTCGACGTCGGCATGCGGTCGAGTTACGTCTCCAGCTACTACGCCGCGCCGCTGCTGGTCGCCAACGGTGCGGGACTCGTGGTGAACACCTCGTCGTTCGGCGGTGCCTGCTATATGCACGGGCCCGCCTACGGTGCGGGGAAGGCCGCGGTCGACAAGATGGCTCATGACATGGCCGTCGATTTCCGGCCGTTCGACATCGCGGTCGTCTCGATCTGGATGGGCCTGCTCACCACCGAACGCACCCGTGCCGCTTTCGCGGCGAACCCCGGCGCGTACGAGGGGCTGGCCGCCACGGCCGAATCCCCGGAGTTCACCGGCCGGGTGATCGACGCGCTGGCCCGCGACCCGGAGTTGATGCGGCGCAGCGGCCGGGTGCTGATCGGCGCCGAGCTGGGGGCCGAGCTCGGGGTCCGCGACACCGACGGCCGGCAACCGCCCTCACATCGCCCGTTCCTCGGCGACCCGCCGGCATTCGCCGCCGCCGTCGTCGACTGACCTCCCCGCCCGGGGCCGCGGCCGGCGATCTCGAGCGGCGGGATCGGAGACCGCCCCGTCCGTCGCCGAGATCGCCCGCGGGTCAGACCAGATTGCGTTCGTGCACGGTGCGATCGAAGGTGGACAGGGGTGCGCCGGTGCGCAGTGTCGTGGCCAGCGCGGGGTCGGCGAGATGGAGTCGTCCGATGGCGATCAGGTCGAACTCGGCCGCGCCGATCCGGTATTGCACGTCCGCGATGTTGTCCACGACAGGGGCCGCGGTGCCGTCGATTCGGCTGTCCTGCAGTGACTTTCCGAGGCCGACGCTACCCACCGCCATGGTGACGGCGCCGGTGAGCCGCTTGGCCCAGCCGGCCAGCGACAGATCGCTGCCCTCGAACGCGGGGGCGTCGAACCGGCGGATGCTGGCGTCGAGAACATCGACCCCGGCCGCGACCAGGGCGCCGAGAACGGCTTGCAGTTCGTCCGGGGTCTCGGCGATGCGTGCGGTGTAGTCCTGCTGCTTGTGCTGGGAGAACCGGTAGAAGATCGGGAGGTCCTCGCCGATCGCGGCGCGGATCGCCGTGACCACCTCGACCGGAAACCGGGTGCGCCGCAACAGATCACCGCCCCAGGCGTCATCGCGGGTGTTGGTGCCCTGCCACAGGAAGGAGTCGAGCAGGTAACCGTGTCCACCGTGGATCGCGATACCGTCGAATCCGATGTCGGCGGCCGCCTGTGCGGCGCGGGCGTAGGCGGCGATCACCTCGGCGATGTCGTCGTCGGTCATCGGCTCGGTGGGTTGCAGCGAACGTCGCACGTAATCATCGGAATACGACGTCTTGCCGGCCGGGCCCCATTCGCCCGACGGGCGCATCGGCCGGATCGCCGGATCGACCGATCCCATCGCGCCCCACAGCGGCCCGACGTGCCAGAGTTGCGGGACGATCTTGCCGCCGGCCGCGTGGACGGCGTCGACGACCGCCCGCCAACCGGCCAGCGCGGCGGCGCCGTACATGTGCGGCACCCGGGGGTTGTCCACGGCCGAAGGATGGTCGATGGCAACGCCTTCGGTGACGATCAGGCCGGTGCCCCCGGCCGCGCGCCGGGCGTAGTAGCCGGCGACGTCGGCGCCCGGTATTCCGCCGGGGGAGTGGGATCGGGTCATCGGCGACATCACGATCCGGTTCGGCAGCTCGAGCGAGCGGATCCGTAGTGGCCGGAACAGAGCGGAGCGGTCGCTGGTCATCGATTGCGCGGTGTTCGTCACTCGGGCACCGAATCCGTTGCCAGCGCGGCCTTTTCCAAGGCGGCGACATCGTGGGCGGCGAAGGTCTCGTGCCGGGCGCGCCCAGTGAAGTACGGGGTCAGCCGATCGTCGAGTTCTTCGACCGAGAAGGCCGAACCCGCTGCGTCGAAGCGGTTTTCCACCTTCGGGGCTTCCATCAGCGCGACCATCTTGCCGTAGACGATGAACACCTGTCCGGTGATCTCGTCGGATGCGGGGGAGGCGAGGTAGCGGACCAGGGTGGCCACCCGCTCCGGGGCCAGCGGGTCGAGTTCCTCGGTGCCGGTGTTCGCTCCGAAGGTACCGGCGGTCATCGCGGTCCGTGCCCGGGGGCAGATGGCGTTCGCCCGCACACCGTATGCCGCCAGGCCGTGGGCCGTGGACAGGGTGAGCGCGGTGATGCCGGCCTTGGCCGCCGAATAGTTGGGCTGACCGGCCGAGCCGAAGAGGAAGGCCTCCGAGGAGGTGTTGACGACGCGGCCGTACACCGGGGCGCCGGCCGCTTTGCTCTCCCGGCGCCAGTGCACGGCGGCGGCGCGCGAGGTGGCCGCGTGCCCCTTGAGGTGCACCCTGATCACGTCGTCCCAGTCGGATTCGGACAGGTTGAAGATCATCTTGTCCCGGATGATTCCGGCGTTGTTGACCAGGATGTCGAACGACCCGAAATGGCCGACGGACTCCTCGACCAGACGGTCGCCGAGCGACCAGTCCGATACGTCGCCGGTCACGGCCACCGCCTGTCCGCCCGCGGCGATGATCTCCTCGGCGACCGCGTGCGCGTTCTCACCCATGTCGTTGACGACCACCGCGGCCCCGGCGTCGGCCAGGGCGAGAGCTTCCGCGCGGCCGAGCCCGGCGCCCGCACCGGTGACGACGGCAGCGCGTCCCGACAGCTGCAGTGCTTCTTTCATGAAGTGGCTCCCTACTGACCGATCTCAGAATTAGTATTTATTCTAGTTTGCGTGACAGGTGGACCGTGTTCTGCGTTTCTGTCACCGGGATATGAGTCGCTGTTACAATCAGAATTCGTTTCAGTTTTGTTGCCTGCTCAACGCAGAGGCCAGGTTGGTTGGAGGCTCGATGACGGTCGTCGATTCCGATTCCGTAGTCCCGTCGGAGATCACGAAGGGTGACCTGCCGCCGTCGATGGTGGAACGCATGACGCTCATCCTCGACGCGTTCGACGGCCCCATGGAGTACTTGAGCCTCGAAGAGGTCGCGTCGCGCACCGCGCTGCCGCGCTCGACCGTGCATCGGATTCTCGACAAGCTCGTGCGACTGCACTGGATCGACCGTGTGTCGTCCGGGTACCGCCTGGGCCGGCGAGCGCTCGGACTCGGTGGCGGCGACGGTGGTCACGCCCAATTGCGCGCTGCCGCTGCCCCATTGCTGCACGAACTGCATCTGCGCACCGGGATGGTGGTGCACCTGTCGGTGCTCGACGGTGGGGAGACCGTCTATCTGGACAAGGTCGGTGGCCGGTTCGCCGCGTCGGTTCCGTCCCGGGTCGGCGGGCGCAAACCCGCCTATGCCACCGCGGGCGGTAAAGCGGTGCTGGCATGGATGGCCGCGGAACAGGTCGACACGCTCTACCGCAATCGCCTGAGCCGCTGCACCGAAGTGACCATCTCCGACGTGGTGAGCCTGCATCAGGAGCTCAATCGCATCCGGCGGCGCAGTGGTGTGGCATTCGAGCGCGACGAGGCGGTCCGCGGTGTCTCGTGCGTCGGTGTGGCGGTACGCGGTCTCGACGGCCCGGTCGCGGGTATCTCGCTGTGCGGTGACTCGCACACCGCACAGCTGGAGCGGGTGGCACCGCTGCTCGCCCGTGCGGGACGCGACATTTCGAGCACCCTGAACCCCGAGTCCGGCACTCCGCGGCGTGGGCGCACAAGCGTGCCGCCGCCGGAGGACTCGTGGTCGACCGCGGCCCTGGACCGGTTGCTGGCGATTCAGTCCGGGCAGTGGCTCTAGGTGTGCAGCAGGCCGGGAGGGGTTTCGATCCCGAACTTGCCGCGGAAGAAGATCAACGGGCGTTCCTCGGTCAACGACTCCAGATCGAGGACCCGCCCGATGACCACGTCGTGATCGCCGGCCGCGTGCACATCGTGGATCTCGGCGTGTACTCGCATCAGCACACCGGGCAGCAGCGGTGTCGACCATTTCGACATCTCCCACTCGAGTCCTTCGTATTTGCGGCCCGTGCGCGACCCGAACCGCAGGCAGAGATCGGCCTGGTTCTCGCGCAGGACATTGATGCTGAACCGCCCGGTGCCGCGAATGCGGGGCCATGACTTTCCCTCGTGGTCCACGCAGAACAGGATCAGCGGTGGGTCGAGGGAGACCGAGGCGAACGACTGGCACGCGAACCCGACCGGACCCTCGGCATCCATCCCGGTCACCACGGTCACACCGCTGGCGAACTGACCCAGTGCGCGCCGCATCTCGGTCTGCGACATGGTTTCGATCGACATCCGACCCAACCTCCGATTCCGTTGCGTGATCGAGGATTTCGACCGTTTCGACAGCCGAGCCTATGGTCGCGCGCCGATACCACGATCGGTGATCTCGCTGAGTGGAAGATGCCGTCGCCGCACGCAGCCGGATTTTCGGGGGCCCGGCGGATCTCGCTCAACGGGACGGCGGCTGTGGGTGCGGTGGCGCGCTGGCAACGTGCGGGTCATGACGACAGACGTGAGCTACGAAGGCAGCCGGAAGGAGCTGGAAACGAATTCTGGCCTGCTGCGCTACCACGAGGCCGGCGACGGGCCACCGTTGCTGCTGCTGCACGGGTCCGGCCCGGGGGTGACCGGCTGGCGCAACTATCGTGGGGTGCTCGCCGAACTCGCCGCGCACTTCCGCTGCCTGGTGCTCGAATTCCCCGGCTTCGGAGTGAGCGATCCGGGCGCGGGGCATCCGATGGCGATGGCGCAGTCCTCGGTCGGGGAGTTCCTGGACGGGCTCGGTCTGGACACCGTCGACATCATCGGCAACTCGATGGGCGGTGTCGTCGCGACCAAGGTCGCGATCGACGAGCCGGACCGGGTCGGAGCACTCGTCACCATCGGCGGAATGGGGAAGGCCACCTTCTCGTCGAACCCCAGCGAGGGCATCAAGCTGCTGATGGAGTTCACCGACAACCCCACTCGTGAGGGTCTGATCCGCTGGCTCCGGTCGATGGTCCACAACCCGGCCCTGGTGACACCCGAATTGATCGAGGAGCGCTGGGAACTCGCGACCGAGCCCACCACACTCGAGATCGCTCGCCGGATGTACAGCACCGCGGCCTTCACCGGCATGATGGCCGCGGCCGCGGCCGGCGACACCGTCCCGTATTGGGCGCAACTGCACAAGATCACCGCGCCGACGCTGCTGACGTGGGGACGCGACGACCGGGTGAGCCCGGTCGACATGGCGGTGCTGCCGATGCGCGACATCCCCGGCGCCGAGCTCCACGTATTTCCCCGGTGCGGGCACTGGACGATGATCGAGGCCCGCGAGGCCTGGCTGTCGGCCGTGCTGGCGTTCCTCACCCGCGGCGACAGGAACCGGTGATGAGCGAGAACACGGATCGGACTGTCGATTTCCTCGTCATCGGCAGTGGCGGTGGCGGGATGGCGGCCGCGATCACCGCGGCGCACCTGGGACTCGACACGCTGATCATCGACAAGGGCGCGACCTACGGTGGTTCCACGGCGATCTCCGGTGGCGGTATCTGGATTCCGAACGCGCCCACATTGCGCGCCGAGGGGGTCGTGGACAGCAGGGAGTCGATTCGCCGCTATCTCGATCTCATCACCGAGGGCAAGGTGCCCGCCGACCGTCTCGACGCCTATGTCGACAACGGCCCGAAGCTGATGGACCTGCTCGACCGGAGCCCGCACATGAAGTTGTACTGGGTCAAGGGGTACTCGGACTACCACCCGGAGCTCGAGGGCGGGCGGCCCATGGGACGGACCATCGAGTGCACACCGTTCGATACCCGGGCCTTGCGAGAGGACGAGAAGTACCAGCGGCCCAACAGCATGAAAGGCCCACTGGGCCTGTGGGTGACCTCCGCGGACTATCACGATCTGGCGATGGTGAAGCGTACCTGGCGCGGGCGCAGGGCCTCCCTGGTCGCGGCCTGGCGGGTGTCGTCCAATGTCGTTCGCCGGCGCCACATGGCCACCGGCGGTCGTGCCCTGGTCGCCCGGATGCGGATGGTTCTCAAGGATGCCGGTGTGCCGCTGTGGCTGCGGACCTCGATGACCGAGCTGATGGTCGACGATCACGGGACCGTGTCCGGGGCCGTGGTCGAGCGTGCGGGCACGACGATGCGGATCTTCGCGCGCAAGGGTGTCCTGCTGGCCACCGGCGGCTTCGACCACAACGCGGAGATGCGCGCACAGTATCTGCCACGGCACGGCGCGCCGGACATCAGCGCGGGCGCCCGGGAGAACGTGGGCGACGGCATCGTCGCCGGCCGCAAGCTCGGCGCCGCGGTCGATCTGATGGACGACGCGTGGTGGATGCCTTCGGTGCTGCATCCCATGGGTGCGGTGATACCGCTGGTCTCCGAACGGTCCATCCCCGCATCGGTGATCGTCGACAGCGAGGGACGGCGCTTCACCAACGAGTCCGCGCCCTACGTCAACTTCGTGCACGATCAGCTAGCCGGTGGCCATGTGCCCGCCTGGTTCATCATGGACACCAAAGCCAAGAACCGCTATCCGTTCGCCCAGGTTCTGCCCAATGTGCCCTTCCCGCAGGGGTTCTACGACTCGGGCGTGGTGCACAAGGCGAACACCCTGCGGGAGCTGGCGCACGAGATCGGTGTTCCGGCGGACGCGCTGACCGCCACGATCGAGCGGTTCAACGGATTCGCCCGCACCGGCAAGGACGAGGATTTCGGCCGCGGTGACAGCGCCTACGACCGGTACTACGGCGATCCCACCATGCGTAACCCCACCCTCGACGAGATCGTGCGCGGTCCGTTCTACGCGATTCGCTGTGAAGCCGGGGATCTCGGCACGAAGGGCGGACTGGTCTGTGACGCGGACAGCCGGGTGCTGCGTGAGGACGGATCGGTGATCGAGGGACTGTACGCGACCGGAAACACATCGGCCTCGGTGATGGGCAACGAATACGCCGGGGCGGGAGCCACGATCGGGCCGTCGATGGTGTTCGGCTACATCGCCGCCAAACATGTTGCCGGTGAACATATCCCGGTCACCGAGGGCGGCCGCGCGGCGGCCACCGAGAACAACCCTGCCTAGGCACGCGCCGGGCACCCATCGAGAAAGCCGAGAACGACATGGGCCAGGTTCTGGACACTATCGAGCAGTTCGCCGAGGAGATCCGCGCTCTGGGCGCGGAAGGCGACAAACTGATGCGGTTGCCGGACACAACCGCGAAACGACTGCGGGACTGCGGTGTCATCCGCATGCTGCAACCGAAGGAATACGGTGGGCTCGAGGCACATCCGCGCGAGTTCGCCGAGACCGCGATGGGCATCGGCGCCATCGACGGCGCCGCCGGCTGGGTGAGCGGCATCGTCGGCGTCCACCCGTGGGAGTTGGCGTTCTTCGATCGCAAGGCGCAGGACGAGATCTGGGGCGCCGACCCCGATATGTGGATGGCCTCGCCGTACGCCCCGATGGGTGTGGCCAAGCCGGTCGACGGCGGCTACCTGCTGAACGGGCGGTGGTCGTTCTCGTCGGGCACCGACCACTGCGGCTGGGTGATGATCGGTGCGTCGGTCGGCGATCAGGACGGCAAGCCGATCATGCCGCCGCAGCATCTGCATGTGCTGCTCCCGCGGTCGGATTACGAGATCGACCAGGACAGCTGGAATGTCGTCGGGCTGCGCGGAACGGGCAGTAAGGATCTCGTCGTCAAGGATGCGTTCATCCCGGCCTACCGCACGCTGTCGGCGACATCGGTCTACGACGGGACGGCGCCCAAACAGTTCGGCCGGACCCAGACCCTCTACAACTTTCCCTTCTCGTGCATCTTCCCGCTGGGCATCACCTCCTCGCTGATCGGCATCGCGGAAGGCGCGCTGGCGTGCCATCTCAACGCCCAGCGGGAACGGATCACGGTGGCGGGCACCAAGATCAAGGAGGATCCGCACGTCCTGTTCGCCATCGGTGATGCCGCGGCCGAGATCGCCGCGTCCCGGGCAGCGTTGCTCGAGACCGTCGACCGGTTCTGGGACATGACCGAGAAGGGCCAGGAGGTGTCGTTCGAACTGCGGGCCATCGGCCGCCGCACCCAGACCGCCGCCGCCTGGCGGGCGGTGCGCGCGGTCGACGAGATCTTCGCGCGGTCCGGCGGTGGCGCACTGCAGTTGTCGACGCCGATGCAGCGTTTCTGGCGTGATGCGCACGCGGGCCTGGCCCATGCCATCCACGTGCCCGGGTCGATCTTCTACGCCTCGGCCCTCACCCAGCTGGGCGGCGAGCCGCAGGGCCCGCACCGCTCGATGATCTAGCTTCACGGAAAGGGTTCACCATGACCGAAATACGAGCACTCGGATATCTGCGCGTCCAGACACGCGATATCGCCCGTTGGCGCGAACTGACCGTCGACGGGCTGGGTTTGGCCGTGGGGTCGGGTCCCGACCCGGACGGCCTGTACCTGCGGGTCGACGAGCGCCGCGCCCGGCTGGCGGTGCTGCCCGGTGACACCGATCGGGCGCTGGCGGTGGGCTGGGAGGTGCGCGACCAGTTCGCCCTGCGGCGGGTGCGTGAAACCGTCGAGAAGGCCGGCATCACGGTGGCGACGTTGTCGGAGCAGGAGTGCCGCTACCGCGATGCCGAGCAGGTGATCGCGTTCGACGATCCGTCCGGGGTGCGAACCGAGATATTCTTCGGCCCGGTGCTCGACCACAGTGCGGTCGTCACCCCGCACGGTGGCCGATTCGTCACCGGCCCCAACGGTTTGGGCCATGTGGTATTGCCGACGGCGGCATTCGACGAGACCTACGCCTTCTACACCGAGGTGCTGGGATTCCTGCCGCGCGGTGCCATCCGGGTCGGCGGACCGGATGCTCCCGGCCCCGCCCGGCGGGTGCGGTTCCTGGGCGTCAATCAGCGCCATCACAGTCTGGCGCTGTGCCCCGCGCCGGCCTCCCAGGATCCCGGCATGGTGCATCTGATGCTCGAGGTGGACACCCTCGACGCCGTCGGTCAGGCACTCGACCGGGTGAACACGCTGGGATTCAGCCTGTCCTCGACGCTGGGCCGGCACACCAACGACAAGATGGTGTCGTTCTATGTGCGTGCGCCCGGCGGATGGGATATCGAATTCGGCACCGAGGGCATGCTCGTGGACGAGGCGCACTACACCGCCGAGGAGATCACCGCGGACAGCTATTGGGGTCACGACTGGTCGGGTTCGGAACCGCTCGCGGTATTCGCTCCGCCCGTGAACTGATCGGCGCCACCACCGAAAGCGGCCGGGGAGCAAGGCAATTGCCTCACTCCCCGGCCGTTGTTTCGTTCTCTCGGGCCGATCAGCCGCGACCGATCAGTTTCCGCATGCCCGCGGCCGCGCCCTCGACGAGCTTGTCCCGGGGGAATCCGTTACGTTTCTGCGCGGCTTCGTAATTGCCGCCGGCGACCCACAGCGGGCCGTCGGCAAGATGTTCGAGGCCCTCGCGGGCGACATCACCGGGTTCGGCGACATTCAGTCCGGGGATGTCGTAGTTCAATCCGAGCCGGTCCATGGCCGGTGTGCGGGTGACACCGAGGACCAACTCGACGACGTGCACGCCGAACGGCGCGAGTTCCAGCCACAACCCCTCGGCGAATATCCGTCCGAAGGCCTTCGATGCCGAATAGATGCTCTGCGTCATCGTGCCCATGTAGCCGGACAGTGAACCGAGCAGCATGATGCCGCCGTGCCCGCGTTCCTTCATCACGGCGCCGAAATGGTGCGAGAGCGTCAATTGCGAGGTGACGTTCAGGTCGATGACCTTCTGGAAGCCGGCCAGATCCCCGGTGACGAACTCGTGGCTGTAGGTGTTCGCACCGGCGTTGAAGATCAGCAGCCCGACCTCGATGTCGTCGGTCACCCGGCGAATGCGCTCGAGCGCGTCGGTGGCCAGCAGATCCATGGCCAGGGTCCGGACCTCGACACCGTTCGCCCGCGCCGCGGTGGCCGTTTCGTCGAGGGGTTCCGGCTTGCGCGCGATGAGCACGAGATTGACACCGGCGGCGCTCAGCAGTTCGGCGAAGGCGGCGCCGACACCTTCCGAACCGCCGGCGATCACCGCCCACGGTCCGTAATAGTTCCTGTCGATCACAGATGTTCCTTTTCAGCGAAACGAATGGCCGCGCGCCTCAGTGTGATTCGGCGAGCGGGCGAACCGGTGCAGGATCGGCTATCTCCAGGCGGCCGTCGCGCGCGGCTGTCTCGATTGTCTCGGTGAGCTTTCCGCACCGCGGCAGCGGCAATCCGGGCCGGTCGGGATTGCCGCTGCGTGCATTCGACAATTCCCGGCAGGCGGCGCGCGCCTCGGCATTCCATTGCACCGAGGTGTGTTCCCAGCTGTTCTTCCGCACCAGGACCTCGGCCCGGCATTCAGCGCACTGCAGCGGCTGCATCGGCGCCCGCGGCCTTTCGTGCGAGATTCTCGGCCATTTCCCTCTTCCACGATTCCACTGGCCGGGTGGTGTCGAGCTCGAATTCGAAGCGCTCGGTCATCTCGGGGGTGATATCGGCGACGTCGACGTAGAACTGTTCGTACCAACGGCGCAGCTGGTAGACCGGACCGTCTTCCTCGCACAGCAGCGGATTGTCGATGCGGGTCTTGTTCTTCCAGATCTCGACATCCTGCTCGAAGCCCTTGCGGATGAAGTCGCCGAATTTACGAGCCAGCTCGTCGGCGGCCGCCCCCGCGATCGTCTCGGACTTCTTGACGATGATGCCGTACTGGAGCACGAACTTGTTCGCGCTGACCGGATAGTGACAGTTGATCAGGGCCGATTCCACGTTGTAGCCCTCGTACTCGTAGACGAGATCGTCGATCATGAACGACGGGCCGTAATACGCGGCGGTCGAATCGTTGCCGAGCATCTTGGGCTGCCCGGCCGAGTTCGGGCGCAGATCCGTCCGCGCCTCACCGCGCATGTACTGCGTGGCGACATGACCTTCGAAGACATTCTTGAAGAAGGTCGGGAACGAGAAGTGGACATAGAAGAAGTGCGCCATGTCGACGACATTGTCGATCACTTCGCGGCAGTTGGTGTCGACGGTGGTCTCGTACCAGACCCAATCGGTCCACTCGTCGCTGAGCGCGCCTTCGATCCGCGGGATGGTGACCTCGGCGGGCGGCGGATTACCTTCGGGATCGTTCCAGACGAACAGCATTCCGTCCTGATCGAGCACCTGCCATCCCCGCGTCCGGGCCAGCGGCGGCACCCGCCGGGCGTAGGGAATGTTCTTGCAACGGCCATTGGCACCCCACCGCCAGTCGTGGAAGGGGCACGCGATCTCATCGCCTTTGACGGTGCCCTGGCTCAGGTCGCCACCCATATGGCGGCAGTACGCGTCCAGCACCGCGATCTTTCCGGTGCTGTCGGCGAACACCACGAGCTTGGTGCCGAAAGCGTGGATGGAATGGGGTGTGCCATCGCGGAAGGATTCGGAGAGTCCGAGGCAGTGCCAGCCGCGGGCAAATCGGGTGGGGGCGGCCCCGGAATCGATGTGGCGGATCTCATCAGCATCGGACCTCACGGTACGTCCGTCCTTTCTTGGAGAACTACTGTCCGGACGCTAGGTGAGCGCGCCCGTACACATGTCCGGGATCCCACTGGACGAGACGCCGCCGGGCGGGCCGGGCGGGGCGACGGCATACGATCCCCCAACCACCGAGTTCCCAGGAGCCCCTTGATGTCCGACGATGTCCTGCGATCAGTTCACGATCTGCTGCCCGTGTTCGCCGAGCGGGCGCAACAGGTCGACGAGTCGGGACACGTTTGCGACGCCACCATCGAGGAGCTCGGCAGCGCGGGTGTGCTCTCGCTGCTCCAGCCCGGACGATACGGCGGCCGGGAAGGCGATCCGCTCGAGTTCTACCGGGCCGTGCGTGCGATCGCGGGTGTGTGCGGCTCCACCGGCTGGCTGGCGGCGGTGCTCGGCGTTCATCCCTGGCATCTGGCACTGTTCGATCAGCGCGCCCAGGACGAGGTGTGGGGCGCGGACCCAGCGGTGCTGGTGTCCTCGGCCTATGCGCCGATGGGGCGCCTGAGGCCGGTGGCCGGCGGATATGAGCTCACCGGCAGCTGGAAATTCTCGTCGGGATGCGACCACGCGTCCTGGGCACTGCTGGGTGCGGTGTTGTTCGGCGCCGAGGGGCGGCCGGTCGACTTCTTCACCGTGCTGGTCCCGCGCCAGGACTACAGCATCCACGACGTCTGGGATGTGGTGGGTATGCGCGGCACGGCCAGTAACGAGATCTCGGTGCCGGGCGCCTTCGTTCCGGAGCATCGGGTCGTGCGCAACTACGAGACCGCCCAGCTGCGCGGACCCGGGCAGAAGGTCAATGCCGGTCCGCTCTACCGGTTACCGTTCGCCACGATCTTCACCTACGCGGTCGCGACCCCGATCGTGGGCATCGTCGAAGGGTGTTACGAGTCCTACCTGAGTGAGATGCACGAACGAGTGCGGCTCAGTCTCGGCGGTGGCCGGTTCGCCGAGGATTCGTTCGCACAGGTGGCCGTTGCGCGGGCCGCCTCGGAGGTCGACGCGGCCACCCTTCAGCTGGAACGCAATCTGCGGGAACTGTGGGATCTGGCCCGGGCCGGAGCCGACCTGCCGATGTCGATGCGGCTGCGATCACGTCGCGATCAGGTCCGCGCGACCGAACGCAGCCTGACGGCGATCGATCTGCTGTTCAAAACGGCGGGCGGCAATTCCCTGCACCGGGGGAATCCGGTCGCGCGGGCGTGGCGGGACGCACACGCGGGCAGTGCGCATGTCGCCAACGAACCCGAACGCGCCCTCGCCCTGTTCGGCCGGGGCGCGTTCGGGCTGCCGGTGGAGGACAACCTCATCTAGTTCCACGGGTGTCGTCGGCACCCGTTCGGGTGGAGTATGTGCGTATTCCCCTTCGCGAGGGCAGACACGGAGCCGATCCCACCGCGCCGTGGTCGGGCAGAGTCCATACGGTGGGTGGGACGGTGAGCCGAACACCGAGTGTGTCGGTCGACGAGGAGGATGGACGGTGCCGAGAATCGGCGAGGCACGCGACGCCGCGGAGCCCAGTTCGGATGAGCAGCGGGCGCGGCAGCTGCGCATGCTGGCGGCCGCCGCCCAGCTGGGGACGGAGAAGGAACTGGCCCGGGTGCAGATGCACGAGGTCGCCAAACGCGCCGGTGTCGCGATCGGCACCCTGTATCGGTACTTCCCGTCGAAGACGCACCTGTTCGTGGCCGTCATGGTCGAGCAGGTCGATCGGATCGCGGCGCACCGTGCCACGTACTCGGGGGCGACCGGCGGTAAGGACGGGGTCTACGAAGTACTCGTGCGAGCGACCCGCGCACTGTTGCGGCGACCCGCCCTGGCCAGCGCGATGCTGCAGTCGAACAGCACCGCGAACGCGGCGGCCGTGCCGGACGTGGCCAAGGTGGACCGAAGGTTTCGCGCGATCGTGATGGAGGCGGCCGGCATCGAGCATCCGACCGAAGACGATCACACCGCGATCCGGTTGCTGATGCAACAGTGGTTCGGGGTGATCCTGTCGTGCCTCAACGGCCGGATCTCCGTCCCCGACGCCGAAGCCGATATCCGGACCGCATGCGATCTGCTGCTGGTGCGAATGTCCACCTCCGGCTGACGTCGGCTGCCACCGAGCGGGTCCGAATCACCCGGCGCGGCCGGTACCACGTGTCTCGGTGAGCGAGAGCCGAGGCCGCTGCGCCTGCTCGGTGCACTAGTTTCGGCGCGTCGATCCAACGCTTCGAGAGGTGACGCCGCGATGCCAACCCCTGATGATCCGGTCACTTCACGCTCGGTCAAGGTGACCGTTGCCGCGGTCGTGGAGGAGACCGGTGATGCCCGGTCGCTGGTGTTCGAGGTCCCGGCCGACCGCGGTCGTGAGTTCGCCTGTGCACCGGGACAATTCCTCACCCTGCGAATCCCGAGCGACCGGACGGGTTCGGTCGCGCGCTGCTATTCGCTGGCGAGTTCACCGTTCACCGGTGAATTGCCGAAGGTGACGGTGAAGCGGACCGCCGGCGGATACGGGTCGAACTGGCTGTGCGACAACGTCGCGGTCGGTGATGTGCTCGAGGTCCTGCCGCCGGCGGGGCTGTTCACCCCGCCCGATCTGGACGAGGACCTGCTGCTGTTCGCCGCCGGCAGCGGGGTGACGCCGGTGATGTCGATTCTGAAGTCCGCCCTCGATCAGGGCGGGCAGCGGGTGGTGCTGATCTATGCGAATCGCGACGAGAAGTCGGTGATCTTCGCCCGCGAACTTCGCGAGCTGTCCGATCGGTACCGATCTCGCCTCACCGTGGTGCACTGCCTGGAGAGTGTGCAGGGCCTGCCGAGCGTCGATCTCCTCGCCGGGCTGGCGGCCCCGTTCGCGGGTCATCGGGTATTCATGTGCGGCCCAGCCCCTTTCATGGATGCCGTGCGCGCGGCGACCACCCGTGCCGGCTTTCCCCGCGATCGGGTGCACGCGGAGGTGTTCACGTCGCTGTCGGGAGATCCCTTCGCCGAGGTCGTGCTCCCGCTGGCCGACGCGGACGACGGCACCGCGGCCTCGGTCGAGGTGGCGATCGACGGCGCGGTGACGACACTGCGCTGGCCGCGCTCGGCGACACTGGTCGATGTCATGCTCGCGGGCGGCCTCGACGTGCCGTATTCGTGCCGGGAGGGCGAATGCGGTTCGTGTGCGGCCCGATTGACCACCGGTGAGGTCGATCTGGGCAATGCCGGCATCCTCGATCAGGCCGATATCGACGACGGCTATATTCTCGCCTGCCAGGCCCGTCCGCGCAGCGACGAGATCACGATCGAATTCTGAGCCGGCGCAATCGGTTCCGGCCGGCGCCGGGTCGCTGGCGGGTCGAGTCACAGGATCGGCTGGGCGCGTGCGGAACCCATGACCGCCCCCGTGTCCCGGCGAGTGGGAACCTCCGACCGCGCTCGGCACGACCCCGTTACGGTCCCGGTCATGGCACACCTTCTGGAAGACAAGGTCGTCTTCGTCACCGGGGCGGCGCGTGGCCAGGGGCGAGAGCACGCCGTGCGGTTGGCGCGCGAAGGCGCCGACATCATCGCCGTCGACATCTGCGCACCGGTATCCGATGATGTCGGCTACGCCGCCGCGACCCGGGCGGATCTCGCGGAGACCGAGCGCCTGGTGCGGGCACAGGGGCGCAGGATCCGCGCCGGTGTTGCCGATGTCCGCGATGCGGCGGCGTTGCGCGAAGCCGTCGCGGCCGGTGTCGAGCACTTCGGCCGGCTCGACGTCGTCGTCGCCAATGCCGGTATCGCGACCTGGAATCGGTTCTGGGAGATGCCGGAACAGCAGTGGACGACCCTGGTCGACATCAATCTCAACGGCGTCTGGCGCACGATGAGTGCCGCTGTCCCGGCCATGATCGACGGCGGCCGGGGCGGATCGATCATCATCGTGAGCAGCGCGGCGGGCGTCGGCGCCGCCCCGGGCTGTGCGCACTACGCGGCCGCGAAACACGGTCTGATCGGGTTGGCGCGCACCGCGGCCACGGAGCTGGGCGCCTACGGGATCCGGGTCAACACGATCAACCCCGGCGCCGTGGACACCGAAATGGGAAACGACCCGAACGTCGCCGCCGTCCTGGGGCAGCACCCGGAGTACATGAACGCCTACCGCATGCCGCTCACCTCGGTGCAGCGGGCCGACGTGGGCGACATCTCGAACGCGGTGCTGTATCTCGCGTCGGATCTGTCGCGTGCGGTGACCGGGTCGAAGGTCGTTGTCGATATGGGACAGACGATGGCTTGAGGCCAGCGTCAGCCGAATAGGAAATAGGTTTCGATATGGGAAAACTCGACGGCAAGGTCGCTTTCATCACCGGTGCGGGGCAGGGGGTCGGCCGGGGCGTCGCCCTGGCCCTGGCCAAGGAGGGTGCCGCGATCGCGGTGGTGGGGCGCACCGAATCCAAACTGCACAGCACCTGCGCGGCACTGACCGAAGTGGGGGTGCGCAGCGAGCCGATCGCCTGCGATGTCGGCGATCGTGCGGACCTCGCGGCCGCGATCGAGCGCGCGGTGGCGACGCTGGGCTCGATCGACATTCTCGTCAACAACGCGAACGAATGTAAGCCCGGTCCGATGCTGTCGATCGTCGACGAGGAGTACCAGCGTTCCATCGCCGTCGGTCCGCTGGCGACGTTGCGTGCGATGCAGCTGTGTCATCCGCATCTGAAGGCGCGCGGCGGGGGAGCGATCATCAATATGGTGTCCTCGGCCGCGGTCCGCTGGGATGCGAGCAATTACGGCGCCTACAGCTCGATCAAGGAGGCGATGCGTGCGCTGACCCGATCGGCCGCATGTGAATGGGGCCGCGACGGTATCCGGGTTCTCGCGGTGGCGCCGCATGCCACCACGCCGGCCCTGGAATGGTGGGCCGAGCACAACCCGGAGGAAGCGGCCGAATTCGTGGCCTCCATACCGCTGGGCCGCATCGGCGATCCCGAGCAGGACATCGGCCGGGCGGTCGCCTTTCTGGTCAGCGACGACGCCGGATATCTCTCCGGCGCAACGGTTCCGCTCGACGGCGGGCAGTCGCGCTGGGGATGATGGTCGATCCCCCGCAGGCCGCGACCCGCGGGGGATGCCGGTCGACTATGCGGGCAGTCCGTCGAGGCCGGCCAGTTCCGCGAAACACTCGAGCTGTTCGAGGTAGTGCGACAGGGATCGGTGTTGGAGGACCAGCTTGATTCTGGTCCCACCGGCCCGCCGCGCGCTCGCGATCGTCTCGGCCACCTCGTCCGGCCGGGTGAGTGGGTCCAGCGGCTCGGGCGCGGTGAAGATGACGTCGAAATCGTCGGCCGGTGCGAGGCGATCGAGCATCTCGCGCATCTGCTCCGGTGTCGGGCCGCCGAACGTCTGCGGCGCGGGGGCCCAGCCGTCACCCAACGTGACCGCGCGGCGCAGGGCGCGAGAACTGTGCCCGCCGATCCACAGGGGCACCGGTGCCTGCACCGAGTGCGGATCGATCACCATGTTCTCGAACGAGTAGTACGGCCCTCGATAGGACACCACGCGCTTGCCCAGTGCGCAGCGCAGTGCCTTCAGGGCGTCGTCGGCGCGCGGGCCGCGATCGGCGAAGGGGATGTCGAGCATGTCGAACTCGTCCTTCAGGTTTCCGACGCCGAACCCCAGAATCAGCCGCCCGTCGCTGAGCGCGTCGAGCGTCCCGTATCGCTTGGCGATCTCCAGCGGGTGGTGGAAGGGCAGGACCAGAACGAAGGGCAGGAATTTCAGCCTGTTGGTCTGTCCCGCCAGGAACGAGAACGTGGCCAGCGGATCGTAGAAGCGCTCACCGCGGGGCAGGCCCGGCGGTACGGCCACGTGCTCGCCGCATGTCATGAAATCGAAGCCGAGCCGGTCGGCAGTCGTTGCGACGCTGATGATTTCGGCGGTACCGGCCTGCGCCTCCCAGGCCGGGCGATCACCGGCCAGCGCCAGGATGGGGGAGCTGATACCGACCTTCATCTTCTGCTCACTCATGCGGAGAACCTCCGCTGCAGCCGGATCAGCGGATCGCGGTCGTCGCGCGAGCCGGTCGGCCCCTCGGCCTCCCTTGGCACGTGCAGCCCGACATCCGACTTGGTCCACTCCCGCACCGCCCAGCGTTCGGCGATCGCCCAGCGCCGGTCCCGGTATTCCATATGGTCGACGAATCGGACGCCGCTGGTGAAGTTGGCGCGGGCGGAATCGGCGGGCTCGCCCCAATGCACCGACGTGCCATAGGTTTCGCTGATCGCGGTATCGCCGAACAGATCGACCAGGTGGTTGGCGACGATGTGCATCGTCGCGCCGGTACGGGCCCGCAGCTTCGGTTCGACCCAGGCCAGGTAGTCGTCCACGGTGCCGTCGAAGCCCGTGTGGTGGTCGACGGCATCGGGGTGGTAGGCCGACCGCACGAGATCGAAGTCCAGGCGGTCGATCCCGCGGCAGTAACGCAACACCACGTCGTGGATCTGCCGGCGATCGGACCACTCGCTTCTCGCTTCGTCCATGATTCCGTCCTCGGTAGGGGTCCGCCGGAGTATGCCGCCCGCCGGTCCGGTCCCGCTCCCCCTTTCCCATTCAACGAGAGATACGAGATCTACTGCGGGAAAATGGTTTCCGTCGACGCGAAGGCCCCACCTGGGCAACGCCGTGACCGGCGACCTGGGTGGGGCCTCGGACGGGCTGTAGGCCCGCGCGTCGTATCCGAGCTCAGCTCGCGTTGCTCCGATACACGCTGCCGCGCCGGATCATCAGCGTCAGGATGAGGGTGAGGACCGTGCCGATGAGCATGATCGCCACCACCCCGTGCAGACCGCCGATGCTGCTGACGCCGGCCACGGCGGACGCACTGAGCACTGCTCCGGCGATCGAGGTGCCGATTCCCTGCCCGCCGCTGCGGATGACCGCGTTCAGTCCGGAGACCTCACTGGTGTTCTCGACAGCAACGGATTCGACGACCAGATTCGGCAGCGCGGTGTAGGCGAACGAGGCGGCGACCGAGGCGCACACCACGGCCACGAACATCCCGGCCGTCGAGTGGTAGGCGAAGAGTACGACCACGCAATAGATCCCGAAGACCACCACGCCGATCAGCAGCGAAACGCGCGACCCCACCATGCGGGCGATCCACCCGCTCACCGGCGTGAAGACGAAACCGAACATCGCCGCGACGAAGGTCAGGAAACCGGCATCGGTGGGTGACAAGCCGACGCCGAACGGCAGACTCGACGGATACTGCAGGATCAGCGAATTGATCATCGTGGCGATACCGAAGGGCCCCGCGGCCAGCGTCATCGTGGCGAGCATCGTCAATGCGAGATGACGATCGGTGAGGATCCGTACGTTGATGATCGGATCGTCGACCCGCAGTTCCCAGCGGACCCACAGCAGCAGCACGACGATACCGCCCAGAATCAATCCGAGGGTTTTGACATCGAGGAAGCCCCAGCTGCTGATCTTGTTGATACCCAGCAGGATTGCCGCGATGGCCGGCGCGAATGCGAGGGTGCCGATGTAGTCGATCTTCTGTGAGGCGCCGGTGGGTGGCCGCCACGGCAGCACGAAGACGACCAGCACCAGCATGACCGCGGCGTAGACCGCCGCGACGATGAAGATCATGTGCCAGCTGGCGTGATCGATCATCAGACCGGCGATATAGGTCGCCGCGGCACCCGCGGCGATCGCGGCACCGGAGATGACGGCAACGGCGACAGGTATTTTGGCCTTCGGCAGATGTTCCCGGGCCAGACCCACGCACAGCGGGAGAATGGCACCGGCCACGCCTTGGATCGCGCGCCCCAGAACGAGGGCGCCGACACTGTTGCCGAGCGCGCTGATCAGCGAACCGACGATGGCCGCCGCGAGAATCACCACGAGTACCCGCTCGCGACCGTACATGTCACCGATGCGCCCGCACACCGCGGCGGCAGCGGCCGCCACCAGGAGAAATGCGGTCACCGCCCAGCCGACGGTCCCGGCGTCGCTGTGCAGGTCCCGGATCATCGTCGGAACCGCCGCGTACACCATGGAAGTTTCGAACGCGCTGATGATTTCGACCAAGACCAGGATTGTGATGATGACCCAGACGGAGCGCTGCCGGGTGAAGCGTCGGGGCATGGGGGGTGAACTGGCCGGGGCCACAGGGTCTGGGATTGTCGTCATTGAGTTCCTCCGAAAAGCCATGGTGAAGCGGTGGTGTCCCGCGCCACGTCGGGAGAAGCTACAGTGATGCACCGCACAGTCGCCGCGTCATCTCGCTGGGTGGGAGTGCGCAGGTATTCGGGATATCGACCGTGGTCCGGGGCGCTGCGAGTGCCGGAACCGGGCGGGGTGAATCGGTTGGCATCCGAAGGCGCGGAGTCCATGTCGGCCGATCAATAGCTGATGAACATCAATCGGATCGGCGAAGGTGTGCGACGACGTCGCCGAGCTCCCTGTCGGGTGCGCAGGTGTGCCGCGGTGGCCGTGAATCCCGTACGCCGATTCGTTGGCCGGGCCGGTGGATCCCGTGTCGTCGAACCTCGGCACCGTCGTTGTCCAACCCAGTGGGAGTGGCGACGTGTGTGCGCCCGATCGTCTCTAGCGTGCTCGATCAAGCGATTGCTCGAGAAGGGGCACGAGTCATGCAAACCTTGGAACAACGATTCGAGGAGTTCGTCGGGCAGCAGGCCGAGCCGCCGCGGGTGGCGCGATATCCGGTCGACGCGGCGATGATTCGCAACTGGGCCGAGGCCCACGACGACGGCAATCCGGTCTATGTCGATCCGGAGGCAGCCCGCGCCACGGGGCGCGACGGTGTGGTCTGTCCGCCCGCGATGGTCTCCACCTGGGTGATGTCGGGGTACCGCCGATGGCGCGAGGTGCACCGCCTGCGTGCCGAAGGGATCGTCGAGGACTGCGCCTACTCACGACTGCTCGCGCTATTGGACGAACACGGATTCACCTCGGTGGTGGCGACCGACGTGGAGCAGGACTACCACCGTGAGCTGACGCCGGGTGACCATGTCACCGCACATTTCACCATTGAGTCGATCTCCCCGGTCAAGCGCACCGGGCTCGGCGACGGCTGCTTCATCACCTTGCGCAAATCCTACGAGAACCAGCGCGGCGAACTGTTCGTCGAGGAACGGTTCCGGCTGTTGCGTTTCAACCCCGACACCGCCCAGGAGGCGCGATGACCGCGGTACCCCGCCTGACCATCACCCAGGACAACGAGTTCTGGTTCACCGCGGCGAAGGAAGGCCGGCTGGAAATACAGCGCTGTGCCGACTGCCGGACACTGCGCCATCCACCGAGCCCCGCCTGCCCTTCGTGCCGGTCCTTCGCCTGGGACGTGGTGGAGTCGACCCGCCGGGGCACACTGCACAGCTGGACCGTGATCCATCACCCGCAGGATCCGGCGTTCGAGTACCCGTTGGCGGTGGGGCTGATCGATCTGGCCGAGGGCATCCGCATCGTCGCCGATATCGCCGGTGTGGAGCATGACCGGCTGGCGATCGGGATGGAACTCGAGGTCGGCTTCGCCGAACATGCGCGCGGTGAGATCCTGCCGCAGCTCCGGCTTCCGAACGGTGGTGCGGCATGAGCCTCCCCCGCTGTGCGGTCGGCACCGAGCTGCCGGCGCTGGAACTGCCCTTGGACCGCAGCACCATCGTGGCCACCGCCATGGCCTCGCAGGATTTCGAGGATGTGCACCACGATCCCGGCGCCGCCGAAAAGCGCGGAATGCCGGACATATTCATGAGTATCAACTCGACGAACGGTTTCATCGACCGCTACATCACCGACTGGGCCGGACCGTCCTCGCGAATCCTGCGGGTGTCGCTGCGCCTGGGGGTCCCGAACTTCCCCGGCGACACCATGCGCATGAGTGGTGCGGTCACCGAGGTCGACGGCGATGTCGTGACGATCGAGGTCCGCGGCCGCAATGCGCGCGGGGTGCATGTGAGCGCCCGGGTGAAGGTCGCACCATACGAGGGAGGAACACGATGACCGCCGCGGGATTCTCCGGTGCCGCCGCCATCGCAGGTATCGGAGCCACCGAGTTCTCGAAGAACTCCGGGCGCAGTGAATGGCAGCTGGCCTGCGAGAGTGTGCTGGCCGCCTTGGCGGACGCGCAGATCGGCGTCGAGGAAGTGGACGGCTTCGCCTTGTTCACGATGGAGAACAACCCCGAGATCGCGGTGGCCCGTGCGCTCGGAATTCCCGAACTCAGGTTCTTCAGCCGGATTCCGCACGGTGGCGGTGGCGCGTGTGCGCCGGTTCAGCAAGCGGCACTGGCGGTTTCGAGCGGCGTCGCCGATGTCGTCGTGGTCTATCGCGCCTTCAACGAGCGCTCCGGCCATCGGTTCGGTGCGGGCCCGCCGCCGTTCGCGTACTCCGCGAACACCGATCAGGAATACCGCAACTGGATCAACCCCTACGGCTTGCTGACCCCGGCGCAGCAGGAGGCCTTCCTGGCCCGTCGCTACATGCACAAATACGGTGCGACCAGTGCGGACTTCGGCAGGGTGTCGGTGCTCTCGCGCAAGCACGCCGCGGTCAATCCGAAGGCGTGGTTCCACGGGCGCCCCATCACGCTCGACGATCATCAGAACTCGAAGATGATCGCGGATCCGCTGCGACTGCTGGACTGCTGCCAGGAGAGCGACGGCGGCCAGGCCCTCGTCGTCGTCAGTACCGAGCGAGCCCGCCATCTGCCGCATCCGCCCGCCGTGATCACCGGTGCCGCACAGGGAGTCGGGCCACAGCAGATCTCGATGAGCAGTTACTACCGCGACGACATCGACGAGATGCCCGAGGTCGAGCTGGTGGCGCGCCAACTCTGGAACCAGGCCGGACTCGGCCCGGACGGGATCGATGCGGCGGTGCTGTACGACGCGTTCACGCCGATGGTGTTGCTGCAACTCGAGGAATACGGCTTCTGCGGCCGCGGTGAGGCCAAGGACTACATCGCCGACGGCAATCTCGAACTCGACGGCGTACTTCCGATCAACACGCACGGTGGCCAGCTGGGCGAGGGCTACATCCATGGGGTCAACGGCATCGCCGAGGGCGTGCGCCTGATCCGGGGCACTTCGGTGAACCAGCCCGCCAAGGAGATCGGCAACGTCCTCGTGACCGGTGGTTCGCCGGTCCCGCACAGTGCGATCGTGCTGTCCGCGGACCGCTGATCGATCCCCTTCTCCCAGAAAGCAATTCCGATATGACCGATCGTATTACCTATGCCCGCGCGACCCACGGTGAAGAAGAGATCCAGGCGGTCGTCGATGTGCTGCGCAGCGGGCATCAGGGCCTGCGCATCGGCACGAACGTCTTCGAACTGGAGCGTCGCGTGCCGGAGCTGTCCGGGAAGAAGTTCGGTGTCATGTGCAACTCCGGTTCCTCGGGGCTGTATCTGGCCGTCGAACTGCTCGAATTGCCCAGGGGCAGTGAGGTGATCACGTCCCCGCTGACGTTCTCCACCGATGTCGCCCCGCTCGTGCGGGCCGGCCTCGTACCGGTGTTCGTGGACGTGGAACCGAACACCTTCAACGTCGACGTCGCCAAGATCGAGGCGATGGTCAGCGACCGGACCAGCGCGATCCTGATCCCGAACCTGGCCGGCAACTGCCCGGATTGGGACGCCATCCGTGCGATCGCGGACCGGCACGGCCTGAAGGTCATCGAGGACACCTGCGACACCCTCGGCGCGCGACTGCGCGGCACGCCCACCGGCGCCCGCGCCGATCTCAGCGTCACCAGCTTCTCGATGGCGCACATCATCACCTGCGCGGGTACCGGCGGCATGGTGATGATGGACGACGAACAGACCCGCGACCGCGCGCTGCTGCTACGGCGGTGGGGCCGGCGTTCGGAGCCGAATCTGTTCGGCGGCAACGGTGGTGGCCGGGTCTTCCGCGAAGACCTCGACGGTGTCGAATACGACAACGACTTCATCTTCGATGTGGTGCCGTGGAACTTCGAGCCGTCCGAACTCGGTGCGGCCTACGGTGTGGTTCAGCTCGGCAAGCTGACCGCGAACTACGAACGCCGCCGCAAGACGTTCGCGGCCTATACCGCGGCCTACGCCGCGCATCCGGACTTCTTCACCACCCCGGCCGAGACGCCGGATCTCGACACCGCGTGGCTGTGTTATCCGGTGATGGTCGACGCCGACGCTCCGTTCTCGCGCAGCGATCTCCAGGAATTCATCGAGTCACAGGGCATCGATACCCGAACCGTGTGGAGCGGCAACATCACTCGTCACCCCATGATGGCCGGTGTCGAGTTCCGGATACCCGAGGACGGATTGCCCGAGACCGACGCGGTCTTCGAGCGGGGGATGACCCTGGGCATGAGCCACGGTCTCACCGATGACGAGGTCGCCCGAATCGCCAAGGCCATCGACGATTTCGCCGCCAGGTGGACATGAGCGCCACGACACCGCGCTTCGCGGGCCTGCGGGCCGTGGTCACCGGTGCCAGCCGTGGTATCGGTGCCGGTATCGCCGAACGGCTCGCAGCCGAGGGCGCCGACCTGATGCTGGTCGCGCGCACCCTCGACCACCACCCGACGCTGACCGGCAGTCTCACCGAGACCGCGGCGCGTCTGGCCGGTTACGGCCACCGAGTGGAGGTGCTCGCCGCCGACCTGTCCGACCCCGGGGACCGCGCGCGGATCGTGCCCGAGGCCGTCGAACGGCTCGGGGGACCGGTCGACATCCTGGTCAACAACGCGGCTGCGGCGATCTACCAGCCGCTGGCGGACTACCCGCTGCGGCGCAGCCGGCTCACCTTCGAGATGAATGTGCACGCGCCGCTGGAGCTGATGCAGGCAGTGTTGCCCGGAATGCTCGAATGCGGCCGGGGGTGGATCGTCAACCTGTCCAGCGCCAGTGCCCGGCTGTTCGACGGCCCCCCGTTCCGATTGGTCGAGCCGGGGACGAGCCTGGCGGTCTACGCGGCGTCGAAGGCGGCCCTGAACCGAATAGTCAACGGTATGGCAGCGGAGTTGTACGGCACGCGGATTCGGGTGAACGCCGTGCAGCCGCGCGCCGCGGTCCTCAGTGAAGGCGCCGCGGCACTCACCGGTGGCACCCTGCGTGCAGACCAGATCGAACACCTGGAGGAGATGGTCGAGGCCGTCACCGCACTGTGTGCCGCCCCGACCGAGCTGACCGGCCGGATCTGCAGCAGCCTCGACCTGATCGGCGAATTGGATCTGCAGGTGTGCGGCCTCGACGGCAGGCCTTGGACTCGACCGGAGGTATCGGCATGAAACCGGTGATCGTGGATGCGGCCCGCACCCCGTTCGGCAAGCGCGAGGGGTGGATCTCCGGGCTGCATGCGGCGCAGTTGCTGGGTCTGGCACAGCGCGGCGTCTTGGACCGGCTCGACCTGGACCCCGAGCTCGTCGAGCAGGTGATCGGCGGATGCGTGACCCCGGCCGGTGAGCAGTACGGCAACATCACCCGGACGGCGTGGATGTATGCGGGCCTGCCCCCGGCGACCGGCGCCACGACCATCGACGCCCAGTGCAGTACGGCGTTGCAGTCGGTGCACCTGGTCGCGGGTCAGATCGCGCTGGGCACCCTGGAGGTCGGCATGGCCTGCGGGGTCGAGTTGATGTCGCGGGTGCCGTTGACCGCGAAAACCGGCTTCGGCGTGGGCACTCCGCGCCCGGCCGACTGGAACATCGACATGCCCGACCAGTACACCGCCGCCGACCGGATCGCTCGCCATCGTGGATTCACTCGCGCGGATCTCGACGCCTTCGGTGTGCGCTCGCAGCAGCGCGCCCGCGTGGCGTGGGACGAAGGCCGGTTCCACCGGCAGCTGATCGCGGTGACCGTGCCCGGCGCCGACGGCGACACGGTGGTCGATCGTGATCAGGGCTTGCGGGACACCAGTATCGACGCGCTGGCGGGTCTGCGCACCGTCAAGCAGGACGGGCTACACACCGCCGGGACCTCCTCCCAGATCTCCGACGGCGCCAGTGCGGCAGTGCTGATGGCCGCCGATCGCGCCCGGGAGCTGGGTCTGGCCCCGAGGGCCCGGCTGCTCGCCCAGTGCGTGATCGGTGGCGACACCACCTACATGCTGGACGGCCCGGTGGCCGCGGCGCAGCGGCTGCTCGACCGCACCGGGATGACGGTCGGCGATATCGACCTGTTCGAGGTGAACGAGGCGTTCGCCGCGGTGCCGATGTCGTTCGCCCGGGTGCACGGGGTGGATCCGGACAAGCTCAATGTCAACGGCGGTGCGATCGCGCTCGGCCATCCGGCCGGCGCCACCGGAATCCGGTTGCTCGCCACCGCTGTCGACGAACTCGAGCGCCGCGATGCGCAGATCGCGATGATCGCGATCTGCGCCTCCGCCGCGACCACCTGCGTGATTCTGGAGCGCCTCTGATGCCCATCGCCCTCGATGACGACCGCCGCGCCCTCGCCGCCGCGGTCGCCGGTCTCGCCGCCCGGCACGCATCGCTCGACACGACCCGTGCGGCATTCGCCGAGCACGCCGCCGGCACCCGCCCCGAGATCTGGGACGAACTGGTCGGAATGGGACTGCATGCGCTGCACCTGCCCGAACGGTACGGCGGCTCCGACGCCGACCTGCTCGACCTGGCTGTCGTGGCCGAGCAACTCGGCCGGGCGCTGGTGCCGGGGCCGTGGCTGCCGACCGTGACCGCGGCGGCGGTACTGGCGGGATTGCCGGAGCAGGGCCCGATTTCGGCATTGCTCGAACGGTTCGGCGCGGGCGCGACCGGCACCCTCGTGACCGCGGCCGGGCTGGTCGCGACGACAACGGCGGACGGCTGGACCGTCGCCGGTGAGTGCGGCCCGGTCCTCGGACTGCCCGGCGCGGACGTGGTGATCGCGCGCGCCGACCTCGACGGCGAGCCCTTGTGGTTCCAGCTGTCCGCTGCGAGCGGCGAGATCGAGGTCGTCGAAGGTAGCGACCTCACCCGTTCGATAGGACGGCTGCGCCTGGACGGGTACGTGGTCGACCGCGCCGACGCGCTGCCCGCACCCGACCCGGACCGCACGGATCTGGTGGTCAACACCCTGCTCGCCGCCGAGGCCGCGGGTATCGCCGGGTGGGCGCTGGACACCGCGGTCTCCCACGTCCGCGACCGGGTCCAGTTCGATCGGCCGGTCGGCAGCTTCCAGGCGGTTCAGCACAAGGCCGCCATGATGCTCGTCCGCACCGAAATCGCTTGCGCGGCAGCATGGGACGCCGCCCGGGCCGAGCGCCATCCCGGCGATCAGCAACGCCTGGCCGCCGCGCAGGCCGCGCTGACGGCCTTGCCCGCGGGCATCGATGTCGCCTTCGAATGCCTGACCCTGCTCGGTGGCATCGGCTTCACCTGGGAGCACGACGTCCACCTGTACTGGCGCCGGGCGATCAGCATCGCCTCGATCGCCGGTCCCGAACCGAGCTGGGCACGCCGGCTCGGCGAGGCCGCACTGACCGGTACCCGCGACTATTCGTTCGTCGCCGCGGACGCGCTCCCGGAACTGCGGGCACGCGTCGGCGCGGTGCTCGATCGGGCACTGACGTTGCCCGAGGACACCGTGCGCGGTGGCCGCCGGGCCACCCAGGCCAGCGGCCCGCGCCGCACCGCGCTGGCGGAGGCGGGTCTCGTCGCTCCGCACTATCCGGCCCCCTACGGTATGGGCGCCGGTGCCGAGGAGCAGGCGGTCATCGCCGACGAGTTCGCGCGGCGCGGGCTCGAGCAGCCGACCACGGTCATCGGCGAATGGGTGCTGCCCACCCTGCTGATGCACGGAACGCAGGAACAGCAGCAGCGGTTCATCGCGCCGACCCTGCGCGGGGAGATCGTCTGGTGCCAGCTGTTCAGTGAGCCGGGCGCGGGTTCTGACCTCGCCGGACTGACTACCCGGGCGGTGCGGGTCGAGGGTGGCTGGTCACTGAGTGGGCAGAAGGTCTGGACGTCGATGGCGCATGAGGCGGACTGGGGCGTATGCCTGGCTCGCACCGACCGTGATGTGCCCAAACATCAAGGGCTGTCGTACTTCCTGGTGGACATGCGTGGACGGGGCATCGATGTCCGGCCGTTGCGCCAGTCCACCGGGCTCGCGGAGTTCAACGAAGTGTTCCTCGACGACGTGTTCGTCCCCGACGACTGCCTCGTCGGCGAGCCGGGCCGCGGCTGGCGCCTGGCGGTCACCACACTGTCCAACGAGCGGCTGAACATGGGGGCGTCCCTCGGGCACGGCTCCGCCGAGCGGGTGCGCGAGCTGATCGTGTCGGGCGGCTGCGCCGCGGAGCGCGGCGACGCGGTGGCCGTTCTCGGCCGCAATACGGGCCGGGAGATGTCGCTGTCGGCGCTGAATCTGCGCGGGGTGCTGGCCCGGATGTCGGACCGCGAACTCGGTGCCGAGATCAGTGTGCAGAAGCTGTTCAACGCGATCGCCCAGCGCGATGGGGCCCGCGCCGTCGTAGCACTGCTGGGGCCGGCCGGAGCGACCCTCGACGGCGGCCACGTCATCGACTACATCGGTGTTCCCGCAGTGCTTTTCGGCGGCGGCACCATCGAGATCCAGCTCAATGTGATCGCCCAGCGGGTGCTGGGACTGCCTCGCTGAGGCGATCATCCGAACCAGAGGAGAAACTATGCAACCCGAGCTGTCGGTGCAGTCACGACAGTTGCGCACCGAACTCAGGCAGTATTTCGCCCGCATCATCGACGACGAGGACCGCCGGGCACTGGTGGACCAGACTGAGGGCGGCCCGGTCTTCGACCGGATCCTGCGGCAGATGGGCAGCGACGGCTGGCTGGGCCTGGGCTGGCCCGAATCCTACGGCGGCCGTGGCGAAGACCCCGAAGCGCTGTACGTGTTCTACGACGAGGTGGTCCGCGCCGGTGCGCCGCTGTCGCTGGTCACCCTGAACACGGTCGCGCCCGCGCTGATGAAACACGGCACCGATGCGCAGCGGGCCTTCTTCCTGCCCAAGATCCTCACCGGTGAGCTGATTTTCGCGATCGGATACACCGAGCCGAGTGCCGGCACCGATCTCGCCTCGCTGCAGACCCGGGCTCGCATCGACGGTGACGAGCTGGTCATCAACGGCAACAAGATCTTCACCAGTGCCGGCGTATTCGCCGACTGGATCTGGCTCGCGGTCCGGACCGACCCGGATGCGCCGCGACACAAGGGGATCTCGGTCGTCTTGGTGCCGACGTCGGCGCCGGGCTTCTCCGCCACCGAGATCCACACGGTCGGCGGCATCAGCACCTCGGCGACCTATTACGAAGACGTCCGCGTCCCGATCGGCAATATCGTCGGCAGGATCAACGAGGGCTGGGCCCTGATGACCAACCAGCTCAACCACGAGCGCGTCGCTCTCGCGGCCCGCGGTGGTATCGCCAACGAACTCTACGACGCGGTGCTGGCGTGGGCGAAGACCGAGCCGGTCGGGCCCGCCACGCTGTTCGATGTGCCGTGGGTCCGCAGCACGCTGGCCGAGGTGTACGCACTGCTCGCCGCGGCGGACCTGATCAATCTGCGGCTGGTCGCCGACGTCGCGGCGAACACGCTCGGCGGTGGTGATTCCGCGGCCGCCAAGGTCTTCGGGACCGAGGCCGTGGTGACCGCGTACGGGCGGCTGCAGGAGGTGCTCGGCGCGAAGGGCCTGCTCCGTCCGGGCAGTCCGGGCGCGGTGATCCAGGGCCGGGTCGAGATGCTGGCCCGGCGTGCACAGAACAACACATTCGGTGGCGGCACCAACGAGGTGATGCGCGAGATCGTGGCGAGCAGATGCCTCGGGATGACCCTCGCGGCGCGCCGCCGCACCGATGCCTCGACCGAAGCTGGGAGCTGACAATGGATTTCGCGCGTACCGACGAACTCGAAGAGGTTGCCGGTCTGGCCGGTCAGGTCTTCGGCTCGCTGGCGAAGCCGGACCGGGTGGCCGAGGTCGAGGCCCACGAGGACGGTTTCGACCGCACACTGTGGCGAGCGCTGGCGGACGCCGGCCTGCTCGGCGTGGCGCTGCCCGAACAGTTCGGTGGTGGCGGCCAGGGCGTCCTGGGGCTGGTCGCTGTGCTCGAGCAACAAGGCAAACGGGTGACTGCGGTCCCGCTGTGGCCGGTACTGGCGGCCGCCGCGCTGCCGCTCGCCCACTTCGGCAGCGACGACCAGATCGAGCGCTGGCTGCCCGGCGTGATCGACGGACGTTCGATTCTCGCCGGTGCCTTCGAATCGGCTCCGGGACAGGACATGCCGATACAGGGCACCCGCAAGGGCGACAGCGTGATCGCGAGCGGTGAAATCGCCGCCGTGCCGGCCGCGGGAGTGGCCGACGGCATCGTCGTGCCGGTCCGGTGTACCGATGGCTCGGTCGTCGTGGCGGTGGTCCCCATCGATACGGCCGGCATCACGACGGCCGCACTGGATGTCACCACCCACGAAAACACCGCTGCGGTGCACTTCGGCGAGGTCGAGATCACCGCCGGGCAGCAGTTGCCGGGTGATGGCGCCGAGATTGCCGCCTGGACCCGCCGGCGCGCCAGGACCGCGCTGTCGGCACTGCAATTGGGCGTGTGCGAAGAGGCATTGCGGATGACCGCGGCCTACACCTGCGAGCGGGTGCAGTTCGGCCGCCCGTTGTCGACCAACCAGGCGGTGGCTGTGCGTGCGGCCGATGCGTATCTCGACACCGAGGCGATCCGGCTCACCACCGACCGCGCGGCCTGGCTGCTGGACTCCGGTCGTGAGGAGGAGGCGGAGTCGGCGAGCCTGGTGGCCAAATGGTGGGCCTCGCGTGGGGGATTGCGTGTGGTGCACGCGACCCAGCACCTGCACGGCGGGATCGGCGCCGATGTCGACTACCCGATTCATCGGTACTTCCTCTGGGGCCGGCAGAACGCCTTCACCCTGGGCAGTGCGGACGCGGTCGCCGCCGAACTCGGTGACGGTCTCGACACCGCCCCGGCAATCGGTGCCGCGGGGTGAGAAGCGTGGCACCGGACGATCACGCCGCGCAGTCATCGAATTCAGGAGTGAGAGTGAGCAATACGGATCTGACCGGCCGCACGGCGGTGGTCACGGGCGCCGGCGCCGGACTGGGGCGAGCCGAGGCGCTGGCCCTGGCCGCGCACGGTGCGAAGGTGGTGATCAACGATGTCGGCGACGCCGCGGACACGGTGGTCGCCGAGATCGTGGCGGCGGGCGGCAGTGCGGTCGCGGTGCGCGGTGATGTCGGGCGCTGGGAGATCGGACAGGAACTGGTCGACGCCGCGGTGAACCATTTCGGTTCGCTGGACATCGTGGTCAACAACGCCGGGATCACCCGTGACACCATGCTGTTCAACATGACCGAGAAGGCCTGGGACGACGTGATCCGCGTGCACCTGAAGGGACATGCCGCGATCAGCCGGGCCGCGGCGGCCTATTGGCGTTCCGCGTCGAAGGCACAGGACGGCCCGGTCTACGGCCGGGTCGTCAACACCACCTCCGAGGCCTTCCTCTTCGGCGGTCCCGGCCAGGCGAACTACGCCGCCGCGAAGTCCGGCATCGTCGCGCTGACCACGGCCACCAGCCGGGCCCTGTCCCGGTACGGAGTGACCGCGAACGCGATCGCGCCACGCGCTCGCACGGATATGACGGCGGAGGTGTTCGAAGCCGACACCAGTGGCCGGGTACTGGACGCGCTCGCGCCCGAGCGGGTGGCGACCTTCGTGGCGTATCTGGCGTCCCCCGCGGCCGCGGCGGTGAACGGGCAGGTGTTCATCGTCTACGGCGACATGGTCGCTCTGATGGCGCCGCCGACCGTCGAGCACAAGTTCGTGGCCGCCGACGGCGCTTTCACCACCGACGAGCTCGATGCGCAGGTGGCGCAGTACTTCTCGGCTCGTCCACCGGGACGCACCTTCTCCGCCAGCAGTGTTGCCGAGCTCGATACCACCGGGATTCGCACGAAGGCGCGGTGACAACGACGACGGTCGATCCGGTGAGAGCCGCACGCCGGATCCATCATTGTCGTGTCGGTGGGTTCCTCTAGTCTCCCGCTTCGAAAGCGCAGAGTTACAGGAGGAATCAATGAGTTCGGAGCGAACCGTCCGCGAAGTCGTGGACCTGATGATCGAGCTGGGACTCATCGATCCTGATCTTCCCGCGCGGGAACCCTTCCTGGCGCAATCACTCGACGAACCGCTGAGCTACTACGGAGATACCGAGCAGAGTGCCGTGCGGGATCTGCTGAGTGAGGTGGGAATCCGATACACCTTCGACTACAAGACATTCCGCGGCATCAATGAATGCTCCGACGAGGATCGGCGGGAGTGGTACGAGTCCGAACTACAGTCGATCGCCGCCTGCAGTCGCGGTCTGGTGACGATCACCGATGTCCGGCTGGTCGAGAACGAGACCGATTCGGATCTCGTTTTCGTGTCCAACGGTGTCACCGAATCGTGGCCCACCGACCCCGGTGCCGACGAGCATGTGGAGGCATCGCTCACCTTCGCCACTTACGTCACCGGAATCCACACCGGCCTCGTCGCGGAGTTCTGCGATGTGGATCCCTTCGATGAGGACTGCAGCGGAGAAGCGGTCTTCGGTGACCCGCAGGCACTCAACCGGCTGGGCGCCCAATTCGGCCTCACCTTCAGGTGACTCGACCTCGATGACGTCGGGCGGCCGCAGCGGATACGCGGCCGCATCGGCGATCGCGATCTCCGGGTGTTCGGCCAGTGGATGATGCTGTGACAACTGGACCCCGACGCGCTCACGCCGCAGCAGGAACCGGCGCACGCCACGACCCGGCTGTTCACCGCGGGTGATCCCCGCATCGATGCGGCCGTCGGCGACCGCGGGGGAGATCTCCGGTGTCGCCATCGGCACCGCGCCGATCTCGAGTCCCGGACTGCTGCGAATGAGCTCCTCCACCAGTGCCGGAGCCGTCTCGGCCCCGGTGTTGAGGCTGTACCCGATGCGCAGCGTGCCCAGTTCACCGGCCCCCGCACGCCGGGCGGTGTCCCACGCCCGGTCCAGCGCCGCCAGCGCGGGTGGCGCGGAATCCGCCAAAGCCGCACCGGCCGTGGTCAATACGACGCTACGCGTGTTTCGAACCAGCAGAGCAGTACCGAGTTCCGCCTCCAGCCGACGCATCCGGGCACTGAGCGCAGGCTGCGCGATACCGATCCGATCGGCTGCGCGGGTGAAGTTCAACTCCTGCGCCAGCACCAGAAAGTACCGCAGACTCACCGTATCCGGCGCCACATGCCCTCCCCGATCGATTGATAACGATCCGTTCCGAGTCTATCCCGTCCCGGTCTTTCCCCCGACCACACATCAAGCCCTAACCTGCACATATGGCGATTCAACCGACCGCGGCGCTGGACACCGCACGCACACACACCGGGAGGCAGTCGTGCACAAGTTGGTAGTCCTGTATCCCAAGCCCGCCGACCCCGACCACTTCCGCGACTACTACGTGACCAACCACCTTCCGCTGGTCATGAAGTGGCCCGGCCTGCTGGCATGGCGCTACAGCTTCGAGGTAGCGGCGACCAACGGAGAATCGCCGTATTTCGCGGTCTTCGAAGCCGACTTCGTCGACGCGGCTACCATGGCCGCGGCCCGGGCGTCGCAGTACGGCCGGCAGGCGGCCGCCGATGTCGTCAACTACGCCACTGGCGGTGCGGTCGTCATCGATTATCCGGTGCAGGGCGGCACCGACTGAGGTGACTCCGGCTCAGATCAGCTGAAGCTCCTGCATGCGAGCATCCAACCTCCGAGCCGCCTCCGACCCCGGGCCAGTAACCCCATACCGTGACGCCGCCGAGTGCCGCCACCAGCAGAACCAGAATCACCGTATCGGTCACCAGATGGCTCCGCCTGTGCACCACCGGGCGAAGGACAACCGGGGGAGCACCGTTTCCACATCGGCAATACCCATGACTCGGTTCAGCTCCAGCGGGCCGAGGTGTTCTGGCGCGGGCAGGATGACCGCATCCGCTCCTGCGTTGCGTGCCTGGTCGGCTACCGGCAGTATCGTGCATTCATCCGGCCAAACCAGGTGGTAGCCGAGACATCGTGCAAGCCTCAGCATTTGCGCTCGATCCCACAGGGGCGCGGTGCTCGCCTCGTAGTCGATCCAGGCGAGAGCGATCGGGCGGTTCATGACCCCGCCCCATCGCCAGGAATGTCGGTAGCGGCCGGCGCGTGGTGAGCCCTGGACCGGAGAGTCGCGCGCCGCGCCATCTGCCACGCGGTGCGACGAAGGCCGACGCCGCTGACCGGAAGCCCGGCGTTGTCCAGAGTCCGTACAGCTCGATAGACAGTGCCCTCGGGCATCCGGGTTGCACGAGCGAGCTGCTCGACGGTCAGTGAGGAACCGGGCTGAGGGGCGCACAAGAGGTACGCCACAGAGGTATTCGGGTGTCGAGCAGTCTCGAGTCTGGACATGTGGGGCACCTCTCGTGTCGAGTCCAACTGGCTTGTTCCAGCTCATCGCGTATTTCCGACGCGCATAAGGGGTGCTCACCGGGCAGGTGTGTGCAGAAGGGGTGTGCGAAACCGACTGGTACTCGTCAGCGGCGTAAAATCCGTGCCACACTCCGGTCATGGGACGTCGCGCCAAGCAGCCGAACCACCAACTGGTCGCTTTGATCGACGAAACACGCGCCAGCCGAAAAGGTTTCGCCCGTCGGGTTGTCGAGCGCGGCCAGGCTGTCGGTCTCGAGCTCCGCTACGACCACACATCGGTGGGCCGGTGGCTGGCCGGTGAGCGCCCGACTCCACCCGGACCGAACTTGATCGCGGAGGTGCTCACCGAACTGTGCGGTCGTCGCATCACGCCGGCCGATTGCGGTATGCCCGTTCGGGAATCGGCCGACCTGGGGTTGGAGTTCTCATTGAACCTCTCGGAGGCGACAACTTCCGTGACCGAGTTGTGGAGGAGTGATGTGGAGCGTCGCCGGTTCCTGGAGGGTGCGGCATACGCGGTCGCGGTCTACCCGGTCGCCAGCATGCGCTGGCTGACTCTGCCGGGCCGTGAGCATCCTGTCTCATCCACCGGGCTTCGCCGGGTCGGCGTAGCCGACATCGACGCTGTGCGGACCATGACCACCGCGTTTCGTGACCTCGACAATCAGGTGGGGGGAGGAAAGGTGCGTTCCACGGTCGTGCATTACCTGCACACGTCGGTCGCACCGCTGCTGCGCGGAAGTTATACGGAGGACGTCGGCCGTCGGCTGTTCGCAGTGACGGCCGAGCTTACGAAGCTCGCGGGCTGGGCTGCCTACGATCTCGAAGAACACGGCCTGGCTCAGCGTTATCTGATCCAGTCACTCCGAATGGCACGCGCGGCCGGCGATGCCGCGTTGGGCGCGGAAATCCTTGCGGCGATGAGTCATCAGGCCACCTACGTCGGGCGGCCCGGTGATGCAGTGGATCTCGCTCGTGCCGCGCAGATCGCCGCCCGCACGGCTGGGCTGCCCGCCCTGGAAGCCGGATGCCACATGGTCGAAGCCCACGGCCATGCCGCCCGTGCCGATGCTCGTTCCTGCGGAGGAGCGTTGAACGCAGCCGAGGGCGCGTTCGACCGCGGTGGTTCCAGTCGCCCCACGTGGTTGGCCTATCTCGATTCGGCGTACATGTCGGCGAAGACTGGCCAGTGCTTCCGGGATCTCGGTGAGAACGGTCGTGCCGCCGTGCTGGCCCGGCAATCGCTCGACATGAGCGACGGGTATCAGCGAGGGAAGGTGTTCAACCTGTGTCTGCTCGCATCGAGCCTCGTCTCCGAGGATCCGCACGAAGCGGTTCGAGTCGGTGCCCGCGCGCTCGAGCTGTCCGGAAGTGTCGAATCTCGACGAACCCATGCCTACCTCCGAGACGTGCGGGCACGACTCGCGTCCTACAACGACATTCCGGCGGTGGATCAGTTTCGTGAACGGGTCGCGAGCATCAGGTTAGTGTGAGTGCCCGGTACACACCCATCACCGTTGCTGCGCCGACGATCTCGCCGCGGTCGATCATCTGGACCGCTTCATCGAGGGGGACCCACCGGACAGTCTCGGCCTCGTTGATGTCCGGCCGGGTGTCCGTGAGATCGGCGCCCAGGGCCAAGTAGATTTCCTGAGGATGATCCAGCGTTCCTATCGCGGGCTGATAGGTCACGAGATGCCGCATCGTGCGCGGACGCCACCCGGTCTCCTCTTCCACTTCACGAGCCGCCGCGGCAGCAACGTCTTCGGCGTGGTCGACATATCCTCCTGGCAGCTCCCACACCCACCGGTCGATGATCCACCGGTGTCGGTACATCAGCAGTACGTCGCGATTGTCGTTGAGTACCACTGTCATTGCGCACCGCGGCATCCGCGCGACGTACTGGGTGAACGTCACTCCGTCGGGGAGGCGAATGTCAGCTGTCGACAGTCGGATGTGCCGGTTCTCGTCGATCAGACGCTCACCGAGGATCGTCCACTGGGTATCTCTCACATGCTCGACGGTAGTGGAACATGTCTGGACACGGGCGCAGGCCGGTCCCGTCCTACCGAGGCTCCGATGGTGGGAGCCGAGCCCCGTGAACAGCAGAGACAGAAGGGTGTACGAGGCGCCGAACGAGGACTCTTTGCTCAGCGGGAGCGACAACACAGGCAGTGGAAAACTGGCTACATGGTTGATGCCACGGCTGTCGAGGTCGCCTGACTGCGCTCGGTAGCTGTGTGCACGCGAGCCTGCGGCCGGCGCGCCTGTGTGGCGGCTCATCGCCGCTGGTGATGCCCTTGGTACATCAGCGTTCGGCCAGTGACCGTCCGGCCTCGCGGGCGATGGCGAGCGCCTCGGAGTGCTGCCGCTCGGCGAGGTCTCGCAGTCCTTCCATGGCCGGGTTGACGGCGGCGAGGGTGAGTTCGCGTTTGATGACGGTCAACTCGGCCTGCCAGACGTCGGCGAGGATTCGCTCCAGGTAGGGCGTGGAGTGGTCCCAGCCTGCTCGCGGGGTGCCTGGGCCGTAGCCGCCGCCCAGGGTGGTGACCAGCACGGTGGGAGTGCCCTTCAGCAGCGGAGTGGTGGGGCCCGCGCCGGCGATGACGAGATCCACCCACGCCTTGAAGTGCTGGGAGACGCCGAAGTTGTAGAACGGGACAGCCAGAATCGCGGCATCCGCGGCCTGCACCTCCTCGGCGAGGGCAGAACTCAGCACGAGCGCGTCTCGCTGGGCCGGAGTGCGGTCCACCTCGGGGGTGAAGCCCGCGGTGGTGGCGAGCGTCCACGTATCGGCGGGCAGGGGATCGGTGCCGAGATGACGCCGCGTCACTGTCGCTTCCGGATGGGCGGCGGTCCACTCCGCCTCGACAATGTCGGCGATCTCGGCACTGGAGGACGTGCCGGGCAGGATGCTGGCGTCCAGGCGGAACAGGTTCATGGCGAACTCCTTCGGAAAAGACGTGTGACGCACGAATCGGCGTCGCTGCTCGGGACCCGGACCGTTTCGGTCGGTCGCGCGCCCACGGCAACATAAACGGACTGTACCCCGCTTTGTATTCCTGTTGTAGGTTGGACCGGTGGATCGCCCCGTGGTGCCCTTCGGGAGGCCGCGCGCCGAGCGTGCCGACGCGGTGCGCAACCGTGAGCATCTGGTGCGGACAGCCCGTGAGATGCTCGCGGAGCAGGGCGTGGACAAGGTCACGATGGACGGCCTGGCCGAGCGCGCAGACCTTGGCAAGGGCACCGTTTTCCGCCACTTCGGCACCCGGGCGGGCATCTTCCGGGCACTGCTCGACGCGGACGAGCGACGGTTCCAAGAACAGGTACTGTCCGGCCCGCCGCCGCTCGGGCCGGGCGCTGAGCCCGTCGAACGCCTCGTCGCCTATGGCCGCGCTCGAATCGACTTTCTCCTCGACCACCAAGCCATCGCGCGGGCGGCCATCGAACGGAACCAGACCGTCCCGGTCACCGACCCCTCGGTGACCCAGCTTCATATCCGCATGCTGCTCCGCCGGGCAGCGTCGATGTCGAGCCTGGACGGTGTCTCGGTTCAACTCACCGCCGCCCTGGAGGGTCCGCTGCTGCTGTATCTGTCGCGCCCGGAAGCCGGCACGAACTCCATGCCGGAAGAGACCAGCAGCTTCCTCGGCGACGCCTGGCAGACGCTGATCGAACGCCTGATCCGCTGACCGGTGGGTGGCGCCGGGGCGGCAGTGGATCATCTGTTCAATCCCTCCACCGTCGCTGGCCGCACTGCCGTGGTCACCGGGTTTCTACCGCACCTGTGTCATCGCCGGAGTTCCGGAGCACTCACCCGCCGAGTACGTTCGCAGGCCACGGGTATCGAATAAGTCTCCGACGCTGAGACTTTCGCATCTACAGTTCGAGGCGCCGCTCGGGTTGCTGGGACCACGGATCTTCGAAACCTGCGAATTCGACATCGACGATCTCGGCGAAGAACACGGTCACAGAGTTCCGCGAGTTGTCGGCAAGGGCGCCAAGGTCGCTCTGGTGCCCTCGCCGCCTATATGGTCTCGGGCACATGACATCTCGACCGGTGAGCTCACGTGTCGGGTACACAGGAACGGTGGCCACCGTCCAATCGTTGGGCGCCAGTTCGGGAAAGTCCTGGATGATTCGGCGCATCGCCGCGGTAGCACGGTGGGGTTCGGCCTCGGAGCCCGCGGCAACGCTTATGGCGTTGCGCATCTGGTCTACGTCGAAGCCGCGTGACCTCCAGCCGACTTGCGTGCCGGGGGCCGAGACTCGCACCCAGGTGTGTGCCGAGTTCGCTTCTCTGCTCACGTCCCGACCGAACCGCCAACTCGCAGAATAGGAGTCCGCCATCCGGTCGATGTCGACCTCGGTGTAGTCGCCTCGGTAGCGCGGCGGAAGCTGCTGGGCGCCCATGGCACGCACCACGGAGGCGGCCTCGTCCGGTGTGGCGCCATCCTCCAGGCGCACGAAGAGTCGGGATGTGTACGTGCGGGACTTGCCCTCGTAGTCGAACCAATGTGATGCGTCGACCACCCCGGGAAGAGCGTGGATGGCAGTTTCGATCACGCGTGACCAGCTGTCACGCTCGGTCTGGTCGGGCCCTCGTGCCGGAAGAGCACATCCTGTCAGCAGGACTGCCGCCATCATCACTATGACAACCGGGGTGGTTGAGCGCATAACGTGTCATTCTGGCGCCTGGAGTCGGCCAGTGCGCGTTCACACCTTGCGTGCGGGCCAGTCCATACCCCTGGCCGCCGCGTCGGAACCGCCGTCGACGAACAGGACCGAGCCGATGACATAGGTCGAGTCCGGCCCGAGCAGGAATGTCACGGCGGAGGCGACCTCGTCGGCGGTTCCGGCGCGTGCGGACGGGATGGCCGCGATGTACTTCTCGGTCGCCGCCGCGGTGACCGGATCCGCGCTCGCCGCCCGGCTCATCGGGGTATCGATCACACCGGGTGCGACCGCGTTGAGCCGGATGCCGTCGGAGATGTACTCGGCGGATCTGGTGCGGGCGTAGTACGCCAGCGCGGCCTTGGAGGCGGGATAGGTCTGGGTGCCCCGGGGCGTCTCGTTCGCGTCGGCGAGTGCGCCGGCCGCCTCCTCGTCGCCCGCCAGGCAGGCCTCGGCGACCTCGGTGTGCCAGTTCGATTGGCAGGTGGTCGAATTGGAGCTGAACAGGACCGCCGCCGGCAGCGGGGCGGCGGCGAGCAGGGGACGCAGGCCCTCGAGCAACTCCACGGCGCCGAAGTAGTTGATGGCCAGCATCCGGTGCGGCGTCATGCCGGGCGCTGACGAAACCCCGGCCGCGGCCACGAAGCCGTCGATCGACCCGTCGACACGGTCACCGACGGCGGCCACCGCGGCCTGGCGCCCGGAGAGCGTGCCGAGATCCGCGGTGATGTCGGCATTGTTCAGGTCGATTCCGAGGACGCGATGGCCGTCGGACTCCAAGCGGGCCTTGGTTGCCGCACCGATTCCCGATGCGCTTCCGGTGACGACGAATGTCTGCACGTTGCTCCTTCGCTGGAATGTGTGTGTGGCCGAGCGGCTGTCAGCGCCGGAACGCGTCCGTCATCGGAGCGGGAGCGACGTGGTCGGACCAGCCACAGGGCAGACCGCATGTCGCAACCACTCTGCGGGTGATCGTGCCGTCGATGAAACCGGTTGTCAGCAATGCCGCTTCGGCCGGATATCCGCATGCGGGGCACTTGCCGAAATAGTCGAGTATCGGCCGCAACTGCGAGGAGACGACCGGTCCGCTGTCGATACTCGTCACCGATTTTCCCGATGCGCGGGCCCGCGCGGTCGTGCCCGCGCGAGGCGTTCATCGATGCGATCGTGCGTCATTGTGCCTCCCAACAGCGGTGATATTCGCCTCGCCGGGCGATGCGCCCGACCGTGCACGGTGTGTGGCCGAGCGAGCCAATGATGCTTCAGGTCGGCGGACCGTGACGCCGTCGTCCCAGTGAACGGAATCCCGGCCGTTGCCCGCGGTCCGCATTCCCTATCGTCTCGCCCGCGCGGCGGCACCACCGCCATCGCGATCAGCATCGGAGGTAGCGGCCCGCTACCGACGATGCACGAGCACCCCGGAAGCCCGTCGTCGCCGCGCGGTGACAGGGAAGATGTTGTAGCTCAACGGTTCACCGATCGTGATCACGAGAGTTCCGCCCGGCGCGGCCCGGAGTTCGACGAGAGAAGAGGCAGACCATGCCCGATTCGGCAACCGAGATCACCAATCTGCTCTACCGATATGCGGAGAACATCGACGCCGGTCGGCTCGAAGACGCCGCCGAGCTGTTCCGGCACGCGCGGATCCGGATGGGTGCCGGACCCGACCTGCTGGATGCTGCCGGTCTGCTCGAGACGCTGCGGGCCACGGTGCGGATATATCCCTGCGGGACGCCGCGGACCAAACATGTCACCACCAACCCGCTGCTCGAGATCGACGTGGACAACGGCCGGGCACGATGCCGGTCCTATTACACCGTGCTGCAATCGACACCGGAACTGCCGCTGCAGAGCATCGTCACCGGGCGCTATCACGATGAGTTCGAGCGGGTCGACGGGCAGTGGCGCTTCACATTTCGTGACTACAGCATGCTCGATTACGCCGGTGACACCAGCCGGCACCTGCGCAGGGGGCCGGTGAGCGCGGTGCCGTCCGCTGCCGGGAAGAGCGACGATGCCGCGGTGACCGAGGTGGTCAACCGCTACGCCTACGCGCTCGACGATCGCGACTGGGCCGGCTTGGACGAGGTCTTCGCCGAGGACGCGGTCGCCCGGTACGGCCGGCCCGCCGGTCGCCCGATCACCGGTCGCACCGCAATCGTGCAGATGATCCGCTCGATGCTGGACGGCTGCGGGCCGAGTCAGCATCTGCTCGCCACCCATATCGTGACCGTGGACGGTGACACCGCCGTATCGATGTGCAAGGCCCGGGTGTACCACTACGGCGCCGGAGTGAAGGCCGCACTCGAGCCCTACGAATGTTTCGGTGTCTACCGCCACTCGCTGCGCCGGACCGCGGCGGGCTGGCGGGTGGCCGAATTACATTTCGACGTCCACCACACCGTCGGTGACATTCGGATCGTTCAACCGGACCGAGACCGCTCAATCGGGGTTTCCACTCAGCGGGACCCGCGGTGACCGAGATTGGAGCCGTTCACGCTGCTCAGGCCCCATGAATAGAATGCAGTTCTTTCCGGTGCGACACATCGGTACAGATCGCGTTTCTTCCGGGTACGGTTCGTCGACAGGATCAAGAACGAGGTTCTAATTGTTTTCGGAACGCTCGCCGAGTTCTCGAATGGGAGGAGTGGTCGCATGACAACGGATCCGGGCACGCTGATCGGCGAACATGTGAACCGCGCCGTGACGCTGCGTGTCGCATGCCACGGCATCGCCGAGCCGCGACCGGAGCGAATGCGGTGACGGCCGGTACCGGCGAGGTCATTAGCATGATGCCGGTGACATCCGGGGCCGAGTTGCCGATGAGTACCGAGTCGATGACGGCGGGCCAGCTCGGGCGACGGCGCCGGTTGGCCGACGCCGTGATCGAGATGCTCGAGCAGACCGAACCCGACCGCATCAAGATGAAGGACGTCTCCCAACGTTCCGAGGTGGCGCTGGGAACGCTCTACCGCTACTTTCCCGCCAAACAGCAATTGCTCGCGGCGGCGATGCAGGAGTGGAACAACCGGCTGCTGCACAAACTCGACACCGAGCGCGCCGCTCCCCGTGTCGCGGACGGCGCCACGGTGTGTGAGCGGGTGCTCGCCCTGCACCGGCGGGAGATGCGCGCATATCAGCGCGGGCCGCACTTCGCCCGTCTGGAGATCGAATTGTATTCGTCCACCGACGAATACGTGATCGAGACCTTGGATCAGCGCGCGGCCGCGAACCGCGCGGCCCTGTTCGATCTGATGGATGGGGTGCCGCCCGAGCTGGCCCGGGTCGCTTCCCTGGCCATCGGCGGGACGATGCTCACCGCACTGGCGTTGTGGACGTCGGGCCGGATCAGTTTCGCGGAGGCGCTGCGCAATGTGGAGGACGTCATCCGGCTCGTCCTCCCGGAGGAATAGCAGCCGGATTCCGGATTCCTCGGCGATCGCCGGATCGCCGGGAAGGACGAACGATCATGACTTCCACCCGCGCCTTCTTCTCTTTCCCGGAGATCACCGATCCCGGTCGACACGCCGAATACAACGAGTGGCACATGCTCGATCACCGCCCCGAAAACCTTGCGCTGCAAGGAGTCGTCCATGGGGACCGATGGGTCCTGTCGCCGGACTGCGCGGCGGTCGGGACGAGAGCCGACCCGTTGCTGCGGGATTTCCACTACATGGCGATGTACTGGTTCGCCGAACCCGCCGACGACAGCGAGCGGGAGTGGAAAGCGCTCGGCCGGTCGACTCTCGAGCAGGGCCGCCGACCCGAGCTGTCATGGACCCGGCGCTCGGTGACCGGATTCTTCCGGCCGGTTCGCGGCCGGATGAGCGATCGCTCGCAGATATCGTTGGCCGCGTTGCCATTTCGTCCGACGCGTGGCGTGTATGTGCGGATATGCGAGCTGCGCGACCCCGCCTCCGCCGCCACCGGGACACTCGATCGCTGGTACGACCGGGTGCGGGTCCCGCAACTGCTCGAGGCCGCCGGCGCGGTCGGAGGGTGGACGTTCCGCAGTGAGCGGCTGCAGCTGGCCGGTGCGCGACCGGATCGACTGCCGCACTGGCGGCTGCAGTTGATCCATCTCGATGAGGATCCGCTGGACTATGTGGCCGACCTCGCCGAGCGTGATCGCGCACGCGAGGACCCCGTCGATTCGAGTGAGCTGGAATCCGTGGTTTTCGAGGGTCCGCTGCGCAGCATCGTTCCGTGGCAGTGGAATTGGTTCGACGAGCCCGCGCCGACGACGACGCACTGACAGTTATCCACCCGCTCGAATCGGCAGGAATTCGCTGCGCCGACCAAGGCCGATCAAGCGCTTGGTCGGATCGGTCGCGGCAGTGCCGGTTCATCGAGAGGGCATCTTCTCTTCAATCGTTCCAGGAGGATTCGCATGGGCAAGCCGGTAGTAGTCGACGTGGCACGATCGCCGATCGGCCGCCGTGGCGGATGGTTGTCGGGATTGCACGCCGCCGAACTCCTCGGCGCGGTGCAGTCGGGCATCCTCGGCCGGCTCGGCGTGGACCCCGCATCCATCGAGCAGGTCGTCGGTGGATGTGTCACCCAAGCCGGTGAGCAGTCGTCCAATGTGGCGCGCACCGCGTGGTTGCACGCGGGGCTGCCGGAGCGCACGGGCGTGACCACGATCGACGCCCAGTGTGGTTCCGGTCAGCAGGCGGTCAACCTGGTCGCCGCGCAGATCGCGGCCGGCGTGCTGGATGCCGGGGTGGCGTGTGGTGTGGAGGCCATGTCGAGAGTGCCGCTGCTGTCGAACATCTCCGAGAATGTCGGCCGGCCCCGGCCCGCCGACTGGTCGCTGGATCTGCCCACCCAATTCGTCGGGGCGGATCGCATCGCGCGCCGCCGCGGTTTCGCCCGCGCCGATCTCGACGCGTTCGGCTTGCGTTCGCAGCAGCGCGCAGCCACCGCATGGCAGGAAGGACGTTTCGACCGTCAGATCATTCCCGTCGAGGTGCCGGGGACCGACGGCGCCGCGAGCACCGTCGTCTCCCGGGATCAGGGGCTACGTGACACCTCCCTGGAGGCGCTGGCCGCACTGAACCCGGTCCTGGAGGACGGTCTGCACACCGCCGGCACGGCCTCACAGATCTCCGACGGTGCCGCGGCCGCGGTTCTGATGGATCACGACTTCGCGGTATCGCTGGGGTTGCGACCGCGGGCGCGGATCGTGCGGCAATGTCTGCTCGGAAGTGAGACCCGCTATCTGCTCGACGGGCCGGTACTCGCGGTCGAACATCTCCTGCGGCGCACCGGAATGTCGCTCGGCGACATCGATGTGTTCGAGATCAACGAGGCCTTCGCGGCGGTCGCCATGTCGGCCGCGCGAGTCCACGGCATCGACGAGGACCGGCTCAACGTCAACGGCGGCGCGATCGCGCTGGGGCATCCGGTCGGATCGTCGGGCGTGCGGCTGGTCGGTGCCGCGATCGACGAGCTGGAACGCCGGGACGGCGAGCGCGCGCTGGTGGCGGTCTGTGCCGGGGGCGCGATGGTGTCCGGCGCCATCATCGAAAGGATCTGATCGTATGCGGCTCACAGGATTCGACGGCGCGGTCGCGGTGGTGACCGGGGCCGGCCGGATGCGGTCCATCGGACGCGAGACCGCGGTGGCGCTGGCCCGCGCGGGCTGCGATGTGGTGGTGACCGGGACCGGGCGTTCCCCCGACCGGTACACCGACGAGGAACGTGCCTGCGGGTGGCGCGACATCGACTCCGTCGCAAGCGAAATCGGCGAGCTGGGCCGGCGTGCGAGCGCACTGGTCTGCGATGTCACCAGCGAAGCGGCGGTGGACGATCTGGTCCGGCGCGTGCGGGCGGAATACGGCCGAGTCGACATCGTCGTGAACAACGCCGCCGCGGCCCGCGCCGGCGATCGGGTTCCGGTGATCGAACTGGGCGTCGACGCCTGGGATGCGGTGCTGACGGTGAACCTGCGGGGCACCTTCCTGGTGAGCCGTGCCTTCGCCCGCGCCATGGTCGACGGTGGCGGCACCGGCAGCATCGTCAACATCTCGTCGATCGCGGGCAAACTCAGCGGAGCGAACACGGCCGCGTACTCCGCGTCCAAGGCCGCGGTCCAATCGCTGACCTCGTCGATGGCGAAGGAATTGGGCGCGCACGGTATTCGCGTCAACGCGCTGTGCCCGGGGGTGACCGGGACCAGCCGGATCGAGGACCGGTCGTCGCGGATGTGGCAGGACTACGTCGCGGCGAACGTGCCGCTGCGGCGGATCGGCGACGCACGCGAGGTTGCCTGGGCGGCGGTATTTCTCGCCAGTGAGCAGGCCGGCTGGATCACCGGTCAGTCCTGGAACATCGACGGCGGTCAGCTGACCGTGCGCTGAGAATCGAGCGGGTCGTAGCAGGAAGGTGTCATCGCAGATGGCCGATCAACCGGTGCAGCCGAACCCACGCGCGGAGGTCATGGCGTACCTCACCGCGCCAGGAGCGGAATTCGAGATCACGCGCGAACCCGTCGACGGACGGCCGATGCCGGTGTTCCGGCATCGCAGACATGCGCTGGGGCAGGTGCTCGCCGAGTCGGCGGCGTACGGGGAGACGGAATATCTCGTCTGCGGTGAGACCCGACTCAGTTTCGCCGGACATCTGGACCGTGTCGCTTCGCTGAGCCACGCACTGCGCACGGAATTTGGCATCGGCAAGGGCGACCGGGTGGCGATCCTGGCCGCCAACAGTGCCGAATGGATCGTCGCGTTCTGGGCGGCGACCGCGGCCGGCGCCATTGTGGTCGGGATGAACTCGATGTGGTCGGCGCGCGAAATCGCCTACGCCATGGGGCATTCGACACCGGCGCTCGTCGTGGCCGACGCCCGGCGCAGGGAACTTCTCGGCGTGGTCGATGTGCCGGTGCTGTCGATCGAAGAAGACATCCCGCGACTGTCCACCGCGGCGAGGAGGATGTCGCTACCGCCGTATGACACGGTCGAGGACGACCCGGCGGTCATTCTCTACACGAGCGGAACCACGGGCCGTCCGAAGGGCGCGCTGCATTCCCATCGAAATATGATCGCGGCGATCGACTTTCATCGTTTGAACGATGCCGTCGCCGCGGAGCTGGGCAGTGCTCCCGTCGCTCGCCGGTTCCTGCTCGTCTCGCCGCTGTTCCACATCTCCGCGCTGCACAACCTCGCCCTGCCTCGTCTGGCATTCGGCGATACCGCCGTGATCGGCACCGGGAGATTCGACGTCGATCGGGTGTTGCGGCTCATCGAGGCCGAACGGGTCACCAACTGGGGAGCGGTGCCGACGATGCTGCACCGTCTGCTGGAACACGGTGACCTGTCCGGCTACGACCTGTCCTCCTTGCGGACGGTGTCGGTGAACAGTGCTCCCTCGACCACGTCGTTCAAGGAGCGGCTGCGCCGGGCCCTGCCCACGGCCGGCCGCTCACTGGGAACGTCCTACGGCCTCACCGAATCCTCCTCTGCCGCAACACTGGCGACCGCGGCCGATCTGGAGCAACGGCCGGATACGGCCGGCACCGCCGTGGCGACGATGAGCATCGAAGTGCGCGACGAGCACGGACGGCGGCTCCCCGACGGCACCGAGGGGGAAATCTGCCTGCGAGGTCCACTCGTCATGCTCGGGTACTGGAACGACCCGGAGGCCACGGCCGCCGCGATCGACGAGAACGGATGGCTGCGCACGGGAGATCTGGGCACTGTCGAGGACGGTCATCTCATCGTCAGCAGCCGCCGATCGGACCTGATCCTGCGCGGTGGTGAGAATGTCTATCCGACCGAGGTGGAGAATGCGGTGAGTGAACATCCCGCGGTGGCCGAATGCGCCGTCATCGGGGTTCCGCACGCCGATCTCGGCGAAGAGGTGGTCGCGGTCGTGGTGCTCGCGGATCCGGGTGCGGTCACCGCGCCGGCGCTGAGCGCATTCGTGGCCGAGCGCATCGCGCGTTACAAGGTGCCCGCGCAATGGGTGATCACGACCGAGTCGCTGCCACGCAACGCCACCGGGAAAGTCAAGCGGCGAGACGTCATTCGGGCCTTTTCGGATGGTGGTAGCTGACGGTACGACACTTTCCGCTGGATGGGATGGCGCCGGTCCCGTGAGGGACCGCACCGTTAGCCTCCAGCCACGTCGCGGCATCGGTGAACGGCTAGGAGAACAACTGTGGATTTGCGGGAATCACCCGGGCAACAGGAGCTCAGGCGGGAATTGCGTGCCTATTTCGCGGCGCTGCTTCCCGAGGACGAGCGGCGCGCCGCCGGTGAGCAGGGTGTGGGTGGTGACCGGTTCCGCGAGATCGTCAAGATGCTGGGCGCCGACGGGTGGCTGGGCATCGGGTGGCCGGCCGAATTCGGCGGACAGGGCCGATCCATCGAGGACCAGTTCATCTTCTTCGACGAGGTGCAGCGCGCCGGTATCCCGTTCCCGTTCGTCACGGTCAACACCGTGGGCCCGACAGTGCAGAAATACGGCACCGACGAGCAGAAGGCCCGGTTTCTACCCGGAATCCTCGCCGGCGACATCGTTTTCGCGATCGGATACACCGAGCCCGAGGCGGGCACCGACCTGGCATCGCTCGAGACACGGGCGGTGCGCGACGGTGCCGAGTGGGTGGTGAACGGCAACAAGATCTTCACCTCGGGCGCGAACACCGCCGACTACGTCTGGCTGGCATGTCGCACCGATCCGGACGCACCGAAACACCAGGGCATCTCGATCCTCATCGTGCCGACCGATGATCCCGGCTTCTCCTGGTCGCCGATCCACACCGTCGGCGGACTGACGGTCACCTCGACGTACTACTCCGATATTCGGGTCGGTGACGACGCCGTCGTCGGCGACCCGAACGGCGGATGGCGGCTGATCACGGCACAACTCAACCACGAGCGCATCGGCCTCGCGGCCCTGGGCGGGCGCACCGAGGGCCTGTGGAATCAGGTGCTCGACTGGGCCCGCGAGTCGGGTGCGATCGAGATCGCCTGGGTACAGCAGGAATTCGCGCGCACGCACGCGAAATTGGTGGCGATGCGCCTGCTGAACTGGAAGATGACGGCCGCGGTGGCGGCCGATACGCTCTCGGGCGCGGACGCCGGGGCCACGAAGGTGTTCGGCACCGAAACCCATGTGGACGTCTACCGGACCCTGCTCGCCATCCTGGGCGCCGCCGGACGGATCCGCCCGGACAGCCCGGGGGCGATCCTGGCCGGGCAGATCGAGCAACTCTCGCGGCAGGCGGTGGTCAACACCTTCGGCGGCGGGGTCAACGAGGTACTGCGGGACATGGTCGCCACCCTCGGTCTGGGGACCGCCAAGGCGGCCCGCGGCCGATGAGCGTTCTCGACCCTCGGAACACGCCGGCCGGCCGGGACATCACACGCGAGGAGAACTGATGGATTTCGCCTTCACCGAGGAGCAGACCGCGATCGCGGATCTGGCCGCCGCCGTCTTCGGCGGCAAGTCGGGAACCGAGCGCGTCACGGTCGTCGAGGCCGGCGAGGAGCGTATCGATCGCGAGTTGTGGCGGGAGCTGGCCCGGGCCGGGCTGGTGGGTATCGCACTGCCCGCGGAAGCGGGCGGCGGTGGTCTGGGTTTCACCGAACTGTGTGTGCTGCTCGAACAGCAGGGGCGCAGCGTTGCCCCGGTGCCGCTGTGGGAGACCGTTCTCGCAGCCGCGGCGATCGTGGAATTCGGTACTCCCGAACAGCAGCACAGGTATGTGGTGCCCGCCGCCGACGGTGAGCTGTTCCTGACCGTCGGCCTCGAGGAATTCGGCCCCGCCGACCCCACCCGGCCCGCGACGACCGCACACCGGTCGGCCACCGGTACCTGGGAGCTCACCGGTGCGAAGGCGGTGGTCCCGGCCGCGCATATCGCCGCCCGGGTGGTGGTTTCGGCCGCGACCTCGTCGGGAACCGGCCTGTTCCTGGTGGATCCGGCCGGTGCGGGGGTGCGTGCGGAGAACAACGAGACCACGACCCGCGCGATCGCCACGAATCTGGACTTCGACGGTGCGCCCGCCGAGCTGCTGGCCGAGGGAGATTCGGTGGCCTGGCTCGTCGCGCGGGTCGAGGTCGCGCTGGCGGCGCTGCAGGCCGGTGTCGCCGCCGGAGCGATCGACCGGGCCGTCTCGTACCTCAACGGGCGACGGCAGTTCGGGCGGCCGCTGTCGACGTTCCAGGCGGTGAGTCATCAACTGGCCGACTGCTACATCGATCTCGAGGCGATGCGGGTCACGCTGTGGCAGGCGGCCTGGTTGCTCGGCAACGGCGAGGACCCCGGGACCGCGGGGCTGGTGGCCAAGTGGTGGGCCACCGACGGCGGGCAGCGCGTGGTCCACCGCGCCCAGCACGTACACGGTGGGATCGGAGTGGATATCGACTATCCGGTGCACCGATACCTCTTGTGGGGCAAGCAGATCGCCGCGACACTCGGTGCGGCGAGCGCCGATCTCGCCCGGCTCGGTGATCGGATCGCCCGGATCGGGGTGCCGCTGTGATGCCGGCCGACATCACGGTCGGCGTGCGGGAGATGTTGTCCGGCACCGATGCACGCGACCACGAGGGGCCGATGAACCTCGAGCCGCCGGTCCGCCCGACGCTGGCCACCGCGCCGCACGACAGCGTGGTGACCTCCTCGCCGCGCGATGTACCCGTCGATCGCGCGACAGCGGCGGCGCGGCGGGTGATCGAGGCCCTGATGCGCACCGATCGCCGCGCCGCGAATCTGGACCGGGTGACCGCGGTGCTCGACACCATCGCCGACCACCTCGATCAGCACGCGCCGCCGGTCGCGGATCGCCTGATCGACATGTGGCGCGGTGAGGGCATCACCCGGCACGACCCGGCCACCGGGGTGGAGAATCCGCTCGCACCGCCACTGGTTCTCACCGGCCGGGCGGACGGATCCGTCGATGGTGTCGTCACCCTGACCATTCCGTATCAGGGGCCGCCGGGACATGTGCACGGGGGAGTGGCCGCACAGCTGCTCGATCACACGCTCGGGGTCGCGAACATGTGGGCCGGGCGCAAGGGCGCCACCGCGCAGTTGAATGTGCGGTATCACCGTCCTACACCGCTGTTCGAACCGCTCACGGTATGCGGCCGGTTGGTTTCGGAGGACGGTGCCAAGATCAATACGGTCGGCGACATCCGCACTGCCGACGGCACGGTCTGCGTGTCCGCGCAGGGTTTGTTCATCGACCAGAGCGCGTTCGCGCGTCCACGCTGACGCCCGATGATCCGGGGAGCGACCGCCGGCCGTCCCGAGGGTGCGGGCAGGTATACGACGACAGGAGTTGAGTTGGAACGCGCGACCATAGCCGAGATGCTGCTCGATCGGCGCGACGACACCCACCTGGGTGTGCGTACCCGCGAACGGGACTGGACCTGGGACGAGACGGTCCGGGAGAGCGCGGCACGCGGTGCGCTGGCCGCCGCGCTGCGCACCGACGGTCCGTTCCACATCGGCGTGCTGCTCGACAACACCCCCGAGTTCTTGTTCTGGCTGGGCGGCGCCGCGATGACCGGCGCCGTGATCGTCGGCATCAACCCGACACGGCGCGGCGCCGAACTCGAGGCCGAGATCCGATACGTCGACTGCCAGCTGATCGTCACCGACACCGCGGGCATGGACAAGATCCGCGATCTGGACCTCGGGCTCGGCGCCGACCGCTTCGTTCTCGTCGACGCGCCGTCCTATCCCGACCGGGTGGACGCGCACCGCGTCGCCGAGCCGGTCGCCGATCCGGCGGTGAACGAATCGACGCTGTTCCTGCTGCTGTTCACCTCGGGCACCACCGGCATGTCGAAAGCGGTGCGGTGCAGTCAGGGCCGGTTGGCGCGGCTGGCGTATGCCAACAGCGCGAAATACGGTCATGTGCGCGAGGATGTCGACTATTGCTGTATGCCGTTGTTCCACGGCAATGCGCTGATGGCGTTGTGGGCACCGGCGTTGGCCAACGGTGCGACCGTGTGCTTACCACGGAAGTTCAGCGCCTCCGGGTTCCTTCCCGACGTACGGTTCTTCGGCGCAACGTTCTTCACCTATGTCGGCAAGGCGCTGAGCTACCTGATGGCGACCCCGGAGCGGCCGGACGACATCGACAACACTCTGGTGCGCGGCTTCGGCACCGAGGCCTCGCCGGAGGACAAGGTGGAGTTCGTCCGCCGGTTCGGGGCCGAATTGTTCGAGGGCTACGGTTCTTCCGAAGGCGCCGGATCGGTGCGGGCCGCCCCCGATATGCCCCCGGGCGCGATGGGACGTCCGGCACACGCCGACATCGTCGTCGTGAACCCGGAGACCAGGACCGAATGCGCCCGGGCCCGGCTCGACCGGCACGGCCGGGTGCTCAATCCGGACGAGGCCATCGGCGAGATGGTCGACAAGGGTGGTGCCAAGCGCTTCGAGGGCTACTACAAGAACGAGTCCGCGGTGGCCGAGCGAATCCGCCACGGCTGGTACTGGACGGGTGATCTGGGCTATGTCGACGAGGACGGGTTCATCTATTTCGCCGGTCGAAAGGGCGACTGGATTCGCGTGGACGGGGAGAACACCTCGGCATTGATGATCGAGCGGATTCTGCGACGGCATCCGAAGATCATCGCGACGGGTGTCTACGCGGTACCCGATCCGCGCTCGGGAGATCAGGTGATGGCCGCGGTCGAAGTGGCCGATGTGGCGGACTTCGATCCGGTGGACTTCGCCGAATTCCTCAGTGGCCAGGACGATCTCGGCACCAAGTCGGCGCCGCGGTTCGTGCGTGTGTCGGCGAATCTGCCCGTCACCGGATCGAACAAGGTCCTCAAACGGCAACTGCAGGCTCAGTTGTGGCGTGGTGACGAGCCGGTATTCCAGCGTGCGGGGCGCGCGGAGTCTCGGTACGTGGCGATGACGGAGGCGGACAAGCAGGCACTGGAACGCGAATTCCACACCTACGGCCGCGCGCGGTTTCTCCCGGAACCGGAGCCGTCGCGGCCATGATCCGGTGCGTACCCCGCGCACGGCGGCCGGGCAGTGACCGAGACCCGCTCGGTCTCTCGGTGCCACCCGGCCGAATTGTGCAGTGCCGGAGCCGGTTCGGCGTCAGCCGCGTGACCCGCGCAACTCGCGGACCGCCTCTTCGAGCTCGCGCACATTGCGCTGCAGATCGTTGAACGCCGAACTGTCCACGGCATTCGGAGAAAGCGGTGCCGAATGCTCGGCCGCCGGTGCCGGCTGCCGCGCCGGGCCCGCCGCGGTCGAAACAGGCCGCGCCGGCCCCTGGGCGCCGAAGCCGTCGAGAAAGACCGCGACCAGGTCGTGTCGGAGCCGCTCGGCGTCGTGCTCGAGTGATGCGCGATGGAAACGCACGGTGAGCCATACGGATTCACGCAGCATCCGATGGAAGTGATCGGGGTTCACATCGGCTCGGAACTCACCCGCGGCGACACCGCGGGCGATCGCGTCGGCCCAGTAACCGTTCGCCCGGCGGACCGCGACGGCGATGCGGCTGCCGTCGGGCTGTGCCGACACCGAACTCTCGTTCTGATAGATCTCGGTCGCGAAGGGGTGGTCGGTGGCGGCCTCGAAGGACACCGCGACCATTCGATCCAGCCGTTGGCGAGCGGTTTCACCCGGTACCAGTGCGGCCTCGTACCGGGCGTTGAGATCGTCGACGAAGGTGGTCACGATCTCGAAGACGATCGCATCCTTGGAGGCGAAGTGGTGATACAGGCTGCCCGAAAGGATCCCGACATCGTCGGCGATATCCCGGACGGTGGTGCCCGCGACCCCGCGTCGGCTGAACAGCTTCGCGGCGTGGAACAGGATGTCCTGCCTGCGAGTCGATGCCACCTGACTCCTCCTCGTACCGCGCCCAGCGGACCAAGCGCTTGATCGGATCAGCGTACACGACCGCTGTGGCGCACCCCGTCGGTCCGGTTCGGCCGGATGCTCCCGAGTTCCACCAGCTCGAGAGTCGCTGTGGCTGTGCCATTTCCGTTGTACGTACCGATTGGTTGACAGTCATATGTGATCCATCTAACGTGATCAAGCAAGCGGTTGCTTTGTAGAACCCTAACTGTGCTCGGTTTCGGCGCCGGACGCCGGCCGACACGGCAGCATGCAAGGAGTACGTGCATGGATCTCGGTTCATTCCTCCCGGATTTCCCAGCGATATCGGTGTTTCGGCGGCACGGCTCGGCCGGGCTGTTCGAGGCCTGAGCAACGCCGGAATCACCTGCCCCAGAACTGTTCCCGGCGCCTCCCGTTGAGGTGGCGAAGCCGCTTGCCCAGCTGGCCGGCACTCTTCTTCTCCCCGTTTTCCGCCAGGTGCTCGCCTGTGAAAGGGGGCGAGGCCGAACGAAGACTGCCGACCGGCGATCGGCAGTCGGATTGTCCAGATCTTTCGATCGTGAAAGGAACGCGATGAACCGCAAGAGGTTTCGTGTCTCCCGCAGTGTGGTCGCGACCGCCGTCGCCGTGCTTCTTCTGGCCGGTTGTGGCGGGGGCCGGCTGGACGGTGGCTTCGGCGGTCCGGTCGGCGAACTCGACCACGATGCCGTTCTCCGGGTGACCAGCAGCTCGCCGACCAGGAATCTGGACCCTTATCTGCAGACGAGTTATGGGGGCTGGGGCTACATCACGACCGTGTTCGACCGGCTCACGACAGTCGACAAGGATGGGAATCTCATTCCGGGACTGGCGAAGTCGTGGCGGTTCGCGCCGGACGGATCGTATCTGGAGATGGTGCTGCGCGACGATGTCCGGTTCCATGACGGTGCGGTTTTCGACGCTGCGACGGTCGTGGCGAATATCGGCCGGGGTAAGAACCTGGCGGGAAGTACGGTGAAGGCCGCACTGCAGAACATCACGGGCGTCGACGTCGTCGACGACCACACCGTTCGCCTGCGGCTGGTACCTGGGACCGGAGTGGAACTGCCGGGGGTGTTCAGCACGAACGTCGGGATGATGGTGAGTCCCAAGGTGATCGAGGCCGGTACCGATATTCGCAACGGCCCGGGCGCCGGTGGCTCCGGCGCCTACGAGGTGCGGGAGTACGTGCCGGAGGAATCGCTGTCGCTGGTGCGGGCACCGGGCACGAACTGGGATCCGGCGGCGGGCCGGCTGGCCGGGATCGAATTCGAGACCATTCCCAACGCCAGGACCCGGCTGAACGGTTTGAAAACGGGGATGACCGATCTGAGCTGGGTGAGCTCGGCGAATGAAGTCGTCGAGGCGCAATCACTGGGACGGGCGGGATCACTGGGGGTCGACGAGGTCGTCTTCCGGAATGTGCTCGGCCTGTACATGCGGCCGGACGGGGATCTCGCCAAACCCGAAGTGCGGCAGGCGGTGGCCTCCGCCATCGACCCCGACGCCGTGAGCGCGCTGTTCTCCGGTACGTGTCGTCCGCATCGCCAGATGTATCCGGCGGGCAGCTGGCCGGCGGATCCGTCCTATCGGTACCCGTATCCGTTCGATCCGGACCGGGCCAGGGCGCTGGTGCGGTCGGCGGGTGGCGCCAAGATCGCGCTGGCGTTCGGCGCGGGAACCAATACCGAGAACACCGCGAATGTCCTGCAGGGGAACTTGTCGAAGGTGGGTATCGACGCGAGTCTGAACCCGGTCCCGAATACGCAGAACGAACCCCGGTACATCGCCGGTGATTTCCCGTCGATGGTGGCCAACAGTTTCAGTCCGAAGGTCGACCCGGCCGAGACCGTGAATACATTCCTCTTCGGTCCGTACGCCCTCGCGAACGGCAATCCGAAGATCCGGGATCTCGGGGCGAAGGCCGCCGATCCCACATTGACCCATGAGCAGCGTGCGCCGATCTATCAGCAGATCTGGGATCTCGCGCTGCGAGAGGCGATGTTCGTGCCGATCTGTAATCAGACCAACGCCCAGATCTTCACCGGCAAGGTTGTCGGCGTGGACGACATCCCGTGGGTGGACCTCGGAATATTCGACATTCGTCATGTGGGAATGACCAAGTAGTCGGTCCCGTACAGCTAGGAGAGCCTCCATGCTTCGTTATGCCGGGAAGCGGCTGCTGGCAGCGATACCACTGCTGCTGATCGTTCCCTTGTTGATATTTCTGCTGATGGATCTGACTCCGGGCGATCCCGCGGTCGTGCTGGCGGGGGAGAACTCCACACCGAAACGCTTGCGGGAACTGCGCGAAAATCTGCATCTGGATCAGAACGTCTTCGTGCGGTACCTGGATTGGGTCGGTTCGGCGCTGCACGGCGATCTGGGAATGTCGTTGTGGTCGAACCAGTCCGTGGTGGATCTGTTGCTGCGGCGGATGTCGACAACATTGTCGCTGGTGATGTTCGCGATGGTGCTGGCGGTGCTGATCGGTCTGGTGCTCGGTATCGCGGGTTCGCTGCGCCAGGGCGGAGTGGTCGATCGCGGAATCAACGTACTGGCGTCGGTGGCGATCGCCGTGCCCGCATTCTGGTTCGGACTGGTGTTGGTATTGCTGCTCGCGGTGTCGCATCAGATATTTCCGGCATTCGGGTACACACCGCTGTCGCACGGATTCGTGCCGTGGTTCGAACATCTGGTCCTGCCGGGCGTGGCACTGGCATTACTGCCGGCGGCCGAGGTGACGCTGCAATTGCGATCCGCGCTCGGGCAGGTCCTGGGCAGCGACTACATCCTCAATGCTGAAGCCCGCGGGCTGTCCCGGGCGAGTGTGATCGGAAAACACGGTCTCAAGAACGCGTGTATTCCCGTGGTGACAGTGCTCGGATTCCGGGTCTCGGAAGTCCTCGGCGGCGCGGTGACCATCGAGATCATCTACAACATGCCGGGTATGGGGAGCCTCGCGGTCAACAGCGTTCAGAACCACGACGTTCCGGTACTTCTCGGCTTCGTCCTGTTCACCACGGTCGTCGTCGTCCTGGTGAATCTGCTCGTGGACATCTCCTACGGCTACTTCAACCCGAAGGTGCGCTCATGACCCCGACCACGTCCGCGGCCGGGCCGGCGGAAACCACCCGCCGGTTCGCATGGTTCCGCACGGCCATCGGTGTCCTGCGCAAACGACCCGTCACGGTGATCGCGGGACTGTTCATCGTGCTGCTGGTGATCGCGGCGATCTTCGCGCCCGTGCTGGCTCCCTACGATCCCTATGCGCAGGATCTGCTGCACCGGCTGCGCCCGCCGGACGGCCGGCACCTGCTGGGCACCGACGACTACGGCCGAGATGCGCTGAGCCGGTTGATCTTCGGAGTTCGCATCTCGCTGACGGCGGCACTGCAGGCAGTCGGCGTGGCATTGGTTCTCGGTCTGCCGCTGGGGGTGGTGGCGGGCTACCGCGGTGGCTGGGTGGCCGCCGTGCTCACCAGATGTATGGAGGCGCTGATGAGTACACCGGCACTGGTGCTGGCGATCACGATCGTCGCCGTCCTCGGTTCCGGTATCGGCAACGCGATGTTCGCGGTGGGGCTGGTGATGGCGCCGCGATTCTTCCGGGTGGCCCGGGCCTCGACGATGGACGTGCGCGCCGAGACCTACATCGAGGCATCCATCGCGCTGGGCTGCCGGACCTCCAGAACGATCGTCCGGCACATCCTGCCGAATGTGATGCCGCCCATCATCCTGGTCATCTCCGTATCCTTCGGCACGGCCGTCGCGTCGGAGGCGAGTCTGAGTTTCCTCGGACTCGGCGCGAAGGCGCCCGCCGCGAGCTGGGGCTCGATGCTCAGCACCGCGGCATCGAATATGCAGCTCGCGCCCCATCTGGTCTGGCCACCCGGCGTGATGATCTTCCTGACCGTCCTGGCGTTCACCTACCTCGGCGACGGTGCGCGCCGAGCCCTGACGAGGAGCCGCAATGGCAGTGACAACTGACGAGGCCGGGCAGCGGCAACCACAGCTGCTGCGGGTCCGCGATCTGACCGTGCAGTTCCGCGCGGCCCAGCGCGAGTGGGTGACCGTCGTCGACGGAGTGTCCTTCGATGTCGGTGCGGGCGAATCCGTCGCGCTGGTCGGCGAATCGGGTTCCGGGAAGACGGTGTCCTCGCTCGCGGTCATGGGATTGACCGGCAACACCGGCGGCCGGATGTGCGGCGGCTCCGTGGAATTCGAGGGCCGCGATCTCACCGCACTACCCGCACGAGAATGGCGCAAACTGCGGGGCAGCGGAATCGGGATGATCTTCCAGCAGCCGATTCGCAGCCTGGACCCGGCCTTTACCGTGGGCGACCAGATCGCCGAATCGGTTCGCAGGCATCTCGGTCTCGATCGGCGCGCGGCCCGGGCGCGTGCGGTCGAGATGCTCGACATGGTGCAGGTCGCCCGGGCCGCCGAGCGGGTGCGCGAATATCCGCACGCGTTCAGCGGCGGAATGTGCCAGCGGGTGATGATCGCGATGGTCATGGCGTGCAATCCCCGCCTGCTGATCGCCGACGAACCCACCACCGCTCTGGACGTGACGGTGCAGGAGACCATTCTGCAGCTGTTGCGGGATCTGCAGGCGCAGACCGGCATCGGGCTGTTGTTCATCACCCACGATCTCGCGGTGGTCGCGGAACTGTGCCGGCGAGTGGTCGTCATGTACGCCGGTGAGGTGATCGAGCAGGGCAGCGCCGAAGACATCTTCTACGCGCCCGGGCATCCATACACCGCGGGGTTGCTGGCATCGATACCGCAGCCCGGGCGTCGTGGGAGCCGGCGCCTGGCCGCGATCGAAGGCCGGGTCCCCGTGGCCGGCGAATGGCCGGCCGGCTGCCGATTCCACGAACGATGCGCGCACGCGCGGACCGGACTGTGCGACCACACCCATCCGGCGCTGGTGGCCACCGACCGCGGCGGGGCGCGATGCCTGCGAACCGCCGACCTCGAACTGACGGGAGTACGGCAACCATGAGTCTGCTGGAGGTGGCCGGCCTATCGAAATCGTTCCCGGCCGGACGTGATCTTCTCGGGCGGCGCACCCGGTGGACCCATGCCGTACACGACGTCTCGTTCACCCTCGATCCCGGTGAATGTCTCGCGGTGGTGGGCGAATCGGGCGCGGGCAAGTCGACCGTCGGCAGAATGGCGCTGCGACTGATCGAGGCCGATACCGGCACCATCATGTTCGACGGCGAGGATGTCCGGGCCGCCGATCCCGCCCGGCTGCGGGCGATGCGCCGGGGGATGCAGATGATCTTCCAGGATCCGCACAGTTCCCTCGATCCGCGCATGAGCATTCTCGACGCGGTCGCCGAACCGTTGATCGTGCACTCCGGCATCGACCGAGGCAGTCGCACCCGGACGGTCACGGCGTTACTCGACAAGGTCGGTATCGGCCCGCGTCACCTGGCCAAATATCCGGCCGAACTGTCCGGTGGGCAGCTGCAGCGGGTCGCGATCGCCCGGGCACTGGCCCTGAAACCGAAATTGATCGTCTGCGACGAACCCGTTGCCGCCCTGGATGTCTCGGTTCGATCGCAGGTTCTCAACCTGCTCGGCGATCTTCAGCAGGAGCTCGGGCTGGCCTACCTGTTCGTCTGTCACGATCTCGCGTTGATCGAGGTCATCGCCGACCGGGTGCTGGTGATGGCCGGCGGCCGGGTCGTCGAGTCGGGAACCGTCGAGCAGATCTACGGCGATCCGCGTCAGGAATACACCCGAAAACTGCTGGCCGCCATCCCCGTTCCTGTTCCGCGGAGTGTACGGCGATGACGGCCGGGCACACGGAGCCGTCGGCGGGTGGGAAGTCGTTCCGGCGCTGTCGTGCTCGTCAATTCGGCGGGCTCGGCCGCCACCGGGCGCAGGACGATTCTTCCATCAGCCGGAAAGACCACTGTCGTAGGTACAGGTAAATGTCCTGTAATCGTTTCAGGACCGAATTCGTATCATTCATCGCTCGGGAGAATCCTGTTCCGGAGGAATGAAAAAGCTTGCCGACGTGATCATTTCGGCCGCACAACGAATCATTCGATCACCGCCGCACGGTCATGTGGACCGCGCTGTCCGCGCGGCGGTCGGACCCCGACGCTGGAGCCCCGATGCACACACCGAAGCAACCGTCGCGTGCCGATGCGGGCCCCAGCGCCGGCGTGGCTCGCACGAGTGACGCCGCCCAGTTGCGCAAAGTCGCCTTGTCGAGCCTGCTCGGCACGGTCCTCGAGTACTACGACTTCATGCTCTACGGGACGATGGCCGCCCTGGTCTTCGGGCATCTGTTCTTTCCCTCGACGAACTCGGCCGTCTCCACCATCGCCGCCTTCGGCACCCTGGCCGCCGGATATGTCGCCCGGCCGCTCGGCGGCATCGTCTTCGGCCACTTCGGCGACCGGCTCGGACGAAAGTCGATGCTGATCGTGACCATGGTGATGATGGGCGGCGCGAGCTTCGTCATCGGCCTGCTGCCCGACTACCGGTCGATCGGCGTCGCGGCTCCGGTACTGCTGGTGGTACTGCGGCTGATCCAGGGCATCGCCATCGGTGGCGAATGGGGCGGGGCCGCGTTGATGGTGATCGAACACGCCGACGACGACCGCCGCGGCACCTGGGCTGGGGTCATGCAGCTCGGTTCTCCGCTCGGATTTCTGCTCTCCACGGTCGTGGTCATGGCGGTGAGTGCACTGCCGGACGACAGCCTCTACTCCTGGGGCTGGCGACTTCCCTTCCTGCTCTGCGGTGCGCTCGTGGTCGTCGGTCTCTACGTTCGCCTGGGCGTCGTCGAGAGTCCGGTCTATCAAAACGCGGTCGACAAAGCCGACGCCGAGCCGAGGAGCACGACGCCGCTACTGGCTGTTCTGCGCCGCCCGCGCCCGCTGATTCTGGCGTGCGCGGCCGGTATCGGGCCGTTCGCGCTGACGGCGCTGGCCACCTCGCACATCATCGCCTACGCGACCGGAATCGGGTATCACGCGTCCGAGGTGATGCGCGCTCTGGTCGCGCTGTCGTCCCTGTCCCTGCTGACGATTCCGCTGTTCTCGGCACTGTCGGACCGGGTCGGGCGCCGGGTCGTCAGCATGGTGGGGGCGGTCGGCGCCGTCGTCTTCGCGTTCCCGATGTACGCGCTCGTGAACACCGGCTCGGCATGGTGGCTGACCGTCAGCCTGCTGATCGCGCAGGTGGCGCAGAACCTGATGTACGCGCCCCTGGCGCCCTTGCTGGCGGAGATGTTCGGTACGAAGACGCGCTATACCGGTGTCTCGCTGGGCTATCAGATGGCCAGCTTGATCGGTGCCGGGTTCGTACCGCTGATCGCGAGCAGTCTCCTCGCCGCGAACGGCGGCTCGAGTCTGCCGCTCAGCGCGATCATCGTGGTGACGGCCCTCGTCACCGCCGCGGCCGTCGCCCGCACGGCCGAAACACGCGGGCGCGCCCTCACCGCCGAACCGCACGAACCGGACGAGGTTCGCGACGGCGGCGCAATCCGAGCGCCGCACCCGACCTAGGCCGGGGCGCACCATCGGTCGACCGGTTCGCGGCGGGGAGCGATCCGGACCAGTGTCACCTCCGGCCGCGCCCGGGCGGTGGCGATGCCCTGGCCGGAACCCCGGGCGACGCACCTGCGGCTATCGTGGATGTAGTTCCGATCTGGAGAACAAACTTTTCTGCTCTACAGAAGCGAGGTGACGAGTTGGGTCAGCCGTTCAAGGCGCCACCGGCCTACGCGATCACCAGTGTCGACAACGCGCTCCGGATCGCGGCGATGCTGCAGCTGGAGGGTTCATTGACCGTTTCCGAGGCGGCCGATCGGATCGGGGTGGCCGCGTCGACGGCGCATCGGCTGCTCCGGATGCTCGTATATCGCGATTTCGCGGTGCAGGACTCCGATCGGGCCTACCGAGTCGGTCCCTTGCTCGAGCTCGCCGCGCACTCCCGCTCGGCCGCGTCCCGGTTGCGGACGGCCGCACTGCCCGAGTTGCACCGCATCGTCGATCAGCTGGGGGAGTCCGCCAATCTGACGGTCCGTACCGGCGACACCGTTCGCTTCGTCGCCAGTGTCGAGTGCGGGCAGGCCCTTCGGGTGGGAAGCCGGGAGGGGATGGTCTTTCCCGCTCAGCGCACCTCCGGCGGGCTGGTGCTGCTCGCCGAGGTTCCGGCCGCCGAGCTCGCGGCGCTCTACGCCCCCGAGCGCTTCACCGAACGGCCCGAGCCACCGCCGGATCTGGGGCAACTGGGTGATGAGCTGGCGAAGATCAGGCGCAACGAATTCGCGGTCAACGACGGCCGGTCCGAACGCGGTGTGGTGGCGGTCGGGGTGGCGGTGCGTGACGGGAGCGGGAATGCCGTTGCGGCCCTGTCGGTATCGATGCCTTCGGTTCGCTACGACAAGCGATCGCTGCCGCGGTACGTCGGTGCGCTCCGGGCCGCGGCCGCACGGCTGGAACGTGGACTGGACTGAGGCGGTCCGGCCGCGTCGCGCCGCGTCGCGGCGATCTGCGCGCCCATGGCGGCGAGCGCGTCGGCGAGCTGAGCGAGCTGGTCGGTGAGGCCCCGGGACCGGTCGGCCTGCCAGGCGATGAAGGCGCCGTCGAAGCCGGCCATGCCGAAGTAGTCGAGTTCGTCGGCGATCGCCTGCGCGATCTCGGGCCCCTCGGCGACGAATGCCTCGGCGATCATGCGATGGAAATGGGCGCGCCCGTCCCGGCGGACCTGCTCGATCATCGAGCTCACTTCGGCATCGGTCGCCTCGGCGCTCATCAGCAGCATCAGGTGCAATCGCAGGAAATCGGCCTTCGCCATGAACACCTCCTCGGTGCGCCGCAGGAACCAGCCGAGCCGCTCCCGGGTGCTGCCGCCGGCGGGAGGTGTCGCCTGCGCCTGCTCCATGGCGCGGTAGAAGTCGTAGGCGCCGTGCGCCATGACCGCCGACAGCAGCCCGCTCTTGGAGTGGAAGTGGTGGTAGATCGCGCTTTTGGGGAGCCCGGTTCGCGCGCTCAGTACCGAGATCGTGGTGGCGGCGTAGCCACGTTCGGCCATCAGGCGCGAGGCCGCCTCGAGGATCTCCGCTCGCGAGCGGCGCCCGCGCCGATTACCGGCGGGGTGGTCGACCGGGGCGCGATCGTGCGAGAGCTCCATGCGAGCCAGCCTAAAAGGGCCACCCGAGCCGGCGGCGAAGGCTCGGGCCGATTCTGCACCGCGGAATCCTCTGGCAGTGTCCGCGATCACATGTGACTCTGGCAGCCAAGGAATGGAACGATCGGTCCGAAAGTGGTCGATCGTGGACATCGGGAGACCCCCATGAGTCAGGATTTCGACGCCGACGTCGCGATCATCGGATACGGCCCCTCCGGCGTGATCGGCGCTCTCACCCTCGCCCGGCAGGGCGTGTCGGTCGTGGCCTTCGAGCGCGAGCGCGACATCTATCCGCGGGCACGCGCGGTCACCGTCAACGACTGGACGATGCGCATCTTCCAGAACCTCGGTATCGACGAGCGGATCGACAAGGTCATCGACCCCCAGCGGATGTTGCGCTGGGTCACCTACGGCGGTGCGGAGGTCATGCGCATCGAACATCCGCCGAGCACGCTCGGGGCACGGCCGCGGTTCTACAACATCTACCAGCCGACGATGGAGGCCGAATTGCGTTCGGCGGGTGTGGAATACGGGGACCGGCTCACCGTTCGATACGGCGCGGAGGTGACCGGCGTCGATCAGGACGAGTCCGGCGTGACGATCACGACGACCGATCCCACGACCGGGCGGGCGCGTACCTGTCGCACCCGGTACGCCATCGGAGCCGACGGCGGTTCCTCCCGCACCCGCGGCTGGATCGGGGCGAAGCTCGACGGCGATACCGCCGATACGCTCTGGATAGTCGTCGACTGCGCGGTGCGGCGCTGGTGGCCCGACCGTGACGTCCTCACCTTCTGGACCGACAGCAAACGACCGGTTGTCGACATCGCCCTCTCCGGCGGCAACCATCGCTGGGAGCTCCCGCTCATGCACGGTGAGACCGAGGCGGACTTCCCGACGACCGCCGAGGTCTGGCCGCTGCTGGAGGCGATCGGCGTGACCGAGGACGACGTCGACATCCACCGCTACGCCTTCTACCGCCATCACGTCCGGATGGCCGACACCTGGCGCAACGGTCGCGTCTTCCTGGTCGGCGATGCCGCGCACATGATGCCGCCCTGGGCCGGAGCCGGTATGCAGACCGGGATGCGCGATGCCCATGATCTGGGCTGGAAGCTCGGCCGGGTGTTGCGCGGTGCGTTACCGGAGGCATGGCTGGACACCTACGAGGTCGAGCGGCGGCCGAACGCGGCCTTCTACACCGGCCTCGCGGTCCAATTGGGCCGCGTCATCAAACAGGAGGCCACCCCGGCCGAGATCGAGGCGATGAACGCCGTGCCCGAGGGGCTGGTGACACCGCACGAACCACCCCTGACCGCGCCGCCGACCCTGACCGCCGGTTGGTTGCGCGGTGAGATCGGTGACGCCAGCATCATCGGGCGAATGCTGCCCCAGCCGATCGTGGGAGATACCGCCGGGCGCATGACACGGCTCGACGACCTGCTCGGTGACGGTTTCGTTCTGCTCGGTGACGATGTCGACCCGGCCGCACTGCTGGCCGCCGAGGAGAAGGCCGCCTGGGACGCGCTCGGCGCGCGCTATGTCGCCGTGCGCCCGCGCAATGTCCACACGCGTGGTCGCGACGATCTCGTCGACCTGGACGATGTGCTGCGGCCCTGGCTGCAGCGCTATGGCGTCCGCGCCGTCGCCGTACGGCCCGACCGCTTCGTCGCGGCCGACGACGTGCACGGCCTCACCGTTGCGTCTTGCTGAAACTTGTTGTGACAGGAGCTTTCCCATGTACGGAGTGAAAGAACTCGCCTACGTCGTCTACGAGGCGGGCGATCTGCCCGCCTGGCGGCATTTCGCCTGCGATCTGCTCGGGATGCAGCTCGCCGAGGAGGACGCCGATGCGCTCGTCTTGCGCACCGACGACCGGGCCTTCCGCTGGCGCGTCGAGCGCGGCTCGAGCGACGACCTGCTCGTGTCGGGGTACGAGGTCGACTCGGATCGGGCGCTCGACCACCTGGTGGGCCGGCTCCGGGCCGCGGGTGCGCGGGTCGCCGAGGGCGATGCCGAGCTGGCCGCTTCCCGCCATGTCGATCGCGTCGTACTGACCGCCGACCCGATGGGCAACCGCATCGAACTGGTGACCGGTTTCGCCGACGCGGGCACACCGTTTCGATCCGAGTTGCTGCTCGGCTCGTTCGTCACCGGCACCGGCGGCGCGGGCCATCAGGTACTGCTGGCCCGCGGAGTGAACCGCTCGGAGTACATGGCTTTCTACGAGGGCGTGCTGGGCTTCCGGGTCAGCGACACCATCGTCGAGGAGCTGGCACCCGGTGTGTACGCCGACCTGATCTTCCTGCACTGCAATCCACGCCATCACTCGGTGGCGTTCGGCGAGATGCCGCACCCGAAACGAACCCATCACGTCATGATCGAGGTGAGTGACATCCGCGATGTGGGCATGGCCTACGACCGCTGTCTCGATGCCGCGCAACCGTTCGAGATGACGCTGGGCATGCACCCGAACGACAACATGTTCAGCTTCTACGTCCGCACGCCGTCCGGCTTCTCCGTCGAATTCGGCTGGGGCGGTGTGCTGATCGACGACGACACCTGGCAGGTGCGCACCCTGGATCGGCTGCACAGCTGGGGACACCGTGCGCCCGAGGTGGTCCACGAACTACTCGGCCGAGCGCCGTTCACGAATATCGCACACGAGGAGAAGGCGCACCGATGACGATCACCCAGGATTCGGCGGCTCGCGCGGTCACCACCCGCGACTGGACGCTGCGGTATTACGAGGCCGGCCCGGCCGACGCCCAGCCGATCGTGCTCCTGCACGGCAGTGGCCCGGGCGCGACCGGATGGTCCAACTTCGCCGGCAACATCCCCGGACTGGCCGAGCGATTCCACGTCTACGCGGTCGACATGCCCGGGTGGGGTGAGTCCGATGCGGTCACCGTCGACCGGCTCGATCACGTGGACGCGGCGGTGCAATTCCTGGACGCGGCCGGGATCGAGAAGGCGGCCTTCGTCGGCAATTCGATGGGCGGGCACACCTCGCTGCGGCTGGCGATCGACCATCCGGAGCGGGTCACCCACCTGATCACGATGGGCCCGCCGATCGGCAAGGTGCCGACCCTGTTCGGTGCGGGCGACGGCCCCTCCGAGGGCCTGAAGGTGCTGATCGAGGCCTATCGAGATCCGTCTCCGGCGAATATGCGCCGCCTGGTGGAGGTGATGACCTTCGACAAGGCACGCTTCGCCACCCCCGAACTCGTCCGGGCCCGCTCGGACGCCGCCCTGGCCCGGCCCGAACACCTGCGCAACTACGTGGCGGGCCTCGCGGCCGGTACGCCGATACCGGAATGGGTGGATCGCTCCCGTCTCGCCGATATCTGCGCCCCCACCCTGCTCGTCCACGGTAAGGACGACCGGGTGGTCTCCTACGAGAACACGCTGTTCCTGCTGGCCCACATCCCCGACAGCCGGGCGGTGCTGCTCAACCGGTGCGGGCACTGGGCGATGATCGAGCACGCCGAGGAGTTCAACCGGCTCGTCGCGGGATTCGTCGCCGGCGACTGAGCGGGGCGATCACGCCGCCCGGTCGGCGCTCAACTGTTCCCAGGATGCATGCGGATTGTTATCATGAATATCCGCAGTGGGGCGTCGGCCGGCGTGTGGGACACCCCGACGGGTGCTGTGATTTAGGTAAGGCTAACCTTAGCTTTACTGAGATCATCGACCCGAAGTAGGACACACAGCGCATGGCAGCGAATACCCAGCACGCACGGCCGTGGAAGCTCGGCTTCCGGCACCGACGATGGATGATCGGCGGCGTGATCGCAGCGCTCGCGCTGACCGCCGGTTGCTCGAATCGCGATCCGCAGACCGCGGACAACAGCGGCGCCGGTGCGCTGACGATCGTCGATCAGCGCGGCAGAACCATCACACTGGACGGGCCCGCCCGGACGGTGGCGTTCACCGTCATGCCCGCGCCGTCGATCTTCGCCGCGGTCGACCGCAGCTACGACCGCATCGTCGGCATCAATCAGTCGACCCGGGTGGCCAACCGGGGTGGCATGTTCGCCACGATGTTCCCCGCCTCGGCCGACACCACCACCGTCGCCGGTAGCGATTTCGTGCCGAATGTCGAGACGCTGCTGAAGCTCCGGCCCGATGTCGTCGTCCAGTGGGGCGACCGCGGTGCGAGCGTGACCGAGCCGATCGAATCGGCCGGGTTCCCGGTGGTGGGGCTGAAGTACGGCACCCAGGAAGACCTCGAACAGTGGATCACCCTGTTCTCCCGGATCGCCGGGAAGCCCGATCGCGGAGAACAACTCGTCGCGTGGCAGCGCAGCGAGCAGGCCGAGATGCGTACCCGGGTGAGCGGACAGCAGGGGCATCGCCCGCGCGCGATGATTCTCTCGCGCGCCGGTGACACCTACAGCACCACCACCGCCGAGGGCTATGACGGATTCCAGTTCGATCTGGTCGGCGCGGATCTGGTCACCAAGGGGTTCGTCTCGGATTCCGGAACGGTCGGACCGGAGCAGATCCTGTCCTGGGACCCCGAGGTCATCATGCTCAGCGGGTTCGACGAGAGCACCCCTGCCGACATCTACTCCGACCCGCGCCTGTCCGGCGTGAGCGCGGTACGGAACAAGCGGGTCTACAAAACCCCGCTGGGCGCCTACCGTTGGCAGGTACCCAGCGCCGAATCGCCGCTGATGTGGCAATGGATGAACCGGATCCTGTACACGGGCGCACACGACGGGCAACTACGCGACGACATCCGCGCAGCCTTCGACGATCTGTTCGCCTACCGGATCAGCGACGACGAGATCGATCAGGTGCTGCGCCTGGACCTCAACAAGAACGCCGCGAACTATGACCAGTTCCTCCGTTGACACCGTGGCGGACCCCGCGCCGCGACGCGCGCGGTTCGATCGCCGGTGGCTGGCCGTCCCGGGCTTCCTCGTCCTGCTGATCGTCGTGGCGATCGGCGCGCTGGCCGTCGGCCGCTACACGGTGCCACCGAACGAGATCGTGCGCATCCTGGCGGGCCAGGTGCTGCCGATCGAGCACACCTGGTACCCGCAGGAGAAGACCGTGGTGCTCGATGTGCGGCTGCCGCGTGTGCTGCTGTCGATCCTGCTCGGCGCCGGACTGGCGCTCACCGGTGCGGTGATGCAGGCGGTGTTCCGCAATCCGCTGGCCAGCGCGCAGATGCTGGGTGTGTCATCGGGTGCGTCGTTCGGCGGCGTCCTGATCCTGCTCGCCGGATTCGGCGGTGCGGCACTGGTCGGCGGGGCCTTCCTCGGCGGTGTCGCGGCGCTGGTTCTGGTCGTGGTGATCGCTCGGGCAGTACCCGGGGCGCCCTTGCTGATGATCATTCTCGGCGGCACGGTCGTCGGTGCGATGTTCCAGGCGATGGTCTCGTTCATCACCTACATCGCCGACCCGTACAGCGAACTCCCCTCGATCGTGTTCTGGCTCATGGGTTCACTGGCCACGGCCAGCTATACCAAGGTGCTGACCGCGGCGGTCCCTATTCTCGTGGCGGGCGTGGTGGTGCTGGCCTTGCGCTGGCGGCTCAACATCCTCGCGATGGGGGACGAGGACGCCACCGCGCTCGGTCTCTCGCCGGGACGGCTGCGCAACCTCCTGCTGGTGTGCGTCGCGCTGATCACCGCCGGATCGGTATCGGTCGCCGGTGTGATCGGCTGGGTGGGCCTGGTCGTCCCGCATCTGGTGCGCATGATGATCGGCACCGACAACCGGATGGTGCTGCCGGTCAGCGCCCTGCTCGGCGCCACCTATCTGACGCTGATCGACACCCTGTCACGCACGGTCACCAGCGCCGAGATCCCGATCGGCATCCTCACCGCCATCATCGGCGCGCCGTTCTTCGTGATGCTGTTGATCCGCAATCGAACTCGCCTGTGGGGTGCCGATGCTTGAGGCGCGATCGCTGTCGTTCCGTTACTCCGACAAGGGCCCGTGGATCTTCCGCGAGGTGTCGGTGCGTGCCGAGGCGGGCCAGGTGCTCGCCGTGCTCGGCCCGAACGCGCGCGGCAAGACCACGATGCTCAAATGCCTGGCCGGTATCGCCCGCCCGGTGTCGGGTTCGGTCGAATCCGACGGCGGCGTGGGATATGTCCCGCAGAGCCACGCGGTGGTGTTCTCGTTCTCGGTGCTCGACATCGTGCTGATGGGCCGGGCACGGGCGGTGAAGATCTACAGCACGCCCACCTCTCGCGATCGCGCCGCCGCGCGGGACGCGCTGCGGCGGGTCGGCATCGCGCATCTGGCCGACCGCGACTACACCGGGCTCAGCGGCGGCGAACGCCAGCTGGTCCTGATCGCCCGGGCATTGGTTTCCGATTGCGGCACCATCGTTCTCGACGAACCCGCGGCCGCCCTGGACCTGCGTAATCAGGCCCGGGTGCTGACCGTGCTGCGTGCGCTGGCCGAGGACGGGATGGCGGTCGTGATGACCACCCACCACCCCGATCACGCCCTGCACGCCGCCGAACGATCGATGCTGATGGTCGACGCGGACGATCAGCGCATCGGCCCGACCCGCGAACTGCTCACCGGCGCGCTGCTTTCCGAGATGTACGGGGTGCCGATCGTCACCGCCGATGTGCGGACCCCGAGCGCGACCAGACGCCTGACCGTTCCCGATTTCGGACGAGGTATCTCATGACAGTCCTGAAAGCGCTGATGGCCCCGAGCGATGGCGCGGTGGTCGACGGCTTCCGCGACATCGATCTCTACGAGCTCCCGGCGGTGTGCACGGCCGAGGTCACCGGCATCCATCTCGCCGACGACGTCGATCAGGAATACCTGCTCGAACAGCGGGCGTTGCTGGACTCCTTCGTCACCCGCGGCGGCCGCATCGTGATCAACGGTCATGTGCAGCGCAGATTTCTGGCCGGGCTGACCACCTGGCGCACACTCGACTTCCGCAACCCACGCGATCTCACCCTCACCCGGGTGACCGAGCATCCCGTGTGGGCCGGAATCGATCCGAAGTCGTTGCTGTACAACACCGGACGCCCCGGGCCCGTGCCGTTCGAGGAGCTGCAACGGATCGGCGTGGCCGGGTTCTACGGCCGCGGCTGGTACGCGGATCTGCCCGAAGGGGCCCGCGTGGTGCACACGATCGGGCCCACCCGCGCACCGATCGACTACGACTATCCGCTCGGCGCGGGCCGCGTGCTGGTACACGGCGGAAACGATCTGCTGCAGTTCGCCGGCGCCGCACGTGGCACCGCCCGGTTGCGCACCCAGCTCGTGCGCTGGCTGGAGGGCCACGATGACTGAACCCGTCCCCGCCTGTTCGATCGTCATGCTGCACGGTGGCAGCCACGCACAACTGGCGACGCTCGCCGATCCGGCGCTGGCGCCGTATCGGATTCGCCCGCTGCACATCCGGACCGCCGCGCCCGAACGGCTCGCGGATGCCGAGGTGGTCGTGGTGGCCGATCGGCTGCGCCCGGATCTGCTGCGCGACTGGGTTCCCGCGATCCTGGCCGCCCTCGACCGCGGCGCCACCGTCCTCGTGTTCGGCGAGAACTCCGTGGGCGATTGGCTGCCCGGGGCCCGGGAACAGAAACGGCCCACGATCTTCTGGTGGTGGCGCACAGGGGAGGACCACCGGCTGCGCACCCGCTCGCCCGGCCACCCCGCCTGGCAGTTCTTCTCCGGCCGCGCGGTGATCTGGCACTACCACGGTGTGCTCGAACCGCCGCCCGGCGCGGTGAGTCTGGTCGACCTGTACACCACCGCCGGCGCCCTGGACGGGTCGATTCTCTACCTCGACGAGCAGACGACATCCGGTCGCCTGCTGGTCACCACGATGGACCCGGTCTACCACCACGGGTCCGGATTCATGCCCGGCGCAACGCAACTCCTGTACAGCGCGCTGTACTGGGCCACCACCGACCGGAGGAAGACATGCTGAGAGTGCTCGAATCGGGAGTACCGATCGACATCACATTCGCCGACCTGATGAAGTACCACGGTCCGGGCTTCCCCGGCGGGGTGGCGCACGCGTACTGCGCGATGCGGCACGCGGTGGCATTGCTCGGCGCGGTCGAGCGCCGGGCGATCACCGTCCGCACCGCCTTTCCCGGACCCGGTGGTCGCGATGCCGTGGAAATGGCGCTGCGGGCCGTCACCGGTGACCGTTTCGCCGTCGTACCCGAACTGGCCGCGACCCACCGCGGGAACACCTTGGCCCGCTACGTCTGGGCATTCACCCACCAGGACCGGACCGTGACGCTGCAGTTGCGTGACGCCGGTTTCGTCACCGCCGAGTTCATCGAACTCGGCGCACGGCGCGACCGCACCGCGGCGGACGACGAACGGCTCACCCTGCTGAAACAGCAAATGGCCGACCGGCTGCTCGCGGGCGCGGTGGGTGAGGTCTACGAAGAGGTGCGCTGAGAATGTAACAGAGTTCTTTATTCTGTCGGTAGTTCTGGCTAAACCTTAGTGTGACACCAAGTCTGTGGTTGACAGACAGTAGAATCAGGTTTCAAAATAGGGTGATTGCCGAAGTCGAGGAACCGCTCGGCGAGGCATCGGGCGCTGCAGCGGTCGGCGCGGGCATGGCTCCGGCGACATCCGGTCGCCGGGCCGGCGAGTGCGATCGAGGCTGCGAACGAGCAAGTGGCGGGTCAGGCGGAAGGGTCTCCATGACGGCCGTGCAGATGGAATCGATGGTGTCGGAGATGCCCCCGCGGGCACCCCGGCCCGGGGTGGTGGAACGGCTCACGCTGATCCTGGACGCGTTCTCGGTCGATACCGAGATCCTTCGTCTGGAAGACATCACCCGGGGAACCGGCCTGCCCCGGTCGACGGCATTCCGGCTACTCACCCAACTGGTCGATCTCCATTGGCTCGAGCACACCTCCGCGGGGTATCGCCTGGGCATCCGGTTACAGGGAATCGGCGGACGTGGCGCCGACCATTCCGAACTCCGTTCGGCCGCCTCCGGATTCCTCAACGACCTCCATCTGCGAACGGGCGCCGTCGCCCACCTCACCGTCCTGGAAGGGCGGTCGGTGCATTTTCTGGACAAGGTCGGTGGCGCCGCCAGCAGTCGTGTTCCCTCGCAGGTCGCGGCCCGGCTCCCCGCCGCGCGCACGGTCAGCGGGAGGGCGTTGCTCGCCTGCCTCGAGCCCGAGCAGGTCGACAGGTTGATGGCCATGGGGTCGCGTCGCGCAGGTGAGCCCGGATCGGCACTGCACGCGCAGCTGAATCGGATCCGCCGGCACCGCGGTATCTCCTACGCGCCGGGTGACCGGTGCCCACTGCGGATCAGTGCGGTGGCCGCCCCGATCCATGGGCCGGCGGGTGCGGTGGCCGCGATCTCGTTGGCCAGCACCGGCGTCGTCGAACTCGAGCGGCTGGCGCCGCTGGTCTTCGCCGCCGCGCGCCGCACCGGCCGTGCCCTGTTCCCGGAACGACCCGAACGCCGCCTGGTTTCGGTCCGCTCCGGGTGAGCGCCGTTCGCGTTCGAGGCAGCGCCGGACGGACCGGCGCAACGACAGGTGTCGCTGCCGGTGTCGCGCAGGGGTGCGGCTGTCACCGGTCGTAGGCTTGGGCAATGGCACCGGACCGCGACAAGGCACCCGATCTCAAGCCCCGCTCACGCGATGTCACCGACGGGCTGGAGAAAACCGCCGCCCGCGGCATGCTTCGCGCTGTCGGCATGGGTGACGACGACTGGAGCAAGCCTCAGATCGGCGTGGCCTCCAGCTGGAACGAGATCACGCCGTGCAATCTGTCGCTCGATCGGCTGGCCAAGGCGGTCAAGGAGGGTGTGCACACCGGCGGCGGATATCCGCTGGAGTTCGGCACGATCTCGGTCTCCGACGGGATCTCGATGGGCCATGAAGGGATGCACTTCTCGCTGGTGAGCCGCGAGATCATCGCCGATTCCGTCGAGACCGTCATGATGGCCGAGCGTCTGGACGGTTCGGTTCTGCTCGCCGGCTGCGACAAGAGTCTGCCGGGCATGCTGATGGCCGCCGCGCGCCTGGACCTGGCCAGTGTCTTCCTCTACGCCGGCTCCACCCTGCCGGGCAGTGTGGACGGCCGCGACGTCACGATCATCGACGCCTTCGAAGCGGTCGGTGCCTGTATGAAGGGCTTGATCAGCCGCGCGGACGTCGACCGGATCGAGCGGGCCATCTGTCCGGGCGAGGGCGCCTGCGGCGGTATGTACACCGCCAACACGATGGCCTCGGCCGCCGAGGCACTGGGCATGAGCTTGCCCGGTTCGGCCGCGCCGCCCGCCCCCGACCGGCGGCGCGACGAATACGCGCGTAAGTCCGGTGAGGCCGTCGTCGGACTGCTCCGCAACGGCATCACCGCGCGCGACATCTTGACCCTCGAGGCGTTCGAGAACGCCATCACGGTCGTCATGGCCCTCGGTGGTTCCACCAATGCCGTGCTGCATCTGCTCGCCATCGCCCGGGAAGCCGGAGTCGAGCTCACCCTCGCCGACTTCAATCGCGTCGGGGACAAGGTGCCACATCTGGGTGACCTCAAGCCGTTCGGGCGCTACGTCATGAACGATGTCGACAGGGTCGGTGGCATCCCGGTCGTGATGAAGGCGCTGCTGGATGCCGGTCTGCTGCACGGGAATACGCTCACCGTCACCGGCAGGACCATGGCCGAGAATCTGGCGCACATCGAGCTGGGCCTCGACGGCGACGTCATCCGGCCGCTCGATCGCCCGATCCACAAGACCGGCGGGCTCACCATCCTGCACGGCACCCTCGCACCCGAAGGGGCCGTGGTGAAGAGCGCGGGCTTCGACTCCGATGTCTTCCGCGGCACGGCGCGGGTGTTCGACGGCGAGCGCGCGGCCATGGACGCCCTCGAGAACGGCACGATCGTGGCCGGCGATGTCGTCGTCATCCGCTATGAGGGACCCAAGGGCGGCCCCGGTATGCGGGAGATGCTCGCCATCACCGGTGCGATCAAGGGCGCGGGCCTGGGCAAGGATGTCCTGCTGCTCACCGACGGCCGATTCTCCGGCGGCACCACCGGTCTGTGCGTCGGTCACGTCGCGCCCGAGGCGGTGGACGGCGGGCCGATCGCCTTCGTCGCCGACGGTGATCCGATCGTCCTCGACGTCGCCAACCGCATCCTCGACGTCGAGATCGACGAGGGTGAACTCGCCGCGCGCACGAGCGGCTGGCAGCCTCCGGCGCCGAAGTACACCGCGGGTGTCCTGGCCAAGTACCGCAAGCTGGTCGGCTCCGCGGCCCACGGAGCCGTCACCGGCTGATCAATGGCCCCACAGGGCGCGACGAGCCCGTGGCCAGAATTCGAACCCGGCGGTGGCCACGCCGCCGAGACCGATCACCAGCACCGCCGCGTCGACGCTGGTGCGCCCTTCGCGCGCCCAATACACGTCCTCGAGATCCAGCAGCAGCGCCAGCTCGTCGACGATCAGCGCGGAACCCGCACCGAACGAGGTGGCCACCAGCGGATGCCGCCGGGCGCGCTCGGTTCCCCGTACCGCCACCGTGCCCACCGCCGTGAGCATCGCGATACCTATGTTGTAGTGGTGAAAGTGCCTGCCCCCCAAGCTGATTCCACCGCCGGCGGGCCCATGCCCGGCGCGGATCCAGTGTGTGAGCGCCCGCGTGGCCCCGAATGTCGCCGTGAACGCGGCCCACGCCACCACGGCCGACCGCTCCCCGGGGCCCAGCGTCTCGAGCCACGCCCTGCGAACCGCGCGACCTCGGTGCCGCGCGGTGGCCAGGGCAGTCGCGGGCTGCGGCTCTGCATCGGTCACCAGCTCATCGTCGTCCGGCGCCCTGTCCGCCACACGGTATTCAGCGAATTTCCACACATCCGCATTCGCCGGCGCCGCGATCATGGCCGCGCGGTCTCATCCGCGCCGGACGCCGCGGCGACGCGTTCGAATGCGCGCAGATCCTTGCCGATGACGCCGTGGAGGAGGTAGGCGAGGACGAAGCCTACGATGCCACCGACGCACAGCATGCGAACCGCCCAGACGATGGATTCGATATCGGCGGCCGACAGGAACGTGATGCCGGTGACGCCGACCAGCGGCACCGCGGCGGCCACGGTGAGGTAGAAGCCGGTGCGCCGGGCGAGCCTGCGCAGATGTTCGACGTCGGCGGCGTCGGAGCGCCCGTGCACCAGGAAGACGGGGTACAGGAACCGCACCACGTACCAGGTGATCGCGAAGTACGGGTACGCCAGCGCGACCGCGCCGCAGACGACCAGCGACCACAGAAAATGCGCGTACGTGCCGTGCGGGACGCCACCGGCGGCGAGGTTCAACATCACCGGGAACACCACCCCGCCGAGTACCCAGAACACGAAAGCGGTTCCCGCCACCCGATTTCCGAGCCGTAACGCGTCGACGCGGGCCCGTGTGAGAGTCGCCTCGGGGTAGTCGCGCCCGCGGTACAGGCCGACCGATACCGCGATGAGGCGGCGTGAGATGTAGACGATGACGATGGTGGCCGCCACGATGGCCAGTGGATACAGCACCGCGGCGACATCGCGGAAGGACTGTTGAACCTCGGGCGTGAGCTTTCCGACGATCAGCGTCTTGTTGTAGTAGTAGCTGTATCCGGCCGCCGCCAGGTTCGGCACGGCGATCGCGAGCGCGAGAATCGGTATCGGCCACAACGGCCCGGTCAACCGGCGGTTGTCCGGTGCATCGACCAGATCCCGGGCACGGGGGTCCAGACACAGCTGGAATTGCTGGGCCAGTACCGCTCCGTCGGCCCAGCGATCGGTCCGCCGGGGCGCCAGGCAGGTCAGCAGCACCCGCCGCAGTGCGGCCGGACAGTCGGCGGGAAGGTCGTCCAGGAATTGCTGCGCGATCGGGCGGCGCCGCAGTTCCAGCAACTGCTCGACCGATGTCTGTGCGTTTTTCGCCTCGATCCGCGGGTACGGCCGCCGCCCGGTCAGCAGTTCCCACAGCATGACGCCGAGGGCGAAGATGTCGCTGCGGGTGTCCAGGTCGTCGATGGTGCCCGGGAGTTGCGGGTGGCTCGCCTCGAGGTGCTCGGGCGACATGTAGGCCAGGGATCCCCCGAAATAGGTCACCGGACCGCCGGCCGCGACCTGGTCGCTGAAGCTGATGTTGAAATCGGCCAACTTGGGTGCGGCGTCGGCGGAAAGCAGCACATTCGCCGGTTTGATGTCGCGGTGCAATACACCTCGGCGCCCGGCGTAATACAGCGCCGCGGCGAGCCGGCGGCCGAGCCAGGCCACCGTCTCGGGCCACGACAGGCTCGCGACCTCGTCACGCGCGCTACCGCTCGAGGTGGGTATCTCGCCCTTCTCCTCCAGTGCCTCGTCGACGGCGTCCAGCAGCAGCCGCCCACTGCGGTGTTCCGGCGCGGTCGCACGAACCCTTTCCAGCACCGAGGCCAGCGTGCCGCCCGGCACATACTGCATGTACAGCAGCTTGAGCGCCCGATCCGGTAGTACCCGCTGGTCGTACACCCGGACCACGGACTCGTGATCGAGCTGGGCGAGGGTTTGCGGTTCGGTGCCGTGGTCGGCGGAGATCTTCACGGCCACCAGGCGCGCCATCGATTGCTGGCGTGCCAGGAATACCTTGGCGAAGGCGCCCCGGCCCAGCTCCAGCAGCAGGTCGAAATCATCGATCCGGTGACCGGGTTCGAGTTCTGCGCCGGGAACGGGGGCACTCACCGACCCGCCGACCGGCTGCGGCGCGGTGGGCACTGCCCGATCGGCGGACGGATCGAAGGCGGCGGTGGCATCGTTTTCCGATCGATCACCCATGACCGGTCACTCCAAGAGGAGACTCCGAGACATGGTGAATTTTATCGCGCACCGCTGTCGGCGCGATGCCGGTCCCTCCCATGGCGGCATCGGCGGATCGAGTTCACCGTTGCCGCGGTGCGACCTGCGTGGGGCTCATGTCTCGCAGTCCGCGCCAGGAGGGATGGCGCAGGACGCCATCGCGGGTCCATTCGGAGAACGCCACCTCGCCGACCAGCTCGGGGGCCACCCAGAACACGTCCGCGTCCGTGGTCGCGTTGACGATCGGGGGTGTATCCCGTTGCAGCACGGCAAGTCTCGCGTACAGGTCGGCCAGGGCACGGCGGGTGAATCCGGTCCCGACGCTGCCGACGCACACCAGATCGCCGGCGGCGGTGGGGACCGCGACGAGCAGTGAACCGATCCGCCCGCGGGTGCCGCTGTGCCAGCCCACGACGATCACATCGAGGGTGGTGATGTTCTTGATCTTGGTCCACAGCGGGCTTCGTTGCCCGGGCAGGTAGCGGCCGTCCAGGCGCTTGGCGATCAATCCTTCCAGCCCGAGATCTCGTGATTGGGCGAGCAGGTCGGCGCCGCGTCCGGACAGCCGGGGTGAGACCTGCCAGTGCGCGCCCGCGAGGCCGATGCTCTCGAGCAGTTCACGGCGGCGCAGGTAGGGCAGGTCGATCAGCGATCGGGTGCCGATGTGGAGGAGATCGAACACGACGAACACCGCCGGTGTCCGCGCCGCGAGCGCGGCGATCGTGCGGGGGTCGCGCTGATGCATGCGCGGCTGCAAGGCCTCGAACGAGGGCCGATCCTCGACGAACGCGACGATTTCGCCATCGACGACGTACGGCGGATCCGCTCGGGCGAGACCGGTCAGCTCCGGCCAGGCGGCGGTGATGTTGTTGCCGTTGCGGGAAAGTAACAGCAAACTGTCGGTGACATATGCCGCGGCGCGGATGCCGTCATATTTGACCTCGAAGGCCCAGCCGCTATCGCTGCTGGGCAGCGAGCCTGGTGCTGCCAGCATGGCCGCATATCGCGGCAGCCTCATCATCGCTGGTTCGCCGCCATCGCCGACCCCTTCGACCGATAACTGATGCCAATAGCAAACATACGGCATTCAAAGGGGGGTGGTCCGTGTTCGGAGCCGCCGATGACTGCGGGTCGTCGCGGGGAGGTAGGCGGCCGGGCGCGAGTGCCCGTGGCACGCAGGGGGCGGTGCGGGTGGGACGCGCCTCGTGTGGTGCCTAGTGCGTTGTGGCGTCGATCCGTTGGATCCTGCCGCCGGTGGGATCTGCCGGGTCGTAGAGCTCACCGAACGGGCCGGTTCCGCCGGGCAGCACCGCGTCGAGTTTCCACAGTGGAATCGGCGCGACGTGACCGGTCAGCCAGTCGCGTAGATATTCGGTGACCGTACCCGGATAGAAGCCCCAGTCGAGTGTGTCGACATCGCAGAACACGAGTGTCCACCGTGCCGGGTCGGGGTCGTGGGCGTCCCACAGGCAATAGTCGCCACCGAAGGACCCACCCCATTGGATCAGCGACGCCGGATCGGTGGACACCCCGGCCGGCACGGTGGTGGGAGGTTCTCCGAATTCGTTGTCGGCGAGCGGTTCTCGCGCGGCGAGGGTCACCGCGGCCATGTCCAGCCAGGGTTCGGCAGCGGGCCGGAACAGGCGGAGCGCGTTGCAGAATCGAATATCACCGTAGGTGGCCAGGAGCAGGGGGAAATCGTCGGGCAGGGCGGTGATGCCGAGGCGCCCTGCGACGGTGGACCAGTCGAAGGATCGGCCGGCCCCCGGAGGTGGCGGGAGCAGGGCGGTGAGGTCATCCAGTGCAGTCATCGGTGGGTGTCCTTGCCGGTGTCAGTAGTTCTGGACGTAGGTCGGTGGCAGGTTCCAGCCCTGGTCGCCCCATGCCTGGAGCAGATAGTAGTCGGGGATGACCTTGTCGTCGGTGTAGATGGGCACCTTGACGTAGGTGACGTTCTGGGCCGGTACGCCGGCGACGTCGCCCCGCACGATCTTGCCGAGGTACTGCTCGTAGACGCGCATCGCGCCGGTGTTCGTGGTGCCCAGTTCCGGTGCGAGGAACTGCCGGACGTCGCCGGGCCCGCCGTATTGGTTCGGCCACAGGTGCCCGCGGTGGTAGGCGCCGGTCGCGCCGGGTACGTCGATGTTCGGCACGCCGGTCCGGGGACTCTTGGCGCCCGCGGCGTCGAGGTAGCCGTAGGAGCCGGTGGGCCGGCCGAGCGGGTCGAGAGGGCCGGCTATGGCGCGGGTGTCACCGGGGCCGGCGTAGAGGGCGGGCCCACTGTTGCTGGTGGCGCCGGTGCCGGTCAGGTCGGGGAGCCGATAGATCTGGCCGTTGCCCGAGTTCGACGGTGTGGGTACGGCTTTGGCGATATCGAGCAGCCGCGGGGCGGAGGCGAAGAATTCCTGCTGGGTGCCGGTCATGCCGGGTTGCCCGGGTGCGGTGTCGAGTCCTGGTGCTTGCATCGGTTCCGTCGGGGCCGGGGTGAAACGCGGATTCGTGGCCAGGCTACCCGGCAGGGGCGAGGGCGCCTTCAAGGTGGCGCCGGCCGCCGAGGCGGGGTTGTAGGCCGTTCCCGGGCGGATACTCGGCGGGGCCAGAATCTGCGAGGGACGGACGGGAACCGGCAATGGTTGTCCGACCACCGGTGCCGCCGGGGCGCCGGGGGATGCTTTCAATCCCGGTGCGCCCGAACCGGATGCGGGCGGGGGAGGCCCCGGTACCTTCGGTGCGGGTGCGGGTGCGGGTGCGGGTGCGGGTGCGGGCGCCGGGCCCGGGGCCGGTGCGGGGCTGTTTGGCTGTGGTGGGCCGCCCACATCGGGCTCGTCGTGGCCCTGTGCGCGGCACTGCTGCGCTTGGGAGTTGAGTTGTGCGGCTTCGGCGTTGCCGCGTTCGGCTTCGGCGTTGTAGGCCGCGACCGCGCCCGCATTGCTCGGATCCGGCGGGTTCGCGTTGTGTACCGCCGCGGCCTGATTGTGGGCTTGGATCTGGCCGGCGAGCGCAGCGCAGTCGATCGGATCCGCGGCGGCCGCCGGGGCGAGAAGCCCCGCCACCGCGGCTGTCCAGACCAGAACGATGACGACCGCACGCATGAAACGTGCAGGCAATGAAGACATTTGGTTCCCCCGAAATTCCCCCGAATTTATCTGACGTCAGCCAAACAGAATCGGTTGCCGCCGGTCAAGGGACGGTCCGAATCGTTACCAACCCGAACCGAACGGTTCACCGAAGCCGAATTCCCCTGCGACATCCGATGCCTCCGGGTCTGCTGTCCGCGACGGCCGATCGATATCCCCGGTCAGGCGTGTGGCAACTATGATCCCGGACACAATTAACTTCTCGATGTTCGTCTCCAGGATTTCGAGGGTAATGAAAATGGTGCGCACACTACGGATTTCGATTCTCGCGACTCCGGTAAGAATCTGGGTGGTGAACGGAATACGAATTGCCGACATCGGATCGTTCACCAGCCATTAGCCGGTATCGCTTTGTATTCCTCTCGTCCCAGAACCACTCTCTATCGAGGTTCCGCAAAAATGATGATGAGGAAATTCGTCGCGACGGCCGCCATGCTGGTTGCCGCGATCGGTGTGGCCGCCGGTACCGCTTCGGCCGACCCGGCCGCGCCCGCCGCTGCCGACAGCGTCTACTACAAGGCCGGTGTCGTCGACAACGACAAGGCGGTCGTCAAGACCGACGGCGGCTCGATGGATGTCGAGGACGGTGTATTCAAGATCAAGGCCGCCAACGGCGCCGTGCTCGCCGGCACCCCCCTGAACTTCCGGGTCGACGACTTCGAGTTCCCGATCGCCGCCGACATCGCCGGTAACACCGCCACCCTGACCCCGCAGTTCGACCTGCAGCACGCGGTCTACAAGCCTGTCGCCCTGCCCTTCGAGGACAGTGCGCCGTGGAAGACCCCCTACGACCGTGAACTCGCCGCCTTCACCCGGCTGAAGGACACGATTTCCACCGGCGCCACCATCGGCACCCTGGCCGGTGGTATCGGTGGCGCTGCCCTGGGCTGTGTCGCGGGCGCTGCCCTCGGTGCCGTCGCGACCGGTGCGCTGCTGACCCTGTTCGGCGCCGGTCCGCTGGGTGGTTGCATCGCGGGCGCTGCCGCGGTCGGTTTCCTGGGTGTGCTGGCCGGTCAGATCTTCGTGACGGCTCCGGTCGCCATCGGTGCCGCGATCCAGTACTTCGCGACGATCAACGCCCCGTTCAAGGCCCCGGCCAAGTAGTCACATCCACCCGCCGGAGTCCGGAGCCCGCTGCGGTATCGCAGCGGACACCGAGTCGGCGGGTGGCAGCACGATCGAAGACACGAGTGCCCCGCGGCCGTCGCCGCGGGGCACTCGTGCGTGATGCGACGACATCGCGGCCCGGGTGGTGGCGAACATCAGAAGCCGACGAGCGCGGACGCCAGATCCGCTGTGCCCATTGTGTTCAGCGTGTCCGCGCGCACCTGCGGACAGGTGGCCGACGTCGTCGTGTCGATCACGTCCCGATGCCGCACGATCGCGATATTGATTCCGTTGTTGCGCGCGGCCCATGTCTGCACCACACCGTTGAACTGGGCCTTGATCAGCGCGGTGTCCTTACCGCGCCAGTCCGGGACATGACCGCGCAGGCTCTGGCACAGATCCTGCGCCGCCCGGGCAGTGATTGCCGGATCGTCGCCGGTGCCCGCGGTCTGTGTCGCACCGGGCTGGGTCGGTTCGGTCGAGGTCGCGCACGCGCCCGCTCCGAGGGCCGCACCGGCAACGGCCAGTGCGCAGATCCGGATTCGGCCGGATTGGCTGATCATGAAAACTCCTCGATCATTGCCGGCACGTCGCATTCGGTTCGGCGGAATTCGACGATCCCGAGCCGGGTGAACGGCGTATACCCGGCATGTTCGGTGTCAAACACGAGAACCTCAAAACTGTTCGTCTACAGCCGATCCCGGCAGCGCACCGGACCGCCGCGGCCGCGCCGACCCCGGTCCGGCGCGGGAGGACTCCCACAGCCGAATGCCCCGTTCCCGGTCCTGGCCGGTTGCCCCTTACGGTGGTGCCCGCGCCACGAAGGGGATCCGCCGGATGCGCCGGTGCCTGGAAGCAGTGCGCTCGCATCGGGAAAGTCGTTCTTCGGAGGTGATGAGAGTGGCGGTCGGGTCGAGGCCCAGCCTTCGGTATCGGATGTTTCGCCGGACCGAGGTCCGGGTCTTGCTGCGCACGGTGCGTGCCGCGTGGTCGGACGAATTGTCCGACTGGGCAGCGGCATTGACGTATTACAGCATGTTGTCGCTGTTTCCGGCGCTGCTGATCGCCATCGTTGCGCTGAGTATCGCCGGGCCGCTACCGGCGGACTCGCTGGCGGGGGCGGCCGGACGGCTCGGGCCCGGCGACGGCACCACGCTGATCTCGGATTCGATCCGGCATCTCGAGTCGGTGAAGACGCTGTCGGGTCCGATGGCGATCGTGGGCCTGCTGTCGGCGTTCTGGACGGTGTCCACCTATGTCGGCGGATTCATCCGTGCGGCCAACGCGCTCTACGGAGTTCGGGAGAGCCGGTCGGTGTGGACGACGTTGCCGCTGCGCTTGGCGCTGGGCCTGATGATGGTCGCCGTTGTGGTCGTGACCGTGCTCGGCTTCGCGGTCACGCCGGGACTCGCCGAACATTTCGGCAATCGCCTCGGCGTCGGCTCCGCGGGTCTGCTGGTGTGGTCGATCGTGAAGTGGCCGGTGCTGGCGCTGCTGGTGAGTATCACTCTGGCACTGCTGTATCGGGTGGCGCCGAATACCGAGGGCCAGCGCCTGCGCTGGCTGACCTCGGGGAGTTTCATCGCGGTCGCCATATGGATCGCGGGGTCGGCGGGCCTGTCGGTCTACGCGGCCCACTTCGATTCGCTCGATCGCGTGTACGGATCGCTGGCCGCGGCGGTGGTCCTGCTGATGTGGTTGTGGCTCACCAACTTCGCGATCCTGCTCGGGGCGGTCGTCGATGCGCAGCTCACCCGGGACAGGGCCGTGCGCGTCACCGGAATCTCGGAGGCCGAGCCGGTGCGCTGACCGCGACCTCCCACCGCGGCGACCACGGCGGAAGGCGCACACGATGCGGGCGGGGTCGAGCCGGTCGACCTAGAGTGCTCGAGCCAGCGGTTCGGTCAGTGCGACCGGAGACACGTCGAGCCGGTCGAAACGCCATCCGTCCGAGGTGCGGCGTGCTCCGTATCGATGGATTCCGGCGGCGAGGGCCTCGGTCTCGTCGTCGATGGCGAAGACGGCGATGTCGTGTGCCCGGACCGTGGCGGTGTCGCCGTCGATCTCGATGATGAGGTTGCACTTGTTGTGCAGGGTGCGGGCGTAGGCGTCATGCCCCTTGCGCACGAGCGCGTCGAGCTCCTCGATGCCGTGCGCCTGCCCGCGGATCGAGGTGACCGCGACATCCTCGGTGAAGATCCGGCCGGTATCGGCGAAGTCCTCGTCGACCCACAGGCTGTGGCGGGCGACCAACTCGGTCAGTTCGGCGCGGTCGGCGAGGTCGCGGATCAGGGCTTCGGTGCTGGTCATGACAATCTCCTACAATTCATTAGAGCCACTAACGTTAGTGACATAAATGAATGTAGATCGTTAGAGGCACTAACGCAAGCGGGTATGCTCCGCGGTATGGAGACCGGCGAGGAGCTGCGGTTCGACCGCGGCGGTGAAACCCCTGCGCGGCTCGAGCGGCAGCTCGCGCGCCTGGCGGGGATGACGGCCGCGCAGATGGGGCGTGTCTCGCGGGAGGCGCTGCGGGCCGCGGGCGCCCACAAGGACCACTTCGTGGTGCTGGCCGTGCTCGCCGAGTTCGGTCCGGCGAGCCAGGCGACGTTGTCCGACCGCACCAGCGTCTACAAGAGTGACCTCGTCGCCGTCCTCAACGACCTCGAAGGCGGCGGCTGGGTTCGCCGCGCCCCCGACCCGGCCGACAAACGCCGCAACGTCATCACCATCACCGGACTCGGCGAGCGTCGCCTCGCCGAACTCGATCGCATCCTCGACGGCGTCAACGAGCACATCATGGGCCCGCTCGACCACGATGAACGCGCGCAGCTGTTCGCTCTGCTCAATCGCGTCAACGCCCACCTCGCCACCGAGGACGGCGGCGGTCCCACGGGCAGCCGCGCGCCCTGACGCCGTGGCCGGATCCGGCTCGAGCCGCCGGCGCCCGGGAGGTCCGGAATGTCAGGCGCGCAATCGGTTGTGCGGGTGGGGGATTGCGCGACGGTCGGCGATGCCGAACTGGGCCCGGTGCATGCGACGTCCGATCTCGGCGGCCGCGGTCTGCACCGACATCCGTATCCGCCGATCGGCGCGAATCCTGGCCGCCGATCCGAAAATGGACAGAGCGGCGGGGTCGCCGTGGCCGGGCTGTCCGATCGGTGCGGCCACACACCCGAATCCCTCCATGCACCGCTCGTCGTCGTACACCACGCGCAATTCCCGCGCACCGCCGATCTCCGGCGAACCGTCGCGCCGGGAGTCCTCGACCGAGAGCAATGCCTTGCCGATCGTCGACGTGTGCGCCGGCAGGCGACTGCCCACGCGCGACCGGATGTCCGCGACGAGTTCTCCGCCGATCTTCTCGAGATAGACCGCCTCGTTCCCGTCGAGGACGCCCAGATGCACGATGCAGCCGGTGACCCGGTGCAACCAGTGCAGACTGGGCAGTGCGGCTCGTCGCAGCGAATTCTGTTGTGCCGCAGCCGAGCCCAGCTCGATGATGCGCATGCCCAGCTGATACTCCTTGCCCGCGCGGTGCACCCAGCGCAGGGCGACCAACTGCTCGAGCGCGCGATGGACCGACGACAGCGGCAGTCCGGTGGCGACGACGATCTGCGACAGGGTCAGGCGTTCGACACCGTCGAGCGCGTCGAGGATCAGCGCCGCGCGCTGCATGACTCCGGTCGGGACCTCGCCGGGGCTCTGCGATCGCATCCGAGTTCCTTTCTCGCCCTCGCCCGGTGCGACGAGGTACTCCGGCTCGGAAAGTCGCAGACGAGGCCGTCTCGCACGATAGGCGACGTCGGGCATCGGCGGCACGAAGTATTCCGGCAGCCGGAAAGAGGGCTTTCGGCGGCGAGGCAAATGTTCTGTAATCCGACGATGACCGAATTCAGTTCATTCACACCCGGTGCGATGCTGACCGGCCGGCGTGCGGTGGTCACCGGCGGCGCCGCCGGTATCGGTGCCGCCGTCGCACGGGCATTCGCCGCCCATGGTGCCGATGTCCTGGTCGCCGACAGTGAACCGATCGGCGGGCTCGACTTCGACCCCGCCGCCGGTGGCTCGATAGCGGGTCTAGAATGGGACGTACGTACCACACCGTGCCCGGCCGAACTCGTCGAGCACCGGCCGGATGTCCTGGTCAACAATGTGGGTCACTATCTGCGACCGCCACACACCTTCGCGGCCAACGCGCCCGCACTGTGGGACGAGTTGCACGACATCAACTTCGCACATGTCCTTCGCCTCACCCAGGCGCTGCTGCCGGGCATGATCGAACGGCGGAGCGGTTCGATCATCAATCTCACCACCGTCGAGGCTCATCGCGCGATTCCCGGTCATGCGGTGTACTCCGGATACAAGGCCGCTTTGACGGGTTTCACCCGGTCGCTGGCGGCCGAGGTCGGCCCGTCCGGTATCCGCGTCAACGCGATCGCGCCCGATCTCATCGAATCGGTCCAGGTGCCCTATGCCGAGATCGTTCCCGAACAGGACCGCTCGCTGTGGCCGCACTGGTCGCCGCTGGGTGGTCCCGGACAGCCGGAAGACGTTGCGGGAGTTGCGCTCTTTCTCGCCTCCGGCCTGTCGCGCTTCGTCACCGGTGGCACGATCCACGTCGACGGTGGCACACATGCCAGCGGTGGCTGGGTGCCACGTCACTCCGGTGGCTGGACCAATCGCCCCCGCAATCCCTGATCCCCGCTACGGAAGAGACATCTGTTCATGAAGATCCTGATCATCGGCGGTACCGGCATGATCGGCGCGCACGCCGCCCGGCATCTGCGCGCGCACGGCGACGAGGTCACCGTGGCGGGCCGCGGTCCGATCCCAGCGGAGTCGCCGGTCGCCGGCTTCGCGCAGATCCAGGGCGATTACACCGTCCCGTCGTTCACTCTCGAACAGCTGGCAGCGTTCGACGGCGTCGTGTTCGCGGCCGGGCAGGACGTACGGCACAAGAAGCCCGAGGACGACTCGCGGGAATTCTGGGCGAACACCCAGAGTGTGGGCGTGCCACGCTTCGCCGAGCTGGCGAAACAGGCCGGTGTGCGGCGTTTCGTTCAGGTCGGCAGCTACTACCACCAGTTGCGCCCGGACCTGGCCGAGCACAACCCGTACATCGCCGCGCGCAAGGCCGCCGACGAGGGTGCCCGCGCACTGGCCGACGACTCGTTCGTCGCCTGTACCCTCAATCCGCCATCGATCATCGGTGCGGTCCCGGGCCCGTCGGCCCGGCGCTATCGGCGAATGGTGTCGTGGGCCGCCGGTCGCGAACCCGGTATCCCCGATTTCGCACCCATCGGCGGGACCAACTACATGTCCGCGGATTCACTCGCACAGGCGATTCGGGGCGCACTGCTGCACGGGGAACCCGGTGCGGCTTATCTCGTCGGCGATCAGAATCTGTCCTACCGGGAGTTCTTCCAGATGCTCGTCGATGCTGCCGGATCCGGACGGGTCATCGCCGAGCGCGACGAGGAGCACCGGCTGCAACCGGATGCCTCCATCATCCAGGGGCGTGGCAACACCCTGGCCTACGAGCCGGATGCCGGGGACGTCCGGCGTCTGGGCTACGACCGCGACGATTGTGTCCGCGCGGTCGAAGCGCTCGTGGAGGTCGTGTCGGCCGCGCGCTGAAGATCGGACCCGTCCGATCCTGTCGCCGCCCGGCGTGGTCAGCGGGGCGGGGGACCGTCCGGCGGGGCACCGCCGGGGGCCGCGGTGCCGTCCGATGCGGCCGCGACCCCGATCGTCAGTGCGACGACCAGCCCGTCGGCGGGAGTGCCTGTGACAGTGGCGAGTTCGGCATCCCAGCCGTCACCGAAGACATTGTCCGAGGACAGTGCGACCCTCGACAGGTTGGCCACGCTCGCCGAATATCCGGAATCGGCGGCGTAGACCTGCTCGCAGATGTCCTGGGGCAGAGCGATCTGCGAGGTCAGCCGGGCGTTGCCGCCGGCGACCGCGGTGGCGAGATCGTCATGGACCTCGAAATGGATGTGTGGCCACCGGCCGGAGTAACAGGCGGGGAAGATCGAGGTGAATCGGACGGTGCCGTCGTCGCCGGCGACCTGTACGCCGCGCAGATAGTTCTGTTCGGTCACCCCCGCGCCGTAGAGGGAGTATTCGCCCTGTCGGTCGCAGTGCCACACGTAGACGGCCATCCCCGTGCCGGCCCGGTCCTCGACCAGATCCCGCAGGGTCAGCGTCAGGGTCATCGGAACACCCTGCGCGGTACCGGAATACGACCCGAAGCTGGTGGTGATGTCGGAGCGGACGACACCGGACTCGATCAGCACATTCGGTCCGTTCGAGCCGTCGCCGGGGTAGGGGCCCGCGGTCTCCTGCGGTGTCGCCGCCGGGGTGTCGCCTGAGGTGGTCGCCGACGTGGTTCCTGCCGGCGCGGAGGCGGTGCCGTTCGAGGAGATCGCACATCCGGCGGCGACCGCGGTCGCGCCCGCTACGCCGAACAGCGACAGTATTCGTCGCCGGGACATCACGCGCAGGTCGTGGGTCAATCCCAGATCGTGTTCGTCCATTGCCACTTCTTGTTCGCGTGATGTCGGAAGCGACGGTAGTAATGGTGGTTCGGCACCGGACAGCAGTGCGCTGTGCGGTCGCTGTGAGCATGCCGGGCGGCCGGTGGCGGGCATCCGGAAGTGCGCCGGAGCCGGGCAACCGTTGGCTTCACGATGAGTGAATATCTGGCGGCCGGTACGGTCGCAGGAACAGGATCCATGCGTACATGTGAATGTCCTCACCCACCCTGACGAAGGGGCGCGATCATGACGGTCACCGACGAGTACCTCGCCAACAACGCCGAATACGCGGACCGATTCAGCGGGCCGCTTCCGCTGCCGCCGAGCAAACATGTCGCCGTGGTGGCGTGTATGGACGCGCGGCTCGACGTCTACCGCATCCTGGGATTGAAAGAAGGGGAGGCGCACGTCATCCGGAATGCGGGTGGCGTGGTGACCGACGACGAGATCCGGTCGCTGGCCATCAGTCAGCGACTACTCGGCACGACGGAGATCATCCTCGTCCACCACACCGACTGCGGCATGCTGACCTTCACCGACGACGACTTCAAACGCAGCATCCAGGACGAGACCGGCATCAAACCGGCATGGGCCGCGGAGGCGTTCGACGATCTGGATGTGGATGTGCGCCAATCCATCCGGCGCATCGAGAGTAGTCCCTTCGTGACCGCGACCACGTCGCTGCGCGGGTTCGTCTTCGATGTCGCCACCGGCAAACTGCACGAGGTCGACGCCTGAACGGCAGACGGCCGCGCGCGCGATCGTCGCCGGCCCGACCGACCGGCGACGATCCGAACCCTCGCGGCTTATCGGGCGACGATCGCGCCGGGCCGTGACTCAGCTCGCGCGGGCGACGACCAGGACGTTCTTGCCGAAGAGTTTGCTCGTGAGAGCGTGCAGCGCCCTGCTGATCGGGAATACCACCCGGTCGTAGAGCTTGAGCGAGCGTGGATCGATCGTGCCGTCGCCCGAGCCGAGAACCCGGTAGGCGAGGGTCGCGAAGAATCCGATGGGATCGCAATAGCGCGACTCCACGATCTCGAGGCCCGCGTTGCGCAGCAGCCGATCGAGCTGGGGGCGACGGTATCGGCGGTAGTGCCCGACCTTGGTGTCCATGGATGTGAAGAGGATTTCGAGCGCGGGCACGTAGACGACCAATTCACCGCCGGGCCGCAGCAGCGATGCCAGCTGGTGCGCGGCCGCCTGATCGTCCTCGATGTGCTCGAGGACGTTGAAGGTGTAGACGACGTCGTACCGCTCGCCCACCGGAATCTGCGCCTCGTGATCGATGACCCGATAGCCCTTCGACCGCAACGTGTTCTGCAGCTTTCGGTCCGGCTCGAGGCAGTCGGGGGTGATGTGCTGCCCGGCGAGCAGGTCGGCGTAGGTTCCCGATCCGGCGCCGAAATCGAGGACTCGCATTCCCGGGGCCGTCAGATACTTGCCGACGGTGTTTACGAGAAAAGTGTTGTAGTTGACCGCCTCGGCCATGACCTCCAGATTGTCACAGCCCGTATACGCGAAATCGCTGACCAACAGCCCATCTCCTCTGTCGACCCGTAGTACAGATTCGTCCCGTGGCATGCCGTGATGCCGGCCGGTTCTGTTCATCGCCGGCGATACCGAAGATCGGGGCATCGCCGTGGTCTCTAGTCGAGCGCGGACGCAGTGTGGTGAACCTGAACGGTAGTTCATGACCACCGGGGTGCGTCCGACATCGAGTGCGTGTCGGACCGTCCTTCTCAGGAAACCGCGGGCGAATTTCCGATTCAGGTTTGCTTGTCGTGTGCCGTGGGTATCGGGGGTTTGTGACTTCGCCAGCGAGTTCGATCGAGCGGCTGTTGTACGAGCTCACTACCCGTTATGGGTCGGTCGACCGGATGTTTGCCGAGCTTCATCGACTACGAGTGGACGCCACTGCGGTGACAACCGTGCTACCCACGGGCACACGACTGGCCGGCAGGCACCGGGCCTGCGAACCGAGTTCGACGTCCGCACCCGCTGTGGCTCGGCCCGCATCGGCGACACTCGCCAGCCACTGATCGAACGGACGGATCACCGGCGGAGCTCTCTATGTCGAAGTCGGCTGGTACGAACATCTTCCGACCCGGCGACCCGCAAACCGGTACGCCATGAGGCGGCGGGCCGTCGCCGCACAACCGGTGCGCAATGCCGCCCGCATGAACGCCCTCCCGCACCGGGTGGGGTCATGACCGGGACTGCGCCAGGGCTTCTCGCAGCCACCGCAGAGCGGCGCCGGCGGTGGTCGTCGCGGTGATCGCGCCGGTGAGCTCCCAGTATCGATGGAGGCGAGGATCGGAATCGTCCGCGCCGAGCAGGAGGCGTTGCCGGAAGCCGGGGGTGTCGCGTTCGTTGCGGGCGGTGGTGTGGGCGTCGAGGAAACAGTCCAGCTCGGGCCCGGGCCGCGGTGGGGTACGGGTGGTGAGCAGCGGGTCCACCATGGCGCAGGCATCGGCGATTCCGGCCAGCAGTTCTCGCGGGTGGCGGATTCCGGTGAGATCGGAACGCCACAGCTGGCGCGAGATCGCGGGGGCCAGCGCGGGATCGGCGGTGGCGCCGACCAGTTCGGCGTAGGTGACCACCTGCCCGGGGGTCGGGGTGGCCGGTGGGGCCGGGACGTTCATGGTGACGAACGCGTCGAACACGCTCGCCGGCGCCGGAGCCAGCAGCTGCCGCCAGAAGGTGACCAGATTGTTGTGGGCGTCGTGGCGATCGCTGATCGTCGCGAGCAGGTCCAGGCGCCTGGTTCGCGCGGTCGCTGGGGCATCCCGGGCAGCGGCCAATGTGGCTCGCCGCCACATTATTTCACCCAATTCGGTATCCAATGCGGCCTGTTCGGCGGCTACCGCTTCGGTGAGTGACACGGTGCCCTCCAACACGGTGGTGATCGCGTTCAGACCGAGTCCGAGCGCGCGCAGGCGGCGTATCGACCGCAGCCGGTCCACGGCAATCGGATCGAACAGGCGGTGCCCGCCGCTGCTGCGGTGCGGTCGCAGGAGCCCGGCGTCGCAATAGAAGCGGATGGTGCGCACCGGTACGCCGGTGCGCCGGGACAGTTCCCCGATCGCGACCAGGCCCTCGCGTCGTGTGTTGTGGGTCACAATAGCTGGAACCTCCACCCGACTGGAGTTCCTAACCTACTGGAACACCACCGACAGAGGGAGCCGGACCGATGACAGAACCGAAATCGATGTGCGCCGAACAGATCTGGTGCGCGGTCGACATCGAGCGCGTGAGCGTGGCCGAGATGCTGCAGAACCTGCCCGAGCGGGACTGGGATCACACGTCGCTGTGTGACGGCTGGCGGGTGCGCGATGTCGCCGCGCATCTGGTGTTGTCGGCCCGCCCCACGATCGGATGGCTGCTGCTCAATCTGGCCCGCGCCCGCGGCAGCCTGAACCGGGCGATCCGCGATACCGCCATTCGCCACGCGGACACGCGCACCGGCGCACAGTTGCTCTCCGAGTTGCGAGCGACCGCCGGCGCTCGGGCGACTCCGGCCGGGACGACGCCGCAAGACCGGCTGATGGATCTTCTCGTGCACGGCCAGGACATCGCGATCCCGCTCGGCATCGCGCGCACGGTGCCGGCCGCCGCCGCACGATCGGCGCTGGACCGGATATGGCACACCGGCGCCCCGTTCCATGCCCGCAGGAAGTTCGACGGCTACCGGCTCGCGGCCACCGACATCGGCTGGGTTGCCGGTGCCGGGCCGGTCATCGAAGGATCCGCCACCGACGTGCTGCTGGTGCTCACCGGCCGGGAACCCGCGGCGGGCCGGCTGACCGGCGACGGTGCGCTGCGCTGGACCGCCCGGCACGACCCGAGCCGCTGAGCGAATCCCGTCGGGGCATGACCCTGTTGCCGGGTCTCAGCACGTCATATTTACGTCTTCCATGCGGTCACGGACGCGCCGCCGCGGTTGGATGGAACTGCGGGGTCGATGGCGAACTCGTCGTTGCGGCAGGTGGGCCGCGGCGGCACGGCAGGTTGGGAACGGTGGTGACGACGATGGCCGGTGGTGCGGTGACCGGATCCCTGCTCACCCTCGGTGCGCGCGCGACCGGGGTGCCCGGCGGGCATCTGCCGGTGTACGACACGGTGCAGGTGTGGATCGGGTCGGGTGTACTGCTGGTGCTCGTGATGCTGATCCTGGTGGAGGCCGGATCCGTGGCCTTGCGCGGCCACGGGCTGCATCCGGGCAGCTGGTTCCGGTACCACCGGCGACGGTGAGCGCTGGTGGATCGGCCCGCGCCGATTCGATCGGATTCGCGCCGGCGGATGTACCGGCGCGAACCGGTCGGTCAGGGGATGACGACGGTGGCGGTGACCGGCGACGGTTCGTCGGCCCAGCGACGGCCGGTCTCGCGCGGTGTGACACCGTGGTCGGCCCACGCGGCGAGCAGCTGCGCCACCTTGGCGTGCATGGTGGTGCGGAGGCGATCGAACGAGTTGTCCGGGACGTCGTCGACCTCGCCGAGCAGTAGCCACCAAGCCCAGGCGACCGCACCGGCGTTGGCGACGAAATCCGGTACCACCGCGACGCCGCGGGCGGCGAGCATGGCCTCGGCCTCCGGTGTGGTGGCGGCGTTGGCGGCCTCGACGATGACGCGGGCCCGCACATCGTAGGAGTTGTCCGGGGTGATCGCGTAGGAGATGGCCGCCGGGACCAGGATGTCGGCGTCGGCGGACAGGACCGCGGTGCGCGGCAGTTGCTCGACGTCCTCGGGCAGCTGGGACCGGTCGATTTCGCCGTACGCGTCGCGCAGTTGCAGCAGGGCGGGGATGTCGAGGCCACCGGCGCGGTGCAGGGCACCGGCGGCGTCGGCCACGGTGGTGACCCGCATACCGGCTTCGTGCAGGTAGTAGGCGGCGGCGCCACCCATGGTGCCGACACCCTGAATCGCGACGGTGGTCTCCGACGGCGCCCGCCCCCACGAGACGGCGGTGGCCAGGCAGGCGTGTGCGACACCGTAACCGCCGATCACATCGCCGAGCAGAAACCCGCCCTCGACCGCGGCGTCGAGACCGTGCCGGACCCGTTCCAGGGTTGCGACGGGATCGGGGGCGCGGCGGATGGCGGCGTGATAGCTCTGCCCGAGGCCGATCCTGCCGAATACCTCATCGATCAGATGCTGCGGAACACCCAGATCCTCGGCGGTCACCCAGTGCGCATCGATCCACGGCCGCATGGCCTCGCAGAACCGTTCCAGCACGTCGATGGCGCGCGGGTCCTTGGGGTCGAAGTCGATTCCACCCTTGGCGCCGCCGATCGGCAGGTCGAAGGTCGCGGTCTTGGCGGCCATACCCCGCGCGAGGTCCTCGACCTCACTGAGCGTGCAACCCGCCCGCATCCGGGTGCCACCGGTGGCCAGGCCGCCGCGCAGCGTGTGGACGACGAGGTAACCGACCGCGTCGGTGGCCGAATCCGTCCAATGCAGGCGCATATAGGGCTGGGGTTTGCGGACGGCCGGGATGAGTGCCGGTGCCGGCGTGCTGGCCGGAACGGTCGGTGCGGTGCCCTCGGCGGGGTTGTGGATCATCGTCACGGCGAACTACCTCCTCTGAATTCCGGAACGCCGACCACCGCCCGCGGGGAGCGCCGAGTCGCGCATCGTCCGTCCGGACCTCGTCGTCGCCGGTTGGTGCTCGCTGCAACCAGATTGCATTCCCACTGGCCACACGTCTATTTACGGTTCGTACACGGCGTTGTTCAGAGTTACTGCACAACGCTTACGCTCGTCTGCATGGACCTGTCCCTGCCTCGGTTGCGTATGTTGCGCGAGTTGCATCGGCGCGGCACGATCACGGCGGCGGCGAGCGCCCTGCACTACACCGCCTCGGCGGTATCGCAGCAGCTCGCGCAACTGGAGCGGGATGTCGGCCTGCGCCTGTTCGAGCGGCGCGGCCGGCGGTTGCTGCTCACCGACCGCGGAGTGCTGCTGGCCGAGCACGCCGAGGAGATCCTCGCCTCGGTCGAGCGGGCGACGCAGGCGCTGGAAGAAGCCGGGGAATCGGTGACGGCGAAGGTGACCGCCGGGGTGTGGGCGTCGGTGGCCTCCGGTCTGGTGCCCGACGCGCTGACCGCACTCGCGCGCACCCACCCCGGCATCCTGGTGCGGACCAAAGAACTCGCGCCGGAGTCCACCGCGGCGGCGGTCCGCGACGGCGCGCTCGATCTGTCGTTCGTGCTCGACTATTCCAACTATCCGATGACCTGGGACCGGGGTCTGGAACGTGCCGTCATCGGCGTCGAGCGGATCTATGCGGCGGTGCCGGCCGGTGCGGTGCCCGCGAGCAGCGTGACCCTGGCCGAATTGGCCGAGCATCCGTGGATTCTCGCGCCCGGCCGCTCCCACTTCGGCCACGCGGTCCGGCTGGCGTTCCAATCGGCCGGGATCGGACCGCGCATCGACCACGAGGTGGAGGAGCAGGCGACCGCGATGGCGATGGTCGCGGCCGGACTGGGCGTCACCCTGGTGTCGGATCTGGGTCTGGCACTGCGGCCACAAGGCGTGGACATCGTCGGTCTCGGCGATGCCTTCACGCGGACCGTATCGCTGGCCTATCGCACCAATTCCGCACGCCGGGCGGCATTGCTGATCGTCGTCAATGCCGTGCGCGACGCCGCGGTCGACAAGGGGATCGGCGCCGAGATCGCCCTGGCTGCCACGGGAACCGAACCCGAGGCGTCGCCACCGGATTCGCTTCAGGCACCGCGCAACGGTCTCGGTCTCGGCTGATCGTCGCGATGTGATCGCGCCGGACCTGTGACCTTCATCGATACCGGCCCGGTCGGGCCGGTGCCGGGGGCGATCGGCCCGTCGGGGGTGCCGGAAACGACCCTGATTTCGGCCGGGTTCGGTGGGTTCGCGGGCGGTTTCTTCGTATGCTCGGTATCAGCGAATGGGGAGGGAGTCCGGTACTGGACCCGACGGTCCGGCGATGAAGGAAGGTCCTCGCGGATGGACACTCGCGAGGTTGACGACATGGCACGGAACTGGTCGGCGGCCCTGGTCGATTGTGGTGACGGGCCGACGTCTCCGCCGCCCGACATCAGGAAATTGACGACCGGCTGGATCGTCGAACTGGACGCTGCCCTGTCGGCCGACCCGTTCGATCCGTCGCCGGCGTGCCGGGTCGGGGCCGAGATGGTCCGATCGAATCTGACGGCCCCGGCCATGATGACCCCGACCGCGGCGGTGCTGACCGGATTGCTGGAGCGGGCGTCGTCGCCGGATCGAACACAGCGGTTCGGCGCGCTGCTGGGCGAACTCGCCCGCGGATACAGCACCGAGTTGCTCGAGGTGTACGTCCGTAGCCAGGAGGTCGCCGACCAGCGCTTCCGGGTGGTGTTCGACAACGCCGCGGTGGCCATCGCGCTCTACGACAGCGACGGCGTCACGCTCGAGGCCAATCCCACCACCGCGCGGATGGTCGGGATGAACCCGGAGGATCTGCCGGGGGTCGCCGGCCTGGATCTGATGCATCCCGACGACCGCGACAAGCTCCGGCAGGTGGTCGTCGACCTGTATCAGCGCAAACACGGCACCGAGTACTTCGAAGGCCGCTTCTGCCGCCCCGACGGCAGCGTCTGCTGGGGTGCGTGGACGATGACGCTGGTCCGCGGCGCCGGTGGGCGCGGTCTGCGCCTGCTCGCCGTCGGGGAGGACATCACCGAACGCCGGGCCATGCAGCGGGAGCTGTGGTCGCAGGCGCGCCACGATCCGATGACCGGTCTGCCGAATCGGCTGTGCCTGCGCGAGAAGTTGCAGGCCATCGTCGCGGATGCGCGTCCGGGCGATCGGATCGGCCTGTGCTTCCTCGATCTCGACGAGTTCAAGGTGATCAACGACCGCTACGGCCACCGGGCCGGCGACAGCGTGCTGGCCGAAGTCGGCCGCAGACTCGATGCCACCCTGGCCTCTCCGACGGTCACGGTGGCGCGCATCGGCGGCGACGAGTTCGTCGCGCTGCTCGCGCCGCCCTGCGACGACGACGCGGCCCGGGCGGTCGCCGAGACCATGCTCGCGACGGTGCGGCACCCCGTTCCCGTCGGCCCCGGCGACCCGGTGTCGATGTCGGCCAGCGTCGGTGCCGTGGTCACCCCGGTTGCCGGCGCGGATGCCGAAAAGCTGCTCGACGACGCCGATCTCGGCCTGTACCGAGCCAAGGCCGCCGGACGCGGCACCTGGGTGCTGCATCGCGGCGAGAACGGCGGATAGGCCGCGGTACGGCGCTACCAGGTGTAGATGTGGCCGGGTGACCACAGACCGCTGTGGGTCTCCTGGGTGACCGCGGGGTCGGCGGTCACCGCGGACGGGTCGATCGCGGTGAGGCGTTGCAGTTCACCCCAATCCTGATCCCAGTCGTACTCGAGGTAGGTGGCCAGGGTTTCCGAGCGCAGCAACTGCTGACTCCAGCCCAGCGGGCCGCCGCCGACATGGCTCTCCCACATCGTGGTGTCGCTCGCGCCGAGGCGATTGGGCAGGATCCGCCAGTCCGGCACCTGGGCGATGCCGTCCTTGTGGTCGAACGGGCGCTGGCAGGGGAACTGCAGGCCCACGGCCCAGTCCAGGAGCACCGGCTGTTTGGAACCGACCAGGTCGTCGAGTGTGTGGGTGCGCGGGATCCGTGGCGGGGTCAGCGCCACCCATCGCTGCGGATCGAGGTTGTGATCCTTGGCCACGATGCGGATCACGTTCGCCTGTGCGGGAATCCGGTCCAGCGGCACACGCAGATTCCGCCAGGACGGTGCCGGGCCGATATCGATCGGGGCGAGCCGTCCCATCGGGCGCGCGCCGGTCGGGGAATCGGTGGTGCCGTACTCGATTTCCACCGGCTCACCGCCGACGTAGCTGTTGTCGGGGCCCGACGCCTGGATACGCCCCGCCGCCGCGATCGAGATGATGTCGCTGTGGTCGTGCTGAGCGGGCAGGCGGTACCAGCCGGTGACGAGGTCGGCCGGTTCCTGCTGGCCGTAGGTACCGAGTTCCGGAGTGCTCGCCGCATCCAGGCCGTACGGCAGCGGGGCGCCGCCGGTCTGAGTGGTCGAGTCCCGGGTGGTGGACTTGTCGCCGAACGATTTGGCGATGCTGCTCGCCTCGTCCTTCTCGTCGGCGGATCCGATGTCGCCGACCCCGTTGGGCACGAATCCGCGGGCGCCGCCGGTGAACGTGGAGAACTGGTCGCCGACCAGTGGCGTCATCATCGAGGCATTGGGATCGGTTTCGACCAGGACCTTGTCGGCCAGTCCGCACGGATTGCCCAGCACCGCATGGATGTTCGACGATGCCAGCGAGAATCCCGGGTACTGCCTGACCGCCCCCACGGCGAAGGAGACGACCTCGAACACCACCAGGATCGCCGCGGCCACCGTCAGCGGCGGAAACTTCGCGAGGCGCCAGGCACGCGGGGAGACCCGATGCGGGGTACCGGGTGCCGGGGCCCGCACATGCCACCAGATCGCCAGCACCAGGCACAGCGCCGCGATCACCAGGAATATCTTGCTGTAGTCGACGCCGAGTACGGACGGTGCCTCGTTCCACCACGGGACGCCGAAACTCGATACCCACCACCACTGGTTGACGCTGGTGAAGATCTGCGCCATCGCCAGCGACACGACCGCGGCGAACAGGGCCCGGTTACGTGGCGAGCGCATCACCCGCGGCCCCACCGCGACCGCCGCGAGCACCGCCACCGATCCGGCCAGCCCGGCGTACACGCCGTTGTGGTGGGTGAATTTCGTGGGGCAGGTCGCCATCAGCACCATCGCCCCGGCTGTCACGCCGAGTAGACGCCGTGCCGGGCCCGGCGCGGTGAACGGGATGCGCCCGCCCTTGCGCAGCAGTACGAAGACGCAGACCAGCAGGCCCAGCCACATGGCCACCATGCCGAACCGGCGGGCGATGGAGCCATCGGCCGAGGGCATGAACAGCCACTGGTAGTTCAGATAGTCGTTGTACCAGGGGTCCGACGGCCCGACGATGTTGTGCACCCGCTGCATCTCGAACATCGCCGAGAGCGGTTCGACGGCGAAGGCGAAGGCCAGTACCACCAGGCCGGCGGCGACGAGCGGGGCCAGCAGCGCGCCGTAGGCCCGGATCCACGCGCCGGGTGACACCCGGGTCCCGGGTTGTGCACCGGCCAGTTCCCGCGCCCGCGGAATTCCGAATCCGACCGCCGAACGCAGTCCTGCCAGCAGTGGCGCCAGGCAGATGATGCCCGACGGTGCCGCGGTGAAACTGAACGCCGCGACGAGGATCGCGAGGGCGTAGGGCAACAGCCGCCGGGTCGCGATGGAACGCTCCACCAGACACCAGGTGAGCAGCACGCAGACCGCGACGACCGGCTCGGGCCGCAGTCCGTTGTTGTAGGGCAGCCATACGGCCAGGAAGACCAGTGCGCCGGTCCACACCGCCACCCGGTCGCGGCGTACGGCCACCCCGAGCCGGGGGATCACCTCCCGGCTCAGTGCCAGCCAGGTGAGCACCGCCGCCAGCAGGGTCGGCAATCGCATCCACGGACTCGCGACGCTGATCTCCGACATGTGGGCGATGATGTCGTACGGCGGTGTGCCGACCGGGTTCTCGGGCACGCCGAAGAACCGGAAGTAATTGGCCATGTAGCCCGACACGAGCGATGTGCGTGCCATCCCGAACTGGTAGCCGTCATCGGAGGTGGTGGACCCGATGAAGTGCCACACCACCAGGGTGCCCAGGACCACGAGATCGGCACCGGTGAACCGCAGCCACCGCTGGGGGAGCAGCCGCCCCAGGCGCCGTCCGTCGGTGCGGTCCAGCCGGTACAACGCCACCAGCGCGATCAGTGTGAACACCACCGCCAGTACTTCGGCGGCCCGCTTGAGCAGGGTCGGCGTGACCGAGAACCGGCTGTCGACCTGAGCGACGACCTTGGCGCCGTCGGGTTTGGGGAGATCGCTGAAGATGCCGACCACCTGTGGCCGCCAGTCCCCGGGTGGCAGTGTGGCCGCCTCGATATCCGATCCCGGGATGTCGACCTTGGTCGACGACATGTCGGCGTGCACGGTCAGGGTGGCGCCGGCGATCGCGTCGATCGGCGCGGTCAGCAGCGACTGATTGCGCAGCACCACCTCGAGCTGCGCGGGTCTGCCGTCCAGCGCGGGCTGTACGCGGGCGACGAACCCGTACTTCTCGAGCTGGGGCGCACCGGCGGGCAGTGTGGAGGCCAGCACCCCGCCGTGCGCAGCGAGTTGCGCCATCGAACTGCCCGGGATGGTCGCGTCGAAGCTCAGCGGAGCGTAGGACACCAGTGGCGCGTTGATGCTGCGGGCGGAATCCTGCTGTGGCCACGACAGGGTGGTGTGGTCCACCTCCACCGGCAGCAGTGGTACGGCGATGGCGCACAGCGCGCCCAGCAGCCCGGCGATGAGGGCTACGGATCTGGCCCAGGTCCCGCGCTGTCTTTCCGCGCTCCTCGGGTCCGCGCCTGCAGTAGGCGCCCCGTCCGCCCTCACCATCGTGTCGACCACGGTCGCCGATGCTAGCGTGACGATTCCGTTATCCGCGATTTCGTCTGGTGTTCCTCAGGCTGTGCTCAGGGACGGACGGCCATCCGACGCCACCGTAGCGGGCCGATTTTCGTCCGGAATCGGCCATCGCGACGGGTCGGCTCATGGGCTCGGATTCGCCTTGCCGACCAACGGCTTTCGGAATCCGGAAGGGGAGACGGAGCCGGTGTCATGTGGGAATTCGCCGGCTCCGCCCCTGCGTGCGCTCGTCGACCAGAGGAGGGTTCCGGAGCGCCGGTATCATGATCGCAGGTGGATGGACAGTTGTACAGTCGCCTGTTCGAACCCTTGTCCAGGACATCGTCCCGCTGGTCGGCCGTCAGCGGCGCCCGACGGCGGTGTACCCTGACCAAGCAAATGCTTGGTCAGGTGGAGGAGATTCGATGGTGGGCGATTTCGAAGGACGCCGGGGTGCGGCACTGATCGCCGGCGGTACCGGCGGGATCGGATCCGCTGTCGTCGAACTGCTCGCGGCACGCGGAAGCGACATCGGATTCACCTATCGGTCCAACCGGGCCGACGCCGGCGAGCTCGCGAACAATGTTGTGCGGCTCGGTCGTTCGTGCCGCACGTGGCCGGTGGATCTGAGCGATGCGGGCGCGGTGGCGGATCTGGCCGGCGAGTTCGCCGCGGAGTTCGGCGGGGTGCACACGGTCGTCTACGCCGCCGGGCCGCATGTGCCTATGGTTCATCTGAGTGCCGTGTCGCCGCAGCAGTATCGCGATCAGGTGAATGCCGACGCGGTGGCGTTCTTCAATCTCATGCACGCGACATTGCCGATGCTGCGGGAATCGCGCGGTGCCGTCATCGCGATCACCACGGCCGCCGTCCGGCGCCACCCCGTGCGGGACGGACTGTCCGCGGGCACCAAGGGGGCGGTCGAGGCGGTGGCGCGCGGACTGGCGGTGGAGGAGGGGCGCTTCGGGGTCCGGGTGAACTGTGTGGGGCCGGGCATGCTCACCGACGGAATGGCGGACCGGCTGATCAGCTCGGGCGACCTGAGCCCGTCGGCCCTCGACGCCGCGCGCGCGAACATCCCGCTGCGCCGATTCGGCCGCGCGCGCGACATCGCCGAAGCTGTCGGATTCCTCGCCTCGGATCGGGCGGGCTTCATCTCCGGCCAGACCCTGGACGTGGACGGTGGGTACACCGCCTGAGCGGACCGTGTGCGGGCCGTGCGCGGATCAGTTCGCCGCCGCCACCGGCTCGACCGCCGCGTCGCCTCGTGCGGCGCGAGCGCGGCTGCGGCGCACCACGATCAGTGTGACCGCGATCAGTACGCCGAAGGTGATCACCATCATCACGGTGGACAACCAGACCATGGTCGCGATGGGCAGCTGATACACCAGGAATACCCGCAGGGCCGCTTCGAGGCACAGTCCGGCGCCCCAGATCACGCTGAGTGAACCGAGGGTGCGCCGCATCTGCGGGCTGGTGCGATATCGCTCCCGGAACGCGCCGGCGGCCTGTTCGGACATGCCGCGCTGGGCGCTCACGTAGATCAGCGGCTTGCCGACCAGGGTGCTGCCGAGAAAAGCCGCCCCGATCAGTGCGGTGGTGAAGGAGTCCTTGGCGACGACGAAACGGGCATCGCCGGAGATGAAGGTCAGGACGAGCCCCAGTGCGAAGCTGGCCAGGATCACCGCGGCGAAGGGATCGAGCCGGCGCTTGCGCACGATCTCCGCGATCACGAAGACGCCCGAAATCACCGTTCCCGCACCGAGAGCGACCAGATCGCTCGCGCCCGCGGCATGCAGGACGTAGTAGGCGGTCATGGGTACTCCGGCATCGCGGAGCAACTGGCGGGCGATGCCCTTGCGGTCCATTCCCGGGGCGGGCGTGGCGGTACTCATGTGCGGCTCCTGATCGGTGGTGTCGGTCCCCAACGACGTTAAGGGCGCCGGGGGTCCGGTGCGCCCGCCGATCGTCATCGATCGGCCATGACGAATGTCATGGCGGCGCGGTGCGCGCCCGATAATGCCCACCCCGCCTGACGGTATTGGCATTCTCTTTTTTCGCAAGTAACGTATTCAACGCGGGTGGCGCGGTCATCCGATCTCATCGCGGGTTGGAGGTCTTCGTGCGTGTCGGAGTGATGATCGGACCGGAGAAGGGAGACTCCGCGCGGAAGTTGAGCCGGATGCTCGATGACATCGCGTGGGCCGAGTCCGCCGGGATGGACACCGCGTGGATTCCGCAGATACCCAGTGATTTCGACGCACTGATCACCATCGCGGCCATGGGGCTGCGGACCGATCGGATCGAACTGGGCACCGCGGTGGTGCCGCTGCAAGCCCAGCATCCGGTCGCGCTGGCGCGCCAGGCGGTGTCGGCGCAGGCCGCGGCCGGCGGGCGGTTGGTGCTGGGCGTGGGTCCGTCGCACCACTGGATCGTGCGCGACATGCTGGGCCTGCCCTACGACCGTCCGGCCGCCTATACCCGTGACTATCTCGAGGTGCTCGCGGCCGGGCTCACCGGCCCGGGCGATGTGCGGGTCGAGAACGAGACCTTCGCCGTGAACAATCCGCTGGATCTCGGACCGGTGGCTCCGGTGCCGGTGCTGGTGGCCGCGCTCGGTCCGGTGATGTTGCGGCTGGCGGGAGAACGCGCCGACGGCACGATCCTGTGGATGGCCGATGAGCGCGCGGTCCGCGACCACGTCGTACCCAAGATCACCAAGGCCGCCGCGGAGGCAGGGCGGCCGGCACCGCGGATCGTGGCCAGTCTGCCGGTCTGCCTGTGCCGCCCGGCCGAGGTGGAACAGGCCAAGGCACGGGCCAATCGGATTCTCGGCGAGGCCGAGGTGTCGCCGAACTATCAACGGCTGCTCGAACAGGGCGATGCGCGTGACGTGGGCGATCTCTGCGTGGCCGGTGACGAGACGGCCATCGCGGCGGGCCTGCGGCGCTACGCCGACGCCGGTGCGACCGACCTGTCGGTGCGGCTGCTGCCGATCGGGGACACCCGCGACGAACTGGTCGCCTCGAAGCGGCGCACCCGGGAGATGATCGCCGAGCTGGCGCGGGAATTACGATGAGCGACAACGCCGCACCGCAGCCCGGCCCGCTGGCGGGGATCCGCATCCTCGAGGTCGGCACCATGCTGGCGGGGCCGTACGCGACGATGATGCTGGCGGATCTGGGCGCGCAGGTGACGAAGCTGGAACCCGCGGCCGGCGATATCTCCCGGCAGGTCGGCGACAGTTACTTCGCCAGCCTGAATCGGGGCAAACGCAGTGTCCGGCTGGATCCGGCGAGCACGCGAGGCCGGGCCCGGCTGGGCGAGCTGGTCGCGGATTCGCATGCGCTGCTGGTGAATCTGAAGCCCTCGGCGATCCACCGGCTGGGGCTGACCTACGCCGCACTGCGGGAGTTCAATCCGGCGATCGTCTGCGTGGCGATCACCGGATTCGGCCTCCACGGCGGCGATGATCCGGCGTTCGACTACATCGTGCAGGCCGCCACCGGTATCGCCGCGCTGACCGGCGATCCGGCCGGTCCGCCGACGTTGCCCGGCTATTCGTCGGCCGACAACTCCACGGGCCTGACCGCGGCGCTGGGAATGCTCGCGCAGATCGTGTCCGGGCGCGGGGGACAGGTCGATGTGTGCCTGCGCGATGTGCTGCTGTCGCAGTTGAACTACCACGCCGCCGCCTATCTCAACGACGGGCGTGCCCCGCAGCGGCGGCCCCACGGCGCGCACTCCTATTACGTTCCGGCACAGATTTTTCCGACCGCCGAGGGATATCTCGCGCTGTTCATCACCCACGATCGATTCTGGAAGACCTTCGCCACCGAGGCGGGGGTGGCGGGATTCGAGACCATGGCCGAACGGGCGGCCCGGCGCGAGGATGTGCTCGCGGTGGTGACCGAGGCCCTGGCCCGCGACGACGCGCGTGGCTGGGAGGCTCGGTTGCGTCCCTTGGGGATTCCCGCCGCCGCGGTGCGCACACTGCCCGAAGCGCTCGACAGCGCACCGGAGATCGTCGCCGCCGCAGGCGATTACCGCCTCGTCGCCTCGCCCATCCGGATCGACGGTTACACCCCGAGCTACGGCCCACCGCCTCGGCTGGGCGAGCACGAGGGCGCGGACCCGGACATCGCCACGGCATCCTGACCGGACCGTGGCGCTCGCGACACCGCAAGCGCCCGGCCGGATTCGGTGTCACCGTTTCATTCGTAGTGCACGGTCACCGAATCGGTGTCCGGGACCGCCTGACAGGTCAGGACATATCCCTCCTCGACCTCGTCGTCGGCGAGGGCGTCGTTCACCCGCATCGTCGCCCGGCCCTCGCTCAGCCGTGCCATGCAGGTCGCGCAATTACCGGATTCGCACGAGAACGGCGGTGTCAGACCCGCGCGGCGCGCACTTTCGAGCAGGGTCTCCCCGTCGCGGCGTGGCACCGTCGCCTTCTTGCGATTGAGGAAGATCGTGATCGTGCCACCGGCGGCGTCGGTTTCGGGCGCGGTGGTGGCAGCGGCCGGGCCGGAATCGCCGGACGTGGACTCGGCGGTGTGCGCGGTCGCGCTGTCGGCGAGCTCGGGGATCGGCGCGCCGAATCGCTCGCTGAAGATCACCCCCGGCCCCGGCAGTGCCGTCTCGACCATCTCCATGAACTTCTCCGGCCCGCAGACATAGCTGTCGGCGTGAGCGTCCTCGCCGACGAACTCCCGCACGGCCGCCGGGTCGAGCAGTCCTCCGACGCTGTCCAGATGCCGGATCACCCGCAATCGGCCCGGATGACGTTCGGCGAGCTCGACCAGAGCGGAACCGAAGATCACCGAATCGGCGTCCCGGTCCGCGCACAGCAATCGCACCGTGCGCTCGGTGGTGGCCAGCGCGCTCTTGGCCAGCGACAGCACCGGGGTGATACCGCTACCACCGCTGAATCCGAGCAGTGGCACATCGGTCTCGCGCAGGCAGAACCGGCCCGCGGGCCGGCCCATGTCGATCACATCACCCTCGGAGACGTTGTCCAGCAACCAGTTCGACACCTTGCCGCCCGGTACTCGCTTGACGGTGGTCATCAGCTCGGTGTCGGTCTCCGGCGCACTGGACATGGAATAGGACCGGTACAGGTCGGCGCCGTCGACCGGGACGCGGAAGGTGCAGAACTGTCCGGCTCGATAGGTGAGCGGACCATCGTGCGGGGCCAGCACGAACGTCCGCGCATCGGCGCATTCCTTCACGATCCGGATCACGGTCGCGGGCCGGAACAACGGGGGACTCGCCATGGAACGCCTCTCCTGGTATTAAGATTCTTATACAAAGAGAATAGCGTTCTCCTGAACGAGATGGGATTTTCTCATGACCGAGCCGACGGCGATCGTGTTCGACGATCGGCACTACAGCCTGTCGCAGCTCGATGAGCTGGCCGGTGGTCTGGCCGGCGCGCTGTACGAGCGGGGCGCGCGTGCGGGAACCCGGATCGCGGTGATGTCGTCGAACCGGCCGGAATTCGTGGCAGCGGTGCTGGCGGCCTGGAAACTGGGCGCGGCGGTGGTGCTGTTGAGCCCGGCGTGGCGGCGTGCCGAGGTCGAGCACGCGCTGGCGGTCACCACACCCGAGCTGGCCGTCGGTGATCAACCGGTGCTGCGCGACCTCATGCCGATGCTCGATCTCGACGACCCGATCACACCCTGCCGGCGTGTGAGCCCGCCACCGGACCCGCACTCGGATGCGGTACTCGTATTCAGTTCCGGCACCACCGGATTGCCGAAGGCCGTGCGCCACACCCACGCGTCGTTCGCCGCCGCGGTGCGTGACTGGGTGCAGGTGCTGCAGCTGGGCAGCACCGACCGGATCCAGATCGTGACGCCGCCCTCGCACATCCTCGGATTGCTCAATATCGTCACCGCGCTGCGGGTGGGAGCCTGGATGCGTCTGCACCGGCGGTTCGATCTGGATTCGATGCTGCGCAGTATCGAATCCGACCGCATCACCGTGGAAATGGCGGTGGCACCGATCGCGCTGGCGATCGCCTCGCATCCGGAGCTGGAATCGTTCGATCTGTCCTCGTTGCGCTACATCATGTGGGGCGCCACACCGGTGACGGTGAGCGTGGCCGAGACGGTGACCCGTCGCACCGGCGTGCGCTGGCTCCCGGCCTACGGTGCGACCGAACTCCCGGTCCTGGCCTGCAATCCGATCGAGGATCCACGCCTGGACACGGTGGGACGCGCCGCGCCCGGTGTGCACTTGCGTGTGGTGTCGCCGGCGGACGGAAAACCCCTGCCGCCCGGCGAGACCGGTGAGATCCAGGCCAGGTCACCGTCGCTGATGGCGGGCTATCTGCCCGAGGGCGCGGACTCCGGGACCGTGGTCGAGGGCTGGTATCGCACCGGCGATGTCGGCTGGATCGATGCCGGCGGCTGGGTGCGGATCACCGACCGGGTCAAGGAGATGATCAAGGTCCGCGGGTTCCAGATCGCGCCCGCCGAAATCGAATCCGTTCTGCACGGACATCCCGCGGTCGCCGACTGCGCGGTGTTCGGGGTGGCCGACGGCGCGGACGGCGAGGCGATCGTCGCCGCGGTCGCCACCGCGGCGCCGGTGCGCTCCGACGAATTGTGCGCGCTGGTGGCCGAGCGGCTGGCCGGATACAAGCGCCTGCGCCGGGTGGTGTTCGTCCCCGAAATTCCGCGCCTGCCGTCCGGCAAGGTGCTGCGCCGAGTTCTCGAGGAGCGCTATGGACGTCCGTCTGACGACTGAACAGCGGCAATTGCGTGATGCCGCAGCGAAATTGGCCGACGATCTGGGCCCGGGATCGGTCGCCGACCTGGCCGACCGCGAACGGATCGCCCGGCTGGACAAGACCGTCGATCTCACCGGATGGCGGGCACTGCGCTCGGACGGGGCCAGTGGTGTCGAGGTGGCGCTGGTGGCCGAGGAATTCGCGCGCGGACTGGTCGACGTGGCCTATCTGGGTCCCGTGCTGGCCGATGACCTGCGCGGTCACCCCACCGGCGAACACGGACGGTGGACGCTCGCGGTGCGCGGCCGGGCCGTGGATGCGGCAGGCTGCGATCGGGCCGTGGTGCTGGCCGACGGGCAGGTGCTGGCGGGCCGGCTGGGAGCGGCGGTCGAGGTCGCCGATCCGACCCGGGTAGCGGCCGAAATCGAAGGCAGGCTCGAACACATCGGGGAGCTGTCGCCCGAGCAGACCGCGCAGTGGTTCGCGCTCGCGCTGGTCGGCACCACCGCCGATCTGCTGGGTGCCGCCCGCGGGGCGCAGACGCTGGCCGTCGAATACGCGAAAATCCGTGCGCAGTACGGCAAGACGATCGGTTCCTATCAGGCGGTGGCCCATCTGCTCGCCGAGTCGCAGGCCTTGATCGAGGGATCGATCAGCGTCGCGCGCTACGCCGCGTGGGGTGTCGACGAACTGTCGCCCGAGGAGGCGGTCCGCGCCGCCCGCATCGCCAAGATCTATTGCGCCCGCGCCGCCCGCACCGTGTGCGAGACCGCCATCCAGGTGCACGGCGGTATCGGCAACACGTGGGAATGCCTGGCGCACATCTATCTTCGCCGCACGCTGGTATCGACCGAACTGTTTCCCGTCCGCTTGGAGGAGATCGACCGTGGACTTTCGTGATTCGCCCGCCGAAGCCGAATTCCGGGATCGGCTGCGGCACTGGCTGGCGCAGGTCGACGGGCAGTTCCCGACCTCCGGCGACGAGTACTGGGCCCGCCAGGGGGAGTGGCACCGCGCGTTGTACGGGGCCGGGTTCTTCGGCTCGTCGTGGCCGACGGAGTTCGGCGGCCACGATCTGCCGCCGGTCTTCGACGTGATCGTCGACGAGGAACTCGCCCGCGCCGGCGCCCCACCGCGTCCGAGCCTGGGGTACCTGATCCAGGGGCTGGGCCGGCACGGCAGCAAGCAACTGCAGCAACGCTTCCTGCCCGGCATGATCGACGGCACCGAGCGCTGGTGTCAGGGATTCAGCGAACCCGGAGCGGGATCGGATCTGGCCTCGCTGACCACCTCGGCCACCCGCGAGGGCGATCGGTACGTGATCAACGGCCACAAGATCTGGACGAGCTACTCCGATGTGGCCGACTGGTGCCTGCTGCTGGCCCGCACCGATCCGGACGCGCCGCGGCACAAGGGCATCTCGGCATTCATCGTCTCGATGAAGCAGCCCGGGATCCAGCAGCGCCCGCTGCGCATGATCAGCGGTATCACCACCGAATTCGGTCAGGTGAGTTTCGACGGCGCCACCGTGCCCGCCGATCGGATGGTCGGCGTGCCGGGGGAGGGGTGGAAGCTGGCGATGACCGTGGTCGGGCACGAGCGTGAACCCTCGACCCTGGGCTATTCGGCGCGCTACGCCAAGACCGTGCGCACCCTGTCCGACCGCGTGCAGGGCCCGATGCCCGAGGAATTGAGCTGGGCGGCAGTGCAATCGGAGATGCTGCGGTTACATGTGCGCAGGCGGTTGTCCGAACAGCTCGACGGCGTATCGCACGGTCCGGACGGCTCACTGGACAAGATCCTGATGACCTGGGTCGACCAGGCCGTCGGCCACGCGGCGCTGACCGTCGCCGGTACCGACGACGCCGACATGTTCGGCACCTACCTCTACAGCCGCGCGCAGAGCGTCATGGGCGGAACCTCGCAGATTCAGAAGAACATCATCGCCGAACGCATTCTCGGATTGGGAGCCTGATATGTACGACATGCCCGCCGAAGTCGACGTCCGTGCCGAAGGGCCGATTCGATTCATCACCCTGAACCGGCCGGATGCGCTCAACGCCGTCGACGACGCGCTGCACACCGGGCTGGCACGGCTGTGGCCCCGGCTCAGCGAGGACCGCGACGCCCGGGTCGCGATCCTCACCGGAGCCGGGCGAGCCTTCTCCGCCGGTGGTGATCTGGGCTATCTCGCCGAATTGAGCCGCGACGGCGATCTACGCGCGAAAACCATTGCGCACGGGCGCGATATCGTTCTCGGTATGGCGCGTTGCCGGGTGCCGGTGGTGGCGGCGGTGAACGGGCCGGCGGTCGGACTGGGCTGCAGCCTGGTCGCGCTGAGCGATATCGTCTACATCGCCGAGCAGGCCTATCTGGCCGATCCGCACGTACAGGTGGGTCTGGTCGCCGCCGACGGTGGACCGCTGACCTGGCCGCTGCACACCAGCCTGCTGCTGGCCAAGGAATACGCGCTGACCGGTGCGCGCATCGGTGCCGAGCGGGCCCGGGAGATGGGCCTGGTCAACCATGTGGTCGCCGATCCGGTGGCCGAGGCGCGCGCCTGCGCCGAGCGGATGCTCCAATTGCCCGGGCAGGCAGTCGAGGCCACCAAGCGGTTGCTGAATCTGCAGTTGGAGCGCGCGGTGCTGGCAACTCTCGACTTCGCCCTCACCGCCGAGGATCTCACCTTCCAATCGGAGGATCTGCGTGCCAATCTGGCGCGGATGGCGGCCGCGAAGAACGGTGCGAAGAAGTAGCCGTGGCGCAGTGGTATCTGTTCCTGCCGCAGATCCGATTCGGCATGGGCGAGATCGTGGAGCGGGCCCTGGTCGCCGAAGACGCCGGATTCGACGGGATCGCGTTCATCGATCATCTGCGGGCGCCCGGCGCCGAACAGCAGCCGCTGTGGGAGGCGATGACGGTCGCCACCTGGGTGGCCGCCCGGACCGAGCGGTTGCGGATCGGACACCTGGTGCTGTGCGATGCGCTGCGCCATCCCGCCGTCCTGGCCAAGCAGGCGGTCACCCTACAGCAGGCCAGTGGTGGCCGGTTCGAATTGGGGGTGGGGTCGGGGTCGGTGCCGGAGGAGTTGTCGCGCTTCGGAATCGGCCACGAGGCCGGTCCGGCGCGCACGGCCCGGCTGGAACGAACACTGTCGATGCTGCCGCGGATGTGGGCGGACGGCGATGATCTGTCCCTAGCGCCCGTGCCGAGTCCGGCGATTCCGATCGTGATCGGCGGCGCGGGCCCGGCCACCATGGATCTGGTTCGTCGCTACGCGGATTGGTGGAATCTGCCGGTGAACCGGCTCGATCGGCTGGCGGCACTGCGTGGCAGCGCCGGTACCGCGCGGGTGTCGACTCAGCAGACGGTGGGGTTCATCGGGCGTGACGCCGATCCGGACCGGGTGCGCGAGCGTAGTCGTCGCCGATTCGGTTATCTCGCAGCGGGATTGGTGTGCGGGGACGCGGCGGAGCTGACCGCCCATTTCATCGCGCTGAACCGGCGCGGCGTGGAAAGGTTCTATGTCTGGTTCACCGATTTCGCGGACCCTGAGACCCTTGCCGAGTTCGGCCGAAGTGTGATCGGCGCAACGGCATTCGCCCAGCGCTGACGGGCCGGTCCCGCACCGTGGTGCGGGACCTCGGATCATCGTCGAGGTTGGGCCTCGCGCTGGTGTGCGCTCGGGTTCGGCGCCACACGTCCCTGAGTCTCAGCGTGCGAGCAGGACTTCGGACTGCTGCACGGTCCCGGTGATACCACGCGCATCCTGACCGGCCAGCAGCACCGCGGCGCGCGCCATCGTCTCCGGCGGCTCGACCATCTCCTCGGGAATCTGTTGCCCGCCGCCTCCGGCCTGCCAGCCTTCGGTGAGAACCACGCGTGACGGGCACAGGCAGTTGACGGCGATATCGTCGGTGCGCAGATCCGAGGCCAGGCCCAGATACAGCCGCTCGACGGCCGCCTTGGACACCCAGTAGGCGTTGGCGCCGCGGTCGAGCATGCCGACGCCGGTGGTGGTGATCGCGATCATCGATCCACCACCGCGGGCGCGCAGCAACGGGATCGCGGACCGGGTGACGTGGAAAACTCCCGTCAGATTCACATCCAGGCATCGTTGCCAGCGTGTCTCCGGAGTGGATTCGATGGGTCCCAGCCACAGCACACCGGCGTTGGCGACCACGATGTCCACGCCGCCGAACTCGGAAACCGTTGTCGCGAGCGCGGTGTCGACGGACTCGGTATCGGTGACATCACATTCCACCGGCAGCGCCCGGCCGCCGGCGGCGGCGATGCGATCGGCCACCGAATGAATGGTGCCCGGGAGCCGGCCCTGTGCACTGGACCGGGCGGCGACGGCGACCTCGGCGCCCGCCGCCGCCAGTCCGTGCGCGATCGCCGCGCCGATACCACGGCTGGCACCGGCGACGAACGCGACTTTGCCTGTCAAGGAGGTCATTTGGGCGGGAACCGCAGCGCGCCGTCGAGCCGGATGACCTCGCCGTTGAGGTAGTCGTTCTCCACGATGGACTGCACCAGCTGCCCGTATTCCGGGGACCGGCCCATCCGCTTGGGGTGGGGAACCTGCTTGCCCCAGTACTCCTCGAGCCGGTCGGCGGCCTTGCCGTAGGCCGGGGTGTTGAAGGTGCCCGGCGCGATGGTGACGACCCGGATACCGAGCGGGGACAGATCTCGCGCGGCCACCAGCGTCATGCCGACCACACCGCCCTTGGCGGCCGAATACGGCAACTGCCCGATCTGGCCCTCGTAGGCGGCGATCGAGGCGGTGTTGACGATGACGCCGCGATGGCCCTCCGCATTCGGCTCGGATTGCGCGATTCCCGCCGCGGACAGGCGCAGCACATTGAACACGGCCGTGAGATAGAACTCGATCGTGGTACGGAACCCGTCGAGCGCGAGCGGGCTGCCGTCCTTGCCGATCAGCCGGCCGCCGCTGGCCGGTCCGCCGTGCGCGTCCACCGAAATGCGCAGCGGGCCCAGCGATTGTGCCTCGGCGATCGCCGCCTGCACCGATTCCTCACTGGTGGCATCGGTATGCACATAGCGGATGCCCAGTTCGGAGGCGAGCTCCTTGCCCTTGTCGTCGGCGAGGTCGGCCACGACCACCTTGGCTCCGGCGGCATGCAGTCTGCGCACCGTCGCCTCGCCGAGGCCGCCGGTACCACCGACCACGATCGCGGAGCTACCGCTGATCTCCATGACACTTTCCTCTCTTGAAATTCTCACTCTCAAACTGAGAGAATAATGTTCTCATGAACATTAGCATGATCCTCGAGATGGCGGCCTCGGCCGGAAACCGGCCGGTGATCACCGTCGACGGCCGATCGCTGACGGCCGCGCAACTACTGGCCCTGGCGCGGCGTGCGGCCGCGGAATTCGCCGACAGTTCGGCGGTGCTGTACCTGGGCACCAGCCACCTGGCCTATCCGGTCGCACTGTTCGGCTCGGTCCTGGCCTCGGTGCCCTTCGTACCGTTGAACTACCGGCTGGGCGAACAACAACTGTCGGCTCTGCTGGACCGGCATCCCGGTGCGCGGATCCTGCGTCCACAGGACCTGGACGCGCTGGTGGAAACAGAAGTGGGACAGCCGGATCCGGAACCCGCGCCCGCGCCGTGGGACGGTGACGCGGTGGCCGCGATCATCTACACCAGCGGCACCACCTCCGAACCCAAGGCCGCGCTGCTGCGGCACCGGCATCTGATGGCCTATCTGCTCAACACGATGGAGTTCGGCGTCGCGGCCGAATCCGACGCATCGCTGGTTTCGGTGCCGCCGTACCACATCGCGGGCCTGACCAATCTGCTGTCGAACCTCTACAGCGGCCGCCGGGTGGTGTATCTGTCCGCATTCGATCCGCAACGGTGGCTGGAAACCGTTCGCGGTGAACGCATCACCCACGCGATGCTGGTACCGACCATGCTGGCCCGCATCGTCACCGCGGTGCCGGGACGGACCGCGGACGCCCCGACCCTGGCGAGCCTGGCCTACGGGGGTTCCCGGATGCCACGCCCGGTACTGGAACGGGCGCTGACGCTGTTTCCCGACACCGGATTCGTGAATGCCTACGGTCTCACCGAAACCGCGTCGTCGGTGGCGGTATTGGGGCCCGAGGACCATCGAGCCGCCCAGTCGGCCACCGATCCCGAGGTGCGCGACCGGCTGGGTTCGGTGGGGCGGGCACTGCCGGGCGTCGAATTCGAGATCCGCAGTGCGGCCGGTGCGCCCCTGCCGGCTGGGCAGACCGGCCTGGTCTTCGTCCGGGGTGAGCAGATCTCCGGCGAATACGGTGCCCGCACCGCACTCGATGCCGAGGGCTGGTTCGGCACCCGAGATCTGGGGCGGCTGGACACCGAGGGCTATCTGTTCATCGAGGGCCGGGCCGACGACACCATCATTCGCGGCGGGGAGAACATCGCACCCGCCGAGATCGAAGACGTACTGCTCGAACATCCCGGCATCACCGAGGCCGCCGTGGTCGGCGTGCCCGACCCGGAGTGGGGGCAGCGCCTGGTCGCGGTGGTGGTGGGGGCCGGCGATCCCGAGCGGATCAAACAGTGGGTTCGCGAGCGGCTGCGCTCGTCGAAGACTCCGGACACCATCGTGTTCCGCGCCGAACTGCCCAAGACCGAGACCGGAAAACTGTTGCGCCGCAACCTTGTCGCCGAACTGGAGAGCACCCATGCCTGAAGCCGTCATCGTCTCCGCCCTGCGCACGCCCATCGGGACGGCGCGCAAGGGAACGCTGCGCGATACCAACGCCTTCGACCTGGCCCACCACGTGGTGTCGGCGGTGTCCCGCGACCTCGATTCGGCCCGCGTGGACGACGTGATCCTGGGGGAGGGGCGCTACGGCGGCGGTGTGCTCGCACGCCATGCCGCGGTGACGGCCGGGCTCACCACCGTTCCCGGGCTGGCGAACAACCGCCATTGCGCGGCCGGTATGGCGGCCGTGCAGAGTGCGGCGGCCGGAATCCGCGCGGGCATGGACGAACTGGTCATCGCAGGCGGTGTGAATTCCGATTCCACCGGTCCGCGGGTCCGGTTCCGGGTCGGCGAGGACGAATGGATCGATCCGTGGGTCTCCCCGTCGCATCCGGATCGCCCGGACGCCCCGAATCTGGACATGTCGATCACCGTGGGCTGGAATACCGCGGTCAAATCGGGGATCTCGCGCGAGGAGATGGACGCCTGGGCATTGCGCTCGCACCGCCATGCGATCGCCGCCATCGACGAGGGCCGGTTCAAAGAGGAGATCGTGCCGATCGAGACCCCGCACGGGGAGTTCTCCGTCGACGAACATCCGCGTCGCGACACCAGCCTCGAGCGGCTGGCCGGGTTGAAGGTGCTGCATCCGGAGATCGAGGACTTCTCCATCACCGCCGGCAACTCGTCGGGTTCCAATGACGGCGCCGCGGCACTGGCCATCGCCTCGGATCGGCTCGGCCTGCCGGCGCTCGGGATCATCCGGTCGTGGGCCTCGGTGGGTGTCGACCCCGCCGACACCGGGCTCGCGCCGATCGAGGCGATCACCAAAGCCGTGGCGCGAGCGGGTATCTCGCTGTCGGAGGTGAAGCTGATCGAGATCAACGAGGCCTTCGCCTCGGTGCCACTGGCCACGGTCAAGGCACTGGATCTCGATACCGACCGGGTGAACTACAGCGGCAGTGGTTGCTCGCTCGGGCATCCGGTGGCCGCCACCGGCGCGCGCATGATCGTGACGCTGGTGCACGAATTGCGCGGCCGTGGTGGCGGATTCGGCATTGCCGCGCTGTGCGCGGGTGGCGGAATGGGTTCGGCGACCGTCATCGAGGTTCCCGCACCGTGATGGCCGCCGAACCGTCGCTCACCGACCCGGGCGGATACCGATGACCACCGCGGGTCGCGAGGCGAAACGCCTGCTCACGGCCGCCCGGAACGGCTCCTTGCGAGCCACTGGGCGGCTGTTGAGCCTGGTCGAGAACGGTTCTCGCGACGAGGTTCTCGCACTGCTCGAGCCGGTTGCGACGGCACCGGTTCTCGGCATCACCGGGCCGCCGGGTGCGGGCAAGTCCACGACGGTCGCGGCCCTGGTGAGTACCTATCGTGAACAGGGCCTGCGGGTCGCGGTGCTGGCCGTGGACCCGTCCTCGCCCTACAGCGGTGGAGCTCTGCTCGGTGACCGCATCCGGATGTCGGCGCACATCGGCGACCCCGATGTGCTGATCCGGTCGGTCGCGACTCGGGGGCATATCGGCGGACTCGCCGCGGTGGTGCCTGCCGCCATCCGGTTGCTGTCCGAACTGGGATACGAGCGCATCGTGGTGGAGACCGTCGGTGTCGGACAGTCCGAGATCGAGATCGCCGCGGTCGCCGATCCCACCGTCGTGATCCTCAATCCCGGTGCGGGCGACGCCGTTCAGGCCGCCAAGGCGGGCCTGCTGGAGGTCGCCGACATCCTGGTGGTGAACAAGGCCGACCGCCCGGGTGCGGATCAAACCGTGCGTGAACTGCACGGGGAATCCGCGGCACCGATCCTCACGCTGATCGCCGCTGACGGGACCGGCATACCCGAACTGGCACAAGCCATCTCCGACCACCATCGCAGCGACAGCCCGGAACGCCGCGCCGCGCGCGCCCGGGTACAGATCATGTCGCTGGTGCACACCCGAGTTCGCGCCCACCCGGATCTGAACCGCTTGGCGGAAGATGTCGCCCGCGGATCACTGGACGCCTACACCGCGGCGGAGATGCTGGTCCCGCGCGCCACCGCGGTCCCCGCACCCGCCATCCGATGGTGAATGCGCCGGGGTGTGGTTCGCAACGGCTGGAGCCGGTCGCCACCGCGGTGCCGACCGGCTCGATGTGATAGCCGGAGAATCGTGGCGTTCAGGCGGTTCGGCTGCCGAGCGACGCGGCCAGGAAGGGCCAGGACTGGTGTAGATCGTCCTCCCAGTAGCCCCAGGAATGCGTTCCGACCGGCCGATCGTCCACCGTCACAGGAATATTCAACTCGTGCAGTCGCTGGGTGAGGTTGACGGTACAGAAATGCACCGCCGCCTCGATGGGCCCCCCGAAGGCGATCTGCACCGGCAGCGGGATCCGTCCTTCCGCCACCCGCCGATCCCCCGGAGTGTCATGCGGTGCGCCCGGCACGCCGCTGCCCGAACTCAGATAGACGGCGGTGCCACGCAACCGATCGGCGTTGACCAGTGGATCGTTGGCCTGCCACAGCGGCCCACCGGCCGGTCCCCACATATTCTCGACACTGCGCCCACCACCCCAGTTCTCCACGGTGATCCGGACGAATTCGTGGCCGATCGGATCGGAGGTCTGCGCGCAACCACTGTAGGAGGCGACACTGTTCCAGAATCCGGGCTTGGCGATGGCGAGATTCAGAACAGAGGTACCGCTCATCGATACGCCCGCCAGCGAGCGTTTCGTATTTGCTCCGAGGAAGCCCTCCATGACCGGTGGCAGTTCGTCATTGAGGAATGTCTGCCACTTGTTGCGCCCCAGGACCGGATCGTCGCGTATCCAATCGGTGTAATACGAACTACTGCCCCCGAACGGGTTCACCACGTTGACGTCCTTGTCGTGCAGGAAATTCAACGCGTCGGTCTGCGCGTCCCAGCCGCTTTCGCCCGGACCACCCTGGGAACCGTTGAGCAGATACAACGTGGGACGCGGAGTCGCGGTATCGGCGGCGCGCACCACCAGCACCGGAATCGACCGGTCCATGGCCGGTGAGTACACCGTGACCCGCTGCTGCCGGTCGCCGATCTGCTCGACCGACACCACCCCCGCAGCCTGTGGTTCGGCGAAGGCGGTACCGGTCACCCCGCCCGTTCCGCAGGCCACGAGCGCCGCGGCACACAACCACCGCGCACTCGCCAGGCGTATGGATCGCCGTCTACTCACTACCGGACCCCTCTCGGTCGCTGCCCGCGTACCGAATCCGATCGGCACCCAAGGACTTCGCACAGCTCCCGGGGGCGGTTTGGTCCGATGGGGAAGTTTCTGTGGGCGTGGGCCATCTCGGCTTCGCCACACACGTGGTCGAACTGTGGACTGGCGTACGCAGGTTGTGAATGGGCTCCGGCATTGCCGCTCGACATCGTCAACCACGCCGGCGAACGTGACGAGCGGCAACGGCTGGTGAGCTATGCCGACGGAACGGCTTTATCGAAGAATCCCCTCGCTACCAGGTCGGCAATCGCATTGGTGATGTTGACGGTGTTCACTTCCCTCAGTACGACCAGGTTGGGGTCCGTGTAGTACTCATCGGTGGCGAGGACATCATTCGCCGTCTGCAGAAGTCTCACCGGGTCGTAAAAGGAAACTTCATATGAATATCCCGATGCGAATCGTACGACTACGACGAGCCATCCCTTGACCGGCGTCTCGGCCTCATCTCGTTCGTCATACCCTTCGGGCAGCTCGATAGCGTAGCTTTTGTCCATGTCACTCCACTTGCTTTGCGAGTTGCAGTTCTACGTTTCGGAGCTCATTCGCGTAGTTTTCAAATGTCATCGGTTCTGCTGGAACTATCTCGAAATGTTCAGGATCATTACCCCGTTGGATTATCTTCAATCTTTCTGGGATGCTCATCACTGCATATGCTCCACCAAACCGTTCGACCTTGGATGCATTGCGGTTGATCGACATCCCATGGGATGTCTGCACCAGGCCATTCCTGATCCTGACATGTCTGACCTCGGGTGCCAAGTTGGAACCGCCTCGATAGTATCCGAGGCCCACCGGATAGTAGTCGTTGACTTGAACGAAATCCAGATCGCACTTCGACGGGGTAGCAAATGAGGTTCCCCCGCTCGCGAGTAGTGCGACGAGTACGCCGATGAAAAGTGCAAGTGTGCGATATGTCCTCCTAGGTGATCTCACTCGATCACCTCCCATTTGTATGTGCCACGTGCTCCGCCTGGTCCATTGCACTCGAACGTTTGGCGGCGGTCGTCGTTCGGAGGTATGTAGAAAGTCGCACTCGGGTCGGGCCAATAGCCGCAATCGATCGATACTCTCACCGTGTAGTAGCTAGTGCTACTCAGGTTGTAGCATCGTACCTCCATGGTATTTTCGCCCTGCCTATTTCCTTTACAGTCCAGTGCGGTGGGAACGGCCGGGGCTGCGCTGCCGTCGGGCGATGTAAAAATCAAACTGGTGAGCGTGAGTGCTGCTACTCCCAAAGAAGTGGCAACGGTTTTCTTCAACATGAAATCTCCGTTTCGGGATCGCGTTTGCGCGAGGAGAAATCGATATTCAGAAGAACAATCCCCCCGGTAAACATGTCTTCTATGATTCGGCACCTTTGCGAGGTGGCCTCAGCCGAAGGCTAAGCTGAGTGCAGCGTGCTGTCAATCAAATATTCGGTGCTGCAATAGGATTCGAATCCAATCGTGGTCGTTGGTCGAGATGTCCGCGCACTTTGAAAGATTGGTGGTGTGCGGCCGGCCGTCGGGCCTGGGGTCGTATACGTGAGCCTCAGTGATCTTCGCTGGCTGAATCCGGTATCGATCATCCACCCTCCTGGAATCTTCCCTGCTACTTGAACTTTGACGCACGCCGTGGGGGATCGGTTCCATGGATACCGAGACTCCCGCGGCCCAGCCAGGGTCGACTACGATGCGGGCGGTACATGTGGGGTCCTGACGAGCGGGGGAATCCGAGCCATGACTGTGATGGTCACCGATGTGAGCTACTCCTATGGGGCGCGGTCCGTACTGAGGGGATTGACGTGGGAGCTGACACCAGGGGTCACCCTGTTGCTCGGGCCGAACGGTTCTGGCAAGTCGACCTTGCTCGGGCTTCTGGCTACTCGGCTCGCGCTCGGCACTGGAGACATTGTCGCGGACGGTCGTTCCTGGGCTGACTCACATGAACTGGTGGCCATCCGGCGGACGATCGGCTGGGCACCGCAAAGTCTCGACGTGGACAGGGCGATGCGGGTGCGTGATTTCGTCGCCTATTCCGGTTGGTTGCGCGGCATGTCGACACGTGCTGCCGACGATGCGGCGCAAGACGCGCTGCACCGTCTCGGGCTCGCGACGCGGGGCCGCGATCGGATTCGCGCACTTTCGGGTGGGATGCAGCGGCGGGCGCTCATCGCGGCGGGCATCGTGCACTCACCTTCCGTGCTCGTCCTCGATGAGCCCACTGCTGGACTCGATCCCAAACATCGGCGCTCGCTGAATTCGATGATCGAGCAACTGGGACGTGACGGTGTCGTAGTAGTGGTGGCGACCCATATCTCCGAGGACGCCGAATCAGCCGACCGGATCGGTATTCTCAGTGGCGGCGTACTGGTGGCGAATGGGACTCCGCGTGAATTGGAGACCCGATTCGGGTCCATCTCGCAGGCATATATCGAGCTCACCGATGACGGTGAGGACACCGAGGTGACATCGGCGTGAAGCGTGTCGCGACCTATCTGCGAGTGGGTCTTCCGATCCCCATGGGCGCGATTCTCGTGCTCTTCTTGCTTTCGCTCGGGTACATGGAGATCTCCGACCCGACTTCGCAGCTTGCCGGCTACTGGCCCGGCGTGGATGTTTCCATCGCCACCCGGACCCTGCTCGTAGGTGTCGGCTGTGCCGCGGTCTCGGCGTGGGTGTCCCAGCGCTGGGCTGTGCAGCTCCGGATGACAGTCTCCGCCCGTAGCGGCTGGGGCATCGCCGTTCGAGATCTGATTCGGCTGTACGTGGTCGTCTTTGTGCTGTTCGTCTTCGATTATGCGATCGTTGCCGCGTATCGATTGAGCGGTGCGGGGGGAGGTTTCCCTCGAATCTCGATCATCGTCAGTTGTTCTGTGTGGCTGCTGTTCTCGGTCACCGTGGGATGGGCCATCGGGACTCGGATTGCCAAGGCCGCTGCAGTGTTCGCCACGGTCGCCGTGATGACGGTTGTCTCGGTGGCCTCTGTCATGGCCAATGACGGCCATATCGGGTTTCCGCTCCTCGCAGGTCGACAGTTACCCTCACTTCCTTCTTACGGTGTGGAACTTTCACCCGTGAAATCCGTTACGGCCGTCGGTATCGGTACAACTGTGCTGTGCGCGGCGCTGGTGGTCTTCGCTGCGACAAGGCAACGTAGTTCGTGGACTCTTCCGACCATGGCTGTCGCCGTCGGGGTGCTCGTACCGGTCACGGTGTCGCTCGTCACCGGTGGTTCGGCCTGGCTGCAACCACGCGCGGCGGCGAGCGAACCCCGATGTGTGGGGGAGCAACCGCAGGTGTGTTCGTGGAGCGAGGACTCCCAGCGCTTGGGCGCACTCGAGCCTTCGCTTCCACGTCTGACAGAAGCCATGCGCGCCACGGGGTATCCGATTCCAGGGCGAGTCAGCGTGGCGACTGCGGTACCGGATGCGGAGGCCGAGATGTGCCCGTTCCGCACTCCCACCGAAGCAATCACCGGAATCCTCGGCAGGGTTCCCGTCGGTAGTCGTTCGTGTATCGGCTCGGACCGGCTGGAACACTGTAGCGGCGACATTGGTCAGCGGTCCGATTACTCGGCGCTCACACAGGTGTATCTGGGTTGGCTCGTCAATTATTCGCTCAGTTCCGGGGGCTCTTTTTCCATCCACAGTGACGGAACGACGACGGACGAGTCCCGTGCCGTCGAACGGGTGCTCACGTGGCCGCGGGACGCCCAGCTGGCATTCATGTCGCGGGTCCATACGGCGATTACCGGCTGTGCTGCCAACGCCGTCCACGTGCTGCTCGAGCAGGCTGAGCGCCCGTGACATCGGTTGTCCGCTACCTCCGGATGCGCACCCTCCTCGAAGCGGTGCCGTTCGTGGTCGTCTGCGTTCCGTTGATCGCGCTGGCGAAGCAGCAGATTCCGCGACTGTACGGCCTCACCGAAGGCGTCGGGATAAGTCCCGCTCGCCTCGTTCCGATTGTGATGGCGTGCGGTCTTGTTGCCGCCACAGGCTCGCGGTTGGGAGAGATCCATGAGGACACGTTGGCATCTCGCCTCATGGTTCGACAGCGAGCGTCGCTGGTCGGATCGGCGGTCTCGGTGGCGCTGGTGGTCGTCGTTGCGATGGGTGTTCCCGGCGTTCCTCGGGGCGGGATCGTTCGCGCAGGTTTCGACACCGCCCAGTTCTTCGGTGTGGGTCTCGTGGCCTGTGCGTTTCTGCCGAGGGCGGTGGCATTGGCCGCGTGTCTGCTGATTTCGTGGTCGATTCAAACACTGCCGTGGTGGTACACGCCCGCATCCGGGACGTGGACCGACATGCGAGGGTTCACGATCTCCCCGATACAGCTCGCCGCGTCGGTCTCGATCTTTGCTGTCGGGGGAACCGCGTGGATCCTTCGCCCACCGCGGGTCCGCAGTGCGGCCTGGGCGCGGTGGGCGTAGTGAATCTCACCGAGATGATGAGCAGCGCTGGGCACTCCTGAGCCCCGCGGGTCGATCAGCTACCCGCCCGGCGGGCATAGAAGATCTTGCCGACCTGCAGGTAGGCGAGGCGGGCAGCCAGGCGGGAGCTGAGGCGGCGGGTGAAGTTGTAGATGTGGGCGTCCTTGCCGATCACGACGCGGCTGCGGCCGCGCATGGTGGCCTCGATCATCCGGTGTGCCACCCGCTCCGGCTTGGCCGCGACCGCTCGCGCCGCCGCTTCGGGTGCGCCCAGCTCCTTGGCGCTCGCGCGTACGAGATCGGTCCAGACCGTTCCCGGAATCGCCGTGGTCACAGTGACATTCGAGCGTCCGCCGCCCAGATCCTGTGCCAGGCCGTAGCCGAACACCGCGAGTGCGGCCTTGGAGGCGCCGTAGAGGGTCGAGCCCGGTACCGGCACGATCGCCGACATGCTCGAGGTGTTCATGATCGTGGCCTCGGGGCGCTGCGACAGGTGGGGGAGGAAGGCCCGGCACATCCACACCGCGCCGAAGAAGTTCACCCGCATCAGTGTCTCGATGCGGTCGTCGTCGACCTCGGCCACGGTCTGGAATTGCTGGGCGATTCCGGCGATGTTGAACACGCCGTCGACGTGTCCGTGCGCGGCGATCACCGCATCGGGAAAGGCTCGCACCGCGTCGCGGTCGCCGATATCGAGGCGGTGGGCGGAGAATCGCGTCCGGTCGGTGACCAGGTCCGCGGTATCGGCCAGCGCCTGCTCGTTCAGATCGGCACCGGCGACGATCGCCCCGCGCCGCACCAATTCGACGGCGACGCACCGGCCGATGCCGTTACCGGCCCCCGTGACGACGAATACTTTTCCCGCAACCTGCACGAATGATCTCCTTCCCGCCCAACGCGGACGCGCTCGATAGGTCCGGGCGCGAACAGGATTCTAGAACAGGTTCTATTGGCCGGTCTTGCGCCCGTCTCGCCGACGCCACTTCCCTGCAGGTCGCCCTCGCGCCGCTGATCGTGCTGCCGATACTCGGCGGGCTGCTGTTGCGCACATTGCGCGATCCTGCCACGCATCGGATCGCCGAAATGAGCACTGCGCCGGTCTGATCCGGACCGTGCGGCACCCGGGATCGATGAGCCGTCGCTAGACCAGTGTCGAGATCAGGTGCGGCAGATCGAGAGTGGTCCGGATTCCGGGTTGCGCCCGGCACACGGCCGCGACCGCGTTGACCGCGCGATTGGCGGTGTAGCCGGGGGACATCTCGCTCATCCGATCCAGGGTGAACGGGAAGCGCAGGTCGACGTCGAGCGGGGCGTCCCCGGCGATGTCGATGTGCCAGCCGGTGTCGCGCACATCCCACCGCGCATCGAGGATCCTGGTGCAGTACCAGGTAGCGCGGAAGGTCAGCACCGGGCCCAGCGACACTGTGATGCGCTGTGCGGCAATGGTTCCCGCTGACAGGGTGCCGGCCGCGATCTCGAGGTCGGCGGGTGTCGTCGCGTACTCGCCGTGGGTGCGCAGCTCGCCGGTCTCGAGGCCGAGTGCGTCGGCGAGTACTCGCAGCGACGGTGCGAAACTGCCGCCGACATGGTCGGCGCGGAGCTGGTCGAAGGCGGTCGCGGGTTGCCCGAATCCCATGACTTCGAACAGCATCGCGGGCGAATTCCGCTGCGAGAGATCGGCGAACTCCTCGATGAGCAGTCCGTCGAGCCGTCGCTGGATCGATGCCAGCGCCAGCGGGATCGCCTCGGTGATGAATCCCGGACTCGAGCCCGTCGCGTGAATCGACGTGCCGCCCGCCCGGCATCCGTCCTCGATCCGATCCCGCAGCCCCGCGTCCATACTCGCGGGATGATGAACCTGGCCACAGGTGGTCACCACATTCACCCCGGATTCCAGCAGTCGGCAGATCTCACCGGCGTCGAACACCTGCGGCATGTACAGCACGCAGTCGGGGTGTGCGGCGATGATGTCGTCGATCGAATTGGTAGCCGCCACACCGGTATTCGCGACACCGCACAACGCGCCCGCATCGATGCCGGCCTTACCGGGACTGTGCACGTACAACCCGGCCAGTTCCATACCGGGATGGGCGATCACCGCGCGCAGCGCGCGGCTGCCGATGTTACCGGTCGCCCACTGTGCGACGCGGAGCACTCGCGCGCCGTCGGATCTGTTGTGCGGCAGTGTATCCGGGCTCACGGGAACCGCACCATGGCTTCCTGGGCGAAGGAGGCCACCAGTTCGCCGCTCTCGGTGAAGACGTCACCGCGGCCGAAACAACGCCCCTGCGCCATCACCGGGCTGTCCTGGCGTAGCAGCAGCCAGTCGTCGGTGCGGAACGTCCGGTGGAACCACAGCGTGTGGCTGGTGACCGCGGACCGGAAGGCGGTGCCGTTACCGCGCTGGCACACGCCATCGAGCGGGCGCAGGGCGGTGCCGATGAGAGTGAGGTCGGTGGCATAGGCGGTCAGGGCCGCTGCGAGTTCGGGGTCGGCGGCCGGAGTGCGCATCCACATCTCGAATTCCGGTGGGGCCGTGCCGGTCTCGTCGAGATTCACATCGGTGCGGGTCTCCCACGGGATGATGTCGAACCCCGCCTTGTGCTCTGCCGACAGCAGCGGCCCGATCGCGGCGGTGGCCTGTTGTTCGGGACCGTCGTCGGGGGCGTGCAGTGAGATCGACGCGGTCGCCACGATCCCCGAGGGCTGTTCGGCGAGGACGGTGGCCGTGGCGAAGGTGCGGCCCTGATGCTGGATCTGTACCCGATAGCGAATCTCTTCGTTCGGTTTTCCCTCGCGTGGGAAGAGTGCGTGGATTGATTTGACCGCTTTATCGGGACAGGCGCGCTGCGCGGCGCGCACGAACTGGCCCAGTAATTGGCCACCGAAGACCCGGTGGTACCCCAGGCTCTGGTTGGGGCCGGAGAACGCCGCGGTGTCGCGGTCGTCGGCGGCCGGAAGCGGATGCAGGTCCAGACAGGCGAGAAGGTCGCTCCACAGATCGGGCATGAGACCGAGTGTAAGCGACCTTCTCGACTATGAGAATGAAATTCTCAGTCTTGGGCAAAGCCGCGCGCGCAGAAGTTCCAGACCTCTTCGGCGGTGATGGGATGTGTGGTCTCCTCATCGGTCGCGCCGGTGGATTGTGCGGTGAACATCACGGTCTGCATGACCATCGCGGCGGTGCGGCGGGTGTTGAGTTCCTTGCGCATCCGCCCCTGTTCCTGGGCCTTCTCCATCAGTTCGGTGATCAGGCCGAGCAGCGGAGCGTGTGCGATCTTGACCTGCGCCGGATGCGACACCAGCAGTTGCGGTGCGAAATCGGTGAACAGTGGCCGCTGGGCAGTGGGGTCCGGCCGGCTGAGCTCGAACAGCAGCTCGATGGTGACCCGCAGCTGATCCAGGGGGTCGTCCTGGCCGTCGGCGGCGGCGCGCAACTGCTCGGCGGTGCGGGCGAGCGCATCCTCGAACAAGGCCAGCAGCAGTTCGTGTTTTCCATCGAACTGCAGGTAGAAGCTGCGCAGAGACTGTTTGGAGCGATCCACCACTTCCTGCACGGTGAAGTCGGTGGTGCCCTTTTCGGTGATGATGGCCTGGGCCGCGTCGAGGAAGCGCTGCACTCGTTGTTCGGCACGCAATTTCGCGGTCCGGATCGAGCGCTCGACGGCTCGTTGCTTCCAGGCGGGCTCTTCGCTGGGGCTGCTCACTGTCGACTCGGTCCTTGGTTATGTGTGCAGAACATGAATGCACTGTACCGGAGAATGTCATGTTCCCGGGCACTGAGGTTGCGTGTCCAGGCGTAGAACAAGAGACTGTTACTTTCTGTTGTGGAGAATGCTATTCTCGCGAATGGTAGGCAGTCTAGCGGCCAGAGAGGCGGTCCGGGATGCTTTTGGAGTTCGACTCCGAACAAAGACTGTGGCGCGACACCGTGCGCGAGGCGGTCGGCAAACGCTGCCCGGCAGCCTTGATCCGGGAGATCGCCGACAAGGACGGCGATCCGATGCCGTTGTGGCGCAACTATATCGAGCTCGGCTGGACCGAGCTGACGGGTGAGTCGTCGGCGGTGGAACTGGCGATCGTGCTCGAGGAGCTGGGCCGGGCCACCGATCCCACGCCGTATCTGGCGACGATGACGCAATTCGCCCCGCTGGCACCGGAATTCGCCGATCCCGCTCGTGCTGCGACCGCGGTGTTCGACGGGGTGGACGCGGTACTCGACACCGACGGCTGGGTACTCAGCGGCACCGCCCACCACGTCCTCGACGGTGATCGCGCCGAGCAGTTCGCGGTGGTGACCGGCGCCGGGGTGTTCGTCGTACCGGCGGCCGACGTGCAGGCTCGCCGCACGGTGGTGTTCGATCCGGTGCTGCATATCGCGGAGGTCCGTTTCGACGGGGTGCGAGCCGGCCACGATCGGCGAGCCGCGGTGGATGTGCGCCGGGCGCGTCAGTTCGCCACCACCGCGATGGCGGTCACGATTGTGGGTGCCTGCCAGCGGATTCTGGATCTGGCCCTCGAACATGTGCGCAACCGGCAGCAGTTCGGCGTGCCGATCGGATCGTTGCAGGCGGTCAAGCACAAGGCCGCCGATATGCACGTGGCGATCGAACGTGCCCGGGCGCTGGCCTATTTCGCGGCACTGACCATCGCCGAGGACGATCCGCGCCGGCGACTCGCGGCCTCGATGGCCAAGGCCGGTGCGGGTGAATGTCAGAACGTGGTGTTCCGCAACGGTTTACAGCTGTTCGGAGCCATGGGTTTCACCTGGGAGAACGACCTGCAGTTCGCGCTCAAGCGGGCCCAGGCCGCCGAGCTGATGCTCGGCGGCGCGGCCGAACACCGGGCGCTGATCGCCGAGGAGTGCCGTGCAACTGAGATTTGACGACGACGTCGAGGAGTTCCGCGCCGCGTTCGTGGTCTTCCTGGACGAGCATCTGCCCGATGAGGCCACCGCGAGCCGCGACCGCTCGCATTCCAGTGCCGATGTGCCCGAATGGGCGCGCGACTGGCAGCGCCTGCAGTTCGACCACGGCTGGCTGCTGCCGGGCAATCCGCCCGAATTCGGTGGCCGCAATGCCAGCATCCTGCAGCAGTACGTGCATCTGCAGGAATTGTCGGACCGGCGCATCTATCACAGCTTCAATCCGCAGGGCGTGGGCATCGTCGCCGCCTCGTTGTTGTCGTTCGGCTCCGAGGAGCAGAAGACCCGTTGGGCCAGAAGGATTCTGCGTGCGGAGATCACCGCGGCGCTCGGGATGAGCGAACCCGGTGCCGGATCGGACCTCGCCGGCCTGCGCACCCGCGCGGTGCGCGACGGCGACGAATTCGTCGTCGACGGCCAGAAGGTGTGGACCTCCGGCGCCCACGACGCCGACGTGCTGCTGACCTTCGTGCGCACCGACCCCGACGCGCCCAAACACAAGGGCATCAGCGTGCTGCTGATCCCGACCGGTACACCCGGTGTCACCCGGCGCCCGTTCGCCTCGGTCTGCGGTCCGCACGACATGGACTTCAACGAGGTGTTCTTCGAAGGCGTCCGGGTTCCGGCCGAGAATCTGGTGGGGCCGCTGCACGGCGGCTGGGGTGTGGCCAACGGTTCGCTCGGGCACGAGCGCACGCTGCTGTGGTTGTCGTTCGCCGACCGGCTGGCGGAACTGGTCGCCGATTTCAGGCCCGAAACGGTGCTCGATCGCGATCACTACGCCACGTTGATCATGGACAGCTACGCCCTGCGGCTGATGGGTTCGGCGGCGCTGGCCCGCGCGGCCCGCGGGGAACAGGATGTGGCGGCGCTGTCGGTGCTGAAGGTCTTCGGGTCCGAGGCCGTGCAGGCCGCCTCCGGACACGCCCTGCGTGCGCAGGGGCCCGGCGGTCTGGTCCATCCGGCGCGGACCTCGTCGTTCAATCCGCTGAGTCTGGATGCGTTCGGCGCCAGCTGGTTCGAACGCTACGCCCGTAGTTTCGCCGGGACCATCGCCGGTGGCACCTCCGAAATCCAGCGCAACATCGTCGCCGAGCGTGTGCTCGGCCTGCCCCGAGGCTGAGGAGTCGACCGTGTCGTACATCGAATACGAGGTCGCCGACAAGATCGCGACCATTTCGCTGAACCGCCCCGAGGCCGCCAACGCCCAGAACGGTGCACTGCTCGAAGAGCTGGACGCGGCCTGGCAGCGGGCCGGCGCCGATGACGATGTCGCGGTGATCGTGTTGCGCGCCAACGGCAAACACTTCTCGGCCGGACACGATCTCAAGGACCGATCGGGCCCGCAGCCGTCGAAGATCACCCTCGAACACATCTACGCCATCGAGTCGAGGCGATATCTCGAATTCTCGCTGCGCTGGCGCAACATCCCGAAACCGTCCATCGCCGCGGTGCAGGGCAAGTGCATAGCCGGGGGACTGCTGCTGTGCTGGCCGTGCGATCTGATCGTCGCCGCCGAGGACGCCCAGTTCTCCGATCCGGTGGTGATGATGGGTATCGGCGGGGTCGAATACCACGGGCACACCTGGGAATTGGGGCCACGCAAGGCCAAGGAGATCCTGTTCACCGGCCGGCCGATCACCGCCCGGGAAGCCGAGCAGGTGGGCATGGTCAATCAGGTCGTCCCACGCGAGGAACTCGGCACCGAAACCGCCGCGCTGGCCGCGCGCATCGCGGAAATGCCGCCGTTCGGGCTGCGTCAGGCCAAACGCGCGGTCAACCAGACCCTGGACGTACAGGGCTTCTACGCGGCCATCCAGTCGGTGTTCGACGTACATCAGACCGGGCACGGTAATGCGCTCAGCGTCGACGGTTATCCGATTCTGGTGAACCTGGACGAGATGAAACGGAAACTCGAGTGAAGGAATACACATGCGGAACAAGATGATTCGCAGTGCGGCGGGTCTGTGTGGCATCGCGGTGATCGCGGTGGCGACGATCACCGGCTGTAGTGACGACAAGTCCGACAACGCGACGACCTCGTCGCCGGCCGCGACATCGGCCGCCGCGACGCCGGGGGCCGGGGCGGCCGCCGCCGATCCGGCGACCACCAAGGCCGTCACCGACGCGTACGTGCAGTTCTTCGACGCCAAACAGCCCGCCGACCAGCGCGCCGCAGTGGTCGAGAAGGGCGATGGCTTCGCCCCGGTGCTGGCTGCGCAGGCGAGCAACCCGCAGGCCCAAGGCACCTCCGCGACAGTGTCGAAGGTGGCCACCGTCGACGCCACGCACGCCGATGTCACCTACACCCTGCTGATGAACGGCAACCCGGTGCTGCCGGACCAGGCGGGACAGGCCGTGCAGGAGAACGGGCAGTGGAAGGTCGCCGCGTCGACGTTCTGCACGCTGCTGAAACTGCAGGGCGGCACCGCGCCGGCCTGCTGATCCGCGCACACCTCTCCCGCCGATCGGTTCCATACATCGGCCGGGCGCGCCACCGCGGTCGCGACTGCTGGCACACTGCAGAGGGTCCCGCCGAACACCGCGGGGCGATTGCGAGTGTCGGCCGGATCGGCCGATGCGCGAGGTGCGCCCGGCCGGCGATGGTCGCCGACCGGCGGGAGAGTGAGAACCGAAGATGGACGACCACGCGGTGGCGGCCGAGCTCGCCCGGGAAGCCGGTGAGCTCCTGCTCGAGATTCGCGACCAGGGCGGTGCGGTCGGCGACCGGCGTTCCGATGACCTGCTGCTGAAGCGGCTGGCCGAACTGCGTCCCGATGATGCGGTGCTGTCGGAGGAGAGCACCGACGATCCGGTTCGCCTGTCCCGCAGCCGCGTCTGGATCGTCGACCCCCTCGACGGCACGCGCGAATACGGGCAGCCCCCGCGCGCGGACTGGGCGGTACACGTGGCCCTGGCCATCGACGGCCGCGCCGAGATCGGTGCGGTCGCACTCCCGGTGCCGGGGCTCGTGCTGGAAACCGGTACGCCGCCGGTACTCCCGCCCGCCCACGACGGCCCGCCGCGTATCGTCGTCTCCCGCAGCCGCCCGCCCGCCTGTGTCCATCACCTGACCGCCGTGCTGGGCGCCGAGACGATTCCGATGGGCTCGGCCGGCGCGAAAGCCATGGCGGTGGTCCGCGGCGAAGCCGACATCTACGCCCACTCCGGTGGTCAATACGAATGGGACTCCTGTGCCCCGGTCGCGGTGGCCGCCGCCGCGGGCCTGCACACCTCCCGCCTGGACGGTTCACCGCTGGTCTACAACCGGCCCGATCCGTACCTGCCGGATCTACTGATCTGCCGCCCGGAACTGGCGGACCGCGTCTTGGAAGCCCTGCGGGACTTCGGAGTATGAGTCGCCGGCCGGGCGGGTGTCGTATCGGGTGACGGCCGGACCGTCCGGTCACCACGTGGCCCGATGCGTTGTCCGGCGTCGACGTGTGTTCGCCGTCAGCCGCCGGAATGGATGCCGGTGGCGATGTCGACGATCACCTGATCCGCTGTGACCTCTCGTACCTTGACCGTGGCGCCGTCGGTGGATCCCGATTCTCCGACCGGCACGGTCACCTGTTGCCCGCCGACCGAGAGGGTGACCTGGTTGCCCTCGACGGCCATGAGCTGGGCGTCCAGACCGAGGACGCTGGCCTTGGCATCGACGCCGCGCTCGAAGGTGATCGTGCACCCTTCGACCTTGCATTCGGTGGTGGTACCGGCGCCGTGCACCGTGCAGGCCGTCGCCAGCACGGTCACGGCGGCGAATACCGGGGTGAGGATCATCCGTCGAACGAACACCAGGGCACTGTAGACCGCCGATGGGACCCGCGCGTGGTGGATCGGTCGTGCTGTCGGAACGAGCGGACCGATTCGACCACCCGCTGTTGTCCCGGTGCACGGGCCGGTCGCGAATTCGGTGTACCGGCGACATTCTCCGGCGCCTGAGGTGAAGCAGTTCGTCCGCTGAGCTGGACACCACACCGGGGCAGTCGATCGCTGTATGGGTGGGCGAGTCATTCTGCCGCTCGCATGCGGGCGAGATTCCAGTTGCTCCAGGTCTCGTCGTCGAGTCGGTGTGTGAGCCGGTGGCGCAGGTCGGTTCGGAGCGGTTCGGGAAGACGGTCCAGGACCGGGACGACATCGGCCGACAGGCCGGACAGATAGTCGACGTCGAGTTCTTCACCGCGCTGCCAGCGGTCGATGTTCTCCGAAGCGACGAGGGCCTCGGGGTTCAGCGCGGCGAGCGACAGCAGCGCGGCGACCGCGGTCGCGACGGCGGTGCGTGGCAGCCACGCCGTTCGCAGGCGCAGGACCGCGACGATCACCAGCAGGTACACGATGCCGAGCCAGAGTTCACAGGTCCCGACCAGCAGGCGCAGCACGGTGAATCCATACGCCTGCTGATAGGTCCACATGCGGCCCAGCGCGGAGGCGATGATCACCAGGGTGAGCCCGCTGATCGTGCAGAGCAGTCCGCGCAGCCAGCCGCGGTCGGTCGCCGAATCACTGGCGGCCCGGTGCAATACGGGCAGGATGATCGCGAGTGTGAGCAGCGTGACCGCGGCCAGTTGCCAGAAGCCGCCGCGCGCATAGTCGGCGTAGGTGAGCCCGGCGGTGCGCTGCACATAGTCGTCGCCACCGAACAGCGCCATCAGTTGCGCGCCGACGAACAGTGCGAACAACACCGTCAGCGCGCCGACCGGCAACCCCCATTCCAGCCGTGCCAGTGTGCGTTTCGGCGTTCGTCGGTGTTGGTCGGCGGGAGCCGGGGGCCCCGCGAGCACGTACAGTGCGCCCAGAGTCGCGGTGCCGACGAGCAGGAACGCCACGATCCAGCCGGTGAGGGTGGCCGCGTCCAGGCGCGGGACCAGACCCTCGACCATGGCCGCGAACGTGGCGTCGGCGCCGGCGAGCAGCGGCACGAACACCGCCAGCAACACCATCGTTGCGGCGACGGACACCGCGAGCCGCCGGTGCCGTGCTCCGGTACCGCCTCGTCGCGTGGCCTGCGCCGCGTACACCCAGGCGAAGGCGCCGGCCGATGCCAGCGGGACCGCGATCGCATCGTGGAGTACCCCGCGGGCCGACGGCCGGCCCACCACCGCCAGCGACCCGGCCACGGCCGCCGCGATCAGGCAGAGGACGAACAACCACCCCGCGGCCCGGAAGGTGCCCACCGCGAGCAGTGCCAGCGCGGCCACCGCCCACCAGCGACCGGGGCGGTTGTGGCGCTCGGCGGCCGCATCCTCGCGGACCGCGGCGCGACGATGGACCGTGCCGACCGCCACCGCGGTCGCGGATCCCGCCAGCAGCCAGCCGATTCCGGGCCGGTCGAAGGAGAGCGTGGCCGCCGCGACCAGACCCGCGCCCGTGGCTGCGGGCAGCACACCCGCCGGATGGGCGACCCGTCGCCAGCGCGGCGGAGCGGCCGGCGCGGGCATGGGGTGCCCGGCAGCCCGCGGCTGCGGACCGAGAGGTCCCGGCAGCCAGGTCGTGGCGCGTTGATCGCCCGTCGGGCCCCGGTGTGGTCCGCCGGATATCGCTACACCGGTCGTACCCGGATTCCGGGACCACACCGAGGCATCGACGGAGCCGGCCGTCGCCGTGGCGCCGACAGCGGCGAGGCTGTGCGCTGCGGTGCCCGTGGTTTCGCCGGGGTCGTTCCGGGGTGCGGTGTGCGCCCGATTCGGTGCGGTGCCCGCGGATGCCGGTGCGACCGTGGGGGATTGCTGTGCCGGTGCCACGGGACCGGTGGCAGCCGCCCGATCGTCCGGACCGACGGTGTCGTCCGGTGTCGGTGCGGGCTGCTTGGATTCGGCCGGAGCCGAGGCGGGCTCGGTGTGCGCCGGCCGCTCGGCGGAGTCCGCCGGGTCCGCGGGTTCGGGTGCTTCGGGCATGACTGGGGTCCCTCCTCAGGGTGTGCGGTATCGGCCCGGAACCGAATCGGTCGGCCGGGCTGCGGAATTCGAGATGTCAGTGGCGCGGTGGTGTGGCCGGGAGTACCACGCGGATTCGTGAGCCGGGTTCGGCCACCGCGATGGAGCCGTCGTGCAGATCGATCACCCAGCGGGCGATGGCGAGGCCGAGCCCGGTGCCACCGCCGTCGGTGGTCCCGCCGCGGCTGAAGCGGTCGAAGATGCGTTCCCGCTCCGCGGGCGGGATGCCGGGCCCGTCGTCGGAGACATCGATCACGAGATCGCCGCCCATGGTGCGGGCGTGCAGGCGGACTTCGCCACCGGCGGGGCCGTGCCGGACGGCATTGTCCAGTAGGTTCAGCAGCACCTGGTGGAGGCGGGCGCGGTCGGCGTACACGGTGGCGGTGGCGGGATCGACCTCGCTGCGGAAGCGGACACCGCGGCCCAGCGCCGCGGTCATGACCTCCGCCTCGGCGGTCACCGTCCTGAAGATCGGTGCGATGTCGAACAGTTCGCGGTCGAGCGGGATCGCTCCGGCCTCGATACTGGACAGATCGAGTAGTTCGGACACGAGCCGGCCGAGCCGTTCTGTTTGTGCGAGTGCGGTTTCCAGTGTGCTCGGATCAGGTTCGGACACCCCGTCCACGAGGTTCTCCAGCACGGCGTGCAAGGCCGTGATCGGCGTGCGCAACTCGTGCGAGACATTGGCGATCAGTTCGCGGCGCTGCCGGTCGGCGGCGGCGAGGTCGGTCGCCATCCGATTGAACGCGTCGGCCAGCTGTCCGACCTCGTCGCGGGAGGAGGCGCGGACCCGGCTCGTGTAGTCGCCGTGTGCCATCCGCCGCGCCGCGGCCGTCATCTCCCGGAGCGGCATGGTGATGCCGTGCGCCAGGAACTGGGACGACACCAGGGCGATGAGCATCGCGGTCAGCATGGTCGCCGGCGGCAGCCAGCCGATCCGGAGACTGAACCAGCCGAAGGCCAGCCCGCCCGAGAAGGTCATCAGAGCGGCCAGTTTGAGTTTGATGGATCGGATTCGATCCAGCGGGCGCGGTAGCCGATCCGACGCCAGTTTCAGCATGGCCGGAACCCGGTACCCGGGACGATCGTCGGCGTCGATGCCGGCCCGCTCGCTCATCGGGGCTCCAGCGCGTAGCCGACGCCGTGGACCGTGCGGATCAGATCGGCACCGAGTTTGCGGCGCAGCGCCTTCACATGACTGTCGACGGCACGGGTGCCGGCGGCATCTGCCCAGTCCCACACCTCTTCGAGGAGCCGTTCCCTGGCGAGCACCGCGCGCGGACGCCGGGCGAGCCGGGCCAGCAATTCGAATTCCAGCGGCGTGAGCTGGGCTTCGACCCCGCCGCGCCAGACCCTGCGCTGGTCGGTGTCGATGCGCAGATCACCGACGACGGTGACCGCGCCGCGCTGATCACCCGCGCGCTCGACCCGGCGCAGCAGCGCATGCACGCGTGCGGTGAGTACCCGCAGCGAGAACGGTTTGGTGAGATAGTCGTCCGCGCCCACACCCAGACCGATCAGCTGGTCGGTCTCGTCGGTCCGCGCGGTGAGCATCAGTACCGGTATCGAGCGCTCGGCCTGGATCCGCCGGCACACCTCCAGCCCGTCGTAGCCGGGCAGCATGACATCGAGGACCACGAGGTCGGGCTCGAACGACGTCGCGGTCGCCACCGCGGCCGGACCGTCGTGGGCCTTGGCGACCGTGAACCCTTCGGCCCGCAGCCGCGCCGCCACCGACTCCGCGATCGTCGACTCGTCGTCCACGACCAGAATCCGCCGCGCGGTCGCGGGATCGGCCGGTGCGTTCAGTTCCATGACCGGGGAGCCTAGCGATCCGATGTGGAGAGAACCGGTACCAGTTGTGGAGATTCTGTGTGGCGGGCGGGCGTCGGTTCCGCTGCGGGCGACAGCGTGCCGGCAGGTGCGCAAACCCGTTGTGGCGCAGCGTGGATCGGCCGAAGTCGTGTACCTGTCGCGCTGGAGCCGCAGGTCGGTTGCCTGCGGTGAGAGCGCGAGAGCTGTGGGTCGGAACGGGGGCGGCAGGCCCGGCCTCGGCGGCACCGCTCCACCGCGTTCGACGAGCCGGAGTATCCGGTGAGCCCGGAGCTGCCGTGCATACCGAACACGGCACAGTTTCCCCGGAGTTTGCTCCGTATGTGCGATCGTAGGGACGCACACCCGACACAGCGTGGTCGTCCTTACGAGGAGGAGCGTGATGAGTACCGGTGGATACCAACCTCAGTTCGGCGCGGCGGCGGGCGTGGCCCCGGGTGGCCTCGCCAAACGCGCCTTGGCACGCTTCATCGACTGGATAATCGCGGGCATCGTCGGCGGAATCCTGTTCTGGTTGCTGAACAAGGCGCACACGCCCGATTGGGTGTCGGTCCTGCCCGGCGCCGGATTCGGTTTCCTGTACTTCGTCGGATTCGAGATAACGACGGGATCCACACCGGGCAAGAAGATCCTCGGCCTGCATGTCCGGGGCTCCGGTGGCGCCGACAAGCCCAATATCAAGGATTCCGCACTACGCAATGCGTACATGCTGCTCAACCTGATTCCGTACATCGGCGGCCTGCTGTGGTTCGTCGCCGCGATCGCCATCGCCGTCACGGTGAGTTCCAGCCCGACGAAACAGGGCTGGCACGACCGACTGGCCAACGGCACCCAGGTGGTCGACTGACCGGAGCTCCGCGGTCATCGAACTTTCCGAACGGTTGTCGTATCGGGGTTCACCGGTTGCCCTGTCGAGTCCGTGGGTTGGAGCTCGGGGATCGGGACACCGGATTCGTCGACGAGGACGGAATGCTGCTCGGCCGGTGCGAATGTGTGCCGCTCACCCCACTGGCGCAGGGCGACGACGACGGTGAACAAGTCCCGCCCGGCCGGTGTGAGTGCGTAGATGTGCCGCCGGCCCGACGGTCCGGGGGTTCGGTCGATGATGCCGTGCCGAACCAGGCGCCGGAGTCGGTCGGTGAGGATGTTGCGCGCTATCCCGGTGGACTGCTGGAAGTCGCCGAATGTCCGCGCGCCGTCCATCGCATCGCGAACGATCAGCAGACTCCAGCGGTCGCCGACCACGTCGAGCGTGCGGGCGACCGGGCATGCCGGATCGGTCCAATCGATGTGTTCGGCAGTCGGCTGGGTCATCACACCCTCCCATAACGGTTGCTAATTGCAACCATTGTGACGTACCGTCCAAATGGTTGCAAAATGCTACTGATTGGAAGCTGGGTGTTCATGTCCGCCGGTCGACGTCTGCTGTTCGCCACGATCTGCGCGGTATCCGTCGCGACCGTGTACTCGGCCCAGCCGATCCTCACTCGAATCGGCGACGACCTGGGGATATCGGGTGCTGCCCTGGGATGGATCGTCACGGCCGGGCAACTCGGGTATCTGGTGGGACTGGCCTTTCTCGTTCCGTTGGGAGACATGGTCGATCGGCGCACGCTCATCGCCGGGCACCTGCTGCTCACCGCTGTCGGCGTCCTGGCGGCGGCGAGTGCGGCACGCGGCTGGGTGCTGCTCGCCGGGGTGGCCGTCGCGGGCCTGTTCGCGGTCGTCGTACAGACAACGGTCGCCTATGCCGCGGATCTGTCGGCACCCGGGGAGCGGGGACGCACCCTGGGGCTGGTCACCTCGGGCGTCGTCGCGGGCATCCTCGGTGCCCGGATCGCCGCGGGCGCGGTGGCCACGGCCTGGGGGTGGCGCAGCGTCTATGCCGCCGAGGCTGTCCTTCTCGTCGTACTGGCCGTGCTGGTCCTGGCGCTGCTGCCGACCGACACGCGAACCGGTCGCACCGAGTATCGGCAGGTCCTGAGCGCGTCGATCCGGTTGTTCGGCGGCGGTCTCTTCCTCTCCCGCGGACTGATCGCCATGTTCGTGTTCGCTTCCTTCGGTGCGCTCTGGAGTGGTCTGGCACTGCCACTCGAGGCATCACCGTGGCATCTCAGCAGCGCTCAGATCGGCTTGTTCGGGTTCGCCGGGCTGGCGGGCGCACTGGGCGCGGGCCGAGCCGGACGGTGGGCGGATGGCGGTTTCGCGAACAGGGTCACCGGGGCGGGGCTCGTCTTGCTGGCTGTCTCGTGGCCGGCGACCGCACAGGCGACATGGTCGCTGTGGTTGCTCGTCGTCGGCGTGCTCGTCCTCGATTTCGCTGTGCAGGCCGTGCACGTCGGCAACCAGCACCTGCTCACCGCATCCCACCCGGACCGGACCAGCAGCGTCATCGGCGGTTACATGCTCTTCTATTCCGTCGGTTCGGCACTCGGCGCACTCACCACCACCGCCGTGTACTCCGTCGCCGGCTGGACCGGATCGAGCATTCTCGGCGCCGTGTTCGCGATCGGCGCGCTGGCGGTGTGGGCGGTCGGCCGCAAAGTGGCGCAACCTGCCGCGACTCCTGCCGAGTTCGCCTGTGCCGCACCTGCCATCGACCCCGTGGATGTCGTCTGCCGCGCTGAACCGACGTCGTGACCGTCCATGGGCGCACCCGGTCCAGCGCCGTGCTCGCGGCGGTGCCCAGCGGCACCCGTCCACCGTGATCGGATGCGCGCGGGCCGGTCTCGAAAACCTCGACATCCGCACCGATTCGGGCCAACGTGACAGCGACGGTGGCTCCGGCGATGCCCGCCCCGACGACGGCCGCGCGCACACCTCCGGTCACATCCCCGCCTGTTCGTCCAGGTACCCCAGCAACTCGTTGTGCAGCAATCCGTTCGACGCCGCCGCGCTGCCGCCGAGTGGATGAGGTCTGCCGTCGAGACCGGTGAAGGCGCCGCCGGCCTCGGTGACGATGACCGCGCCCGCGGCCATGTCGCCCGGAGACAGCTCGGGGTCGGCGCAGATGTCGATCACACCTTCGGCGACCATCATGTAGGGCCAGAAGTCGCCGTAGGCGCGTGTCCGCCACACCTCGCGAGACAGCGCGAGGACATTGTTCAACCGGCCGTCCTCTTCCCAGCCGGTGATGCTGGAGTAGGCGAACGAGGCGTCGGGCAGCGTCGAGACACCGGACACGCGCACGCGCGAGGCCGAGGACAGGCTGCGACCGGTGAACGCGCCGTGATCCTTGGCCGCCCACCACCGCCGCGCGAGCGCGGGAGCGGAGACCAGGCCGACAATGGGCCGATAACCGCCCATCGAGACCTCCAGCAGCGAGATCTGGGTGGCCCACACCGGCACACCTCGCGCATAGTTCTCGAGCCCGGCGATGGCGTCGACCACCCAGCAGCGCGGACCACCGCCCACCAGCCCCTCACCGGCGCCCAGCACAGCGTCACGCGGCCGGGAACGGCGGAGTTGACCACGGATGAGCTTTTCCACGGCGTTCTCGGCCTCGCTCACCGAGGTCATATCCGGTCTCGTCCGGACCGAGAGGTCGAGGCCCTTGAAGCGGTCCATGTTCACCGCGTCGGCGGAATCGGCGAGGACATGGGCGAAACGGAGGTCGTCGTCGAGGTGGTCTTGCATGACTGCAAGCTATCCGCAGGAGTCGGCCACTGCCACCGGTTCGGGTGACGAGGGGATTCCGGTTTCCCGACCGGCGGCCCACGGCCCTGGGTGCACGGTGTGCGGCCCAGCAGCCGCTCGCGGCCATGATGCGCACGGCGGCCATGTCGATTGCGCGCAATCCCAATACAATTGAGCACGCCCGGCCCGGTGCGTATGTCGCCAGATCGATCACCTCGGTTGACGTGGCGGCGTTCCCGGTCGACGTACCGGGTGTCGATGTCGAACGAAAGGAGCCCACTGGATGCGTAGAACCGCTATCGCACTGGCACTGACATTCGCCGCTACGACAGTCGGAGCCGGCACCGCTGTCGCCGCCCCCGAACCCCCAGGATCACCGCAGCCGTGTCCCGCCCTCCCCGCCGATCGGGTCGACGAGGCCGTCGCGGGACTGCCACAAGCCTTCCCGAATGTCGCGTGGCATGTTTCCGGCAGCGGTTCGTCGGTCGATTGCGCGCTGAACTGGGTGCAGGTCGATCCGGAGGGCGCGACAGGTAGTTCGCCCACCCACATCCTGCTGTTCGACCACGCCACATTCGGGGGCACGGCCACCGAGAAGCCGACCGCGTTCACCAGTGTCGCCGGCAGCGATGCCCCCGGGCAGATCACGGTGTCGTTCCGGTGGCTCAATCCCGGTGACCCGAACGCGAATCCGACCGGACAGGCCGCTGTGCGCTACGAGCTGTCTCCGCAGGCGCCGCCGCACGCGATCGATCCGATTCCGCCCCAGGTGATCCACTGACGCGCACCGACCCACGAGCGCGGTAGCCGGAGCCGAGGTGTCGAGCCGGGGCTGCCCGCTCGACACCTCGGCTCCGATCTCACAGCTGGGCCAGCCGCGGCGCGCACGCGCGGGTGCGAATCCAAGCGCCCGCTTCGCGCGTCAGATCGGTTGTGCTGCCCAGTAATCCATCGAGTACCAGTGTCCGGCGGACGTGCCGGTGGAATTCGTGTTCGGCGGTGAAACCGATGCCGCCCAGCACCTGCTGACAGTGCCGTGCGGTGGTGCGGGCGGCATCCCCGGCGGCGGCCTTGGCCAGCAATGCGCCCAGGTCGTCATCGGCGGTGGCGAGCGTGGCCTCGGCGCCTTCGATGGCGACGAGGGTTTCGGCGAGGCGGTGGCGCACGGCCTGATGGGCGGCCAGGGGCCGGCCGAACTGGATGCGGTCGAGGGCGTGGCGGCGGGCCAAAGCCAGCATGGCGCGGCTGGTGCCGATCAGCCACCAGGCCAGGGCGTGCCGGCCTTCGGCGAGGGGGAGGGTTTCGCCGGCGCGGACGCGGCGCAGCGGCAGTTCGGGATCGAGCGCCGAATCACCCTCTGCCCCACACTGGTCGGCACCGATCGATGGCCTGGGCGCAGCCACGACGCCGCTCCCGGTGATCGGTCCCGCGGCGCGCTCCCACGACAGCCATCGCCCGCCCGTGAACGGCATCGGCACCGCCGCGGGCAGATCGCGACCCGCGGCGTGCGCGATGACGTCGTTGAGCAGCGGCGCGTGCGCACCGGTCTCGCCGAGCAGCCGGAACACCAGCGGTATTGCGATATCGGGTGATTCGGTGAGCAGATCGAGCCAGCCGAATTCGAGCAGGGCACGGTCGAGATCGTCGCCGGTGCGTTCGATCATCGTGGCGCGCAGCGTGCCGGTCAGCAGATCGAGTTCAGCAGCGTCCATGATGCGTCCGTTCGGCGGTGGGGTGGGTGGCTCTCGGTACGCCCGGACCGGGTGCGGGCCGCAGTATCGTCATTCCTTGCCCAGGTCCAGCAGTCGCCGGGCGATGATGTTGCGCTGGATTTCCGCGGTGCCGCCGTAGATGGTGGCGGCGCGTGAGTACAGGAACTCGGTGCGCCACTGCGGATCGTCGAATTCGATTGTGCCGGGCAGCATATCGCGCGCGGTATCGAACAGTCGCTGTTCCGCGGTGGCCAGCAGCACCTTGTCGACGGAGGTCTCCGGGCCCAGCCGGCCGCCGTCGGCCAGGCGCCGCTGGGTGGCGTGCGAGCGGCAGCGCACGGTGTGCAGCGCCAGATACGCCGCGCCGAGTGCGGCATCGTCGCGCAGCTGTGTCTCGGCGATCAGGGCATCCAGCCGGGTGAACAGATACGCGATGCGATGCCAGAAGCAGGTGGACCGCTCGTGCGGCAGCAGATCCATCGCGACCTTCCAGCCGTCACCGGGCTCGCCGAGCATCCGATCACCCGGAACCAGCACATCGTCGAAGTACACCTCGGCGAATTCGTCGACGCCGTGCATGGTCCGCAGCGGGTGCACGGTGATCCCGGGGGAGTCCATGTCGACGAAGAAGGCGGTGATGCCGTCGTGCCCGGGCGCGGTGCGGGTCAGCAGGACGCAGCGCGCGCAATACTGCGCCAGGCTGGTCCACACCTTCTGACCGCTGATCACCCAATTATCGCCGTCGGCAACGGCTTTGGTGCTCAGGGAGGCCAGATCACTGCCGGATCCGGGTTCGGAGAACCCCTGGCACCACTGCTCGCGCCCGGACAGCAGCGCGGGGACCATCTCGGCGGCCAGTTCCGGGCGAGCATAGGAGATCATGGTCGGTGCCAGCACCTCGACCATCGAGTAGATGCCGGGTTCTGCCAGGCCGCGAGTGGCGACCTCCTCACCCAGCACCGCCCGCAGTGCGGCGGGCCCGCCGAGTCCGCCGACATGTCCGGGCCAGCCGTAGCGCATCCATCCGGCATCGAACAGCGCCCGCCGGACCCGGGCCAGTTGCGCGACCTGTTCGTCGAGACCGTGACCATGCCCGGGGGTGAGGTCGTTGTCGGCGAGCCACCGCCGCAGCTCGTCCCGGAACGTCTCGATATCCATCCCGTCATCTCTCGGTTGTGTTGTGCGAAAGCTACATTCGGTTCGATCGGCGTACGGATCCCGGAATCTCGCGCTCAGACGCCGGGGCGTTCGAAGGCGTGCGGGATGCCGGAATCGTGGTCGCCGCTGCGCCGGATGAAGGTCATCTTGCGGGTCTTGATCCGCCAGCCGTCCGCGGTGCGGACATAGGTGTCGCTGTAGTAGCCGATCCGCATATCGTGGGTGGAATGCTCGACGAAGCACAGCGTCTGGGTGCCGGTGGCGTTGTCGCCGTCCAGGTCCAGAACCGGTGTGCCGGTCATGAACAGGCCCTTGGGGGCGGCGGCGACGAGTTCGGGGAACACATCGAGGCTGTAGCTGTCGCCGAAGGCGCTGTAGGTGCCGTCGGGGGTGAAAACTCCGACCAGACCGTCGATATCGCCCTGGGTGATGGTCACCGCGTAGCGCGCGAGCAGTTGCTGGATGTCGAGCAGATCGTCATTTCTGGACATAGATCTTTCCGCCTTTCATCACGAATCGCACATCCCGGGTGAGGGTGATGTCGTCCAGGGGATTGCCCGGTACGCCGATGATGTCGGCGAGCAGTCCCGGCGCGACCCGGCCGCGGTCGTCGGCATCGATGAGGTCGGCGGCGTTGATCGTGCCCGCGCGCAGCACGTCGATCGGTTTCAGTCCGCGTTCGACCAGCGCCACCAGTTCATCGGCGTTGCGGCCGTGCGGGATCGCCGGCGCGTCGGTACCGACCGCGATCCGCACACCGGCGTCGTAGGCGGCCTTGACCGAGATGCGGGCCTTGGGGAACATCTCGGCGGCCTTGGCCTGCAACGCCGGATCGGCCTTGGAGACGTCCATGGCATCGGCCAGGCGGGTGGTGGGCACCAGCCAGGTGCGGGCTTCGACCATTTGCGCGATGGTTTCGTCGTCGATGAGGAATCCGTGTTCGATGCAGTCGATTCCGGCGGCGATGGCGTGCCGAACGGCTTCGGCGCCGTGCGTGTGCGCGGCCACCTTGAGTCCGCGCCGGTGCGCCTCGTCGACGATCGCGCGCAGTTCCTCGTCCGAGTAGTGTTGTGCGCCAGGCGCTCCGGTGAGTGACATGACACCGCCCGAAACGCAGATCTTGATCAGCTGGGCGCCGTACTTGATCTGGTAGCGCACCGCCTTGCGCACCTCGTCCACGCCGTTGGCGATGCCCTCCTCGATGGTGAGGTTCAGGATGTCGGGCATGAACGCTGAGAACATGGTCGGATCGAGGTGACCGCCGGTGGGAGTGATGGCGTGCCCGGCCGGCACGATCCGCGGCCCGTCCACCCACCCCTTGTCGATCGCCTTGCCCAGCGCCACATCCAGCAGATAGCCACCGGTTTTGACGAACAGGCCCAGATTGCGCACGGTGGTGAATCCGGCACGCAGGGTGCGGCGGGCGTTACCCACGGCCCGCAGCACGCGCGTGGCCGGATCGTCGGTGACACTGGAGGCCAGTCCGGATTCCCCGCGCCCGCCCATGAGCAGGTTGACTTCCATATCCATCAGACCGGGTAACAGCACCAGATCGCCGAGATCGATGACCTCGCCCTCGGGTTCGCCGCCTACGCCGACGATTCGGTCGTCTTCGACCCGGACCACGCCGGGGCGGATGATCTCACCGGAGTCGATGTCGAGGACACCGGCGGCCTTCAGTGTCAGCATGGCCTACACCACCGTCTCTCGCACCAGATCCAGATATGCCGCACCCGAATCGGGCACCCGCGGCTGCTTCCACACCTCGACCGGGAACGACACCATGATCAGCGACTGCATCAGATGTGTCAGATACCGTGCGTCGTCGGGCATTTCGTCGAGCGGGAACTGGTCCAGATAGTCCAGTGCCTCCTCGAGCCGGGGGAACAGGGCGTCGTAGACGGCCTGCATTTCCGGCATGGTCGAGGCGAGCCGCTTGCGATAGCGTTCGGGCTCGGACTCCAGAATCCAGCCGGAGAACTTCTCCAGATCGGCGAATTCACCGGGCAGTTTCTTGACCTCAGGCGTTGGCATTGCGGTACTCCTGAACCTTGGTCTGCGCGACATGGTGCAGATGCCGCAGCAGGACTTCCTGATCGTTGAGGGGGAATTCCTTGATGACGGCTGTTTCCAGCATGGTCTGGGTGGCCTCGAGGGTGTTGGCGTCCTGCAACGCGTATTCCTTGAAGGTCACCCCGGCCAATTCCTGGCGCAGCCGCTCGCGGGCGTTCTTCGGCGGGACGAAGTACAGGTTCGCCTCGAAGATGTGCTTGTCCACCGCGGTCGGCCAATAGTGGTAGGTCAGGTACCAGCCCGGCGCCCAGATCAGGATGCCGAAGTTCGGGAAGACCTCGAATTCGTCCACGCCCCAGGCCCTGTGGCCCGAGGGGTTGACGCCCGACGGCAGCGGGTCCAGGCCCTCGATGTCCGGTCGGTCCCACGGCCCGAACAGGCCCGAGCGTAGGACTCGCTCGATCGGCTTGACCATGTTCGGGTCCTTCGGCGGGGCCATTCCGCCCCACGAGGACACCATGGAATGCGGGGAATCGATCTGGTAGTGCAGCGCCTCGAAACCGACGTCGGCGAGTTTGGCGGCCTCGTCCTTGACCGCCTGCTTCATGTGCAGGATCGGTGCGTGATAGAACTCGGCGAACGCGTCGATGAACAGTTTCCAATTACTGCCCACCTCGGCCTTGTAGCTGTAGACCTCGGTGAATTCGTGGAAGGGATATCCCTCGAGTCCCTTCACCATCGAGCCGAGGTATTCCTCGAGCGGTGCGGCATCGGGGTCGACATTGATGAAGATGAACCCCTCCCACACCTCGCACCGCACGTCGGCGAGGCTGTAGTCCGCCTTGTCCATGCCGAAGAATTCCTTCTCCTGCTGCACGAAGGTGCACTTACCGTCGAGGTCGTAGCGCCAGGCGTGGTATTTGCAGGTGAACTGGCGGCAGGTACCGGAGGTCTCCTCGTTCGGGAAATCGTCCCAGACGAGTTTGTTACCGCGGTGACGGCAGATGTTGTGGAAGGCCCGGATGACATCGTCGGTGCCCCGCACGATGATCAGTGAGGTGCCGATGCAGGACAGTTCCTTGGTGAAGTAGCTGCCCTTGCGCGGTAGCTGCAGGTCGCGGCCGACGCACAGCCAGCTCTTGCGGAAGATCGCGTTGCGCTCGTCCTCGTAGAACTGCGGATCGGTCGAATCGGAGTAGTCGACGGTGCCGGTACCCAATTCGGGATAGTTCTCGGTCCAGCTTCCGGCAGCTGGTTTGCTGAAGTGCGACAAGGGATTACCTCTCGTGTTCGGGCTGGATGCCGAAAGTGTTGAAGGCCATCGCGACCATGGCGTAGCCGCCGACGGTGAAAACCAGATCCATGCGCTGGCGTTCGTCGAGGTAGTCGCTCAACGCGGCCCAGGTGGTGTCGGACAGGTGCGACTGCTCGTCGAGTTCGTCGACCGCCGCCAGGAGCAGGCGGTCGAATTCCGCGGTGAGCTCACCACGCTCGATGCCGGCGACATCGGCGGCGGACAGGCCGTTGTCCTCGGCCATTGCGACGTGATGGGCCCATTCGTAGGCGCAGTGATGACGGTGTGCGATGCGCAGTATGGCGATTTCGCGCACGCGTGGCGGCAGGCTGGATCGGAACAGCAGATAGACCCCGAAGCCCAGATACGCCTCGGCCAGATCCGGGTGCCGGGCCAGGGCCGACATCGCCGGTCCCGCACCGTCGGGGTTGCGCCGAGCACGTGGCAGCAGAGCGGCCAGGGCGCCGCGGGTCCGATCGTCCCATTGATCGGCCGGCAGTGGCGGCAGGCGCATCCTTCCTCCTCTCATTCAGGAGAATGACATTCTCCTCAACGGACCAATAGATTTTCACGAAAGGGGTCGACTCGTCAACGCCGGCCGAGAATGTTAGTAAAGCGCCTGGTCGAGAGGGGGTAAGAGAGTGTGGCCCGGCGTGCGCGCACCGGCGTGTGTGGCTGTGAGGGGTGCGTCCCGGTGTGGTTCGCGCGGCGACGACCCGCGTGCGCGAGCACGAAAGAGAAGGTTGATTCTCCAAATATGAGAAGATAGTTTTCTAGTGCATCGTCCAGGAAAGAGGAGTCGGCCATGACAGCCCTGCGTCCCGGTGAACAGCTCGCCAGCACCGTCTGCACCACGAAGGTGGTGGTGGTGCGCGCCCCCGCCGATGCGAGCCCGGAATTGGCCTGCGGCGGAAGTCCTTTGGTCCCCGCGGCCGGCGCGGCACCCGTCGCGCCCACCGGCGGCGAACCGGCCACTCTGATCGGCAAGCGCTACGTCGATGCCGCCGACACCGTCGAATTGCTGTGCACCAGTGCCGGAACCGGCGAACTGAGCTGCGGCGGGGTGCCGATGACGATCAAGGCGGCCAAGGCGCTGCCGGCCTCGGACTGAGCGGGGGCGCGGGTGTGGAGAGCAGGTGTGATGTGTCCGAGGGGATGACATTCGAGCCCAGCGATGATCAACGGCTGATCCGCGAGGGCGTGGCCGAACTGTGCCGCAAATTCGACGACCGCTATTGGATGGACAGGGACCAGGGCCACGAATTCCCCGTCGAGTTCTACCGGGCGATCGCCACCGGAGGCTGGCTGGGGATCACCATCCCGGAGGAGTACGGCGGGCACGGGCTCGGGCTGACCGAGGCCACCATCCTCGCCGAGGAGGTCGCGCGCTCGGGCGGCGGGATGAACGCCGCCACCTCGATCCATCTGTCGATCTTCGGTATGCAGCCGGTGGTCAAATACGGTTCCGAGGAACTCAAACAGCGCACCCTGCCGCGCGTGGCCACGGGTGATCTGCATGTCTGCTTCGGTGTCACCGAACCGGGTGCGGGCCTGGACACGAGCCGGATCAGCACCTTCGCCCGGCGCGACGGGGACCACTATGTCGTCAACGGACGCAAGGTGTGGATCTCCAAGGCGCTAGAGTCCGAGAAGATTCTGCTGTTGACCCGTACGCAGTCCCGGGACGAGGTCGCGCGCAAGACCGATGGTATGACGTTGTTCCTCACCGATATCGACCGCGCGCACATCGATATCCGGCCGATCGCGAAGATGGGCCGCAATGCGGTGTCGTCGAACGAGGTCTTCATCGACAATCTGCGGATCCCGGTCGAGGACCGGGTCGGTGAGGAGGGGCAGGGTTTCCGCTATCTGCTCGACGGACTGAACCCCGAGCGGATGTTGATCGCCGCCGAGGCACTGGGACTGGGCCGGGTGGCATTGGACCGCGCGGTGAAGTACGCGGGCGAGCGGGTCGTGTTCGACCGCCCGATCGGAATGAATCAGGGCATCCAGTTCCCCCTCGCCGATTCGCTGACCCACCTGGATGCCGCCGAACTGGTGCTGCGCAAGGCGACCTGGCTCTACGACAATGGCAAACCCTGTGGGCGCGAGGCCAATACCGCCAAATATCTGTGCGCCGACGCGGGATTCACCGCGGCCGATCGCGCGCTGCAGACCCACGGCGGCATGGGATACGCCGAGGAATACCACGTCGCGCGCTACTTCCGCGAGGCGCGTGTCATGCGTATCGCGCCCGTCAGCCAGGAAATGATCTTGAACTACCTGGGTTCGCACACACTGGGATTGCCGAGGAGCTACTGATGCCGCAACGAGGACTTTTCGATCTGACCGGCCGCGCGGCCATGGTCACCGGCGCGGCGGGCGGTATCGGCTCCGCGGTCGCGCAGGCATTGGCCACCGCCGGTGCCGCGGTCCTTGTCACCGACATCGACCCGGGTGCCGCGAAGGCGGTGGCGGACAAGATCGTCGGCGCGGGTGGCCGGGCGGCGAGTTGCGGGCTGGACGTATCCGACCGTGCCGCCGCCGATCTCGCCGCCGGACAGGCCGCGGCCCTCGCCGACGGCACGCTGCACATCGTGGTGAACAACGCCGGAGTGACCGATCCCGCGATGTTCTCCAAGACCACCGTGGAGTCGATGCGCCGCCTCTACGACATCCACTCGCTGGGCACCTTCAACTGCGCCCAGGCGGCGCTGCCGTTCCTGGCGACCGACGGTACCGGGCGCATCATCAACGTCACGTCCTCGGCCGGGCTCACCGGAACGCTGGGCCAGGTGAACTATTCGGCGGCCAAGGCCGCCATCGTGGGCATCACCAAATCGCTGGCGCGCGAGTTGGCCCGCAAGAACATCCTGGTCAACGCCCTGGCTCCGCTCGCGGCCACACCCATGACCACCACCATCCGCACCGACGAGAAATTCGCCGCGCAGATGCTGAACCGGATTCCGTTGCGCCGCTGGGCCGAACCCGAGGAGGTGGCGGGCGCCTTCGTCTTCCTCGCCTCGGACGCCGCGTCGTTCGTCACCGGGCAGGTGCTGCCGGTGGACGGCGGCATGGTGATGTGATGATCATCGATCCGCAGGCCGCGGGTCCTCTGGCGGGAGTGACCGTGGTCGCTCTCGAGCAGGCGGTGTCCGCGCCGATGTGTACCCGCACCCTCGCCGATTTCGGGGCGCGGGTGATCAAGGTCGAGAATCCCGACGGCGGCGATTTCGCCCGCTACTACGACGATGTGGTCGAGGGGCAGGCCGCGCACTTCGTCTGGGTCAACCGGGGCAAGGAATCGGTGACCCTGAACCTGAAATCCGGTGCGGGAGTCGAGCTGCTGCACACACTGCTCGATCGCGCCGATGTGCTGGTGTCGAATCTGGCGCCGGGCGCGATCGACCGGCTCGGCCTGTCGGCGGCCGAACTCGAAGGCCGGCATCCGGATCTGATCTCGCTGAGTATCGACGGTTTCGGCGCGGGTGGGCCGTTGTCGCACAAACGCGCCTACGATCTGCTCGTCCAGGCCGAATCGGGGGTGTGTTCGGTGACCGGAACCGCGGGCGAACCCGCCAAACCCGGTCCACCGGTAGCGGATGTGACCACCGGGCTGTACGCGGCGCTGTCGATCGTGGCCGCGCTGTGCGGGCGGCTGCGGCGCGGCCCGGGGCCCGGAACGACGATCGCGGTGAGTTTGTTCGACACCATGGCCGAGATGATGGGCTATCACCTCACCTATGCCCGGCACAGCGGAATCGACCAGCAGCCACTGGGAATGAGTTCCCCGGCCGTGGCGCCCTACGGTGCGTACGGCACCGCCGACGGGCAGACCGTCGTTCTGGGCACCACCAATGACCGGGAATGGCAGCGGCTGGCCACCGATATTCTGGACCGGCCCGATCTGGCCGCCGACGAACGCTTCCGGACCAATCCAGGTCGGGTCGCCCATCGCGGTGAGCTGGATACCGCGATCGGAACCTGGTGTGCGCACAACGATCTCGCCGATATCCAGGCAGCCGCCGACGCGGCCGGAATCGGGAACTCGCGCTACAACACCCCCAGTGAGGTGCTGGCGCATCCGCAGCTGTCCGAGCGTGATCGCTGGCGCGGCATCGACACCCCGAACGGCCCGATTCCCTCGCTGCTGCCCCCGGCGGTGATCGAGGGCTATCACCCTCCGATGGGGGCGGTGCCCGGCCTGGGTGAGCACACCGATGCCGTGCTCACCGAGATCGGGTGCGATGCGGGGGAAATCGCACAGTGGCGCGATGCGGGCGCGATCGGTCCCGCGTACGCCCCGGCCGGTACGGCCCATGCACGGTGACGACATCGCGGCCCGGGCCACCACTCGGGCGCGGCCGAATCGAGCCGGTGTGGCAACCGCGGTGTCGCATCCGTGCGGTGGGGACCCCGATCCGAGGAGTGCCCATGGGTTCGGATGAGTCCGTGCTGCTGTGCGCCGACCTCGACGGTGTGCGCACCCTGACCCTCAACCGCCCGCATCACAAGAACGCGATCGACGCCGAGCTGTGGGCAGCGTTGCAGCAGACCCTGCGCGCCACCGCGGAAGACCGCGGGGTACGGGCCGTTGTCGTCACCGGGGCCGGTGGCGACTTCTGTTCCGGCGCTGACATTTCCACCCCCGACAACCGGCATCCGACCTATCGGATGCGGGATCTCACCGAGGTGGCCCTGGCCCTGCACGAACTGCCCATGCCGAGTGTGGCGAAGGTACGCGGTGTGGCGGTCGGCGCGGGCTGGAATCTCGCGCTGGGCTGCGATTTCGTCGTCGCCACCGCACAAGCTCGGTTTTCGCAGATCTTTCCCCGGCGCGGTCTGTCACCCGATCTGGGCGGATCCTGGCTACTGCCCAAGATCGTGGGCTTGCAGCAGGCGAAAAGACTGGCGCTACTTGGCGATACGATCGACGGCGAGCAAGCGCTCGCCATGAATCTGGTGACCTGGCTGCACCCCGACGACGAGCTCGACGGTGTCGTCGACGATCTGGCGCGGCGGTTGGCGGCCGGCCCGCCGGTGGCGCTGGCGCAGACCAAGGCCCTGCTCAACGAGGGTGCCGACCGCACCCTGCGCGAGGCGCTGGCGGGTGAGGCACGGGCGCAGGGCATCAATTTCGCCACCGCCGACGCCCCGGAGGCGTTCGCTGCCTTCGCCGAGAAACGCCAACCCCGGTTCACCGGACGGTGGACGGTCACCCGGCCGCCGGTCCGCAGCGCGGACCGGCCCGACAACGAAGGGCGAACAGATGCGTGAGGTAGTCATCGCCGCGGCGGTCCGCACCCCGATCGGCAAACGTAATGGCGGACTGGCCGGTTGTCACCCGGCAGATCTGTCCGCTCTGGTGCTGACGACGCTGGCCGAGCGCACCGGCGTGGATCCGGCGCTCGTCGACGACGTGATCTGGGGATGTGTATCGCAGGTCGGCGATCAGTCCTCGAATATCGCGCGCTACGCGGTGCTGGCGGCGGGCTGGCCGGAATCGGTGCCGGGCACCACGATCAACCGGGCCTGCGGGTCGAGTCAGCAGGCGGTGGATTTCGCTGCCGCCGTTGTCGGTTCCGGTCAGCAGGACCTCGTGGTCGCGGGTGGCGTGGAGGTGATGAGCCGGGTACCGCTGGGCGCGGCACGCTCCACCGGTGCGCCCTACGGCCCGAAAGCTCGTGCCCGCTACGACGACTTCTCCTTCGACCAGGGCATCTCGGCCGAATTGATCGCGCAGAAGTGGGGATTCACGCGAACGCAGCTCGACGACTATTCGGGTCGCTCGCACGCGCTGGCCGCCGAGGCGGTGGATCGTGGCGCCTTCGATGACCAGATCATCGATGTCGCTGTCGATTCCGCGACGATCTCCGCCGACGAGGGCATTCGCCGGGGGACATCCGCGGAAACGCTGGCCCGGCTGAAACCGGCCTTCCGCGCCGATGGCGTGATCCACGCCGGCAATTCCTCCCAGATCTCCGATGGCGCGGCCGCGGTGCTGGTCACAACGCCGGAGCGGGCCCGGGAGCTGGGGCTGACCCCGCTGGTGCGCTACCGCGGCGGCGCGGTGACCGGCGCCGATCCGGTCCTCATGCTCACCGGGCCCATCCCCGCCACCGAGAAGGTGCTGCGTAAGTGTTCTCTGGCCGTATCGGATATCGGAGTCTTCGAAGTGAATGAGGCCTTCGCGCCGGTCCCACTGGCCTGGCTGGCCGAGACCGGTGCCGATCCGGCTCGGGTCAACCCGCTGGGCGGCGCGATCGCTCTGGGCCACCCGCTCGGTGCGTCCGGTGCGGTGCTGCTGACCCGCATGATTCATCACATGCGCGACAACGGGATTCGCTACGGCCTGCAGACCATGTGCGAGGGCGGCGGCACCGCCAACGCGACCGTCGTCGAACTGCTGAGCTGATCGGGGAACCGCCGTGCGCCGCGAACTGTTCACCGCCGACCACGAGGCCTTTCGGGCCCTGGCCCGCGAGTTCATCGAGAAATATGTGGTCGGGAACTATCCGGACTGGGAGCGCGAAGGGCGTATGCCCCGCGAGATCTTCACGCGCCTGGGCGAATTGGGCCTGCTCGGCGTCGCGATCCCCGAGCAGTACGGGGGAGCGGGGCAGCGCGACTACCGCTACAACGTGGTCCTGCAGGAGGAGGCGGCCCGCGCCCTGGTCACGCTGTCGACCGTCCGTACCCAGCTGGACGTGATCCTGCCGTATTTCCTCGACTATGCCGACGCCGAGCAGCGCGAGCGCTGGTTCGGCGGCCTGGCGAGCGGCCGGCTGCTGAGCGCCATCGCGATGACCGAACCCGGCACCGGATCGGATCTGGCCGGAATGCGCACCACCGCTGTGCTCGACGGCGACCACTATGTGCTCAACGGGTCCAAGACGTTCATCACCGGCGGACTGCTGGCCGATCTGGTGATCGTCGTCTGCCGGACCTCGACCGATCCGGACAACCGCCGCAACGGCCTCACCCTGCTGGTGGTCGAGGACGGGATGGCCGGCTTCCGCCGGGGCCGGGTGCTGGAGAAGATGGGCTGCAAGGTGCAGGACACCGTGGAGCTGTTCTTCGAAGATGTCCGTGTTCCGGTCGGCAACCGGCTCGGCGCCGAAGGCGCGGCCTTCAGCTATCTCGGCCACAACCTGCCCCAGGAACGGCTCACCGTCGCGGTCGGATCGGTGGCGCAGTCGCGGGCCGCGGTGACCGCCACCGTGGAATATGTCAAGGAGCGCAAGGCATTCGGAACACCGGTGGCCTCGTTTCAGAACACCAAGTTCGAACTCGCGGCGATGTCCGCGGAGATCGAGGCGGCACAGACCATGCTCGACCGAGCGGTCGCCGATCTGGTCGACGGGGTGCTGTCGGGCGCCGATGCCGCCCGGGTCAAGCTGTTCTGTACCGAGGTTCAGGCCCGTGTCGTGGACCGGTGCCTGCAGCTGTTCGGTGGATACGGCTACATGATGGAGTACCCCATCGCCCGTCTCTACACCGACGCCCGGGTCGCGCGCATCTATGCCGGAACCAGTGAGGTGATGAAGACGATCATTGCGAAATCGCTGGCGTTGTAATCGATTCCGGTCCGCGAAGACCCGGCCGCGGTACCCCGCGGCCGGGTACCGGTGATCAGTCGTCGGGGGTGTCGGTGAACCGCTGCAGATACAGTTGCTCGCCGAGGGCGGTCAGCAAGTCGAGTTCGGTCTCGAGGTAGTCGACGTGGCTCTCCTCGTCCTCGAGGATCGACTCGAAGATGCGCGCGGAGGTCACGTCGCCGCGCGAGCGCATCAGATCGATACCGCCGCGCAGCCGCGTCACGGCCTCCATCTCGATCTGTAGATCCGCTTGCAGCTGCTCGGGCACGGTCTGGCCGATCCGCAAGACGTTGAGCTTCTGGTAGTTGGGCAGGCCTTCGAGGAACAGAATCCGGTCGGTCAGGATCTCCGCGTGCTTCATCTCGTCGATGGATTCGTGCCGCGTGTGCTTGGCCAGCTTGGTATAGCCCCAGTTCTCCTGCATCTTGGCGTGCAAGAAGTACTGATTGATCGCCGTGAGTTCGGCTGTCAACTGCTCATTGAGCAGCCCAATGATTTCCTTGTCGCCTTCCATGAGGTGATCGTGGCACAGATCACACGACTAAGGAAATGGTGGGGGGTGTGTCGGATCAGGCCGCGCTTGTCTGCGCCGGGTCTCCTTCGCGAGCCCGGTCGATCACTTCGGCCAGTCGAGCCGTACACGAGCCGCAGCCGGGTTTCCAGCCACAGGCCTTCTTCACTTGTCTTGTCGAACAGGCGCCGGCGGCGACACATGTGTGCACGTCTGCCTCGGAGACGGCATTGCAGATGCAGATGTACACGGTGGGCCTCGAAATGCTCTGAACGACAACTACTCGGGTCGAGAAGCAGGTAAGCCTCGCCTAAACAGGTAACCCTTGCCTAAGGTAGCACCCCGGACGGCGGGGTGGCAATGGGTTCGGAGCGTGTCGTGCGGGCCCGGGTATCCCCCCTGTTCAGGGCTGGGTGCCGGGCGGTCGCAGGAAGGTTTTGCGGTAGGAGCTGGGAGCCACACCCACGCGGGTGCGCAGATGGTGCCGCAGCGATGCCGCGGTACCCATTCCCGCCGAGCGTGCGACCTCGTCGACCGGCAGCGCGGTGGTCTCCAGCAGGTGCCGGGCGTGCCGCAGGCGCTGATGCAGCACCCAGGCGCCCGGGGCCAGGCCGGTCTCGGCCTTGAACCGCCTGGTGAAGGTCCGCACGCTCATTCTGGCGTGTGCGGCCAGCGTGTTCAGATCGAGTTCGCGGTCGAGGCGGCTCAGCGCCCATTCCCGGGTGGGGCCGGTGCCGTCGTCGCCCGGATCGGGAACCGACTGCTCGATGAACTGGGATTGGCCACCCTCACGCCACGACGGCACCACGCAGTAGCGCGCCGCCTGGTTCGCGGCGGCGCTGCCGTGGTCGCCGCGAATCAGGTGCAGGCACAGATCCACGCCCGCTGCCAGGCCCGCCGCGGTGCAGATGTTCCCGTCCTCCACGAACAACAGGTTCTCGTCGAGCCGCACTTCGGGATAGAGCCCGCGGAAGGCGTCGGCATGGGCCCAGTGTGTGGTGGCGCGGCGGCCGTCGAGCAGACCGGCCGCGGCGAGTACGAAGGCGCCGGTGCAGATCGAGACGATGCGCGCGCCCGGCCGGATGCTGGCGAGGGCGTCGCGGACCGCGGGCGGGAGTGTGCCGTCGTGGCGCGCGCCGGGCAGGCGCGTTCCCGGCACGATCACGGTGTCGGCGTCGGCGAGCAGTTCCGGGCCGTATTCCGGCACGATCGAATATCCGCCGGTCGACGGGATCGGAGTGTGGTCGATGCCGCAGATTCGTACGTCGTAGTACCGGTCGCCGGACGGGTCGGTGGCCGCGCCCAGCACGGTCGGCGGAATCGTCATGTCGAAGCCGACGATCGGAGCCAGGGCCAGGACCGCGACCGAATGGGGAACCGTCATCGTCGTCTCCTTGCCGCGCTGGCCATGACTGGCCGAATCTTTACGCATTATGGCATTCAGGCCACTCGTGGCCGGGGCGGGAATTCGGCACGATCGGTCGGTGACAGAAATTCGCCTCGCCGAGAACACCTCCCCACCTCCACCCCAACGACGAACCCGACGGCTGCCGCATCCGGCCTGGACCGTCGCCGCTGTCGGCTTCGTCGCACTGATCGGCGCGGCGGCCTTCCGCTCGGTGCCGAGCGTCCTGATGGATCCGCTGCACGAGGAGTTCGGCTGGTCGCACGGCACGATCGGGGCCGCGGTATCGGTGAACATGTTGCTGTACGGGGTGATTTCGCCGTTCGCCGCCGCACTGATGGATCGCTTCGGGATCCGCCGGGTGGTCTCGTGTGCGCTGGTACTCGTCGCGGCGGGCAGCGGCCTGACGGTCTTCATGACCCGGCCATGGCAGTTGATGGCCACCTGGGGGCTGCTCGTGGGTGTCGGTGTGGGATCGATGTCGATGCCGTTCGTCGCCACCCTGACTGGACGGTGGTTCGTCCGGCATCGGGGCCTGGTCACCGGTGTGCTCACCGCGGCCGGTGCGACCGGCCAGCTGGTCTTCCTGCCGCTGATCTCGGCGCTGGCCCGCGATCACGGCTGGCGGGTGCCGGCGCTCGTGGTCGCCGCCACCGCACTGGCGGTGGTGCCGCTGGTCGTGGTGTGCCTGCGCGACTACCCCAGCGATATCGGCCGCCGTGCCTATGGGGCCGGCCCGGACGACGAGACGGGCAATCGCACCGTGGCCGCCGGTGGCGCGATGCGGGCGGTGACGGTGCTGGCCGAGGTGGTTCGCCGGCCCGTGTTCTGGTTGCTGGCAGGAGGTTTCGCGATTTGCGGGGCCTCGACCAATGGGCTCGTGGGTACCCATTTCGTCAGCGCCGCACACGATCACGGGATGCCGCCCACCACCGCTGCCGGATTGCTGGCCACCGTCGGCATCTTCGATGTCGCGGGCACCATCGCCTCGGGCTGGCTCACCGACCGGATCGGATCGCGGTATCTGCTGACCGCCTACTACGCGCTGCGCGGTCTGTCGCTGCTGGTCCTGCCGGCGTTGTTCGCGCCCGATGTGCGGCCGAGCATGTGGATGTTCATCGTGTTCTACGGGCTGGACTGGATCGCGACCGTGCCGCCGACGGTGGCGTTGTGCCGCACGCACTTCGGCGCGGACGGGGCGATCGCCTTCGGCTGGGTGTTCGCCTCGCATCAGATCGGGGCCGCGATCGCGGCCGCCGGCGCCGGCGTGATCCGCGATCTGCAAGGCAACTACCAGCTCGCCTGGTATCTCGCGGGCGGTCTGTGCGCGGTGGCCGCGGTACTGTCGCTCAGCATTCGCCAACCTCCTTCGAGACCGGTACCGACGCAGTAGAGTTCTGGTCCCGGCTCCACCCGTTCCCGTGAGGGAGGTCGTGCGTTGCCCCCGGTATCTGCCTCGGTCCGGATCCGTCTCCGGCGAATGGTGTGCGCTCTGCTCGGTGTGGTCGTGCTGGCCGCGGCGGGCGGGTGCGGATCGTCGTCGCGGCCGCCCGGACCGGCCACCTCGTCCGCGCCCGCGAGCTCGCCGGTGCCGGGAATCCATCCACTGGACGCGGCGGCACTGACCGGCATCGTCGAACCGCTGGCCCGGCAGTGGTCGGTGCCGGGCGTGGTGGCGCTGGTGCGCACACCCGCCGGCGACGTCGGGACCGCCTACGGCACCAGGACATTCGGTGGCGGACCCGCGGTGTCGCCGGTCGATCATGTCCGGGTCGGCTCGGTCACCAAGACCTGGACGGGCACGGTGATCCTGCAGTTGGTGCAGCAGGGTGCGCTGGCGCTCGACGATACGGTGGCGAAATTCCGGCCGGATGTGCCGGGCGGACAGGCGATCACGATCGAGCAACTGCTCGATATGCGCAGCGGTCTCTACAATTACAGCGAGACCCGCGAGCTGGCGCAGGCCATGGACGCCGACCCGGCCCGAGTGTGGCAGCCCGAGGAACTGCTCGCGATGGCCTACGCCCATCCGGCGTACTTCGCGCCCGGGCAGGGATACCACTACTCGAACACCAACACCGTGCTGCTCGGGCTCATCGCCGAACAGCTGGACGGCAAACCGCTCGAACAGATTGTGCGGGACCGGCTGTTCGGACCGCTCGGGCTGACCGGCACCTCGTTTCCGCCACGCACCTCCGCGGCGATTCCCGATCCACATCCGCAGGGATACATGTACGGCACCAACGTGCAGACCATGGGATCTCCGCCGGCGCTGCCGCCGGAGTCGCAGGAGCGCGCGAAGGCGGGGACGCTGCAGCCCGGCGACCGCACCGCGGACAACCCGTCCTGGGCGTGGGCGGCCGGAGCCGGGATCTCGACGGTCGCCGACCTGGCCACCTGGTCCCAGGCCCTCGCCGAGGGCAAGCTACTCGACGCCGGTACCCAGGCCACCCGGATGGCGAGCGTGCGGCCGACCGATCCCGCCAATCCGCCGGAGGCGCCGCAATACGGTTTGGCGATCGCGAAATTCGGTGCGCTGTACGGACATACGGGTGAACTGCCGGGCTTCAACACCTTCGCCGGCACCGATCCCGTGCGCGGGGTGACCGTGGTGGTGTGGGCGAATCTCGAGCCCACCGCCGACGGGCACGCCGCAGCCAGCGAAATCGCGAAGGAAATCATCGGCCGGCTGTACGGCCCCGGTGCCGAGGCCACCTCGTCCACGACCGCGACAACCACCCGCTGACGGCTGCCCAGCCCTGCTTGAGGAGTGGTAGCAACAGTTCCGCATCCGATGCCTGTATAGGTATCAGTGGGTGTGGTCATCCAGTACCGTCGATGTGGTTACGGGTCGGCAAATATTCCGCTCGTGGCTCGCCCGGCATCGCTTGTGCCGGTCACGGGCCCATCCCACGCCGCGTGCGGGGGCAACGAAGGAGGATCGCAGTGCTGCACACCGACATCCCGACCCGCCGCGAGATCGAGACCCTCGCCGAATGGACCGGCCCGTGGTCGGTGTCGATCTATCTGCCCACCGAGGCCGTCACCGCGAATCCGGAGGCGAACCGGATCGCGTTCGGAAATCAGGTGCGCGAGGCACTCGAGCTGATCACCGACGCCTCGAGTCGGGGGGCCGTCGAGGAACAGCTCGCCGACCTCGCCGACGATGAGGATTTCTGGCGCTACCAGTCGCACACCCTCGTCGTGCACGTCACGCCGCAGCACATGTGGACCTTCCGGATTCCGAATCGACTCGGCGCGGCGGTGACGGTATCGGACCGGTTCCTGCTCAAGCCGCTGCTGCGTGCGATCACCTTCCCGCAGAGCGCGTTCGTGCTGGCGCTGGCCGAGGGATCGGTTCGCCTGGTGGAGGTCACCCCCGATCGTGCTGCCGAAGACGTGCGAGTACCCGATATGCCGAGCGACGCAGCGGATTTCGCCAACAAGGCCTCGATCGGCGACCGGTCGCCGAAGGGCCGGCTCACCGGCAGCGAGGGCAAGAAGGTGCGGGTGCGCCAGTACGCGCGCGGCGTCGACCGGGCCCTGCGCGACATCCTGTCCGGACGCGACATTCCGCTCGTGCTGGCCGCCCCGGAGCCGATCGACGGGATCTTCCGCTCGGTCGCCACCTACGGTGAACTACTCGGCGACGGGATCTCCGGCAACCCCGAACACCTCTCGGATCAGGAGCTGGCCGATCGCACCCGCCGCATCCTCGATGGTCATTACGCCGCCCAGCTCGCCGATCTGCGCGAATTGTTCGACAAGCGGCGCGGCGAGGCGCGCGCCACCACCGACCTCGCCGATATCGCGCGCGCCGCGACCTTCGGCATCGTGCAGACCCTGCTGGTCGATATCGATACCGCGGTGCCCGGCACCGTCTCGGCCGATACCGGCGCCATCGAATACGGTCCCGAATCCGATACCGAGACACCGGGAATCGCGGACGAGATCGCCCGCCGGGTGCTGCTGTCCGGCGGGCGGGTCCTGGCGGTTCGCGCATCCGACATTCCGGAGGAGGCGGTGGCCGCGGCGATCCTGCGCTACGCCCTGTGAGCGGGCGCGCTCAGTGCTCGTCGTAGTGGCCGGCGTGGGAGGCGTGACGGTGCCCGTCGTGGATGTAGTCGACGTGGTCTCCGTGCGGTACGGCGACGTGCCCGCAGCCTTCACCGTGCACATGGTCGTGTGATCCGGTGTGCTCGGTGTGGCCGGCCGGTTCGCATTCGTCGACATGATCGCCGTGTACCCGGTGAATGTGGCCATCGTGCACGTAGTCGACGTGGTCTCCGTGTGGCACCGCGACATGCCCGCAACCCTCACCGTGGACATGGTCGTGACCGGTATGGCTGGTGTGAACGGCGTTCGTCATGTGCTCGTCCTTTCCGATGGGCTGTCATTCATTCATTGATTCGCATCCTCGCACGCTTCGGACTGGTTGCCTAGTGTTAGCTGTTTGGGATGGGCGCGGAGCTTGTGTCGGCCGAGCCGGTGAGGAAGGGGACGGCGGCGAGTAAGGTCGGCCCGGACCGTTCACACGGGCCGACATCGGGGAAGCCATGACCGCAATCGCGAGGCTGGGAGCGATTTCGCTCGACAGCAGGGATCCGCATCGTCTGGGCGAGTTCTACCGCGCGCTACTCGGCGCGGAGATCCGCTACGAATCCGACGAATTGGTGGTTCTCGCAACTGCGGGAGTCGCGCTGACGATCGAGCACGTCGCTGATCACGAGCCCCCGGACTGGCCCGGGAATCGGACCCCCAAGCAGATGCACCTCGATCTGTTCGTGGACGATCTCGACACCGCCCAGGCGGCCGCGATCGCATGCGGAGCCGTGGAAGCCGCCGTTCAGCCCGCGCCCGATCGCTGGCGGGTACTGCTGGACCCCTCCGGCCACCCGTTCTGCCTGACCGTTGCCGGTGGCCGCAGCTGAGTGTGCAATCCGGATCGGCTCGAGTGCAGAGGTTCAGGTGCGGGCGGGTTCCGGGCACACTGTCGCCATGAGCAACGACGAGGATGAGCTCACGCCGGAGTATCGCGAGCTGGCCACCGCGGCGGCGGGGCTGCTGGCGGGCGAGCACGACCGGATCGCGAACGCGGCCAATCTGTCCGCACTGGTGTATCACGCCCTGCCCGAGGTGAATTGGGCCGGCTTCTATTTCTACGATGGCCGCGAGCTTGTCGTCGGGCCCTTCCAGGGGCAGCCGGCGTGTGTGCGGATCGGCCTGGATCGAGGGGTGTGCGGGGCAGCGGCACGGACGCGCCGCACCCAGCGGGTCGCCGATGTGCACGCGGTCGCCGACCACATCGCCTGTGATCCGGTGAGCAGGTCCGAAATCGTTGTTCCGCTGGTGCACAACGGAACTCTGGTGGGCGTCTTCGATCTGGACAGCCCGATCGCCGATCGGTTCGGCCCGGCCGACCAGCGTGGGCTCGAGGCGATCGCCGAGCTGTATCTCGACTCGCTGGACGCCATCGCCTGAGTGCCGCGCGCGGACGGAGCGCGCGCTCCCGGCGTCGAATGGCCGATGCCGGACCTCGGATCGGGCGGCTACGCGGCCGGTTCCGGGTGCGTGGTCGGGGTGTGGACGATGTCGAAGTACGCCGACTTGTTCGCGTCGTCGGGGTGGACGCGGTAGGTGAAGTTCCGGTCGTCGAGGGTGACGATGTCCACGACGCGGGTGAAACAGGTCTGTCCCGCATCGTCTTTCGCGACGAGTGTGCGGGTCCTGCCGTCCGGGGAGACCGACCAGTCACCGTGCATCTTCGGGCTGTCGTCGAGGTTGACCATCGTAAATGTCCCGTCGTTGTCGAAGTAGGCGAAGCCGACATAGTTCGAGACGTTCGCGTCGTTCAGCGCGACAGGAGCGCCGTGCGCGTCGGTGGCGGCGGTGGTCTCCCACGGGGTGGAGGCGAGCATCGCCGCCGGTGACCCGGGCGCGGCGGGGGCCGATTTGGCTACCGCGGTGGCCGGCACCGGGGCCGGCGACGTGGCCGATCCGGTGTCCTCATTGCTGCCGCAGGCGGCGAGCACGCCGGCGGCGGCGAGCGCGGCGACGATCGGAGCGATCTTGTACATGGCACTGTCCTCTCGGTGGTGGTCGACGACGTCGGCCGCTCCGGAAAGCGCATCGGGATCCGGCCTGGTGGTGTGGCTGACGTGATCCAGCATGTTTCACCAGTGTGTATAGCGTCCAATATCTGTTTTCCATCAATGCGATTGGTTCTGTCAATGTCTGGTGGGGGCACTCGAAATCGGCCGGTCGGCGGGCACGGATACGATCATCGCGGTGGTAACCACCGTTTCGCCGACGCCCGAAACGCGTCCAGACCGCACAGGAGTTCGCCCGATGCCCATCGACCGGCGGACCGTGATCGGAGTGACGGTGCCGACCCAGGAATTTCGCTGGGGTGAGCGTGAAGTGCTGAGCTATCGGCGGGCGGTCGGGCAGCGTGGCGAACAGACCGGCGTGCTGCCGACCTTCGCGATGACCGCTCCCGTCGCATTCGGTGTCGCGACGCCGGACTTCTATCATCGGGAACCGCCCGAGATCCGCTTTCCCGGCATCGCGCTGCGGCTGTCGACCCTGCTGCATCTGGAGCAGGAACTCGAGGTGCGCGCCCCGCTTCCCGACGCCGGATTCGCCTCCTGCCGCGCCGAGGTGGTGGGTGTGGAGGAGCGCCGCGATGCCGCGGTTCTGGTGCAGCGCACCAGCTTGACCGGAGCCGACGGTCAGGTGCTCGTGTCGGGCCTGTCCCGGATCCATGCCCGTGGTGAGGGCGTGGCAGGCGGTGCGCCGAGCCGCTCATCCGCCGTGCCCACTCCGGAACGCGAGCCCGACCTCGATATCCGCACACCCACCCACCCGGATCAGGCGCTCCGGTATCAGGGATGTGTACGCGGTGCCGCACTGCACGACAACGTCCACACCGATGCCGAGTTCGCGCGTGCGGCGGGGTTCCCCGGGCCGATCCTGCAGGGCGTGTGCACCTACGGCGTGGTGTGCACGGCACTGGTCGACGCGGTCCTGGACGCCGATGTCTCCCGGGTGCACCGCTACACCGCCCGCTTCCGGGGCATCGTCTTTCCCGGAGAGTCACTGCGCACGCGGATCTGGTCCGAGGGCGACGGCTACCTGTTCGATACCTCCGTGCCCGAACGCGGGGACCGATCGGTGCTGAGCGGTGCGCTGATCCCCGGCTGACCGGGTGGGCTCAGCCCGATTCCAGGAAGGTGCGGATCTCCTCGGCCACCGGGTCGGGGTTCTCCATGTGCAGATGATGGCCGCCGGCCAGCGTGACCTGGCGCATCTTGGCGACGCTTCCGATGCGCATCGGATAGTAGGGCTCCACCAGGGCGGTGCGCTCGGCGGTCACCAGCAGGGTCGGGGCGGTGATGTTGTGCAGGAAGGACAGCACCTGATCCTCCCCGAGCGTGGGCGTGAGGCCACGATTGAGCCGCACATCGTGACGCCAGGAGAATCCGCCGGGAACCTCGATCAGATCGCGATCGACCAGTGTCTCCGCGGTCTCGAGCAGGATGTCGGCCAACTGGACTCGGGTGCGCACAGCATGAATCCTGCTGCGGTACACCGGATGCCGATCGCCGTGCAGGTAGGTGTCGAGGTAGCGGCCCAGCCCGGACACCACCCGGTGCGGCTCGGCCGACAGCGGTCCGATGGCATCGATGAGGACCAGTCGATCGACCTTGTCCGGATGGATCCCGGCAACCAGCGAGGACACCGCACCGCCGAGCGAATGCCCGATCAGCTGGAAACGATCCCAGCCCTGCGTATGTGCCAGTTCCAGAACGGCGGCCGCGTAGTCGAGATAGTTGCAGGTGAGCGAGGGGACCGGGTCGGACAGGCCGTGCCCGGGCAGATCGACGGCGATCAGATTCGCCTCCGGCAGCCGCTGTGCCAGTGCGTCGAATCCGGCGCAGTTGTCCAGGATGCCGTGCAGGCACAGCACCGGAATCGTGCGGTCGTCTCCGGTTCGCTTGCCGCGCAGCGTGATTCCCGCTCCGGGCAGGGTGAACGAAACCTCCCGTAGCGATGTCATCGCTGCTCGAGCCGGTCGAGGACGAGATCGGACAGTTCCAGCACACTCGGGCCCTTCATCAGTTCCATGATCGTGACCTTCGTGCCCAGCTCCCGCTCCAGCCACGCGCTGATCTCGACGGCGAGCAGCGAATCGAGATAGTCCATCAGCGGCATGTTCTCGTCGAGGGTTTCCAGCGGGATACCCAGGACCGCCGCGAGCCGAATCTTCAGGGCGGTCGCGACCACGGCACCGCGATCCTCGCGGCTGCCGGCATCGAGCTGCTGGCGCAGGGAACCCGTGGCCGCACCGGTTGTGGCGGCGGCTTCGGCGGACAGCCGGTCATAGCGTGGCTGGGTGTCGGGTGAAATCCCGTGGTGGCCGAAGAATTCCGCCCAATCCATCGGCAGCACCCCGACCTGTGCGATCGGACGCGACCACAGCGTGCTCAGCGCTCGATACGCCGCGGCGGCGGTGAAGCCGCGCATACCGGTCGCCGCCACGAAGCGCCCGATGTCCTCGTGCCGGGACACATATCCGGCGTCGGCGATCGCACCCCAGTTGACCGAGAGTGCGGTGCGCCCGCGCGCCCGCCGCGCGTGCGCAAGATGGTCGAGGTAGGCATTGGCCACGGCGTAATTCGCCTGGCCGCGATTGCCGACCATCGACGTCGCCGAGGAGAACAGGACGAAGGCCTCCAGCGGCAGGTCGGCGGTGAGCGCGTCCAGATGCCAGGCGCCGAATGCCTTACCGGCGAGAACTTTTCGCATGCGCTCCGGGGTCATGTCGGCGAGCAGCGCGTCATCGAGAACCATCGCGCAGTGCAGTACGCCACGCAGCGGCGGGCCGTCGGTGGCGATGCGATCCAGTACGGCGGCCAGTTCGGTGCGAGACGACACGTCCACCGCCTCGGCCAGTACCTGTACTCCGCGTTGCCGCAGTGCCTGTACCCGCGCCGCCTGCTCGTCGTCGCGGATTCCCGAACGGCCGAGCAGCGCCAGGCTGCGCACCCCGGATGCGGCGAGCGATTCGGCCATCGCGAACCCGAATCCGCCGAGCCCGCCGGTGATCAGCCAGGTGCCCTCGAACGCGGGGGCCCGGTTCGGTACGACGACATTGATATCGCGCTCGCGCATGTCGACCACCACCTTGCCGATGTGACGTCCGGCGGCCAGATGCCGGAACGCCGCCTCGGTCTGCGCGGGATGGAACAACCGGTACGGCAGCGGCCGCAATTCCCCGGTCGCGAACCGGTCCATCAGGTCCCGGAACACCGTGTGGGTGGCCTGTGGCCGATCCAGCAGTAGCTGACGCAGGTCGAAGGCGAAGTAGGTGAGGTTTCGCAGGAACGGACGCAGCCCGATCCTGCGGTCGGCGAGCAGATCACGCTTGCCGAGCTCGATGAAACGACCGTATGGCGCCAGACAGGTCACGCTGAGTTCGGCTGCCTCGCCCGCGATCGAATTGAGGACGACGTCGACCCCTTCGCCGGCGGTGGCCGACCGGATTCCGTCGGCGAAATCCAAGGCGCGGGAGTCGAATACGTGCTGCACCCCGAGCGTTCGCAGGAGCTCGCGCTTGGCCGGGCTGCCCGCCGTGGCGAAGACCTCCGCACCCGCGAGCAGTGCGATCTGCACGGCCGCCAGTCCGGTGCCGCCGGCGGCGGCGTGAACGAGAATCCGCTCGCCCTTGCGGATTCGAGCGAGTTCGTGCAGTGCGTACCACGCGGTGAGGAAGACGATCGGCACCGATCCGGCGGCGTCGAATCCCAGCGCCGCCGGCTTGGGGACCACATGTGCGGCGGAGAGGGTGAGATAGGCGCTGAGCGCACCCTGGGCGGGGCTCACGGCAACCACCTCGTCGCCGACGGCGAGTCCTTCGACCGCACTGCCGACGCGGGTGACGATACCGGCGCATTCGGCGCCGAAACGAAGACCGTCCGCGGACTCCAGCGCGGGAATCCGGCCGAGTGCGACCATCACGTCGAGGAAGTTGAGCCCGGCCGTGACCACCTCGATCTCGATCTCGTCGGGGCCCGGCGCACGCCGGGCGCACCGGTGATAACGCAGTCCGTCGAGGGTGCCGGGAGTGGTTGTGGTCAAGGCGAATCCGGCATCGGGCACCACGGCCGCGCCGGCGGTTGTCCCGGGCGCCGGCGTCCACGGATCGAGCCTGCGGACGAATCGCTCACCGGCGCGAGCGAGGACTTCACGCTCGTTGTCGTCGGCGAACACCTCCGCCCACACGACGTCGAGGTCGGCGTCGGCCGGTTCGGCGTCGAGATCCACGACGGTGAACCGCAACTGCGGCATCTCGACCGCGATCACCGCGGCCAGACCCCACGCGGCCGCACCGGCGAGATCCACCTGCTGCGTGCGTACCGCGTGCGCGCCGCGGGTCACGTCGATCACCCGGGGCAGTTCGCGATCGTCGCGGCACACGCGTCGCAGCAGATCGACCAGATCGAGGGCGGAATCGGTGAGTGCTTCGTCGAGCCGGTCGGCATCGCGGTGGATACGCAGGTCGATGATGGTGGTCGGTGCCACCTCGTCGAGGTCGACCTGCTCCGGGGCGCCGGCCAGCACCGCTCGCCCGCCCCGGTCGGTGAGTCGATCGGCAAGTGCTGTGGCCAGTGGGTCGCCACCGGTCAGAACCAGCCAGGTGCCCGGCGTCTCGGTGTCGGTGACCGGCGCGGGTGCCGCCGGCTGCTGGGGTGCACGGGCCAGGATCACCGACTGGGAACCGGCTCCGGTGTGGGCGGGATCGCCGAATGCGCCGACCTCGTCGAAGTCCACCGACCGCAGCAGATCCAGCCAGCTCGCGGCCGACAACAGCGGCGTGTGCGGGCGCAGCCGCTGGTCGCGGAACGACCACCAGCCTTCGGTGAGTCCGAAGGTGAGGTCCAGCCACGGACTGTCCGGAGCCGCCTCCACCAGCATGAGCTGTCCGCCCTCGGCCAGTGCCTCCTGCAGATACAGCAGGGTCTTCTTGACATCCGCGGTGGCATGGACCACATCGGAGGCCACGACCAGGTCGAAGCTACCCGCCCCGATGCCCTGGCCGACGAGATCGTGTTCGAGATCGAGCACTCGATAATCGACGAATCCGTACTGCCGGAAGCGCTCTCGGGCGGTGGCCAGAAATGCCGGCGATACGTCGGTGAAGACATATTCGCAGCGGTCGGCGGGCAGCATCGGCAGCAGGGCCGCGGTGAGCCCGCCGGTGCCGCCACCGACCTCTAGCACCCGGATGGTCCGCTGCGGATCGGCGGTATCGGCGAGGTGCCGGATCAGTTGCCCGGCGAGGACGTTGTAGAACCGGGCCACCGGTGAGTTCTGGTAGATGGACTCGAGATCCACCGGTGAGCTGTCGGAGAACAGCAGTTCGACCGGGTCGGCGGCCCCGACGAGTACCTCGTGCAGGCGGGTGCCGGTCTGACGCAGCAGCAACAGCTCCCACGCGCACGACGGGTAGCGGGTGAACAACTGTGCCCACAGCTGTTCGGGGTCGGTGTCCGGCGAGGGAACGAACCGGTAGCGCCCGTCGGATTCGCGCAGTGCCGCCTCGTCGATCGCCCAGCGCAGCAGGCCGGGGATCGCACGCCGGTACGCGGGCAGTAGATCCGGGATGTCCGAGATCGTGAATTCTTCGCCCAGTTTCCAGATTTCGAGGCAGCGAATGACATACATCGCGCACAGCCGGGCGATGTCGCGCTGGTAATCGGTGGCGTACTCGACGCGATCGAGTCGCTGCGACAACTGCCGGGCGGCCGGTTCGAATCGGGTGGCCAGTTCGGCCGGCCCGACGGTGAACGCGCTGTGCCGCGGCGCGACCACGGGACCACGGGACTGCCATTCGAGGGTGTAGAAATCCCGGTCCAGCCGATCCGGGGTGTCCTCGATGGGCTGTGGCACCGACTTGCCGCTGAGCGCGGTGTATTCGGCGACGACCGCGCCCTGCTCGTCGAGCAGGTGGATGTCGACCAGCAGGGCGTCGTCGTTGCGGCGTGGGCGCGTGTAGCACCACACCGGCAGCGCGATCGGGCGGTACACCCGCACTCGCTCGATTCCGGTCGGCAGATAGCTGTTGGGCAGCAATTCGTCCGGATTGTCCGCGGACGGATGCAGAATCGCGCTCTGGAAGCAGGCATCGAGCACCGCGGGATGGAAAAGGTAGCCCGACACGCGATTGCGCAGCACGCGCGGTGTCCGGATGCGGGCCAATGCCTCGCCCTGTCCGAGATGGATCTTCTCGATTCCGCAGAAGGCGGGACCGTAGGCGTATCCGCGGGCAGCGAACCGGCCGTACACGTCGACGGCCTTGACCGTGCGTTCGCAGCGCTTCGACACGGCCGCGAGATCGATGTCGACCGGCTCGCCGGTCCCGTCGGGGGAGACGGCGTGAAAGCGCCCGCGGGCATTGCGCAACCAGGAGTCGCCACGCACGCTGCGCTGGTGGAATTCGAAGGTGCCCTCGTCGGGATCGAGCTCCAGCCGGGTCAGTTGCGGCTCGTCGGACAGCACACAGGCCCGCTCGAATTCGACGAACTCGAGGGCACACGATCCGCCGGTGACTTCGGCGGCCGCCGCCAGTGCGGCCTCGACATAGGCCGCGCCGGGCACGATCACCGAACCGAACACATCGTGTTCACGTGCCCAGGACAGGCGGTGGTCGTCCCAGCTGATGTCCCAGGCCGGTCGCGGGCCGTCGACGGCCTTGAGCATCGGATGGTCCTGGCCACCGGCGCGGTGGTCGTGGGACACCTTGCTCTCGTTCCAGTACGACTCGCGGACCCAGGCCATGGGTGCGATGTCGAGGACCGGTGCGCCGTGCGGGTGGTGCCGATCCCAGTCGACGGTGACACCGCTGGTGTAGAGGCGCGCGAAGGCGTCGCCGAAGACCGACCAATCGTCCTTCTTGCGGATCAGTGACGGCGCCACGATGGCCTCGGCGCTGATCTCGGTGACCGAATTGGCCAGTACCGGATGCGGACTCAACTCGACGAAGGTGTCGTATCCGTCCGCCAGCATCGCGCGCAGGGCCGGCTCGAACAACACCGGCTGCCGGAAGTTCCGCCACCAGTAGCCGGTTCCCAGCTCGGCACCGTCGATGAGTCCGCCGGTGAGGGTCGAATACATCGGAACGGTGGTGCCGGTGTGCTCGATATCCCCGAGCGCGTCGAGCAATTCCTCGCGCAACGGATCCATGTCCTGGCTGTGGCAGGCACAGTTCACCCGGAGCAGCCGGGCGAACACACCACGCTCGGTCAGCTCGGCGGCGACTTCCTCGAGGAGCTCGCGTCGTCCGGACACCGTGGTGGCCCTGGGGCTGTTGACCGCGGACACCCACATCCGGTCCGGATACTCGGCACACAGCTCGCGGGCCTCGTCGGCCGACAACGCGAGAAACATCATCGCCCCGGACGGATCGGCTCGATCCTGGATCCGGGCGCGATGACAGATCACCTTCAGCGCCTGCTCGAGCGACAGTGCACCCGACACGTGGGCGGCGGCGATCTCACCCATGCTGTGCCCGAGCACCGCGTCGGCGGTGACACCCCACGACCGCCACAGCTCGACCAGAGCGACCTGTACCGCGAACATCGTCGGCTGCAGGTACTGCGTCTGCCCGATCAGGGAGGACTGCTCGTCGGCGGTGAGGGCCTCGTACAGCGACCAGTCCAGGAACTGGCGCGACACCCGGTCGCATTCGAGAATCTTGTCCCGGTAGACCGGAGATGTGGACAGCAGCGTGCGTCCCATCGCATACCACTGCGGGCCTTGACCGTTGAACAGGAACGCGACCTTGCCGGTGTGGCCGTGGCGCACATGTCCGCTGACCACCTCGCCCGCCGCCAGCTTCGCGGCGGCCTCGGCGGGATCGGTGGCCACGACCGCGCGGCGGAACTCGTGATGCGTGCGGCGCAGCGCGGTGACGGCGGCGTAGTCGGGCAGCGATACGGCCGAATCCCGCAGTGCCCGAGCGTGGTCGGTGCCGAGCCGGTCGAGGGCCTCGGCACTTCGAGCCGCGAAGGTCAGTACCGTCGGCGCCGGACGCGCGGCGGCCACATCCGGCACGGAGTTCGCCGGCACCGCCGCGACATCCTCGGCCAGTACGACATTGGCGTTGGTACCACCGAAGCCGAAGGAGTTCACGCTGGCGACCGCGATCGGGTGATCGGCCGGCCAGGGTTGCGCCGCGGCGGCGACCGAGATGGGCAACGCGTCGAAGTCGATGTCGGGGTTGCCGGCACGGAAGTGCAGGCTGGGCGGAATTCGCCGATTCCGCACGCACAGTGCCGCTTTGATCAGTCCGGCGACTCCTGCCGCCGCCTCGAGATGTCCGATGTTGGTCTTGATCGATCCGAGCAGCGCCACCGATCCGGCCGCTCGCCCGGTGGCCAGCACCCGCCCCAGCGCGTTGGCCTCGATGGGGTCGCCGACCGGTGTCCCGGTACCGTGCGCCTCGACGTAACCCACCTGGGACGCGTCGATTCCGGCGGCCTGCAGCGCCGACCGGAAGTTCGCCTCCTGGGATTCACCACTGGGCACCGTGATGCCCTGGGTGCGGCCGTCCTGGTTGACGGCACTGCCGTGGATGACGGCGTAGATCCGGTCGCCGTCCTGCCGAGCCTGGGCCAGCGGCTTGAGCAGGACCAGGCCGACACCCTCACCGCGGACGTATCCGTTGGCCGAGGCGTCGAACGCGCGGGAACGCCCGTCCGGTGACAGCATGGCGGCCTGGCTGAGTGCGATCCCGAACTGGGGCGTGAGCATGAGGTTCACCCCGCCCGCCAGCGCGAGGTCGCTCTCGCCGCGCCGCAGGCTCTCCACGGCCAGGTGGACCGCCACCAGAGACGACGAACACGCCGTATCGATGGTCATACTCGGACCGCGCAGGTCGTAGGTGTAGGACAGGCGGTTGGACACGATGCTCATGAACGTGCCTGTCGCCGAATGCGGTCCGAGTCCGGTCACCTCGCCGGGCGCGGACTGCAGCGCACCGTAATCCTGACTGCAGGCGCCGATGAACACGCCGGTGCGCGTTCCCGCGGTGGCTGCGGGAACGAGGCCGGCGTCCTCGAACGTCTCCCAGCTCACCTCCAGCAATTGACGCTGCTGGGGATCCATCTGTTCGGCGACTCGGCCCGAGATGCCGAAGAAGGCGGCGTCGAAGGTGTCGACCTCGTCGAGGAATCCGCCCTGCCTGGCACTGATCCGGCCCGGTTGCTGCGCGGTGGGCGAATAGAAGCGGTCCACGTCCCAGCGGTCGTCGGGGGTGGGGGAGATCGCGTCGACTCCCTGCTCGAGCAGCTCCCAGAGCTGTCGCGGACCGCTGACGCCACCGGGGAGGCGGCAGCCGATGCCGATGATGGCGACGGGGTCGGTGTGGCCGAATGTCATTGCTGCTCCAGGTAATTGAATGCGGCGAGCACCTGCGCCGTGGTGAAGACGTCCTGTGTTGCCCGGAAGGAGGCGTAGCTCTCCGTCTCCGGATACGGGTAGCGGCCGCCGTACCAGGATCCGTCGGCACGGCGTCGATCGAGCAGCCACTCGATCGCTCGGCGGACCGGCGGGTCACCGGCATCCATGCCGGCGTGCGCCAATGTCGCCAGGGCGAGAGCGGTTTGCAGTTCCGGAACCGAGGGGTCGCCCCGGAATCCCTCCACCCGCGACTGCCAGCTGCCGTCCGGAAGTTGCCGGCTGATAACGAAATCGCGTGCAGCCGCGACCGCGGTGTAGTTTTCGAATTCGGCTAATGCCGCTACCGCCGGCCGCATCAGATAATAATGAGTACAGTAGTAGTACCAATTGATTCCGAAACTGCCATCCGGCTGTTGATTGCTCGCCAGAAATCCCAGTGCCTCGTCGACGTACTTCGGCTCCATTCCGGCATCCTCGAGTGCGCAGAGTGCAAACCCGGTGACGGACGGCTGCAATTGAAACGCTCTGGGAATATGACTGTGAACTTCTTCCCACGGGCCATCGGACCGCTGGCGGTTGCGAAGAAAATCCGCTTTCGCGTATGCGGCTTCGTGCAGACCCAATCGCGCCAATGCCGAAGTGTATTCACTGCTGGTTTCGGTGCAGTATTCGTCCGAGCCGATCTCGGTGGCACCCCAGCTCAGCATTCCCGTCGGTTTCTCGCGGGAGGCGAGGAACCCGAGAAGTGCGCTCACGACATCCGCCGAGCGTTCGGCCAGTACCGATTGCCACAGCGCAATCGCCTTGAGCGCGTTGACCGTATCCCATTCCTGGAAGACCACGACGGCGGGATCCTCGGTGATGGAACCGTCGGGCTGTAGGCAGCTCCGAAAATAGTCGAATGCGTCGTCGACGATTCGATCGATGGTCAGACTGCGATTCTCGAGGATCTGATCCAGCATCATCGGTCAGTGCGATCCATCGGTTCCCGACAACCACCACAGCGCTTCCTCATCCCAGATACTCATCATGCGCTCCGCGTTGTGCCGAAATCCGATGCCGGTATGTCGTCCGGCGCGAACATCCGGAAGCTATCACAACGCAACCGTGCCCTGACATTTCACTGGTGGGAATACCGAGGGGCTTGACCGAACGGTGCTTCCCGGCTGTGCTGAGGGAACCCTCCCGGCACTTTTGGTTAACATTATTCGAGCTCCATCGGACATCGCGGCAAACGGTTGCCGTGGTGACGCTGGTGCGGTACCTTCCGCCTGCCGGGGGGTGCTGTTCCGGTTGATTGGGAGTCATGAAATGAAACAGGGAGATCTCGTCCGGCATCGATGGGCCGAGGTCACTACTCTCGGCGATCTTCTGGACCGGCGAGCCCAGGAACACCCCGACCGGATCGCGCTGAGTTTCCCCGGGATCGAGCTGGACTACGCGCAGCTCGCCGCTCGGGCCGAAGTCCTGGCGCGCGGGTTGCTGGCCTCGGGTATCGCACCCGGTGACACCGTCGGCATTCTGCTGCCGAACTGCCCGGACTCGATCGCGGCTCTGTTCGCGGTGAGCCTGGTGGGTGCGCTGCCGGTACCGATCAACAGCCGCTTCAAGGAATTCGAGCTGAGCCGGGTCGTCGGCCATTCGCGAATGCGCCTGATGTTCGTCGGCTCGTCGACTCCGGTGCCGCCGGCTGTGCTCGGCGAGGCGGCCGATCTGCGCACCGTCGTCCAACTCGGCGCGGGCGAAGTTCCCGCGGGGCAGCTGACCGAGCGCGATTTCCTCGCGGCGGCGGCGCATGTCGATCCGGACGCGGTCCGGGCGCGCAGCTCGATGGTGCGGGTCCGCGACGCCGCGCTGGTGATGTACACCTCCGGCACCTCGGCCAGTCCGAAGGGCGCGTTGATCAGCCATGAGGCGCTCATCAGATTCGCGTCCGGGGCTGCCGAGACACGATTGCTGCTGACCGGCGAGGACCGGGTCTGGACACCGTTGCCGCTGTTCCACATCGGCGCCGTGGCCTTCGCCATCGCGAGCCTCTACGCCGGCTGCCGGTTCTCCCACGTGGGATTCTTCCAGCCGGGCACGGCGCTGGAACAACTGGAGAGCGAGCGCTGCACGGTCGCGCTCCCCGGATTCGAGACGGTGTGGTTGCCCGTCGTCGATCACCCCGATTTCGCCTCGCGTGATCTGTCCGCTCTGCGTGTGGTGATGACCGTCGGTGTCCCCGAACGTGTTCGGGACATGGCCACCCGGCTTCCGCACGCGCTGCAGGTGTCGTGTTTCGGTATGACCGAGGCTGCCTCGTTCCTGTCGCTGAGCGAGCAGACCGACACCCTCGAGCAGCGAATCACCACCGGTGGCAGGCCGTTGCCGGGTATGGAGTGCCGGATCGTCGACGCGCGCACGGGTGCGGATCTGGCGCCCGGGGCCGAAGGGGAGCTGTTGTTCCGCGGTACCAACTGTTTCGACGGCTATCTGCACGACCCCGAACTCACCGCGGCCAGTTTCGACGATGCCGGCTGGTTCCACACCGGCGATGTCGCGGTCATGGACGACGAGGGCCGGGTCACCTTCGTGAGCCGGGTCAAGGACATGCTCAAGGTCGGTGGGGAGAATGTCTCCGCGGTCGAGGTCGAGGATTTTCTGTTGCGCCACCCCGCCGTACGCATCGCCCAGGTCGTCGGCGCGCCGGACTCGTATTACGTCGAGGTGCCCGCCGCCTATATCGAGCTCGAACCGGGTGCCACGGTGACCGAACAGGAAGTGATCGATTTCTGCCTCGGCAATATCGCGACCTACCGGGTTCCGCGCTATGTGCGCTTCGTCGACGAGTGGCCGATGTCGGGGACCAAGATCAAGAAATATGTGCTGCGTGAGCGGATCGCGGACGAGCTGACCCGGCGCGGAATCGACAGCGCACCGAAACTGCGCGCACCACAGGGGGCACAGGGATGAGTGGCGAGCTGCAGACGATCAGGCGGCTGTACCGGAACTCGTGGCGACTGCGTACATCCGCGGTGCTGGGCGATCCGGTCGCGGCGGTGCAGAACCTGGCGCGCGGGTCCGATGGGCATGCCGCCTACGAGCGCATCCGTTCGCGCGGTGACCTCGTCCGCGGCCGTAGTGGCCTGTGTATGTCGGCGACCTATTCGGTGTGCGACGAAGTCTTGCGCGACAACCGGTTCCTGGTCGCGCCGACCTCGACCCGGCGCCTGAAATTGACTCCGCTGCCGGAGCAGCAGACGGATTTCCTGGTGCACCCGCTCGACGATTCGCTCGCCTCGGCCAACCTGCCCGAGCACACCCAGCTGCGAAAGCGCGTCGCTCCGCTGTTCGGCGGGGCCCGGATGCGCGCGCGCCGGGCGTTCGTCGAGGAATTGGTCGAACGGCAGCTCGATCGTCTGGACACCGACGAGGCCGTCGACCTGATCGGCGAATTCGCCTTGCGCATACCGAGTCTGGTGATCGCGGAACTGCTCGGCCTGCCGACCTCCGATCACGATCGGTTCGCGCGCTGGGGTATCGAATTCGGCGCGACCGTCGACGGTGCCCGCAGCGCGGGCGAACGTCGCCGGGTCCACGTGCTGCTCGCCGAACTGACCGACTACTTCGCGGCCGCGACGGCCGCGCGCCGCCGCGATCCCGGCGACGACATGATCTCGGCGCTGACATCGGCGGTCGACGACGGTGTGATGTCGGAGGCCGGGCTGGTATCCACCTGTCAGGCGCTGCTCATCGGCGGTTTCGTGACCACCGCCAACATCATCGGCAATGCGGTGACCGCCCTGTCGGCACAGCCCGAGCAGCACGAGCGTTTCGCCGCCGAGCCGGACCGGGCCGCCGATGTGGTCGAGGAGACGCTGCGGTGGGAAGCGCCCGCGCAGTACAGCGTCCGGATCGCGGGCGAGGACATGGAACTGGCCGGTCACCACATCAGGCGGGGCACACCGGTGGTGGCGTTGCTGGCCGCGGCCAATCGGGATCCGGAGGTGTTCGACGATCCGGCCCGATTCGATCTCGACCGCCCGAACGCACGTGATCATCTGTCCTTCGCCGCCGGGGTGCACTATTGCCTCGGCGCGGGTTTGGCCCGGATGGAAGGGGAGATCGCGCTGCGCGGGCTCTACCGCCGTTACCCCGGACTGCGGCGCGCGGGCGCGCTGACCTACTGCCCTTCCCGGGTGATCCGTGGACCGCAGCGCCTGATGGTCCGGACCCGCTGACCTCCCGGGTCGCGCGCCGCGGTGACGCGCTGTCGCGAGCGAGCGGGACGCCGGGAACCGGCGGTGCGGAAAATGATGGCGAGGACTGCCGGACAATGGCGTGTTTTGGTAGCATTTCGTTGCCGGAGAAACCGCCGGCATTGTGGAGATCACGGGTCGCCGCCGAATCGTGGATGCGCAGTCCCGAACGCTATGGCCGGCCCCTGACGATTGTCGGCCGGAGGGGAGCCGATAATGGCTCGGATATCACCCGCGGAGAAATCCGATTGGTCACCGGATCTGATCGAATTCATCGGCGAGTTCCGGAGTTCGGTACTCGGTGACACACCCGCCGACACCCACCCGGCCGGTGCGAATCTGCTCGGTACCCTGGCCCGATATCCCGCTCTGGCCAAGGCATTCCTGACCTTCAACGGTCATCTGCTCTACGGATCCACCCTGTCCGAGCGCCGGCGTGAACTGCTGGTGCTCCGGGTGGCGGCGGTGCGGCAGTGCGACTACGAATGGGCCCAGCACGCGATTCTGGCGGAAATAGCCGGGATCCCGAAAGAGCAGATCGAAAAGGTGCGGGAATCCGTGCCGGGCGCGGATTGGGATGCGATCGATAAAGCGTTGTTGTCGGCCGCGGACGAATTGTTGACCGACGGTGCCGTGAGTGCGGATACCTGGCAGGTGCTGGCCGGCGAATTCGATGAGAACCAATTGATGGATATCGTCTTCACCATCGGTACCTACGACATGCTCGCGATGGCGTTGCGGTCGTTCGGCGTGGAGCCCGAGGCCGATCTGGAGCCGTATCTGCCGCGCAGATGAGGTCCGGGCGGGATCCGGGTTCGCCGGATCCCGCTGCCGCGGTGCGATACTCAGGTGTTGCGCCCGCCGTTGACGCCGATCACCTGCCCGGTGATGTAGCTCGCCTCGTCGCTGACCAGGAAAGCGCACGCCGCGGCGATGTCCTCGGGCCGTCCGACCCGGCCCACGGGGGTCGCGTCGATCGCCTTCTGCATATCGATGAAGCCGCGGTCGGCGGTCGCCCGCATCATCGGTGTATCGATGAAGCCCGGAGGGATGGTGTTGACGGTCACCCCTTGCCGGGCGAACTCGAGCGCCAGCACCTTCGTCAGACCGAGCACGCCGGATTTCGAGGACACATAGGCCGCCATCCCCGCCGCGCCGCTGTGGATGCTGGAGGACGAGATGTTCACGATCCGCCCCCAGCCCTGGGCGACCATATCCGGCAACACCGCCTGGCAGCAGTCGAACGTACCTGTCAGATTCACCGCCAGCACCCGCGCCCATTCCGCCGCGGTGATCTCCAGAAACGGCCCGGAGGTGGAGATTCCGGCGCTGTTGACCAGAATCGACGGTGCCCCGAGCTCCCGGCGCACCTGCTGCACGCCGGCGTCGACCGCCGCCCGATCGGCGACGTCGACGCCGACCCCGATCGCCTTGCCGCCGGATTCGGCGATGGCCGCCGCGGCCGCGCGCGCGGCCGCGCCGTCGAGATCGAAGACCGCCACCGGATCACCGTCGGCGGCCAGCCGCGCGGCGATGGCACCACCGATTCCCGAGGCGCCCCCGGTGACTATCGCGATCCGGCCGCTCATTTGATCGACTCCTGTCCGACCAGGGTGGACCGGTGCATCCGGCGCGGCTGGGACCGATCGAACGGGCAGGCGCGGTGCACCAGGCCGGTGTTGTCCCAGATCACCATGTCGCCGACCGTCCAGCTGTGCGACAGCACCCGATCCGGGGCCGTGGCCCGATCGAGCAGGTCCTGCAGCAGCGCGCGGCCCTCCTCGAGGTCCATCCCGATCACGTGATCGGCCGAGGCGCCGAAAACCAGTGAGCGCCGCCCGGATTCGTGGGTCCACACCAGCGGATGCTCCCGGCCACCGCGGCGCGCCCACTCCTCGATCTGTTCCGGTGTCGGGTCGGCGTAGGTCAGCCGCTGGATCCGCTCGAAACTGTGCATCACCCGCAACCCCTCGAAGCGCCGCTTCTCCTGTTCGGAGAGCTCGTCGTAGGCGAGGTAGGTGCTGGCGAAGGCGGTCTCACCCCCCTGGTCGGTGACCATGTGCGCACTCATGATCGAGGCCTTCGCCGGGACCTCGTCCATGAATCCGTCCAGATGCCAGTAGTCGTTGCTGGCGAAGTACTCCACATTCGGATTGCCGGGATCGAAGCTGATCTCCATCACATCCGGATTCGGGTACAGCGGAAACTGCACCAGCTCACCGAGTGTGCGGCAGAACGCGGCCTGGGTCGGGTCGTCGGCGTGCAGCTGGGGAAACAGTAGTACCCCGTGCCGCTCGAGCGCCTCCAGGCAGGCCGCGGGCAGGTCGTCGTCGGTGCGGAGACGGTCGAGGTCGACGTCTTCCACCCGCACACCGACCGTGTCGGTCAATGGTGTCGTGGTGATCGCGGGCATCGGGGCTCCTGTCTGTCGATGCGGTACCGCGCTGCGCTCGGGGCTCAGCCGGGAATGTGGCGCCGCCGTGTGCTGATCAGCGGGCGGTGATAGGACGGGTCGTCGGTACTGCGCGACGGAGTGCCGTCGAGGGCGATATCGGGAACGTCGGCGAACGGAATCGGCATGGTCGGCGCCATACCGGACCATTCGATGACATTGGTGCGCAGTGCGATTCGCCACTGCCCGGCGCGGCGCTCGAGCCGGTCGAGGTAGCGGCCGCCGGCCAGCCAGTTGCTGTCGTCGCGATTGCGCGCGGCGAACAGGTAGTAGGTCTCGGTGTGCGCGGTGTCGCCGTCGATATCGCAGGTGTGGTTGAGCAGATTGTGCTGGGTGGCCGATTGCCCCTGCTCGTGCATGGCGCGGGCCCAGTCGTAGAGATCGGCTGGGCCGCCGACGAAATCGCCCGCCGCGATGGTGGCGTCGCAGTGGAAGGCCGACTGGAACAGTTCGCGGTCGAATCGGTCCATACCGCGGCTGAATCTGGTGAGACAGTCGAGTATGTCCTGCCGGTCCAGAAGGCTGTCGAGCCGGTCTCGGCGGTCGGTGGGCATGGGTATCGGTCCTCTCGCGTCACGGTGAATCCGGCCGCCACTCACACCGGGCTCCAGATGGGCGCTCCGCGGGTGTCGCGCAGTGACGGGGGAGTGGTGCCGTCGACATCGGTGATGCCGTACCGGCGGGCCAGTTCGGCGGTGATGTACGTGCCGCCCGTTCGCGTCATGAGATCGGGGTCGGCCGCCAGTGCCGCGATGACCCGGCCGGGGAATTCCGGTGTACAGGCATCGTGCGGTCGGGTGGCGGCCTGATCGCCGAGCCCGGGGATCGTGGCGAGATTGCGCTCGGCTCGTTCGGTGCGGGTCAGGCCCTGCCACAGCGAAACCGAGGCCACACCATGCGGTTTCAGCTCGACGGCCATGTCGCGCGCCATCCGGTCCACGGCCGATTTCGCGGTGCCGAACACCACTCCGTAGGTGTAGGCGACTCCGGTGTAGCCGCTGATGGCCACGATCAGGCCGGATCCGCGCGGGGCCATGATCCGGGCGGCGTGATGGGCGGCGACGAAATTCGACCGTACCCCGACATCGACCATCTCCCAGTTCGACAGCGGCTTGTCCCAGAACGGTCGCGGATCGGTGAGGTCGTCGGGGAGAGAGAAGGCGTTGTTGACCAGGATGTCCAACCGGCCCTGCTCGGTCCGTACCCGATCGAACAGGGACTCGACCTGTGCGTCGTCGCCGTGATCGACGGCGACCGCGATTCCGTGCCCGCCGCGCCGAGTGCATTCGGCGGCGGTGTCACCGACCGTGCCCGGCAGCGGATGTGATCCGGCTGTGACGGTGCGACCCGTGACGTACACCGTGGCGCCCTGCTCGGCCAGGGCCGTCGCTGTGCCCTTTCCGATTCCACGGCTCGCACCGGTGACGACCGCGACCTTGCCGCTCAGCGCTCCCATGGTCGAACTCCCTTGCCGCCGACCATGTGTCACCGTGCCTTCGGCATCTCGAAGAACGCCACACTGTGGTCCCCGTCCGCGCGCCCGGTGAAGTGCCCGGCCGAGAACGTCGTGCCCAGCAAGCCGTGCGACCAGTCGGCCGAGACGCCCAGATCCCGCGTCCAGTCGTAGAGCATGGTGCGTCGGACGACACGCCAGCTTCCGCCGCGCTGCTCGAACCGGTCGAGATAGCGGCCGCCGAGCATCAGATCGCGGTGCTCGGCCCCGGCGTCGACCCGGTGGTAGGCCGTGACATGGGTCTCGGCCAGCGCGATGGCTCCGGCGGGTTCGATCAGCGTCTGCCCCAGTACATGCTGGGTCAGGATCACCGCCGCCGCACCGGGCACCACCCAAGCGAGATAGTCGTCGAACGATCCGGCGAAGATTCCGAAATCGACTGTCGCGTCGGGCCAGAAACAGGACCGGATCAGTTCCGCGTCGCGACGATCCTCGCCGCGGGCGATACGGGCGAGCCGGTCGCGAATGTGCTCACCCACCGAGGGTGCGGCGGCGTCCCGCGGGTGGTCGTTCACCGTGCACCCGGCCGTTCGCGTACCGGACCCGCATCCGAACCGGCAGGACGGGTGGAGGCGGGGCCGATACGCGGTGCCCGCGCGTGCCCGGCGGCAGCGGACACGGCGCCGGGACCCCCGGCTGTGCGCGATGCGGTGCTCATGACGAGGCGTCCGTGGGCGCGTACCCGAGGATCGCCTTGGTCTCGAGGTATTCGTCGAACCCCGACGCACCCCATTCGCGGCCGTTGCCACTCTTGCGATAACCACCGAACGGACAGGCGAAGTCGAAACCGTCGTTGATGGAGACCGATCCGGCCCGTATCCGTCTGGCGACCGCCCGGGCCTGATCGAGGTCCGCGCCGGCGACGAATCCGGCCAGGCCGTATTCGGTGTCGTTGGCGATCGCGATCGCATGATCGATGTCGTCGTAACCGAGGATCGTCAGCACCGGGCCGAAGATCTCCTCGCGCGCTACGGTCATGTCGTTGGTGACATCGGCGAAAACGGTCGGCTTGACATAGAAACCGACGTCGAGCCCCTCCGGTCGTCCGGTACCGCCGGTGACCAGGGTGGCGCCCTCGTCGATACCCTTCTGGATCAGCGCCTGCACCTTGTCGAACTGGGCACCCGAGACCACCGGGCCCATGGCCACCTCCCCGGTGGGATCGCCGACGGTGATCTGCTCGGCCGCGGCGCGGGCCGCGGCCGCCGCCTCGGACATGCGCCCGGCGGGAACGAGCATCCGCGACGGCGCGGAGCACGTCTGCCCGGAGTTGCCCATCATCGACACCACGCCCTTGGCGACGTTGTCGGCGAAATCGGCGTCGTCGAGCAGGATGTTGGGACTCTTACCGCCGAGTTCCTGGCTGACCCGCTTCACCGTCGGCGCCGCGGTCCGCGCGATGTCGATCCCCGCGCGCACGGATCCGGTGAACGAGATCATGTCGATGTCGGGATGGGCCGACAGCGGCACACCGACGCCGGGACCGTCACCGTGGATCAGGTTGAACACCCCCGGCGGTACGCCCGCCGCCGCCAGCACCTCGGCGAAGATCTGCCCGCTGAACGGCGATTTCTCCGACGGCTTGAGAATCATCGTGCAGCCGGTCGCCAAGGCCGGGAACACCTTGACCGCGATCAGGCTCAGCGGCCAGTTCCACGGCGTGATCATCGCGCACACGCCGATCGGTTCCTTGGCGACCATCGACCCGCCGAGTTCCTCGGTGAACGCGAAGTTTTCGAGAACGGTGCACGCGGTGTCGAGATGTCCGGCCACCAGATCGACCTGGAATCCACCCGCCAGCGCGGCCGGGGCGCCCATCTCCTCGGTGAGCGCCGCCGCGAGATCGCCTCGGCGCCGGTCGTATTCGGCGGCGATCGCGCGCAACAGGGTCAGCCGCTCGGCGACCGTGGTGGCCGACCAGGAGCCGAAGGCCGCGCGCGCCGCGGCGACCGCCCGGTCCACATCCTGCGCCGAACCGGCCGCCACGGTGCCGCAGATCTGCTCGGTGGCCGGATTGACCACCTCGAAGGTCTGCGCGGTGGCCGGGGCGACCCACTGCCCGCCGATGTAGAACTTCCGATGGTCACGCATGAGTTGTCCGTCCTTCTCGTCGGATGTGCTGTGGGCCGGGCATTGTCGTCACCTACTGCTGGCCTTCGGCGTACCAGGTGCGGAATTCGTCGTAGCTGGGCATTTCTTCGGAGTTGGCCTTCGGATCGACCGCGACGTGGATGACACCGGGTTTGCCGCTGGCATAGGCCCGTTTGATCGCCGGAGCGATGTCCTCGTCGCGCTCGACGTATTCGCCGTGACAGCCGAATCCCTCGGCGACCTTGTCCAGTCGCGTTCCGGTGCCCCAGTGCACGCCGGTCTCGCGGGAACCGTGCCCGAACGTGCGTTTGTACACACCGACTTCCAGGCCCCACGCGTAGTCGACCCCGACCACGCACACCAGCGGCAGATTCAGCCGCACGGCGGTTTCGAGTTCGGCGATCTGGAACTGGAACGAGGAGTCACCGGTGACGAGCATGACCGGGCGATTGCCGCCCTCGGCCACGGAAGCGCCGATGGCATAGGGCAATCCGGTGCCCAGATGCCCGAAATTCTGATTCCACATCACGTCGTGCGGTTTGGCCTGGGAGTAGGTCCAGCCGAAGATCGTGGTGGCACCACCGTCACGGGCCATGATCCCGTCGGCGGGAAACGCTTTCGTCGCCTCCACGATCATCCGGGCGGGATGTACCGGACTCATTCCGCTGGGCGCGGTCTCGGCCAGTTCCGCCAGGCGCGCGGCATCGCGTTCGATCCACTGCGCCAGCTCGGGGGACGCGGTACGCGGAGTGTCCCGCAGCGCCTCCACCAGTTGCGGGACGATCGCACGCAGGTCACCCACCAGCGGAACGTCGATCGGCCGGTTGACGCCGATCGCGGCCGGATCCTGTTCCACCAGGATCCAGGTCCGGTTCTCCTCGCCGGCGACCCAGTGCCGCCCGCGGCCGAAGTGCACCGGCTCACCCAGCTCCGTACCGATGGCCAGGCACAGATCCGACTGCACCACCGCCTCGACCGCCGACGGCGAGAAACCGTAGGGGAAGGTGCGATCCTCGAGACCGGCGATGTAGGAGGTGCCGCCGGAGGTCTGGATCACCGGCGCGGCCATCAGTTCGGCCAGTTCCTTCACCGACTCTCCGGCACGCGCGGTGTGCACGCCGTGACCGATCAGCAGAATCGGCTGTTCGGCGGTGCGGATCGCCGCCACGGCCGCGGAGACCGCATCGGGGCCGGCGGTCTGGCCGACGAGCCGGTACCGGTGCGGCGACACGGCCGGGGGTACGTCGAGTTCCTCGAGAATGACGTGCTGCGGGTACTCGATGTAGACCGGCCCCGGTGTCCCCGACACGGCTTTGCGCAGCCCCTCACGAATGATCTCGTCGGTCTGATCGGCGTATTCGATACTGGCGCTGTACTTCACGGCGTTCTCGATCAGCGGGGCCTGCTGGACGAACTGGATGCGCCCGCGCCGCACCCGCTGCTCGGTGATCCGGGCACGCTGACCGCCGAGGAAGATCACCGGCGAGTTCTCGACCTTGGCGCACATGATGGCACCGGACAGATTCGCCAGGCCCGGACCCAGTGTCCCGATGCAGACCGCGGGCTTTCCGGTCATCCGGGCGACGCCCTCGGCCATCATCCCGGCCGATTCCTCATGATGCGGCGCCACCACGTTCCAGCCACGCTCCTCGGCGAGGTGGAACAGATGAACGAAATTGGGGTCCGGAATTCCGAACAGGGTATTGATGCCCTCGGCTTCGAAGAGCTCCAGAATCCGTTCGTAGACCTTCACTGTTGCTTTCCTTCCGTGACTGTCGCTGCGGTCGCCATCGCGAAGCTGCGGCCGATGTGATCGGCGTGTGCGCTCAGCGGGGGCAGGACCCACGAGTTGTCGGTGCTGCGGATGTCGTCGATGCGGGCGGCGACCTCATCGACGGTCCAGGACGGCTGGTACACCCCGGGGGTTTCGGCGATGTAGGCCCGCGCCACCCGCCCGGCGATCGCCACCAGCATTTCGCCGGTGAGAGTGCAGGATTCGTGTGCGAGATAACCCACGGCCGGAGCCACGAGTTCCGGCCGCATATCCGGGTAGGCCGAGGTGTCGATACCTTCGGCCATCCGGGTGACCGCCGAGGGCACGATGATGTTGCAGCGCACGCCGGAGTCGGCGCCCTCGAGTGCCACCACATTCGACAGGCCGATCATCCCGGCCTTGGACACCGCGTAGTTGGCGACCGCCTTGTTGCCGTAGATGCCGCCGATCGAGGAGGTCAGTACCACTCGCCCGTATCCGACCGCGCTCATCACCGGAAACGCCGCGCGCACGGTGTGGAAGGCGCCGCGCAGATGAACGTCGACGACCGCCTCGAAATCGGCGTAGCTGAGTTCGGTCAGCGACCCGTAGCGGACGTTGCCGGCGTTGTGCACGAGGATGTCCAAGCGCCCGAAATGGTCCAGGGCCGATGCGATGATCGCGCGCCCGCCCTCGGGGGTGGCGACCGATTCGGTACAGGCGACCGCGGTGCCACCGGCGGCCACGATCTCGGCGACCACCTGCGCGGCGACCCCGGCGTCGGGGCTCTCGCCGCGCACACTGGCGCCGGGATCGTTGACCACGACCTTGGCGCCGCGCTGTGCCAGCAGCAGGGCATAGGATCGGCCCAGCCCCCGCCCGGCCCCGGTGACCACCGCGACCCGGTCGTCGAATCTCAATTCGGGCAACGAAATTTCCTCTCGCGTAAGACTTTCCGGACGGCACTCACGTGTTGAGCGTCAAACCCTCCAGATCGCCGGCGTCGCGCCACGCCTGCAGCAGTTCCTCGAGCACGTAGAAGCCACCCCAGAACGGGTCTCCCAGGAACGAGCGGCCATTGGGCTCGCCCTCGCTGTTGTAATAGCCGGGCGTGCATTCGGTGGTGAAGGTGCTGTTGTCGATCGAGTGCGCCCGGATGATCTGCACCCAGCCCTCTTCGGCCTCCGCGGTGGGCTCCACCCGGGTCGCGCCGCGCCGCTGTGCCTGGGCGATGATGTAGGCGATGTGATCGGCCTGCTGCTCGTACATCAGCGTGGTGGCCGCGGTGACCCCGCCCTGTACGAATCCGGTGGCGAAATGATTCGGGAATCCGTGCGCCATGATGCCGTGCAGTGTCCGGAAGCCCTTGCCCCAGTGCTCGTAGAGGGATTCGCCGCCACGCCCGGCGAACGGCTCGATATCGAACTGCCGTTCCAGTGAGGTGGTGATCTCGAAACCGCTCGCGAACACGATGCAGTCGACCTCGTATTCGACACCGTGGGCGATGATCCCCTTCTCGGTGATGCGTTCCACGCCCTTGGTCTCGGAGACGTCGACGAGGGTGACATTGTCGCGATTGAACGTCGGCAGATAGTCGTCGTTGAACACCGGGCGTTTACAGAGATTGCGGTAGTAGGGCTTGAGTTTCTCCGCGGTCTCGGTATCGGAGACGATATCGGCGACGCGATCGCGCAGCCGCTGCATCGCCCGGTAATCCTCGATCTCCCTGAGCTCGAGGAATTTCGCCGGATCCGCCAGTGCCGCCCAGCCGTTGGTCTCGTCGAGTTTGGCGGCGAGATTGCGGGCCACCTCGGTCCAGCCGTCGCAGATCAGATCCGGCTCGCCGGGGGAGTAGAAGGCGTAGGCGGCATTGTGGAAATTGCGCTGCCGTTCGGCCCGCCAGCCCGGCCGCAGGGTTTTCACCCATTCCGGATCGGTCGGGTGGTTGTCGCGCTCGAAGATGTAGGAAGGCGTCCGCTGGAAGACCGTCACATGTTCGGCGCCCCGGGCCAGGTGTGGAATGGCTTGTACACCACTGGCTCCGGTGCCGATGACGGCGATTCTCTTGTCCGCGATGCGATCCAGGCCGCCGTGCAGATTGCCGCCGGTGTAGTCGTAGTCCCAGCGCGCGGTGTGGAAGGTGTGGCCCTTGAAATCGGTGATTCCGGGAATGCCGGGGAGTTTCGGCCGATTGTAGGGGCCCTGGCACATCACCAGATGGCGGGCGCGGATGTCGTCGCCGCGATTGGTGGTCAGCCGCCACCGCTCGATGTCCTCGTCCCACTCCAGCGATCGCACGAGGGTGTGGAAGAGCGCCTTGTCGTAGAAGCCGAAGTGCTTGCCGATCCGCTGTGCGTGCTCGTAGCACTCGTCACCGTGGGAGAACTTCTCCTTCGGCATGAAGCCGGTCTCCTCGAGCAACGGCAGATAGCAGTAGGCGTCCGAGTCGATCTGGATGCCGGGATAGCGGTTCCAATACCAGACACCGCCGAAATCGCCGCCCAGCTCGATGATCCGGAAATCGGAGACGCCGGCCTGCTGCAACCGGTGCGCGGTGATCAGGCCGGCGAATCCGCCGCCCAGGACCGCCACCTCGATGTCGGTGTCGAGCGGCTCGCGGGGAGTGACCGGACGATGTGGATCGGCCTCGTAGAAGTCGGCGAATTCGTTGTCGGCCTCGAGATATTGCTGCTGGCCTTCCGGGCGCAGGCGCTTGTCGCGCTCGGCGAGGTACTTGCGCCGCAGCGCCTCTTTGTCGACCTCGGGGGTCTGGGTCGGGGAGCAGGGTTTCATGTCGGAAAGTCCTCGTGACTGAAAGAAATTCGGATCAAGCCAGATCGGTGGGTTCGCCGGTGCCCATATAGGACGCGAGATTGTGGTGCAGGTTGACGATGGTGCGCTCGCGATACGGATTCGGCTTCGGTCCGGAGAATCCCCGCGATTTCATGCCCTGCTGCACCGCCGCCATATTGTCGAAATCCTGCGGCAGCACGGTGCGCCATCCGGGATCGCCGACCGGCGTGTAGATCCATTCGGTCTCCGGTTCCTCGCCGGGCGGGAACAATTCGAAGACCGCTGCCTCGAAGATGCACTTGTCCGGGTCGTGGCCGTAGGGCCGGAATCGGTAGCACAGCATGTTGTTGAGTGCGTGCCCGATCTGGAAGTTGGGGAAAATCTGCCAGGCGGTGCCCGCCTCGGCGACGACCTTCGGATCCACCGTCGGCCAGATCACCCCGCGCTCGGCGTCCTCGGAGCGGCAGGTGTCGAGCCAGTACCGCATCACCTGACCGGGCGGGGTGTCGGCGGGTAGTTCGCCGGCCAGCCGATTCGCCACCTCGACCATCGTCTCGGTGGTGTTGGTGTTGGCGTTCTCCCAGGTGAAGTTCTGCAGCTGCGCGGTCGATATCCGCGCGTCGGGCCCGGCGCCGATCCGTAGTTTGCCCTGGTTCTCCTCCATACCCTTCGGCGCGTCGTACCCGATGTTGCTGTGCAGTCCCTGCGCGCGGCCCCACCCGAGGAAATCGCCGAAGTTCATGAACTCCGGATGGGTGTAGGGCACGTGATAGGTCTCCATGAACGCCTCGAAGGCGACCTTCCAGTTGCAGTCGAAGGTCAGCCAGCGCCGCCACCGGTAGCGCATGTTCTCGAGCTGGAACGGATCCAGCAGCGACGCCGCGGGTTCCAGATAGTCGCGCAGTGGGACGCAGTCGGGGTCGAGGTTGATCCAGACCCAGCCGCCCCAGGTGTCGATACGCACCGCCGGTAGTCCGTCGTTGCGCTCGGTGAGCCCGCAGGGCCAGTCGCCACGTTCGGGGACGAAGGTGTTGCGGCCCTGCAGGTCGTAGCGCCAGCCGTGGAAGCCGCAGACGAACTGCTTGCGCTGACCGTGCGCGTCGTGGGCGCCGGGCGGGGTGTCGACCAGGCGGCGGCCACGATGGGCACAGACGTTGTGATGGGCGCGCAGGGTATCGGCAGCGGTGCGGACCACGAGGATCGAATCGGCGGCGATCTCGTAGGTCAGGAAATCGCCGACGCGCGGTAGTTCCTCCACCCGGCATACCTGCTGCCAGACCTTCGCCCAGAGTTTGTCGCCCTCGGCGCGGGCGTATTCGGGACTGATGTAGGCCTCGACGCCGATCGTCTTCGGCGTCGACAGTGGTTGCGCCGCAGCCGTTTCGGTGCTGCTGTCGGCGATATCGGTCATGATTTCTCCTGACGGCGTCTCAGCGGGTGATGGCGGCGCGGAACCCGTCGTCCTCGAGGAACAGCGAGGTGTTGTCCGCGCCCAGATGGGTCCATTTGAGGTTCAGGCCGCCGTCCACCAGCACCGTCTGCCCGGTGATGTAGCTGGACAGTTCGGACAGCAGGAACAGGATCGGCCCGGCCTGTTCGTCGGGCCGGGCGCGCCGGCCCATCGCGATGGCGCGCCGGTCGCGTTCGGGATCGGCGCCGACGTAGGTGCCCGAGGCCGGAGTGGCGGTGACACCGGGCGCCACCGCGTTGACCCGGATTCCGTCGAGGGCGAGTTCGGCGGCCATGGTCCGGGTCGCGGCGACGAGGGCGGCTTTCGCGGTGCCGTAGGCGATGTGGAACGGTGCGGCGTTCATGCCGCTGATCGACGACAGCGACACGATCGAGCCCGGCCGGCCCGTGGACTTGAGCTCCGCGGCCACCGCCTGGCTGAAGAAGAACATCGTCTCGAGGTTCCATTCCAGCAGTGCCCGCCAGTCGGCGCGGGTCACGCGGGTGGCGGGCATCCAGGTCGCCGGTGCCGCCCCGCCGGCGATATTGACCAGCCCGTAGAGCTGCCCATCGGCGCGGCGCGCGTGTTCGAGGACGGTCGCGATCCCGTCGTCGGTGGACGCGTCGGCGGCCACCGGCGTGATCTCGAGCCCTTGTGCGGCAAGGGGTGCGATGTCGATATCGAGTTTCTCGGCGGACCGGCCCACGGCGATCACGTGCGCGCCGGCCTCGGCGATGCGCCGGGCGACCGCGGTGCCGATACCGCCGCCGCTGGCGCCCGAGACGATGACGACGCGTCCGTCCAGTCCGAAGAAGTCGTCGATACTCATGCCGCTCACCGCTCCTCGCGCCGGATGGCGAGCACACTGCCCTCGGCATCGCCGGACAGATACAGCGTTCCGTCCGGTCCGGCGGCGAGACCGGTGAACGGTCCCTGCGGGCCGGAGAACGGCAGCAGGCCCTTGAGCGGTTTCGGTGTGACCCCGGCCGGTGCGCCCACCGGCAGATGTTTCGCGATCACTTGCCGCGCACCGGTTTTCGGATCGATCTCGATCAGCGTCCGGGCTTGCACATCCACGACGTAGAGCAGGTCGTCGTGGACCGCGAGTCCGTGCGGGCGCCCCAGGCCGTCGACCACGGTGTCGACGGCGGAACCGTCCACCGCGACCACTCGGCCGGCGCCGGCCTCGGCGACCAGGCAGGTGCCGTTCGCGGTGAACGCCACTCCCATCGGATCGTGCAGGCCTCGGGCCAAGACCTCCGATCCGCCCGAGCGCACCGCGTGTACGGAGCCCGTGCCCAGATCGGCGACCGCGATGGTGCCGCGCGCCGAGACGGCGACACCGTAGACCTGATCGAGTCCGTCGAACAGCACTTCGCTCTCGGCGGCGTCGGGGCGATAGCGGGCCACCGATCCGTTGCCGGTCACGATGAACTCGCCGTCGCCCACCGCGGTGATGCCGCGAATGTATCCCGGATATCCCGGGCTGAAAAGCATTCCGGCGGTGCGTATCTCCCCGCCCGGTGGCACGGCGAGCAGGAACGTGCCGTCGGCGATGTAGAGGGTGCCGTCGGCGCCCACGGTCAGATCCAGCGGCCAGGTCAGACCGTCGGCCAGTGCGGTGCGCGTCTCGCCGCCGCCGAGGATCTCGGTGATGCTGCCGGTGAAGCCGGAGACGAACAGGCGCCCGTCGACGAAGGTCAGATTGTCCAGGCCGGGACCGATGGTGGCGAGCACGGTGCGTTCTCCGTTGCGCGGATCGATCCGCAGCACCTCGCCCGTGGCGACCTGGGTGGACACGATATGGCCCGCCGCGTCGAATTTCACCGCGTCCGGGCCACCGAGATCGGCCGCGACGCGTTCGGGTTCGCCGCCCTCGGGATCGATGCGCCAGATCTCGTTGCTGCCCAGCAGCGGGTAGTACAACTTGCCGTCCGGTCCTACCTCGAGCGCATTGGGCATCGGCAGGTTGTCGAGCAGGATCCGGGGCGCTCCGCCGGCGAGGTCGAGTTCCATCAGCCGCCCACCCGGGCGGCATTCGTCGACGAACAACCGGCCCTGATGGAAGGTGATGCCGTTGGCGCCGGGAATGTCGTCGCGCAGCACCCGGGTCGCGCCGTCGGCGCCGCGGACACTGATTCGCCCGTCGTAGTACTCGGTGATGTACAGGTCGCCGTCGGGTGCGAAGGCGATGTCGTCGGGCGCGACCACCTCGCTGCCCATCGCGCTGATCGTCTCCAGATCGCCGGTTTCCGGATCGAGGGCGCTGATCTGGCTGCCGGCGACCTGGGCGATGTAGATGCGACCGTCGGTGCCGGTGCGAATGCCGTTGGCGCCGAACAGCCGGCTGGGCGAGGTGACCCGTCGCAGGGCCCACCCGTCGGCCACGTCTGCTGCGGTGGTGGTGATGTAGCGCGCGGGTGGAGTCACCGCGAAGCCTCCGTACTGCTCGGGAACGGTTCGTTCGGAATCGGTCGGCATTGCCCGGGAAATTCGCCGGCGAGGCGAAATTCGCCGAACGGGCGGCATCACCTCGTCCCGCGCGGGACGATGGTGATGTATCGCACCTTCTCGTAAGTGGAGAGCGTAGTTCTCACTTAGCTATCATTCAAGTGTTGTTATCATTGATAGGATTGACGTAGCATGCGCGAGCCACTGATCATCACCTGCGGCGACGTCGCCCGCGGGGGAGGAGGCTCATCGTGCCCGTCGTCGTCGCGACTCCCCGCTTCCGCTTCTCCGATCTGATCACCTTCGCCGGATACCGGCAGGGTGCGATCGCTTTCCTGCAATACGGAACCGCCGTCGGCGCGGTCTATTTCGTGGTCGGCCCGTTGCTGGCGGCGATGGTGCCCGACGTCGGGTGGAGTCTGGGCGTGGTGTCGGCGGCACTGCTGGTGCGTGGCCTGCTGTCAGCCGGGATGGGCCCCTTGACAGGGTGGTTGGTGTCCAGGTTCGGGGTGCGGCCGATCGTGCTGATCGGCGGGGTGACCACGGCCGTGTGCACCGCACTGACCGGTCTGGTGCGCAATCCGGTCGAATTCATGATCGTGTTCGGTATCGCGCTGACGGTGGCCGACTCCTTCATGGGCTACACCCCTGCCGCCACGCTGGTGCAGAAGTGGTTTCTCGGCCGGCGCGCGGTGGTGATGGGATTCGTCAACTCCGGCGCCGGATTCGGCGGCCTGATCTTCGCGCCCCTGATGGGGCTGCTGGTCCGTGAGTTGGGCTGGCGGCATGCGATGTTCGCGCTGGCGGTGATCATCGCGCTTCTGGCGGTGCCCGCGCTGTGGCTGCGTGACGATCCGCGTGCGGCCGGGCAATGGGTGGACGGGGTCACCGGCCGGGAGATCCCGGCCGACGGCGAAACCGATGCCATCGGCACCGTGCAACAGCCCGTGCGTCGTATTCTGCGCAGTCCGGTGTTCTGGATGTTGTTCGTGGTCTTCGGGATCGAGGCCTGGTCGCTGGGAACCTATGCCGCGTATCAGGTGCTGTATCTGCGCAGTGTGGGCGTGGGTGAGCGGGTGTCCTCGGGCGCGCTGGGGATCGCGGCGGGGGTGGCGGCCTGCTCCGGAATCCTGTTGTCGCGCTTCAACGATCGGATCAGTCCGTACTACGTGCTGATCGCGTCGACGACGGCGATGACGACCGGGTCGGTGATCTTCGCCGCCGCGCGGTCGAGCCCGCCGCTGTACGTCTACTCGATCCTGTTCGGTGCGGGCTACGGCATGCTGGTGCCGACGGTCGCGGTCGCCCTCGGCCGGTATTACGGGGCGCGCAACTTCCCGCGGGCCTTCGGGGCGGGGCAGCTGGTGGCGGGCACGATGGGCGGGCTCGGCCCGTATCTGACCGGGCGCATCGTCGATGCCACGCACTCCTACGAGATCCCGGTGCATCTGGTGACCGGACTGCTCGCCGGATCGGTGGTGCTGGCCGTGGCGGCACGGCCACCGCGGCACGCGTTGCGCCCGGTACGGGAGGTCGATCCCGCGGCGCTTCCGGCAGCGGCCGCGCGGCCGCTGCCGGAACCGGCGGGAGACTGATCAGAGCTCGCCGGATTCGGCCGGGCGCGTGCCGGTTCCGGGATCGCGCGGGCCCTGGTCCAGCCGGAACGGCGGATACTCGTCACGCATCAGCGAGGCGTAGGCGCGCACCCGCAGGATCCACCGGTTCACGCCGAGGACGAAGGCGAACAGGCCCGCCGGATAGCGCCCGGAGAACAGCAGTGCGATGGCGGCGATGAGGACGAGGATGCCCAGCAGCGGAATCCATACCATCACCATCCCGTCGTCGTCTTCGCCCCAGTAGCGGGCACTGCCGACGAACGCCCACACGATCAGATACTGCGGGATCGCCAGCAGCCACCACTTGATCAGGACCAGGCCGCGGTGCAGCCGCTCGGGGTACTCGACGTCGAGATCGGCGGGATAACTCTCGTCGGGACGCAGGCTGAACGGCGGATACCGATCGGTGCCCAGTGCGGACAGCGCGTAGAAACGCACCCGCCACGACCAGCGCAGGACGCCGACATTGAAATCGAACAGGCCGCGGGGGTAGCGGCCGGTGATCAGAATCGCGAAGAACGCGATGACGGTCACCACCGAATACGCGATGTGCAGGAAGAACAGCACGATGTAGTGCGGAATGGCCAACAGCCACTTGACGATCCACTGCCAGCGCGACAGTGCGGGATCCAGATCGCCGCGCACATGGACCGGATACGACGTTGCCTGCGGATGCATGTCACTCTCCTTTCGGAGGACGCGGCCGCGATGCCGCGCCGGAAGATGACAATTGTTTCGCATCCGCGCGACATGGCCGGGCAATTCGGGTCGACACGCAGCGTGACCGGGTCGCTACAAGCGCAGGCGCGGCCCCGCGGCGATGGCTTGGCGGGCCATGTCCGAGGAGGCGTTGACCATCCCGGAGTCGTAGCGCTCGAGTACCACCGACTGGGTGGCGCGCAGGTGTGACCGCGCCAGCCGTTCGGCCTCGGCGTCGTCGCCGTCGGCGATCGCGGTGACCAGGCTGGCGTGGACCCGTGCGGCATCATGGGCCTGGGGCGTGGAGGGGTACTCGCCGCGCCGGGTCAGCGTCTCGGCCCAGGCCTGTTCCTGCGCCGACCAGAGCGTGACCAGGCTCGACACCACGCACCGCACCGTCGCGTTGGGGGTGAAGGCGACCACCAGATCGTGGAATTCGCGTGCGGTGCGGGTGAATTCCACGCCGTCGCCCACCACGCTCTCACAGGCCGCGATATTCGCCTCGAGTGCGGGCACGACCACCTCGGCGCGATCGGGTCGGCGCGCGCATTCGGCGGCGCAGAGGGGTTCGAGCATCTGCAGCGCGCCCGCCAGGTCGCCGAGGGTGACCCGGGCGCCCTGCAGGGCCAGGCCCAGATGGTAGGCGGCCGAGGATTCGTCGGGCCGGTGCACTTCGGCGCCGCCGACATTGCCGCGCCGCACGGTGACCAGTCCCTCGGTCTCGAGGATGCGCAGCGATTCCCGGATCGACGGGTAACTCACGCCGAATTCCTTGACCAGCTGGTCCTGGGTGGGCAGGCGGTAGTCGTCGTCGCCGGACAGGATGCGGGTACGCAGCTCGGAGGCGACGGTTTCGGCGATGCGGCGCTGCGGGATCCGCCCGCGCCGGGGGGTCGTCACGCGGGCTGCCTTGTTGTCATCGGGGAATTCTAACCAGCAGTTCCTGACCATTCAAATATTGCTATCCTTATGAGGATTGAAGTACCGTCGGATGATGGACTTCACGATGGGGGAGGCCGCTACCGAACTCCGAGATGAGTTGCGGCACTTGGTGACCGAACATGTCCCCATGGACTTCCTCGGTGCCTTCACCGATGATCCGGCGGATCTGGAGATCGCACAGCGCTTCTGTGGTCTGCTCGCCGAGCGCGGGCTGCTGTGCGCCGCGTGGCCGACCGAATTCGGCGGCCGCGGTGGTTCGGTGTGGGAGCAGACGGTGGTCCGCGAGGAGATGTGGGCCCATCATGAACCCCGCGGCGCCCAGTACATGGGTGTCAACTGGGTCGGGCCGACGATCATGCGCCACGGCACACCGGAACAGCAGCGCACCCATCTGCCGCCCATCGCGCGCGGTGAGGTGATCTGGTGCCAGGGTTTCAGCGAACCCGAGGCCGGTTCGGATCTGGCCTCGCTGCGCACCACCGCCCGCCGCGACGGCGCCGGCTGGCTGGTCAGCGGGCAGAAGATCTGGACCTCCTACGCCACCATGGCACAGTGGTGTTTCCTGTTGGCGCGCACCGATACCGGTGAGCGCAAGCAGCAGGGCCTGACCATCTTCCTGGTGCCGATGTCGGCGCCGGGGATCCAGGTACGCCCCATCCGGGCGATGATGGGTCCGCATCACCTCAACGAGGTCTTCTTCGACGATCTGCGCGTCACCGCCGCGGATGTGCTCGGCACGGTCGGTGAGGGCTGGAAGATCGTGCAGGAGGTGCTGGCCTTTGAACGGGTGGGCATCGCCCGCTACGCGCGCTGCGAGCGACTGTTGCGCGCCGCGCCCGAGGTACTGGGGCACCGCTGGGACGAGCTGCCCGCCGAACTGCGCGATCGCTGGGCCCGCATGCTGGTGCACTGCCGGCGGGCCCGGCTGCTGGCCTACCGCGTGGTCGCGATGCAGGCCGAGGACCGGGTGGCGCCCGGTGATGCCGCGGCCTATCGGATCGCGGTCACGCGGCTGGATCAGGACAGTGCCGAAGTGCTCACCGAGATCGCCGACCAGCTGCCCGCCGCGCCGGCCAGCGAGCGGGAGAGCTGGTTCCGGCGTGCGGTGGCCGACCACTGGCGGTATTCACAGGCCGCGACCATCGCCTCCGGAAGTATCGAAATGCAGCGACTGTTGTTGTCCCGAGCCATGCTGGCGGCATCATGAACATCGAATTGAGCAAGGAGGCGGCCGATTACGGCCGCGAGGCGATCCGGGCCTTCGAGACGGCCGGTGGGGACCGGCTGCTGGCCGACGCCGAGACCGGACCCGCGCGCCGCGCCGATGCGGTCGCTCCGGTGCTCGCGGAACTGGGCGCGTGGGAGCTGGATCCGCGTCGCGACGAGGACGATCTCGAGGCCGCGGGTGCGCTGTGCCGCAGTGCGGGCTACTGGGGCCTGCCGTATCCGGTCGCCGAGCGATTGGCCCGTCCCGTCGATCTCGACGTGGACGGTCTGCTGGTGGTGACCGAATCGGGGCCGCGCGCCGCGGTCGCGGATCTCGGCCTGCGCTGGGCCGCGGTCACCACGGAGGGCACACGGTTCACCGCGCGGCCGCTGCCCGACGGTGTGCCGCCGCGGACATCGGCGTTCGTGGTGCCGCTCGAACTGACCGTCGTGGACGAGGCCGGCGGCGCGGACGCGGCACTGGCCCTGACGCTGGGGTGCTGGACGCTGCTGGGCATGCTCGACCGCGCGATCGAGCTCACCCGCGCGCATGTGCTGCTGCGCACCCAGTTCGGACAGCCGCTCGCGAAATTCCAGAGCGTGCAGTTCCAGCTCGCCGACGCCGAGGTGGAACGCAACGGCGTCGACGTCCTGGCCAAGTACGCGCTGTGGAGTGTGCGCTGCGGTGGGGCCGAGGCCCTCGCGGATGCGCTGGCCGCGCGGACGGCCGCACTCGACGCCGCGGAGATCGTCTTCCGGGTCGCCCACCAGTTGCACGGTGCGGTCGGATTCTGCGACGAATCGACGTTGTCGTGGTTGTCGCGCTACAGCCTGCCGTTGCGCCGGTTGCCGTGGGCGAGTTCGGGCACCCGTGACCGGCTGACCCGGCAGCTCGGAACGCGAGGGCTGAGCGGGCTGTTCGACACCGATCGGGACGCAGCGGCTGCGAGTCGGCAGTGAATGCACAGCTGCGTGCAATGCGAAATGGCGGTACATGCCTGTGACGGACGACCATTCGAACTACGACCTGCCCGATGTGCTGACCGTGACGGCTACCGGCCCGGTCCGGACGGTGACCATCGATCGCCCCGCGGAACTGAACGCCGTGAACGCACCGCTGCACTGGGCGCTGGCGAATGTCTGGCGGCAGCTGGCCGCCGACACCGCCGCGAAGGTGGTCGTCGTGACCGGTGCCGGGCGGGCGTTCAGCGCGGGGGGCGATCTGGATTGGATCACGTCGTTCCTCGACGATCCGGTGGCGCGTGCGGAGAGTCTGCGTGAGGGCGCGCAGATCATCGAGGAGATGTTGCGGTTTCCGCTGCCGGTGATCGCGGCGGTGAACGGTCCCGCGATGGGACTCGGAGCCAGTGTCGCGGTGCTGTCGGATGTCGTACTGATGTCGCGTACCGCGTATCTGGCCGATCCGCATGTGAGTGTGGGCCTGGTCGCCGGGGACGGAGGCGCGGCGTTCTGGCCGTTGCTCACCCCGCTGCTGCGATCCCGGATCTACCTCTACACCGGGGATCGCATCGACGCGCCCACCGCGGTGGATCTGGGCCTGGCCACCTCGATATCGGAACCGGACGAACTCGCCGAGGATGCCATGCGGCTGGCGCAGCGGCTGGCCGCACAGCCCGCGCCCGCGCTTCGTGCCACCAAACGGGTGGCGAACATGTACTTGTCGCAGGCGTTGAGTGGGGCGATGCAGGCGGGTTTCGCCGCCGAGTCGGTCACCATGTGTTCCCCGGAGCACCGCGAGCGACTGCTGGCACTGCGCGCACGGGCGGGGAGGTGATCGATGGAATCGCCGGCCGAATTCCGGGCCCGGGTGCGTGACTGGTGCGCGGCGAACATTCCGCCCGACTGGCGGGCCGCGCAGACCGGTGCCACCGATGCCGATTTCGTGTCCTTCCAGCAGGCGTGGTTCCAGCGGTTGCGCGCGGCCGGATTCGCGGTGCCGCACTGGCCCTCGCAGTGGGGCGGCGGAATGCCGGTCGAACAGCAGGCGGTGCTGTATTCGGAACTGGCCGCACACGACGCGCCACGCCTGGTCCTGGCCTTCGTATCGATCCATCACGCCGCGGCCACGCTGCTCGCCGCGGGTACCGCCGAACAACGACAGCGGCATCTGCCCGCGATCGCGGACGGGGAGATCTGGTGTCAGGGCTTCTCCGAGCCGGGCGCCGGATCCGATCTGGCGGCGTTGACTACCTCGGCGCGGCGTCGCGGTGACACCTATGTGGTCAACGGCCGCAAACTGTGGGCCAGCGGTGCCACCTTCGCCGACTGGTGCCTGCTGCTGGCCCGGACCGATCCGGATGCGCCCAAGCGGCACGGTATTTCGTACTTCCTGATGGATATGCGCTCACCCGGTGTCGAGGTGCGGCCGATCCAGCAGGCGACCGGGGAGTGGCATTTCTGCGAGATCTTCCTCGACGACGTCGAGATCCCGGCCGCGAACATGATCGGGCCGGAGAACCAGGGCTGGCAGGTCGCGCAGCAGACACTGGGGGCCGAACGCGGGATGACGATGCTGGAACTGGCCGAGCGACTGGCGCACGGCGGATTCGGGCGGCTGGTGCGGCTGTGCGCCGCGCCCCGGCCCGGCGGCGGAAGCGCATCCGACGATCCGGTGGTGTGCGATCGGCTCGCCCGGCTCGAGACCGAGCTGACCGCCTTGCGCGGGTTGTGCGCCGAACTGGTGGCCGCCGAGACGCCCGGGCCCGCCGACGCGTCGATCGTGAAGTTGTACTACAGCGAACTACTACAGCGGCTCATGGACTTCGGGACCGAGATCGCCGGGACGAGTACCCACGCGGTGATCCGCACACCGCGGTCCAGCGGCTGGGAATCGGGAGCGTGGATGCTCGACTTCCTCGGGTCCTGGGAATGGACGATTCCCGGCGGCACCAGCGAGATCCAGCGCACCATCATCGCCGAACGCGGACTGGGCCTGCCGCGGGAACCGGTGGTGCCGCGATGACGGGGCAGCTGTCGCGGCCGGTGGGCGAATTCACCGAGCTGCACGAGGAGTTGCGCACCGTCGCGCGGGACATCCTCACCACGACCGCCGCGGGCACCGCGCAGGACTGGCCGGCGATCGTTGCCGCGGACTGGCCGGGACTCGAGATCGACGACGAATTCGACGGTGCCGGAGTCACTTTCGCCGAGGTGGCGGTGGTGCTGCGGGAGATGGGCCGGGCCTTGACCCGCAGCCCGTACGCGTCGGTCGCGGTCGCGGTGGCCGCGCTGGCCCGGGCCGAGCCGTCCGCTGCGCGGGACGCGCTGCTTCGCGAGACCGCCGCCGGCGCGGCCGTTCCGGTGCTGGCGCTGAGCGGGAGCACCGGGCCGGCCGATCCGCCGTTCACGATCTCGCGCGGCCGTGCCGGGACAACCGTCACGGGCGCAACGGAATTCGCCGCCGATGTCGCCGGGGCGACCACCGTGCTGCTGCCGGCGCGCGACACCGACGGGACCACCGTCCTGGTGACGACCCGGCCGACCGGCCCCGGAATATCGGTCACCGCGCAACCGTGCCTGGACACCACACGTGAATTCGGCACCCTGTCCGCGCGCACGGCGGTCGTCGACGACGAGGCGGTGTGGCGGTGGGGTACCGAGGGACCCGATGCGCTGACCGCGGCGGTGCGCCGGCAGACGGTCGTGACCGCGATCGACAGTCTCGGCCTGGCCGAGGGGGCACTCGCGGCCACTGTCGAGCACGTTCGCACCCGCGAGCAGTTCGGCCGGCCGGTCGGCTCGTTCCAGGCCGTCAAGCACGCCTGCGCCGACATGCTGGTGAGTCTGCGAATCGGCACGCAACTGGTCGGGGCCGCGACGACCGCCGAGGTCCGCGACGACCCGGACGCCTGGATCGCCGCCGCGCGGGCCAAGTCCTACACCTGCGCAGCCGCGGTCGACATCGCCGGCAAAGCCGTTCAGCTGCACGGAGGAATGGGCTACACGTGGGAGAGCGGCATCCACCGTTACCTGGAACGTGCGACCCTGAACCGATCGCTGTACGGATCACCGTCCGAGCACCGCGCGCGGCTCGCTGCCCGCTACCGGGACCCGCACTTCACGCCCTGACGCGGTGCTCGGTGGTGGTCGCAGTGCGGTCGTGCGGTGCGAGCGTGGCCGTCAGCGAGCCGTCCACCCACCGTCGACCACGATGGTCTGGCCGGTGACATAGGCCGCCGCGTCGCCCGCGAGCCACGCGACGGCGCCGACGACGTCTTCCGGGGTGCCGTGCCGGGGGAGCGGGGTATTGCGGCGCAGGTACTCCAGGGACCGCTCGTTGTCGTACAGCGGCGCGGTGATCTCGCTGCGGAAGAAGCCCGGCGCCACGGTGTTCACCCGGATCGAATGCCGCGCCCACTGCACGGCCAATTCGGCGGTGAGCCCGGACAATCCAGCCTTGCTGGCCGCATACGACGCCTGTGGGATGCCGGGGACGCCGACTCGTCCGCTGATCGAGGAGATGTTGACGATGCTGCCGCGCCCGGCCGCGCGCATGTGCTCGAACATCGCCTGCGACAGCAACAGCGGGGCCGCGAGGTTCAGCTCCAGGGTCGAGCGGATCGCCGGCAGTGGTTCGGATTCGGCGCGCTCCTCGGTGAACATGCTGCCCGCCGCGTTGACCAGGATCTGCGGTGGTCCCAGCTCGGTGGCGGCCGCATCGACGACCGCACCGATCCGGTCCAGCTCCGACAGATCTCCCGCGACCGCGAAACCGCCTATCTCCTGGGCCAATTCGGCCAGTCGGTCGGCCCGCCGGGCCACCACGGCGACGTGCGCGCCGAGGGCGGCGAGGCTGCGCGCTACGGCGGCGCCGAGGCCGGAGGACGCGCCCGTCACGATGGCGACCCGCCCTGTGAGATCGAACAGTTCGGTGCCGGACAGCTGGTGCTCGCTCACGCGTCGTTCCTTTCGGCCCGGGTGGTCGTCGCCGGATCCCGTCCGACGAGATCGGCCAGTCCGGTGCGTTGCAGTTTGCCCATCGCGTTGACCGGCAGCGTCTCGACCTGGGTCCAGGATTCGGGCACCTTGTATCCGGCGAGCTCGCGCCGGCACAGTTCGGTGAGCGCGGCGAAATCCAAAGCGGGACCGGTACTCTCGACGACCGCGGCGACCCGCTGACCCAGGCGCTCGTCGGGGACGGCGCAGACTCCGACCGCGGCCACCTCGGGATGGGCGGCGATCACCCGCTCGACCTCGAGCGGGTAGACGTTGGCCCCGCCACGGATGATCACCAGCTTCTTGCGGTCGATCACGCGCAGCCAGCCGTCCTCGACGGTTCCGATGTCGCCGGTGGGCAATGCGGCGGTGTCGATCGGGCGGACCCGCCCGTCGTCCCAGTGCCCCAGCGCCGGAGCCCAGCGGTGGGCCCACGGTCCGGACGTGGCGGGCGCCAAGCGCAATTCGCCGGGTTCACCGGGTGGCAGGCGGCGGCCCGAGTCGTCATGGGCCGCGACATCGAGATGTGGTTGAACCTGCCCGCTGGTCGCGCTGCGCCACTGCGCACCGGGGGGATCGATCGAGACGACGGTCGGTGCCTCGGTGAGGCCGTAGGTGACGCGCGGAACGACGTCGTGAGCATCGGCGAAGGCGGTCCGCACGGCGTCGAGGGTGTCGCTGCCACCGCTCCACACCTCCTGTAGCGAACCGAGATCGTCGGTGCGCCGGGCCAGATCGTAGATCTGGGCGGGCGCACCGTTCCAGACCGTGACCCGGTGCGCGGCAATCCATTCCGCGACACCGGCGGCGTCGCGGCGATCCATGATCACCGCGCACCCGCCGGCTTGGGCGGTGGTGAGGGTGGACAGGATCATCATGTTGAGGATGGTCATCGCGAAGCTGTCACCGCGGCGTAGCTCGGGGCCCCAGCCCCGGGTGGCCACCGTCACCGCGCCGGGCAGCAGCATGCCGCGCTGCGAGTGCACCACGGCCTTGGGATGTCCCGAGGTGCCGCTGGTGAAGCCGATACCCGCGGGCGCGTCCGGATCGATGTCGACGCGAGGTGCCGGTTCGGCGCCGGCGAGCGCATCGGCCCACCGGTCCGGGTCCACCGCGGCGCTCGCCGTGGCCCGGAATCGCGGGCCCGCCAGCACCACCGACGGTTCCACCAGATCGCACAGCGACTGTTGTTCACCCGCGCTCGCCGCCTCGCCGATTCCGGCCCAGATCGCGCCGATGCGTTGTGCACCGTGGAAGGCCGCCACGATCGCGAGGTCGTTGGGCAGGCAGGCGGCGACCCGATCGCCCGGCCGCACCCCGAGGCTCCACAGGGCCCCGGCCGCGCGTCCGGCCTGCTCGTCGAGCTCACGGTAGCTCCACGCGCCGGACGCGGCCTCGATCGCCGTCGCCTCCGGCCGTGCGGACAACATCGGGTCCAGGATCGTCGCGATCGATGCGGGAGTCCGCCCGCCGCTGTTTACAGTGCCCACCGAACCTTGATATCACTATCCTTGTAAAGATTCATCAGATAGCCTGAAGGCGTTGCCCCCGAGGACCGTTCGCTCAGCCGGATGGCCGGGTGGGGTCCCATCGGCGTGGTCCCTGTCGTGGTGCGCGCCGAATTCGCCGGTGCGAAATACCGAACCAGGGAGGCCCGCGAGCATGCAGCCGCCGAATATCTCCACTCGGGCCGCGGGGCCGCTGTCGGGTGTGCGGGTCATCGATCTGACCGCGATGGTCATGGGTCCGTACTGCACGCAGATCATGGCGGACATGGGCGCGGAGGTGATCAAGATCGAGCCGCCCGCCGGTGACAACACCCGCTACATCTCCGCCGGGCCCGAACCCGGAATGGGCGGGGTGTTCGTCAACGTCAATCGCGGGAAGCGCAGTGTCGTGCTGGATCTGCGCAGCGACGCCGGAGCCGCTGCACTGCGCGAACTGATCGGCACCGGTGACGTGTTCATCCACTCGATGCGCGGGCGGGCGATCACGGCACTGGGGTTCGACTACGAATCGGTCGCCGCACTCAATCCGGCCATCGTCTACACCAATTGCTACGGTTACGGCCGTCGCGGTCCCGATGCCGATCGCACCGCCTACGACGACACCGTGCAGGCCGAATGCGGGCTGCCGTACGTGCAACAGCGGCTGACCGGGCACACCGGCTACGTCGGCACGATCATGGCCGACAAGATCGCCGGGCTGACCGCGCTCTACGCCACCATGATGGCCCTGTTCCACCGCGAACGCACCGGCGAGGGCCAGGAGGTCGAGGTCGCGATGTTCGAGACCATGGCGGCATTCATGCTGGTCGAACACGCGGCCGGAGCATTGTTCGATCCCGCGCCGGCGCCGCCGGGCTATCCGCGCGCCCTGACACCCGATCGCAAGCCCTACCGCACCGCCGACGGGTATCTGGCCGCACTGGTCTACAACGACAAACAGTGGAACGCCTTCGTCGCGGCGGTCCAGCCCGCCTGGGCCACCACGGAATTCGCGACGCTGGCCCAGCGTGCGGCCCGGATCGACGAGGTCTACGCGCTGCTCGCCGAGACGTTCCGGGAACGCACGACAGCGCAGTGGCTGGCACTGCTGGGCTCGCTCGACATTCCGGCGGCCCCGGTGAACACCCTGGCCGATCTGTTCGACAACGAACATCTCGCGGCGGTCGGATTCTTCGAAACGGTCGAGACCCCGAACGGCCCGGTGCGGTTCCCCGGACCACCGGCCTGGTTCTCGCGCACGCCCGGACATGTGGCCGGTCCCGCGCCGCGGCTGGGTGCGCACACCGACACGGTCCTGGGCGATCTGCCGGGTCTGGCGCGCGCCGACGCGGGCGGAGCGACAGCATGACGATCGTGCGCGATCCAGCGGCACTGGACTGGAGCGAAATCCTGCGTCCCGGTGACCATCTGGTGATCGGGCAGGCCTGCGGCGAACCCACCACCCTGGTCGAGACGCTGCTGGCACAGGCCGCGCAGATCGGTGCACTGAGCGCCTTCGTCGCCACCAGTTTCTCCGGTGTGTTCACTCCCGAATCCACCGCGGGCCTGCGCATGCGCAGTATGGGTGCGATCGGCGCGTTGCGGTCGCTGACCGCCGCGCACGCCCTCGACGTGATCAGCTGCCATGTCGGGCAGGTCGGACCCATGATCGAGTCCGGTGCCCTGCCCTGTGACTGTGCGGTGATCCAGGTCGCCCCTGCCGATCGCGACGGTGACCACAGTCTCGGACTGATCGCCGATCACGTCGCCGCCGCGGTGCGCACCGCGCGGGTCGTGGTGGCCGAGATCAACGATCAGGTACCGCGGGTACCCGGTGCGTCGATCGCGGGCAGCGAGATCGACTACGCGGTGCGGGTGTCGCGCCCACCGGTGACCGTCGCCCCCGCCCGGATCGGCCCGGTCGACGAGGCGATCGCCGCGCACGCGGCCGCCTACATCGGTGACGGTGCGGTGTTGCAGACCGGCATCGGCGCGGTCCCCGACGCACTGTTGCGCGCGCTCACCGACCGCAGGGATCTGGGCGTGCACTCGGGCATGATCGGCGACGGCCTGGTGGATCTGGTCGCCTCCGGCGCGGTCACCAACGCGCGCAAGCGAATCGACACCGGCGTGTCGGTCACCGGCGCGCTCATCGGCAGCCGCCGCCTCTACGATTTCGCCGACCGAAATCCCGCGATCCGGTTGTGCCCGGCGACCTACACGCACGACCCGGCGGTCCTGGCGAGAATCGACGATCTGATCACGATCAACTCCGCGATGCAGATCGACCTCACCGGTCAGGTGAACGCCGAACAGCACGGGTCGTCCTATCTGGGTGGCACCGGCGGCCAGGTCGATTTCGTACGCGCCGGAGCCCGCTCGCGGGGCGGGCACGCCATCATCGCCCTGCCGGCCACCGCCAAGGGCGGCACCGTGAGCCGGATCAGCGCGGCCCTAGCGGGCCCGGTCACCACGGCGCGCAGTGAGGTCGACATCGTCGTCACCGAATACGGTGCGGCCGAACTGGCCGGGCGCACCCTCGCGGAGCGCGCCCGCCGGCTCACCGAGATCGCCCATCCCGACTTCCGCGCCGACCTGGAACAGGCCGCCGCCCAGATCATGAAGCGAGGTTTCTGAATGCCCGGCCTACCGGACGCCGCCGATGCGGTGCTGTTCGATGCTCGCGACGACGGTATCGCCGTCATCACCCTCAATCGCCCGGACCGGCGCAACTGCCTCGATGCGGACGTTCGCGCGGGCCTGACCGCGGCGTGGGACCGCTTCGAACACGATGCGGCACTGCGGATCGCGATCCTCACCGGCACGGGAGACAAGGCGTTCTGCGCGGGTGGCGATCTCGCCGAGATGGTAGCCACCGGTATGCGGGTGCCGCCCCGGGACATGTACGCACTGCCCTACGACACCATCGAATTGTCGAAACCGACCATCGCCGCGGTGAACGGAGCGGCGTACGCGGGCGGCTGGATGATCGCGCAGGCCTGTGATCTGTGTGTAGCGACCACCACCGCGCGCTTCGCCATCAGCGAGGTGAAGGTCGGTCGCAGTTCGCCCTGGGCGGCGCCGCTGATCCATATGATCCCGCAGCGGATCATGATGGAGCTGTTGCTCACCGGCGCCCCGATCGATGCGCACCGCGCCTATGAGATCGGGCTGGTGAACCGGCTGGCCGAACCTGATCGCCTGCTTCCTGTCGCGATCGAACTGGCTCACGAAATACTCAGTGGCGCACCACTTTCGGTGCGCGCCGCGCGTGAGACGGTTATGCTCGCCACCGAGATGGGCCGATCGGCGGCACTGCGGGCGGCGCGTGCCGCCAGCGAGTGGTGCTACAACAGTGAGGACGCGCAGGAGGGTCCGGCAGCCTTCGCCGCACACCGGCCGCCGGTGTGGAAGGGGTGTTGACCGATGCCTGTTCCGCCCAGTTATGCGTCCACCTGCCGAAATGTGATGTGGGGCAAAAGTTGGCACAAATGAGACCCTTGTCACATGCCGACTAAACGACCTACTGTGTGTTCAGTAGGTTGCTTCGACCAAAGGAGTTCGGTGTCCGGTCAGCGACGGCCAGCAAATGTTCGGGCCTATGACACGCTGCTCGCCAAGGGCGAGGAGCGCAAACTCCGCATCCTCGCGGTGGCGCAGCGCATGCTCGCCCGCAACGGATGGCGGTCGACGACCCTCGCGCAGATCGCACGGGAAGCCGGAGTAACGCCCGCCGGGCTGTTGCACCACTTCGAATCGAAGGATCAACTGCTGCACGCGGTACTCGAGGCCCGCGACACCGATGACGAGATGCACGCCGATCGGACGGGCGATCTGGTCGAGCAGATCGCCGGCGTTGCCGACCGGTTCCGGCGCTCACCCGATCTGATCGGCATGTACGCCGTGCTGCTGATCGAGAACCTCGAACCCGATGCGCCCCTGCACGATCGGCTGCTGGGCCGGTATCGGGCCGCCACCGAGCAGGTGGCCGAGAGTATCCGGCGCGGACAGCGCTGCGGGCGCTACAGCGCCGATGTTGACCCTGCCGTCAAGGCTGTGGAGATTGTCGCTTTTCTCAATGGAATGGAAACGTCATGGCTGCTCGATCCCTCGATTCCACTGACCAAGGTGTTCCAGGAGTACGCTCTGTCACTCGAACGCGAGCTGACGCGCAACGACGTCCGTTGAAGTACCGGCTGGGTGTGGTGGCGCCGACGGTGACCGAAGTGGTCCGCTGCGCCGGCGGCTGGTTGTTCGACCGCGGAATGGCGGGCTGGGAAGTCACCGTCATCGTCGCCGACCCGACGCACTCCCGAGCGCTGGACATCCTCGGTGCGATCGTGCTCGATCTGGAAGATTCGCTGTCCTCGCCCGCCCACGAACTGCATCCGGACGCGGTGGCACTGGCCGGGGAACTGTTCGAGTCCGACGACCGGATCCGCTGCGGTGTCCTCGAGACGCTGGACCGCGGCGGGTCGGAGGTCACCCTGCTGGGCGAGCACTGTCCCAGCGAGCTGGACTGCCGCGTCGACACCGTGCAACACCGATTGAGTGTCGCCGCACGGGCTTTCAAGAAGCAGGCACTGGCTGCCGCGGGGATCGTGGTGCCCACGGTGGCTCCGCTCGAGACCTTCCGCAGCGGAGCTCCGGTGTGGGCACCTCCGGTGGACCTGGTACCGGTGGCGGGGTAGTCCGTGGTGGCGTCGATCGACCGGTTCAGTGGTAGTGATCGTCTGTGACGCCGTCGGTCGTCTCGCCTTCCTCGACTGTTTTCAGGCCCTCCCATCCGGCTCGGCCGGGGGCCGGAACCTCCTTGTCGGGAGTGGCCAGCATGTCGTCGTCGGCGAGTCGGTCGGCGTGTCCGGATGTGATATCGGTTGTGGCGTAGAGTGATTCGCTTCCCGGGGTGAAATAGTGCAAATGGGCTTGCCCGCTGTAGTAGAGCGGCGAGGAGTAGCTCGGTGGTGTTTCGGCCTTGATGCGGGTCGCGCCGTAGTCGGGGTCGGTGGGATCGGCATCACCACCCTGTCCGGTCAAGTGGCTGTGCGCGTTCAGAATGGCGTGGCCGCCGTGCGCGTTGAGGTCGTTGGATGCCTCGCCGACATATACGTGGCCGTGGTCGAGGTGGTAGTCGGCCGCGTGGTGTGCTTGGTCGGTGCTGACGGGGCCGAGCAACACCATGTCGTTGGTGTGCAGGTGACTCGCGGCAGCGGCGTCGGCGGTGACGATTGCCCCGGCGGAATAGCCCACCGTGGTCACATGCGATGCTCCCTGGTGGGTCGCCCACAGCCCATCGACGTCGCGTGCCAGGAGTTCTCCGCCCGCGCGTTCGGCGGTGGGGTCGCCGCTGACCACAGCGGTGATCCCGTTCGTCGGTGAGTCGTAGCCCATCCAGGCGACGACCGCGGTCGGATGACTCGGGTCTGCTCTGTTCGATTCGGTGTACAGATTCTGCGCTTGTGAACTCTGCGCAGCGAACCAGCCGGTGTCGGATGCGTCGCTGGCGCGCACGCTCTGGCTCGCGCCGGGAACGAGGACCGCGGTGTTGGGCGCGGTGTCCGGGTCGCCGATGGCGATTGCGGCCCGGCCCTTTCCGTCGAACGCGAGGGGCTGGTACACGTACAGATAGGTCGGCAGATACGGCCCGAACTGACCGGGGTGCTTCCGGCCGGCATAGGCGTTCAGACCGGCTCGGACGTTGATCGCATTGTGGTAGCGGGTCATGTCGTCAGCCGTCAGGTTGTATTTCGCCGGGTCTTTCCGAATCGTATCGACCGACACCCCTTTGGCTTTCGCTACCGTCTCGACCCGACTGATGTCGGCGTTCATCAGCTTTGTATTTGCGGCGCTGCGATCGGCGACCGGTATTCCGTTGAGATTCCCGATCACATCGGGATGATCGGCGATGAGCATCTTTTGTTCGGCCGGAGTGAGCAACTTCCACCATTCGTACACGGCCTTCGGATCGGTGTTCGAGGCGGCGTCCTCGAGCTGCACGGGTGGGAGGTAACCGGTCTTTTCGAGCTCTTTCATGCATCGGTCGAGCAGCTTCTCGTAATCGGCGACGGTGCCCTTTATCTGCCAATACGTCGCCGCCACCGCACCCGTCGCAGTCTTCTTCATTTGCAGCAGCGCCACGTTCGGGACCTCGTTCGAAAACCTTCCCACCGGGTGCGGAAACTTCAGGTACTCCGACTCGAGGGCCGTCAGCGCATGGTTGAGGGCATCGATCGGAGGGTGCGTCTTGTTCTGTGCGACGGCGAGAGATGCCGCGATCTCCTCCAGGCCGGCACCGATCTTGCTGAGCGCTTCTGCTGACCCATGCAATTTGGCCTTGGCATCTTTTACGACAGCTGAATCATCGATCACATCGGATCGCGCACCGGAGGTGTACGCATCCTGGAAGTGCTTTCGAGCCGTGTCGAATGCACTGTTCGCATTTCCGGTGTGCGAGCCGCTCCTATGAAATGCCTCGGCCATCGTGGCGATCCGATCCGGCTTGCCCGTCAGCAGCTGATCCTGTAGTTCCCACGGATCGCCTCCGGCGTTTTTCGTCAGCTCGGACACCAGGAGAACGGACAGTTTCGGCGCATTCATTCCGGTCGATCGACAGAGCCCCCGCGGCGTACGGTATCCCTGCCGGCGTGGTCCGCCTCGCCGAGAGTGGTCGCGACTCCGGCAGTGTTCTCGCCGATCCACGTCAGGTTCCGATGATGTTCGTCGAGCGCGCGTTTATGCCGCTCGTGGGCTCGATACGCGAGCGCCTCGGCATTCGCAGCGGCCTCGGTCCGGCCGAACATACCCGCGCTCACCTCGACCGACCGCAGATGATTGTGCGCCTCATGAAGGTGGTCGGTGGCGCCATAGGCATGGTTGCTGCCACGCGCGATCCGATCTATGTCCGCGTACATTCGCATGTCCTCACATTTCCGAGCTCACAAGTGCTGGTGCAGATCTCGGCCGACCACAACGGCGGCGGGATCGTCATACAGGGTTTGTCTCTTTCGAATCTCTCGTTCACCTGGACGCGTCATGCGCGGCGTGGACAGGTTCTCCGTACCGGCTACCGGTGTCAGTTGTCGGTGTGAAGTGCGTGCGCAATGGTCGGCCAGGATCGGGTCAGCTCGTCGGCCCAGTACGGCCACGAGTGGGTGCCGGTAGGGCGCAGGTTCACTGTCGCGGGGATCTGTAGTCGCGACAGCCGGTCGACGAGCGCCACCGTACAGACGTACGCGCCGGCTTCCAGTGGTCCGCCGACGGTCACGGTGTCGGTGAGGTCGTTCTGGTCGGTGACGTCGTGTTCGCCGGGGAGGCCGCTGCCACTGGACAGATAGATCGCGGTCCCGCGTAACGCTTCGGCATGGGACATGACGTCGTGGGCGAGCCAGTCCGGGTCGCCCGGGGGCCCGAACATGTTGTCCGCGTTGCCGCCGTAGGTTTCCACGATCGCTCGGGCCTGGGCCTGACCGGCGCCGGAAGCGACTGTGTAGCAACCACTGTGGGCCGCCACCGCCCGATATAGACCCGGATTTCGGACCGCGAGCATCATCGCGGCCTCGCCACCCATCGACACCCCCTCGATGGCGCTGCGGCCGTTGCCGTCGAAGCGGGCATCGATCAGTGGGGGCAACTCGCGAGTGAGGAAGGTTTCCCACTTGCTGGTGCCCAGGACGGGGTCGCTGCGCTGCCAGTCGGCATAGAGGTTGGCCGGTCCACCGGTGGCCAGCACGACGTTGACGCTCTTGTCGGCGAAGAACTCCACCGCATGCCCGCGCTCGGTCCAACTGCTCTCACGCTCCGGGGCACCACGCCCGTCGAGCAGGTACAAAGTCGGCCGCGGCCGCTCCCGATCGGCGGAAAGCATGACCTGTACCTGCACGATCCGGTTCATCGCGGGTGACTGCACGAACACCCGCAGCCACCGGTCGGTGATCGGCTCGATCGCGTCGATCGCCGGCCGGGTAGCAACACCATCGCCCTGGGCAGGAGCGTGGTACTCGCCAGATGGACCCAGATCTGGACCGGACGTCGGCGGGGCCGCGGCGCTCATCCCAGCCGTCAATATCGAAACCGCCGCCACCGCGGCGACCTCACCGACAATCCGGCACGCCCGCATGCGCCTCCAACGGAGACCCCTTGTCGTTGAGGTGTCCGTTTTATTCCATTTTCTCCTCGGTCGGTCCTCGACAGCCCGCTCGGTCGGCTTTCCGGGATCGCAAGACACGCAGTCGAGTAGAAGCCATGGATCACGATTCGTCGTGGATGGGAAGGATCGGGTCGGGAATGTCGAAGAAGGGGAGGTGATTTCGCCGGGAGATTCGCCGAGCGGATGCGATGTATCGGCGCAACGATTCGGTGACGCCGTGCCGAATCAGAGATCCACGATCACCTTGCCCACCGCGCGCCCGTCGGCGACCAGACGCAGTGCGGCGGGGGCGTCGGTGAGCGTGAAGCGGACGCCGATGTGGGGGCGCATATCGGCCGCGAGTAGTGCGCCGAGCTCGGTTTCGTTGCGCCGGAACTCCTCTGGGGCCACGTCCTGGAACTGGAACCCGAGGATGTGAATTCCTTTGACCAGCACCAGGTTGAGCGGAATTCGCGGCACGGTGCCGGAGGCGTAGCCGACGGTGACGAAGCGCCCGGCCCGGCGCAGCGCGCGCAGCGCGGGTTCGCTGAGGGCGCCGCCGACCGGATCGATGACGGCATCGGCGCCGTCCGGTAACGCGCTGCGCAAGGCCGCTCGCAGATCGCCGGCGCGGTGGTTGATCAGGTGTCGTGCGCCCAACGACTGGGCCACGTCGAGTTTGTCGTTCGAGGACGCGACGGCCGTCACCGACAGGCCCAGTCTCGCCCCGAGCGCGACCGCCGCCGATCCGACGCCGCCGCCCGCGCCGAGCACGATCAGCTCCGCGCCCGCAGCGGCCCGCGCGACCGAGCGGATGCAGTGGTACGCCGTGCGGTAGGTGACACCGAATGCTGCGGCATCGGCGAAATCCACACCGTCGGGGATACGCGTGAGTGTGGCGGCCGGCGCCACGAGTTGCTCGGCGAACGCACCGTGCAGGCCGGTGCCGGTGATCCGGTCGCCGACAGCGATTCCGGAACACGCGGGCCCGAGTGCCACCACCTCCCCGGCGAATTCACTGCCGGGAACGAATGGTGGCGGCACACTGATCTGATACTTGTCGGCGACGAGCAGCACATCGGGGAAGTTGACCGCGGCGGCGTGTACCCGCACCCGGACCTCACCGGCGCCCGGTTCGGGCACCGGACGTTCCTCGATCCGCACCACCTCCGGCGGGCCGTGACGCGGGCACACCGCCGCGCGCATCCGGCTCACCTGCCCTGCCAGGAGGGGGTGCGGCGTTCCAGGAATGCCTGCGCTCCCTCGGCGGCATCGGCGCTGGCGAAAACCTCACGCTGCCAATGCTTCAGGCGCTCGGTGGCCGCGGTGTCGTCGGTGACCGCCAAGCGTGCGAGTTCCTTGGACGCGGCCAGTCCCAGCGGGGCGTTGGCGGCGACCGTGGTCGCCAAGGCGACGGCGGTGTCGAGAACGTCATCGGGTGCGGCCACCGCGTTCACCAGACCGATCCGCTCGGCGCGCTCGGCGTCGATGAGCCGGCCGGTCAGCAGGAGCTCGAGGGCGATCCCCAGCGGGATGCGCGTGCCGATCCCGGTGCCGCCACCAGCCGCGAACAATCCGCGCTTCACCTCGGGGAGACCGAAACTCGCGGCCGAGGAGGCCACGATGAGATCGCAGCCCATGAGCAGTTCGAGCCCGCCGCCCACGGCCGTGGCATTGGCGGCGCCGATGACGGGGACCGGCGTGCGCCCGGAGGCCATGCGGGCGTAGGCCTCGAGCGCGCCGCGTTCCTCCGGTGAATCCGCGTGCGTCCCGGATCCGTCGGCGAATTCCCGTAGATCCATCCCGGCGCAGAAGGCGCGGTCGCCGGTGCCGGTGAGAACCAGGGCCCGGATCTGCGGATCGGTTTCCGCGGTCAGCACCGCCGCGCCGATACCGCGCAGAACGGCTCCGTTGAGCGCGTTTCGTGCCTGCGGGCGATTGATCCGGGCGATCAGCACCGCGTCGCGGCGTTCGACGACGACCTGGTCGGTGGTGGTGGATTCGGAGGCGGTCATTTGTACTCCGTACTCTCGGCGAGGTCGGCGGCCTCGCGCATCAGCTTCGGCACGATCGGTCCGAAGGATCGCAGTTTGATGTCGTCTCCGGCGCGCTGGAATCCGCGTTCGAGCACGATGGCGAGCTTCCACTTCGCCAGGACGAGGTAGTAGTCGAGGTCGTCGACCTGGCGCCCGGACACCTGTGCATAGTGCTCGACAAGCTGGTCCCGCGAAGGCATTCCGCGCAGATCGACATAGCTCACCCCGGCGGCCTCGGGTGCGGAGGTGTCGGCCGGCCAGCTCTGCACCATCCAGGCCAGATCCAATTTCGGATCGCCCACGGTGCCCATCTCCCAGTCCACCAGCGCCGCCAGCCGGGCGGGTGCGCCGTGTTCGAACATCACATTGGCGAACTGGTAGTCGCCGTGCATGAGACCGGGGAGGTAGTCGAGCGGCCGGTGGGTGCGCAGCCAGTCGGTGGCCACCGCCATGCCGTCGAGATCGCGGCCCCGGTTACGGGCGAAGAAGTCGGTCCAGCGCTGGACCTGACGCTCGTGGAAACCGTCGGGACGGCCGAGATCCTGTAATCCCTTGGCGCGCCAGTCCACTCGCGACAGCAGCGCGATGCCCTCGGCGAGCTGATAGGCCAGGCCCGCGCGGGCGCTGAGGTCGGTGTCGAACGGTGCGGGCCAGATCTTGCTGTCCATCGGTGACCAGCCGTCGACGTAGCCCATGAGGTAGAAGGTGCGGCCCAGCACCGAATGATCGGTGCAGACCGCGATCGCGGGAGTGTGCGGCACATCGGTGCCCTCGAGCGCCTCGGTGATCCGCCATTCGCGCGCGATCCCGCCGTCGCGTTCGGCGGGTGCGCCGGTGGGGGGAATGCGCAGCACACACCGGTTCTCGCCACGGGTGATGAGGTAGATCTCGTTCTGCGTGCCGCCGGACAGGAACTGTGCCTGCGCGGGTGCGCCCGTGCCGGGCAGGGCGAGGGCATCCATCCATTCGGTGAGGCGGGCGGTGTCGATCACTGGTTACCTACTTCGTGTTCGAGATAGTCGGCGAACTTCGCGCGCGCGGCGTCGAGCTTGCGTGGAATCCATTGCGCGGGCCACAGATCGTCGCTGGCGGAGTAGTCGCGCAGCACCTGTTTGGCCACGGTGCCCTTGTGTACCTCGGTCGGCCCGTCGGCCAGGCCCAGCACTCCCGCGCCGTGGATCATGGTGAAGAACGGCATTTCGTTGGTGACCCCGAGGGCGCCGTGTACCTGCATGGCGCGCCAGGCGATGTCGTGTAGCACGGTCGGCATGACCACCTTCACCGCGGCGATGTCCTTGCGTACCTTGCGGTAGTCGTTGTACTTGTCGATCTCCCACGCGGTGTAGAGCACGAACAGGCGGAACTGCTGCAGCTGGGCGTAGGAATCGGCGATGTAGCCCTGGACGAACTGTTTGTCCGACAGCCGGCTGCCCGCGGTCTCGCGGCTCAGCGCCCGCTCGCACATCATGTCCAGCGCGCTGCGCGCCAGGCCGATGGTGCGCATGGCGTGGTGGATGCGCCCGCCACCGAGCCTGGTCTGGGCGATCGCGAACGCCTGGCCCGGGCCGCCCAGCAGCGCCGAATTCGGTACTCGCACATTGTCGTAATGGATCAGCGCGTGTGCGCCGCCGTCGAGCGGTTCGCCGTAGAGACCCACATTGCGTTCGATCCGGACGCCCGGGGTGTCGGTCGGGACCAGGAACATCGACATGCCCTGATAAGCGCTGACCTCCGGATCGGTCACCACCATCACGATGAGGAACGAGGCCGTCGAGGCATTGGAGGAGAAGAACTTCCAGCCGTTGATGATCCAGTCGTCACCGTCGCGCACGGCGGCCGTGGTGAACCTGGTCGGATCGGCGCCGGCCTGGGGTTCGGTCATCGAATAGCTGGAGAACAGCTCGCCGTCCAGTAGCGGACGCAGATAGCGGCGCTTCTGCTCCTCGGTGCCGAAATGGGCGATGATCTCCGCGTTTCCGGTATCGGGAGCCTGGCAGCCGAAGATCACCGGCGCCCACGAGGAGCGGCCCAGAATCTCGTTGAGCAGCGCCAGTTTGAGCTGACCGTAGCCCTGGCCGCCGAGATCCGGGCCCAGGTGGGTGGCCCACAGTTCGTGGTCGCGCACCTGTTGTTTGAGTGGGTCGACGACCTTCCGCCGCGTCGCGTCCGGTGGGACGAACTGTTGATGCGGCCAGATCAGATCCAGTGGCTCGACTTCCTCGCGGACGAACGCATCGGCCCAGTCCAGCTTGCGCTGAAACTCCGGATCGGTCTCGAAATCCCACGCCATTGCGCCTCCTCCCATTCGGTGGAAATATAGTTCTCGTGAAGAAGAATAGCATTCTTGATCGAGCAGACGTGGTTCTGGAAGGTGGGTGGGTATGAAAGCCGCCGATCAGTTCCACCTCGGCATCGTGTCCGCGGATATCGAGCAGACCACGGCCACACTGTCGCGGCTGCTGGGCTACGAGTGGGGCATCGAGTCCGGTGGCCCGCTCACCGTGACGGCTCCGTCCGGGCAGCTGTCGGTCGATATCCGGTGCGTGTACTCGACGACCGTGCCGCGTCTGGAGGTGATCCGCGCGGTCGAGGGCACGCTGTGGGAACCGGTGTCCGGGGGCGGAATTCACCATGTCGGGTACTGGTCCGACGATGTGGCCGCCGATATGGCGGAACTGACCGCGGCCGGGTACGAGGTGGAGGCGGTGCGCCCGGGGCCGGGTGGCGCGCCGATGTTCGCCTTCCTCACCGCCGCCTCGGGGTTCCGGATCGAATTGCTCACCCGCGCCGCCGAATCGGGTCTGGCCCGCTGCTGGGCGCCGATGGCCCGCCGAGAGAACGGTGCGAGCCGATGACCACGGTCGCCATGATCACCGGCGCGGGCCGCGGAATGGGCCTGGCCTGTGCCGAGGTGCTCGCGGACCGGGCCGATCTGCTGGTCCTCGCGGACCGGGACGAGGCGGGCGCGGCCGCCGCCGCGGACCGGTTGCGCGCGGCGGGAGCGCGCGCCGAACCGTTCGTGGTCGATGTCACCGACCCCGCGGGTGTCGGCGAACTGGCGCGACACCTCGCGGCACGGGGTCGATTGCGCTGGGTGGCACATGCGGCGGGTATCTCACCGACGATGGCCGATTGGCGCACCATCGTCGCCGTGGACCTGATCGGCACCGCCGCGCTACTGGAGACCCTGCGACCCCTGGCCGGACCGGGCGCGGCGACCGTGGTCTTCGCGTCCATGGCGCCGCTGCTGGATCCGAACCCACCCGATCCGGCGGCGCTGGCGGTCCTCGACGATCCCTTGCACCCGGACTTCCTGGAGCGGTTGCGGGAGGTGCTCGGTGCCGCGGTCGAACAGCCTGGTGTCGCCTACGGCTGGGCCAAACGTGGTGTGCAGCGGCTGGTGTGGCGTGAAGCGGTCCGCCTGGGCGCGGCCGGTGCGCGGATCTGCTCGATCTCACCGGGCATCGTCGACACCCCGCAGGGCCGGCAGGAGGCGAGCGCACATCCCAGTATGCGGGCGCTGGTGGAGCGGACGCCGCTACGGCGCGAGGGCCGGCCCGAGGAGATCGCCGCGGTGGTGGGTTTCGCGCTGTCGGAGGAGGCTAGCTTCCTCAACGGCACCGACCTGCTGGTCGACGGCGGTGTGGTGGCGGCGCTGCGGGGCGCGGACGGGCAGCGATGATGACCGGCGACGACATCGCGACGCGCATCGCGCAGCGGGCCTTGGCGCAGCGCGGTGCCGCGTATGCCGAGGAGGTGCGGCGGCTGCTCGACGCCGGGCTGGCGGTGATGCGTCGCTGCGGTACCAGCGCGCGGCCGCGGGTGGCCGATATCGTCGCCGCGGCCGGGCTGTCCAATGATGCCTTCTACCGGCATTTCGCCTCCAAGGACGCCCTCGTCGCCGCATTGCTCGAGGATGGAACCAGCCGGCTGCTGGGATATCTCGGCCATCGGATGAGCCGCAGTACCTCGCCGGAGGATGCGGTGCGGGAGTGGGTCGCCGGTGTCCTGGCCCAGGGGGTGGGCGAGGTCGCCGCGACCACGCGCGCGGTGATGTGGAATGCCGGAGGGCTGGCTCAGGGGCTGGTCACCGGGCCGCCGGAGGCCAATGCCCGGCTCGCCGCACCCTTGGGTGCCCCGTTCGCGGAATTGGGTTGTGCCGAACCCGAATTCGTCGCCACGCTGGCCGCCCACGCGGCGGTCGGTCATCTGGCCGAATCGCTGTGGCAGCAGGTGGAACCGGGCGTGGCCGATATCGAGCGGGTCACCGCGTTCTGCCTGCGGGCGGCTCGTCCGGATCGGTGAGCGGGCGCAGGGCGGCCGTCAGCGTGGTCGCGGCGACGGTGGCCGGCCGGTCGCTGACCTGGCCGTCACCGATCTCGAGGACCCGCCATCGGCCATCGGAGCGCAGTGCGAAATCTACCGTGACGAAACGACATCCGAGGTCTGCGACCAGCGGTGCCACGGCGGAGATATCGGGGCCGGGTTCCGGGATCCGGTCCGGTGTGTCCGGATGCGGGCCGACCAGGCGGCAGTGGCCGTCCACCCACCAGGTACGCGTCTCGGCGGCGGCGAGATCTTCGAATCGGCGGATCACGAATCCGCCGGTCATCTCCGAACCGCGCAGTTCGCGCAGTCGGTCCGCGATCGGCCAGGCCGCGTCGGCATCGGTGAGTTCGGGAATGTACATTGCCTCGTGCCAGTGGTGTTTCATCGATTTGGTGTAGTCGCGCACGACGCCCGGACCGTGTCCGAGTGTGGCTCGGGCACGGTCGAATTCGTCGCGAGTGGTGCCCCGGGTCCAGGCGGATTCGGGCGTGTGGCCGACGAACAATCCGTACCAGCCGGGGAATTCGTGTGCGCGCCGATACCGTCCGGCATCGGTGTACAACCGCACGCCACGTTCGGTCAGGGCGGCGTCGAATCTCGCGTACTGCCCGGCATCGAGCATCCAGCCCCGGTACAACGCCGGGCCGGTGGCGCGCACCCGGCGCACAGCCGCCGCGGCGTCGGCCTGCGGGCGAGTCAGCTCGTCGTGGTCGACGAGGCCGATCTCCCAGCCCGCGTCGCGGGCCGCTTCGGCGTCGGCGGCGAAATGCGCGTCGGGGCGTCGAGGATGCAGGACGTCGGCGGGGACCAGCAGGATCATCCGATCATCCTTGCCGATGCCGATGCCGATGCCGATGCCGATGCCGATGCCGATGGCCGTGTGCGCGGCCGGTACCGGTGGGTGTGCGCGGTGCCGATGGCTGCGTGCGGTGGCTCAGACGGTGGTCTCGGCCATGTCGACCTGGCGGCGAGCATTGGCGACACCGGTGACGATGCAGGTACCCAGCCGGCCCTGCCGGTCGTAGAGCGTGGCGGTGCCCACCGCGATACCGTCGGACGAAATATGGTCCTGGGCATGGAGTCCGAGCTCGTGGCCGATGGGCAGCCGGGTGAGGGTCAGCGTCATATCGCTGTTGATGTAGCCGACGCCCGCGGTGCCCCAGTTGCACACCAGATTGGTGGTGTCGCCGAGGAAGGCGGCACGCTGGAACGGTGAGATCGGCTCACCGGCCACCAGTGCCGGAAGGTTCTGCCACACCGATTTGCGCTCACCGTTCTGTGCCGCGGCGAAATCACCGGACCACTCGCCGTCGCCGCATTTGAACAGCGGGGGCTGACCGGTGGGCTCGTCGAGCCGGATATCGGGGATCGGCAGCGGCGCATCGGCCTGCCACACCCGGCCCGGCGGTTGCTGGGCCACGGCCAAATACATCACCGAGGCCCGCACCCGGATCTCGCCCTGCTGCTCGATCCACGCGTCCGCGACCCGCACCCGGGTCCCGTCGCGCACGACCGCGCTGTGCACGGTGAGCGGTTCGTCGCGGACCGGGCGGAACAGATCGGCGGTGAGCCGTGCGGGGATGAATCCGGTTTCCGGGCAGTGGGTCTCGAGTTGCCGGGCCAGCAGGCCGCAGATCGCGGGTCCGGCCACCTGATCGGGCGACCACCGGCTCACGGCCAGTTCGCTCGCGACGAACCCACTCTCCTCCCGACGGAAGAACGCCACCATCGCAACAGGCCCCTCTCGTGACCGACCCTTGAATTAGAACACGTTATAGGAATTGATCCGGAGCCGCCGCACCGGTGGCCCCACGAGGTCGCCGAGCGAAAATTGTCCCCGGTTCTCGATGCGGCGTTCGCCGAGTTCAGGGCGGTGGCCGCGGCCGATTCGGCGCCGCCGCGGGCGCTCGGCGAGGTTGCCCCGGGGTGACGGAGGGCACAGATTGTGCATAAGGTGATGTGCATAAGGTGACGTGAACGACGCTCACAGCCCGACCCGATGGAGACAAGACTGTGAAGACCCGACTGGGCTGCCCCTGTGGTGAACAGATCGTCGGAACCGACGAGGACGACCTCGTCGAGAAGACCAAGCAGCATCTGGCGGAAAACCACCCCGGCCACGACTACTCACGTGAGGAAATCCTCTTCCTCGCCTACTGATCGCCGCTCAGGTACCGCATGGGCGCGTAGTTCGCCCATCCGGTATCGGGCCAGTTGAACCAGCCGGCCGAGGCGCCGGTCCCACCGTCGGGATGAAGAGTCGTCCCGGTGAGATACGCCGACAGCGCCGAGGCCAGGAACACCACGCAACCCGAGACATCGCCGACCTCGCCGGGGCGGCCGAGCGGTATCGCCACCCGCACGCCGGTGGGATCGGTCATCGCGCCGTCGCCGTGCGGGAGCCGGCTCAGATTGGGGGTCGGTACGTAATCGGGGGCGACATTGTTGACCCGGATACCTTCGGGAGCCAGCTCCACCGCGAGGGTGCGGGCGAATTGCTCCACGGCGGCCTTGGCGGCCGAATACACCGCGAAACCGGGTGCCGCACGATGCGCCTCGATGGTGGTGATGTTGACGATACTGCCCCCGCGCCCACCCGCCCGGATCCGTGGCACCGCCAGCGAGCAGGCGTGCAGCACGTGGGTGAAGTTGGTGCGCAGCAATGCGTCCCAGCCCTTGGGGCGGGTATCGGTGAACGAGGCGCGGAAGGTGCCGCCCACGACGTTGACCACGGTGTCGAGTCGTCCCCACCGCTGGTCGGCGGCGTCGAACAGGGCCGTCAGGACCTCGGGATCGCGAGCGTCGCCGTGCTGGATCAACGCGTCGTGACCGTCGGCGGCCAGTGTCGCCCGCAGGTTCGCCGCGGCCTCGGCGTCGATGTCGACGACGGCCGGGCGTACCCCGTTTGCCGCCAGGTCGGTGACGATGGCGCGGCCGAGACCGCCTGCGCCGCCGGTGATCACGGCGACCGTGCCGGACAGCGCTGCCCGTTGCTCGAACCAGCCGGCGCTCATCGCAGATAGCTCGCGCCGAAGGCCTCGAGGAAGTCCGTGGTCGCGTGATGCTCGCGGGTGCGACCAGATACCACGACCCAGGTGACGCCCGCCCGCTCCAGTTCGGCGAAGGCCTCGCGATGCCGATCGGCCTGCGCGGGATCGGTGAGGGGTCTGGTCGTGATAGGAGTACAGCACGTCGAGATCGGCTGTGCGCCCGGCCGATTCGGACCGCGCCCGCACCTCCGCGATCTGCTGCGCCAGCTGCGTCCGGGTGCCCAGCGCGGGTGTACGGGTCGTGGTGCTGAGTTCCGCGCCGCCCGACATCGGCATCCAGCCCTGGGCGCGAGTGGCGGCGCGGCGACGGCTCGCGGCGGAGTTGCCGCCGATCCAGATCGGGATGGGATCCTGGATGGGCCGGGGCCGGGCGACGACCTCGCGCGCGTCGAAATGCCGCCCGTGATAGCTGAACGGTTCACCGCTCCAATGCAGCGGTAGCACCTCGAGCGCCTCGTCGAACAGCGCGTTGCGTTCGTCGAAATCGACTCCCAGCGCATGGAATTCGCTCTTCTGATAACCCGCGCCCAGACCGAGGATCAGTCGCCCGCCCGACAGTTTGTCGATGGTGGCGGCCGCCTTGGCGAGGATGAACGGATTGCGGTACGGCGCGACAGCCAGATAGGTGAGCAGGCGCAGCCGTTCGGTCGCGGCGGCCAGATAGCCCAGGGCCACCAGCGAATCGAGCGTCTGATGTCCGCCGCCCGCGAGCCATCGTGATCCGGGAATCGGGTGTTCGCTCAGCGAGATGCCGTGGAAACCGGCTCGCTCCGTGGTGCTCGCGACCTCGTGCAGGGGTCCCGCGTCGAGGACGTCACCGTCGGCGCCGGCGGTCTCCGGATAGTGAAATATGAAACGCAGACTCACCGTGCGAGAGTAGCATTCTTATCTAGTTAGAATTCAGTTCTCCGCCGGTCGGCGGATGGGAGGAGGGCTGCCGATGGCCGCCGTGCCGATGACCCTGGGTCTGCATGCCGAGCGCGATCCCGATCGCCCCGCGATCGTGATGGGAGAGACCGGAGAGATCGTGACCTACCGGCAGCTCGAGCAGCGCTCGGTGGCCGGTGCGCGCGCCCTGCGCCACCGCGGTCTCGAGGTCGGATCTCAGCTGGCGATCCTGGCGGAGAACACCCGGGCGTTCCTGGAAATCGCGTGGGCCGCACAACGGTCCGGGCTCTACTACACCGCGATAAACCGCCATCTGCGCCCCGCCGAGGTGCAGTACATTCTCGACGACTGCGGTGCGACGGCGCTGGTGACCACGGCGGCGATGGCCGACGTGGTGGCGGGGCTGGATCTGAGCCGGATCACCGTCCGGATCTGCGCCGCGGGCGCGCTACCGGGCTTCACCCCCTATGCGGAGCTGTTGAGCACCGAACCCGATGAACCGCTGCCGGACGAGTGCGAGGGCCGGGAGATGCTGTACTCCGGCGGAACGACCGGGCGGCCCAAGGGGGTGCGCAAACCACTGCCGGCGACCCCGCTCGGCGATCCACAGGCCCCGCCGGTGCTGATCGCGCGGGGCCTGCTCACCGCGGGCTCGCGCGCCGACGCCGTCTATCTGTCCCCGGCGCCGCTGTATCACGCGGCGCCCCTGGTGTTCGCGATGTCGTGGCAGCGCATCGGCGCGACCGTCGTCGTGATGGAACGTTTCGACCCACGCCGGTGCCTGGAACTCATCGAGCGCCACCGAGTCACCCACACCCAGATGGTGCCGACCATGTTCGTGCGCATGCTGCACCTGCCCGCGGCGCAGCGCCGCGGCTACGATCTGTCGAGCCTGGTGGATGTGGTCCATTCGGCGGCGCCGTGCCCGGTGCCGGTGAAGCGGCAGATGCTCGAGTGGCTGGGACCGATCGTCAACGAGTACTACTCGGGCACAGAGGATGTCGGCAACACCTACATCTCCGCGCGGGAATGGCTCGAACACCCCGGATCGGTCGGGCGTCCCGGGCAGCCGTGTCATATCGTCGGCGCCGACGGACGGGCGCTGGAGGCCGGGCAGATCGGCGTGGTGTATTTCGAGGGCGGGCGTCCGTTCGAATATCACAACGATCCCGAACGCACGGCCGCCGTGACGGGTCCGCACGGCTGGCGCACCCTCGGCGACATCGGCTGTCTCGACGAGGACGGCTACCTGTATCTGACCGATCGGCAGTCGCACATGATCGTGTCGGGCGGGGTGAACATCTATCCGCAGGAGGCCGAGAACCTGCTCGCAGCCCACCCCGCGGTACTCGACGTCGCGGTCCTCGGGGTGCCGGACGAGGAGATGGGTGAAGCGGTGAAAGCGGTGGTGCAGCCGGTGGATCCGGCAGCTGCCGGTCCGGCGCTGGCCGCCGAGTTGATCACGGCCTGCCGGGCCGAACTGGCGTCCTACAAATGTCCGCGCACCGTGGATTTCGCCGATGAGCTACCCCGCGATCCCAACGGCAAGCTCTACAAACGGCTGCTGCGGCAACAGTATTGGGCCGGACACGACGGCCGGGTGATCTGAATCGCCGGCCCGTCGTCAGTCGCGCAGCTGTTGGCGCCCCCGCTCGACGACCCGGGCGCCGTGCCCGGCCATCCGCCCGGTGCCCGGCGCCCACGTCTCGGCCATCACCCCCTCGAGCAGTTGCGCGGACCGCTCATCGATCTCGGCGAGGGCGCGGTAGTGCCGCAGCAGTCTGGTCACCGCGTCCGCGTCGCTGCCGATGATGTCGGTGGCCAGGGCCCGGGTGAACGACAGCAGCTCGGCGTGCGGCACCACATGATTGACCAGTCCGTGGGTGAGTGCCGCGCCGGCGGTGAGAAAGTTGCCCGACAGCGACATCTCCACCGCCTTACGCCGGCCGACCGCGCTGCTGAGTCCCACCGTCACCCCGCCGCCGGGCATCATGCCCATCCGGGCGTGGGTGTCGGCGAAGCGTGCCCGCTCCGATGCCACCAGCAGGGTGCACTGCAGGGCCAGTTCGAGGCCGCCCGCGACACAGGCGCCGTTGATCGCGCCGAGGATCGGCTTGTCGATCACCGGAAGGAATCGGAACAGCCCGTCGGGCCCGCGCCCGGGACCCGAACTCGCGGACCGGGCCGCTGCGGTGTCACCGGCGCGGGCGGCCTCGCCGATATCGATGCCCGCGCAGAACGCCGGGTCCGCGCCGGTGAGGATGACCGCGCGGATATCGGGGTCGGCACCGGCCTCGGCGACCGCATCCCACACCGCCGCCATGAGCGCGCGATCGAGTGCGTTGCGGACCGCGGGCCGGTGCAGGGTCACCGTGGTGATGTTCGCGGTGCGTTCCACCACCACCATGGAATCGGTCATCGGCGGGCCCCATTTCGACTCGAATCACCGAACGTGAACCAGGGGAATACTATTCTCGCGTGGCGGGTGGTGTCATGCTGATCGACTCCACGATCGCGGGGCTCGACGATGCCGCGTCCCGGGCCGCCGGCCTGGAACGACTCGGCTTCGACGGACTGTGGGCCGGTGAGATGAACGGTGACCCGTTCCTGACGCTGGCGCTGGCGGCCCACGGGAGCGACCGCATCGGCCTGGGCACCTCGGTCGCGGTCGCGCTGGCCCGCTCCCCGATGACGGTCGCGTATTCCGCCGACGACCTGCAGCGCTTCTCCGGTGGCCGGTTGCGGCTGGGACTCGGATCGCAGGTGCGCGCACATATCGACCGTCGTTTCGCGATGCCGTCGGATCGGCCCGCCGCGCGGATGCGTGAATACGTGCGCGCGCTGCGGGCCATCTGGGCGCACTGGCACGATGGCGCGGATCTGGCCTTCGACGGCGAATTCACCCATCACACCCTGATGCCGCCCGATTTCGTTCCGCCCGCCCACGGTTTCGGACCGCCGCGCATTCTGCTGGCCGGTGTCGGCCCGGTGATGACCCGGGTGGCCGCCGAGGTCGCCGACGGATTTCTCTGCCACGGTTTCACCACTGCCCGCTGGATTCGCGAGCGCACACTGCCGGCCCTGACGGCCGGGGGAGCGGGCGACGGATTCGAGGTCGTGGCAACACCTTTCGTCGTCACCGGCACCGACGAGCGGATCGAGCGCGGCGTGGCGGCCCTGCGCCGCCGGCTCGCGTTCTACGCCTCCACTCCGGCCTATCGCCCGCTGTTGGAACTGCACGGCTGGGCCGACGCCGGAATCGAACTGACCCGGCTGTCCACAGCGGGGGAGTGGGACCGCATGACGGCGTTGATCGGTGACGACATGATCGACGAGTTCGCGGTGGTGGCATCGCCGCGGGAACTACCCGGCCGGCTGGCGCGGCGCTTCGGCGCATTGCTCACCCGGATGTCGTTCGCGCCGGGCCCCGATATGGCGGCCGACGAGGTGGCAGAACTGGTGCAGCGGATCCGCCGGTGCTGTGCCGAGGAAGATCCCGGTGCGGCGGTGGCCCGCGAGTAGCGGGCCGGGGGCCGTCGGCATCGACCGGAGCTGCTCGGGGGGCGGTGAGAGTACCGCGCCGGCCGCTATTGCGGTCTGGGCCAGGGTTGCCCGGACAGCCGCTCGATACCCGTGTTGAGCCGACGCAACCAGGTCGCGAACTCGGCGACCTCGGTGGCCGACCAATCGCTCAGCACGCGCTCGAGGCCCGCCACGGTGGCCTCGACCGTCTCCTCGAGCCGGCGGGTTCCCTCGGCGGTGATGCGGAACTTGCGGGCGATACCGCCACCGGGATCGGCGATCCGCTCCACCAGGCCGCTGCGCAGCAGTGCCGCGGTCTGCCGGTTCAGTGTCGAGGTGTCCAGGCCGAATGCGGCGCTGAGCTGGCCGATCGACATCGGCCCCTGCATGATCAGCCGACTCAGGACCACATAGGCGCTGCGCTCGAGCCCCAGCATCTCGTGCCGCCGCCGCATCTGATAGCGGCTCAGCAACATGGTCTCGAATTCGACCAGATGGATGGGCTTGTCCGCCTGATTCACGCGGACCTCCTCTCGCCTCGTGCGGCCGGTCCCGAGACCCGTCTCACAGTCCACGGGGGAATCCGTCCACCAGTATGCATGCTACATTCAGTATGCATAATACATATTTGCTGGTGAGGGAGATGTGAAATGAACAGGACCGGTTCCGATCGGTCGGGGTTGATCGTCGGGGTGCTGGCATTCGCCGGAATCGTCGCCTCGATCATGCAGACCCTGGTGATCCCGCTGATCGCGCAGTTCCCACAGATGCTGCACACGACCGCGTCGAACGCCTCGTGGATCATCACCGTGACCCTGCTCGTCGGCGCGGTCACCACGCCGGTGGCCGGTCGCCTCGGTGACCTCTACGGCAAACGCCGCATCCTGCTGCTGTCGACGGTTCCACTGATCGCCGGACCGATCGTGTGCGCGCTGTCGGACTCGGTGCTGCCGATGATCATCGGGCGCGGCCTGCAAGGTATGGGCGTGGGCATCATCCCGCTGGGGATCAGCGTCATGCGCGATGTGCTGCCGGCCGAGAAGCTGGGCTCGGCGGTCGCGCTGCTGAGCGCATCGCTGGGAATCGGTGGCGCACTGGGACTTCCGGTGGCGGCCGCCGTGGCCGAATACGCGGACTGGCATGTGCTGTTCTGGGGCGCGGCGGGCCTGAGCGCGGTGATCGCGGTCGCCGTGTGGCTGGTGGTGCCGGAATCGGATGTGCGCGGCACCGGCGGATTCGACTATGCGGGTGCGCTCGGACTGGGCGCCGGGCTGGTGTCTCTGTTGCTGGCTGTTTCCAAGGGCGGCACCTGGGGATGGGGCAGCGCCACCACCATCGGACTGTTCGTCACCGCGGCCGTGGTGCTGCTGGTGTGGGGCTGGTGGGAACTGCGTATCGACGATCCGCTGGTCGATCTGCGGGTGACCGCGCGGCCGCCGGTACTGCTGACCAATGCCGCGTCGGTGGTCATCGGTGTCGCGATGTACTCCTCGTCGCTGATCGTGCCGCAGGTACTGCAGTTGCCGGTCGCGACGGGATACGGGCTCGGGCAATCGATGATGGCCATGGGGCTGTGGATGGCGCCTTCCGGTCTGATGATGATGCTGATCTCGCCGCTGGGTGCGCGCCTGTCGGCCCTGCGCGGCCCGAAGGTCACCCTGACCGCGGGTGCGGTGGTGATCGCGGCCGGATACGGCGTGACCACCGCGCTGATGGGTTCGACCTGGGGTCTGCTGGTCGCGGTCTGTGTCATCAACGGCGGCGTGGGACTGGCCTACGGTGCGATGCCGGCACTGATCATGTCGTCGGTGCCGTTGTCGGAGACCGCCTCCGCGAACAGCTTCAACACCCTGATGCGCTCGATCGGCACCTCGATCGCTGCCGCGGTGGTCGGTGTCGTGCTGGCTCAGATGAGCATGGACTTCCACGGGCACAGCGTGCCGACCGAGGGAGGTTTCCGGACCGGGCTGTTCATCGGTTGCGGCGTCGCGCTGGTCGCGGCCGCGCTGGCCGCGCTGATTCCGGTGCGCCGCACGGCGACACCGGACGCGGTGACCGATGCCGAAGCCGCCGACGAAGCGGTCGCGGTCGGGGCATGACACGGGTCGCGGAGCCGGTGTCAGCCGGCCGACCAGCCGCCGTCGACGGGTACGACCGCACCGTTGATGAAGGAGGCGGCGTCGGAGGCGAGGAAGACCGCCACCTCGGCCATCTGCTCGGGCTCCGCGACACCCCGCATGAGCGACATGACCGGTTGCAGCCGGGTCACACCGTCGAGGTCCCACTCGGGTGTCGGCCCGGCGCTGCCGGTCATCGTCGGTCCGGGCAGGATCGCGTTGCAGCGAATACCGTCGCCGGCGTGGATCCAGGCGACATTGCGGGTCAATCCGACCACGCCGTGTTTGGCCGCGGTGTAGGCGATTCCGGCCGCGCCGCCGCGGATCCCCGCCTCCGACGCGGTGTTGACTATCGAGCCGATGCCCTGGTCGAGCATGTGTGGCAGCACCGCACGGGTCATCAGGAAGGTGCCGGTGAGGTTCACCGCGACCGTGCGCTCCCAGGTGGTGACCGGAGTGTCGGCGGGCAGTGCCATCTTGTCCATCACGCCCGCGTTGTTGCACAGCACATCGATGCGGCCGAAGGTGTCCATGGCGGTGCGGGTCGCGCGGGCGACATCGATTTCGTCGGAGATGTCGACAACCACCGGAATCGCCGCCGCGCCGATTTCCGCGGCGGTACCCTGAGCGCCGTCGGAACTGATATCCGCGGCCACGACCATGGCGCCACATTTGGCGAATGCGATGGCGATGGCGCGCCCGATTCCGGAGCCGGCCCCGGTGACGATGGCGACACGGTTGTGAAAGCTGTTGGTGCTCAACGGAGTCCCTCCTCGGTGCACTGCGGGGCCGTCGGCACGCGTCGACGTCGCCGTTTCGATCCGGACATTGGTGTCCGGTTGGTAGTGTAGGCCGATGGCGGAGCGACGTCGAGCGAATCGTGGGCCCAGTGCGGCCGCCGCCAATCGCGCGGCGCTGATCGCGGCGGCACGGGAGGTCTTCGCCGAATCCGGCTTCGACGCGCCGCTGAGTCTGATCGCCCGGCGCGCGGGAGTCGGGCAGGGCAGCCTCTATCGGCACTTCGCCGATCGAGAAGCTTTGGCGCTGGCGGTATTCGAGGACAATGTCGCCGGCCTGGAAACGTATGCGGCCCATCCGGACACCGGAATCGACCAGATGCTCGGGCGCATCGTGGATCAGGTGGTGACCTCGATCGCGTTCGTGGAATTGATCGATCCACCGCTCACCGGCGGCCCGCTGGCGCGGATGAGCGTGCGGGTCGGGGCGATGCTGGGCGGGCTGCTGGAGCGGGCCCGGGATCGGGGTGCGATCCGGGCGGATCTGACGGCCACGGATCTGATGCTGGCGTTGTCGATGCTGGCGGCACTGCTGGCCCGCGCCGCGCCCCGGGATCGCGCCCGCGTCGCCGAGCATGGCTGGGCACTGATCCGCAGGGGGCTCGACTCCTGAACGGTGGGCCCGATACTTCAGACCTGCGCGGTCCTCACTGGGTAGCGGTGGCCGCCGATGCTCACCGCGCAGGTGTCGAATTCTGTGAACCGCTTCAGATTGTTCATGCAGTAAGGGTTTCGGGAGTCGCCGTGTCAGTGGGCTTCTCTACGCTGCCCCGCATGACCCGTTCGCGAACCAGCCCGCACCACACGTCGGCCGATTCCTTCGCCCTCGACCTGGTCGGCGCCGATCCCGCTGTGAGCACCGCCGCCTCGTCATCCGGTCCCGCACTGCCCATGACGGTGCCGGAAGATGGCGAGCTCTCGTCGGTCGGGATGGTGTGAGAAGTGTTCAGGCTGGAGAGCGAAGTCGGTGTCTCCTACAGTCAGATCTATGTCGAAAGCGCCATAGGAGCCGTCAACTCGCGCATGCACGAGGCGTTCGCCGGGCAGGGGTCGGGACTGTGCGGCGCCGCGGTACCCGGCAAGCTCTTCCTGCTCACCGGGCTGCACACCGGGAAGGTCGGTTTCACCGTCGAAGTGCACGACCAGGCGCCATCGCTGGATCCGGCATGGGAAGACGTCGTGGAGGTCTCCTTCTACCCGGTTTCGGATCGAAGCTCCCTGGTGCAGTGGGCAGGCGAGGCCCACTGGGAATTGGACCTGGAAGAAGGACTCGACTATCGGGTGCGGTACTGCGCGCAGGGCATGGACCAGGCGCGGGAGAAGGACGTCAGACTCGGTGACGAGCCGGTCATGGACCGTTATCTCCTGCAGTTCTGGCCTGCCGAGCCCGCGCCGGACCGCGTAGTTCGCCAGAGCTCGCAAGCTGCGGCCTACTGGCACGACTGGGCTCGGCAGCAGCCGGATGTCGAGCCCGGCGTCCGGGCGATCATGGCGCAACGACGTGCACTCCTCACCCCTGGTGCGGGCGAATCGTTTCCCGACGTCGAATCTCCGGAAGGGATCGCGGGCATGGCTGTCGTCTCCCGCGAAGCCGACCCCGAGTCCGTCCGCGAGCAGGTGACATCGCTGAGCGAGTGTCCCGCGGCGCTGCCCTGGGATTGGGTCGCCGCCTTCGACGCCGAGCATGCCGGCGACGATCGCGTCGGTTACCTCCAAGCGTTCCTCGAGGAGATCGGTGAGCGCGCCTTCGACCTCGGCACTGTCTTGGCATCGCTGGATTCCGGCCGAGACTACTACGTGGCCTTCGTGACACCGTCCCAGTTCGAACAGCTCTCGCAGCTTCTCGCCGGACAGAAAATGGGCGTTGAAAGCGTTCGGATCGGCCGCTGGACGCCGCGCATGAACCCGAAGCAGAGCGTCGCGATCCGAGCCTGGGTCAGAGCAAACGGCCATAAAGTCACGGTAACGGGCAGGGTGAGCGGCACCGCGCCGCGCGGAACCTTCGGCGCACAAGAGGAGGCCGAACCGGACCAGCGCGCGTGATCTGTAGGTACCCCGAAGCGCCCATACGCCACGGTGGCCTCGATCGGCGAGCTGCTCCCATCCTCGATACGGTGCCGAGTATTCGGCTCACCCACCGCCTCGACTCATCGGCAATCCCGAACATTCTGCGCTGCGGTCGATTCCGCCGCGCACAAGGCCCGCCCAGCGGTATTTCCGTGTGTGCGGGATCAGTGCGAATCCGAGGGCAGCTCGGGCGACGAACGCAGTGCACATGCGGTCCCGATGATGTGGTGAAGATTGTTCCGACCGCGGCGATGAGTTTTCCGGACCGCCCCCGTCGGTACTGATGAACGCGCCACCAACCCGGCGCGACCGACCCAGAAGGAACAAGACATGACCGCCATCAGCGCCACCCGGACCACCCTCGCCGTCCGCCCCGGCAAGATCCGCAACCGCGTCCTGTGGACCCTGCAGATCGTGCTCGGCCTGTTCTTCATCATCGCCTCCGGCGGTCCGAAGCTCGTCATCCCGCACACGCTGATGGACAACAACGCCACCGCTTTCTCGATCCCGTTGGCGCTGCTGGTCTTCATCGGTCTCGCCGAGGTCGCGGGCGGGATCGGACTCATGGTGCCCCGCCTGACCGCGGCCGCCGCGATCGGCCTGGCGATCGTCACCTTCCTCGCCGCCGGCTTCAACGCCTTCTTGGCCGACGCCCCGGAATTGGCCCCCTTCCCGCTGGTGCTCACCGCGATCTTCGCCTGGATCGCCTACGAACGCCGCGCCTCGATCACCGCCGTGGGCGCGCTGCTCGAGCGATGACCCGCGCATAACGACCGGCTACCGGCGGCACCCAGCCGCCGGTAGTCGCGGTGTGCGTTATGGGGACGGTCCGGTCGGGTTGGTCGGGCTGTCGCATCGAAGTCGCGGGGCGTGCGTCACCGGGTCGGACCGCCCGCCCCGCGTGCCTCCGAATCATGTGATGACAGTTTGCGTTTCGCGGCAGTCGATCTCGCGCCCTCTTCGACCGCTCGCCGGGAGGCGATGTGGGCGCAACCAGTGCGTGCCCAGTTGTGCGGCACATCCTCGGTGACGGGGGTGTCGTCGCGTGACACCGCGACGGTGCCGATCGTCCATCGCCGTCGGCAACGTGGCCTCGTCGAAGAGTCGCCGTAGTGGCGTTCGATGTCGAGATCGTCGATGGCGTGGGTGGAACTGTTGTGGCGCAACAGTACTCGCACGTCGGCGCGGATATCGCGGGATGGATCATCGGGGCGCCGTGGCGCCGGACCGGTCACCGGTTGTCTGTACGACGGTGCGGGTCAGGTGCAGCGACGAGATCCGCCACTCGCCTTCGTGTTTGTCACAGGTTTCGTGGTAATGCCCGGCGCCGCGCAGTTCTTTGCCGTCGGGGTAGATCAGCCAGTCCTGCATCGCCCAGACGCCGGTCGCGATGGTCGGTGAGGTGAGGATGATCTCCGGGGTGTGGCAGTGGTGCACCGTGGCGACCCCCGCCAGGCTCGCGAGCACTGTGGTGACGAAGGCGTCGGCGCCGTCCACAGTGAAGCTCGGCGTGGGCTGCCCGTCGGCGGAGGGGACCGCCAGATCGGTTCGAATCCGCACGTCCGGTGTGAAGATCGTGCGCCAGGATCGTTCGTCCTTGGTGTCGAGGAACCGGCAGTACCGCGCCTTCAGATCCCTGATGACCTCCCGCTCGAGGAGCGATGCGACAGGATCGGCTGAATTCTCGGATTGTTGCGACATCGCCCTGCTCTCTCGACTCGACCTCGCCGCAAGTGTCCCGCCAGGGATGCGGCATGTGCGACCGACCGGCCGACGGTGATCGAGCCACCTCCTGTGGCGCCTACAGTAGTGACAACTATTCGATCGCGAACAGATACTCCCGCCGGCACGTGGAAGGCCCAACGTAGATGAGGCCCGCGCGGAGTCGATGCCACGGCTGGGAGATCGCCTGAACAAGGTCCAATGGACCGTCAAGCCCCTTCAGGACGCGGGTGTCACGATGTCGGGCAGAGAAACTTACACTTCAGCAGTGTTCGAGTACCACGGTTGGGTCACCCTGCGTGCCGACGCCACGACTACGGACGATGAGTCGTCCCTTCGCCTCGATGACGTCCGGACTCTGTTGGAGGAGTTCTCCGGCTACGCGCTGATGGATCTCCAAGCGTTCAACGGTGACTACTACATTCACTTTGCAGGGCACCCGAACCGACGTGGCACGTGGGGCGCTGGAGTGATCGACCTGTTCACCCGGATCGGTCGACTCGCGCGCGGGTCGTATGGATTGCTGTACGTCCACGATGACGAGGATGCTGCGTACGCCGGGGGATTTCGTGTGTTCCGCATGGCTCGAGGTCTGGTGACCGTGCATGCGGATGCGCTTCTCTCGCCTGTGGTACCGATTCTGGAGGACGGATAACCGCGCCGCAATCAACCGCTCGTCGGCATGTGCGGGTGTTCGCTTGTGGCGCGGTCGAATTCGAGTACCGTGAACGGTCCGGGGGCGAGCCCGAGTGGGTACCCGCTCGTGAAGGGCAGTATCGCGAGGTTGACGTCGATCGGCAGATCGGCAAGATGAAGTAGTTGGTCGGCCATCGGTCGTGAACCGCCGACCACTCGTCGGAGCACGCTTTCGTCCAGAATCAGATCGACGTGTACCGGGTTGCGTTTCCGGGTGATGATTCGCTGACGCTTGGACCGAACTTCGACTTCTTGGTCGAGCCGTTCCGCGGTCGCGTCCGCGTAGAACGAGGTATCCAAGGCCCGGGCGTAGGCTCCGGTTTGGAGACCTCAGTGCCCGAACGGTGCGGCGGCGATCGCGTCGTCGAGAACTCCGAGCGAACCGCCCAGTTCTGCGGTGAGCGCACGCACCACCGCGACATCCTTACGCAGGAAATCACCTACGGCACTGCCGAATTCGGCGACCGAGCGCTTGGCTGCGATGCTGGTGACGACGCGGCCCGAGGAGCTGGCGTGAGGTAGCGCCGACAACAGCGCCGATTCCTCGACGCCGAGCTGGCCCGCCAGATCGACCGCGGCGGCGACGAGCCCGGCTTGGGCGGCGAACAGGGCATTGTTGACGAGTTTGACCCGCTGCCCCGCTCCGAGTGGGCCGACGTGCAGGATCGGATCGGCGTAGCAGGACAGGGCGGGGCGTAGGTCCGCGGCCGTGTCTTCGTCGGCGCCGACGAAGACCGTCAGGGTCCCCGTGGCGATATCGTGCGGCCCCCCGCTCACCGGCACATCGGCCACCCGCACTCCGTGTGGTCGTGCGCGGTCGGAGATCTGCTGGGCGGTGCGTGGATCGCCGGTGGTGTGCACCGCGAGGATCGCGGCGTGGTCCATGGCCGCGGGGAGATCGCCGTCGAGGCAGACCTCGCGCACCTGTTCGTCGGAGAACAGGCAGACGAGGACCATGTCCGCATCGGCCGCCGCGGCAGCGGGGGAGTCGACGGCGTGCGCACCGGATTCGGTGACCGCTGCGCGGATATCGGTGCGCCGCACGGCTACTCGCACCTCGTGTCCGGCGGCGGCCAATCGGCGCACCATGGGCATGCCCATTCGGCCGGGGCCGACGAATCCGATACGCATGTCGGCTACCGCTCGTGCTTCATCAGTGCCAGCGTCGCGTCGGCGGCGGTCAGCACGACGCCGGGAGTGATGCCCGCTGTGTCGGCGAGATTCGCGACGAGTCCGACATCCTTGCGTAGGAGAGTGCCCGCGTATTGGGCGAGCCGGTCCAGGGTCATTCCGGCATCGGCGATCCGGCCGACGGCGAAACTGTTCCCGGAGCCGTGTGCGATCACCTGCCCCAGTCGGGCCGGGTCCACCCCCAGATCGGCGCCGAGGGCGAAGGTGGTCATCGCCGTCGCCAGATTCGCGGTGAACAGCAGATTGTTCAGCAGTTTGGTGACCTGGCCGGAGCCGACGTCACCGAGGTATACGACTGGGTCGGCGTAGCTGTCGAAGACGGGGCGGCAGCGATCGACCACCTTGGCGTCACCTCCGGCCATCACCAGCAGCCGCCCGGCCTGGGCCGCGGGGCCGCCGCCGCTCACGGGCGCGTCGATCAATGAAACACCCTGACCCGATGCGGTTTTCGCGAGTTCGCGGCAGGTGTCGGGATGTATCGTGCTGTGCACGGCGACCACACCACCCGCAGCCATCTCGGCGAGGACGCCGTTCTCGCCGGTCAGTACCTCACGCACATCGTCGTCGCCGACCACGCACACGCAGACGAGATCACTGGCCGCGCCCAGTGCCGCCGGTGATTCGGCGGTGGCCGCCGGGGTATCCGCGAACGGTTCCAGGCTGGCGGACCGGCGCGCCCACAGTGTGGTCGGGTGCCCGGCGGCGACGATCCGCTGCGCCATGGGCGCGCCCTGGCTGCCCAATCCGATGAATCCGACTCGCATGCGATCGCCCTTTTCCTCGAAAGTGTCTGTCACGGTGCGGGTTCCGGCTGTGCCGGATCGGTGGCCGGGCGGTAGAAGGTGGCGAGCAGTCCGGCGGTCGCCGCCACGCCCACCACGCCCGCGATGAGTCCGCCGGTCCAGCCTTGGGTGTCGAGGCCGACGGCGTGGTCCAGGGAGGCGCGGCCGGGGCCGAGGATCGCCGTGGCCAGTGCGGTGACCGCGAGCACCAGGACGTACTCGTAGCCCTCCTTGAAGACGAAGAATCCGTTCCGCCGGTGTGCCAGGAGTCCGGCCACGAGCATCACCGAGATGACCGCGGCGCAGGCGAGCGGGGTGAACAGGCCGACGATCAGCAGTGCGCCCGCGCCGATTTCGGTGATCACGCTCAGCCAGGCCTGCAGGATCCCGTTGCGCAACCCCAGCCCGCCGAACCAGCGTGCGGTGCCCTCGATCCGCCCGCCGCCGCGCCAATGGTTGTATCCGTGCGCGATCATGGTCACGCCCACCACCAGTCGCAGCAGCAGTGCGGCCACATCGGCGACATCCATCTTCGCCTCACTTCCCGGGTCGTGTGCCCACGACCCCGTCGAATTGTGTTGCAGAACAATCTAATCCGGCATCGGCGGCGACCAGGCACTCTTCGATGAAGGCCAGCAGGCCGAGATGGTAGGCGCGCGCGGTACGCCCGACACTGAGGTTGTGACCGCTGCCGGGCTGGCGGTTCAGCACCACCCGGGGCGCGGCGGTGAAGGCCGCGGCTGCCGCGGCCAGGCCGTTGTGATCGTTGCGCCACACCCGCTCGTGGTCGGCGACGGTGAAACGCACCGGAATCCGGACCTGCGCCGCGAGGGCGGGGAATTCGGTGCCGGCCCAGTCCGTGACGGTGGCGGCCTCGAGCCGCGGTCCGGTGGCGGCGAGCCGCGCACCGCCCACGATATCGGCCGGATACAGCTGCGCGGGCTGCCAGAGCAGCTCATTGAGCCCGCGTGGGCGTGTGCCCGGTGGCCGGTCCCACAGCATGCGCTGGGCGATATCGGTGTGCTCGCGCCCGGTGCCGGCGAGCTCGAGGCCGAGCAGGTCGGCGCCGCGCGGGTCGGCGGCCATCCGCATGGCCTGTTCCGATCCCGCCGAATGCGCGACGAGTACGGTCCCCGCGCCGCCGGGCAGGCCGGAAAGTAGGTGTGCCACAGCACCGTAGAGCAGATCCACTCGCGACCGCGGTTCCCACAGCCGGTCCGCGTAGGGAGCCGATGCTCCGTAGCCGGGCCGGTCGAGTGCGAGTGCGGTGATTCCGGAGGCGGCGGCCAGGCGCAGCAGCGACAGTTCGGGGTGGCCTGGGCAATCGAAGTAGGCCGAGGTGGTCGCGCCGCCGTGGACGGCGACCAGGGCCGCTCGCGGTGACCGCGCCGTCACCAGCAGTCCGGAGACCGCGATGCCGTCGACTTCCGTCCGAACCGGCTGGGGCGCCACGGATTCGGGATTCTCGATGGTGGGGACTGGGCGCGTGGCTCCGCAGCGGGGCAGCCCCGAGGCGTCCAGAGTCATCGATCGCTCCGCATCGGGTACCCAGGGGCGCTGTGCGCAGCTGTGCTGGAGACAATCCACGACGATCGCGTGGTCGGTTCGCGGCGTGCTGGGTTCACCCGGCGGCCGTGCGACACTGCCGTCGGGCCGGTGTGCGGTGGTGTCCGGCCGGTGATGGCCGGGCTCATGGCTCGCTCCGCAGCAGCAGGACGCCGCTGGGGGTGAGGCCGCCGCTGCTGGTGACCGCGACCCGGGCATCGGCCACCTGACGCGGTCCGGCAGCGCCGCGCAATTGGCTGACGGCCTCGTGCAGCAGCCCCATCCCGTGGGTGCGGCCGTGCGAGAGCTGGCCGCCGTGTGTATTCAGCGGCAGCAGCCCGTCGCGGGCGATGTTCTTGCCGCCGTCGAGGAATTCCTTCGCCTCGCCGATCCCGCAGAAACCCAGTGCCTCGATCCAGGACAGGCAGTTGAAACTGAAGCCGTCGTAGAGCTCGGCGACGTCGACATCGGCGGGCCGCAGCTCGGTGCGGGTCCACAGATGCGCGGCCTGGCCCAGCACCTGGGGTTCGTGGGTGAGGGTGCTCTGATCCCAGTCGACGCGTTCGATGATCTGGGTGCCGACCGCCTCGACGAACACCGGCGGCTGGGCCAGATCCGGCGCCGTCTCGACCGCGGAGACGATCACCGCGACCGCGGCGTCACAGGGGACATCGCAGTCGTAGAGACCGAACGGGCTGGTCACCGGGCGGGCCGACAGGTAGTCGTCCATGGTCATCGGATCCCGGTACACCGCAGTGGGATTCAATTCGGCATTGGCACGCTGATTGAGCGCGATCCACCCCAGCGTCTCCCGCGTGGTGCCGAATCGGTGGAAATGCCGCTGCGCGTTCTGGGCGAGCGTATGCGCGGCCGAGGTGGCGCCGAAGGGCAGCTGCCAGCTGGTGGTGCGGCTCCCGCCGAGCGGCTGGGCCTTTCCGGTGCGCAGCAACTCGTTGTGGGTGGCCTCCCAGACGGTGCGGAAACACAGCACGTGCCGGGCCAGCCCGCCCGCGACCGCGAGCATGGCCGCGATCACCGAGCCACCGGGCCCGAAGGTCTCCATGCCGCCGTTGTACCAGGTGGGATGCAGGCCGAGCGCCGACTCCAGTGCGGTCACCCCGCCCTCGCCCATACCGCCGAGATTGCCACCGCCGGGGTAGGAGGAGATGCCGTCGATATCGGCCATGGTCAACCCGGCATCGGCGACCGCGCGCTCACACGCCTGAACGGTCAGCCGCAGTGGCGGGACCATGAGTCGCCGCCCGATCTCGGACATGCCGATTCCGGTGAGCGCCACCCGATCCTCGAATTTGGCCGCGGTTTGCCGGGGACGGACGTGTTCGGCGAACCGGCCGGGTTCGATCTCGTCGGCGGGCAGCGGTGCGGGCTCGGGCTGCTCGGCGGTGGGGCGGAACAGCGGCAGCCACACATCCTCGTGCTGTTCGAAGCGCACCTCCATCCGCATGCCCAGTTCGAGCGCGGCCGGATCGGAGTCGATCACGGTGGTGGTCAGGCGAATTCGCGGATCCTCGACGAGCGCGACCTGCCCGACCACATAGGGCGGGGGCAGACCGGGCAGGGCGAACCGCTCATTGAGGGTGAAGCCGATGAGAGTGGCGTGTCCGGAGACCTCGCGAACACCCATCTCGGTGCCGCGGCAGTAGCGGCACACCGGCTGCGGCGGGTGGATCAATTCCTGGCACGCACAACAGTGCTGGATGCGCAGCCGGCCGTCGGCCCCCGCGGTCCAGAAGAATTCGTTCTGTGCGGTGAGCTGGGGCAGCGGCCGTTGCGGCGCGGTGGTCACCTGACCTCCTGTTGGATGCGGGACACCGACATCCGGGCCGGTGTGGCGGGCGAGTCGGCCGCCCGGCACACCGGCCCGGGTCTCAGTGGATGTCGGCCTGTTCCTTGCGCGCGGTCACCGGTGCGGCGAGCTGCTGCTCGTCGCAGATCGCCTGCAGCTTCTCGAGCGTTGCCTCGAGTCCCTCGCCCAGGCGCTCGCCCGGGGTGAAGGTCGCCGGCAGATGCCGCATGCCCTGGATGACGGCGATGGTGTCGTAGTGCACCGTCGTCTCGGGATCGCAGCGATAGTCCGGCATCCGGTCCATGACCGCGAGCAGCATCCGCTTGAACACCGTGCGCGCCACGTTCGAGCCGATGCACCGATGGATGCCGAGCCCGAAACTGTAGTGCCGGTTGCGATGCCGGTCCAGGATGATCTCGTTGGGGTCCTCGAAGACCTCTGGATCCCGGTTGGCCATCGCCCACGACAACCACACCCGGTCGCCCTCGGCGAACGTCTTGCCCACCACCTCGCAGTCCTCGGCGATGGTGCGCCCGTCGCCGGGGGCGGGGGCGTAGAAGCGCAGGAACTCCTCGGTCGCCGAATCCAGCAGCGTCTCGCGTTCGGCGCTGAGCATCTCGCGCTGGTCCGGATGCTCCGACAACCATTCCAGCGCATGGGCGGTCAGCGCGGTGGTGGTGTCGAAGCCGCCACCGATGACCAGCCCCAGGATGCCGAGCATCTCGAGATCCGGCATCGGCTCGCCGTTCATCGTGGCGTTGGCGACGGCGTTGATCAGCCCGGGGCGCGGATTCTGCTTGATCTCGATGAGATTGTTGAGCAGGTCCAGGCCCATCTCCCGGTGCATCGCGGTGACCCGCTCGATATCCGGTGAATCCGGCGGGGTGTAGACCGCCGCGTGCACCGGCTCGTTGTAGACCGTCCATTTCTTGATCGGGATTCCCAGCATGGCCAGGGTCAGCACCGCGGGAACGACATTGGCCAGATCATCGACGAAATCGATGTGCCCGGACTCGATCTTCTCGTCGAGTGCAGCCCGCACGACCTCGTCGATGAACGGAATCCAGCGGTTGACCGCCGCCGGGGACAGATACGGATTGACCGCGGACCGGGCCTCGCGGTGCTCGGGCTCGTCCATCTCCAGGAATCCGCCGCGGACCGCGGCGACGCGTGGCGGTGTGGGAATCGAAATTCCCTTGTAGCCGTTGCGGTCTCCGGCCACATCATGATCGTTGGACACGTGCGGGCAGCGCGCGATCTCGAAGACCTCACGGTTTCCGGCGGCCACCCAGTGCCCGTCGTAGGTGTCCGACCAGGCGATCGGGCAGTGCTGCTGCATGTCCTTGGTGATGGACAGGAAGTTGTCGCGATACTCCGGTGCGTACCGATCGAAGGCGAACTGCGGATTCTTCCGCTCGTCGTCCGTCGGGCCGGGTGCTGTCACGTTGTCGGCGGTCACGGCGGTCCTCTCAGGTGATGGTGATCGCTCGTTCCGGGCACGACTGGGCGGCTTCGCGAGCCAGTTCCTCCTGATCGGGGGGAACGTCCTCGCTGACCGCCGAGGAGTGGCCGTCGATTTCACTGAGTTCGAACGATTTCGGAGCGACCATGAAACACAGGGTGTGGCCCTGGCAGCGGTCGGGATCTACGTGAACCTTCACGGTTGTCTCCCCTTAGATGTGATAGTCGTACCACTTGAGGTAACCGCCGGCGTCCACGCGCATCTGCATGCCGGTGACGTAGCGGGATTCGTCGGAGGCCAGGAACAGCACCATCGCACTGGTGTCCTCGGGCTCGATCCACGGAATCGGCATCGCCTGCTGCACGTGGAAGCCCGGCGTGGCGTCGGCCTTGGTCGGGTGCTCGAGATCGGGCCGGAAGGAGCGATACATCGGCTCGCTCTGCAACATGTCGGTGTTGCAGTTGGTCGGATGGATCACGTTGGCGCGGATGTGGCGCGCGGCGATGTGGGTCGCCAATTCGTGCATGTACATGGACAATCCGCGCTTGGCGACCATGTAGGCGATACCGCCCGGATCCTTACCGGGCTGGTCGACCTTCGACACGTCCATCAGGGCCGCGGTCGAGCCGGTGGCGATGATCGAGGCGCCGGTGTCCAGATGCGGCAGTGACGCGTGCACGGTGTTGATGACACCGATCAGGTTGGTGTCGATGACATCGGTCCACGCCTGCCACTGCGGCTCGCCCTTCATCCCGGCGATACCCGCCTGGGCGACAACGATATCGAGCCGGCCCAGCTCGTCGACACCGCGCTTCACCGCGTCCCGCAACGCGGCGATGTCACGGACGTCGGCCTGCACCGCGACGATGCGGCGGCCGGTCTTCTCCACCAGCCGGGCGGTTTCGTCGAGATCATCCGGGGTGGCCATCGCGTAACCGATGGTTTCGATGTCCCGGCAGATGTCGACGGCGATGATGTCGGCGCCCTCGGACGCCAGTTTGACCGCATGACTGCGGCCCTGCCCTCGTGCGGCACCGGTGACGAGGGCGACTTTGCCTTCCACGCGTCCCACTGGTGGTCCTTTCGATCGTTCTGTTGCCTCCCACCGCATCTCGCGGCGGTCGTCTAGGTGTTGCGGCCGCCGTTGACGCCCAGGATCTGGCCGGTGATGTAGCCGGCCTCCTCGGAGGCGAGGAAGGCGCAGGCGGCGGCGATGTCCTCGGGCCTGCCGACCCGGCGGACCGGGGTGCGGGCGATGTGGTCGTCGATGGTGCCGCCGAGCAACTGGGCCTGTTCGGTCTTGCGCAGCATGGGCGTATCGATGAAGCCCGGCGGTACCGCGTTCACCGTGATGCCCTCGGGACCGAGTTCCAGGGCGAGGGATTTCGTGAGGCCGTTGACCGCCGACTTCGCCGAGACGTAGGCCGACATGAACGGTTGGCCGGAGTGTGTGCTCGACGAGGAGATGTTGACGATGCGGCCCCAGTGCGCGGCCCGCATGTCCGGCAGGACGGCCTGGACGCAGTGGAACACTCCGTGCAGATTCACCGCGATCGTGCGTTCCCACTGCTCGAAACTCAGATTGGCGAACCGGCGGTAGCTCTCGGCGCCGGCGGAGTTCACCAGGACCGTCACCGGACCCAGCTGGTCGCGGATCGTGGCGAGGGCTGCGTCGATCTGGGCGCGATCGGTGACGTCGGCGGTGTGGTCGAATTCCGAGTCACCGGGCTTGATGTCGAGGGTCGCCACCTGTAATCCGTCGGCGCGCAACCGATTCGCCACGGCAAGGCCGATGCCCGAGCCGCCGCCGGTGACCACTGCTGTCCTCACGCCCACGGTTCGGACCCCGCGATCGTGGTGCGGTGCAGCTCCCGCTCGGAACTCGCGTCGTAGGGCAGGGCGCGGTGCAGAATGCCGGTGTTGTCCCAGACCACGAGATCGCCGACCGACCAGTCGTGGGTGTACGCGAAACGCGGCTGGGTGGACCATTCGAGCAGTTCGTCGAGCAGCTTGCGGCTCTCGGCCGGATCCATGCCGACGATGTGATCGGCCGTCGCGCCGATGACCAGCGACTTGCGGCCGTCCCGGCGTGACCACACCAGATCGGTTTCGTGCGTGGGCAATTGGCGCCAGTCCGCTACCTGTTCCGGGGTGGGATCGGGGTTGGCGAGCCGTTGCGCCGCCTCGAAACTGTGCACCACGCGCACGCTGTCGTAGCGCTTGCGTTCGGCCTCGGACAACCCCTCGTAGGCGGCGTAGGTGCTGGCGAACTGGGTGCCGCCGCCCTCCATCGCCACATGCCGCGCGGTGAGCACGGTGGACCGGGCCGGCACGTCGTTGGTGGTGTCGTCGATATGCCAGAAGAAGGTGCCCTCGAGGTATTTCGCGGCCCGGTTCTTCTCGGGATTCAGTGTGATGGTGAAGATCTCGCGTCCGCCGGGGGCCAGCACGGTGCCGAGGCGGCGGCAGAACGCCAGCTGCGCCTCGTCGTCGAGATGCAGGCCGCGAACGACGAGCACCCCGCGCCATTTCAGCGCCTCGGTGCATCGGCTGATCACGGCGTCGTCGTGCAGATCCTCGACTCCGGTGACCTCCACGCCGATGGTGGGGCTCAGCGCTGTCGTCTCAACCACAAGAATCTCCCTTCCAATTGTGAGAACCGTACTCTCGCTCGCCGATTCTCCGCAAGGTTTCCCGCATTCGCGTGGTCCGGCGGACTGTCGGCGATTCACGCGGCGGTCGGCGATGTGATCGGCCATTGCTGGGGCCGAACGCTCTCGGATACATTATTCTCCATTGTTGAGAATGGAATTTCCATAGCATGAGGAGACGGGATGCCAGCTCAGGGCAACGCGACGGCCGGCGACGGGCGGGCCGTCACCAGACAAATGCTGATCGACGGTGAGCTCGTCGCGGGGGAGCGCAGTTTCGCCTCGCTGAATCCGGCCACCGGTGAGATCTACGGATACGCGCCCGAGGCGAGCATCGCCGATACCGAGGCGGCCATCGCGGCCGCGCGCCGGGCGTTCGACACCACCGATTGGTCGACGAACACCGAATTCCGGGCGCACTGCCTGGAGCAGTTCCATCGAGCACTGCGCGACAACGTCGAGGAGCTTCGGGACCTGACGATCGCCGAGGTCGGCGCGACGCGCATGATGACCCACGCCAATCAGCTCGAGACGCCGTTCGAGATCGTGAACTATTTCGCCGGACTGGCCCGGACCTATGAGCGCACACAGGATCTCGGTGTGATCGAAGACCGAGGCAAGAAGCATCGGCGCTGGGTCGAGCGCGAGGCCTCCGGTGTGGTGGCCGCGATCGCGGCCTACAACTATCCGCATCAGCTGGCGCTGGCCAAACTGGCCCCGGCGCTGGCCGCCGGGTGCACCGTGATCCTCAAGGGTGCACCCGACACCCCACTGGCGACACTGGCCCTCGGCGAGGTCATCGCCCGGCACACCGATATTCCCGCCGGGGTGGTGAATGTGCTGTCGGGCTCCGATATCGAGGTCGGCAAGACGATGACCACCCACCGTGATGTCGATGTCGTGAGTTTCACCGGTTCCACCGTGGTCGGCCGCCAGATCATGTCGGCGGCAGGCGATTCGCTCAAGCGGGTGTTCCTGGAGCTGGGCGGCAAGTCCGCGGCGATCGTGCTCGACGACGGTGATCTGGGTACCGCTGCCATGTTCGGTGCCTTCAGCATCTGCAGCCACGCCGGTCAGGGCTGCGCGATCACCACCCGCATGCTGGTGCCGCGGGAGCGTCAGGAGGAGGTGGCGCAAATGGTGGCCGGTTTCATGTCCAAGGTCAGCTTCGGCGATCCGAACGACATGTCGAACTACATGGGGCCGTTGATCTCCGAACGCCAGCGCGAGAAGGTACACGGCCTGGTGACCCGCGCGGTCGACGCCGGTGCGAAGCTGGTGTGCGGCGGGGAGAAGGTCGATCCGGGCTACTTCTACGCCCCGACCTTGCTGACCGACGTGGACCCCGACTCGGAGATCGCGCAGGAAGAGGTCTTCGGACCGGTGCTGGCGATGATCCCGTTCGACGACGACGACGATGCGGTGCAGATCGCGAACAACTCCATCTACGGCCTGTCCGGCGGGGTGTTCTCCGCCGACGAGGACCGGGCGCTGGCGGTGGCGCGGCGGATCCGCACCGGCACGATGAGTATCAACGGCGGCAACTACTTTCACCCCGACGTCCCCTTCGGCGGCTACAAGCAGTCGGGTATCGGCCGTGAGATGGGTGTGGCCGGCATCGAGGAGTTCCTCGAGCAGAGGGCCTTCGCGGCGGTGGTGAACGAATGACCGACAACGGCAATTCCGGGAGTGGTAAGCCACTCGAGGGCATCCGGGTCCTCGAGGTCGCGATGTACGGGTTCGTCCCCTCGGCCGGCGCGGTGCTGGCCGAATGGGGCGCCGATGTGGTGAAGGTCGAGCACGCCCGCACCGGCGACCCCCAGCGCGGTCTGCGCCAGATCGGCAAGTTCAAGGTCGAGGGCGATCCGAACCCCAACATCGAACACGCCAATCGGGGCAAACGCAGTATCGGCCTGGACATGTCGGTGGCCGAGGGGCGCGAGGTGATCCACGAATTGGCCAGGACCGCGGATGTGTTCCTGACCAGCTTCCTGCCGCAGGCCCGCACGAAGTTCGGTATCGACGTCGACGACATCCGCGCGGTGAACCCGAAGATCGTCTACGCGCGCGGCAGTGCGCTGGGCCCCCGCGGTGAGGAGTCGACCAAGGGCGGATTCGACATGACCGCCTTCTGGTGCCGGGGCTCGGTCGCGGCGACCATCACCCCGGAGGGGATGGACGGACTGATCAACCCACCCGGACCCGCGTTCGGCGACACCATTTCCGGGACCAACCTCGCGGGTGGCATCGCGGCCGCACTGCTGAAGCGGGAGCGTACCGGAAAGCCGTCGGTGGTCGACGTGTCTCTGCTCGGCAGCGGGCTGTGGTCGATGGGGCACACCATCGGACTGTCGGCGTACATGAACGAACCGCTGCTGGCACCGGCGCCGGGATCGCATGGTGCGCCGACGAATCCGCTGTCGGGTCTCTACCGGACCTCCGACGGCCGCTATCTGTCGCTGGTGATGTTGCAGCCCACCAAGTTCTGGGCCGATGTGTGCCGCCACATCGAGCGCCCGGACCTGGCCGAGGATCCGCGCTTCGCCACCGCGGCGTCGATCGCCGCCAATACCGAAGCGGGCGTGGCGATTCTGCGCGAGGAGATCGGCAAACGCACGCTCGCCGACTGGACCGAGCGGCTGGCCACCATGGCCGGTCCGTGGGCGCCGGTTCAGGACAGTCTTCAGGTGGGTTCGGATCCGCAGATCCGCGCCAACGAGTACCTGGTGCAGGTGGGCAGCCTCGAAATGGTCGCCAACCCGGTGCAATTCGACGTCGCCGCGCCCGCCACCGGGCCCGGACCGGAATTCGCCGCGCACACCGAGGAGGTGCTGCTCGAACTGGGGCTGGACTGGGATCGCATCATCGCGCTCAAGACGGCCGGCGCCATCACCTGATCCGATCCGAGCGAAAGGCAGATCGCATGCCCTGTGTTGCGTCGATCGGAACCTATCTGCCGTGCTGGGGTGGACCCCGCGGCCGGGTGCCCGGGGACGACGAGGATGCGGTGACCCTGGCAGTGGAGGCCGGGCGAGCAGCCCTGTCGGGTGCGCCTCGCGCCACCGCCTACGTCGAGCGCGTGGTGGTGGTGAGCCGGGATCTACCACTGCTGGAGAGCAGCAATGCCGCGGTACTACTGGCCGGGCTGGGACTGGATCCGGAACTCGAGGTGATCGAACGGCTCGGGGGAGCACCGGCAACCCTCGATGCGCTGAGTTCCGCGCGGCCGCGCACGCTGATCATCGGTGTGGACCTGGATCCGGCGGGCGCGGCGGCCGCGCTGGTCGCCGAGCGCGGACTGGCGGTGCGGACCGCGGCCCGGGTGGCGCGCAGTCTTCCGGTGCGCACCCGCAATGCCATCGGCGATGTCCACGACTACGGCGACCCGCGGTTGCTGCACGAACGCGGCCTGGTCGCGTCGCTGGCGGTGGCCTGGGTCGACACCCCGGTCATCGTGGCGGGCGTGGACCACGACCAGGCGGCCCAGCTGTGCGTCGGCGATCCACCGCAATTGCCGACGACCGGGGCCGGATCGAGCCTGTTCGCCCTTGCGGCACTGGCCGATTGGGGACAGGCCGGCCTGCTCGTCGGGGTCGAGCAGGCCAGCCTGTCGGGAGTCACCGTGTCCGCCGGGCCGGTGAAGGTGTATCGGCGCGAGCCGGCGGTCCGCGCCGAACCCGACGCGGTGGCGGTGCCGGGGGCCGACATCCCGATCTCACTGGCGGCCTACGAACGTGCCTTCGAGGCCAAGGTGCGCTGGGAGGCCGGCCGCCATCCCGGCAGCGAGGAACTGGATTTCCCGCCGCGCTACCGGCTCGGGGACGACGGTGCGCTCAGTACCGGCTACGCGCTGATCCCGTTGCCGCGCACCGGGACCGTCTACACCGCGGTCACCGTGCAGGTTCCGGTGCCGGGTTTGCGGACGCCGTACTCGCTGGTGATCGTCGAACTCGATGCGGTCGACGTGCGAGCGCTGGTGAAGGTCACCGGCACCGACCCGGGCACGGTCCGCATCGGCGACCGCGGCCGGATGGTCCTGCGCCGGGTGGCGGTGCGGTCGGGGGTTCCCGACTACGGATATGCGTTCGAACCGGAGGCGGCATGAGACACAATCGCGTAGCGCTCGTGTCGCCGACCGGGGTGTGGGGTGTCCCCACAGGTTACGGAGGCGGCATGAGACACAATCGCGCAGCGCTCGTGTCGCCGACCGGGGTGTGGGGTGTCCCCACGGGTTACGGAGGCGGCATGAGACAGAATCGCGCAGCGCTCGTGGTGCCGACGGGGTGTGGGGTGTCGCCGCAGGTTACGGAGGTGGCATGAGGAAAGTGGCACTGGTCGGCGCGGGGATGACCCCGTTCGCCGAGCATTTCGCGCTCGGTATCAAGGATCTGCTGCCGATGGCGTTCGCCGAATGCGCGGCATCGGTGGACAAGGGGATCGCCAAGGCCGATCTGGATGCGGCCTGGTTCGGGGCGATGGGGACGCCCGACGGATTCCCCTCCGGCATCCTCGCCGATGTGCTGGGCCTGCCGGAGTTGCCTGTCACGCGAGTGGAGAACTCCTGTGCCACCGGCAATGACGCGGTGCGCAATGCGTTGTTCGGCATCGCATCGGGTGCCTGCGATGTGGCCCTGGTGATCGGTGCGGACAAGGTACGCGAATCCGCCTCCAAGGACATGATGTGGGAGTGGGAGGCGATGGCCCGCGATATGGCGTGGGACTACCCGCTCGGGTTGATCGCCCCCGCGGGTTTCGCCCTGCACGTCGCGCGCTATCTGCACGAATCCCCGGCCGGCCGTGAACATCTGGCCATGATCGCGGTGAAGAATCATCGCCACGGCGTCGCGAATCCCAAGGCGCGGTTGCGATTCGAGATCACCGTCGAACAGGCGCTGGCGGCACCGGTGGTGGTCGATCCGTTCGGGCTCTACGACTGCGCACCGCAGAGCGACGGCGCCGCCGCGCTGATCCTGGCCGCCGAGGACGTGGTGGATCGCTACACCGATCGCCCGGTGTGGATTCGCGGGGTGGGCCTGGGGCTGGATTCGGTGATGCACCAGCACAAACGGGATATGACCACGTTCCCGGCCACCGTGCGCGCGGCCAAGCGCGCGTTCACCATGGCCGGGCTCGCTCCCGCCGACGTCGATGTCGCCGAGGTGCACGACTTCTTCACCGGTATCGAACTGATCAGCTACGAGGACCTCGGTTTCGCGGATCGCTTCGAGGCCTGCAAACTCCTCGACAATCACGCCACCAGTGTGGGCGGGACGCTGCCGGTCAATCCCAGTGGCGGCCTGAAATCCAAGGGTCATCCGCCGGGGGCGACCGGGGTGGCGCAGTGCGTGGAGCTGTTCGAGCAGCTGCGCGGGACGGCGGTCAATCAGGTGGACCGGGCGCGAATCGGTTTGGCGCACAACCTCGGTGGGCCGACTGCGGTCTCGGCGGTCACCCTCCTCGAGGGGCCACGCGACTGAGATGACAGCGCGGTACGAGTCCGAAGTCGTTGCCTTGGTCACCGGCCGTGTGTCCCGGCGTCGTGCGGTCCTGGACTGGGCCGCACACTATGTCGGGCGCGAGGGCACCGTACATGTGGTCTGTGACGGAACCCTGGCCCCGGCGCTCGTCAGTTCCATCATGGTGGGGATATTCGTCGACGGGGAGCAGGTGGAGCACGCCGACTTCGCCCAGACCGCCATGCTGCTGGCCCCGCACGGCTGCAACTGGACCTGGCGCCACCTACCCTTCGGTGCCGGCGGGCATGCGGTCGCGCTGGCCCGGCGCAGAAGCCTGCTCGCCGTGGTCCCCGCCCGCTCACAGTGGCTTCGACCGCAGACCGTGCGGATCGTGGGACCACCCTGAACCACGCCCCGGCTGCCGCGCCCGGCAACTGCCCGCCGACACAGGACGACCGGAACCCGTGGACCGGCGGCGTGCGATACCTGCGGAGTGCTCGCGGTGACCATGCCGGGTGGGGTACTCACCAGGGGTGTGCCCCTGCGTCATCGGCGACGGGGCTGGTGCCAGGATCGAGGGGTGGACGAACGACTGTCGCTTTCCGTGGACGATCTGGAACTGCGGATGAGCCCCGAGGGAGATCCGGAGTCGCCGGTGCTGGTGATCGCGCTGGACGCGTGGCGCGGTGCGTCCGCGGAGCGGATCGCGCGGATGGCCGATGCCGTGGCGAGCACACTGCGAATCACGGTGGGAGTGCTCGAATCCGAGCCGACGCCGGAGATGGCACCGCTGGTGCAGGCGCTGACGTTGACACTGTCGGCGGGGCGGGCGGGGGTGGATCGTGCGCTGATTCATTGTGGTGATCTCGCCGCGAGCCTGGATCTGCTCGGCGCCGCCGTGGCGGGTAATCCGCAGGCGAGCGTGGCGCTGGCCAGGTTGCTGCGCCAGACGGTGACGCCGGACGTCGAGGCCGGTCTGGCCGCGGAGGCCGCGACGTACTCGATGTTGCTGGGCGGCAAGGAGTTCGCGCGGTGGCGCGCGGAGCGTCCCGTCCGTCCGGTGGTGGTGTCCGAGCGGTCGCCGGTGCGCGTCGAGCGCGGGGATTCGGTGCTGACGGTCGTGCTCGACAACCCCGGCCGGCGCAATGCGCTGAGCCAGCGGATGCGTGAGTCGTTGCTGGAGGCGTTGCAGCTCGCCGTGCTGGATCCCTCGATCGCACACGTCGAACTGCGAGGTTCCGGACCGGTCTTCTGTAGCGGTGGTGACCTCGACGAATTCGGTATAGCCACCGATCTGGTCGCCGCCTATCTGGTGCGCCTCGAGCGGGCTCCGTGGCGGATCATCGATCGCATGCGCGATCGGGTCACCGCACATGTGCACGGTGCCTGCATCGGAGCGGGTATCGAGATGACAGCCTTCGCCGGTCGGGTTGTCGCGGAACCGGATACGTACTTTCTGCTGCCCGAGATCGGGATGGGGCTGGTGCCCGGCGCCGGGGGGACCGTCAGCGTGCCCCGGCGCATCGGGCGATGGCGGGCGGCGTGGATGATGCTGACCGGGCAATCGATGGACGCGGAGCAGGCCCTGCGCTGGGGCCTGATCGACGACATCGGGCGATCACGCCGGGGGTAGGCCGCCACCGACGCGTGCGGGCGGGGGCGAACGATGTCGCTCCCGCCCGCACGGCCGAATTCTGTTGTGCCGGAGTCCGATCAGCCGCGGTTGCCCCAGGCGATCGGGGTATCCAGAACTTCGGGGTAGTGCTTCTCCTCGTAGCGCCAGATCCCGTCGATGTGTTCCTCCATCGCCGCGAGCGCCGCGCCGGCATCGCCGCCCGCCACCGCGAGATAGATCTTCTCGTGGATGTCGCAGGTCGCGACCCGATGCCGTTCGGGGTACTCCATGCCCACCGCGGAACCGTCGAGCATGTCCAGCAGGGCGTGGATCAGGTATCCGAAGATGGCGTTCCCGGAACCCTGCGCGACGGTGTCGTGGAAGACGCGGCTCATCTCGACGAAGATCTCCTCGTCGTCGATGTTCGCGCGCATGTGATCCACCGAGTACTTCAGTGTGGCCAACTGCTCCTCACTGATCCGGTCCGCCGCGAGCTTGGCCATCATGGGTTCGAGCGCTGTGCGCGCCTCGACGATGGTGCGGAACGGTGCGTTCTCGAACTGCAGCAACAGGGTGATCGCCGTGGCCAGCGCCATTCCGTCGGGCTGCTTGACGATCGGGCCACCGCCGGGGCCCGGTTTGAGCGCGATGACGCCCTGCAGTTCCAGGAAGCGCAGTGACTCGCGCAGGGTGCCCCGGCCGATGTCGTACTCTTCGAGCATCAACCGCTCGGGCGGCAACTTGTCACCAACCTTGTTGCCCCGCTTGTTGATTCCCTCCACGATCCGCTGAGCGACCAGCATCGCTGTCTTCTGCGGACGAAGCCCTGTTTGTGCCATCACACGTACCTCCATGCGCCAGGCCGCTCCCCCGTACACTGGAGTCCGAGCCGTATCAATCTATGATTATGTTTACCTCATCGGGGTTGCGGACGCCAGATGAGCAGGGTTTCGGCGCTTCGGACGGGGGATCTGCCGCACGAATGCGCAGGCGTGCGCACCCGGCGGTGCCATTCGAATCGGAGGTGGGGCCGGCCGGTACCGGTGGTGAACCGGAATCGCATGCGCCGCAGGCGCTTTTTCACCACGGGATACCGGCCGGTCCACTGGTGACTCCGTACTCGATCCGGACACATCTGGATGTCCGGTGGCGGTACTTCCGGGGGCCCGGGTTACTTGGGCTGGGCCGGACCGGGGGCGGGCTGGTTGATCGTGGTGAAGTACTGCACCGCGGCCATGACGGCGACCGGGGCGGTGACCAGCAGCTGACCGGCAGCGGTACCCAGCGCTCCGATCGCGACGATGCCGCCGAGGCAACCGATGGCGGCGGCCGGGATGAACGGGCCGAACATGCCGACGATGGTCGCGGCGGCCACGGTCGCACCGGCGATGCCGCCCAGCACGCAGCCGACGGCCGCGCCGCCGAGGCCGCCCACCATGGTGCCGACGGTGGCGCCCGTGGTGATCGTGCTGGTCAGACGACTCCAGGCGGACTGCTCGCGGTCATAGGAGTTCTTCCAGGGAGCCTGATCCTCATACGGCAGCGCCACGGGCTTGTAGGTGGCGTGGGCGAGGTCGAACCGGGGCGTGAGCGTCGCACTGCGGCCGTTGACGTCCGCGGCGATGGGGAAGACGAAATCGTCGACCCGGAAGGACAGGTCGGTTCCGGCGACCACGGTTCCGTTGGGGGCCTTGATCTTCAGTACACCGTTGTCCACATTCACGGTGCCCGCGTCGGTGCTGATGACGGTCCCGGTCGAGGTGGGGGTGGCGGTGTAGTTGATCGTGTCGGACTGGGGATCCGCGTGCGCGGTTCCCGCGATGCCTACGGTTCCGGCGAACAGTACGCAGGCAGCAGCGATTTTCCTCATCGATGATTCCTCTCTCGGACCTCGACATCACTGTCGAGGACGTGCAAATCCGGCATCGGATGCCGGCGAAGGCAGCCGGCCGCCGTAGCGGCCGCGGCTGACTGTGTTCAGGGGCAGTAGGGGTCCGCCCGCTCGACCGGCGGTGCCGACTTCCAGTCGGGCAGCCCGAGTTCCGGGGTGCCGACCGGGCTCTTGCCGCCGGACAGATGGGTCCACTGCGCGTGACCGAGCTGGTGGATCGTGAAGCAGGAGTCCAGCGCGCTGGAAAGGCCCATCGCGTCCTGGCTCTGGTTGACCGAATCCTTGACCAGCAGGGCGGCCATGGTCGGTACCTGCGCGATCCGGCGGGCGAAGTCCAGGGTGCGATCGCCGAGTTCGCCGGCGGGGAAGATCTTGCTCACCATGCCCAGGGCGCGAGCGTCCTCGGCGTCGATGCAGTCGCCGGTGAGGAGCAGCTCCTTGGTCTTGCGCGGGCCGAATTCCCAGGGGTGGCCGAAGTATTCGACACCGCACATGCCCAGGCGCGTCGTGACCACATCGGCGAACTGCGTGCCCTCCGCCGCCACGATGAGGTCGCACGCCCACATCAGCATCAGCGCTGCCGAGAAGACGTTGCCGTGCACCTGCGCGATGGTGATCTTGCGCAGTTTGCGCCAGCGCAGGGTGTTCTCGTAGAAGTAGTGCCACTCCTGGTGGTAGCGGGACTCCACCGCGTCGTGGGTGGCGCCGGTGCAGGAATAGGACCAGTGCTGATCGGGGCCGGGATCGCGTTCGGCGCGGTATTCGGAGCTGCCGAGGTCGTGGCCCGAGGAGAATACGGGGCCCTCGCCGGCGAGAATGACCACGCGCACCGTGTCGTCGGCCTCGGCGCGCAGGAACGCCTCGGTGAGCTCGACGAGCAGACCACGGTTCTGGGCATTGCGGTAGCGGGGACGGTCGAGCACGATGCGCGCGATCGTGCCGTCGTCATGGGTCTCGTACCGCAGGTACTTGTAGTCGACCGGCGTGGTGGGATCGTGGGATGGCGTGGGCATGGGGGAATATCCTTGTCGCTCAGTAGATTTCGGGAGAGGTCCGCACGAGACCGAGTGCCTGGTCGAGCAGAGCCTGGGAGACGCCGTGGAATCGGCGGCCGAGTGCGGCATCAGCCTTACCGGCGCAGGCCCGTGCGTGGGTGCCCTCGAGGATGACGGCGAGCCGGTAGCAGGCCAGCACCTGATACCAGTCGAATTCCGACATGTCCCGGCCGCTGACCGCGCCGTAGCGGGCGATGACCTCCGCGCGTGCGGGCAGGCCGTCCAACTGCCGCGCGAGTCCCACGGTGCGGGACTCGTCCGGGTCGGGCCAGGTCGCCAGCAGGTGGCCCAGATCCAGCAGTGGATCTCCGACGGTTCCGAGTTCCCAATCGACCACGGCCGCCACCGCGGGGCGGTCGCGGTGGAACATCACGTTCCCGAAGTGGTAGTCGCCGTGGATGATTCCCGTGCGCCACTGCGCGGGCCGGTGGGCATCGAGCCACCGGCCGATCTCGTCGAGGCCGTCGAGCTGCGGGCCCGGCCAGCCGTCGAGTTCGTGATACGAGTCCAGCTGTCGCTGCCAGCGGCCGACCTGCCGGTCGATCCAGCCGTCGGCCCGGGCGAGCTGTGCTTCGCCGAGGACGGCGGGATCCACCCGGGCGAGTGCGGCCGCGCTGTCGACGACCGACAGGCCCATGGCGTGTTGGAGGTCGGGGGAGGAGGCGAAGGGCTCGGGGACCTCCGAGGTCGCGGTGAAGCCGTCGATCGCGGCCATGACGAAGAAGACGCAGCCCAGCACATCGAGGTCCTCGCACACCGCGACCAGGCGCGGATGGGGCACTTCGCTGTCGGTGAGCGCCGCGAGCAGCCGGGCTTCGCGTCGCATCGTCTCGTCGCTGTTGCTGCGTTTGTGCAGCGGCGGGCGACGGAAGACGTAGTCGGCGCCGCTGCGGGAGAACCGGGCCAGGATGTTCTGGGTACCGCCGGTCAGTGCCACCACATCGGTGACCGGGCCGGTCCCGACCCCGTTCCGGTCGAGCCATGCTGTCAGTGCGACGACGTCCACCGGATCCCGATCGCTCATCGAATTACCTCGTGCCTTTCTCGTCTGCCGGCCGACCGGCGACGCCGCCGTGCGGCGGCCTGGCGCAGTGACCCAGGTCATTCGCGCTCACCGAAGCTAACACATCCCTACGAACTATTGTCATGAATTATTTCAAATTGGGGCGCATAGTTGTTATCGTTTGCCACAGACTGCCCCGGATGTTTCCTGCCGCACACGGCTCGGCGCCTCGGGCGCACATCCACAATCCAAGAGTTCTCACCAGGTGGTGCAATGGGTATCGAAATGGTTCTGGACATGGCTGTATCGGTCCATCCGGACAGGCCGGCCGTGGGCCGGCGCGACTCCGGGATGACCTACCAGCAGCTCAGTGACGCCGCGTCGCGCGGTGCCGCGGTCCTGAACGAGTACGGCGCCGCGCATGTGGTCTTCGTCGGTGTCAACGGCCCGGTGCTGCCGGTCCTGACCTTCGCGGCGGCGCGGGCGGGGGTACCGATCGCACCGCTGAACTATCGGCTCGCCGCCGATCAGCTGCGGGAATTGATCGGGCAGCTGGAGCGGCCACTGATCGTCGCCGATCCGGCGTATCGCGACAACCTCGACGGCGCTGCGGACACCGTGCTCACGAGTGCCCAGTTCCTCGAGCTCGCCGCCTCGGAAGGGCCGGCCGTGGCGGGTGTGGCGCCCGACGACACCACCGCGGTGGTGTTGTTCACCAGTGGCACCACCTCGGCGCCCAAGGGCGTGTTGCTGCGCCACCAGCATCTGCTGTCCTATCTGCTCAACACGGTCGAATTCGGTTCCGCCGCAGCGGAAGAGGCGACCCTGGTCAGTACGCCGCCCTATCACATCGCGGGGATGGGTGCCGTGCTCAGCAACGTCTACGCGGGCCGCCGGATGGTGTATCTGCCGGACTTCACACCGCAGAGGTGGCTCGATCTCGTCCGGGGCGAGGGGATCACCGGTGCGATGGTGGTGCCGACGATGCTCGCGCGCGTGGTCGAACATCTCGACGGCGCGCCGGGCGATGCGCCCGCGCTGGCCTCGCTGGCCTACGGCGGCGCCCGGATGCCGCAGCCCGTGCTCGAGCGCGCACTGGCGGCCTTCCCCGCGACCGGATTCGTCAATGCCTACGGACTGACCGAGACCAGTTCGACCATCGCCGTCCTCGGTCCCGACGATCATCGCGAGGCGCTGGCGGATCCGGGCATTCGCGGCCGGTTGTCGTCGGTCGGGCGGATCGTGCCGGGGATGGAAGCCCAGATCCGTGACGAGGACGGCACCGTTCTCGCCGACGGCGAGACCGGGCTGCTGTGGGTGCGCGGTGCCCAGGTCAGTGGCGAATACATGGGTAAGGGCTCGGCTCTCGACGCGCAGGGCTGGTTCCCCACCCGGGACCGCGCCCGCATCGAGGACGGATATCTCTACATCGGCGGCCGCGCCGACGACACGATCATCCGCGGCGGGGAGAACATCGCCCCCGCCGAGATCGAGGACGTCCTGGTCCACCACGACGACGTACGCGAGGTCGCCGTCATCGGCGTTCCCGACGACGAATGGGGAGAGCGGATCTGCGCGGTGATCGTGCCGATCGGCGACGGCCATGCCGATGCGGAGCAGATCCGGACGTGGTGCCGTGCACGCCTGCGCGGCTCCCGGACGCCCGACGAGGTCGTGTTCGTGTCCGAGCTGCCCAGGACCGCCACCGGCAAGCTGGTGCGCCGCGACCTGGTCACGCGGGTCGCGGGCTGAGCCGCTCGCACATCACCCCCCGGGTGTCACATCTCTGAAGGAGTTTCCATGCGTAATGCCGTGATCGTCGATGTCGTGCGGTCGGCGTCGGGCCGGGGCAAAGCCGGTGGCGCGCTGTCCGGCGTGCACCCGATCGATCTGCTGGCCGATGTGCTGCGCGCTCTGATGGCGCGCAACGACATCGACCCGGTGCTCGTCGACGACGTCATCGGTGGCTGTGTCAGCCAGGCGTCGGAGCAGGCCGGCAACATCACCCGCTCCGCCGCCCTGGCCGCCGGTCTGCCGGAATCCACGCCCGCCACCACGGTGACCCGGGCGTGCGGTTCCAGTCAGCAGGCCGTTCACTTCGCGGCGCAGGGTGTGCTCGCGGGCGCCTACGACGTGGTGATCGCCTGCGGTGTCGAATCGATGAGCCGGGTGCCGATGGGTACCGCGCCGATGGGCGGCGATCTGGTCGGAACGGCTCTCGCACAACGATATCCGCAAGGCTGGATCAGCCAGGGCGTGGCGGCCGAGCTGGTCGCGCGCAAGTACGGACTGGACCGCGACGATGTCGACCGTTACGCGTTCGAATCGCATCGGCGCGCATCCGATGCGGCCACGGCCGGGCACTTCGAGCGCGAAATCGTGCCGGTCGCGACGCCCGAGGGTGCGCACACCGTGGACGAGACGATCCGCGCCACCACGACGACCGAGAGCCTCGCCGCGCTGCGTGCCTCCTTCTATTCGGAGGAGTCGGCACAGCGTTTTCCCGACCTGGGCTGGATGATCACTCCCGGCAACTCCTCACCGCTCACCGACGCGGCCGCGGCCACACTGATCATGTCCGAGGACAAGGCCGCGCAGCTGGGCCTGACGCCGCGCGCCCGCTTCGTCGACTTCGCGGTGGCCGGTGACGACCCGCTGTACATGCTCACCGCGCCGATCCCGGCCACCCGCAAGATTCTCGACCGCACCGGCCTGTCGATCGATGCCATCGACGCCTACGAGGTCAACGAGGCGTTCGCGTCGGTGCCACTGGCATGGGCCCGCGCATTCGAGGCCGATCTCGCGCGGCTCAATCCGGTCGGCGGCGCGATTTCGCTCGGACATGCGATCGGCGCCTCCGGCGTGCGACTGCTGGCCACCATGGTCGGCGAACTCGAGCGCTCCGGCGGGCGATACGGCCTGCAGACGATGTGCGAGCACGGCGGGATGGCCAATGCCCTGCTCATCGAACGTATCTGACCATTCGGCAACGATTTCCGGCCGCGGCCGGGGAAGGCGTATTCGTGGATATCAACGGTAAGGTCACAGTCGTCACCGGCGGCGCGTCCGGTCTCGGACTCGCGACGGCACGACAGTTCCTCGACGCGGGATCGAAGGTGGTGCTGCTCGATCTGCCGACATCACAGGGCGCGGCGGTGGCCGCCGAACTGGGGCCCGGCGCCGTCTTCGCCCCCGCCGACATCACCGACGAGACCGCGGTGGCGAGTGCGCTTGATGCGGCCGAGCAACTCGGCGAGCTGCGCGCGGTCGTCAGTTGCGCGGGCACCGGGCGGTCGTTGCGGGTGGTCGGCCGCCAGGGCGTGTTCCCCCTCGATGTCTTCACCCGCGTCGTGACGATCAACCTGATCGGCACCTTCAATGTGGTGCGGCTCGCCGCCGAGCGGATGTCGCGCCTGGACCTCGACGGCGAGGAGCGCGGTGTCATCGTGACCACGGCATCGGTCGCGGCATTCGAAGGACAGATCGGGCAGGCCGCCTACGCCGCCTCGAAGGCCGGCGTCGCCGGGATGACCCTGCCGCTGGCCCGCGATCTGGCCTCCCTGGCGATCCGGGTGGTCTCGGTCGCGCCGGGACTGTTCGACACCCCACTGCTGGCCGGTCTCAACGACGAGGCGAAGGCGTCCCTCGGGGCGCAGACCCCGCACCCCAGCCGGCTCGGGAATCCCCGGGAATTCGGTTCACTGGCGGCCCATATCGTGTCCAACCCCATGCTCAACGGCGAGGTTGTCCGGCTCGACGGCGCCATCCGCATGGCACCGCGCTGATCGCGGTGATCCCGTGCCCGACAAGGAGGTACAACGATGACAGCTCCGACCCTTCCGCTGGAAGGTAAGGTCGCCCTCGTCACCGGTGGTAGCCGGGGACTCGGCCGCGAGATGGTGCTCGCGTTCGCACACGCCGGCGCCGACACGGTCATCGTCAGCCGCAAGCTCGACAGCTGCGAGAAGCTGGCGGCCGAGGTCACCGCCGCCACCGGACGGCGTGCGCTGCCGGTGGCGTGCCACGTCGGTGACTGGGATGCGCAGGAGCGGTTGGTCACCCGCGCCTACGACGAGTTCGGCCGGGTCGACATCCTGGTCAACAACGCGGGGATGTCGCCGCTGTACCCGAATCTCGAAGAGGTCTCCGAAGCCCTGTTCGACAAGGTGTTCGACGTCAATCTCAAGGGCGCGTTCCGGTTGACGACGTTGATCGCGCCGCGGATGGCCGCGGGCGCGGGCGGGTCGATCATCAACATCAGTTCGATCGCGGCGCAACGGCCCACCCCCGACGATCTGCCCTACGCCGCGGCCAAGGCCGGGCTCAACGTCCTGACCAAGGGATTCGCCCAGGCCTACGGGCCGGCGGTGCGAGTCAATGCGATCATGGCCGGTCCGTTTCTCACCGATATCAGCAAGGCGTGGGACATGGATGTGGTCGCCGAGAAGATGGCGGCGCTGCCACTGGGCCGTGCGGGCAACCCGGACGAGATCATCGGTGCCGCGCTCTACCTCGCCGGCCCGGGTGCGACCTACACCTCCGGCGCGATCCTGCCGGTCGACGGCGGTCGCACCGCGATGCGCTGATCATCGCCCGCACCCGAGACATATTCCCTACCAACCGATGAGGAACCACGACATGAGCTGGGGATTCGAAACCGACCCCGAGTATCGGAAGGTACTCGACTGGGCCGACGAGTTCGTCACTACGGAGGTCGAGCCGATCGACCAGGTCATCACCCATGCGTGGGACCTGAAGGATCCGTTGCGGCAGAAGCTGATTCCACCGCTGCAGGACAAGGTCCGGGAGCAGGGGCTGTGGGCGACCCACCTCGGCCCCGAACTGGGCGGACAAGGGTTCGGCCAGCTGAAACTGGCCCTGCTCAACGAGATCGTCGGACGCACCCACTCCGGGCCGATCGTGTTCGGAGCCCAAGCGCCCGACTCCGGTAATGCCGAGATCCTCGCCCACTACGGCACTCCCGAACTCAAACAGCGGTATCTCGAGCCGCTCATCGAGAACAAGATCGTCTCCTGTTACGCGATGACCGAACCTCAGGGCGGGTCCAACCCGGTCGAGTTCGAGACGACCGCGGTCCTCGACGGTGACGAGTGGGTGATCAACGGCGAGAAGTGGTTCGGATCGAATGCGCGTTTCGCCTCGTTCTACATCGTGATGGCGGTGACCGATCCCGACGCCGAGCCGCATCGCCGCCTGTCGCAGTTCATCGTCCCGGCCGAGACTCCGGGGCTCGAGATCGTGCGCAACACCGGTGTGTGGGGCCACGACTACGAGGTCGGCACGCACGCCTACACCCGCTGGACCGATGTGCGAATCCCGAAGGATCACATCCTCGGTGGGGTGGGCCAGGGGTTCGAGGTGGCGCAGACCCGGCTGGGCGGCGGTCGAATCCACCATGCGATGCGCACGGTCGGCCTGGTGCAGCGCTCGCTCGACATGATGCTCGAGCGCGCCGTCTCGCGCACGACGCGCGGGAGCAGGCTGGGCGACAAACAGCTCGTGCAGGAGATGATCGCCGATTCCTGGGTGCAACTCGAGCAGTTCCGCCTGCTGGTGCTGCGCACCGCGTGGCGGATCGACAAGGAGAACGACTACCGCAAGGTCATCAAGGACATCGCCGCGGTCAAGGCGGCCATGCCCAAGGTGCTGCTCGATGTGACTTCGCGCGCCGTGCAGCTGCACGGCTCACTGGGGGTGTCCAAGGAACTTCCGCTGGGCAAGTGGCTGTTCGAGGCTTATCACATGGGCCTGGCCGACGGCGCGACCGAGATCCACAAGATCGGGCTGGCCCGTCAGCTGCTGCGCGATGCGACCCCGCACGACGGGTTGTTCCCGAGCTACCACGTGCCCGCACTCGAGGATCTGGCGCGAGAGAAGTTCGCGGCGGAGTTGCGTGACATGGCCGAGTAGGCCGGATGTCTCCTGAGCCGCAGGGTGATTCATCGATGGTGAGTCACCCTGCGGTTTCGTGCGTCCACCCTTTTTCTGCAAATGATTCGCATGAAATATTGACAATTGACCCAATTCGGGCGAATGATGATCAGGTCGTCGGTGACGTGGGTCACGACGGCGTCATCGGCGAACGGACCGTGTGGATTCCGGCCGGGCGCCGCCCCACCTCATTCCCCTCAATTCCCGCGGAGTTTCCATGAGCGCATCATCGAGCGCTTCGAGCGCACGGCCGGACAGGCTGCGCCTGCTGATCGAGGTCCCGGCGGTCGTCGTGCTCTTCGTCATGATGATTCACGTGACCGCCAACGCCCTGTTGCGGACGTTCGCCTCACATCCCATCCAGAACACCCTCGAGATCACCCAGTACATCTACCTGCCGATCATCGCGCTGCTCGGATTCATGGCGGCCCAGTCGCGCGGCGAGCACATCGTCGCCGACCTGGTGACCCACTACTTCCCACGGCGGATTCGGCGGGCCGTGCTGTGCGCCGGGTATCTGCTCGCACTGATCGTGATGAGCGGATTCGCGTGGTTCGGGCTGAAAGCGGCGCGCCACGCCCACGAGATCGGCAAGACCGCCGGCGTCTCGACGGTCGTGTCCTGGCCGGTGCTCTACCTGGTGCCGCTGGCCTTCGGGGTGCTCGCGGTACAGCTCGGCTTCGCCGCGGTGCGCGCGGTGCGCGGCGCCGAGGACGACGACACCACTGCCGCCGATACCGACGGCACCCTCGGCGGGATCGAGGCCCCGGCCCGCACGACATCGGATTCGGAGAAGAAATGACCACCGTTGCCGCCCCCGCGGACCGGCCGATCGGCCCACCGCCGGTCGGGCCGAGCCGCACCCACACCATCCGGTCGTGGACCGTATTCGGCGCACTCGTCGTCCTGCTCATCGGGTCGAGCACCGCGATCTTCCTGCCCCTGCAGCCGCAGGCGATCGGCGGTGCCGCCCTGGTCCTGATGATGGTGCTGTTGTTGCTGCGGGTCCCCGTCGCGATGACGATGATGATCCCGTCCTTCGCCGGACTGTATGCGCTGCGCGGTGAGAAGACCGTATTCAGTGCGCTGTCCTCGCTGCCCTATCACCAGGTCGCCAGCTGGACCCTGAGCGTCGTGCCGATGTTCGTCCTGATGGGCCTGCTGATGTGGAAGTCCGGTCTGACCGCGAACCTGTACACGGTGGCCCGGCACTGGCTGGGCTGGCTGCCCGGCGGTCTCGCGGTCGGCACGAATGTGGCGGGCGCCGGTCTGGCCGCGGTCAGCGGATCCACCACCGGAACCGCCTACGCGCTCGGGCGCATCGGCATTCCCGAGATGCTCAAGGCCGGCTACGACCGCAGGCTCGCGGTCGGCGCGGTGATCGTCGCCGGATTGCCCGGTCAGCTGATTCCGCCGAGCATCCTGCTCGTGCTGTACGCGGGTATCGCCGAGGTGCCGGTGGGCAAACAGCTGCTGGCGGGCGTCGGCCCCGGCATCCTCGTGGCGATCCTGTTCAGCATCGCGATCATCCTGTACTCGGTGTTCGGAAAGGACCTGGCGGGCCCGAATCGTGGCCGCAGCACCGAGGTGGTGCCGTGGAAGGAGAAGTTCGACAGCCTCGCCAAGGCCTGGCCTATTCCGGTGCTGATCTTCGTGATCGTGGGCGGAATGTTGTCCGGCGTCTTCACCGCCACCGAGGCCGGTGCGGTGGCGGCCCTGTGCTCGGTCGGCGTGGTGTTCGCGCTCAAGGGCCGGTCCGGCGGCGCGCTGCGTGCGCTCACCGACGGCGCGATCGGGACCGTGTCCACGGTCGGCGCGGTGTTCCTGCTCCTCGTCGGTGTCGAGGCGCTGTCGCGGATGATGATCCTCAGCGGCATCAGCAACGGTTTCGCCGACATCATCACGCGCCTGGATCTGGGCCGGGTCGAATTCGTGCTCCTGATGATGGTGGTCGATCTGGTCCTCGGCGCGTTCATGGAACCGCTGCCGATGATGGTGCTGACCATCCCGATCCTGATCCCCACGCTCGCGCACCTCGACATCTCGCTCCTGTGGTTCGGCGCGTTCACGGTGTTCATGGGGGAGCTGGCCATCCTGGCCCCGCCGGTCGGCGTACTGGCGATGGTCATCCACTCGATAACCAAGGACCCGGAAGTCAACCTGGGCAGAAACATTCAGCTCAAGGACGTGTTCATGGCATCGCTGTGGTTCCTGCCGATGGCCGTGGTGGTGGTCCTGATTCTGATCCTGTTCCCCGAGATCGCGACCTTCCTGCCGGATCACTCCAGCGGCGGCTGAGCCGGGTGCGGCCACCGGTCCGCACCGGAACGGGAACCCGTTCCGGTGCGGACCGGTGTCGTGCGGTCGGTGCCTGGAACCGACCGCCTGGACCATCAGATCGCGACGACGCCCGCCTGCTCGAGTTCGGCGATCTCCGCATCGCCGAGCGCGAGAACCGCGCGCAGGACCTCGCGGCCGTCGGCTCCCAACCGAGCCGCCGGTCCGGTGTGCAGGTGGGCGCCATCATAGGAAGCCGGCGCCGCCGCGGCGAGATAGGTGCCGATCCGCGGCTGGGTGAGTTCGGCGAACAGTGGATTGGCCGCGAGATCTCCGGAACCCACGACCTGCTCGAAGGTCCGGTACCGCTCGTGCAGGACCGACGACGCACCCAGTGCCGTGCCGACCTCGTCGGCGCTGTGGGTGCGGAACCAGCGCGCGAACAGTCCGGTGAGCACCTCCCGATGTTCATAGCGGTCGCTCTCCCGGCCGAAGTCGGCGCCCAGGGCCGACTCCACCGCGGCGACGAGCTTTTCGGTGCCGGTCAGGGCCATGAGGTCCCGGAAGTGGCGCGAGGTCAGCGCGACGATCATGAATCGCTCGCCGTCCGCGGTGACGAAATCGGTTCCGTACGTGCCGTATACGGCGTTACCCGTGGCCGGGCGGCCGGTTCCGTTGACCTGCGGCTCGGTCAGGTAGCCCAGCGCGCCCGCGGTCGCCAGCGCGACATCCTCGAGCGGAAGGACGATCCGCGAGCCCGCTCCGGTGAGTTCGCGGCGCCGCACCGCTGCGGTGACCGCGAGCGCGGCATGCAGGCCGGCCGCCACATCCCAGGCCGGCAGCACATGGTTCACCACGCCGGCGTAGTCGGCCGGGCCGGTGATCTGCGGGAATCCCAGTGCGGCGTTGACGGTGTAATCCACGGCGGGCCGCCCGTCGTGGCGTCCGAGCAACTCCAGGGTGATGACATCGGAGCGCAGCGCGGACAGCGTTTCGTGACTCATCCAGTCCCGGCCACCCGCATTGGTCACCAGAACCCCGCCGCCGGGTGCGGCCACCAGCCGTTGCACGATGTCGCGCCCCGCATCCGAGCGCAGGTCCAGTGCCAGCGATCGCTTGCCGCGGTTGAGTCCCGTCCAGTAGATCGATTCGCCCGCCGCGGTCACCGGCCACCGGTCGATGTCGGCGGCGCCGCCGATCGGATCGATGCGGATCACCTCGGCGCCCAGCTGGCACAGCGTGAGGCCGCACAGGGGAGAGGCGACGAAGCTCGAGATCTCGACGATGCGGACTCCGGCGAGCGGGCGATCGTCCGGGTGTTTCGTGGGGGTCATCTAGCGATCCTCCGCTGGTCAACAATTAATGATAATGAATCTAACCATAACATTTGACACACTGAATTTGGCGCGCCATACTCTCCACTATGGCAAGCATTTCGGCAGTCGGACCGGAAGATTTCGCTGACATCCTCGCGCAGACTCGCGAATTCATTCGCAAGCAAGTGGTGCCGCGGGAACAGGAAATCGCGGACACCGACAGCATTCCCGCCGATATTCGCGCGAATGCGGCGGCGATGGGCCTGTTCGGTTACGCGATCCCTCAGGAGTGGGGCGGCCTCGGCTTGGACCTGACCCAGGATGTCGAGCTGGCGATGGAATTCGGCTATACGGCTCTGTCGCTGCGATCGATGTTCGGTACCAACAACGGCATCGCCGGACAGGTGCTGGTGAACTTCGGCACCGACGAACAGAAGGCGCGGTGGCTCGAGGGCATCGCTTCCGGAGCTGTCGTCGCCTCGTTCGCGCTCACCGAGCCCGGTGCGGGATCGAATCCGGCCGGATTGCGCACCAAGGCGATCCGCGAGGGCGACGACTGGGTGATCACCGGCGAGAAGCGGTTCATCACCAACGCTCCGCTGGCTGATCTGTTCATCGTGTTCGCGCGGACCCGGCCGGCCGATGAGAACGGCACCGGCATCGCGGTCTTCCTCGTGCCCGCCGACACCCCGGGAGTCGAGGTCGGTCCCAAGGATCGCAAGATGGGACAGGAAGGCGCCTGGACCGCCGATGTGCATTTCACCGGTGTCCGCGTGCCGCAGGCGGCACTCGTGGGCGGCAGTGAGGATGTCGGCTACCGCGCCGCGATGACCTCGCTGGCTCGCGGCCGCGTCCACATCGCGGCCCTGTCCGTGGGTACCGCGCAGCGGGCACTGGACGAGGCGACCGCCTACGCCGCGACGGCGACCCAGGGTGGTACGGCGATCGGGGATTTCCAGCTGGTGCAGGCGATGATCGCCGATATCGCGACCGGTGTCATGGCCGGGCGCGCGATGGTCCGCGAGGTCGCCGCCCGCTACGTCTCCGGCGAGGACCGGCGAATCGGCCCGTCCGCGGCCAAACTCTTCTGCACCGAAATGGTCGGGCGCGCAGCCGATCTCGCGGTGCAGGTGCACGGCGGATCGGGGTATCTGCGCGAGGTGGCCGTCGAGCGGATCTACCGCGATGTGCGACTGCTGCGGCTCTACGAGGGCACCAGCGAGATCCAGCGCCTGATCGTCGGCGGCGGTCTGGTGAACGCGGCCAAGAAGCGGGCCGGCGCGGCACGCTGAGACGGCGTCCTGATCGGAGCCACGGATGAACAGGAGTGAGATGGGACTGCTGGATGGAAAGGTCGCCGTCGTGACGGGGGCCGCGCAGGGGATCGGCCTCGAAATCGCCCGCACCTTCGTGCGCGAGGGCGCAAAGGTTGTGCTCGCGGATGTCAACGACGAAGCGGGCGCGAAGGCCGAGTCCGAACTCGGCGGCCCGGATGTGGTCAGGTACCTGCGATGCGACGTCCGTGACGGCGCGGCGGTGGAGGCTGCCGTCGATGCCGCGGAAGCGACGTTCGGGCCGCTCGGCGTCTTCGTGAACAACGCGGGTATGACGCGGGATTCGACCATGCGCAAGATGAGTGAGCAGGACTTCGACGACGTGATCGCCGTGCACCTCAAAGGTGCGTGGAACGGTACCCGGGTGGCCGCGAACCGGATGCGCGAATACGGCGCCGGCGCCATCGTCAACATCTCCTCGATCTCGGGCAAGGTCGGACTGCTGGGGCAGACCAACTATTCGGCGGCCAAGGCCGGGATCGTGGGTTTGACCAAGGCCGCCGCCAAGGAGGTCGCGTTCAAGAACGTCCGCGTCAACGCGGTGCAGCCGGGCCTGATCCGCACACCGATGACCGAGGCGATGCCCGAACGCATCTGGGAACAGAAGATGGCCGACATCCCGATGGCGCGCGCGGGTGAACCCGGCGAGGTCGCATCGGTGGTGTTGTTCCTGGCCAGCGACATGTCGAGCTATATGACGGGTGCCGTCGTCGAGGTGACGGGCGGCCGTCAGATGTGACGGCCCAACCTCTTGCCTTAATTCATGACTATCATTATGGTGATCTAAGAACGTTTCGCAGCGGTGCGATGTGGACATGGTCCGCCGCACCGCACGCATCCACGGTGAAGGAGCCGAGATGTCCGACAACACACCCGGTACGCAGGCTTCGAGCGGGAGCCGCCTGCGCTGCAACGAATGCGGTTCGGAGGCGATCGTCACGACGGCCGGCGGGTCCGCGCTGACCTGTTGCGGCGTTGCCCTCGAGATCACCTTCGCCGGTAGCTGACCGGAGAGAGAACACGACCATGAACGAGATCGGTAAGCGCTACACCTGCGCCACCTGCGAGACCCAGATCATCTGCGTCAAGAAGGGTGAAGGCCGCTTCACCTGCCATGGAGCACCCATGGAACTGCTCACCGCCAAACCCCTCCCGTCCTCGGACTAGGGCCCACGGCGCCGGCCGGACATCTCGGCACGCCGGTCGAATTTCTTTGTGCCACAGCACCGTCGACGCCGCGCCCAGGCGCCGCGACCGGTGCGGTACTCGCGTAACAGAAGGAGTGTTCAGATGGCTGGTCCACTCGACGGACTCGTCGTGATCGATGCGAGCTGGGGCATGCCGGCGGCCATCTCGACGATGATGCTCGCCGACTACGGCGCGCGGGTCGTCAAACTCGAGCGACCGGGCGGCCCGGCGGAGGCGAATTCGGCCCTGCGCAAATCGACCGACCGCGGAAAGTGGAGCGTCGAGGCGGACCTGAACACGCCCGAGGGCCGGGCGATCGCCGACCGGCTGCTGGCCGGCGCGGACGTCTTCGTCGAATCCTTCGGCACCGGCCGCGCGCAGGAACTGGGCCTGGGCTACGAGCGGTTGCACGAGCTGCATCCCGAACTCGTCTACTGCTCGGTGACCGGCTACGGCAACGACGGCCCGCTGGCGGCCCGGCCCGGCTACGAGGCGTTGCTCAACGCCCGGCTCGGGCAGATGGCCGAGCAGGTGGGGCATCGGGACGGGCCGATCTTCCTCGGACACCCGACCGTCTCCTACGGCACGGCATTCATCACCACCATCGGAATTCTCGCGGCGTTACGGGCTCGCAAGCTCAACGGCACCGGCCAGAAGGTCGACACCTCGCTGCTGGACGGGATGCTGGCGATCTCGTCGATGAACTGGTGGTGGAACGAGAAGGACATCTCCTACCTCGCCCGCAGCGGAAATCAGAAGGGGTTCGGCAACAAACGGCTGATCACCGATCCTTTCCAGTGCGCGGACGGCAAATGGCTGATCCCGCACACCGGTGGGCCGGGGTCCTACAAGCGAATGATGGATCTGCTCGGTTTCGGTGCGCAGACCCAATCGATCGACGGCCCGGAGATGGCGGTGCCGCTCGACGATGTCGAACTCGACATCGCGCGCAACCAGGTGCCGGGGGCATTCCGGGCACGGCCGCGCGACGAATGGCTCGAGCTGTTCCACGCCGCCGACATCGCCGCCCTGCCGGTACTGCACCCCGAGGAGACCTTCGACGACGACCAGGTGGTCTTCGCCGGAGTCGCGATCGACCTGCCGGACGCCGAACACGGCACCCTGCGCCAGATCGGGCCGGTGATCCGGTTCGAGAAGTCCGCGCCCGCGACACCGGAACCCGCTCCCACGGTCGGCGCGCACACCGAGCGTGTCGGTGAGCTCTCCCGTTCGCCGCTGTGGGCGCCCGCTCCGGCCGGCGATGCGGTCACCGCGCCGCTGCAGGGAGTGAAGATTCTGGACTTCAGTTCCTACTTCGCGACCGGTTTCGGTGCGCGCCTGCTGTCGGACCTCGGCGCCGACGTGATCAAGATCGAGCCGCTGGTCGGCGATCAGATGCGCCCGCTCGGTGACCTGTTCGAGGGCGCCAATCGCGGTAAGCGCACCATCGCGCTGGATCTGCGGACCGCCGAGGGGCAGGAGATCGCGCACCGCATGGTCGCCGAGGCCGATGTGGTCATGCAGAACTATCGTCCCGGAAAGGCCGAGAAGATCGGCCTGGGGTACGAACAGCTGCGCGCGATCAATCCGGACCTGATCTACGCCTATCTCCCCGGATTCGGCTCGAGCGGCCCGAAGTCGACCCTGAAGTCGTTCGCGCCGTTGGTATCCGGTCTGGTGGGGCTGAATTTCGAGGGCGCGGGCGCGGGTAACGCGCCGATCCGCCGGGTCATCGGCAACGAGGATCTCTACAACGGCTTCCTCGGCGCCGTCACCGTTCTGCTGGCCCTGCACCACCGTGCCAACACCGGGGCCGGACAGTATGTCGAGAGCCCGCAACTGCATTCGAGCCTGTTCGTGATCAGCGAGCACTCCGCGACCGAGGACGGTGCCGCGGTGCCCGCCCATCAGCTCGACGCCGAGCAGATGGGGTTGTCGCCGCTGTATCGCCTGTATCGGACCGCCGACGGGTGGATCGCGATCGCGGTGTTCGGAGATGCGGCGTTCGGCCGGCTCGGTGCGTCGTTGCAGCTGCCCGACCTCACCGCCGACGAGCGCTTCACCGGCGTGGCGGCACGTGCGGCGAATGCCGACGCACTCGCGAAATCGCTGACCACCCGATTCGCGGAATTGACCAGCGCAGAGGCATTTACGCTGCTGGACGGCCATGGCGTGCCTGCCGAGATCCCGCTCGACCATCCGCTCATGCCCGAACTGCTCTGGGAAGAGTGGGCGGTCGAATCGGGCCGGGTGGTCGAATATCACCATCCCGAATACGGCTGGTCACGCGAAGTCGGCATGGTCATCCACCTGTCCGATACGCCGGGCCGGTTCAAGGGCAGCAGCCCGCGGCTGGGCCGGGATTCGGCCGAGATCCTCGGCGAGATCGGCTATTCGGCCGACGAGATCGCCGCATTGCTGGACACCGTGTGCAAGCTGCCGACGGCGGCCGTGAAGGAAGCCTGAACCATGGATATCACCTATCCCGCGGCCGCCGAGGCGTACCGCGGCGAGATTCGCGCGCTGCTCGAGTCCGAACTACCCGCCGACTGGTGCGGTATCGGCGCACTGCCGACAGCCGAACAGGAAGAATTCCTGAAGAGCTGGCGAAAGGTGCTCTCCGACAACGATCTTCTGGCGGTGTCGTGGCCCAAGGAGTTCGGCGGTGCCGGTCTGTCGGGCATCGAACAGGTCGTGCTGAACGAGGAGCTCATGCGGCTCGGCGTTCCGGACGGCACCGAGAACGACACCCTGGGTATCAAACTGCTCGGCAACACCATCACCGTACTCGGCACCGACGAGCAGAAGGAGTACTTCCTGCCCAAGGTGCTGTCGGGCGAGCACGTGTGGTGCCAAGGGTATTCCGAACCCGAGGCCGGCTCCGATCTGGCGGGGATGCGCACCCGCGCGGTCCGCGACGGTGACGAGTGGGTGATCAACGGTCAGAAAACCTGGACATCGCAGGGGCACAACGCCAATTGGATCTTCGTGATCGCGCGGACCGATCCGGCGGTGGCCAAGCACAGGGGACTGTCGTTCCTGCTGGTGCCGATGGATCAGCCCGGCGTCGAAGTGCGCCCGATCGTCAACGCGGCCGGGTATGTCGCTTTCAGTGAGGTTTTCTTCACCGATGCCAGGACCCCGGCGTCGCATGTGCTGGGCGGTGTGGGCGGTGGCTGGAAGACCGCCAACACCCTGCTCGGCTTCGAGCGCGGGGTACGCGCGACCACCGATGCCGTGCGCTTCGGCCGGGAGGTGGAGCGACTGATCGAACTGGCCCGCGAGCGCGGACTCAGCACGGACCCGCGAATCCGCGCCGAGCTGGCCTGGTGCTGGTCGCGCGTGCAGACCATGCGTTTCCGCGGCTACCGTGCGCTGACCAAGCTGCTCAACGGCGGCTCCTACGGTGTGGACGGTTCGTTCTCGAAGGTGATCTGGAGCGAATTCTTCCAGCGGTACACCGAAATCGGCATGGAAGTCCTCGGTCTCGAGGCGCTCACCCCGACCGGTGGTGGCAACGACGGGATCCTCGTGACGCCCAACCCGGGCGCGGACAACTCGTCGCGCTGCTGGACCGATATCGCGCTGTACGCACGCGCCGCCACCATCTACGGCGGCAGTTCGCAGATCCAGCGCAACATCATCGGCGAGCAACTGCTCGGACTGCCCAAGGAGCCTCGCCTCGACAGCGGTCCCTTCCAGGACATCGGACGCCGTCGCAGCGCCTGATTCGATACCTTCGCCGCGCCGGCGAAACGGAAGAACGGAAAAGACCACCGTGTACTTCGCATTCGACGAAGACCAGGAGGAGTTTCGGAGTTCGCTTCGCCGTCTCCTCTCCGAACGTGCTCCGCTGACCCGCGTCCGCGAGGTCGCCGAGGAGGGCGGCCATGACGGCGAGACGTGGCGGTTGCTGGCCTCGAACATGGGTGTTCCGGGCCTGCACGTCGCGGAGAAGTTCGGCGGGGGAGGATTCAGCTTCCTCGAAACAGCCCTCGTGGCACAGGAATTGGGCCGCGCCCTCACTCCGGTGCCGATGGTGACCACCACCGGGGCGATCGAAGCGGTACTGCGACTCGGAACCGAGGAACAGCAGACGACAGTGTTGCCGGGACTGCTCGACGGCAGTGTCATCGGTGCGCTGGCGCTCAGTGGATCCGACGACACCGCGGTCGGCGCGGCGAAGGTACGCGCGACGGGTGATCCGTCGGCGCCCAGCCTGACCGGCCGGCTCGACTATGTGACCTTCGGTCACGTGGCCGATCTGCTGGTGGTGCCCGCACTGGTCCCGGCGGGCGACGCGGTGGCGTTGTATCTGCTCGACGCGCACGCATCCGGCGTGCACGTCACCGCGCAGCCGTCGCTGGATCTGACCCGGCCGGTCGCCACCGTCGAAATCGTCGACGCCGACGCCCGTGTACTGGGCGCCGACCCGGTGTCGATCGGCCGCGTGGTCAACCTCGTCCGCACCCTGCTCGCGAACGAAGCGCTCGGCGCCGCCGAGGCCGTCCTCGACATGGCGGTGAGCTACGCCAAGCAGCGCGTGCAATTCAATCGTCCGATCGGGTCCTTCCAGGCCATCAAGCACAAGTGCGCCGATATGGCCATCGCGATCGACGCGGCGCAGGCGACCGTCATGTACGCCGCCATGTGCGCCGACCAGGACAACGACGAGTTCGCCCGGGTCGCGGTGATGGCCAAGGCACAGGCATCGGAATGCCTGACTCTCTGTGCGGCACACAACATTCAGGTGCACGGCGGCATCGGCTTCACCTGGGAAGCGGATCCGCATCTGTACTTCCGCCGGGCCAAGGCCACCGAGCCGATTCTCGGCAACAACGCGCACCACACCGAACTTCTGGCCGACCTGGTCGGAATCTGATCGGTGGGTGGTCCGGTGATCCCGGGCCACCTACCGCTCGTACACGACGCGGCCGCCGATGAGTGTGCACCGCACCGCGTCACCGCTCGGGCGGGAATACATCTGCGCGATCGGCCGATCCAGGAGGACCAGGTCGGCGGCGGCTCCCGCTGTCACCGTACGGGCCGGTGCACCCGGATCGTGCAGTGGTGCCAGATAGCGATCCACGGCGTCGCAGGGCCGCAGCGTTTCCTCGCCGCCGACCAGTGCGCCGCCGGGGGCGCGGCGTTCGATGGCCGCGGCGATGACCTGCCACGGGTCGACGGGACCGTAGGGGGCGTCGCTCGACAGGGCAAGGCCCACACCGGCATCGCACAGGCTGCGGCAGCGGTAGAGATCGCCGATGTCGCGGCTGTCGACCCGGCGCAGGTAGTCGTCGCCGCGGTCGGCGATGAAACCCGGCTGTGTCACCACGGTGATTCCCCGACGCCGCAGCACCTCGATGATCTCGACCGGGATGATGGCACCGTGCTCGATCCGGTCGCCGGTGATGGTGCCGGTGGCATCGAATACGGCGAGCAGGATCAGCAGCGCCTCCCGGCTGACACAGTGCACCGCGACCGGACGCCGGAGATCGTGCGCGCGCCGGACCGTCGCCTCGAGATCGGCGATGTCGGGCAGGTCGGAATCGGCGATGACAATCTTGTACGGCCCGACGGTCACGGCGGGATCGCAGGAGTGGCCGAGCGGGACTCCGAGTAGATGCAGCCGCTGCGGGATCGCCCCGGAGCCCGCGGCGGCGGTGAGACTCGCGAGCGACTGCGCACCCAGATCCGGTGTGGCATCGGTGATTCCGGTGATTCCGTAGCGTGCCAGCCGCAGACCGACAGCGGTGAGATCGGGCGGCCCGGTATCGGGCAGTCGTGACCGTAACCAGGTGTCCGCGCGCCAGATGCGGCCGGTCGGGCGGCCGCGATCGTCGCGTTCCACACCGGGGTCGGTCGCGGATTCCAGATCGACCAGGCGCGCACCGGCCGAGTTGAGAATCCACATGGCGCCACTGCGGTGCTGGATACGTACCGGACGGTGCGCGCACAACGCGTCGAGCGCAGTCGAATCGAGCAGGCCGGCAACGGTTTCGACGTAGCCGACCCCGCGGATCCAGCCGTCGCCCGGGACCGTGGCCAGTGCGCCGGCCAGTTCCTCGGCCGTGCGGACCCGGGGCGGACCGCAGCGCACGGAATTCGAATCGGCTGCCAGCGCGTGCAGGTGCAGATGGTGATCGTGCAGGCCGGGCAGCAGCGCCCCGCCGCCGGCATCGAGTACCGGAACTCCGGGCGCGACCAGGTCGGTACCGATCGCGGCGATGGTTCCGTCGCGTACCAGGACGTCGGCGCGCGCACCGGACAGCTCGGCAGCGCGAATCATGAGCTCGGTCATGGCATTCGCCTGCCCAGCTCGGCGAGTACGGCGGCGGTGTCGCGGCCGCTGCCGGGCGCCTCTCCGATCGCTTCCCGGCGGCTCGGCGCGATGATCTGCGATTCGTCGGCGGGTTCGGCACCCGAATCGGGATCGAGTGTCGCGGCCACGACCGACGACATCGCGATGTCCCACAACCGGCCACTGCCGTCGGCGGGAGCCGACATCGCGAGCACGGCCGCGGCGAGGCCGGTCAGCGGGTCGGCGATGGCATCGCCCACGAACAGGGGAGTGCCGTCGCCGGCGCGTGCCACGAGGCCCGCGCCGGCGGCGATATCGTCACCGAATCCGATCCGGTTGGAGGCCCGGCCGTGCGCGGTGATCGAGATCCAGGTGCCGCCCGCGTCGGCGAATGCCTGTGCGGCCAGGCCGAATCCGGCCAGTGCGCGGGGACGCGAGGCTTCGATCACGATGTCGGCGGAGGCGACGAGGTCGGCGAGCGCGTCGCGCTGTGCCGGGTCACCGGGATCGAGTACGACGGATTCGTGGCCGGCGTGCAGCAGCCGGTAGAAGCCGGGATCGCCGCGCCGCGCGCCGTCGGGGCGGGTGGGCGTCTCGACCTTGATGACGCGCGCGCCCGCCAGGCCGAGCAGGTGGGCGCACAGCGGCCCGGCCCACAGCGCGCTGAAATCGATCACCCGCAACCCGTCCACCGGACGCGGGGACAACGGTGGCACGGCGGTGACGGCCGCCGGTACGAGCGGGGCCGCGGCCACGCCCAGGAGTTCCGCGCGCTCTGCCAGTTCGGCACCGGAATGGGTACGCAGCCATTCGGTCACCGGGGGCCAGGGGTCGTCGCCGATCTCGCGGCATACGAGTGCGCCGAGCAGTACGGGATCGTCGGGGCGTGCGCAACTGACCGCCGCCCAGCCGTCGAGGGTGGGCAGCAAGCGGCAGTGCCCGCCCGCCGATGTCGTTCCGTCACGGCCGAATCCGGTGAAGGCGGCCCGCTCGGACAGCAATCGTGCGCCGTCCAGCCGGACCCGGCCGCCGGTGACCTCGGCGATCCGGTCGGTGTGGCGCCGGGCCGTCGTCGCCGCGGTGCCGGGGGGAATCAGCGGCGGCCCGTCGGCGTACCCGGTGAGGGCGGGCACTCCGCTCTCCGCCCAGTCGCGCACGCGCTGCGACGTATTTCCCGAGGTGCCGGACACGGCGCCGATCATACCCGGTGCTAATAATCATACGCAGAGATTGAGGCGACCTCGCGCGCTAATTCAGGCGCATAGATATTGACAATTCCGTCAAATCAGACGCATGATTAGCATCATAACGTGAGTGTGCTCACGTCGCTCCGTGCGCGACGGCAGTTTCGATCGGCCTGTCTCGCATCGTGTTTCGGCCTCCGCGGCCCATTCAAGGGAGACCCAGCAAGTGACCAAGTTCTTAGCCTGCGTCGCGGCCGGCGCGCTCGTGCTCGCCGGTTGCGCCGAATCGGGCGTCGGTGGCGCCCGCGGCGGTGGCCCGAGTGTTGCCTACGGCGCCACGAAGGAGCAGTTTCGGGAAGCCCTCGCCGACGCGGGTCCGATCGTTCTGCACACGCAGTCGCCCGGCGCCAAGGGGTCGGTCTCGGGTTCCTTCGTCGAGGAGTACGTCGCCGCGGTACAGGACTGGTCCGGCGGGAAGATCACCTTCGATGTCGCGTACTCGGACGCGATCGCGAAGTCCACCGAGATCGACGACGCCGTCAGCGACGGGCGCCTGGACATGGCCCAGGTGCTCACCGTGTACGAGCCCAAGGAATTCCCGGCGATGTCGGCTCTCGGCAACGCCGGTGTGCTGTCGGATCAGAGTGTCGTCACCGGTGCGTTGCAGTCCAACGCCTGGCCGGCGGAGGTCGCGTTCTCGACTCGCGAGATCGTGTCGGAGTTCGAGGACAAGGGGTTGAAGCTGATGATGCCGGGCTACAACGCCGGCACGAACGCGTTGTTCTGCGCGCAACCGCGAACCAGCCTGCGCGACTTCGCCGGCAAGAGCATCTCGATCGGCAGCACCGCCGGGGGCGAGCAGGTCGCCGCCCTGCGCGGTACGTCGACATCGGTGGCCTACACCGAGGCTTACGAGGCGCTGCAGCGTGGTGTGATCGACTGCTCGATGGTGAGTCCGTCGGCCGCCACGATCGGTGGTCTGGTCGAGGTCGCGCCGCACACCGTCATCGATCCCGATGCCGGGCTGGTCGTGCCGACCGCGAACATGGTGTTCAACGAGGACATGTGGAACAACCTGCCGCGCGCGGCCCAGCAACTGCTGTGGGATCGCCTCGACGTCTTCGTCACCGCGATCGTGAAGGACAAGATCTGGCCCGTCACGGTGAGTTCGGTGCGCAAGATCAAGAAGTACGGCGGATCGGTACTGCCCTTGTCGGCCGATGCGCGCGCCGCGTTGCAGCGCACCAACGACAAGATCATCGACGAGACCGCGCACGAGCGGGCGTTGTCGGACGGTGCGGCGTTCGTGGCCTCGGTCCGGACGGCCGCCGACAAGTGGAGTCGCATCGTCGCCGAACTCGGTTACCGCAACGAGACCGACTACAACGGCTTCGCCGACTGGTACACCCCGCAGAAGATCGATGTCGACCGCTACGTCCGGCGGGTCTACGAAGACGTCTTCCTGCCGCGTCGCCCGGCCTGAGCGCACAGCGAAATGCCCGGCAGGCACAGCGAATTCCGCTGCCCGCCGGGCATTGCCGGTATCAGAAGGCGCTACGGCCACCGTCGACGGTGTAGATGCCGCCGGTGACCCAATCGGCCTCGTCGGAGGCCAGGAACAGCGCGATGGAGGCCAGGTCCGCGGGCTTGCCCAGGCGGCGCAGCGGAAAGCGCGCGGCGGCATCGGCATCGAGGGCGGCCTGATCGGCATCCGGTGCGGCGGTGCCGCGGTCCACGCGCGACTGATACACCAGCGGGGTCGGGATGGTGCCGGGGCAGATCGCGTTGACGCGGACATTGTCCGGTCCGTAGGTGACCGCCATCTGCTTGGTCATCGCGATGACGCCGCCCTTGGCCGCCGAGTAGGGGAAGATTCCGGGAAGCCCGATCAGCCCGCCCATACTGGCCTGGTTGATGATCGAACCCGTCCGTCGCTCGATCAGATGCGGCAGCGCGTACTTCGACGTCAGCCACACACCTTTGAGGTTGATCGCGATGACCCGATCCCACTCGTCCTCGGTGGTGTCGGCCGCGTCGCCGGCGCCGTTGATCCCGGCATTGGCGAACACGACGTCGAGCTGACCGAATTCGGCCAGGGTCGCCGCGATCATCCGCTGCGCGTCGGCGTCGGAGGTGACGTTCGCGGTCACCGGCAACGCGCGGCCGCCGTTCGCGACGATCTCCTCGGCGGCGGCGGTGGCCGCGGCGGGATCGAGATCGACGATCGCGACGGCCGCGCCTTCGGCCGCGAAGCGCCGCGCCGAGGCCAGGCCCAGTCCCGAACCCGCGCCGGTGATCAGCGCGACCTTGCCGGCCAGGCGTCCAGTGCTACTCATGGTGCTACCTCTCGTGTGGGGGAAATCAGGCGAACAGGGCGGTGAACCGCCAGTCCAGAACCGGTGCGGGAGCGTCGTTTCCGCGGTGCGCGTGGACGCGGGAGCGCAGCTCGAGAACCCCGCCGCCGGCAGGCAGCGAGTCGGCGGCGTCGACGTGCAGGGTGCTGGTGAGGGTGTCGCCCTCGTGTACGGGTCCGGTGTGATCACAGGACCGCCAGCCCAGGACGGTCACCAGATTCGGCAGCGCGCGGCAGGCCTGGGCCAAGGCGAGCCCGATGGTGTGGCCGCCGTAGACGAGTCGTCCGTGGTCACCCACTCGTTCGTCGTGATGGGTGGCCGCGATGTTGAGGGTCAGGCGAGCCAGTTCGGGCGCGCTGGTGACCACGTCACCACTGGACTCGAAGGTCGTGCCCACGAGTGCCGGATCGAAGTGCGCGCCGGGCACCCGCGCGCGATAGGCGTCGAGATCCAGCTCGGCCGGTGCTGCCAGAGGCGGCAGGTCGCGCGGTTCGATCGCTGCCAGATCATCGGCGGGCGCGGTGCGCGCCGGATCGGGCTGCTCGCTCAGCGGCAGCATCGCGCAGCGGTAGAAATCGAGTACCGTGGCGTCGTTCTGATCGGTCGTGGTGATCCGCAACGCGGCCAGGCCCGTGGGCCGGCGTCCCGATCTGGCGGAATTCTGTTTCAGGCCGACGACTTCGGTGCCGGTGTAGAGGGTGTCGCCGATGTGTGGCAGCCGATGCAAACGCAGGCCACGGTAGAACAGGTTGGCCTTCACGTGATGTGTCGCGAGCGTGGATTGGCCGATCGACAGGTCGGCGACCAGGCCCGGGTGGGCGACGGGAGCACCGGTCACCGCTGTCGACAGCCGCGCGTCCAGGGGCAGCCGCAGCCGGTCGCCGAGGATGCTCTGATGCACCGCGGCGAGCCCATCGGTGAGGGTGACCGCGGGCGCGGTGTCGAAGCGCTGTCCGATCGACAGTTCGTCGAAGTACGGCCCGCCGACGTGGCGGACGGTATCGCTGCTCATCTCATGCTCCGATCATCGACAGGGTGCGCCGGGCCGCGACGGCCACGGCCTCGTCGAGCATCTGCCCATCGAGCTGGGCGGCTCCCGCGCCGCGGGCCTGCGCCTGTACGAGGGCCTCGAGTACGCGCCGAGCGTGCTCGGCCTGTTGCGCGGTCGGGGTGAAAGCGTCCTTCGCCGTGGCGATCTGGGCGGGATGGATGACCCACTTGCCATCGAATCCCAGCTCGGCCACCCACCGCGTGACCGCACGGAAGGCGAGGTCGTCGGCGATCGCGAGGTAGGGACCGTCGATGGCTTGGACCCCGGCCGCGCGTGCGGCGTGCAGGACACGATCCTGCACGAACAACCACTGCTGCGGTGTCGCGGTGGCGGCGCGGCCCAGCGCGGCCCCGAGATCGGCATAGCCGATGATCAGTGCCTGTACTCGTGGACCGGCGGCGATGTCGTCGATGGCGCCGACTCCCGCCGGTGTCTCGATCAGCGCCTGCACGGGCAGATCCGCGGCACCGGCCGCGGCGAGGACGGCGTCGGCCTCGGCCAGATCGGCCGGTCCGTCGACCTTGGGAATCACCACCGAGGCCAGCGTGTCGCCCAGTGCCGCACAGGCGCGCAGATCATCGGCGAACCAGGGGGTACCCGGTCCGTTGATCCGCACCGATACGGCGCGGGTTCTGCCGTGCGTGCGGACCAGGTCCGCCACCAGGGCGCGCGCCGTGACCTTGAGCGCGGTGGTGACCGCGTCCTCGAGGTCGAGGACCACCTCGTCCGCACTGCTCACCAGCGCTTTGCGTGCCTTGCGTGCATCGGAGCCGGGGGCGACGAGCGCCGCTCGTCGGCGTACATCTCTCACGGGATGTTCCTTCTCGATCGTGTGCTGACCTGTACCGAGGCTGAGCCGCGGGTGCCCGGACGGGGCGGCGCCGACCCTGATGTACCGGCGCCGCACCCGATTCTGGAGTCTCCCAGAGATCCCAGTCTCTGTAAATGTTTATCATGATTGACATTTTCTTTCGGCTGACTGACTATGGCCGTACAGATCCGTTTTCGGGCTCGGGAGAGCCCGCGACACGACGAGGCGTGGGGCGTGAGCTACTACCTGAACGATGAAGAGACCCTCCTGGTGGAGACGGTGCGTGAGTTCATCGATCGCGAGGTGAAACCGACCGTACAAGAGGTCGAACACGCGAACGAGTATCCCGAGCAGTGGATCGAGCAGATGAAACGCATCGGCATCTACGGTCTGGCGATCGCGGAGGAATACGGCGGCGCACCGGTATCGATGCCCTGCTACGTCAAGGTCACCGAGGAGCTTGCCCGGGGCTGGATGTCGCTGTCGGGAGCGATGGGCGGGCACACGGTCGTGGCCAAGCTGATCGGCCTGTTCGGCACCGAGGAGCAGAAGCAGCGCTACCTGCCCCGGATGGCGACCGGTGAGATCCGCGCGACCATGGCACTGACCGAGCCTGGCGGTGGGTCGGACCTGCAGGCCATGAGCACCACCGCCAAACGTGACGGCGACGATCTCGTCATCAACGGCGCGAAGACCTGGATCACCAACGCGCGCCGCGCCGGAGTGATCGCCCTGCTGTGCAAGACCGACCCGACCGCGACGCCGCGGCACCGGGGCATCTCGATCGTGCTCGTCGAGCACGGCCCCGGGCTCACGGTCTCGCGGGATCTGCCCAAGCTCGGCTACAAGGGCGTCGAGAGTTGCGAACTGGCATTCGACAACTACCGGATTTCGGCGGACGCGGTGCTGGGGGCAACGCCCGGAAAGGGTTTCGGGCAGATGATGAAGGGGCTGGAAACCGGACGGATCCAGGTGGCGTCGCGGGCACTCGGTGTCGCCGCCGCGGCGCTCGAGGATTCGCTGGCCTACGCGCAGCAGCGGGAGAGCTTCGGTCAGCCGATCTGGAAACATCAGTCGGTCGGCAATTACCTGGCGGATATGGCCACCAAGCTGACCGCCGCGCGACAACTCACCCGGCACGCGGCGGAAATGTACGACCGCGGCGAGCGCTGCGATATGGAGGCCGGCATGGCCAAGCTGTACGCGTCCGAGATCGCGATGGAGGTGGCGCTCAACGCGGTTCGCATCCACGGCGGGTACGGGTACTCCACCGAATACGACGTGGAGCGCTACTTCCGCGATGCCCCGCTGATGATCGTCGGAGAGGGGACCAACGAGATCCAGCGCAATGTGATCGCCGCCCAGCTCGTGGCCCGCGGGGGGCTGTGAGATGAAACGTGCGGCATTGGTGGCTCCGGTCCGTACCGCGGTCGGACGGTTCGGTGGAGCGTTGAAGGATGTACCGGCGGTGACCCTGGCGACGACGGTGCTCCGCGAGACCGTCGCACGGTCGGGGATCGACCCCGAGCGAATCGACGATGTGGCGATGGGGCAGTCGTACGCGAATTCGGAGGCCCCCTGCATCGGCCGCTGGGCCGCCCTGGACGCGGACCTGCCGATCTCGGTGGCCGGGCTGCAAACCGATCGCCGCTGCGGCACAGGGCTGCAGGCGGTGGTGACCGCCGCGATGATGGTGCAGACCGGTGCGGCCGATGTCGTGGTGGCCGGCGGGGTCGAGTCGATGAGCAGTATCGAGCACTACACGACCGGCGCGCGCTGGGGTGCCCGATCCGGCGGTCTGCAGCTGTTCGACCGCCTCGATCGTGGTCGCGAGCGGTCGCAGCCGGAATGGCGATTCGGCCGGATCAGCGGAATGATCGAGACCGCCGAGAACGTCGCGGCGAAGTACGGGATCACTCGCGCGGAGTCCGATCTGCTGGCCGCGGAAAGCCATCGCCGGGCCCACGCCGCCTGGGAGACGGGCCGATTCGACACCGAAGTCGTTCCGGTCGAGGTCACCGACCGCAAGGGCAAGGTGACGACATTCGATCGTGACGAGGGGATCCGGCCCGATACCACCGCCGAATCCCTCGCGAAGCTGCGCGCGGTCACCCCCGGCGGGGTGGTGACCGCAGGCAATGCGAGCCAGCAGAACGACGCCGCGGCAGCGGTACTCGTGGTCGCCGAGGACCGCCTGGACGAGCTCGGACTGGAACCGATCGGGTTCCTCGAAGGCTGGACCGCGGTCGGATGTGATCCGGCGCTGATGGGCCTCGGGCCCGTGCCCGCCGTGCAGAAACTGTTCGCCCGCACCGGACTCGGCTTCGACGATTTCGACCTGGTCGAACTGAACGAGGCCTTCGCCAGTCAGGTGCTGGGTGTGCTGCGGGGCTGGGGCTGGGACGACCGAGACCGGTTGAACGTCAACGGTTCCGGAATTTCGCTCGGCCACCCGATCGGCGCCACCGGCGTGCGAATGCTGACCTCCGCGCTGCACGAATTGCGGCGCCGTGACGGCGGCCGCGCATTGCTGACGATGTGTATCGGCGGCGGCCAAGGCATGGCCGCATCGGTCACCTCGGCCTGAAACGTCGGCAGGTACGGGCGAAGCAACGAAAAGTTGGGAGATCGGTTGTGCGAGCGTGGCGATTCGAACGTGCGGGAGATCCGCTGGTGCTGCGGGATGTGCCGGCACCGCGCCCCGAGGCCGATGAGGTGCTGATCGGGATCAAGGCCGCCGGGCTGGGCCATACCGATGTCGGGATCCTGCCCGATCCGCAGTGGAGCGAACGGACCGGGCCGTTCCCGTCGACTCCCGGTCACGAGCTCGCGGGACGGCTGGTGGCCGTCCATGAGTGAACGGGTCGCGATCGTCACCGGCGGGGCGAGCGGTATCGGCGCGGCATGTGCGCAGCGGCTGTCCCGCGACGGGTTCCGCGTGCTGGTCGCGGATGTGCAGGAAGAGGCCGGTCACGCGCTCGCCGAGCGGATCGGTGGCGAGTTCGTCCGCACCGACGTGGCCCGCGAGGAGGATGTCGAGTCCCTGGTGAACCGCGCCGGACCGCTCGATGTCTTCTTCGCCAATGCCGGGATCTTCGGTGCGCTCGGCCCGATCGAGCAGACCGATACCGCCGAGGCCGACCGGACGATCGCGGTGAACCTGCGCGGCACACTGCTGTGTCTCAAACACGCGGTCCGGGTGATGCGCCCCCGCGCAAGCGGTTCCATCATTGTCACCGCGAGCCCGGGCGGAGTCGTCGGAGGAGTCGGCCCGCACGTCTACAGTGCGACCAAGGCCGGTGTCGCCGGACTCGTCCGAGCCGTGGCCGCCGAGGTGCGCGACTACGGTATTCGCGTGAATTCGGTGGTGCCCGGGGCGATCGTCTCGGCGATGACCGCCGCCGTACTCGCCGAGGACCCGGCCGATCTGGAGACGGCCGCCCGCGCGATGGCCCCCAGTCCGCTCGTCGGGCGCCCGGGCCGGCCCTCCGATATCGCGGGCGCGGTCTCGTTCCTGGCCGGCGCCGACTCGGCTTTCATCACCGGGACCGAACTGTTCGCCGACGCGGGCTATACGAACGCGCCGGGCCAGGCGAGTTTCGCCAAGGGGAAATTCGCCGCGCACTGAGTTCTGGTCGGACAGTACGGGCCCGACCGGTCCACGAAATCTCCTCGCCCGGTACCGATCCGATCGGTACCGGGCGAGTTGTCTGTGTCAGTGGTCCCGGCTGAAGACGAATGCGGTCGATTTGGCCAGGCCGTTGGAGACGGTCACCAGTGCGCGAGACGCATCGGTGACCTGACGCTCGCCACCGCGACCGGTGACCTGCAGGACCGCCTCGGCGAGATGGGTCATTCCGTGCAGGCGTCCTTCGCCGAGGGCGCCGCCACCGGTGTTGACCGGAAGCTTGCCGGTCAGCGTGGTGTGACCGTCGCGGGTGAACCCCACCGCCTCGCCACGGCCGACGAATCCCATCCCTTCCAGCCAGGTGTGCACGAAAACGCTGAATCCGTCGTACAACTGGGCATTGTCGATATCGGACGGGCCGAGACCGCTGGTGTGCCACAGGGTTCGCGCGATCTGCTCGCTACCCTCGACCAGGTCTTCGAGGGTCATCACCGCACCGGTCGGTGCGGTATGCGTGCCGGCGGCGAATCCGGTGAGCAGTGCGGGCGCCTGCCGCAGATCGCGCGCGCGTTCGGTGGAGGTGAGCAGCAGTGCGACCGAGCCGTCGACGGGGATGTCGCAGTCCAGGATGGACATCGGGTCCGCGATCATCCGCGCATTCAGGTAATCCGTTGTGGTCAGCGGCTTCCCGCGCCAGTACGCGTTCGGATTCTTCTGCGCGTTGTCCCGGTTGGCGACCGCGTACGGGGCCAGGTCCTCGCGGGTGAGCCCGTTCAGGTCGAGATAGCGGCGCAGTACCGTCGCCGCCCACGCCGGCGGCATGCTGAAACCGAACGGTGCCTGGAATTGGTCCGGGCCCGCGGCGATGGTGCTGTCGTAGTTGACATATCGTCCCTTGGGCACGTGCAGGGACCGGTAGACCAGCGCGTGCGTGCACACACCGGAGTGAATCGCCATCGCGGCGTCCATGACACTCTGGGTCACCATGCCGTTGGTGGAGCCGGTCCAGGTGATCTGCGGCCGGATGCCGAGCAGTTGCGGGAGATGGTAGGGGGTCACGACGTCGATTCCCTCGCCGGTTCCCTTGGTTCCGCCGTATCGCGGCATCGACGGGGAGGTGGCGATGCCGTCGACGTCCGCGCGGGTCAGGCCCGCATCCTCGAGTGCGCGGTCGCACGCTTCGATGGTGAGCGCGGCCAGGGTGCGCGGCAGCCGCCGGCCGAGTTCGCTGTATCCCACGCCGGCGACGGCGACCTTGTCGCGTAGTTCCCACATCTGTCTTCTCACGCTTCCGTCAGCCGGAACTGCGGGAGCACGCAGTCCTCGGAAATTTCTTCGAAGTCCACTACCACGGCGGCGCCGATGCGCACCTCGCCCGGTCCGGCGCCGAGCAGGTCGGCCACCAGTAACAGTCCGGGCTGCTCGGTGAGTTCGACGATGACGACCACCAGCGGGACCAGATCGGCGAATCCAGGACCGGGCGGTTCCGCGAGCACCGTGTAGCTGTAGATGGTGCCGCGGCCGGATACCGCCTCGAAGCCGAGATCCTCACTGCCACACGCAGGGCAGGTCAGGCTCGGCGCGTGGTTGAATCGCCGGCACGCCGCGCAGCGTTGAATACTGAGCCGGCGTGCGCGAATGCTGTCCCAGAATCCCTCGGTCACATCGTCGGGGAAGGGGATCGGACGGGTCGGGGTCGTCATCTCACATCTTCCACATCACGGGCGCAGCGAGCGCTTTGGCGTAGTGCTTCTGGGTGTAGGCGGCCAGCGCCTGCATATGGGTGTTCATCAGTTCCTCGGCGCGATCGAGGTCGTGTTCGGAGATCGCGGTCGCGATGGAGGTATGGATCTCCACGGTCAATTTCCGCTGCCGCGCCCGGTACTCCACGCCGACCGCGGCCCCATCGAGAATGTCGAACAACGCGGTGAACAGTGCCGCGAAGATCAGGTTGCCGGAGCCCTCGGCGACGGTGATGTGGAAGCGCCGCGTCTGGGTGAGGAATCCGGTTTCGTCGTCGAGGTTCTGCTGTTCGAGTTCGATGATCTCGAACAGCTTCGCCGCGTCCTGCTCGGACATCCGCTCGGCGGCCAGGCGTGCCATCCGGGGTTCGAGGGCCGCGCGGGTCTCGATCACGGTCTGGAAGGGAGCTTGCTGAAATTGCAGCAGCAGGCTCAGTGAGGTGGCCAGTGCCGAACTGTCCGGCTGCTGCACGATCGGTCCGCCGCTGGGGCCGGGCTTCAGGGTGATGACGCCCTGGAGTTCGAGAAACCGCAGTGATTCCCGCAATGTCCCGCGTCCGACGTCGTAGTCCTCGAGCATGACCTTTTCGGGGGGCAGGCGATCACCGATCTGGTTACCCCGGCGATTGATGTCCTCCACGATGCGCTGTGCCACGAGTAGCGCAGTCTTCTTCGGCCGTTCCGCAGCAGGCATATTCGTTCCTCCCTGGCTCTTGTGCTGACGTCTTTCACACCCTACATTCAATGCTATTGATATGTATAGATACACGCGATCCATCTGCTGCTGATCATTCGGTCGCGCGGTGGGGAAGCTCTTCTTTCGCGTGCCGTACGGGTCCGGATGCCGGCACGCGATTCGATTCGTCCGCAACTCGGTTGTGATCGTGAACTGCTAGGTGAGGAGTGCATATGCCTGGTCCACTCGATGGACTCGTGGTCGTCGATGCGAGCCGAGGCATGCCCGCGGGTATCGCCACCATGATGCTGGCCGACTATGGCGCACGAGTGGTCAAGGTCGAGCGTCCCGGGTACACACCCGGCGCCGAGGCGACGTTGCGCAAGGTCCTCGACCGCGGAAAGTGGAGTGTCACAGCTGATCTGGAGACTTCCCAGGGCACACGGACACTGCACGAGCTGCTCGCGTCCGCGGATGTGTTCATCGAATCGTGGGGTGCGGGCCGCGCCGAAGCGAACGGCCTGGACCACGCCACACTGCGTGGGCGGTACCCGCAACTGGTGTGCCTGACGGTCACCGGCTACGGGACCGCGGGCCCGCTGTCGCAGCGGCCGGGATATGAGGCGTTGCTCAACGCCCGTCTCGGCATGACGGCCGAACAGCGTGCGCACCGGCCCGGCCCGACCTTCCTCGGTCATCCCACCGTGTCCTACGGAACCGCGTTCCTGGCGGTCATCGGCGTGCTGTCGGCACTGCACGCGCGCAAACTCACCGGCCGCGGTCAGCGCGTCGACACGTCGTTGCTGGACGGGATGCTCGCGATCCGCGGGATGAACTGGTGGTGGAACGAGAAGGACATCTCCTATCTCGCCCGCAGCGGAACACAGCAGGGTTTCGGGAACAAGCGCCTGATCACCGACCCGTTCCAATGTGCGGACGGGAACTGGTTGATTCCGCACACCGGCGGCCCCGGCTCCTACAAGAGGATGATGGATCTGCTGGGGTTCGGTGACCGCGTGCGCACGATCGACGGCCCCGAGATGTCGGTGCCGCTCGACGACGACGAGCTGGTGATCGCGCGAGATCTCGTGCCCCAGGCATTCGAGTCGCGCCCCCGCGACGAGTGGGTCGCGTTGTTCGCCGAGCACGACATCGCCTGCCTGCCGGTGCTGCGGCCGCACGAGATCTTCGACGATGAGCAGATTCGTCATGCCGGTGTCACGATCGAGTTGCCCGACCCCGATCACGGCACGATCCGCCAGATCGGCCCCGTGGTGCGGTTCCGCGAGACGCCGCCCGCGACGCCGACGCCGGCGCCGGAGGTCGGGGCCCACGACGAGAGACTCGGCGAACTGCGGCAGCGTGCGGCCTGGCGGCCCGCGGCGTCACGGAACCTGGAACGACCGTTGCAGGGGGTGAAGATCGCCGACTTCAGCTCGTTCTTCGCCACCGGGTTCGGATCCAAGCTGCTGTGTGATCTCGGCGCCGAGGTGGTGAAGGTGGAGCCGCCCTCGGGCGACCAGATGCGCCCGCTCGGTGACCTGTGGGAATGCTCCCAGCGGGGCAAACGCGGCCTGTGTATCGATATGCGGACACCGGAGGGCCAGGAAGTCGTCCGCGCATTGGTCGCCGAAGTCGATGTGGTCACGGTGAACTTCCGGCCGGGTAAGGCCGAGAAGATCGGCCTGGGCTACGAACAGCTGCGGAAGATCAATCCGAAGCTGATCTACGCCTATCTTCCCGGCTTCGGCTCGACCGGGCCGAAGTCCTCACTGAAGAGCTTCGCGCCGCTGCAGTCCGGATTCGTCGGCATGAACTTCATCGGCGCCGGTGCGGACAACGCCCCGATCCGGCGGGTCATGGGCAATGAGGACCTCTACAACGGGTTCCTCGGTGCCGTCGGTGTGCTCATGGCACTGGTGGCCCGACAGAATTCCGGCGCCGGTCAGTACCTCGAGAGCCCGCAGCTGCATTCGAGCCTGTTCGTGCGCACCGAGATGGCCGCGGACGGGAACGGCAATCCGCTCGAGCCCTACCGGCTGGACTCCGACACCACCGGGTGGTCTCCGTTGTACCGGCTGTATCGCACGGCCGACGGCTGGGTGATGATCGCGGTATTCGGCGACCGGAAATTCGCCGCCTTGGCCGCCGCGCTCGGTCATCCCGAATGGACAGCGGAATTCGGGACCGAGCGGCAACGCGTCGACAACCCCGCCGAGCTGGCCGCTCGCCTGCAGGACGCATTCGGCAAGCGCAACACCGAGGACGTGTTCGGCGCGCTGGACCGCGCGGGCGTGCCGGTCGAGATCCCGGCCGAGGACCCGGTCATGCCCGAGCTGCTGTGGGACGAGACCCTCACCGAGACCGGACAGGTGGTCGAACAACACCACCCCGAATACGGCTGGTGCCGCGAAGTCGGTGTCACCATTCGGCTTTCGGACACTCCGGGCGCGGTGCGCGGCCCCAGCCCGCTGCTGGGCCAGCACACTCGCGAGGTCCTCACCGAACTGGGCTACCCGACCACGGCGATCGACGAATTGGTCGAGCGCGGCGTCTGCCGTGAACCGGCGCGCAACTGAATCCGGAAGTGGGACAGACATGTTGAACGACAAGAGAGTGCTGATCACCGGCGCTGCCAAGGGAATGGGGCGAGAGCTCGCCCTGGAGGCAGCCCGCCAGGGCGCCTCCCGGATCGGGGTCACCGACGTCGATGCCGCGGAGCTGGCCACGACCGCGGAGCTGGTCGCCGAATCGGGCGCCCGGGTCCGGGCCATCAGCGCGGACCTGCGCTCCACCACGGAGATCAAGCAGATGGTCGACGACTTCGCCGGCTGGGCCGGTGGGGTGGACACGCTGTTCAACAATGCGGGCGTGCTCGACCACATGTTCACCCCGCCCGACCGGACCGGCATCGAGACGCTCGACGAAGACGTGTGGGACACGGTGATGGCCATCAACCTCAAGGCCGTCTGGTCCGCGATCAAGTTCGCGGCTCCGTATCTGCGCGCCTCCGATCGCGGCCCGTCGGTGGTCAATGCCGCCTCGGTATCCGGGCTGGCGGGAACCAACATGGTCGCCTACGGAGTCTCCAAGGCCGCGGTGATCCAGCTGACCAAGGTGGCGGCGGTCAACCTGGCACCGGACGTGCGGGTGAACTGCTACTGCCCGGGCTCGATCAAGACGCCGATGAGTGATGCGCATCTGGCCGCCGGCGAGGATCGGCTGCTGCGGGCGCGGTCGATGTACGGAACGAATCTCATTCCGCGCCGCGGTCTCCCGGTGGAAGTGGCGCATCCGGCGTGCTTCCTGGCCAGTGACGGGGCCTCGTTCCTGACCGGTGTCGTGCTGCCGGTCGACGGCGGGACCACGGCCTGGCGCGGCGTCCACGACGACGTGCCTCTCGACTGACGACGGATACGAATATGACCGAGTCCACAGGACAACACCCGGTGAACGACGAAATGACCGCGCTGCGGGAGCGAGTGCGCAGGCTGGAGGCCGCGGAGACCGCCCGCGATCACATCCATGCCTACGCACGGGTGCTCGACGATCCGCACCCGGACACGGTGACCGCGCTCTTCGCCGCTGATGCGGTACTGAGCACGCCATCGCGGCAGGCCCGCGGTACCGCTGAGATCCGGCAGTTCTTCGAATGGGCGTTCGCCGCCGATCCGTCGAACAAACGGCATTTCGTCGCCAACACGCGCACCACGTGGCTCGGTGAGCCGAGAGTCCGAGTGCAGTCGCAGTTCCTGTTCACCGGGCGCGGGAGCGCACGTTCGGTGATCGGCTGGGGCCGCTACGACGCCGTCGTGGACATCGCCGGCCCGGCACCGCTGTTCGCGGAAATGAATATGGCGGTGGACGTGAGCACCGACCTGGTCACCGGCTGGCAGCAGGATCCCGAGGCGAACTGACCCACGCCACAGCACATCCCGGGCCGGGGCTCCATGGAGCACCGGCCCGGTCGCATAGAAGCTCGTTGTCGATCGCGGTGCGCGAGATGCCGTGTGCCGGAAAGGAAATCCGATGCGTGCATTGGTACTGAGCGAGGCGATCGGTCCCCGCGGGCTGCGAGTGACGGAGCTGCCCGAACCGGCCGCGGCCGACCGGGTGATCGTCGACGTGCGGGCCGCGGGCGTGTCCTATCCGGATCTGTTGCAGACCCAGGGGCGCTACCAGACCACGCGGGCCCTGCCGTTCGTTCCGGGGGTGGAGGCAGCCGGCACGGTGCGTTGCGCACCGGAGGGCAGCGGCTTCGAGCCCGGAGCGCGGGTGGCGGTTCTGACGACCGACGGTGCCTGGCAGCAGGTGGTGGCCGGCGACCCACGACGAGTGCTCCCGCTTCCGGACAATATCGGCTTCGCGGCCGCGGCGGGGATGCCGATGAATCATCTGACCGCGCATTTCGCGTTGCTCCGCCGAGCCCGGGTCCAGGTGGGGGAACTCGTTCTCGTGCACGGCGCGGCCGGTGGGCTCGGGCAGGCGGCGCTGGCGCTGTGCCGGGCGCTGGGGTTGCGCACGATCGCGGTGGTCAGTACGCAAGCCAAGGGCCGCGCCGCGATCGAAGCCGGGGCCGATCATGTGGTTGCCGTTGACAATTGGCTGGCAGATGTGCGGGCGTACACCGATGGCACGGGCGTCGACGTGGTCATCGATCCGGTCGGTGGTGATCGCTTCACCGACAGCCTGCGGTGCCTGTCCACCGAAGGACGGATCATCGTTCTCGGCTTCACGGGCGGATCGATACCCGAGGTGAAGGTCAACCGATTGCTGCTGAACAACACCGGCGTACTGGGCGCGGCCTGGGGAGAATTCCTGCGCAACCGCACGCACCACATCCGGGCGCAGTGGGACGAGCTGTATCCGATGCTCGCCGACGAGCGACTCCGGATCGCCGAGCCTGAACTACGGCCGCTGGCCGAGGCCGGCTCGGCACTCGGGGACTTGGGCACGCGCACCTCGATCGGCAAACTGGTGCTGGACCTGAGCTGAGGTTGCCGGCAACCGATCGAGGGGCGGGTCCGGTTACCGGACCCGCCCCTCGAATCAGCGAGTAGGCAGTTTCGGGGGATTGGTCCGGTAGGTGGCCGGGGTCCGCGACAACCGAATCGGATTGCGTACCTGAGCAATTCCGGTGCCCTCTGGTTCGTCGGTCGGCAAGACCACCGGCGACAGTCCCAGGTTCTCGGCGAAGGCGACGGCTTGGCCGATGTCGTTGATCGGCCCGGCGGGTACGCCCGCGTCGACGAGGACGGCGAACCAGTGGTCCGCGCCCTGGGTGCGGAAGACGTCCTCCAACTGCTCGATCAGCTCGTCGCAATGGGCGACGCGATCGGTATTGGTGCGAAAGCGCGGATCCTCGATCAGGTCGGCACGGCCCACAGCGTGACACAGTGCGCCGAACTGTTTGTCGTTGGCGGCGGCGATCGCCAGCGGTCGATCGGCGGTGTTCACCGGCTGATAGGGGGCGACGCTGGGGTGCGCGTTGCCCATCAGCTTCGGCACGTTGCCGGTGAGGATGTGGCCGGACACCTGATTGGTCAGCGATGCCAGTGCCGAGGACAGCAGATTGACCTCGACCCGCTGTCCTTCGCCGGTGCGCAGCCGATGGATCAGCGCGGTCTGGATGCCGAGTGCGGCGTGTAGTCCGGTGATGGCGTCGACCATCGCGACGCCGACCTTGGCCGGTCCGGTCTCCGGATGGCCGGTGATACTCATCAGCCCGCCGGTCGCCTGGGCGATCAGGTCGTAGCCGGGCAGGTGCGCGCCCTTGTCCGAGCCGAACCCGGTCACCGAGCAATACACCAGCGCGGGGTGGTCGGCCGCGAGCTGCTCGTAGCCGAATCCGTAGCGCTCCAGCGTGCCCGGCCGGAAATTCTCCACGACGACATCGGCCTGCGCGATCAGCTCGTGGGCCATCGCGCGGTCGGCCTCATCGGTGAGGTCGAAGGCGATGGATCGCTTGTTCCGATTGAGCCCCAGGAAGTAAGTGGACTCGCCCTCGTACCATGGCGGTCCCCAGCCGCGAGTGTCGTCGCCGACGTTCGGGCGTTCCAGCCGGGTCACGTCCGCACCGAAGTCCGAGAGCAGCATGGTCGCGTAGGGGCCTGCCAGTACCCGGCTGAAGTCGACGATCCGGATCCCGGACAGGGCTCCTGGTGTTGTGGCCGTCATCGTTTCCCTTTCACACGTCGTGCTCGCGGCTCGTTTCGCGGCAATGGCGCGGTCGGCCGGCAAATCAAAAGAAACCCTACACATTCATGCGCATGGTTGCTATGGTTCTACTGGTTTTGAGAGTGGCGTGGGACACGTTCGGCGCCGACAGGAAATGAGGGACTGTGACGTGAAGCTGGCTCTGCGCTACGACATGCGCGCACCCGACATCGGTGTGGGCAGCCCCGACCAGTACGCCGCCGCACTCGATCACGCCGAATGGGCCGACGAGCTGGGATTCGAGACGGTGTACCTGGCCGAGCATCACGGCGCCGACGACGGGTACTGCGCCGCGCCGATGGTGCTCGGATCGGCGATCCTCGCCCGCACCCGCCGATTGACCGTGCATCTGTCGGCGCTGATCGCGGTCCTGCATCATCCGCTGCGGCTGGCCGAGGACCTCGCCACGCTGGATCTGATCGGCGGCGGTCGGGTGGAGGTGACAGCGGGCATCGGATACCGGGATGTCGAATACCGGATGTTCGGTGTCGAGCGTCGCCGGCGTGCGCCGATCCTCGAGGAGACCGTCGAGATTCTGCGGCAGGCGTGGACCGGCGAGGAATTCGACTTCCGCGGCGAGCGGGTACAGGTCCGCCCCCGTCCCGCCCGTCCACAGGGGCCACCGCTGTATATCGGCGGCTCGGCCGACGCCTCGGCCGTCCGCGCGGCACGTATCGGTGACGGCTACCGTCCCGCCGGTGCCGACAAGGACCGGCTGTACGCGATCTATGCCGCCGAACGGCAACGGCTCGGCAAACCGGTTCCGCCGCAGGCGCCCACGCTCGGCCCGCTGTTCCTGTTCGTCTCCGACAATCCCACCCGAGACTGGGACATCGTCGCCCCGCACGTGCTCTACACCACCAACTCCAATGCCGCCTGGGCCCGGGAGCGCGGAGTGGGCACCACCGCCTATCAGGCCGCCGCGGGGCTGGCCGATCTGCAGAAGGACCCGAACATCAGGGTGGTCACACCGGACGAGTGTGTCGAACTCTGCGAAAAACTGGGGCCCGACGCCGAACTGGTGTTCCAGCCGCTGATGGGCGGCCTGCCCCTCGATGCGGGCCGGCGCAGCCTTCGACTGTTCGAAACCGAGGTTCTTCCCGAACTCGTCGCGCGGGGGTACCGCGCCCCGGCCGGCCGATAGCGCCGCCACATTCTCACCCGCCCGCACCCGGGCGGATTCTCGTTCGACTCAATGAAGAGGCAAGATGACCAGTACTGCAACGGATTCCAACCGCAGTGAGGTGCCGGCCGCGATGCCACGCGGCCTGGTCGTGATGATCGGCTATTTCGTCATCCTGGCCACCCTGGTGACAACCGTCCCACTCAAACTGCTCGGTCAGATCGGTCCCGATCTCGGGGCCACCGGCGGCCTGCTCAATTGGGTCGTGATCATCGGCACGCTCGGCGGCGCGATCGGCACCGCCCTGCTCCCCCCGATGGCGAAATTGTTCGGACAGCGGGTCGTCGCGCTGACCACCATGGGACTGCTGGCCTTCGGCTGTTTCCTCGCTGCCGTGGCGCCGAATATGACGGTGCTGCTGATCGGCCGGTTCATCGGCGGTTTCACCCTCGGCGCCATCGCGCTGGCGCTGTTCATGGCGCGGTCCAACCTGTCCGGCCGGTCGCTGACCGTGGTGCTGGCGTGGATCGCGGCTGCCGAAGGTGTCGCGGCCGGTGTTTCCTTCGCCGTCGGCGGACTGCTCGCCGACACCGTGGATGTGAACTGGCGAATCATTCTCGGTGTCATCGCGGCGCTCGGAGTCATCGGTGTCATCGGTACATTCATCGGGATCCCGAAGCATGAGGGTCTCGCCGATGCGAAGGTCGACTGGATCGGCGGAATCCTGCTGACCGTGGCCCTCGCACTGATCCTGGTGCCGCTGAGTATGGGATCGAAGTGGGGATGGTCCTCACCGAAGACGCTGCTGCCGCTCATTCTCGGTGTCGTCGTGGCCGTCGTCTGGTGGCTCGTCGAGGAGCGGGTGGCACAACCGCTGGTGAATACCCGCGCGCTGCGCAACCTCAACTTCCTGCGCGGCTGGGTGGTCTTCTTCCTGGCCGGAATGTCCACCTGGGTCATCAATTTCACCATTCCGGCGTTCACCGAAGTGCCGCCGTCGGCGGGCTTCGGCTTCGGCTACGACGGGCTGCGCAGCGGTCTGGTGATGCTGGTGTACTGCATCGGTATCGTCGTCGGCAGTGCCGTGACCGATCGGCTGAGCAGGCTGGTCCCGGCTCGCACGGTGTCGATGGTGGCCTTCGGCGGGTTCGCCCTCGGCATGCTGCTCATGGCGGTCGCGCACAGTGCCGAATGGCAGCTGTGGGCGTGGCCGATCATCGTCGGTCTGTCGTATGGCATGGCCGTCGCCAGCGCCTATATGACCTTCATCAAGGCGCTGCATCCCGATCAGGTCTCCACCGCGGCGGGTATGGGCCAGATCGCCGGCCCGCTGGGCAGCTCGATCGGTAGTGCGGCGATCACCGGCATTCTCACGGCATCGGTCATCAAGGTGGGACACCACACGGTTCCGTCCGAACACAGTTTCCAGTTGGGCTGGTTCATCGGCGTCGGCATCGCGGTGGTCGGCTTCCTGCTGGTCGCATTCGTGCGCTCGACGAATGTGCCCGCGGACGAGACTGCCTGAGCCGGACCGATATTCGACACCCCTCGGCGTGGTCCACGGCAGTTGTGGGCCGCGCCGAGGCGCGTACACATCACAGGCAAGGAGGACGACATGATCATCTCGATAGCCAAGGACCGGTGCATGGGGCACGGCCGCTGCTACGCGATGGCCGAGGCACTGCTGACCGACGACGACGAAGGGTTCGTCGCCGAGCGTGGCACCAGCTGGGAGGTCCCCGAAGGACTGACCGGCCAGGCCGAGGCGGCTGCCGACGCCTGCCCCGAAACCGCCATCACCGTGCGCGATTCGTAGTTCACCGAGGCGCCGCGCACAACCGTGTGGTCGCTGCAACCGACGCACGCCTGGCTGTGCTGCGGGTGTCCGAGGAACAGATCGGCCCGGCATCCTCGTCGTGAGGACGCCGGGCCGATCGCAGGTCCGGGGTGTGCTCCGCGGTCAGTCCCAGACCAGGGGCAGGTGCTGCAACCGCAGCTGGCTGCCGCGCTCGCGCAGGTCGGCTCCCTCGGCGATCCGGTAGTGCGGGATCTGCCGATGCCACTCCGTGAGCGCGACCACCAGTTCCGCACGCGCCAGATGCATGCCCAGGCAGCGGTGGTAACCGGCACCGAAACCCAAGTGCTGCTGGAGATTCGGACGGTCCGGGTCGAAGACGTGCGGATCCTCGAACACGCGCGGGTCCTGGTTGGCCGCCGCCAGGCCGAGCCACACCAGATCGCCCTGCCGGATCGGCAGCCCGTGGAAGTCCATGTCGTGTGCCGCTTCGCGTCCGTCCTGGATGATCAGGCCGTAGAGCCGGATGATCTCCTCGATCGCATTCGGCCACAGTTCGGGCTCGTCGAGCAGTCGCTGCCGGTCCTGCGGATGGGTGGCCATGTGCAGGAAGGTGTAACCGAGCGCGCTGCGGGTGGTGTCGAGCCCGGCCGCCATGATGGTCATGCAGATGGTCAGGATCATCTCGTCGGGGATGGGGGCACCCTGGAATTCCGCCGTGACCAGACGGGTCACCAGATCGGTCGCGGGATCGCCGGGGTTGGCCCGGCGGTCGGCGATCGCCGCGGCGAAGTAGGCATCGAGTTCCCGGCGAGTCTGCGCGGCGATTCGCTGCGCCTGCGGCGACTTGTCGAAGAAGCCGGTGAACTGGCCTTCCACCCAGGGCTGGAAGGTGGGCCCGTCCTCGACGGGCAGGCCGAGCAGTGCCAGGAACAGCTCGGTCGGGTAGGTCATGCCGAAGCCGGTCGCCATGTCCTCGGTGCCGCGCGGGGCGATCTCCTCGACCAGGGCGGTGGCACGCTCCTGTGCCAGATCGGCGATCCGCCGCACGAGTTTCGGGGCGAAGAACGGATTGAGGATGCGTCGCATTTCGGCGTGCTCGGGCTGATTGAGGTTCTCCGGCAGCAACATTCCCGCCGGTGAGCGGTGCAGGGAGCTGACCTGGTCGTTGGTGAAGTCACCGTCGCGCTGCAGCGCTTCGCGCACATCGGCGAACCGGTTCAGGACCCAGAATCCCTCCTCGGTGGAGTCGTTCCAGGCGAACCGCGCGGCTTCCCGGTCGGCGTTGAGCAGTCGGTGCGTCTCCAGGGCCGGGCGTTCGACCCGATAATCGGTGTGGAACACCGGGCATCCACCGAGATCGCGTGCGGCACCGGAATTTTCGGCCACCTCTGGCATGGGCATCTCCTCGTCGAGTCACACTGCTACTTATGCGAATTATTAGCATGAATGTGATCCAAATCAATCATTGACTTTCGGGGTAATCATGTGCATGATTCGAATCAAATAGGCCGACTTTGGGAGACTGGGTATGCGCAGGCTCGAAGACCACAACGCCGTGGTGACCGGTGGTGGTTCGGGAATCGGAGCCGCGTCCGCGCGGCGGCTGGCCGCGGAGGGCGCGGCGGTTGCGGTCGTCGACCTGCACCTCGCGGCCGCCGAGGACACCGCCGAGGGCATTCGGCAGGCCGGCGGGCGCGCTGCCGCCTACGAGGCGGATGTGCGCGACCGAGAGCGGATGTGCGCGGTCGTGGACCAGGCCGTCGAGAAGTTCGGCGAGATCGGGGTGGTGTTCACCGGAGCCGGGGTGTCGGGAGCGCGGATCGACAGTCACGAACTGTCCGAACAGGATTGGCGCAGTGTGCTCGACATCAACCTGAGCGGCACGTTCTTCACGATCCAGGCCGCGCTGCCGTCGCTGCTGCGCCGCGGTGGCGGCGCGATCGTCACCTGCGGCTCGACCTCGTCGTTCGTCGCGACACAAGGCGGGCTCGCGCCCTATCGGGCATCCAAGGGCGGGGTCAAGATGCTCACCCAGACGCTGGCGGTCGAATACGCACCGCTCGGCATCCGGGTCAACAGCGTGTGCCCGGGCGCGGTCAAGACGAATCTGAGCAGCAATACCGCGGCGATCGTGCCGACCGGCGGGACGGTGCGCAATCCGTCGAAACCGCTGAGTGTGCCGCTGGGCCGCTACGGCGAACCGGAGGAGATCGCCTCGGTGGTCGCATTCCTCGCGTCCCCGGACGCCTCGTATGTCACCGGTCAGGCGATCCTCGCCGACGGAGGTGTCACCGCCGAATGACCCGTGAGTCGGGTGCGGCGCCGATCCTGTTCGACGGCGCGATCGACATGCACTGCCACTTCGGTCCGGAGCCACTGGTCGAGAAACTCGCCAAACATCCGCATGCGGTGGACCCGATCCAGGCCGCCCAGGAAGCGGCGGCCGGTGGGATGCGGGCGATCGTGCTCAAGGCGCACGAGTTTCCCTCCACCGCGGTCGCCGACCTGGCGAACAAGGCGGTGCCGGGCGTGTTGTCGATTGCCGGAATGTGTTGCGACCACCCGGTCGGCGGGCTGAATCCACAGGCCGTCGAGACGGCACTGCGTGCCGGGGCGCGCGTGATCTGGCTGCCGACATTGTCGTCGGCGTCGAACAGTCCGCGTGCGGTTGAGGCGGCATTCGGTGTGCCACAGGGTATTCCGGTGCTCGGGGCGGACGGGACGCTGGTCCCCGAGGTCCGTCAGATCATGGACCTCGTCGCCGCGCATGATGCGGTACTGGCCACCGGTCACATCACGACCGACGAACACTACGCGGTGGCGCGGGCGTTCTGCGGGCGCGGGAACCTGATCGTCACCCACGCGATGCACGCGAGCGCCGGGCCGGGTTTGTCCATCGATCAGGTCGTGGAGCTGGCCGACCTCGGCGCCGTGATCGAGTTCGCGGCGCACACCTGCATGGGCAAGCCGTCGACGTTCGCCGATGTCATCGCCGCCATCGGCCGGATCGGGCCGCAGCGGTCGATCGTGTCCACCGACTACGGCTGGACCGACACCCTGCCCCATCCGGCGGCAGGTCTGCAGGGATATGTCAACGCGCTCTGGGACGCGGGCGTCGATGAGCGCGAGCTGCGGCTGATGGCGGGCACGGTCCCCGCGCGGCTGCTGAATCTGGACTGAGCACACAGGTTTCGACCGAGAAAGACGGAGGTTTGCGAATGGGACGGGTGGACGGCAAGGTCGCCTTCATCACCGGTGCGGCACGAGGTCAGGGCAGGGCGCACGCGGTGCGGCTCGCACAGGAGGGCGCCGACATCGTCGCCGTGGACTCGTGTTCGGACGTGCCCTCGCTCGAATACCCGATGGCCACGGTGGCCGATCTGCGCGAAACCGAGAAACTGGTACGCGATCTCGGCCGCCGGGTGCTGGCCCGCCAGGTCGATGTGCGCGATCAGGCCGGTCTGGACCAGGTTGCCGCGGACGCCGTCGACACTCTCGGTGGCATCGACATCGTGAGCGCCAACGCGGGTGTCTGCGGCTGCCGCCCGACGGTCGAGCTGACCGATGCCGAGTGGCACGACATGGTCGACATCAATATGACCGGGGTGTGGCGCACGGTGAAAGCCACCGTGCCGCACCTGATCTCGGCCGGACGTGGCGGTTCGGTTATCCTCACCAGCTCGGTGGTCACGATGGTGGGCGCGGCGAACGTCGCGCACTACAACGCCTCCAAGAGCGGGGTCGTGGGATTGATGAAGACGCTGTCGGCGGAATTGGGTCCGCATCAGATTCGCGTCAACGCCGTCCATCCGGGCAATGTCGCCACGGACATGCTGTTCAGCGACTCCACGCTCCGGGTGTTCTGCCCCGACCTGGAGAACCCGACACCGGAGGATCTGCGCGCGCGGGCCCGCGGCGGGGATGTGCTCGGACAGGGTTGGGTCGAGGCGATCGACATCAGCAATGCCGTGCTGTACCTCGCCTCCGACGAGGCGCGATTCGTGACCGGCGTATCCCTTCCGGTCGACTGTGGCCGCCGGATCGGCTGAACGGAGATGACGATGGAATCCGGAAAACGACTGAGCGGCCGGCGCATTCTGATCACCGGGGGAGCGGGCGGGATCGGCGCGGCCGCGGCCCGGCGACTGTCCGCCGAGGGCGCCGCGGTGGCGATCGCCGACCTCGATGCCGGGGCCGCGCAGCGGCTGGCGTCCGAACTCGGCAATGCGATGTCATCGGAATGTGATGTCACACAAGAAGGCTCGGTCGATGCCGCGGTGGCTGCCGCGGCGCGCGAACTCGGCGGCCTGGACGGCGTGCTGACCTGTGCCGGTATCGCTCGCTCGGGTCTGCCGCACGAGATGTCGGTGGCCGACTGGACCTCGGTGATCGCGGTCAACCTCACCGGCACGTTCCTCGCGGTCCGGGCCGCTCTGCCGCATCTGCTGGCGGCGGACGATTCCAGCGTCGTGACCATCGGATCGGTGGCATCGCTGGTCTCGGCCAACACCAATACCTGTGGTTACGACGCGTCGAAGAGCGGTGTGGTCGGCCTGACCCGTTCGATCGCGGTGGGTTACGCCGATCGCGGTGTCCGGGCGAACTGCCTGTGCCCGGGTGTGGTGGACACTCCGCTCGCCCGCCGTGCCCGTGAAGAGGAAGGCGTCACGAGCAACGCGGTGGCGGCGACCCCGCTCGGACGTCGCGCCGAACCGGACGAGATGGCCGGGGTGATCGCCTTCCTGCTGTCCGCCGAATCGTCGTACATGACCGGCTCGGTCGTCACGGCCGACGGCGGGCTCACCGCACGGTGAACCGGAGGACCGATATGAAACTCGAACGAAGGGCACGGTGTCGGCGATGAGTGATGAGGTACTGGTCGCCGAACACGACGGCATCCTCGTCGTCACCTTGAATCGGCCGGCCGCGCGCAATGCGGTGAACCTCGCCGTCTCCGAGGGAGTCGCCGCGGCGATGGCCGAGCTCGACGCCCGGGCCGATCTCGCGGTCGGCATTCTCACCGGCGCCGGTGGGACGTTCTGCGCGGGTATGGATCTGAAGGCGTTCGTGCGCGGCGAGTCTCCCGTGATCGCCGGGCGGGGGTTCCTCGGCCTGGTCGAAGCGCCACCGGAGAAGCCGCTGATCGCCGCCGTCGAAGGCTACGCGCTGGCGGGCGGCTGCGAGGCCGTGCTCGCCGCCGACCTCGTAGTGGCCGCGCGCACAGCGCGATTCGGCATCCCGGAGGTCAAACGCGGACTGGTGGCGGCCGCCGGCGGACTGATGCGGCTGCCGCGCCGGATCCCGCAGGCGGTGGCGCTCGAGCTGGCGTTGACCGGTGATCTCCTCGATGCCGAGCGTGCTTTCGACCTCGGTTTGGTGAATCGTCTTGCCGACGAGGGGAAAGCACTCGACGCGGCGCTCGGGATGGCCCGGTCGATCGCGGCCAACGGGCCGCTGGCGGTCCGGGCATCGAAGCAGATCGTGCACGAGAGCGCGGATTGGTCGCCGCACGAGATGTTCGAGCGGCAGCGGGCGATCACCGGTCCGATATTCACCTCGGCCGACGCGCGCGAAGGCGCTCTCGCCTTCGCCGAGAAGCGTCCGCCACGCTGGCGGGGTGAGTGAGGGCCGACCTGCCTGACACGTCGTACTCGGCGTCGCGGCCCGCGCGCGGTGGCGAGGGATTCGGGGCGTGCGCACCGCCGGACCGGTCGAGGATCGAATCGCCCCGGCGCGGCGCCCCGGCGCGGTAGCGTGCGGGCACCGGTCTCGGTGCCTGTGCGATACCGGGAACGACGAGGAGTTGGTCATGGATCTGTCCCTGGTGGCGCCGGAACTTCGCGGACCGGTACGTCTGCTGCCGCCCCTGCCGATCGGACACCGCTGGGCGCTGCGACTGGTGCGGCTGGGCGCCGCGCATCGCCCCGCGCGCCGCGTATCCGGCGTCCACATCGACAATCTCGCCGCGGGCGGGGTCCCGCTGCGCGTCTACCGGCCGGTCGAGCCGCTGACCGACGCCGCACTGCTGTGGATCCACGGTGGTGGCTTCGTCCTGGGCAGCCCCGCCATGGACGACACCTTCTGTGCCACCACAGCCCGGGACCTGGGGCTCACGGTTGTCTCCGTGGACTATCGTCTCGCACCGGAACATCCGTTCCCGCTCCCGCTGGACGACTGCTGGATCGCCTGGATGTGGTTGCAGCGCAACGCCGCCCGCTTCGGCGCCGATCCGGCGCGGGTGGCCCTGGGCGGGCAGAGCGCGGGTGGCGGCCTGGCCGCCTGCCTGAGCCAGCGGCTGGTGTCCTCCCGCAGTGCACGGCCGGTGGCCCTGTGGTTGAGCGCGCCGATGCTCGACGACCGCACCGCGGTGCGCGAGGATCTGGACGCGGTGCGGCATTTCGCCTGGAGCAATCGCGAGAACCGGCACGGCTGGCGCGGCTATCTCGGTGCGGAGCCGGGGAATTCGCCGGTGCCGGAGTTCGCGGTGGCGGCACGGTGTGACGAGCTCGCCGGCCAGCCGCCGACCTGGATCGGGGTGGGGGAGATCGATCTGTTCCATGCGGAGGATCTCGCGTACGCGCAGCGGTTGCGTACCGCCGGCGTCGAGGTCGAGGTCGATGTGGTGCCGGGGGCTCCGCACGGTTTCGAGAGCTGGGCGCCGGGAGTGGAGGTCGCCCGGGACTATCACGCGCGTTCGCGGCAGTGGCTGAAGACGACCCTGGGTGGCCGTTAGAGTCGGGGCATGAGTCGTGAACCATTGGAACTGCCGTCGGCGCGTTGGCGGGATTGGCTCGACGATCATGTGCGAGACAGGCTCGCGACCGCGGCACGGACGCTGGACGCACTGAAAGACGGCACCACCCGGAACACCGCCGACGTGCTCGGACTGTGGAACGACGCCGATATCGCACTGCGCGGTGCGAGTTCCGCCGCCCATCTGTTCGGCGAAGTCCACCCCGATCCCGATGTGCGGCAGATCGCCGACGATCTGCACCGCGACGTCGACCGCGCGACGACCGATCGTGATCTCGACCGCGCGCTGCACGACATCGTCGCGGTGACCGACCCGGCGGGGTGCGATGAGACGGCACTGCGCATGCGTGCGCACGTCCTGCGTGATTTCCGGCGCAGCGGTGTGGATCGTGACGAGCCGACCAGGGCCCGGCTGCGTGCGATCTCCGAGCGGCTCACGGTGCTCGAGCAGGAATTCGGGCGCACGATCCGCGAAGACGTACGCACCGTGCGGCTCACCCCGGAACAGCTCGACGGGATGCCCGCCGACTTCGTCGCCGAGCATCCCCCCGCCGAGGACGGACTGGTGGCGGTCACCACCGACTATCCGGACTACCTGCCCTTGCGCACCTACGCCCGCGACGCCGCCGCCCGCCGCGATCTCACCGTCGAATTCGAGTCACGTGGCTGGCCGGCGAACGACGCCGTCCTGCACGAGATGCTCGACCTGCGCGACGAGAAGGCCCGGTTGCTCGGCTACAGCGGCTGGCCCGATTACGACGCCGACGTCAAAATGATCGGCAGTGGTCCTGCGATCGCCGATTTCATCGAGCGCATCGCCACCGCCGCCGAGGCCGCGGGCCGTCGCGATCTCGATACGCTGCTCACCCGGCGCCGCGAGGACGACCCCGCCGCGACGGCCATCGACCGTTCCGAGGTCGGTTACTACACCGAACTGGTCCGGCGCGAACAGTATGACGTCGACGCGCGGGAAGTACGGCGCTACTTCGACTTCCAGCGAGTGCGTGCCGGTCTGCTCGAGGTCACCGGCCGGCTGTTCGGCCTCGAGTACCGACCCGTGGACGTACCGCGCTGGCACGACGACGTTGCCGTCTACGACGTCTACACCGAAGGTGAACGACGTGGGCGGATCTATCTCGATCTGCATCCGCGCGAGGGCAAATACAAGCACGCCGCGCAGTTCGACCTCGTCGGCGGCATCACCGGCCGCCTGCTGCCCGAGGGTGTGCTGGTGTGCAACTTCTCCCGGGGCCTGATGGAACATCAGCATGTGGTCACGCTGTTCCACGAATTCGGGCATCTGATCCATCATGTGCTCGGCGGCCGGCAGGAGTGGGCGCGCTTCTCCGGAGTCGCCACCGAGTGGGATTTCGTCGAGGCACCGTCCCAGATGCTCGAGGAATGGGCGTGGGACGCAACAGTTCTGCGGACCTTCGCCGTGGACGAAGCCGGAGGGCCCATCCCCGCCGAACTGGTGGAGCGGATGCGGGCGGCGAAGGACTTCGGCAAGGGAACCGCGGTGCTGACCCAGGTCGGCTATGCCGAGGTGTCGTATCTGCTGCACCGGGACCGGCCCGTCCACCACAGTCCGATGGTCTTCGACACCGTGGGCCGCTACAGCCGGATCGCCGGACTGCCGGACACCCACTTCCAGACCTCGTTCGGACATCTCGCGGGCTACACCTCCGGGTACTACACCTACCTGTGGAGCCAGGTGATCGCCAAGGACCTGTTCTCCGCCTTCGACGCCGGCGATATGTTCGATCCCACTGTGGCGCAACGTTATCGCGACCGGATCCTGGCGCCGGGCGGCTCGCGCGACGCAGCCGACCTGGTGACCGCTTTCCTGGGCCGGCCGTTCACCTTCGACGCGTTCGCGGCGTGGCTCGACCATGCTCCGATCCCGTAATCGGATCAGAATCCGCGGAAGTACATGCGTACCCGGGGGCTCGGTGCCGGTGATTCCGAGCTTCCGATCGGCGCGGGTGAGCGCGGGTCATTGCCTGTGATACGGTACGGAACGTGTCGTTTCGTAATAGTGAGGTGGAAACCGGCGCGAATGCGCGTTCCGGGCGGCCCCGGGACCAGGTTCGTGAGGCGGAGATCCTCGCGTGCGTGCTGGAGCTTTTGGGTGAGTCCGGTTATGACGGGCTGACGTTCGAGGCGGTCGCCCGCCGGGCGCGAGCCTCGAAGGCGACGTTGTATCGGCGCTGGGATACCAAGCGCGACATGGTCGTCGCTGCGGTCAAGGCCGGTCCCGCGTCCGGTGGTGGCCCACCCGCCATCGACACCGGTTCCCTGCGCACAGACCTGCTGGCCCTGTGTGAACGACTCGACACCACGATGCGCACGGCGGACCCGACGATGAGCCTGTTGCTGTTGCAGGCGGGCCTGGAAGACCCCGAACTGTGCCGGCATATCGAAGAGGCGACGGGGCCGACCGGCGCCAAACTGCCCGCGCGGGTACTGGCCGCGGCCATCGATCGGGGCGAATTACCGGCGGGCGCGCAACCGTTCCCGTTCGAGGAGATCACCGGGTCGGTTCTGCTCCTGCGGCGACTGAACGGTCTTTCCACCGGGCCGGAGTATCTGGCCTACCTCGTCGACAACATCCTCATTCCCGCACTGCGAGCGAGCGTGTCCACCACACCGCCGACGCAGGCGATCTTCTCCTGAACCCGATTCTCGACAACGAAAGGTGCACTCTGATGGCGGACACGGTGATCGAGGGCTTCGACTATCGACGGATCCCCGGTGCGGGTGGCGTCGAATTGAACGTCGCGGTCGGTGGCAGCGGAGACCCGGTCGTGCTGCTGCACGGCTTCCCGCAGACCCACCTCATGTGGCGGCACGTCGCTCGCGCGCTCGCGCAGCGATATCTGGTCGTGGTGCCCGACCTGCGTGGCTACGGCGCCAGTGACAAGCCGGAAGAGGCCGGGCCGCAGACCTATTCGAAGCGATCCATGGCACAGGACATCGTCGATGTGATGCGCGAGATCGGGCACGAACGCTTCGCCCTGATCGGTCACGACCGTGGAGCCCTGGTTGGCGTACGGGCCGCGCTCGACCACCCGGACAAGATCACCCACCTGGGGATTCTCGATGTGCTGCCGACCATGGACACCTGGGATGTGCTGCACGGCGTGGACGCGGCGGTCGCATGGCACCTGTATCTCATGGCGCAGCCGAAGGGCTTGCCCGAGCGGATGATCGAAGCGGTCGCCGACGATTTCTTCGGCTCGTTCCTCGACGCGTGGGACCCCAGCGGGACGACATTCCCTCCGCGGCTACGCCGTCACTACATCGACAGTTCGGTCGCGGCGGTGCCGTCCATCGTCGCCGACTACCGGGCCAGCGCGGGCATCGACCTCGAGATGGACCGAGCCGACCGGAAAGCGGGCGCGCAGTTGGCCATGCCCGTGCGCGTGCTCTCCCAGGACTGGGGCGCACAGCTCGGATTCGACGCACTCGACCTGTGGCGGAAATGGGCGCCGGGCGCCACCTACCGCCCGATCGACGCCGGCCATTTCATGGCCGAGGAGAAGCCGCAAGACATCGTCGCCTTCATCGACGACATGCTCAGCGGTGTTCCTGTCCGGTAATCGGGTTCCAGCGCGCACCGAGCTCGCCGCTGCGATATCGGTCACCGCGGTCCGGAGCCGTTCCCGGATCGGGCCGGTAGGCCGTCAGCTGCAGCCACCGGGTCGGTGCGTCGAAGGTTTCGCGGCCGAATCGGCTGCGCAGGGCGTCGGTGGCGATCATGGTGGCGCACTCGAGGTCCAGGGTCGAGTGGCGTTCGATCTCGCCACGGAGCGGGGTGCCCTGACACAGGGCGATCGCCGCGGTCTCGGCTGTCGTGCGGCTCGTGCCGTCCAGGTATTCGCCGGTGATCCGTTCGAATCCGGCTGCTTCGAGCTCGCTGCGGATCCGGTCGATGTCGAAGTAGCCGTGGGGTTTTCGATCGAAGAACTCGAGCGGCTCGTCGGGTGCGGTGGCGCACAGTGCCTGTGTGACGACCAGGGTTACGGCGTTGTTCTCGAGGCGGTCCCAGACGTTGAAGGCGAACATGCCGCCCGGCCGTAGCACGCGCAGGGCCTCGGCGTATCCGGCGACCTTGTCGGGCAGGAACATGACGCCGAATTGGCAGGTCACCACGTCGAAGGTGCGGTCGGGAAAAGGCAGCTGCCCGGCGTCGGCCACCTGCCATCGCACCTGTGCGGAACCCGGCCGGGCCGCGGCCGCGGTGAGCATGGGTTCGTTGAGATCGGTGGCGACGATGTGGTGGCGACCGGACCGGGCGAGCGCCCGGGTCAGCACGCCGGTCCCGGCGGCGGTTTCGAGGATGTCGGCGGCGTCGGTCGAGGTCACCGTTCGCGCGAGTAGCAGGGCCGGTTCCTCGAAGATCATCGGAACCAGCAAGGCGTCGTAGATCTCGGGAATCGACCCGGTGAAAGAGGTGTCCCCGCTGCCGGTTGCGGTCATGAGTTCGTCCTCGGATCGCCACTCACTTCCCGCAGATGCTACTCGCCGGCGGTCTTGACAGGGCCCGGTCGCGGCGTTTGACTGAGCCGGAGCTTGTGTTACCTCATCCCACTGTGTTGCGAGAGGTCGACATATGCACGGCACACAATCGACAGCCGCGAATCATCGACGCGGACCGGGAACCCGCCGCAGATCCATGGTGGTGCTGGCGTTGCTGGGGGTGTGCCTGCTCGCACCGGCGACGACCCGGACCGCCCTCGCCGAACCGGCGGCAGACGCCACCGGTTTCGCGATGCCCTTCGCGGGGGCGCCGGCCTACGAATACCTGGCCCCGATCCAGCTGACGGGTCCGGAACAGCTCAATCAGCCGATCGGGCAGGCGGAGGCGGATCGGATCGCCGGCCGGATCGGGCTGACCGCCGCCGACGCACTGTCGGACCAGCAGTATCAGTATCTCAGCACCGGCGGCGGTGTCGGCGGTGACCGCACTGCCGCCGAGGTGATCAACGCGTGCGTCCAGATTCTCACCAATACCGTCGGCCGGCCGATCCATTCCGATGTGAACGGCCAGAACACGCCGTCGGTGCTGGCCGGCTACGGGTTGTATGTGAATCCCGGCGGACAGTTGGAGAGTCCCGCGAATGCGGACGCGCCCACCCGGCAGGTGAACTCGCTGATCGCGCCCGGCGGCTATGTGGGTACCTGGCTGCGCGACAATGGTGCGGCACACACCCTGGTAGCGCTGTATCGCTCGGCGTATACCGTGCAGGCCGCGTATGGCTTTGCCGCACAGCAGATGTCGGGCGCCGCGCAACTGGTGACCAACACCAAGGGGGACGTGAGCACCGTGGTCGGGATGTCGATGGCGCCGCCGCTGTGGATCGTGAACTTCGCCCTGATCTACATTCTGAAGCCGTCGCTGGCGGCCGCGATGCCCGCCTACTGGGCACCCATTCCACCGCCGGTGGCCGACGCCATCGAAGCCGCCCCGAGCGGCCAGGTGCCGTTCGGCGACTATGCCTCCTACTTCCGCTGATACGAGAGCGCCTCGGGCCGTAGGTATTTCACCGCCCATTCCTCGAAGCCGGTGAGAGGAATGCCGAGATCGGCGGCGTAGCGGGGGCGGGCCGGCTGTCCGGCGACGTTCAGCCATTCGAGGTTGGCGCCCATCGGCGGCATACCGGCCGCCACGGCCTGCGCCACCGTCATTTCCGGTGCGGTCAGGTGCCGGCCCAGTACCCGGGACAGGACCTCGGCGATCTCGCTCATCGACAGAACGTCGCCGGCGAGCTCCAGCTCGACGCCGTCGAAGCGTTCCGGTGCGGTCAGGGCCGCGGCGGCGGCGCTGCCTATATCGTCCACCGCGACCAGCGACAGGCGAGTCCCCGGGGCGAGGATGCTCACCAGGCCACCGTCGATGCCGCGCGGGAACATGTATCGCAACGACGGCAGGAAATTCTCCATGAAGGTGCCCGGCTTGAGCAGTGTCCAGTGCGGGAAACCGGCCGCCCGCACTCGGTCCTGGATCGCGGTCTTGGCGGTCAGTGATGGCTCTACGCCCCAGCGTCCGGGCGCCCAGCCGGGTTCGGCGGTGTGCTGACCCGCGCCGGTCACCGAGGAGTGCACGAACTGTGGCACGCCCGCGGTTCGTGCGGCCTCGACCAGGTTGATTGCCTGGACCACCTCGCCGTCGAAATCGAAACCCGCCTCGGTGATGCCGGGCATCTGCACGGAGAACACGGCGCGAGCGCCCTCGGCCGCGCGGAGCACCGAATCGCGGTCGTGCAGATCGCCGGTGACCAGTTCGGCTCCGAGTTCTTCGACGGCCGTGGCTCGCGGCGTTTCCCGGTCGCGTACCAGGGCGCGAACGCGGACGCCGGCCGCGAGTAACGCGCGGGCAGTGGCGCCGCCCTGTCTGCCGGTGGCGCCGGTGACCAGAACGGGAGCGGAATCGTCGGACATATCGCACCTCGATGCACTAAGTGGCGGGGCCCGCCGTTTTTGTTTCAAGGTACGATATGGCGGGCCCCGCCGTTTAGCAACCCTTGGAGGTCGTGCCATGTCCGAGCCTCGGCGTGCCGACGCACGCCGCAACTACGCGCGCGTTCTCGCCGTGGCCGAGGACGAAGTCGCGACGCATGGCGCCGGTGCGTCGCTCGAGCAGATCGCGCGCGTCGCGGGTGTCGGTTCAGCGACGGTGCGCCGTCACTTCCCGACCCGCCGCGCACTGCTGGAAGCGGTGTCGCGCAAGCGAATCGACGCTTTGTGTACCCGCGCCCGCGACTCGGCCGATGCCGCGGACAGTCGCAGCGCACTGCTGGACTGGTTGAGCGAGGTCGTCGCCTACTGTGTCGGTGCTCGCGGGCTGGCGGTCGCGCTGTCCTACGACACCGCGGGAGGCGACCCGGTGCACGACAACACCTGCGGAGCCGCACTCGAGGAGGCCGGAGAGCCGTTGCTGCGCCGGGCCGCGCGCGACGGCACGATCGCACCGGGGGTCAGCGTTTCGGACCTGATCACGCTGATCGTGGGTATCGCCCTGGCGACCGAACACTGTGCCGATCCCGCCGCGCACGCCGATCGCCTGTTCCGATTGGCCGTCGCGGGAGTGAGTCCGCGGTGCGCACCCGATCCGATATCGGCCGTACCGGCCGAGGACGGGAACCGATGAGCCTTCGCCAGTTCGAGTACGCCCTCGCCGTGGCCGAGGAAGGTTCGGTGACGGCGGCCGCGGAGCGACTACATGTCGCGCAGCCGTCGATGTCCCAGCAGATCCGCAGCCTGGAGCGCGAACTCGGTGTGACGCTGTTCGCCCGCACGCCGACGGGACTGGTGCCCACGGTGCTCGGCCGGGCGTTCCTGCGGGACGCGGAGGTCGCGGTGAGCGCGGCCCGGAGGGCGCGGGCGACGGCGCGCGCCGGTGCCGATGAGCTGGTGGGTGAGCTGATGGTCGCGGTGCAGATGGGTCTGGGCACCCGGCAGCTGCCACGCGCACTGGGTGCGTTGCGCAGTCGATTCCCCCGGCTCGAGATCACGGTGTTCGAGGAACCGAACCCTGCCGAGCTCGAGCGGCTGGCCCGCCGGGGAGTGCTCGATCTCGCCCTGATGGCCGGGCCGTGCGGGGAAGGTCTGTACGACGGCCACCACCTCGGCGACGAGGGATTCGTCGCGGTCCTCGGCGAAGGGCACCCGCTGCTCGCCGCGGATCGGATCGAGCTGAACGACCTGGCCGGCGAGCCGTGGGTGCGGTTCGACCACGACAGCGCGCTCGACGAGGTGGTGGGCGGCGTGCTGACCGGCAACGGCCTGGCCCCGACCACGGTCGCGCGGGTCTCCCAGACGGCCACCGCGGTGCGCTGGGCCGCCCACGGACTGGGGGTGACGCTCGTTCCGGCTTCTGCGGTGCCGCACGATCAGTGTCACCTCGTGCGGCCGGTGTCGCCGTTCGTATCCCAGCCCGTGGTCGCCGCCGTCCGGCCCGGGGCGGGCCCGGCCGAGACCGCCCTGCTCGACCTCCTGCGCCGGGAGAACTGGTGCCGCAATGCTCCGGCCTCACCGGTGTCGTGAGGGCTGCGGTCGTCTCGCAGTGGCGGGACGGGTGGCAGTCGCTCCCGGCCGGGCCGCCGGTCATCGCTTGGGGAATTCACCGCCGTCGACGATCAGACCGCTTCCGGTCAGCCAGTCGGCCCGGTCGGATACGAGGAACAGCACCGCATGGGCGATGTCGTCGGGCCGGCCCTCGCGCCCCAGCGGAGGGGAGGCGGTCGCCCCACCGCCGGTCGTATCCATCTGCGCCCACTGCTCCCGCGTCGCTTCGCCGCCGGGCGTGGCGGTTCGGCCCGGAGACACCGTATTGACCCGGATTCCGGCCGGGGCGAGCTCCGTGGCCAGTCCCCGGCTGTAGTTCTCGAGCGCCGCCTTGGCTGCCGTGTAGTGCAGGAATGGGCCCACCGCGGCGGGCACGGCGGCCGAGGAGATATGCACGATCGACCCCGATCCCCGTGTGCGCATACTCGGGGTCAGCAGGGCGTCGAGCCGCACCGCCGCCAGCAGATTCAGATCCAGCGCGGCCTGCCACGCGTCGTCGGGGATGGCGGCGCTGCCCGCGAACGGCTGTGCCCCGCCCGCATTGTGAACCAGGATGTCCACCCCGCCCAGCGTCTCGTGCGCGGCCTCGGCCAATGCCTGCGCTCCGGCTCGGGTCCGCACGTCGGCCGCGACGAAACCTGCGCCGTCGGGCACCGTGCTCCCGGCCGACCGGGCCGTGGTGAGCACGTCCGCGCCGGCCGCGAGGAGACCGCGGACGATGCCCGCGCCGATTCCGCGGGAACCACCCGTCACCAGGGCTCGTTTTCCCGCGAGTTCGCGCGTGCGGGATCCGTTGTCGACAGTGGTCATGCCACCGGTCCTTTCGGTTACTTTTCGTGTCCACTCGACAAAGGAAATAGAGTGCGCTGCAACAGGTCTCGGAGATCGGTGCAGTGCGCAACGGGTCGAGTCATCTCACCGTAAGCCGGGGAAACCGCACGGGCAAAGACCGAATTGCAGCAGGCGGCATAGGGATTTCCTATGCGGGCGCTCCGGGCATCAGCCGGGGCACCGGCGGGAGCGGCGAGAGCTCCGGCGAGGTGGCGAACGCGTCGATCATCAGTGCCGCGAAACGACGGGAGGCCGCGATCCGGGCCCGCGGGCCGGCCGCGTGAATTCCGTTGTTGGCCATGATCATCAGAATGATGTCGTCGAGGACGATATCGGGACGTGCGCGGCCGGTGGCCTTGGCGCGGCGGAGCAGTTCGGCCGCGCCCTTCAGCGCCGCGGTACGCAGCGCCGCGAAGTCCATCGCGTGCGGAAAGGTGGACATGAAGGCCGCGGTGAAGCCGCGATCGCGGGCATACACCTCGCAGAGTTCCTCGATCGCGCGGCAGAAACCGTGCCAGGGATCCGGGTCGGCCAGCCCCGCGTCCACGATGGACCGGCACGCCAGCATCTGGTCGGTGAACGCCTCCGCGACCAGGACCTCCTTGGTCGGGAAATGTCGATAGAGAGTGGCGGGGCCGACCTCGGCCCGGCGGGCGATCTCCCGGATCGGTGCGTCGAGTCCCTCGGCGACGAAGACCTCGCGGGCGGCCTCGAGAATGCGGTCGCGGTTGTCGCGGGCGTCCGAGCGCCGGATATGAGTCGAACGCGTGGTCACCACTCTCACTTTAGCTAAACGGACGGGGGCGTCCGTTACGGTCCGCTGATCGGTCCTGATCGAACAGAACACGGAGACGAGCAATGCGAGCAGTGATGATCGAGTCGTTCGGTGGTCCCGAGGGGCTCACGGTGACAGTGGTCCCCGATCCGGTGCCGGCCGCGGGGGAGGTGGTGATCGCCACCGAGGCGATCGGTGTCGGCGGGCTGGACGCCCTGATCCGCGGCGGCGAGCTGGCCGGATATGGGTTCGCGCCCGGTCACATTCCCGGGAGCGAGGTCGCCGGCACCGTGGTGGCCGCGGGTGCCGGTGTGGATACCGGATGGGTCGGCCGGCGGGTATGGGCGTTCACGGGGGAGGGCGGTGGTTATGTCGAATACGCTGTAGTCCAAGCGAATACGCTGATTCCGCTCGCGGCGGAGCTGTCGGGCGCCGATGCCGTGACACTCGGCACCTCCGGTATGGTCGCCCATTTCGCGCTGCGGCACGCTCATTTCGCACCCGGTGAGTCGGTACTGGTGCGTGGTGCCGCCGGTGGTATCGGAGTGATGGCGGTCCAGCTCGCGGTCCGAGCCGGCGCCGCTGCGGTGGCGGTCACCACCTCCTCGGCGGCACGCGGTGACCACCTGCGCGAACTCGGTGCGACGCACGTCCTGGACCGCGCGGGCGCGGGCGCCTCGGATGCCCCCGCGGGCTACGACGTCATCGTCGATATCGTGGCCGGTCCGGACGTGCCGTCGTTCTTCGACAGGCTCGAACCGAACGGCCGGATGGTGGTTGTCGGCGCGATGGGCGGCCTGCCCCCGGCGGACTTCGGCGCGCGGATGCTGGCCACCTTCAAGAAGTCACTGTCGTTCGCCACGTTCAGCGCCGACACCACAGCGCCGTCGCAGCGGCGCGCCGCGACCATCGAACTGTTCGGCGCGGCCGCGCGCGGTGAGCTGAAATCGGTTGTGCACGAGCGACTGTCCCTGGATCACGCGGTGCTCGCCCACCGGAAGATGGCCGCCGGTGAGGTGTTCGGCCGGATCGTGCTCACCCCGTCGTGACATCCGCCGCACTGCGGCTAACGCCCGTGTTCGACATCTTTGAACGGCACATCCCGGTCGGCGGCGTATTCCCGCGGCATGCCGAGTACGCGTTCGCTGATGATGTTGCGCGCCATCTCGGTGCTGCCGCCGGCCAGGCTCCAGGCCTGGCGGTACAGGTACTCCTGTCCGGCCTGGCCGAGACCGGGTCCACCGATCTCGTCGCCGGTGGCCGCGGTGGCGCCGGCGATGCGCACGGCGGCGTCGGCCTGGTGCCAGGCATTGCGGGCGCTGAACAATCGCGCGATGGATCCGCCGGCCGGTGCCAGATCTCCGGCGGCGATCCGGGCGCCGATATGGGCGATGAGCTGGTTCTGCACCAGATTCATGGCATGCGCCTCGCCGATGTCCTCTCGGACCCGCACATCGTCGAGTTGTCCGGTGCGCCGGGCGGATTCGATCAATGCGCCGACATCGCGGCCCGCATGCTGCAGGGCCCCGCTGGCATAGGGTGATCCACCGCCGACAGCATTGCGTTCGTGCAGCAGCAGTCGGCTCGCCACCGTCCAGCCGTCGTTGACTTCCCCGACGATCGCGTCGGCCGGGACGAAGACATCATCGAAGAATTCCTGGCAGAACTCGGTGGAGCCGTCGACCTGGGTGATGCGCTGGATGGTCAGGCCGGGGGAGTTCACCGGCACCAGGAACATGGTCAGCCCGGCGTGTTTGGGAACCGTCGGGTCGGTGCGGGCCAGGCACAGCCCGTAGTCGGCGGCGTAGGCGCCCGAGCTCCAGATCTTCGAGCCGTTGATCACCCAGCCGTCGTCGCGACGATCGGCGCGGGTGGTGAGTCCGGCCAGATCCGATCCGCCGCGCGGTTCGGACAGGAACTGCACCAGCAGTTCCTCGCCACGCAGGGCGGCCGCGATGTGGACGCGCTTCTGCTCCTCGTTGCCCATATCGAGAAGTGTTGCGGCACATATGGTCAGGGTCGGAATATTGAGCGCGAGCGGCATCTCGTAGGGCCGCGACTCCTCGGTGAAGGCATGCTGGTGCGCCGGCGTCAGCCCGAGCCCGCCGTATTCGGCCGGGAAGCAGATTCCCGCGAATCCGGCGTCGTGAAGGATGCGCTGCAACTCGCGGGAGCGCGCCCAGACCTCGGGTGATTTCTGCTCGCCGGAATGGATGGGCGGTGCGGGTGGCAGGGTGTCCTTCAGCCAGCGGCGAGCGCGGTCACGGAAGCTGTCCACCGATTCCATTGCGGTGGTACCGGTTTCGGAAGTAGTGCTCATGCGGCGGACTCCAGCAGGTCGGTGAGGCGGCGGCGATGTTCGGCCGGGGTGCCGTAGAGAGCGCGGCCGAGGGTCACCCGCCGCAGATACAGGTGCAGATCGTGTTCCCAGGTGACACCGAGGCCGCCGTGGATCTGGATGCATTCCTGCACGATGTCGCCGGCGACCGCGCCGACGTAGGACTTCGCGACGCTCGCGGCCGCGGCGGAGGCGGCCGGATCCTCGCCGAAACTGTTCGCCGCCGCCCACGAGGTGGCGTGGCAGGCCTCCAGCGTGGTGGCGATATCGGCGGCACGGTGTTTGAGCGCCTGATAGGAGGCGAGCGGTCGGCCGAAGGTGTAGCGGTCGAACATCCACCGCACGGTGATGTCGAAGGCTCGTCGCGCGGCCCCGGTCATCTCCGCCGCGGACAACGCGGCCGCGACGAGCAATTGTGCCTGCACCGCCGCCGCCGCCGCGGCCGGGTCGCGGTGGACCACCGCCTGGGGCGCCACGGTGACGTCGTCGAAAACCACTCGCGCCGAACGCCGCACCACATCGAGCGTCCACGACGGTGTGACGGTCACCCCGGGGGCGTCGGTCGCGATCAGCAGCTGCACCGGCCCGTCCGGGCCCCGCGCGTCGACCAGCAGCAGGTCCGCCCGTCCTCCGAATTCCACGCGATCCTTGACTCCGGAGAGTGTGAAGCCCGCACCGTCCGGCGTCGCGGCGGTCTCGAAATCGGGACACAGGCCCCCGCCGGGCTCGTAATGCGCCCACACCGCGATCTGCTCGCCCGCGACGATCTCACCGATGGTTGCCGCGAGATCGGTTGTGCTGCACAACAATCCGGTGAGCACGGCGTTCACGGTGATCAGGGGTCCGGGTGCGCAGGCATGGCCGAACTCCTCGGCGATCAGCGCGAGATCGGTCATCGGGATATCGGAGACGGCGCCGCCACCGAGATCGGGCGGTACGAGGGGTGCGGTCCAGCCCAGCTGCGCACCGCGGCGCCACCAGTCCCGATCGAAACCGTGTTCGGAGTCGGCGAGTTGCCGTACGGATTCGATGGGGACGGTGCCGGCCAGGAAATCACGGGTGGTGGTCCGGAACAGGCGCTGATCGGCGGACGGGTCGAGGGGCACAATGGGTCCTTCGGCACGGGCCTGCCGCGGGAATCACTGCGGGACAGGTGGTCCGGTGCGCGGCAGACGAGGTGGTGGCCGGTCGCCACCGAGGAGGTGGCGACCGGAGCTCTATTGGATCGGCTCCCAGAAGGTGACCTGGGTGGCCTTCGGATCGAGAGCGGGACTCAGGGTCGAGCGGCCCGATGTCGAGTTCTCCCGCATCTGCTTGAATACGGCCGCCGGATCACCATCGATCTCGTAGACGGCCAGATAGCGATGGGTGGCGCCTTGTCCCTCCAACTCCGCTGCCCGGTAGCGCGAACACGACTTCAGCCCGTCGATCTGGAGCAGTTCCGGAATGTGCACCTCGTTGTACCAGGTGTTGTATTCGTCATCCATGCCCTCGCGTGGGGTGGAGAAGACCATCATCTGCATGGTTGTGGTGCCTGTCTGTCGTGCCGGTGAGTCTGTCGGGTTGTGCGCCAGGTTGTCTCAGGCGCGCTGTGCGTGGAGCTGTTCCCACTCCTTGCGGGGGCGCACGGTGAGGTCGACATCGGCGGCCTGCGCGCGCAGTGCTCCGACGGTCGCCTGTTCCCGCGCGGTGTGGGTGAACGGCTCCCAGTTCAGGAATCGGCAGGCGTTGCGCCAGGTGATCTTGTCGATATCGGAATCGTCGGCACCGACCGCGTCGAGTTCGGCGAGCACGAATTCCGGAGCGTCGGGCCACAGCGAATCCGAATGCGGATAGTCACATTCCCATGCGATGTTGTCGATGCCGATGTCGTGGCGCAGCTTCAGTGAGGTCGGGTCGGTGACATAGCAGGCCATCACGTGCTCGCGGAACACATCCGAGGGCATCCGGCCGCCGAAGTCGCGCCGCAGCCACTTCTGGTTGGTGTAGTGGCGGTCGGAGCGGTCGAGGAAGTAGGGGATCCAGCCGACGCCGCCCTCGGACAGGGCGATCTTCAAGCCGGGGTAGCTGCGCAGGGCGGGACCCCACAGCAGATCCTGGATCGCGATCTGGGACACGCTGGGCGCCAGCACCATGAGGTTGTCGATCGGTGCGTCCGGAGCCATGTTCAGCGCCCGGAACCCGGGGCCGATGTGCAGGTTCATCACCAGTCCGGTATCGGCGAGTGCGGCGAAGACCGGACCCCAGAACTCGATGTCGTGATAGGACGGGTGGCCCTCGACATGCGGAATCTCCGACATGGTGACGCCGTGGAAGCCCTTGGCCGCCACGCGCTGGATCTCGGCCACCGCCAGCTGCGGATCCCACAGTGGCAGAATGGCATTCGGGATGAACCGGCCCGGATAGGCGGCACACCACTCGTCGATGTGCCAATTGTTGTAGGCCTCGATCATCGCGACGGTGATCTCGTCCTTGAACTGGCTCAGGTGCCCGGCGCTGAAGCCGGCGAAGGTGGGGAAACACATCGAGGCGAACACGCCGTTGGCGTTCATGTCGCGCACCCGGTCGTGGATGTCGTACACCCCCGGCCGCATCTCGGCGTACCGGGCGGGGTTCTTGTCCCACTCCTCCTTGGGCCAGCCGACCACCGCGTTGAGTCCGGTGACGCCGACCGGTTTGCCGCGATAGGTCCACTGGTCGATGCCCTGCTCGCTGGTGAGCAACTGGGGCACGTATTCGGCGTACTTCTTCGGCGTGTGACGGTCGAACATGTCGGCCGGCTCGACCACGTGGTCGTCGATGCTGACCAGGATCATGTCGTCGATGTTCATGCGATTCCTCGGTACTGGTGCGAACGGCGGTGACCGGTCCGGGCCGGCGGCTTCATGAGATGCACAATCTCTCTGCAGGAGAATCGTACTCTCATTGCTTGCTGTGACGATACACCCGATGTGCCGGGGACAAGAGGATCTCGTCGCGAAAGCCGGATTCGAGCCCGCGCAGCGCGGTGTCGAGATAGACGGTCAGATCGTCGTCGGCGCGCTCGGTCCAGTGGTCGTAGGCCGAGCGGCAGACCGCCAGCGTGGCCCGGCCGACACCGAGTGCGTACAGCGAGTGCGCGGGCCGGCCCGTGCGGGTGGCCACGAAATCGCTGATCGCCCGCTCCCAGGCGTCGTAATGTACTGCGGCGCTGGCGATCAGGTCCGGTACCGAGGACAGCAGATGCATGCGCAGACGCAGTTCGGGTACGTCCTCGGCGCGATAGTGATTCGCGGCCAGGACCGCGTGCCGGATCGCGGCCATGATCGGTACATCGGTGGGCGCGTGTGTCAGGGTGGTCCGGATGGTCTCGACCTCGGTGTCGAATTCGTGCCACAGCACCTCCGTCTTCGAATCGAAGTAGCGGAAGAAGGTGCGCCGGCTGACCCCCGCGGCGGCCGCGATCTGCTCGACCGTGGTGTCGTGAAATCCCTGATCGCCGAACAGGAGCAGGGCGGCGACCTCGAGCGCGCGGGCGCTCGTCTCCGGTGGGCGGCCGCGACGCGACGGTCTTGTTTCTGGCACGGGATGACATTATCTTAATGCGAGAATGATATTTTCAGTTTTCGATGGGTGTGGGTGGCGGTATGGCCTGGGTGCCTGAGCGGGGATCGGAACATCGCCGGGTCGCGGTGGTGACCGGCGCGGCGCGGGGGATCGGCGCGGCGACGGTACTCGCCCTCGCCGAACGCGGCTGGTCGGTGCTGGCGGTCGACGTCGCCGCCGACGATCCGGCGCTCGACTACGCGATGGGTACTCCCGGGCAGCTGGCCACGGTGGTCGCCGAGGCGGCCGGGCGGGTCAACCGGGTCGGTGCGGTACGCGGTTTCCGCGCCGATGTCCGCGATCCCGACGCGACCGAGGCCGCGGTCGCCGAGGCCGTGGACACCTGGGGCGGGCTGGACGCGGCCGTTGCCGCCGCCGGTGTCATCGCGGGCGGGACATCGTTGTGGGAGATGCCGCGTGCGCGCCAGCAGGCGGTCATCGACATCTGCCTGGGCGGTGTGGTGAATCTGGCCCGCGCCGCCGTTCCGGCGCTGCTGGCTCGGCCGGAACCGCGCTCGGGCCGGTTCCTGGCGGTGGCCTCGGCCGCGGCCACCAAGGGACTGCCGCAGCTGGCCGCCTACTGCGCCGCGAAAGCCGGTGTGGCGGGGCTGATCCGGGCGCTGGCCGCGGAACTCGGCTCCACCGGGGTGACCGCCAACGCGGTGAGCCCAGGCTCGACCGATACCGCGCTGCTCGACGAGACCGCGCGCCTGTACGGCGCCGACGCTGCTCGGCTCGGTGCTCAGCAGCCGGTCGGGCGAGTGCTGCAACCGGCCGAAATCGCCGATGTACTGGCATTTCTCGCCGGCTGTGACAGCCGGGCCATGACCGGCGCGATCGTCCCGGTCGACGGCGGACTGGCGTTGTGAGCACACCCCGCACCGCAGAGGCAGCGGTCAACCGGCATGGTAGGCAACCTCGCCGGCGATGATCGTCGCGGCCACCGGCGTCGAATCGAGCGCAGCACCGAGGTCTCGGGGAGCAACCCGCAACAGGGTCAGGTCCGCGGCGTGACCGGTGGCGATCGTGCGGGGGATGTGCGGGCGGGCGGCGGTGCCGAAGAACAGCGACAAGGCCGTCGCCGGTGACAATGCCTCGGCGGCCGGGCGGCCGGGAGCCCGGTCGACGGCGGCCCGGATCGCCGCCCACGGGTCGGGATCGCCGAAGGGGGCATCGGTTCCGGCCGCCACTCCCACCCCGGCGGCGAGCAGCGAACCCAGCCGCCATACATCGCCGCGATCCTCGGCGGGCACCGTGCCGGTGTACCGCGGCGCCCGCTCGATCGAGGAGTGCGGCTGTGTGATCACCGGAATGTCGTTGCGCCGCAACCAGGTCAGTGCCTCGGAGGGAATCACCGCACCGTGTTCGATGCGGTCACCGGCGATGACACCGGCCAGATCGAACGCGGACATCGCGAGAATCAGCTGCACCCGGCTCATACAGTGCACCGCGGCCGCGCGGCCCGCACTGTGCAGCCGCCGCAACCGGACCACCAGATCGTCGAGCTCCGGCAGGGTGGCGTCGTCGAGCAGAATCTTGGTGGGCCCCAGGCGGAATCGCTCGACGCGTGGATCCTCGATATCGGGTTCGGCCATACAGCACACGCGCTGCACGATCCGCCCGTCGAGTACCGCCGCGGCCAGGGTGCCGACCTCGGGCCGGGTGAGATCCGGTGTGGCGTCGGTGAATCCGGTGATTCCGCGCCCGGCCGCCACCGCCGAGACCGGGGCGGGATCGGGCGCCAGGCAGCCCAGCCGGTCGCCCAGCCAGGTGTCCATCCGCCACAGCCGGCCGGTGATCCGGCCCTCGGGATCGCGCTCCACCCCCGGCAGGTGGCAGTTGTCCACGTCCAGCAGTGCGCAGGCGCTGGAATCGAGAATCCACAGTGCGCCGGAGCGATGCTGGACGTGGACCGGGCGGCCCACATCCATGCTGTCCAGCGCCCATCGGTCGATCGCACCGGCGACATCGTCGTGGTAGTCCACCGCGCGGATCCACGCGTGTCCAGGAGCCTGCCGGGCCGCCTCCTGTAACCGGGTCGCCAGCCCGCGGGTCCCGTGAATCCGCTCCGGCCCGACCGGGACCGATTCGGTACGCGCGGCCAGCGATCGCAGATGGAGATGGTGATCGTGCAGGCCCGGCACCAGCCAGCCGCCGCGGGCATCGATATCGTCCTCGCCGGAACGCGGCCGCAGCCCGGTACCGCATTCGGTGATGGTGCCGCGTTCGCAGCGGATGTCGGTGTGGTCACTGCCGAAGATCACGGCATCGCGGATCAGCATGCGACACCACCCGCGCCGGCCGGACCGGTGAAGTCCGTGGCTCCGGCGGCCGCCCGGGTACGAACATGGTGCGATGCCGAGGCCGGCCCGCCGGTCCGGAGATCGGGCGCCCGGCGCGGTCGCGGCGTCGCGGCCGAGATCGGTGCCACAGAGTCTGTGCTGTCCATTCGACTGGTCTCCTCGGCGAGGTGAGTGCTACCGGCGGCTCAGGCCGGTCCGCCGGTGGGCTCGACGCGATCCGCCGGCCCGGTCAGCGGCCGCCGCGGCCGGCCCTCGGAATCCAGGTCCAGACAGGCGAATCGGAGATCCGCGGTGTCCGCGCCGCGGGTGGTCATTGTGGTCACCGCCGTTCTGTGATGCCGCGGTACAGACCGCGGGCAACCGGTATCGCGCACGGGAACCGGAGTCGGTGGGTAGCCGCGGGCCCGGCTCCCGTGCACACCCGCTGCGGTAGCGCGACCCACGTCCCGGGGCGTCCGGTCCGGGACCCGAGTGCGGAGGACGACGATCACCGCAGCTGGTCTTTCATCACCTTTCCGGTCGCGCCCAGTGGCAGTTCGTCGAGGAACACCACCGTGCGGGGCACCTTGTATCCCGCCATGTTCTCCCGGCTCCACGCGATGAGCTCGGATTCCGACAGTGGCGCGCCGGTGACGACGAACGCCTTGCCCACCTGCCCCATCCGGTCGTCGGGCACTCCGATGACCGCGGCCTGCACGACCGCGGGGTGCTGCAGCAGATAACCCTCGATCTCGGCGGGATAGGCATTGAACCCGCCGACGATGAACATGTCCTTCTTGCGCCCGATGATCCGTAGCCGCCCGCCTTCGTCGAGACTGCCGAGATCGCCGGTGTGCAACCAGCCCTCGGCGTCGATGGCCTCGGCCGTGGCCGCGGGATCGTCGAGATAGCCCTGCATCACGGTGTAACCGCGCAGCAGCACCTCACTGTCACCGGCGATGCGCACCTGGACACCGTCACACGCGGTTCCGGCCGTGGTGGCGATCTGCTCGAAGGTGTCACCGGGTCGCGAGGCCGTCGCGGTACCGGCCTCGGTGAGGCCGTAACCGGTCATGATCGACCGGAACGGCAGTTCGGTCTTCACCCGCCGGATCAGCTCCACCGGGATGTCCGCGGCGCCGGTGACCGCCGCCCGCAGCGATGACAGGTCGTAGCGTTCCTGTGCGCCGAGCAGCGAATGATAGAGCGTGGGCGGTCCCGGCAGCATCGTGATCCGTTCGCGCGCAACGAGTTCGCACACCCGGTCCACATCGAAGACCGCCACCGGCAGGATGGTCGCGCCCCGGATGAACGAGGCCAGGATCCCGGCCTTGTACCCGAAGGTGTGGAAGAACGGGTTGACCGCGAGATAGCGGTCGCCCTCGCGCAGATCGGCGAGCTCGCACCATTCGGTGTAGAGCCGCAGATTCTGCTGGTGGTTCATCATCACGCCCTTGGGCCGGCCGGTGGTCCCGGAGGTGTAGATGATGTCGGAGATGTCGGTGCCGGCCGTCTCGCGTTCGAAAGGTGAACCGCTGGAGAGGAAATCGGAGGCCAGGTCGATCACGGGCACACCCTCGGGGCCGGTGTGCTCGCGCCCGAGGAAGCCCTGCTGCACCAGCAGGAACTTCGCACCGCTGCGGCCGACCACGTCGGCGGCCTCGGCTTCCCGGAACCGGGTGTTGACCGGAACGAGCACACCGCCCGCGGTGAGCAGTCCGAGTGCCGCGACGATCCACGGCGCGGAATTGGGTGCCCAGATCGCGACGCGGTCGCCCTTGCCGACGCCGGCTTGCGCGAAGGCGCCCGCCGCCCGCCGCACCCGGTCCACCAGTTCGGTGTAATTCAGCCGCAGATCGCCGTCGACGACCGCTTCGGCGTCGCCGAAGCGGTCGGCGCAGGACGCGACCATCTGCGGGATGGTCTCCCAAGTCATGCGGTGCCCTCCGAGGTGTGTGCGTGGCGCGGTGTGGTGACACCGCGCCGGCGCCGCTGTGTTCGGCCGCGGCCCTTCCGGTGCGCCGCGCGATCAGGCGGACTGCCTGCTCCGTGGCCGTCGCCTGTGCCGCGCACCCGACCGCTCATACCTTCAGCAGCCTCGCCAGGTTGCCGCCCATGATCTTTTCCTGGTTGGCCAGCGGCATGTCTTTGATCTCGTTGATGTAGCGAGCGGGTTCGGCCAGCCCCTCCGGATGCGGGTAGTCCGAGCCGAACAGCACGTTCTCCACGCCGATCAGGTCGGCGATCGCCTGCAGATCCTCCTCCCAGAACGGGCTGACGTGGATGCTGCGCTTGACCGCCTCGACCGGGTCCTGGAAGCCGAAGCCTTCGGGCGCCTTCTTGTAGGTGTCCTGCAGGTTCTCGAGCAGCGGTCCGAGCCAGGAGGCGCCGTTCTCGATGACGGCGACCTTCAGCTCGGGGTGCCGGAACAACGCACCGTGGCACACCCAGGACGCGACCGCGTCCTGGATCGGCCGCCATTCGGTGGTCATCCGGAAGGTGTTGGTCTTGAACGGCAGCATCTCCAGATTGCTGCCCTCCCATTCGGCGTTGAATCGCGAGTAGCCGCTGTCGGAGGAGTGCATGGTGACCAGGACGTCGTGCTCGACCACTCGCTTCCAGAACGGATCGAACTCGGGCAGGGCGAACGAACGCGGTCCTCGCAGACCCGGAACGGGTGCGGGGCGCACCAGAATCGCCTTGGCGCCGTTCTCGACGCACCAGTCCAGTTCCTCGATGGCCTTGTCCACGATCGGCAGGCTCACGACCGGCACGGTGAAGATACGGTCCTTGTAGTTGAAGCCCCACTCCTCGAGCAGCCACCGGTTGAGCGAATGCACCACGCCGTGAATGAGATCGGGGTGATGGCGCATGCGCTCCTCGATGAGGCTGGCCAGTGTCGGGAACATCAGTGTGCGGTCGAGCTGGAGTTCGTTCATCAATTCCAGGCGCGGACCCGGCTGATGGAAGGCGGGAATCGAGCGCATCGCCTTACCGAAGATCTCCCGGCGGCTCTTGCCCTCCGGATTGCCGTTCTTGAAGTACTCCTCCATCGCGCCGGGCCGGGCGACCACCTCGAAGGTGGGGTTCGGGATGTACTCGCTGATCTGCCCGAGAACCGCGATCTTGGTGCGGCCGTTGAGCTCCACGTACTGGATGGCCCCCTCGAATTCCTTCGGCAGGTACCGGGTGAGGGCCTCTTTGGTCTCGTAGAGGTGGTTGTCGGCGTCGAACAGCTGATACGGCAGCTCGAGCTTGGTCATAAGAGTCTCCTTTGTTCGTTAGGAGAATCATATTCTCCGAATTTGCGTGTTGCAATGTCGTGCGCGGCGGTTCCTATCCGGCGACGGCGGCGCGCACGCGGTACTTCTGGACCTTGCCGCTGGGGGTGCGCGGAAAGTCCTCGACGATGTGCAGCTCCTCCGGCCACTTCTGTTTGGCCAGGCCCGATGCGGCGAGATGGGCCTGAACATCGGCCAGGCTGGGTGTTTCGGCCTCGGGGCGCAGCCGCACCACCGCCGCGGCGTGTTCGATGAGCCGGGGATCGGGCGCGGCGACCACGACGGCCTCGGCGACCGCGGGCATGCGATGCAGCAGATCCTCGATCTCGACCGCGCTGATGTTCTCTCCGCCCCGGATGATCAGGTCGGTGGTGCGGTCGGTGATGGTGAGATAGCCGTCGTCGTCGAGGTGGCCGACATCGCCGGTGCGGTACCAGCCGTCGTCGTCGAAGGCCGCGGCGGTGAGTGTCTCGTCGGTGTAGCCCAGGCACAGATCCGGCCCGCGACTGAAGATCTCGCCGTCCTCGGAGAGTCGGATCTCCACACCCGGCAGCGGGCAGCCGTCGGTGTAGAGCCGCTTGTCCTGCGGATCGAAGCAGCTGGATCCGGTGATCGACGGATGTTCGGTACTGCCGTAGGCGCGGTAGGCGATGATGCCCAGATCGGTGAGCCGGGTGGTGACCGCCGGTGGCACCGAACTTCCGCCCAGCCCGGCGTATTTCATCCGACGCAGGTGCTCGTCGGTGAAGCTGGGATGGTCGAGCAGGCTGGTGAGGTAATAGGGCACCCCGCCGGCGACCGTCACGTCGAATTCGGTCATCAGGCTCAGCACCCGGCCCGGATCCCACACGTCCAGCAGATTGATCGCGGCGCCGTCGAGGACCGGAATGAGCAGGGCGTTGACCATACCGATGAAATGCCCGACCGGCGCCGCGGTGAGCTGGGCCCCCAGATCCGGCGGGAAGTGCTCACTGAGCTGGCGGGTCTCGAAGCCGAGGCTGCGGTGGCTGTGCACGACGCCCTTGGGGTCGCGGGTGGTGCCGGAGGTGAAGGCGATCAACGCGGGTGAATCCGGATCCACCGGCAGGACGCCGGACATCTCCCGCGGTGCCAGCAAGGTGTCGAAATCGCGGTCCACGACACCGACGATCGGCACGTGCTCGCACAGGTCCGGCTGGAACTGCATGGTGCCGAAGCGTTCCGCGGTGACGAACACCTTCGGGCGCACCGCGTCGAGGATGTAGCCGAGTTCCTTGCGCCCGTAGAAGTGCACGATCGGCACCATGGTCGCGCCGAGGAAGGACGCGGCCCAGAACGTCGCGGCGGCCTCCATCCAATTCGGCAGCTGGAAGGCCACCACATCGCCGGGGCCGACACCGCGCTCGCGCAGGCCGGCGGCCAGGCGGCGGGCGATGCGCTCCACCTCGCCCACCGTGCCCGACCACGGGCGCTGTCGCGAATGCACTCGGAAGCCGACGGAGGGCGCACCGGACAGGCCGCGGGCGAGGACGTCGCCCATGGTGTCGCGGGTCCAGAAGCCCTGGGCTTCGTACCGGTCGGCCAACTGCTGCGGGATCTTTCGCATGCTCGAACTCCAATGCCCTACGGGGGTGGCGGGTCGGCGGCGGGCTCGGGCAGCGCGCAGCCACCGGGAGATCGGGTGCTCCGAACCCGAATACGGAGATGATATTCTCAGATTCGGAGAAGCAACATATCCGGAATGGAGAACGTGTGATGGTCGACCTCGAGGTGGACGACGGTGTCGCGGTGCTGACCATCGATCGGCCGCAGGCGCGCAATGCCATCGCGCCGGAGACGATGGACCAGCTCGACACCGCCATCGACGCCGCCGCCGGTGCCCGGGTCCTGGTCGTGCGGGGCGCGGGGGAGCGCGCTTTCGTCTCCGGGGGAGATCTCAAGCAGCTGGCCACGATTCGCACCGAGGAGGGGGCCGCGCAGATGGCGTGGCGGATGCGTGGAATCTGTGACCGGCTGGCGTCCTTTCCCGCACCGGTGATCGCCGCACTGAACGGCCACGCGCTCGGTGGTGGCGCGGAGTTCGCCGTGGCCGCCGACATCCGCATCGCCGCCGCCGACATCACCATCGGGTTCAACCAGGTGACGCTGGCGATCATGCCGGCCTGGGGTGGCGCCGAACGGCTCGCCGCCCTGGTCGGTCGCGGCCGCGCCATGATGCTCGCGGGCTCCGGTGCGATCCTGACCGCGGCGCAGGCCGAGCGGGCCGGTCTCGTGGATCGGGTGGTGCCGCGCGACAGTTTCGAGCAGGACTGGCGCGCGCTGGCGGCCTCGATGGCGACTACGGCCTCGGTGCCGATCAAGCAGGCGGTCTCCGGTGCCACGCCGGAGCAGGCGGTGGAATCTTTTGCCCGCCTGTGGGTTTCCGACGCGCACTGGGAAGCCGCGGACCGCGTGCTGAATCGCGCCGCGCGCCGCGCGCCCGCCGGCACCGCGCAGGCGTAGCCGACACGCGATACCGGCGATGTGGCTGTTGCGGGGTTTTCGGCGCGGCGAATCGGTCAACACCGGGCAGCGGTCCGTCATCCGGGCGGACCGCAGCCATCACAGCCGAGTGGACGCCGTGCGAGGTCAGTCCTCGTCCGGCCGCATTTCGATGATCGCGTGGACGGGGCAGTCCAGCAGGGCGCGGTGCACGTGGTCGCGATCGGCGGCGGGGACCCTGCCGTCGCCCTCGAGAGAGGCGTAGCCCCAGTCGTCGAGGGGGAAGTATGTGGGGGCGCGTTCGGCGCAGAATCCGAAGCCGTCGCACAGGGTGCGGTCGAGTCGGACGCGCAGGTCCGGAGATTGGTCGGGGATCGGCTGGTCGGGCATCAGACTGTCACCGTTTCCACATCGAAGGGGCGCACTGCGGTGAAGGGGGTGTGCGTGCAGGTGGCGCAGCCACCGTCGCGATGTCGTTTCACCGCATCGGGGAATTCGTCCAGCAGGGTCCGCGCCGCATTGGTGGCGGCATCGAGGGTGGCGCAGGCGCCACGGCCACGCAGGACCGTGGACCAGCGGTCGAAGCGTTCCAGATCGTCGGATGCGGCGGTGCCGTCGCGCAGGGCCGAGGCGACCGCGCTCATGGCGGCGATTCCGTTGAAACAGGAGCCGCACTGGCCGGCATTCTCGCGGTCGAAGTATTCGAGCACCGAGGCCGTCACCGCGACCGGGCAGTCCTGTTCGGTGAGTAGTGCGACCGCACCGCAACCGAGCCCGGTACCGGCGGCGCGCAGGGTCTCGTGGTCCAGACGCAGATCCAGCACCCGCTCACCGGTGAGCCCGTTGAAATATCCGCCCAGCAGCGCACCGTGGACGAGATCGGCCGCCACGCCGTGCAGGGCGAGCAGCTCGCGGATCGAGAACCCGTGCGGCAGTTCGTAGATCGCGGCATCGCGACCGCCGCCGGTGACCGTGGCCAGGAAGGTTCCGGGGGAGTCGGCGGTGCCGGCGGCGCGGAACGCCTCGGCACCGTGGCGGTGGATCCACGCCAGATTCGCCAGCGTCTCGACATTGCTGATCAGGGTGGGCCGCTTGTCGACGCCCGCGGAGAACGGCCGCGGCGGCTTGTCCATCGGCTTGGCCGGGCCTCCATTGAGGGACCGCACCGCCGCGGTCTCCTCACCGGCGACGTAACCGGCGGTGACAGTGTGGATCTCGAACGGAACCGGCATCGGCCCGGCCTCGGCGATCGCGGCGGTGACCGAGTCGGCGGCGGCCGGATCGGACAGGTAGATCACGGCGCGATCGGCGTCGAGAATCGCTGCCGCCGAACGCAATCCGTCCAGCACCAAATGCGGGCGATGGCGTAGCAGCCAGCGATCCTTGGCCGAAGCCGGTTCGCCTTCCTCGCCGTTGGCGACCACGATCGGGCGTACCCCGGGCGTGCAGTGCCCGGCCACCGAACGCAGTTTGGTGCCCAGCGGGAATCCGGCCCCGCCGCGCCCGCGCAGCCCGGCGGCCACCACCTGCTCGAGCAGGTGTCCGGGGTCATCGAGCGGCGCGTAGCCCCCGCTCGCGCGGTAGCCCGCGACATCACCGGGCACATCGATGATCCGCGGTCCCGGCCCCGGAGGGGCGATGACCGTCGGATTCGCGATCGCATCCATCAATCCGTCCTTCGAAAACTCGTCCGCGGCCGAAAACTATCGGCCCGGGAAAATGCTGTGCCTACAATCGGCGGCATGCGTACCGCAGTGATCCGGGTCGATGTCGATCCCGCCGGGGAACTTTCCCGGGACGTTTTCGAAGCCAAGATGTCCGACCTCACGATCCGTGCGGTGAAATCGGGAATTTCGCTGCCCGCCGCAGAGATGGATTCCGTGCCGCCGCGCCGCCGCGAAATTCAATTGCTGATCGACGGGGACGACACGGAGAAGATGTCGGATACCGTGCTCGCCCTGTGCGCCGAGGTATTCGGCGCCGGAGTGCGCCCGGGACCGGTGACCTTCGTCAGCCGCGGCACCGACGCCGATGCCCACGGCGTCCTGGCCGGATTCGGAATCGCCGGCGACATCGACCGTGCCCACGACGCGGCCGGCTTCGACATCCTCACCGTCCGGCTGGCCCGCACCGATCTGGCACGCATCCCGGAGAGCCGGATCCAGACCGCGCTCGAGGCGGCGACCAATTCCGAAGTGGTCATCGTCGCGATCTGAGACCGCTGGTGGGCCGCCGGTGAGCAGCCCACCAGCACAACGGAACTCACTGTCCATCGCCGCTACTGCTCGATGAAGTCGAGGATCGCCGGAGCGGCCAGCACCCAGGTGTCGAAGATATTGCCCTCGCCGCGGGCCCGCGCCTTCTGCCCCTGCTGCCACGCGTCCTCCGGCCACGGGGGATCGATCAGCACCGAACCCTCGATCAGGCAGTGCACCTCCATCGATGTCCGCTTGGGATGGTCGATGTCGTGCTCACCGCCGCGGATGATCAGGGTCGGAATCTTCAGTTTCGAGAATTCGTAATCGGTCACACCGGGAATGGTCTGGCCCGGTTTGGGAACATAGGCGTCGAGCCAGCGCAGCATCTGCGCCTGGAATTCACCGGCGTCCATGGCCAGCAGCCGATCCTTGTTCTTCGGGTTGTCCTGGATCCGCTCCTGCCATTCCGGCAGATCGATCAGCCCCTCGATCCCCTTGATTTTCGCCGCGGTGATGTTGGGAATGATGTAATGCGAACCAAGGGCGATCAATCCGTAGTTTCCGCCCACGATATTCCAGAGAATCAACTTGGTCGCGATTTCCGGATACAGCATCGCCGTCAGAATCGAATCCCGCGCACCGCCGGAACCGCCGGCGATGATCACCGGCCCGGTGTCCAGGTGCACGAGCAGATCGTGCAGGACCTCGGCGCGCATATGCGATTCGGTGGGCCCCCAGAACGCGACCTCGCTGCGCCCGCAGTTGGGCCGGTCCCACAGCAGGACCCGATGCCCACCGGCGACGAGCGCCTCGGCCAGCGGGCGCAATCCCGGGATCTCGGTACTGAACCGTCCGCCGGGTGTCAGCACGATCAGCGGGCCGGACGTTCCCAGAATCTCGTAATAGACTTCGCCACCGCGGATTTCGGCCGTTGGCATGGACAGACCTCCTTGTCTGGAGTGCTTCGCAGAATTGTTGCCGCCGGTGAGCGCTGCGCCATCAGGCGGTGACCAGAACGTCGTTGCCGACGACCCGGACCGGATAGGTGCGGATACTCCACTCGGGTTTGACCGCGGTCGTGCCGGTGGCCAGTTCGAAACCCCACTGGTGCCACGGGCAGAAGATGTACTCGCCCGCGCGCACGCTCACCGCGTCGCCGGGCACCGATTCATCGACCTTCGTCAGCCCGCGAGTGCGGCCCGCGCACAGCGGGCCGCCCTCGTGCGGGCAGTAGTTGGCGATGGCGTAGAACGTGCCACCGACGTTGTAGACACCGACGCCGTGCCGCCCGATCGGCACGAGTTTGTGTGTGCCGGGCGGGATCTCGTCGATGGTCGCGACCGCGTGCTCGCGCCCCTGGGGCAACCGCGGCGTCGCGGCGATGTCGTCGGTCATCAGAACACCCGCACTTGGCCCGGCAGGACCGGTACGGTGGCCGTCAGGTTGGCGTAGGTCGCCAGGCCGTTGCCGAACATGATCGGCTCGCGGGTGTGCTCGGGCAGATGTTTGACCAGCCAGCGCGGATCGTCGAAGGTCCAATGCGGATAGTCGGAGGAGAACAGCAGGATCTTCTCGGCCTCCATCCACTCCAGCGCCCGCGTCAGCTCGGTCTTGTCGTCGGGATAGTCCAGTGGCTGGGTGGTGAACTTGATGTGTTCCTTGACGTACTCCGACGGCTTGCGCTTGATCGAGACCCAGGATTTGCGCGTCTCGTAGATGGCGTCCATCCGCCACATGAGCGGCAGGATCCAGGTGAACGCATGCTCGACCAGGATGATGCGCAGCGCCGGGAACCGGTCGAAGACGCCGTCGAAGATCAGGCTCATGATCTGGTTCATCGCCAGCAGCGAGTAGGTGACCATGAAATCGTGGTTGTAGCTCGGGTATCCGACCGGTGGCATCGGCAGGTTCTCGAAACAACCGCGCGACAGATGGCAGGCCACCGGCAGGTCGTGCTTGACCGCGGTCGCCCAGACCGGGTCGTACATGGGATCACCCCAGGCCGGTCGCGGCTCGGCGCGGATGAGGATCTGCGCCATGTACGGATGTCCGGCCCACTTCTCGATCTCGCGGACCGCGCCGGCCGGATCCTCGGCCGCCGCGCTGATCGAGCCGCGGTAGCGTTCGTGCCAGTTGTTGTGGCCGTCGAGCCAGTCCTGGTCCAGCCAGGTGTTGACCGCGGATGCCGCCGCCGAGGTCGCCTCTGGTAGCCGGGCCTGATGCAGACCCGGTTCGAGGATCGCGATATCGGATCCGGCCCCCATGATCAGCTGCCGGAACAGGGTGTCGGGATCACTTCCCGGAAATCCGCCGCCTTCGGGGAACGCGTCCACGCGCATCGCGTAGGCGTACGCGAAATCGGGTGCGTCGTAGAACAGGGTGCTGCCGACCTGATGGTTGAGGAAGTACTTGCTGCGGAACGGTTCCGGGTAGAGCTCCGCGAGCCGGCCGGGCCTGGGCACCGGGTGGACGTCGGAGTCGACCACCCGCACCGCGACCCGGTCGGAGCTCGGCACCCGCGTCCGTACGTCGATATTCGCCTGCGTCATTGGTATCCCTTTCGATGTCCGATACCGGTTACCGCGTCGTGGCCGCGGCGGGGATGTCGATGCCGTACAGCGCGGCGGCGTTGCGCCACAGCACCTTCTCGCGTTGTGCGGTGCTCAGCGCGGACGGCAGCCGCGCCGGATCGTCGAGCTGCCAGTCCGGATAACTGGAACCGAACATGACCATGTCCTGCTTGCCGGTGAATTCCAGCCAGTCCCCGGCGAATTCGACGTCCCCGGGGCCGTCGAGCCGGCCCTGGACGAAGTGGATCGAGCCGGCCAGATAGTCGCTGGGCATGCGCGGTGCCCACGGGGTCTGCTCGAGGTGTGGACGGCCGAAGGTGTCCATCCGCCACATCATCGGCGTGAGCATGTCCGCGGCGCCGTCGGCCCAGACGAAGCGCAGATCGTCGAAGCGCTCGAAGACACCCTCCGCGATCATGTTCATCTGGTGGTAGAGATAGTTCAGCGCCATGAACCCGAGGTACTGCTCATAGGTGCGCGGATGTCCGGACGGGGTGGGCGGATAGGCCACTCCCGAACCGGATTCGATATGGGCCGCGACGGGCAGGCCCGCGGCGGCGGCGGCCTCCCACAACGGCCAGAACTGCGGCTTTCCGTACAGTTCGCGCGACTGCATCGGGACGCCGATCTGCACGACGCGTGGATGTGAGCCCCAGCGCTCGATCTCGCGGATCGCGCCGGAGATGTCCTCCGGATTCACCCGAATGGTGCCGCGGTAGCGTTCGGCGTAGGTGCCCGAGTCCAGCCAGCGCGCGATCATCATCTCGTTGTGCGCACTCGCGATCGCGGTACCCAGGTGGCGGTCGGGCATGATGCCGCGGGTCATCGGATGCAGGATCGCGATGTCGGTGCCGCGCTCATCGAACAGCACCCGGCCGACGGCGTCGGGTTCGGAACCGGGATATCCGCCCTCGGACAGGATGGTCTCCGGCGCGAACTCCCCGCCCGGTGCGCCGTACCAATCCATTTCGACATCGGGATAGCCGCGGCTGCTGTATGGCTCGCGCAGCCAGCTGCGCAGTTCGGCGTTGCCCTGGAAGAAGATGTGCACGCTGGCATCGATCACGGGGCTGCTGGTGCCGTCGGGAAGGGTGATCATCGGCCCTCCTGTGTTGTTGCGGGACGTCCGCATCCAGTCGCACCGATCGGAGGCTTCGCGTGGTGTCTCATCGGTACTCCTGCGGGAGTTCGGGGCGCGCGGCCTGTGTGCGGGCGTCGCGGAAGTGCGGTCATGTGCGGCTCGTGCCGTGCCTCCGGCGGGGCGGCCGCGATGGGGGGCGGGTGCGAGTGACGCGTGGGGACGAAGACCCCGCGCTGAGCTCGCGAACCAAATATTTGTTCCGCAAATGTACGCCGGAGCGGGCCGGTCGCACAAGGGGTGCGCACCCGCGCGGATCAGTTTCGGATCGGTGTGCGGGTGGCGCCGCAGAGCAGTGTCGCGCGCGAATGGGCGTGTGCGGCACGGAGTCCCGTCCGGGCGACCACCGGCGGCGGCATCCAGATCAGGTCGCGCACACAGGCCGACAGCCGGCTCTTGGTCATTCCCTGCACGGTGATCTCGCCATCGGCCCGGCCCTGCTCGATCACCGCAGCGATCTGTCGCGCGCGGCGGCGCAGTATGTCGATGACATCGCTGGTGTCGGGGGGAGTGGACCGGAACCAGGCGCGCTGGATCGCGAACTCGAGTTCGAAGCGATCCAGCGCGTTGAGGTTGATCCAGGTCAGCGCGTCGAGTTTGGCGATCGCCGAGCTGTCGGTGGCGACCACGCGGGCATAGGCGCGCGAGATCTCGTCGTGGAACGAGCCCATGATCGAATCCAGCAGCGCCTGTTTGGATTCCACGGCGCGATACACGCTGCCGGCGCCCATCCCGGCCGCGGTGGCGATATCACGCATGGTGGTCGCCTCGTAGCCGCGGCGGGCGAATTCGGCCCGGGCCACCACACGCAGCCGTGCCGTGCGGTCGTCGGCATCGGGTTCGCCCGGTGCGGCCCAGGTGCCGACGCTCTCGCGTGCGGCGCGCAGCGCGGCGGATCGGTCGAGCTCCTGCGGGGCGGCCGGTTGCGCGGGCAAGCCGTCGAGCAGCAGGCGGCACACGACTGTCGCGACGCGGTCGGCGGAGTTCTCGCGGTGCAGGACCGACAGGCCGATGTGCAGCATCGTCTGGCACAGCTGTTCGGCCAGTACGCCGCGGTCCACGGCGTCGGCGAGGTAGTCGTGCGCGGCCGCGGCGTCGAGCAGGGCTCGCATGGCCGCGATCGGTGCGGCGGGCGGATCGGCGGCCAGGGCGATCAGTGCCGTCCCCGCGCCGGTGTGCGGTTCGTAGATCGACAACTGCAGTGCCGCACGATGTTCCAGTGCGCACGCGGCGATGGCGGTGGCGTACCCGTCGATGATGTCGAAGGCCACCGCGGCGTGGGTGATCGCCGCCGGCGGTGGCGCCGAGCGGGCCACCGCGTCCAGATCGGCGTGGTAGCGCTCGAGTAGTTCGACCGCGATCGCTTCCTTGGATTCGAAATGGTGGTAAAGGCTGCCCGGCAGGATGCCGCAGGCGTCGGCGACGTCCTTGACCACGGTTCCGGCATAGCCCGCCGAGGCGAACAGATCCGCCGCGGCCCGCAGGATCTCCGACCGCCGTACGCTGTCGGCGCGGACGGCGGCCGGTGCGGTGGTCCGTGTGCGCTCCATCCGCTCAGTGTGACCGGTGTGTGCGGGCGCTCGTTCGGGCTCCGGTGTCGCGTCGTGGCATGTTCGCAGCATATCGGCTCAACCAAATATTTGTTCCGCACGGTGCCGGTCCGCCGGGCGCGTTCCGGGTGGACACCGATCATCGCGGCTCAATCATTGCGCGGGAAGCCGAGGTCGAGCCCGCGGTGGCCGGGATCGAGCCAGCGGCTGGTGACGGCCTTGGCCCGGGTGTAGAAGTGCACGCCCTGGACGCCGTGCGCATGGGTGTCGCCGAACAGCGAATTCTTCCAGCCGCCGAAACTGTAGTAGGCCATGGGAACCGGGATGGGGACATTGATGCCGACCATTCCGACCTCGACCTCGTACTGGAAGCGCCGGGCCGCGCCGCCGTCGTTGGTGAAGATCGCGGTGCCGTTGCCGTAGGGGTTGCCGTTGATCAACTCGAGCGCCTGCTGGTAGCCGTCCACCCGGACCACCGCGAGTACCGGGCCGAAGATCTCCTCGCGGTAGGCCGCCATCTCCGGGGTCACGTGATCGAGCAGGGTGGGGCCGAGCCAGAAGCCCTGGGACACATCGATATCGGCGTCGGCGGTACCGATGGCGCCACGGCCGTCGACGACCACGCGGGCGCCTTCGGCCTCGGCGGTGCCGACGGCGGCGGCGACCTTGTCGCGATGCGCGAGAGTGACCAGGGGGCCCATATCCGCCTCGCCGTGCCCGTCGCCGATCCGCAACCCCCGGGTCCGCTCGGCCACCCGGGCGACGAGATCGTCGGCGATCTCCCCGACCGCGACCGCGACCGAGATGGCCATGCAGCGCTCGCCCGCCGAGCCGTATCCGGCGTTGACCAGTGCGTCCGCGGCCAGATCCAGATCGGCGTCGGGCAGGATCACGGCATGGTTCTTGGCACCGCCCAGGGCCTGCACCCGCTTGCCGGTCGCGGTGCCGGTGGCGTAGACGTATTCGGCGATCGGGGTGGAGCCCACGAAGGAGACGGCCTTGATCCCGGGGTCGAGCAGCAGTGCGTCGACGGCTTCCTTGTCGCCCTGCGCCACATTGAACACGCCGGGCGGCAGGCCGGCCTCTTCCCAGAGCCGCGCCAGCCACAGCGCCGCCGACGGATCCTTCTCACTGGGTTTGAGCACGACGGTGTTGCCGGTGGCGATGGCCAGCGGGAAGAACCACATCGGCACCATGGCCGGGAAGTTGAACGGTGCGATGATCGCCACCGGGCCCAGCGGGGCCCGCACCGAGTACGCGTCCACGCCGGTCGAGACGTTCTGGGTGAATCCGCCCTCCAGCAGATGCGGTATACCGCAGGCGAATTCGACCACCTCCTGCCCTCGCGACACCTCGCCGAGGGCATCGGAGAACACCTTGCCGTGCTCGGCGGTGATCAATCCGGCCAACTCGGACTTGCGGGCGTTGAGCAGTTCGCGGAAGCGGAAGACGATCGAGGTACGCCGCGCGAGTGAGGTGTCACGCCAGCCGGGGAAGGCCACGGCCGCGGCCTCGACCGCGGCGCGGATCTCCTCGGCGTCCGCCATCGCGACCGCCCCGGTGACCCGCCCGGTGGCGGGATCGGTGACCGGCGCGGTGCGCGTGGACCGGCCCGGGCGCGCGGTTCCGTCGATCCAGTGACCGATGTGGGCGATTCCCGTGGCTGCGGGATCGATCGTGCCGGTCACGCCCGCACCCCCGCGTGCGCACCGGTCATGGTGGTCAGCGGTGCCGCGCCGGTCCAGCCGCAGGGCAGCCCGCAGCTGGCGATGATCTCTGATTCGCGGTGATCGTCGGCGAAGGTCCGGACGGTGCGCACGGCCTCGGCGGCGTAGCCGCAGCGCGGGCAGGTGCCGAAATAGTCGAGTATTTGACGGACCGCGATATCGACGGGCGGCTGCATCGGGACCTCCGGGTCACGAGTTCGGTTGTGCGGGAGTGCAATGACGGCGGGTACGGGAATCAGTCGAGGAACAGGTCCGGGATCGGGCGCTCGCCCCCGCCGTAGACCGACAGATCCCGGACGCCGGATTCGATGAGTACCTCGGCGTCGATGTAACAGTTTCCGGTGGTGTATGCGGCAGGGCGGGAAAGGATCTCGGCCGCCGCGTCGCCCATGATGCGCGGATCGCGCGCCGACTCCAGCATCGTCGCCCCGTCGCGCATGTTGGCCACCGCGGAGGTCGCGATATAGGTCTGCGGCCACAGGCAGTTCACCCCGATGCCCGCGGTCGCGAATTCGGTGGCCCACCCGAGCGACAGCAGGGTCATGGCGTACTTGGACTGGGTGTAGGCCGGATGCGCGCCCACCCAGCGCGGACTGAGATTCAGGGGCGGGGAGATGGTCAGCACGTGCGCCTCGCCGGATTCCCGCAGATGCGGCAGACATGCCTGGGTCAGCAGGAAGCTGCCGCGGACATTGATCTCCTGCATGAGATCGAAGCGTTTGACGGACAGGGATCCGGTCGGTTCCACGGCGATCGCACTGGCGTTGTTGACGCAGATGTCGATGCCGCCGAAATGATCGACGGCGGTCTGTGCCGTGCGCAGGGTGTCGGCCTCGTTGCGGACATCGCCGACCACGGCCACGGCCTTACCGCCCGCGGCCTCGATCTCGGCGACGGCCGTGTGCACGGTGCCGGGCAGTTTCGGATGGGGCTGCGCGGTTTTCGCCAACAGGACGATATTGGCGCCGCGGGCGGCCGCGGCCAGGGCGATCGCCAGGCCGATCCCGCGGCTGGCGCCGGAGACGACCATGGTGCGGCCGGCCAACGGATATGCGGGCATGGGGCTCCTCGAAGTCAGTCGTTCGCCTCTGATGGTATTGGCATTCTCTTTTTTTGCAAGTAACGTATTCAAAGATGAACGACGACGTCCTGACCTCTTCCGGTATCCCGCTCGCCCCGGTCTACGGACCCGAGGATCGCGCCGCCGAGCCGCCGGCCCCGGGTGAGTTCCCCTTCACCCGAGGCAATTTCGCGAAGGGTTACCGGGGCCGGTTGTGGACCTTCCGGCAATACTCGGGGTTCGGCACCGCCGAGGAATCCAATCGCCGCTACCGCTATCTGCTCGAACAGGGCGGCACCGGTTTGTCGGTGGCGCTGGATCTGCCGACCCAATGTGGTTACGACTCCGACGATCCCGAGGTGGGTGAGGAGGTCGGCCGGGTCGGCGTGGCCGTGGACACTCTCGCCGACGCGGAGATCCTGTTCGACTCGATTCCGCTGGACAAGATCAGCACCAGCTTCACCATCAACGGCACCGCCGCGATTCTGCTGGCGCTCTATGTGGCCGCCGCCGAACGCAAGGGGGTGCCGCGGGCGAAGCTGACCGGCACGATCCAGAACGACATCCTCAAGGAATACGCCTCGCGTGGCACCTGGATCTGGCCGGCGCAGCCCTCGCTGCGGCTGATCGCCGACACCATCGAATTCTGTGCCGCCGAGGTTCCGCGGTTCAACGCGATCTCGGTGGCGGGCGCGCACTTCCGCGACGCGGGCGCCACCGCGGTGCAGGAGATGGCCTTCACCCTGGCCGACGGTGTCACCTACTGCGACACCGTGGTCGAGCGCGGGCGGATGAGCATCGACGAATTCGCCCCGCAGATCTCCTTTTTCTTCTACACCCACGGCGACTTCTTCGAGGAGGTCGCGAAATATCGTGCGGGACGGCGCCGCTGGGCCACGCTGGTGCGCGAACGCTACGGCGCGACGACCGATCGGGCGTCGATGTTCCGGTTCGGCTGCGTGTCCGGCGGTGCTTCGCTGTACGCGCCGCAGGCGCAGAACAATCTGGTGCGGGTCGCCTATGAGGCGATGGCCTCGGTGCTGGGCGGCGTGCAGTCGATGTTCACCGCCGCCTGGGACGAGCCGTTCGCCCTGCCCAGCGAGGAGTCGGCGACGATGGCGCTGCGTACCCAGCAGATCCTGGCCTACGAGACCGGTGTCACCCGGGTCGCCGATCCGCTGGGCGGTTCCTACTTCGTGGAGGGGCTCACCGACGCGACCGAGGAGCGCATCGTGGAGATCATGGCCGATCTGGAGGCGCACGGCGGCATGGTCCGCTGTATCGAGGACGGCTATCTGCAGGGCCTGATCGCCGACGAGGCCTACCGCGCCCACCAGGACATCGAATCGGGTCGGCGGCCGATCGTCGGTGTCAACCGGTTCACCTCCGACGAGCCCGCACCCGAGATCGGCACCTACGAATTGGATGCCGCGGGAAGAGATCTGCAGTTGAAGCGACTGGCCACGGTCAAGTCGGAACGCGATTCCGGCGCGGTCGCCAGCACATTGTCGGCGCTGTCGCGCGCCGCCGAGGGAGACGAGAATCTGATGCACCGGCTCATCGATTGCGCCAATGCCTACTGCACGGTGGGGGAGATGACCGCCGCGCTGAAATCGGTGTGGGGCGAGTTCCAGCAGCCGGTGGTGTTCTGATGCCCGCGCGCGTACTGGTCGCCAAACCGGGGCTCGACGGGCACGATCGCGGCGCCAAGATCGTCGCGCGCACGCTACGCGATGCCGGGTTCGAGGTCGTCTACACCGGAATTCGCCGCCGGGTGGAGGAGATTGTGTCGATCGCCGTCGCCGAGGATGTCGCGGTGGTCGGGCTGAGCATTCTGTCGGGCGCCCATCTGGGCCTGACCACCAAGGTGGTGGCCGGGTTGCGCGAAGCCGACGCCGGCGACATCGCGGTGGTCGTGGGCGGCACCATCCCGCAGTCCGACGTTCCGCGCCTGCGCGAGGCGGGGGCAGCGGCGGTATTTCCGACCGGTACTCCACTGGACCGGCTGGTGGCCGAGATCCGCGCCCTCACCGGCGCCGTCGCGCCCACGCCGGAATCGTGCTGATGCGCGGCTGAGCCCCGCTCGCATCACGAACCGGTGGCGATCGGCGCCCGCCGCTGTTGCCTGTAATGAACTCGTGCCCGTTTTCACAGGTTGAACACGGTCCGGACTGACATAGTCAGGGCAAGCGGTTTCCGTTGCGGGCAGCTTCGGTATCGGTCGTGGTCGCACGATCGCCACCGGGGCCGAACGGGACCGCGATCGGCAGGGGCAGTCGAGGAGGTCCGCCGTGCACACAGCGGTGACGACGGCAATCACCCGGCGTGAGCTGATGCGGCTCACCGGGATCACAGCGCATTCGGTCAGCCGTCGCGGCGGCCGGTCACTCAACGCCGACGCGGTGTCGGGCTATATCGATTCCGCGGTCGGTCGCAGCGCGTTCGCGGTGGCCGACGGAATCGGTGACCATCTGCTGGCCGCGCGGGCGGCGCGGACCGTGGCCCGGGTCGCTGCCCGCGTCGCGATCGGCGGTAGCGCGGTCGCGGGACTACTTGCGGCACAACAACAGTTGCTGCGCGAATTCCCCGAACCCTCCGCCGACAGCTGCATGGTGGTCGCGGTCGGACCGACGCCGGACCGGGTCGACGGACCCTGCGATATCGCCTGGGTCGGTGACTGCCGGGCCTACCACTGGAACGGCCGGGTCCTGCACCAGGTCACCAGCGACCACACCGTCGCGGAGATGATGAGCGCGCGCGGCGTCACCGTCGCTCCGCGGATGCATCATCTGGTGACCACCTCGGCGCGCACGGTGCGTCCGGAGGCGGTGGGGCACGGCATCACCGGCACCGGAATCGGACGCTGGCTGCTGAGCACCGACGGTGTGCACAAGACACTGGCCATGACCGACATCAAGCGGATCCTGGCCGAATCGGACTCCGCGGCCGTGGCGGCCGATACGCTCGCCGACTCGGCGATCCGGGCCGGAGCCACCGACAACACCACCGCGCTGGTCTTCGATCACCGGTGACGTGGCGGCACTCCGGCGGCGGCGGTCGCCAGAATCCGGCGGTGCCGGCCGGGCAGGGCGCGGAACAGCGCGCTCATGGCGGCGGCCGTCCCGCGCAGGTCCGCGCGCCCGGACAGATACGCGCGCTGCAGTTGCGGTGGCAGTTCGAAGAAGGTGTCGAAGAACGGCGCGACATCGTGCGGCGGTAATGCGAGCAGTGCCCGCAGACCGGCTGTGCGCAATGCGTGCACCGCTCGCGCAGAGGCCGGCCACAGCGGCTGCCCGGCGGCGACGGGATCGGCCGCCGACAGGGCCGCGGCGACGCTGTATCCGGTCGCCGGGTGCAGCAGTGCACCGGCCGTGCCGAACCGGCCCTCGCGCGCCACGCCGCCTTCGAGTGGGAATCGCACCCGCTCGGTGACATCGATGTCGTCGAATTCGATTGCGCGCGCGTGCAATCGATACTCCAGACGCTGCCGCAGCAGGTCGAGGCCCAGGGCGGGACGCCCGGCCAGACAGGTCTCCTCGTACAGCGTCCGTCCATCGCCGAGAGCGAGGGTGTAGAGGAACGACGGCAGCTCGCCGGGAGCGGCGCCGTTGTCGGGCAGCCAATCCATGAACACCGTCGGCGCCTCGCCGCGCAGTACGACTCCGTAGGCGGTCTGTTCGGCGCGACGGGGGCGGCGGGCCAGGCCCCGCGCGTCGACGATCCGGTGTGCGGTGAGCGGCGCACCGGAAGCCGGCCGGACCCGCCCCGGCCAGTCGATTTCGGCGACCCGGTCGGCGATCACCCGTACCGCCGCCAGATCGAGGCTGTCCTGCAGAGCGGCGGTGTCGAACACCAGATATGCCCGCGACAGCGTGAACCATCGGGTGCCGCGCGCCCGCGGCCGGTCGGTCACCGCCGCGACGACACGCGGCGCGAGCCAGTCCGGCAGCTCGTCGGCCCAGGCCGCGTAGGTGGCCTGCCAGCGGCGTTCCGGTCGTGGATCGATGGCGATCACCGACAGCCCGCGCCGCGCCGCGCGATGTGCCAGTGCGCGCCCGGCCGGTCCCAGACCGCACACGATCAGATCCGCGTCCACCCCGCTATTGCAGCAGATGGGGAGCCGGTCGCGTCCATCCGTCGCCGCACCGGTCCGGTAGGGTCGCAAGTCGATGCCCGGGGGGACGAACCGCGGAGGGCACTGCCCCGGGACGTGGAAGGTGGCAGCAGATGACGTATCCCCCCGGCCCGGGCCCGTACGGCCAAGGCCCGCAACAACCCCACGACGGCGGCTGGGGTCGTGACCCCTACCAGCCGGGTGGTGGCTGGGACGCGCAGCCGACGGGGTGGGAGGCGCCCTCGTGGGATCAGCAGCAGCCGCCGCAGCAGCCGAGCTGGGATCAGTCCGGTTACGGCGGTGGTTACGGACCGCCGCCACCGCCGAAGAACAACAGCGGGTTGATCGTCGGCATCGTGTTCGGTGTCATCGCGCTGCTCGTCGTCGGTATCGGCATCGCGGTGGTCGCGACCCGGGATTCGGGGAGCAAGAACGAGGCGGGGGCCGGCAGTACACCGGCGCTGGTGCCCGCGACCGAGGAGACCACGACCGCCACCACCGAGCCGGACACCACCGCACCGGATTCCGGCACCTCTCCGCACGTCAGCTACCAGGAATACGCCAAGAACTGGGACTTCAAGCTGGGTGAGGTCGAGTTGCACGCCGACTGGGTGCAGGGCCGTGACCATGCCAGCTGCTCCGATATCGAGGTCGGCGGCAAACTGACCGGGCTGGGCTGCCGGTACGCGGCGGAGATGGTGTACAAGGCGGAGAACGGCTCGCTGATGCTGACCCAGTTCATCATGGGGATGGACAGTGCGGCGCAGGCCGAGGCGGCGCCGGGGCAGTACACCGACGCCGATCTGAAACTGCGGCCCGGCACCTATGTGGACCACTTCGCCGTCGGCAAGTGGAAGGACGACGCCGAGAAGGACTACCTGGTGGTCACCTTCGCCACCGCCACGAACGCGGTGGACGAGGAGACGGCCAAGAAGTACCTGAAGTACCGGCATACCGACACGGTGGGCGCCCTCAGCTTCCGCTGAGCTCAGATACCGCCGGTGGCCAGCAGACCGCCGTCGACCCGTACCACCTCGCCGGTGATCCACGACGCCTGCTCGGATACCAGGAAGCCGACCAGGGCGGCCACGTCCTCGGGTGTGCCGAGCCGGCGCAGCGGGTAGGTGCCGGCGACGGCGTCCTCGTTGTCGGTGTACAGGGCATCGGCGAATTTCGTCTTCACCACGCCGGGGGCGACCGCGTTGACGCGGATCGAGGGGCCCAGCTGCCAGGCCAGTTCCTCGGTCAGCCGGATCAGCGCGGCCTTGGAGGCGCCGTAGGCGGCGATCACGCCGGTGGACCGGATACCCGCGACACTGGCCAGATTCACCACCGCGCCGCCGTGCTCACCCATCCACGCCCGGTGCGCCTGCTGCACATAGCCCAGCGCCGCGACGACGTTGACGTCGAAGATCTTGCGCACCGCGTCGAGATCGGCGTCCATCAGCGAGCCGAATACCGGATTGATGCCGGTGTTGTTGATCAGGATGTCGAGTGAGCCGAATTCGGCGACCGCCGCGGCGACCTGTTCGGCGCGCGCCGACTCGTCACCCGAATTACCGGCCACCGCAAGCACTTTCCCGGGATGGCCGAGAGCGCGCAGCTCCTCGGCCGCCGCGGTCAGGGGCTCCGGCTTGCGGGCGGTGATCAGCACGTTCGCGCCGCGGCGCAACAGTTCGGCCGCCACCGCGTGCCCGATACCACGACTGGCGCCACTGACCAGCGCGCCCTTTCCCAACAGATCATCGGTCATGTGAGCCGACGATACGTCAGGCCCGCGATCTGCCCGGACCGGCCCGGTGATCAGGTTCCGGGCGGTCCGGCCAGGTGCGGGCGGGTGCTGCGCAGCACCTGGAAGCCGGCGCCGGAGATGATGACCGGAATGCGCCGTGCCGCTTGCAGATAGCGGATCCGCCCGGATTGGGGCAGGTCCTGCCACGGCAGCGGCTGCGCGTCGTCGGGGTCGTCGTGCGGGGCGCGGTCGAGTCGTTCCTTGCGCAACTGCGTCATCCGGCGGTCGTATTCGAACCGGGCCAGCAGTCCGATCTCGTCGTCGTCGAAGCCGATCTCGAAGGCCGGTTCGAAGGCGGGAACCATGAAATAGCCGATGGCGGCGAGATTCTCGCCGATACCGCGGGCCTGCGCCCGATAGATCTGCCGGTCGGCTTCGCTGAGCTCGTCCCAATGGCGCAGGTCGGCGGCATCGGCGGGGGCCTGTCCGGTGGTCATGACGGTGTGCGCGCGGGCCTGGTGATCGACCCGTTCGCTGGTTTCGTGCAGCGCCCGGCCGAGCTGTTCGCTGACCCGGCCGGTGACGAATCCGGTGAGACTGTCGATGACCCGATCCTGGGCGTTGAGCCGGGCCTTCATGCGCCGGCATTCGTGCAGGATGGCCTCGGCGTCGAGGAAGGTCTGCTCGGATCGGCGGTCACCGGTGCGGCCGAGCACGTCTTGGCCGACCATGATCACGATCATGAAGATCAGCTGGGCAAGCGTCGACAGGAACGCCATGAAGGCGAAGGGATACGGGTCGACGGTCTGAATGCCGAACTCGGACAGCAGAACCCAGATCAGCTGTGAGAACAGCGCCAGATAGAAGCCCCAGACGCTGCCGAGCCGGCGGGTCAGCCACACCGCGATGCGGTCGTTGGTGCTGACCGCCTGATCGCGTGCCTGCGGCGGTGCCTGCACCCGATGGCGGCGAATCCAGGGATGTGGTGTCGATTCGAGCAGACTCAGGCCGCGGCTCAGTGCGCGATCGTGGCGATCGAGGTGGGCCTGCAGATCGGCGACCTGAGCGAAGATCGCTTCGGTATTGCGATGGGTCTGGATCGACCGCTCGTCGTCGGCGGCACTCAGAACCCGCTGGCCGACCAGAATGACCAGGCACAACACCAGTTGCGCGACATTGTTGACGAACAGCAGGAAGGGAAACGGATACGGGTCCGCACGATGCAGCGGCCCCCAGGTGGCCAGTGCCATCCACGATCCGAAGACGACGAGCACGACGTACAGGGCCGGCATGGAGCCCACCCAGCGGGTCAGCACCGCGGCCACGGTGTCGTTGAATCCGATGCGCTCGTCGGCCGTTGTCACCGCGGCGGCGTGCGCACTGTCCGCGCGGCTGTCGCTGTCCACCTTCGGTCCCCTCGCAGTCCTCGTCCGATCTCGCACTGTACTTGCCACTCACGGGAAGTCTGCGCCGGTGTGCCGCCCGGATGCGGAATGTGTTGCGCGGCCGCGACAGTGCGTCCGCTGTCGCGGGGAAGCGAAACATCGTGGGTCGCCGGTCCGATCAGTGGAATGTGAGTATCAAGGGCCTGTCGGCGGCTCAGCAGCGTGCGGCGCTTCGCAGGCTGGTGGTGGCCTTCGGCGAAATGAACGCGATCGTCGACCTCGCCGCGCACGCGGGGACGCCGGATCTGCGCGCGCGTGCCGAATCCGCCCGGGATCTCCTGGGTGAGCTGGTCGCCGATATCGCGCGCCCGGGTGGTGACCGCAGCTGCGCGGTGCCCGCACCCGATCTCCCGGACGCCGAGGGCGATGAGCGTCGCCGACGCCGGGCCGTGCTCCGCACCGGTCGCCGGCGAGCCTGGATCGGCAGTGCCGGCAAGCGTTGTGGTACAGCGACATTCGACACCGCGGCCCGGCGGCTGTGGCTACGCGCCGAGCGGCGCCCGCACTGACCCGGTGATCGGCGGCAGCGGTCGATACACTGTGCCGGAAATGGGTTCTCGATGGTGAGAATCGCCATTGCGGCAGAGGAGGAATTCGTGGACAGCGAGGTCGTGGTCGTCATCGGTGTGGGTGGTATGGGGCTGGCGATCGCCCGCCGGACGGGTCCGGGCCGCCGGGTGCTGCTCGCCGACTTCCACGAGCCGACGTTGACCGCGGCCGCGGATCTGCTGCGTGGTGAGGGCCACGATGTCCGGACCCGTGTCGTGGATGTCTCCGATCCGGCCTCGGTGGCCGAATCGGCGCTCGCAGCAGCCGAACTCGGCCGCGTCACCCACGTGGTCCACACCGCGGGGTTGTCCCCCGCGCAGGCGAGTGCGAGCGCGATCGTGCAGGTCGATCTGATCGGTGTGGCGCTGGTTCTCGAGGAATTCGGCCGGGTGGTCGCGGCGGGCGGCGCCGGAGTGGTGATCGCGAGTATGGCCGGACATATGGCACCGCCGATGCCCGGTGAGCAGGAACGCGCGCTGGCGGTGACGCCGGCCCGTGAACTGGCCGGCCTGGCCTTCCTGGGGCCCGACGCGGTGGCCGAACCCGCATTGGCGTATGTGATCGCCAAGCGCGCGAACATCGTTCGGGTACAGGCCGCGGCGGGGGCGTGGGGCCGGCGTGGGGCGCGAATCAACTCGATCAGCCCCGGGGTGATCTCGACACCGATGGGCCGTACGGAACTCGACGGCGACTCGGGTGCGGGGATGCGGGCGATGGTCGAGGCCTCGGCGACCGGCCGTCTCGGCACACCCGACGACATCGCCGCCGCGGCGGGGTTCCTGCTGGACTCGGCCGCGTTCGTCACCGGTACCGATCTGCTCGTCGACGGGGGTGTGGTGGCGGCGATGCGCACTCAGGCCTGGGCGGGCTGATCGTCGTCCGGCGGTGCGCCGCACCGGTTTTCCAGGCGTCGCTGCAGGCCGTCGATGACGACGGCGATGTCGAACTGGAATTGCCGGCCGATCAGGGCGTCGGCATCGTGCGCGCCGGCGATGGCGCGCAACAGGGGAAACTCCTCGGTCCCATACAGCGTCCGGCTCACCGCCGCGGCCTGTGCGTCGATCGGTCCGTGGCCGGCGTCGAGGGCCTCGCGGGCGGCGGCCTGGGCGATCTGCGCGATCAGTTTCAGGGTGCGCCCGGCCTCCCCGGGGCTGAGCCCGGCGCCGACCAGGGTCGCCACGATTCGCTCCACCACCGCCAGCGCCGACAGTCCGGCCTTTCCGTCGAAGCGCACATAGGAAATGAGTACGCCCACCTGGACGAGGACGTCGACGACCGCGACGGCGAACAGGTGCAGCAGTTCGCGCCAGTCGTCCCGTTCGGGCACGACGACCCGGCGGAAGCCGGCGTCGAAGGCGTCGAAGGCGACGAGTTCGAGCAGCCCCTGCCGGTCGCTGACGTGATAGTTGAGCGATTTGCGGTCCACGCCGAGCGCGTCGGCGACCGCCTGCATGGTCAGATCCTCGGGCGCGACCGTGCGCGCGGCGGCGATGATGCGGTCGCGGCTCAGCCGCGGTGGTCGTCCCCGTCCACGGGCCGCGGTGCCCACGGGGTCACCACCCGGACTCGGTGGCCGGGAACGACCGGAACCGGTGGGCATCGTCGAGGCGGCCCGGTGCGCGCCGCGCCGCCTCGTACATGGTGAGCGGGATGTCGTCACCGGATTCGACCAGCAGCCGGGTCAGCCGCAGGGCGGCGAGTTTCCATTCCCCGTCACCGCGCACCCAGCGCTCGCGGTAGTGGCCGTATCCGGTGCGGGAGCGTCCGTCGTCCCAGACGACGCGATCGTGCATGGTCCACACGACGCGCGCCTCCTCGGCGTCCACATCGAACATGGGCATGTGCGCCTGGTGGACCGAACGGGAGTCGGCCAGCGCGCGGCGGAGCATGTCGAGTACCGCCTCGCGGCCGACCAGGACGGGCACCCGGTCGTCACCGTCGCCGACGTCGAATTCCACATCGGAAGTCATCAGGGCGCCCAGTGCGCCCCAGTCCCGCGCGTCGAGGTTGTAGCAGTACTGCGCCTTGGCCTGGGTGAGCTCGTAGGTGGCATCGACGGTGCCGGGATGTCCCATGGCTTGCCTTCGCTGTTTCCGCACCGACGCCGCCGCCGGCGAACCTGCCGGTCGGGTCGTCGGCCGGCCGCGGCGCGCCGCACGACGCTGGGCGACGACGCCGCGCCGTTCAGGATATCCGTTTTTCCCGGACGGGGAAAATATTTTCGTGAATTCGATGCCGTTCGTTCACGGAGCCGTCCGGCTACGATGGCGGCGGCCTGCGGAGGACGGCCGGGCAGGAGAGCGTGATGGTGTCGAGGGCCACCGGACAGCGGCGCCGGCCGACCCAGGAGCGGGCCAAGGCGACCCGCGAGCACATCCTCGACACGGCGGCGCGGGTGTTCGGTGAGCGGGGCATCGCGCAGACCTCGACCAATCGGATCGCCGCCGAAGCGGGGCTGAGCATCGGCACCGTCTACCGGTACTTCTCCGATCGCACCGTCATCGTCGAGGAATTGCTCGCCCGGCTGCTCGAGAACATCGAAAGACGCGCCACCGAGCGGGTTTTCGAGCTGTCGGACGCGACGACTTACGAAGTGACCGACCGACTGCTCGCGTCGATCGCCGAGGAACTGGTCGCCAACGCCCTGCTGGTGCGGGCACTGGTCGCGGGGGTGCAGTTCTACAGCAGCGGAATTCCCGAGTTCGAACCCCGGCTCCGGTTGCTGATGAAGGTGATGCTGATCCAGTTACTCGGGCCGGGTGACGACCACGAGTACGACGTGATGACCTTCGTTCTGGTCAACACCGGATTCTCGGCGGTGCTGCGCGCCTCGGCCGTGGAAGTGGGCGCCGAGCAACGGCGCGAGGTCATCGATGTGACCGCTCGGATGATCGGCGACTGGATCGACGACGAGGCCGCGCGCCGATCATCCGATGCGGTGGTACCACCGCACTGAGCGGCGCTAGATGAGGGTGCCGAGATCGTCGGCCACGATGCGCTCGAGTGCTCGTTCGGCGACCGCGGCGATGGTCATGGACGGATTGCACGCGGCGGTGCTGCCGGGAATCAGCGCGCCGTCGAGAACGTAGAGCCCGGGCTTGCCGTGCACCCGGCCCTCGAGATCGCACACCTGGCCCATCGCGGCACCGCCGAGCGGATGCCAGGTGCTGGGCACGACGGTATTGGTGTCGACCACGGCCGCACCGGGCCCGGCGATGGCGTGCACGCGTTCGGCGATGCGGCCCTGTAGATCGGCGTCGCCGTTCACGGGCCAGAACAGCTTCGCGTCGTCGGTGGCCGCGTCGTAGGCCAGATGTCCGCGGCCCTTCGTGATCCCGAATCCCACCAGCATCGTCGAGCGCGCGTCGACACCGGTCGGCGGAATCGACGCCTGGATCACGGTATTCGCGATCGCCGGGTCGTCCCACTCCTTGCTGCCGTAGACGACCGGACCGCCCTGCTCGGTGCCGAAATCATCGGTCGCGCTGGTCCAGGTGAAGATCCGGTCGCCGTTGTTGCCCCATCCGCTGCCCAGCCCGTCGGGCATGTCCGGGATGTGGTTCTTGGCCGAGGCCCGCAGCAGCAGTTTCGTGGTGTTCACGCTGCCCGCCGCCATGATCAGCGCCTTCGTGGTGATGACGAGATGCTCGACGGTGGTGCCCGAGGGATCGAGCCGGTTCACCTCGATCTGCCAGCGGCCGTCGGGCAGCATCGCGACGTCGGTGACCTCGTGCAGGGTGCGGACGGTGGCGCGCCCGGTGGCCTCGGCCTGGGCCATGTAGGTCACGTCGACGGAGTTCTTGCCGCCGTTGTTCACGCCGAGCGCGCAGTCGCCGTTGGTGTAGGACGGCTTCATCTCGCCGCGCAACTCCCGCAGCGCGAAGGTCCAGTCGATGGGCATCGGGATCTTCGACAGCGGGTAACCGGCGGCGGCGACATTGCGGGCGAACGCGCGTGCGGGCAGATAGTTCGGACTGTCGATCAGCGCGTCCGGTGCGACGTCGGCGCCGAGCATCTTGGCCACGCGCGGATAGTGGACGCGGTCCATCGTCGCGTAGTCCAGTTCGGCGGGCAGCACGGTCGTGAACGCGGCCTCGGTCGGCTGCAGGGTCATGCCCTGGTACACCAGCGATCCACCGCCGACGCCGGCGGCGCACACCGAGGTCATGTTCTCGCCGACGACGGTCTCGAGCAGTCCGGCGTAGGGCTCGAGCGCCACCGGCTGCCCCAGTACCTGGGGTGCGGAGCGGTGCCACAGCATCCGCTTGTCCGGGCGCGAAGGGTGCGGGAAGGTGTCGGCGTTGGGGCCGGTGGGCCAGCGCATACCCCGCTCGAGGACCAGGACACCGACGCCGGCCTGGGCCAGGCGCAGAGCGCTGACACCACCACCGAAGCCGGATCCGATGATCACGACACGATGGTCTTCGCGGTTCGTCGGGACCGATGTTCGTCGCCCCGTGCTCATCCAGGGCTGGGCGCTCGCACTGGCCGCGGTGGCCAGGGTCAGTCCGGCGGCCGCTGCACCGGCCAGGAACGAGCGTCGCTTCATCGGGGACATGCACACTCCAAAAAAGACCTACAGGTACGTAACACTGATCGATCGGTTCGCCCCGGTTCACATAGGGTGCGGAGGGGCGGTCGCGTCCGACAAGTCAACCGGACACTTTCGTCCGGTTGCTAGGGCAGTGTGTATGAAGGTCCGCGCCTCGTCAACCGCAACGTGTTCCGCGACCGGTAGCCGATTCGGTGCTGTGAAACCCGGTCTCGCCGAACGGTGCTCGAATATCCGAGGCCGGCCCGCCCGGTGTGGGATCACGAGGCGTGCGGCGGCGTGTCGCCGGTGCGGTAACGTCAGTGTGATGACCGCGTCCCCCCGGGCCAACAGAGGGCCGAAGGCAGCTGCGGAGAACCGGAGGGCCTTGGTTCGCGCCGCGCGGGAAGTCTTCGCCGAGAACGGATTCGACGCACCGCTGAGTTCGATCGCCCGGGCCGCGGGCGTCGGGCCCGGGGTGCTGTACCGGCACTTCCCGAACCGCGAATCGATGATCCTGGCGGTGTTCGACGACAATGTCGTCGCCATCGAGGAGGTCGCGCAACGGTCGGCGACGACGGCGGAGGATCTGCTCGATTTCATCGTCGACCAGATCGCGGAATCGGCCGGATTCGTCGCGACCATCGACCCGACCGGATTCGACGATCCCCGCCTGTTCGAGGTATCGCGCCGGTTGGTGGATCTGATCGCGGGCAAGCTCGAGCGCAGGCGCGCCTCGCTGCGCGCCGATCTCGGCGCCGACGATGTGGTCATGGCCCTGGCGATGCTGGCCGCGATTCTGATCAAGACACCGCTGCCGGACCGCAAGGCCACCGCCAGGCGTGCGTGGGTACTGCTGATGCGCGGGCTGCGGGAAGACTCCCCAGCGGGAGCCGCGTGACCCGGTAGCCCGCGCGTCGTGGTTCAGGCCACCAGATCGGTGGAGTCGAACGGGGCGAAGAACGCGCCCATCCCGCCCGCGCCCAGGACATCGCCGAGCGCGATGAAATCGTAGGTGTCCCCGGACTTTCCGGTGATGGCGCGGAATTCGGTGCGGAGGTCGGCTCCCGCACGCTGGGTGAGCAGCGCCCGATCCCGGGACAGATCGATTCCGGGGCAGTTGCGTTCGACATGGGTGAGCATCAGATACAGGCACAGTTGCTCGGCGGGTGTCGCCGGCTCGGGCCGCAGCCCGCGCGCGAGCTGGGTACCCAGCTGATCGAAGGTCTGCGCCAGATAGAACAGGAAGACCGGGCGTGGACTGTGCAGCAGAACCGCGCGTGCCCGATCACCGAGCGCGCCGGCCGCGGTACACAGGGACTCGGCGGGTAACGGGGCCTGTCCGTCGAAGTCGCTCATCTGGTTCTCCCAATCTGGTCGTGCGGGTGCGGCCGCGGGGCCATCGCGGTCGCGGTCGCGGCCGCGATGGCCCCGGCGGTCAGTGCGCGGTGGCGCCGGTGCTGGGCCGGTTGTAGAAGCGAAGCAACACCAGTGCCAGGACGAAGGCCACAGCGGCCGCGCCGGCGAAGAGGTAGAAAATGTTGGTGTAGGCCGCGCCGTCGGGCAGCTGGGCCATCGGCCCGGTATTCAGTTTGCGGTCTTCGACGTGCCCGGGGGCGTTGATATGAAGAATCAGCGGGTTGGCCGACATGATCGCGGCGACGGCCGCGGTGGCGGCCGCGGTGCCGAAACTGTTGAAGGCGCCGTACATTCCGGCACTGATGCCCTGCTGTTCCTGCGGTACCGCCTCGACCACCATGTTGGGCAGTGTGCCCAGGTAGGCGCCCGCGCCGACACCGATCACGAGGGCGATCAGGGCCATCTGCCAGACATGGTCGTGGAATTTCGCGAAGAGCAGACACCCCACCAGAAAGGCGACGGTCGAGGCGAGATAGGGCTTGAGCAGCCCGATCCGGGTCGACATCCATCCACACAGCGGAGCGATCAACACGTAGACCACCGCCAGGCCCAGCATGGTCTGCATGGTGAACTGCAGCAGCGTCAGATTGAAGCCGGGCAGTGTGCCGCCCACCGAGAAGTACTGGGTGACCATCGACGGCGGGACCTGTATGTGCATCTGTTCGGAAGCCTGCTGGGCGGCCTGGGCCGCGGCGCCGTCGACGATCTGTTTCTTGATGGCGTCGCCCTCGGCGCCGCCCGGCGTCTCGGCGAGGTACCCCATCGCGTAGGACAGACCCTGCATGATGCCGACCGACAGGAATGCCGCGATGAGAATTCCGCCGAAGCGCGGGGCGCGAAGGAGTTTCGGATCCATGATCGGCTCGGGTGTGAACAGCTCCCAGGCGTAGAACAACACCAGCAGGATCACTCCGCCGATCAGCCAGCTCAGCGCCGACAGTTCACCCCAGCCCCAGGTACTGCCGTTGCTCAGGTAGATCAACACCCCGGCGATTCCGGCACCGAGCAGCAGTGCGCCGAGTAGATCTATCTTGACCTTGGCGCGCAGCTTGGTCTCGGGAACGAGCAGCGCCAACGGCAGGATCGTGACCACGGTCCAGATCACGCAGAACCAGAACAGCGAGCGCCAGCTGTAGTGGTCGGTGAGGACACCGCCGATGAGGGGGCCGAGAATCGCACCCACGCCGGTGCCGCCACCGGCGAGCGCGATCGCCATGTTCAGGTAGCGGCGCGGTGCGAGATCGCGAATCAGGCCGTAGGACACGAAGATCGCCGGGAAGGCGAGGCCCTGTAGTCCGCGCCCGATGAGCATCAGCGTCCATGAGGAGGTCATCGCATCGATCGCGCAGCCGATGATCGACAGCAGCAGGCAGAAGAGAATGACCTTCTTCTTGCCGACCAGATCGGACAACTTGCCGAACACCGGAACCGCCACGCCGCCGACCAGTGAGTACAGCGTGGTCAGCCAGGTGAGCTGGCCGGCGCTCTGGTCCGGGAAGGACTGCCCGATGTAGCGAGCGGTGAGCCCGATGAACGTGAAGTGGAACGGGACGATCTCGGTACTGGCCACGATGGCCAGGATGATCAGTGTGACCCGGAGTTTGGAGGCATTCTCGAGCCGCCCGGTGTCCTCATCGGGGCTCTCGACGCTGGTGGTCGCGGTTGCCATGGATAGTTCTCTCCTTCACCGCTACCCGTACGTAGGCTCGCAGCGGCCTGAGTGCGGTGAATCACATGATAGACAGGAGAGAATTCAATTTCCAACAAATGAGAAGGAGATTTCTGCAGCTATGTCAGGCGTCGCAATCGGGCGACGAGATCTGCGACGTCATCGGGCGCCGGATCGTAGTGCGGGAAGTAGCAGCAGATGTCACCGGCATGGCCGCCGAAGCGTTCGCGAGCCTGTGCTGCGCATTCGGCGGGAGTTCCCACCAGCGCGATGGTCCGCACCATCGGCTCGGTGATCAGCGCTCGCATCTCGCCGTGGCGCCCCTGTTTCGACAGCGCGTTGAGCGCGGGCTGTATCTCACCCCAGCCCTCCGCGTCGAGAACCGGCCGGTACGCCGGAGTCGAGGCGTAGAAGGCGATGAGACGCCCGACCGCGTCGACCGCGGCGGCCACCTCGGCGTCGGTTCGGCCCAGGGCCACCATGGCTTGCGCGACCACTGTGAAATCCCCGGGCTCGCGGCCGGAATTCGCCAGGCCGCGGCGCAGTGCGGGCACCGTGCGTTGCGCGAAATGGGTCGCGCTGTTGAACGGCATCACGAGCAGTCCGTCGGCGACCTCCGCCGCGGTGCGGGTCATCACCGGCCCGAGCCCGCCCATCAGAACCGGCGGCGGGCCATACGGATTGGGTCCGGGATCGAAGGTGGGTGGCATCAGGGTGTGGGTGAAGAATTCGCCGCGGAAATCCAGCGGCGCCCGGCCCTCCCACGCCGCGAGAATCGCCTTGACCGCGGCGACCGACTCACCGGTGCGCCGGGCCGGCTTCGCCCAGCGGGAGCCGTAGCGCTTCTCGATGTGGACGCGGATCTGGGACCCCAGTCCGAGCCGGAATCGTCCGGCGCTGAGCAGCTGAAGGTCGTAGGCGGTATGCGCCAGGTGCAGGGGACTACGCGGCCCGGCGATGGCCACATTGGTCATGATCTCGAGGCCGGTTTCGGTGGCCGCGGCGACGAGCGGCACGAAGACGTCGTGCGGGCCCTCGAAGGAGAAGACGCCGTCGGCCCCCAGCTCCGCGATCGCACGAGCACTCGCGCCCGCCCGGATCGGCGAACCCTCCACTTGCAGATGCACTTTCACCGCTTGGTCCTTCCGCCGGTGGCATCACGCTAGCCGACGTGCCCACGCCTCAGGACGGATGTGCGGCGACGAGGCATTGCAGGTGGTCCCACAGTTCGCTTTCGCGGCCCGGGTCATAGGAGGCGGGTGCGGAATCGGCCACCCGGTCGCGATCGATGTAGCTCCCGGTGGCCGCTTCGAGGTCCCCGGTCACCACCGCGGCGAGCCGGGCGCCGGCGGTCCGCGGTCCGGTGGCCAACGGGGTGAGGGTGAGCAGCGGCGCGATCCGCCGCACGGCGAACCGCGCGAGCGCACCGGCATTGCGGGTCAGACCGGTGCCGGGCACGAAACCCGGGTTGTAGGACAGGATCTCGACACCGGCGGGCAGCCTGCGCGCGTACTCGTGGACCAGGTGGATCATCGCCAGCTTGCTGGTCGAATAGGCCGTACGGCCCGCGGCCACGCTCGCCGGATCGGCGAAGGCGCCGGGACGGGCCAGGGCGTCGGGGTGGTGCCAGACCGGGCCGGGCACCATGCCGAGGTTGTGCCGGAAATCGCCGAAATGGGTGTCGCTGACCGTGATCACGATGCGCGAGGGAACCACGAACCGGTCGCTCAGCAGGCCCAGCAGCAGATGATTGGCCACCACGTTGACCGCGAAGGTGGCCTCCAGTCCGTCGTCGGTCGCGGTGAGGTCGTCGGTGTACTGCATTCCCGCGTTGCCGACGAATCCGGCCAGTGGCGGCACCTCGCCGCGATCCAGGAGGTCGTGGATCTGTTGCGCGGCGGCCCGGGTGCTCGACAGTGAGGACAGGTCCGCGGGCACCGCCGAGGCGGCGAATCCCGCCCCGGCCAGTTCGGCGCACACCTGCGCTCCGGCGTGCCCGCGGGCCAGTAGCAGCAGTCGGGTGTCGGGCGCCGTGCGCAGGATCTCCCGTGCCGCGACCCGGCCGATGCCCCTGGTCGCGCCCGTCATGACGAGGGTGTGCATGCCACGACGGTAACCCTGCTCGGGCCGGCGGGCTGCGCACGACGGGCGTGGGGGCACGACGATTCGCCCGCCGCGCCGCCGGCAACCGTGCGCGGAGTGCGCCGGTCGGTGTGTGTTCGCCCACCGGATACCCGGTCGCGCCGTCGGGGCGAGATGCCGTCACGGGCCAGTGTTCGCGGACTGGCTCTGGTGCGGGGACAGCGTCGCGCCGCACACTTGTCGCCATGACAACGCTGCTGATCATCGCGGTGGTGGCGGCCGTGGCGGCAGGTACATACGACAGCGTGGCCCCCGACGGCGACCGGGCCCGGTTCCGGTGCGCGCTGCGGTGCGCCCGGCATTCGCTGACCGACTGGGACAGGGCCCGGGAGGGCTCCCGGCAGCTGCCGTCGTGACCGCCGCCGGGTCTGCCCGGTTGCCGATCGTGTGCTCGATTCGGTCGCTGAGGTGGCGGCCGGTAAAATGGGTGGTTGCGTTGCGTCTGTTGCGTCCCGGGAGACGCGCAATCGAGCCGCGCAATCGAGCCGTTTGCCCCCAACCATCGTGCTAGGAGACTGTTGTGATCACCGCGACCGACCTGGAAGTCCGGGCCGGAATCCGCACCCTGCTCACCGCGCCGGGCTCGGCGCTGCGGGTGCAAGCCGGTGATCGGATCGGGCTCGTCGGCCGCAATGGTGCGGGCAAGACCACGACACTGCGCATCCTGGCCGGTGAGGGCGAGCCGTATGCGGGCAAGGTCATGCGTTCGGGCGAGATCGGCTATCTGCCGCAGGACCCGCGCGAAGGCGATCTGGACGTTCTGGCCCGCGATCGGGTGCTGTCGGCGCGCGGTCTGGACAAGCTGATCCGGGACATGGAGAAGCAGCAGGCCCTGATGGCCGAGGTGGTCGACGAGGCCGAGCGGGACAAGGCGGTACGCAAGTACGGCCGCCTCGAGGATCGGTTCTCCGCCCTGGGCGGGTACGTGGCCGAAAGTGAGGCCGCGCGGATCTGCAACAGCCTGGGCCTGCCGGAGCGCGTGCTGGGCCAAGCGCTGCGGACCCTGTCGGGTGGTCAGCGCCGCCGGGTCGAGCTGGCGCGCATCCTGTTCAGCGCGTCCGACGGCTCCGGTGGAAAATCGGACACCACGTTGCTGCTCGACGAACCCACCAACCACCTCGACGCCGACTCGATCACCTGGTTGCGCGGCTTCCTGCAGAACCACGACGGCGGGCTGATCGTGATCTCCCACGATGTGGAACTGCTCGGGGACGTGGTGAACAAGGTGTGGTTCCTCGACGCGGTGCGCGGCGAGGCCGATATCTACAACATGGGCTGGAAGAAATATCTCGACGCCCGCGCCACCGATGAGCAGCGCCGGGTGCGCGAACGCGCCAACGCGGAAAAGAAAGCGTCCGCGCTCAAACAGCAGGCCGCCAAACTCGGCGCGAAGGCGACGAAAGCCGCTGCGGCACATCAGATGGTCAAGCGCGCCGAACGCATGCTGTCGGAGGTCGACGAGATCCGTGTGGCCGACAAGGTGGCGCGCATCAAGTTCCCCGACCCCGCTCCCTGCGGCAGGACGCCGCTGATGGCCACCAACCTGACCAAGCTCTACGGATCGCTGGAGATCTTCACCGGGGTGAACCTGGCCATCGACAAGGGCAGCCGGGTGGTGATCCTGGGCCTCAACGGTGCCGGCAAGACCACCATGCTGCGGCTGCTCGCCGGGGTGGAGACGCTCACCGCCGGGCAGATCGATCCGGGCCGCGGCCTGCGAATCGGATATTTCGCGCAGGAACACGACACCCTCGACGATCAGGCCACCGTGTGGGAGAACATCCGGCATGCGGCGCCCGATGCGGGCGAACAGGACCTGCGCAGCCTGCTGGGAGCATTCATGTTCTCGGGCCCCCAGTTGGAGCAGCCCGCGGGCACGCTGTCCGGCGGTGAGAAGACCCGTCTGGCCCTGGCCGGTCTGGTCTCGTCCGCCGCGAACGTCCTGCTGCTCGACGAGCCCACCAACAACCTGGACCCGGTCTCGCGTGAACAGGTCCTCGACGCGCTGCGCAGTTATGCGGGCGCGGTCGTTCTGGTGACCCACGACCCGGGTGCGGCCGAGGCCCTGAATCCCGAACGGGTGATCATGCTGCCCGACGGCACCGAGGACCACTGGTCGCAGGACTACCTGGAGCTCATTCAGCTGGCGTGAACGCGGCGGACACCTTGCGGTGACGCGCCGTCCACGCCGAAATATCCTTGCAATCGGTGAGTTTCATCACACTGAGGCGTTGATCACTGCCGGTCGAGTGTCTAGCCTGGAGTGAGGCTGCACGGCGACCGGAGGAAGCCATGAGTGACAGGCCCGCACAGGGGAAGTCGATGTTGGGTAAAGGCACGCGCGTGACGGGTAAATCCCGCGACCGGCTACAGACTCAGCTCAAGAAGCAATACGAGGCGGGTGCCAGTATTCGTTCACTGGCGCGAGAGACCGGCCGCTCGTACGGATTCATCCACAACGTACTGGTGGAGTCGCATGTGCAACTCCGCAGCCGTGGTGGGGCCAATCGGGGCAGGGCGGTCAGCAAGGCCTGACCGGCCTTTCCGCACGCGGCGACCATCCATTTCGGTCACCGCGGGTACCGCGCTGCGGTCCGCCACGCGGACCGCTCTGCTGGTGAGGTGAGGTTCAGCCACGCCGAACTCGTTGTGGTCGTGCGTATCTCAGGATCGGTGCGCAGCGCGTTCGGCCCACCACCGCGGGGCATCGACGAAATGATTGTCGTATTCGTCCTGGGTCGCGGCGAGGTCGGCGAGCGTTGCCTCGCCTGCGGCCACGCGTTCGAGCAGGCGGAAATAGCCGAAACGCTCGACGGCGGGCGTCAGCGCGATCAGAATGCGCGCCGTCGAGCCGGGGGCGGCGCCGAAGGCATGCGGCATGAATCGCGGCACTGTGATCGCGCCGCCCGCGCCAACTGTGCGGATGTCCTCGCCCGCGAGGACCTGCAGTTCCCCCTCGGCGACGTAGAAAAGCTCGTCGGACTGGGTGTGGTAGTGGGGCGTGGCGCCGTCGGCCCCGGAGGACATGGTCACCTCGAGGGTGCTCACGCTGCCGCCGGTCCGGTCGGAATCCAGCAGCAGTCGCATCGTCACGGCGGCGGTGGTGAGCACCTCGGCCTCGGCGGGCTGGACTACGGCGGCGGGGATGCGGGCTGTGGTGGACATCGAAACCTCCGGATTGATTCGGTGACGAATAGTTCGCCACCAAACTATATCTCAGCGAATAGAATTGGTCCATGGGTGAACGACGAACGGACGCGGTCGACGCGATCGTGGAACAGTGGCGGGCCGAACGACCGGACCTGGATCCGACCGCGATGGCGATCTTCGGCCGCCTGGGCCGGATGCAGCTGCTCGCCGAACGGTCCATCGAGGCGGTATTCACCGCGCACGGCCTGCAGCGAGGGGAGTTCGATGTGCTTGCGGCGCTGCGCCGTTCGGGGGAGCCGTTCGAACTCGCGCCGTCTGTGCTGGCCGACACCCTGATGCTGTCGCGTGCGGGAATGACCGGCCGGTTGGACCGGCTGGAATCGGCCGGGCTGGTGCGGCGCATCGCCGATCCCGCCGATCGCCGCGCGATCCGGGTCGCGCTGACCGCGGACGGCCGGGCCCGCGTCGACGAAGTGGTGACCGCCCACATCGCGAACGAGACCCGGATGTTGTCGTCGTTGTCGGGCCACGACCGCGCCGAACTGGATCGCATCGCCCGCATCCTGCTGGCCGATCTGGAGCGTGATCACGCCGAGCGGTGACCACTCGTGCACGTGCTCAGTCGTCGGCGATGGCCTCACCGTGCACGAGGAACCGGGCCAGACTGGCGAAGATCGGCAACCCGGTCTTGATCTCGAGATAGGCGAACTGGCCCTGCGGGTTCACCTCGAGGAAGTAGTACTCGCCATCGAGTCCGAGCCGGATGTCGAGGACGCCGAAGACGAGGCCTAGTGCGCCCATCAACGTCGTCAGTGCCTTGCTCACCGAGGCGGGCAGGCGTTCGGGGGTGAACGCGACGGAGGTGTCCAACCGCGAATCCACCCATCCCGCACCGGATTGCGAATCGATCCGGACGGTCCACTCGACACCGTCGATCCAGACCACCCGGAGATCGCATTCGGCCTCGACATAATCCTGGAAGGTGGTGGGCGCCGATCTGATGGTGCCGAACCGGCCGATCTCGTCGGTGCCCACGATCCGGGTCTCGGTGAATTCGGCGCGGCCGGTGCCGGTGCGTTTGAAGATCACCGACCCGCCGCGGGAGTCGACGAAACTGCGGGCCTCGTCCGGATCGTTGGTGATCAGGGTCTCCGGGACGGCGAAGCCGCAGCGGCGGGCGGTGTCGAGTTGCACGATCTTTCGGGTGGCGGTCCGGTCGGCGCCGGGATCGTTGACCCACACCGCGGGCATCGACCAGAGCAGGCCCTGCAGGAAGCCGTCGCATTCGGACTGGCGGAATTCGTCGTCGTCGTCGAGGAACCCGCCCGGGACCTGGCACGGATGGGGCCGGCGCCACCAGACGGTGGTGACCTCGTCGAGTCCGGCCAGATGCGACATCGACCGCGCGGTGCCGGCCCGGTCCAGCCGGAAGCTGCCGCTCTCGTGCGGAAAGTCGCGCATATCCAGACGAATCGGACTGAGCCGGTACGACTTTCGCAGAGTCGAGGCCATCGCCTCGGCATGCAGGTCGCCGGTCTCGGAGACGATCAGCACGGTACCCGGCGAACGGGCACTCATCGTGGCCCTCAGTCCAGGCTGTCGCAGGCGGTGCCGTCGTCGGCGCGGCCGCGGCTGCGGGTCTGGCTGAAGCTCACGGTCGCCCCGGTGGCACCGGAGGCGGGCCGCAGATGCAGATGCCGGGCCCAGCGATCGGTGAGCCGGGCCAGTATCTCGTCACCCACGGCACGGCTGGGATGCGCAGCCAGCGTCAGCGGGCGCTCGGTGAGCTGGATGCGCCGGCGCTGGGTGAAATCGGCTGTGGCGCCGGGACGTATCCAGACCAGTACGGCGGGCTCGGCGGGATCGGCGCCCGGTTCGGCGCGGCCTTCGCGGAGCTGGAGAACATCGTCGCGGTCGAGGGTCCAGATGCCCTCGGCGACGCGGACGCTGATGGTCGTGGGAGATTCGGCGATCAGGCGGCCGGACAGCGGTGGCGCCGATCGCGGGGGAGTAGGGCGCGGCCGGGTATTTTCGGATACCTGGCGGCGGACATCGTTCATGGGCCGGACTCCGATCTGCTCGCGATTTGCCCCGGAAGTCGAGCGTGACCTGGATCATAGCCCGCGAGGGTGCCGGACCGGGCCCGGTCGTGGAAAACGCCAGCCCCGAAAGATTTTCGGTTGAGCCGTCAACGCCTCACAGGCCGAGAGTGTCCGCGTATTCGGCGAGTTCCAGGAAGCGCTCACTGGGGTTCGGGACGAGTTTGCGTGCGTCGAGATCCATCAGGCCCAGCACGACGGAGATTTCCGCGGAGACGGTGCCGTCGAGTTTGCGGATCTGCTGATCCATCCAGAACACCTTGCCGCTGCCCCAGCGGCACTCACAGGTCACCGTGATCTCGTCGCCCAGGTGCAGCTCGCGCCGGTACTTCACATTCGACTCCAGCACCACCGGCCCGAGTCCGGACAACTGCATCTTGTCCGGCACCAGCCCGGCCGCGCGGAGCAACTCCCACCGTGCGTGCTCGGCGTACTGGTGATAGACGGCCTGGTTCAGATGGCCGTTGACGTCGAGTTCGTAACCGCGGACGGTGACGGGCACGGAGAAGGTCATATCTGGGCGAACCCGCACCGGGTTTCCGCTATTTCCGGATCGGGCGTGCGCTTGATCACCGAGGCGGCGGTTCCATCAACCGCCGCATCAGATAGGTGAATTCGAGCGCGCTCGTATGCGCCTGCTCCTCGCGGTCGGCACCGGAGCCGTGGCCGCCCGCACCGGCCTCGTAGAACAGATACGGTGTGCCGTATTCGGCCAGCCGGGCGGCGAACTTGCGGGCGTGCTGCGGGCCGACCCGATCGTCTTTGCTGGTGGTCCAGACGAAGGGTTCGGGATAGGGCACATCCCGCCGCAATTGCGCGTAGGGCGAAATGGATTCGAGGAACGCGCGCTGGGCGGGATCATCGACGCTGCCGTACTCGTCGACCCAGGAGGCACCCGCGGCGATCTTCTCGTAGCGCATCATGTCCAGCAACGGCACCTGGATGTCGACGGCGTTCCACATCTCCGGATGCTGCACGAACTCCACGCCCATGAGCAGGCCGCCGTTGGAGCCGCCCTGGATACCGAGCCGGCGCGGTGTGGTGATGTTGCGGGTCACCAGATCCTTGCCGACCGCCGCGAAATCGTCGAAGGCCCGTTGCCGGTGGACGGTGCGGGCGGCTTCGTGCCAGGCGGGACCGAATTCGCCGCCGCCACGGATGTCGGCGAGCACGTACACACCGCCGTGGTCGAGCCACAACTGGCCGAGCAGTCCCGAGTAGGCCGGTGTCTGCGAGGTCGCGAAGCCGCCGTAGGCGTACAGCAGGGTGGGATTGGTGCCGTCGTATTTCATGTCCGCGGCGTGCACCACGAAATACGGGACCGCGGTGCCGTCGGGTGAGACGGCCTTGCGTTGTTCCACCACGTAGCGCGACGAATCGAACTGTGGCGGTGTGCTTTTCACCTGCCGGGCCACGGCGTCCGCGGTGTCCAGACTCCACAGCGTGGTCGGCTCGAGAAACGAGGTGACCGTGAGATAGCCGCGGTCGCCGGCCGGGTCGGTGGTGACGGTGTCGATGGTGGCGTTGTCGGGGAGGGCGACCGGCGTACCGGACCAGCTGCCGTCCGGCTGCGGGCTGTACACGGTGGCGCGGCCGCGTACATCGTCGAGCGAGGTGACCACGGCACGGTCACGGGTGGTCTGCACGCCGGTGAGGCTCTGTGCTGGACCGGGCACGTAGATCGGCACGACCACGGGATGCTGTGGATCGGCGATGAGCCGGTCGGCGTCCACCGACACCAGCGCACCCGCCGGATACGTCGTCGCGCCGATCTGCCACTCCTGGTCGAGCGAGACCAGAAGGTGATTGCCGATGAAGCCGGTGAGATTCGACTTCGGCGGCAATGTGGTGTGGACCGGGCCGGTCGCGGTGAGCAACTGGGTGTCATGTTCGAAGAAGGTCCGGCCGCGGACGATGACGTCGATCCGGCGCCCGGTTCCGTTGTCCAGCACCGCGGGCGTCGTCGACAGCTGGTCGGTGCGGTCGCCGCGCGCGATGTCGGTTGCCGCGTCGAGAGGTTGGCCGCGGTGCCACTGTTTCACCACGTACGGGTAACCCGAGGCCGTCATCTCACCCGGCTGCCACTCCCGCGATATGAGGACGGTGTTCTCGTCGCTGAACGTGGCATCCACCTTGCCTCGCGGTACGACGAAGCCGTCGGGGACGAATTGTTTCGTGGTCCGGTCGAATTCGCGGACGGTGACGGCGTCCTCGCCGCCGTCGGACAGGCTGACCAGGCAACGGTGATGGGTGACCGGGTCGCAGACTGCGCCCTTCCACACCCAGTTCGCACCCTCGTCCCGGGACAACTGATCGAGATCCACCAGGGTGGTCCACTGTGGCTGCGGTGTCTCGTAATCGGCCACCGAGGTTTCACGCCAGATACCGCGTTTGTGGTCGCCGTCCTGCCAGAAGTTGTCGACGGTCGCACCGTCCTGGAACTGCGGCAGAGCGATCCGTGCGGAGGACTTCGCCAGCGCCGTGGCCTGCGCGAGATTGTCGGAGTAGTGCGAATCGTGTTCGAGCACATCGAGAGTGCGGTGGTTCTGCTGGTCGACCCAGGCGTGGACCCGGGGACTGTCGAGTTCCTCCAGCCACAGATAGGGATCGTTCGGCGCCGGCCCGCTGCCGCCGCACGCCACGGCCGTGACACCGACCAGCAGCAGCACCACGGCCCGCCACATCGAAGTGGTGACCGATGTTCTCGCTCGTCCACGCCCGATGGCCATGGTCAGAGCCTACGACGTGTCGGGCCGGATACGGCTACGGAGAACTCAGTCCCGGCGGCGGACCGAGGCCTCCACCAGATCGAGTACCGCCGTGAGGTTTTCGTTGACGTGCCCGGATGCGATGCGTGCGATGAGGCCGTCGAGGACGAGATCCAGATAGCCGAGCAGCACATCGGTGGGGACGTCGTCGCGCAGCGCGCCCGCGGCCTTGCGGCGTTCCAGACGGGCCAGCGTGGCTGCGGTGAGCTCATTGGAACGCTGGGTCCAGCCGGCCGCGAACTCGGGGTCGGTGCGTAGCCGCCGGGCGATTTCGAGCCGGGTTCCCAGCCAGTTGTACTGCTCGGGATTGTCCAGCATCTCTCGCATGACCTGCACGATGCCCTCGTTGGCCGCGACCTCGGCCATCCGTCCGGCGTCCTCCTGGGCCAGGGCGAGAAACAGCGCGTCCTTGTCGCGGAAATGGTGGAAGATCGCGCCGCGCGACAGTCCGATGGCCTCCTCGAGGCGGCGGACGGTGGCGCCCTCGTACCCGAATTCGGCGAAACACCGCCGCGCCCCGTCCAGAATCTGGCTGCGCCGGGCGGCGAGGTGATCGTCACTGACTTTGGGCATGGGCTCCTCCAGCGGGAATGCACGGACCCCCGCGCCGGCGCGAACCGGCGCGGGGGTTGTCACAGTACGAGTGTGGTGCGTGTAGATCCTCGGCGGCGCAACGATATTCGTGCGGGGCCCGGCCACCCAGTGGTGGCCGGGCCCGGCACGGTGTGCCGAAACACCGCCCGGCGGGGACGATCGGCCGTGGATCATCGGGTCATCCCCGCGGTGTGGGGAGCGTGATCAGCCCCGAATCATGTTGCGCAGCACGTACTGCAGGATGCCGCCGTTGCGGTAGTAGTCCGCCTCACCGGGGGTGTCGATGCGAACGACCGCGTCGAAGACGACCTTCTCACCGTTCTGCTTGGTGGCGGTGACCTTCATGGTCTTCGGGGTCACACCCTCGTTGAGCTTGGTGACGCCCTCGATGTCGAAGACCTCGGTGCCGTCCAGCTTCAGCGACGCGGCGGACTCACCGGCCGGGAACTGCAGCGGCACAACGCCCATGCCGATGAGGTTGGAGCGGTGGATGCGCTCGAACGACTCGGTGATGACGGCCTTGACGCCCAGCAGGCGGGTGCCCTTGGCGGCCCAGTCACGAGACGAACCGGACCCGTATTCCTTACCACCCAGCACGACCAGCGGGGTGCCCGCGGCCTGGTAGTTCTGCGAGGCGTCGTAGATGAACGCCTGCGGAGCACCGTCCTGGGTGAAGTCGCGGGTGTAACCACCCGAGACATCGTCGAGCAGCTGGTTGCGCAGCCGGATGTTGGCGAAGGTGCCGCGGATCATCACCTCGTGGTTACCGCGACGCGAGCCCAGGGAGTTGTAGTCCTTGCGCTGCACGCCGTGTGAGTCCAGGTACTGCGCGGCCGGGGTGCCGGGCTTGATCGGACCGGCCGGGGAGATGTGGTCGGTGGTGACCGAGTCGCCCAGCAGCGCCAGCACGCGCGCGCCCTTGATGTCCTCGACCGGGGCCGGGTCCATCGTCATGCCGTCGAAGTACGGCGCCTTGCGGACGTAGGTCGAGTTCTCGTCCCACGCGAAGGTGTCGCCCTCCGGGGTGTTGAGCCCCTGCCAGCGCTGATCGCCCTCGAAGACGGTGGCATAGGACTTGGTGAACATGTCCTTGCTGATCGCCGACTTGATGGTGTCGTCGATCTCCTGCGGCGACGGCCAGATGTCCTTCAGGAACACGTCGTTGCCGCTGTTGTCTTTACCGAGGGCGTCGACCTCGAAGTCGAAGTCCATGGTGCCCGCGAGCGCGTAGGCGATGACCAGCGGCGGGGAGGCCAGGTAGTTCATCTTCACGTCGGGGGAGATGCGACCCTCGAAGTTGCGGTTACCCGAGAGCACCGCGGTGACCGACAGGTCGTTGTCGTTGATCGCCTTGGAGATCTCGTCCGGCAGCGGACCGGTGTTGCCGATGCAGGTGGTGCAGCCGAAACCACCCACGAAGAAGCCGAGCTTCTCGAGGTACGGCCACAGGCCGGCCTTCTCGTAGTAGTCGGCGACGACCTGCGAGCCCGGGGCCATGTTGGTCTTCACCCACGGCTTGGACGCGAGGCCCTTCTCGACCGCGTTACGGGCCAGCAGCGCCGCGCCGATCATGACGGATGGGTTGGAGGTGTTGGTGCAGGAGGTGATACCCGCGACCACGACGGCGCCGTGATCGAGCACGAAGTCACCGCGCTCGGGATCGGAGACCTTGACCGGCTTGGACGGCCGCCCGGTGCTGCCGTTGGAGGCGCTGGGGACGATCGCGCCGTCGTCGGCGAAGGACAGCTCGGCCGGATCGCTGGCCGGGAAGGACTCGTCGAGGGCCTCGTCCAGCTGCGAGTGCGGCGCGGCCTCGGCGTCGTTGGTGTAGTTGTGGATGTCCTTGCGGAACGCGGTCTTGGACTCCGACAACAGGATTCGGTCCTGCGGGCGCTTCGGGCCGGCGATGGACGGCACGACGGTGCCCAGATCGAGCTCCAGGTACTCCGAGTACGCGGGCTCGTGCGCGGCATCGTGCCACATGCCCTGCTCCTTGGCATACGCCTCGACGAGCGCGAGCTGCTCATCGCTGCGGCCGGTGAGGCGCAGGTAGTTGATGGTCTCCTCGTCGATCGGGAAGATCGCCGCGGTGGAACCGAATTCGGGGCTCATATTGCCCAGGGTGGCGCGGTTGGCCAGCGGCACCTCGGCCACACCGGCACCGTAGAACTCGACGAACTTGCCGACCACACCGTGCTTGCGCAGCATGTCGGTGACGGTGAGCACGACGTCGGTGGCGGTCACGCCCGGTTTGATCTCACCGGTCAGCTTGAAGCCGACCACGCGCGGGATCAGCATGGATACCGGCTGGCCCAGCATCGCGGCCTCGGCCTCGATACCGCCGACGCCCCAGCCCAGCACGCCCAGGCCGTTGACCATGGTGGTGTGCGAGTCGGTGCCGACACAGGTGTCGGGGTAGGCCTGACCGTTGCGGGTCATGACGGTCGGCGCCAGGTACTCGATGTTGACCTGGTGCACGATGCCCATGCCCGGCGGGACGACGCGGAAATCGTCGAAGGCGCCCTGACCCCAGCGCAGGAACTGGTAACGCTCGGAGTTGCGCTCGTACTCGAGGTCGACGTTGCGCTCGAGCGCGTCGGCGCGGCCGAAGACGTCGAGGATGACCGAGTGGTCGATGACCATGTCCGCGGGTGAGAGCGGGTTGACCTTGTTCGCGTCACCACCCAGCGCGGTGACGGCCTCGCGCATGGTGGCCAGGTCGACGACACAGGGCACGCCGGTGAAGTCCTGCATGATCACGCGGGCGGGGGTGAACTGGATCTCGATACTCGGCTCCGCCGACGGGTCCCAGCCGGCGATGGCGCGAATGTGGTCGGCGGTGATGTTGGCGCCGTCCTCGGTGCGGAGCAGGTTCTCCGCCAGGACCTTCAGGGCGTAGGGCAGCTTCTCGGTGCCGGGCACGGCCGAGAGGCGGAAGATCTCGTAGGAGTTGCTTCCGACCTCGAGGGTGCCCTTGGCGCCGAATGTATCGATACTTGTCATACGTTCAGCTCCACTCGTCGGTGTTCCGATCGGGGCGCGCGTGCGTACCCCGTGGGTGGCCACCGGCGGGGCTGCGCCGGTGGCGTGCGTCGAGGGCGCGTTTCGGGCTGCGCGCCTCGTACCTCAGAACTCTAACAGTACGCTTGTCCTATGAAGCGTGCGGGGCACGCCCGGCGCGGCGTGCCGCAATCCATCATGCCCTCGTCGCGTAATGTGCTCGCAGGCCCCGTCGGAGTGTCGTCTCCGATGTGCGGGCCCGGTGTGTGTGTTGATCATGTGAATGTGTTGGACGTCCGTCGCTGGAGTCGACGGCTCGACAAAGACCGGATGGAAGATGACCGTCTCGTATGCCTCGGTTTTCACCCCCATGGCCGCGGAGCTGCCGCAGGATACCGACGTCGATGCCATCGTGGCGGACCTTGCCGACAATCACGTCGCTGCCTCGGAGGACGTCGATCAATCCGAGCTGGCCGCCGTCGTCGCCGACGCGCGGGACCATGGAATGCCGCTGAACGTCGTGGTGGTCAAGGGGAATCCGGCGCCGGATTCCTCGCTGCGTGACCTGGCGACCGTCATCGGCAAGTCCGAACACGGCACGGTGCTGGTTCTCAGCGACGACTGGGCGGGTACCTCGAGCGACACCGTCAGCCGGTATCGGCTCGAGCGGGCCGAGGATGTGGCGAAGTTCCGGCATGGCGGGCACAGCGTCGAAGCGGCGCGTGCCTTCGTGCACCGGCTGGAGACGCCGTCGACGGTCTCGTGGACGGGGATCACGATCGTCCTGCTCGCCGGCCTGGTCGCGGTGATCGTCGGGCTGCTGATGGTCAAGAGCCGGCGTGGGCCGGACGCGGGACCCGTGCCCGAGGCGATCGCGGAGCAGGACGCGTCGGTTCGGTAGTCCGGCGCCTGTTCGCGTACCTGCTGGCGGCGGGGTCTGCCGGTTGCCCGCGATGTGTGCGGGAATTCGAGGCGCCGCCGATGATGCCGAGAGTTCGCGGTGGTGACGCCGAAGTGTGTGCGGCAGTGCGGTATCCGAATCTCGAGTCGCGCTTTCGGAAAGAGAACTGAACGATCGGTTTGGTTCTCTCCGGTTATCTGAACTTGCGTTAGCAAATACTCGGCTACCTCGAAAATTACCCCTATGTGATTCGTCGTTCGATGTTTTTTCTGTGAAAGAAGTGTCGTACGGTTTCGATTGACGCTTTTGGGGAAGAAGTGTCACATGGGCTTCCAGTGTCCCCTCGGGGATGGATGGGGTGCTGGTGCCCATGCGGCGACGCCTCGACCGGTCGCCCAGCGCAGTTCTGGCGAATCTCGATTCGCCGGGAGTGGCAGCGGGATCCAGGGAGGTGTGATGCGAACATCGACGAAGCGGCCGGGGGGCACCGCGAAGATCGCTGTGGGTTTGCTCTTATGTGGGGTCGCGCTGACGATCGTGGCGCCGTCGGTGACCGCCGTGCCGCCGCCACCGCCCAATCCGAGCGACGGCGACATCGCCGCGGCGGGTGCGCAGGTCGACGCCGGGGTGAATCAGGTCAGCGGACTGATCAACCAGGTCGCGACCGCGGATCAGCAACTGGCACAGCTCGATACCGAGGTCGCGGGTAAGCGCGAGGCGGTCAACAAGGCTCTGGTCGATCTGCAGAACGCCCGCGACGCCGCCGACGCGGCCGCGGCCACGGTGACGGTCACCCAGCACGATCTGGCGGCCGCGGGCACCCAGGTGGGCCAGGCGCAGGGCAAATTCGACGAATTCGCGGTCGACGCCTACACCCGTCCCGGATCCACGTCGATGGTGAACTACCTCGCCGGTTCCGATCCGTCGGCCGCGCTCGATCGCGCCGATCTGCTCGGGATGGCGTCGAAGAATCAGCAGTCCGCGATCGACGGCCTGCGGCGTGCGCAGATCGAACAGGCCAACCGGGATTCCACGGCCCGCCAGGCCAAGAAGACAGCCGATGCCGCGGCGGCCGAGGCCGAGCAGAAACGGCAACAGGCCCAGGATGCGGTGGCGGCGGCCAAGGCCGCCCTCGACGAACAGGCGCAGAAACGTGATGCGCTGATGGCGCAGCGGAATTCGGCCCAGCAGCAACTCGATTCGGCGCGTGCGAACGTCGTGGGCCTGCAGGGGCAGCGCGATGCGTACCTGACCTGGGACCGGCAGCGCCGTGCCGAGGTCGCCGCCGCGCAGGCCGCCGCGAGCGCCGCGGCAGCCCGGGCCGCCGCCGATCAGGCCGCTCGTGACCGCGCCGCCGAACTCGGCTCCAGCCGCCGCCCGCACACCCAGCTCGACGACGCACCGCCACCGCGCCGATCGATGTCGACGCCCAGCCGGCCCAGCGGCGACCGCACCGAACTCGTCGAGACGGTCGTCGATCGTGCGATGTCACAACTCGGGGTCACCTACGCATGGGGCGGTGGCGACGAGGACGGGCCGTCCAAGGGCATTCACGACGGTGGTGTCGCCGACTCCTACGGCGACTTCGACAAGGTGGGCTTCGACTGTTCGGGCCTGATGCTCTACGCCTTCGCCGGCGTGGGTATCTCGCTTCCGCACTACAGCGGTTACCAGTACACGATGGGCACCCGGGTGAAGGTCGCGCAGCGCGAACGCGGCGACATGTTGTTCTGGGGTGCCAACGGCAGTGAGCACGTGGCGCTGTACCTGGGTGACGGCAAGATGATCGAAGCGCCCGAATCCGGTGACGTGGTGAAGATTTCGCCGGTCCGCGAGGGTGGCATCATGCCGTACGCGGTCCGTTTGATCACCTGAGATCGCCACCGGGCCCGTGCCGGGCGGGCCGGAGGCGGTGCGGCCGAATGATCTTGGCTACCATGCGAATCGGCACAATGGTGCCGTTCCGTTCGGTAGGGTGCCGGGAATTCGGCAGTAGTTGGGGTATTGATGAGGCAGATCCTGTTCTCGGCGGCGATCGCACTCGCGGTCTCGATCACCGTGACGCCGTTGCTGATCAGGTTGTTCGCACGTCGCAACATCGGCCAGCAGATCCGGGTCGACGGCCCGCAGAGCCATCAGGCCAAACGCGGCACCCCGACCATGGGCGGGATCGCGATCGTGGCGGGGTTGTGGGCCGGATATCTCGCCTCGCACCTGATCGGCCTGCGGTACGACGTGGCCGGGCCCTCGGCATCGGGCCTGCTGGTGCTGGGCCTGGCGACCGCGCTCGGATTCGTCGGCTTCCTCGACGACTTCATCAAGATCCGCAAACATCGCAACCTCGGCCTCACGGCGACCGGCAAGTACATCGGGCAGATCGGCGCCGCGGTGGTCTTCGGCGCCCTGGCGCTGCGATTCCCCGGCGCCACCGGCCTCACCCCGGCCGGTCGGCAGGTGTCCTATGTGCGGGACTGGCCGACGGTGTCGTTTCCGCTGGTCGTCTTTCTTCTGGCCGTCTGTTTCGTGGTGGTGGCCTGGTCGAACGCGGTGAACATCACCGACGGTCTCGACGGGCTGGCGGCCGGTTCGATGGGCTTCGCACTGGGTGCCTATGTGATCGTCACCTTCTGGCAGTACACCAATTCCTGCGCGGCCCGGCCCCTGCCGGGGTGCTACAGCGTGCGCGATCCGCTGGATCTGGCCGTGGTCTGCGCGGCCGGTGGTGCCGCGTGTATCGGATTCCTGTGGTGGAACGCCGCCCCGGCCAAGATCTTCATGGGCGACACCGGCTCACTGGCGCTGGGCGGTCTGCTCGCGGGTATCTCGATCACCACCCGCACCGAATTGCTCATGGTGGTCGTGGGTGCGCTGTTCTTCGCCGAAATTCTGTCGGTGGCGGTACAGATCATGGTTTTCCGCACCACCCGCAGCCGGGTGTTCAAGATGGCGCCGTTCCATCACCATTTCGAACTCGGTGGCTGGCCCGAAACAACGGTGATCATCAGGTTCTGGCTGCTCGCCGGTATCGCGGCCGCGGTCGGCCTGGCCCTGTTCTACGCCGAATATCTGGCCGCGGTCGGCTGACGGGTAAATCGGCCAATCCGGACACGAATACGCCGCTCCCGATCCGCCCGGGGGCCGGTGTGGCGACATTGTGCGAGCCCAGTTGCGGCAAACTCGCTCGATACCTGGAATAGTTGGGGCGGCACGCATAGAGACCGAAGTGAAAGCGGGGATTTTGGTGACTTCGACGGACGATGTGAGCGCTGCGAGTGCGGTGAAGCAGACGCCGGAACCGGTGTCGGCCAGCCTGGAGCGTGACGTCGCGACCCTGGAGAAGGCGATCTACGAAGTCAAACGGGTCATCGTCGGTCAGGACCGGTTGGTCGAGCGGCTGCTCGTCGGCGTTCTGGCTCGCGGGCACGTACTGCTCGAGGGTGTTCCGGGTATTGCCAAGACGCTGGCCGTCGAGACCTTCGCGAGAGTGGTGGGCGGCAGTTTCTCGCGCGTGCAGTTCACCCCCGACCTGGTGCCCACCGATCTCATCGGTACCAGGATCTACCGGCAGGGCCGCGAGGAGTTCGACACCGAACTGGGCCCGGTGGTGGCCAACTTCGTCCTCGCCGACGAGATCAACCGCGCGCCGGCCAAGGTGCAGTCCGCACTGCTCGAGGTCATGGCCGAGCGGCACGTCTCCATCGGCGGCAAGACCTACCCGATGCCGGATCCGTTCCTGGTCATGGCGACCCAGAACCCGATCGAGAGCGAGGGTGTGTACCCGCTGCCCGAGGCGCAGCGCGACCGGTTCCTGTTCAAGGTCGTCGTGGACTACCCGACGGTCGAGGAGGAACGCGAGATCATCTACCGGATGGGCGTGACCCCGCCGGAGCCCAAGCAGATCCTCGCCCCCGATGAGCTGATCCGGCTGCAGAAGCTCGCATCGAACACCTTCGTGCACCACGCGCTCGTCGACTACGTCGTGCGGGTCATCGCCGCCACCCGTACCCCGGCGGAATTCGGTCTCGACGATGTCGCGGGCTGGATCGCCTACGGTGCGTCGCCGCGCGCGAGCCTCGGCATCATCGCCGCCGCCCGCGCGGTCGCGCTGATCCGCGGCCGCGACTATGTGGTGCCGCAGGACGTGGTCGAGGTGATACCGGACGTGCTGCGCCACCGTTTGGTGTTGTCCTACGACGCGCTCGCCGACGAGGTCAGCCCCGACGATGTCATTCGCCGGGTACTGCAGACGGTCGGTCTGCCGCAGGTCGCCACCCAGGCCAACGCGCCGGCACCCGCGGCGGCACCGATGCCGGGTCAGCAGGCCGGTCCGCCGCAGCCTGTGCCCCCGCACCCGGCTCAGCCGCAGAACGGTCAGGGCGCCGGGCAGCCACAGCGCCAGTGAACAGGGCATCGGATCCGGTTGTGCCAGTGAACAACTCAGCACATGTCCCTGCCCACCCCGACAGCGCGCCGCCGTCGTTCCGCGCTGGTGATCTCCGTGATCCCCGGCTGGCGGCGGCACTGAAGACGCTGGAACTGACGGTGCGCCGCCGCCTGGACGGCGTCCTGCACGGTGACCATCTCGGCCTGATCCCGGGTCCCGGGTCCGAACCCGGTGACGCCCGGCTCTACCAGCCCGGTGACGATGTGCGCCAGATGGATTGGTCGGTCACCGCCCGCACGACCCATCCGCACGTGCGGCAGATGATCGCCGACCGTGAACTCGAGACCTGGCTGGTTGTCGACCTGTCGGCGAGTCTCGACTTCGGCACCGCGTTGTGTCAGAAGCGCGATCTCGTGGTCGCGGCCGCCGCGGCGCTCACCCATCTCACCAGTGGCGGCGGTAACCGGATCGGCGCGGTCATCGCCAACGGCGAACGGCTGTACCGGATTCCGGCGCGCAGCGGCCGTGTGCACGCGCAATCGCTGCTGCGGCGCATCGCCACCACCCCGCATGCGAGCGACGGTGTGCGCGGTGATCTGCGCGGCGCCATCGAATCGCTGCGCCGGCCACAACGCAAACGCGGTCTGGCCGTCGTCGTATCGGACTTCCTCGGCGAGATCGACTGGCAGCGTTCGCTGCGAGCGATCTCCGGCCGTCACGATCTGCTCGGTGTGGAGATCCTGGATCCGCTGGATCTGGACCTGCCCGATGTCGGCGATGTGGTGCTCCACGATCCCGAGACCGGCCGCACCCGCGAGTTCACCGTCACCTCCGCGCTGCGCGCCGATTTCGGGCGCGCCGCCGAACAGCATCGCGTCGAGGTCGAGGCGGCCCTGCGCAGTTGCGGTGCGCCGGTGATGACGCTGCGCACAGATCGTGACTGGATCGCCGACGTGGTCCGTTTCGTGTCCACCAGGCGCCATACCTTCGGCGCTCCGACCGGGCAGGTGCCCCGACAGTGAGTATTTCGCATTTCACGTCCGCGATCTGGCTGGCGTTCCTGATCGTCGTCGTCGCCATCGCGCTGCTGTATGTGCTGGTGCAGCGTCGCCGCAAACGTCATATGTTGCGGTTCTCCAATATGGAGACCCTGGAACGGGTCGCGCCGAAACGGCCGAGCGGCTGGCGGCATGCGCCGGTGGCGCTGATACTGGTCGGCCTGGTACTGCTCACGGTGGCGGCCGCGGGTCCGCAGGCGGCGAAGAAGGTGCCGCGCAACCGCGCCACGGTCATGCTGGTCATCGATGTCTCGCTGTCGATGGAGGCCACCGATGTGCCACCGAGCCGAATCCAGGTGGCGAAGAAGGCCGCCAAGCAATTCGTCGACGGGCTGCCCGCCGGGGTCAACATCGGGCTGGTGTCCTTCGCCGGCACGGCGTCGGTGCTGGTGTCGCCGACGACGAATCACGAATCGATGAAAGCCGCCATCGGGAATCTGAAACTCGCCGAGCGTACGGCGACGGGTGAGGGCATTCTGTCCGCACTGCAGTCGATCGACAATCTCGCATCGGTGCTCGGTGGTGCGGAGGAACCGCCGCCGGCGCGGATCGTATTGATGTCGGACGGCAAGCAGACGGTCCCGGACTTTCGCGATATCGAGAATCCGCGACACGAATTCGTCGCCGCCCGATTGGCCAAGGAAAAGCACGTCCCCATTTCCAGCATTTCTTTCGGCACCAAATGGGGTGTGGTGGAGCTGCCGTCGGAGAACGGGCCGCCGGTTCAGCAGGCGGTGGCGGTCGACGACGACGCGCTGCAGCAAGTGGCGACGCTGAGTGGCGGTGAATTCTATACCGCGTCCTCGCTGCAGGAGTTGTCGAAGGTGTACGACACCTTGGAGGAGCAGATCGGCTACGAGATGACCATGGGTGACGCGAGTCGGCCCTGGCTGCTGCTCGGACTGCTGATCACCGCCGCCGGCGCGGTCGCCGGACTCGCCTACCGGCAGCGGTTGCCGTAGGCGGGCCGGACGTGGCCACCGGGTGCGTGAAACCCGTTGTCGTTCACCGCGGTTCCGGATAAGATCTCCTCGTCTACCAAGGGGAGGAGTCGACAATGCGGGCGGGTATTGCTTTCATTGTTTCTTTTGTTGTCGCGCTGATGATGGTCGGTGCGCCCGGTGCGAACGCGGCAGACGGTTGCCCGGGCGGATCGGTCTGTATGTGGTCCGGCGCGAATTACTCGGGCACGCCCCGGGAATGGATTCCGAAGGTGGAGGTCGCCGCGTGTCTGCCCACCTATCCGGAGGGCGGAACGGCGCGGTCGGTGGCCAACAGCTCCGGTGAGTCACTGACCTTCTGGGAGAATGGCAATTGCACCGGACGGTCGACCAATGCTGCGACCACACCGTCGGACTTCGGTTTCGACGCCGCATCCGTTTCCTGGTGCAAACCGTGCTGATTGTTTGATGCCGTTGTGGCCTACCCTCGAGTCCTGACGCCCCATTGGTCTGCGGCAGGTCTCGGAGGGTAGGTTTACCCCCATGTCGAACTTCACATCTCGGTCCGTTCTGGTGACGGGCGGTAACCGCGGCATCGGTCTCGCGGTCGCCCAGCGGCTCGCCGCCGACGGACACAAGGTCGCTGTGACGCATCGGGGCTCGGGAGTGCCGGAAGGCCTGCTCGGTGTCAAATGTGATGTGACCGATGCTGATTCGATCGACCAGGCGTTCTCGGAGGTCGAGGCCAAGCAGGGACCGGTCGAGGTGCTCGTCGCCAACGCAGGCATCGTCGACAACACCTTGCTGATGCGGATGAGCGAGGAGCAGTTCACCCGCGTCATCGACGCCAACCTCACCGGTGCGTGGCGCTGCGCCAAGCGGGCCAACCGGGCGATGCTCAAGGCGCGGTTCGGCCGGATCGTATTCCTGGGCTCGGTCGTCGGCCAGATGGGTATTCCCGGACAGGTCAACTACGCCGCCGCCAAGGCTGGTCTGGTCGGTATGGCGCGCGCGATCACCCGCGAGATCGGCTCGCGCAACATCACCGCCAATGTGGTCGCCCCCGGATTCATCGACACCGACATGACCCGGGAGGAGATGAGCGAGGAGTTGCGTGAGACCGCGTTGAAGGCCATTCCGGCCGGCCGGATCGGGCGCCCGGAGGAAGTCGCCGCGGCGATCAGTTTCCTCGCCTCCGACGACGCGTCCTACATCAGCGGCGCGATCGTGCCGATCGACGGCGGTATGGGCATGGGTCACTGACCCCACCGCCACATCCACTCCCGAGCTTCCAAGAGGAGAATCCACCACTCATGAGCGGCATCCTGGACGGTAAGACCGTCCTGATCACGGGCATCATCACCGATTCGTCGATCGCCTTCCACGCGGCGAAGGTCGCCCAGGAGCAGGGCGCGAAGGTGATCATCACCGGTATACCCGAGCGGTTGCGCCTGATCGACCGCATCGCGAAGCGGCTGCCGCAGGAGGTGCCGCCCGCGATCGGACTCGATGTGACCAATGAGGAGGATCTGGCCGGCCTCGCGGACAAGGTGCGCGAACTGGCGCCCGAAGGGGTCGACGGTGTTCTGCACTCGATCGCCTTCGCACCCCGCACCCTGATGGGGCCCGAGGCGCTGCCGTTCCTCGACGGTCCGGGGGGTGACGCCGCCAAGGCGTTCGAGATCTCCGCCTGGAGCTATGCCTCGCTGTCGCGCGCGGTTCTGCCGGCCATGAACGAGGGTGGCTCGATCGTGGGCATGGACTTCGACCCGCGCACCGCGATGCCGTTCTACAACTGGATGGGCGTGGCGAAGGCCGCGCTCGAATCGGTGAACCGCTATGTGGCGCGGGAAGTGGGCGCCGCCAAGAAGGTTCGTTCCAACCTGGTCGCGGCCGGGCCGATCAAGACGCTCGCCGCCAAGGCCATCGCCGGTACCGCCACCGACGACGCGTCCAAGCTCAATCAGCTCAACCTGTACTGGGACGGTGCCTCGCCGATCGGCTGGGATGTCGACGACCCGACCGTGGTCGCGCGGTCGATCGTCGCGCTGCTGTCGGACTGGCTGCCCGGCACCACCGGCTCGATCATCTACGTCGACGGTGGCGCCAGCCACAACACCTGGTTTCCGGAGAACTGGTCCGCGAACTGAGTGCCGGGAGGTAATTCGCCGTGTCCGGGACCGTCGATGCGCTGCTCCTGCTGTCCTTCGGTGGTCCCGAACGCCCCGAGGACGTCATGCCGTTCCTGGAGAACGTCACCCGGGGCAGGGGAGTACCGCGCGCGCGGCTGGAAGAGGTCGCGCAACACTATCTGCACTTCGGCGGCGTCTCGCCGATCAATCGACTCAACCGTGAGCTGATTGCCGCCATCGAGGCCGAATTCGGCACGCGCGCACTGGATCTGCCGGTGTACTTCGGCAACCGCAACTGGGATCCGATGGTGGAGGACACCGTCGCGACCATGCGAGCCGACGGTATCGGCCATGCCCTGGTGTTTCCGACCTCGGCCTGGGGCGGGTATTCGGGCTGCCGGCAATACGACGAGGACATCGAACGTGCTCGCGCGGCGGTGCCCGAAGCGCCCGATCTGACCAAAATGCGCCAGTACTTCGATCACCCGCTGCTGATCGAATCCTTCACCGACGCCATTCGCGCGGCGGTGGATCGGCTCCCGATCGAGTCGCGGGACGGCGCGCGGCTGGTGTTCACCGCGCATTCGATCCCGGACTCCGCCGATATCGCGGCGGGCCCTCCCGGCGACGGTGGTCGGCTCTACAGCCGCCAGGTCGCCGAGGCGGCTCGATTGTGCGCCGCGGCAGCGGGTTTCGACGAGTACGACGTGGTATGGCAGTCCCGGTCGGGACCGCCGCAGGTGCCGTGGCTGGCACCCGACATCGTCGACCACCTGGAATCGCTGTCGGCAATCGGGGTCGGTGCCGTGGTGGTGTGCCCCGTGGGATTCGTCTCCGATCACCTCGAGGTCGTCTGGGATCTGGACAATGAGGCGGCCGCCAGGGCGGCCGAATTGGGGATGGCCTTCGCCCGGGCGGGGACACCCGGGCCGGACCCCCGTTTCGCCCGGATGGTCGCCGAACTGGTCGACGAGCATCTGAACGGAGCCACGCCGCGGCGCCTCGGCACGGTGCCCGGATACGGCTGCACCCGCAACGGGCAGCCGTGCGCCCCCGGCTGCTGTGCGCCGGTGCGCCGACCCTAGCGCGACGGTGTGGATGGTCGGCGGCACGGAAAGGCCACCTCGCCGTGCGCATGTCGCGGCCGGTGCGGTTCGTGTGCCGGGTGCGCGCGCAGCGGTCAGAAGTCGAGTGCCGGCACCCGGGCGTAGACGCCGGGGAAACCGGGTTCGGCGGCTCCCTTGGCCCATGAGGTGATCCCGGCGAGTCTGCCGTCCACCAGCAGTGGTCCGCCGCTGTCGAAGTTGGCGGTATCGGCGGCGGGTGAGCCGGCGCAGACGGCCTCACGCGCATCGAACTCGCCGCCGTAGGCAGCCGCGCAGGTGGCGTCGGGCACCAGTGGAATGGTCGCCGATCGGAGCACGGTGTTGGAGTCGTCGTCCTCCGACGTGGCGCCCCAGCCCACGATGGTCGCCGAGTCCCCGTGCGGCACACCGATATCCAGCGTCGGAAGACGGACGGGGGCGGCGAGGACGAGAACCGCGACGTCGTTGTGGAAGGCCAGGTCGGTCCCGAACAGTGACACCCGGAAGTCGGGATGGGTCCGGACATCGGCGATCGCGACGGTGAGACCACCGCCCGCCGCGTTGTCACCGCGCCCGAACGTCGCTGTGGTCCCCGGCAGTGTGCGCGCCAGGACACCGCAGTGCGCGGCGGTGACGATCCGATCCGGCGCGATCAGGGTGCCGGCGCAGAACTGCCCGCCGGGCCGGGTGGCATAGGCGGGGCTGCCGATGGCCGCCAGCCAGGGGTGGTCCGACGCCTGTGCGGGTGTGCCGCCGACCACGGCATGGGCGGCGGTGGTCTGGCCGAGTGCGCATGTGATCGCGGCAGCGGCCACCAGCGCCGCCCGGCGGGATAATTTCGTCATGGGTACGGTCCCTCGATAATCGTCTGGCGTTGCCGCCGCAGTTTTACCCTACGACGATGACGGACTGGACCGAATTCGCCGGTGTCGCGCCGCGGATCGCGGCGACGTTCCTACGCCGGCACGGCGCGACCGGCAATCTCTGCCTGCTGGGCACGACCCGCCGCGACGGATATCCGCGGATCAGCCCCATCGAACCCCGGCTGTTCGACGGGCGGCTGTGGCTGGTCGGTATGCCGGGCACGGTGAAATTCCAGGATCTGCGGCGGGATCCACGCTTCTGCCTGCACACCGCCACGATCGACCCGCAGGTGGGCGACGGCGACGCGAAACTGTGGGGTTTGGTCCATCAGGTGGACGATGCGGATCTGCAGCGACGCTGGGCCGCGGCGTTGTATGCCGACACCGGGTTCGACCTGCGCGGACAGCAGCTCGACCCGTTCTTGGCCGCCGATATCACCGGTGCTTCGGCGGTCGAGGTGGGTGCCGGGCATCTGGATGTGGTGATCTGGAAACCCGGCGGTGGCGAAACGGTGGTCCGCAAACACTGAGTCCTCGATCTCGGTCGTGCGTATTTCCGGCGGTAAATAGCCTGTTATCAGCTATTTCACCGCTATTGTGCGGAGGTGGACATCGCGCTGGAGTGGGACCAGCACCCGGGGACGGGCCTGCGATTGGCGGCCGAGCTCGCGGGGCGTACCGGCCTGCCGGTGCTCGAGGACATCTCCGTGGCCGACGGCACCGCCGATCTGCTCGGGGTGATCGCCGCCCGCGGTGGTGGTGAACTGCTCGGCTGGGCCGAACTGCGCGATGCCGGTCTCGGTGAGGCGTGGGTGCAGGCGGTCTCGGCGCAGCGCCTGGTGCATTCGCTGCAGCTGGGCCGTGCCGACGAGTCCGAGCCGCAGGCCGCGGAGACCGAGATGGTGTGCCGGTTGACGGCCGAGGCGGCACGCCGGGCCACGGTGGGCGGTTATCGCGTGCTGCGATGGCAGGGCACCGATATCGGCCCCTCGGGCCGGGCGGCGGTGTCGCTCGGGGCGCGGCGGGTGGACGAGTACGCGCGATTGTGGGAGTTGAATCCGGCCGCGTCGCGGTACGGCTACTCCGAGGCACGGAACCGGTTGGTACACACCATCGCCGAATCGGACGATCCACCCGGGCGGGTGCTCATCACCGCGGTGTTGTCCGCCGGAAACGGTGTGGAGCCGGTCGCGACGCTCACGACCTTCGCCGGTGTTTCGGACGCCTACATCAGCGCCGAGGAGGGGTTTCCACATCGTGAGGCCGACGCCGATCTGCTCACCGAGATCTTCGGCGCGGTGACAGCCGAATTGCGGTCGGCGATGCCCGATATCACCGTGCTGCGGGTGTTCGAGTTCGACGACGAGACGGTGCGGGAAGCGTTGTCGCGCATCGGTATGCGGATCTGCGGCCGGTACAACGACTACGAGCTGGAGCTGGGAGCGGGTTAGCGCGGCCCGGTGGCCGCGTTGACCGCCGCCAGCCGAGCGGCTCGGATCGCGTTCCACAGTGGCCGCAGCAATGTCTCCTGGGCGTGCAGCGCGCTCGCCGAACTCGGAGAGGAGGGCGCGGTCTGCTGGGCCACGGTGAGGATGGCGGCCACATGGTCGGCCGAGTCGAGGATGCGGCGGGCGCGCAGTGGCGCGGAGTCCGGATAGATGTGGCGGGAGTAGTCGGCCAGTTCGTCCTCGATCAGCTCCCGCGGATCGTCGTCACCGCCGACCGCGGTGGTGTGCAATTGCATCAGTGCCTCGGCGGCCTCGCGGACCGCCTCCCGCATCGCGTATTCCGCCTCACCGAGGGCCATGTCCGGGACCGGGACCGGAATCGCGGTGTCGAACACCGTCCACTGCAGCGTGTCCTCGCCGATCCACTGCGGCACCAGCGCGACGCCGTCGCCGCCGGGTACACCCGCGATCACGCCTTCTTCGGCATCCATTGCCGCGGTGGCGAATTCGTTACCGGTGGGCAGTCCACGCGCATCGCCGGGGACCGGCAGCACCAGCCGCATCTGGGCGTCGGGCTCGGCCATCGCCTGGCGAATGACTTTGAGCAGCATCATGATTCCGGAACCTGCCTCGAGCGGCTCGGCCGTGGGCCACGGCAATCCGGTACGCCCGCCGGTGACCGGATCACCGGCGGCCACACTGTGGTGGGCCGACCAGGCGTGCAGGGCGTCCAGTACGTCGTCGGGCGCGCTGCGGCCGGCCAGCCACGAGCCGGCCCACACCGTCAGCGTGGCACTGGGAGAACACATGTGATCGAGGATAGTGGCGACTCGGCACTCGCGTGGCCACAGACGAGACAACCGCCGGCAAGTTCACGACGGCGCCGTGGTGCGCGGCGATCGTCCGCGACCACGGTCACCGGCGGTGCGGGTGGCTGCCGAGAGCGCCGGCGCGACCCAGGTGGTGAGGTAGTCGCGCAGCTCACGCCCGGTTCTCGGAGGGCGGCCCGGGTCGATCACGAAGGACTGGACGATGCGCAGCATATGTTCGACGAGTTCGTCGAGATCGGTGATACCGGCCGCGGCCCAATCGACCGGAAAGCGTTGCAGGATGGAGCGACCGAACGCCAGGGCGGTGTCGGAGGTCACCCCGGCGGAGAAGGCGCCGGCGCGGCCGGGGGTGAGCAGGAGATTGAGATATTTCTCGTGGGGCAGGCGTTCGAGGGTGTGGGCGATGCCCTCGACGACGGCCGTGGCGGGGTCGCGGACACCACTGAGATGTTCGGCCAATACGTCGAGGAAATGTCCGGTCTGCGCGACCGCGGTCGCGGTCACCAGGGCGTCGGCGCTGGGGAAATAGCGGTAGACGGTCTGCCGCGTGACGCCGAGATCGCGCGCGATCTCGGCGATGGTGAATTCGCCGGCCGTCCGATCGATCACCGTGCGCGCCGCGGCGAGAATGCGCGCGATGGCCTCGTCGTCGTCGGCCGGTGCGGCTCCCGACCATCCGTGCGTGCGCACCACTCACCTCCTCGCCGTGCCGATCGCGATCGACGGTACCGGCTGGTGCGATCGGGCCGGGGTGTGGCGGCCCCGGCAGGGTTGACCATACACACGGTCCCAGATGTATGGTCGCTCCGACAGGTTGTTCGATGGAAGGAAGTGCCATGGCCGCAACGACGCCGCCGCGTCCGAAACAACTCGATCACCCGATTCTGCCCAAGATCTTCAAATACGCTGGGCGAGTGCAGGTGTGGGTGTTCCGCCGCACGGGCGGGCGGATCGGCGGCACGTGGCGCATCGGCGCCGGATTCCGCAAGCCGGTACCGACGCTGCTGCTCGAACATCGCGGCCGCCGGTCCGGGACCGCCTACACCACGCCACTGCTGTACATCACCGACGGCGCCGACACCGTGATCGTGGCCTCACAGGGCGGGCTGGTGAAGCATCCGCAGTGGTACCACAACCTGGTCGCCGATCCGGACGTGCACATTCAGATCGGCCGTGACCGGCGTGCGGTGCACGCGGTGACCGCCGACGCGGAGCAGCGGGCGCGGTTGTGGCCGAGGCTTGTACAGGCCTACGCCGATTTCGACACCTACCAGGCATGGACCGAGCGTGAGATCCCGGTGGTCGTACTGCGGCCGCGCGCGTGAAGTGATCGGGGTGCACACGAAGGGCGTTGCGCGCGTGCGTTGTCGGTTCAGGTGACCCGGTAGGCGATGTAGCGGACCCGGTCGGCCTCGCGTAGCGCCGAGGCCACGTACAGGTGATGTTCGAGCTGGGCCAATCCGGGGTCGGACGTCTCGAGCCGGACACCGAGCCGGAAGTAGTAGTCGGCCGGGTCGACCGCACTGCCGGCGTGCAGCGCCCGCAGGATGTCCGGCGGTCCGGTGCGGACGCCGAAGGTACGGAGATGGACAAGGGGACCGGCGTCGGTGCGGGCGGAGTAGCGGGTGTCGATCTCGATCGCGCCGTCGGGTCGCACGATCTGCCAATCCGCGCCGCCGGCAAGGATGTTCGCGTCGAACTCGCCGGTGATCCGGCCGCCGGTGATCGGCACCACCCGCCGGTGCCCGGCGCGGGTGACGCCGTGGTCCTCGAGCGGGCCGAGGTGTGCCTCGACCTCGAACGCGGGTTCCAGTCCGGGTACGGGCGGGGTGGTCATCGGCGGCTCCAGACCGGCAGATCGATGCGTGCGGGCGCGGTGGGCGAATGCGAGATCTGCTGAGTGGCGCGATGCAGCGTCGTCGCGGTGACAGCGGGCTCGCCGTTTCCCGGATTGCGGGCATACCGCGGGTGCGCTCCCGAGCTGATCTGCACGCCGATGCGATGACCGGCCGCGAATCGGTGGAAGGCGGGCCACAGTCGCACCTCGACCTCCCGGAAGCCGTCGGCGTCCGGCTCGGGATCGGTGCCGGTCACAGCACCGATGCGGCGGATACCGTCGCACACCGTCATCGACCGGCCGTCGGGATGAATGTCGCAGAGCCGGACGAACACGTCCGCGCCGGGCCGACCGGAGCGGAACCCGATGCGGGCCACGGGTTCTCCGGCCACGATCACCGGCTCGGGCAGGGAATCGCCCCGGAATACGACGACATCGTCGCGGCGCTCGTGGGCCGCGTTGTCCAGCGGCACGCAACGCGGTTCGAGACTCGGACCACCCACGGCAGGGGTGGGATCGGCGGGATCGTAGACGTACTCGGTGACACCGCCGTCCGGACGCTCGGGACCGATGGCGCCGCGGCGGTGCAGGTAGGCCGGTTCGGTGCGGACACCGGGCGGTGGCCAGGCCGTCAGATCGTGCCACTGCCGGGCACCGGTCAGGTACGCGCGCACCGGTGCGACCCGGGTGTCGGGTGCCACCGCGAAACGCTCACGCAGGAATGCCGCCGACTCTTCGACGGCAGTCGCACCCAGCCCACGTGACAGGTGACCCCAGGGCCCGATGGTGAGCCGTGGTGGCCGGCCCGCGGCCGCGAGCTGGGCGTAGTTGCGCAGTTGCCAGGGCAGGAAGATGTCGTACCAGCCCGTGATCATGTAGACGGGCGCGGTGACGTGCGTGACGTCGGCGGTGTGCGACTGCGAGGTCCAGTAGTCGTCGGTGAGGCTCTCGTGCGCGACCCAGTCCTGATACCAGTGCACGCGGCGCCCGGTCGCCGCGATGTCGCCGTCGGCCAGGGGCAGGGTGTCGAATCCGCTGCGCAGCTTGCGATCCGGGCCGCGCATACCCAGCAGCAGGGCGCCGAACTCGCGGTGGGCCATGCGATCCATGAGCTGGGTCCAGCCCAGGGCATTGCGTAGTGCGAATGCGCCGTTGTCCCAGGTGACGGCGCCGAAGTCGGGCATGGTGGTGATCAGGCAGAGGGCGTCGGGGGCATGTGCCGGTTCCTGCGCGCACAGCCGCCCCGCCACCGCCCATTGGGTGTAGCCCATGTAGCTGGTGCCGAAAGTGGCCACCGTTGCGGTCGCCCACGGCTGCGACCGTACCCAGCGATGGGTGGCGATACCGTCGCGCTGCTCGTCGACCTGCGGGGTGAACACGCCACCGGAACCCCAGGTGCCGCGGCAACTCTGGAACAGGACGGTGAATCCCGCACGTGCGAGAGCGCGCGCCTGGGCCGCGACCGGCCCGCTACGGCCGTAGGGGCCGCGGATCACGATGGTGGGAAGCCGGGGATCGGCGCCGTGGGTCGGTGTGATCAGATCCGCGAGCAATTCCACTCCGTCGTCCATCGGCACGCGCAACTTCTTGCGGACGGTGACGGCGAACGGCCCGGGGACGGCCTTGCGGATCCATCGGGTGAGGCGCGTGGTGGTCATTCGGTGTCCTCGGGTAAGTGCCGCAGGGCATCCCGCAGCCGTTCGAGTGCGGGCAGGGCGGCGGTGAGCGCCGCGCGGTCGGCGGGGTCGAGGGTGCCGACGGCTCCGGACATCAGCGTGCTGCTCGCGGTATCGAAGCGGGCGAACAGGTCGCGGGCGCGGGCGGTGGTGAGAATATCGACGCGGCGGCGGTCACCGGGCCGGGGACAACGTTCGATCAGTCCGGCCGCCTCCATCGTGGTCAGGAGATTGCTGACCGTCGGGCGGCTCAATCCCAGGTGGTGCGCCAATTCGCCCGAGGTGACCGCGGTTCCGGGCGGCAGTGCCCGGATGATCTCGATCTGCGCGTCGGGGATCTCGGGCAGGTGCTCCACCGCCCGGGTGGCATTGAGCAGTGTGCGGCGCAGTGGGGAGATCACCGCCGCCAACCGGGCGGAATCCTCGGCCTTCACAGCTGTTCCCGGATATTCGGGGGTGTCAGCGAGGCGCGGGTGTTGAGCTCGTCCGGATGGAATCCGGCGGCTCGCTTGTACGCGGTGGCGATCGCGCCGAGCTCCTCGGCTCCGATCACATCATGGATGTCGTCGAATCCCTCGGGTGCGCGTTCGTGGGCGAGCACCATGACCTGTTCGGGTCCCTGACTGCGATTGCTGCGCACCAGTGCGGTGGTGGCCGGCCGGCGATCGTTCTCGTAGGCCGTGAGCGCGGCCTCCACCGATTGCGCGGTGGCGAGATGGAAGGCGAGGGTCCGGGCATCGAGCACCGCCTGTGAGGCCCCGTTGGAACCGTTGGGGTACATCGGATGTGCGGCGTCTCCGAGCAGTGTGGTGCGCCCGAAGGTCCAGCGGGACAGCGGGTCCCGGTCCACCATCGGATACTCGAGGATCTCGTCGCACGCGCCGATGAGGCCGGGGACATCCAGCCACGGGAACTGCCACTGCCCGAAGAGTTCGACGATCGGCCCCGCGGCGACCGCGCGATTCCAGTTGGCCTCGTGCTCGGCCGACCCGGCGGTGCGGCGCTCGGCGATCACGTTGACCCGGTCGCCCAGCGGGTACGCGACGAATTTCTGTTCGGCGTCGCCGGCCATGATCATGGTGCGTCCGTCGAGAAAACCGGGCGCCCGGGCGGTGCCGCGCCAGAGGACGAGGCCGTTGGACACCGGCGGGCCTTCGTCCGGTCTGCGCCGGCGGCGCAGAGCCGAATGGATTCCGTCGGCCCCGATCACGAGCTCGGCGGCGACATCGACCGTGCCCTCCGCGGTGGTGAAGCGCGCGCCGCCGTTCGCGTCCGCGTCGACGAGCCGGTGCCCGAGGCGGACGGTGCCGCGGCCGAGCCGCTCTCGCACGGCGGCGAGCAGTTCCATCTGCAGCGCGCCGCGATGCACCGACAGCTGTGGCCACCGATAGCCCGCTGCCACCCCGCGTGGCTCGGACCAGATGAGCTGGCCGTGTCGGTTGTAATAGGCAAGTGTCTCCGGTGCGGTGCCCAAGGCGGCCAGCCGGGAACCCAGGCCGAGTTCGGTGAGCTCCCGGACCGCGTGGGGGAGCAGATTGATACCGACCCCGAGCGGGCGCAGGGCGTCGACGCGGTCGTATACCGAGATGTTCCGGAATCCGACCGCGTGCAGGCTCAATGCCGCAGTGAGACCGCCGATGCCGGCGCCCGCGATCACGATCGTCATGGTGCGATAGTTTTGCAACAAAGCTAATTTCGGTCAACCGTCGCCGCGTGCGGATCCGCATCGTCGACGCCGCGATCCAGGCGTGGCGGGTGCGGCCGCCGCGGGGTCAGGCGGGCTCGGTGACGAAGTCGATGAGCCTTTCCACCGCACCGAGCAACGGCGCCTCGAGATCGCGGAACGTGTCCACGGCGTTGTAGATCCGCCGCCAGCCGTCGGACGGTGCGCCCCAGCCCAGACGGTGGCACACGCCGGTCTTCCAGTCCTCGCCGCGCGGGACCCGGGGCCAGGCCTCGATCCCCAGTGTTCGTGGGCGCACCGCCTGCCAGATGTCGATGTAGGGGTGTCCGGTGACCAGGACGTGCGGACCGAGACCGGTGGTCAGATTCGTCTCCTTGGACCCGGTGACCAGGTGATCGACCAGCACTCCGACGCGGCGCCCCGGTTCGGGTACGAACTCGGCGAGGCGTTCGGCGAGGTGGTCGAGCCCCTCGAGTTGTTCCACGACCACGCCCTCCACCCGCAGGTCGTGTCCCCAGACCCGTTCCACCAGCGCCGCATCGTGCACGCCCTCGACCCAGATGCGGCTGCCCCGTGCGACCCGGGCGCGCAGGCCGTCCACCCGGGTGGATCCGGACGCCGATCGGGTCGGCTTCGCGGGCCCGGCCACCTTGGGCCGGACGAGGGTCACCGGCTGCCCGTCGATGAGAAACGCGGCCTCGCGCAGTGCGAACAGCCGCACACGTCCCGCGCGGTCCTCCAATTTGACGAATTCACCGTCGTAGGTGCGTTCGAAACCCACCACCGCGCCGCAGAATCCGCTCGCGGCGTCCTCGGCGACCAGATCACGCTCCGCGGCGACCTGCGGTACCGCGCGCTTGCGGGTTCGATCGTGGCCGGAATAGATGTCACCGTAGTTGCGCGCGCTCACCCGCCCGAAACTACCTGTTTCGCTTGTTCTTTGGTGGGACGCGAGATCGCGGGGCGGCATCGGGCCCGTCGGCGACTCGGCGATGCTCGACTCTTCCGCATGAAAGGCGCGGAAATTCGGACAGGCGCGGTACGGTGAACGCGTGGCCGCAATCGTATGGCTGGTCGCGGGAATTCTGCTCGCCGCAGCCGAGATGCTCACCGGTGATTTCACGCTGCTCATGTTGGGCGGGGCGGCGCTGGTCACCGCGGGGGTGTCGGGGATCGGACAGACGTCGTTGGTGATCGACGCCGTGGTCTTCGCCGTGTCCGCGATCGCGCTGCTTCTGCTGGTGCGGCCGATGTTGTTGCGCCGCTTCGCAACTCCGCCGCCCACCCCCACCAACGTCGACGCGCTGCCGGGAAAGACGGCGAAGGTGCTCGAGGCGGTGAACGAGAACAGCGGTCAGGTGAAGATCGGTGGCGAGGTGTGGAGTGCGCGCTCGTTCGATCCGGCCGATGAATATGCCGAGGGTGACACTGTCTACGTCATGAAGATCGACGGCGCGCACGCCGTTGTCTGGAAGGGGCCGTAAATGGCTGTACTGATCGTCGCGATCGTCATCGTGGTGCTGGTCGCGGTGGTGGTCTTCAAGTCGATCGCGCTGGTGCCACAGGCCGAAGCCGCGGTGATCGAGCGGCTGGGCAGGTATTCGCGCACCGTGTCGGGGCAGCTGACCTTCCTGGTCCCGTTCGCCGATCGGATCCGTGCGAAGGTGGATCTGCGCGAGCGGGTCGTCTCGTTCCCGCCGCAGCCGGTGATCACCCAGGACAACCTCACCGTGCAGATCGACTCGGTGGTGTACTTCCAGGTCACCAGCCCGCAGGCGGCGGTCTACGAGATCAGCAACTACATCGCAGCCGTCGAGCAGCTGACCATCACCACGCTGCGCAACGTGGTCGGTGGTATGACCCTGGAGGAGACGCTGACCTCCCGCGATCAGATCAACTCCCAGCTGCGCGGCGTTCTCGACGAGGCGACCGGCCGCTGGGGCCTGCGGGTCGCGCGAGTGGAGCTCAAGGCCATCGATCCGCCGCCGTCGATTCAGGAGTCGATGGAGAAGCAGATGAAGGCCGATCGTGAGAAGCGCGCGATGATCCTGACCGCCGAGGGTAATCGCGAGGCGCAGATCAAGACGGCCGAAGGTGCCAAGCAGTCGCAGATCCTCGCCGCGGAGGGCTCCAAGCAGTCCGCGATCCTGTCCGCCGAAGGTGAACGTCAGAGCCGGATCCTGCGGGCACAGGGTGAACGCGCGGCGGCCTACCTGCAGGCCCAGGGCCAGGCAAAGGCCATCGAAAAGGTCTTCGCGGCAATCAAATCCGGCAAGCCCACACCGGAACTCCTTGCCTACCAGTACATGCAGACCCTGCCCCTGGTCGCGAAGGGGGACGCGAACAAGGTGTGGATGGTGCCGAGCGATTTCGGCAAGGCACTGGAGGGTTTCGCTCGCAATTTCGGAACCCAGGGCGAGGACGGAGTCTTCCGGTACGAGCCCAGTTCCGAGGACGACTCGGCCACCTCACCCGAGGACGATGCCCAGGAAGTCGCCGATTGGTTCGACATCAAGACCGACCCGGCCGCGGAGCGAGCCGTGCGTGCCGCCGAGGCGGCGGCAGCGACCCCGGTCGATTCACCGCTGACCGCACCTCCGCCGTCGCCACGGTCGCTGCCCACCCAGAGCGCCCCGATCCCGCCGGCACCTCAACAGCAACCGCAGCAGGCCCCGCGGCCCGGTGAGGCCGAGGGCAGGCCGTGGCAGCCGCCGGAATATCCGGGGCGTTAACGGGTACCTGACAACCAGCGATGATCCGAATGCCGGCCCGCGAGTGCGGGTCGGCATTCGAATTTTTGTGCCCGGCAGGTGGACTCGGTTCTCACGGGGGTGGCGATGGCGAAGCGGAGGACGGTGTTGCGGGCGGCCGCGCTGGCACCGCTGTTGTCCGCATGCGCACCGGGGGTCCTGTTCGGCCATCCGGCGTCCGTCCGAATCGCGGTGCCGTGGAGCGGATCCGAGCTCACCGCGTTCCGCCGGGTCCTCGGTGATGCGGGGCTGGCCGATACGGTGGCCGTCCTGCCGCTGGGCGACGATATCGACACCGCCCTGCAGGCACGCGGGCGCTCGGCTCCAGATCTGGTGATGCTTCCCGATATCGGCCGTATCGCCGAGCTCGCGGGCGATACGTTGCGTGCTCTGCCGGCCACGCTGTGGTCGGGCGAGGACGGTCCGCGCTATCCGCGGCAGTGGGAGTCGCTGTTGTGGAAAGACCACGCGCTCTACGGCATTCCGTTCAAGGCCGCCGACAAATCGCTGCTGTGGTACGACCGCTATGCCTTTCGCGGTGGCGGTCCGCGCGACGACCCGCAGGAGTGGACGGTGTCGGACTGGCCGATGCGCGCCGCGGCGGCGACCGAGCGGAATCCACTGGCGCTCGGAGCGGCCGACGGCTGGGTGCTCGCGGATCTGTTCGGCAACCTGCTCTACAGCGAGTCACCGGAGGACTACCGCGATCTCGCGGCGGCCGGTGATTCCCGGACCGAACCGCGGAACTGGAATCGCGGCGCGGTGCGCGCCGGTATGCGCGGTCTGGCCACCCTGTGGTCACCGCGCGACACCTTCCCCGGTGGGCTGGCCGCCACACTGACCTCGCAGTTCCCCGATTCGGTCCGGCAGGTTTTCGAACATCGCACCGCGGCCATGGTGGCGGCACCCGATTTCGCGGAACCGATCGTCCGCAGTTGCCTGCGCCGTGCGCGGCGTCCCGCCGACGCGGTCGGCGTGATGCCGTTCCCGGCGGTGGCGCCGGGCAGGCCGCGCCCGGCGATCGGTGGCGGTGACGTGATCGTGGCGACCGCTTCGGGGGCCCACGACATCGTGCCGGTGATCGAGGCGCTGATCGCACCCGGCGCGGTCTCGGGCTGGATCACCGATTTCGGTGGTTTCCTCGCACCCGGGCGCCGGACGTTGCCCGATCACCCTCCGATGCTGGAACCGGTTGCCGGCGAACTGCATTCGTGGACCGACTTCGATTTCGCGGACCTGATCGGTGCCGCCGGTCGCCGGGAGGGACTGTGGCGGGCACTGACCGATCTGCTCATCACCGTCGGTGACGGCCGGGGGGACCGCACCGACACGGCCGTCGATCACGCGGTGCGCACACTGCAAGATTTCGAACGGAGGCCGCGATGACGGCCGGCAATCTGAGCGCGCACGGCCTGACCCTGGAGCTGGCGCCGGCACGCCTGGCGGGGCCGGTCGTTCCGGGGCGGCATCCGCGCCGGTGGGCAACCTGGCCGGCGCAACTACCGGCTCTGGCGCTGATTCTCGTACTGCTGGTGGGGCCCGCGGCCACCACCGTGTGGACGGCGGCACGCGCGCAGTGGGCCATGGTCGCGTGGTGCACGCTGCTGGTGGTGCTGATCGCGGTGTCGACGGTGCTGTGGCGGGCCGGAAAACCGAAGCCGGGTGCGGTGACCGAACAGCCCGTGGCCCTCGCGGAATCGGCCCGCGACCGCACGGACCCCGCCGCGGATGGCACGGACCCGCTCGTCGACACAGCGGCTCCGTGGTCGCCGGCCGGTGGACCGGTGTCCTCGGCTGCCCCGGGGACGAGCAGGTCCTCGTGGTGGCGAAAGACGCTGCGGCAGCGAAAGGTCGGCGTCGGCGAATCGCGCAGGCGCCGGTGGCCGCGGTGGCAGTCGCTGTGGTGGCCGATTCTGGTGGCCGCGCTCGCGGTGACCATCTACGGCATCGGCGTCGAATTGGGCCCCAGCGGGCGAGGCGCCTACTTCCGCACGTTGCTGTGGGTGCTGTGCGGGGTGGGAGTACTCGCCTTGGCCCTGGAACTCGCCTGGCACGGCCGCCGCGGCTGGTGGCCGTGGCAACCGCTGATCCTGCCGTTCGGTGTCTCCGCCTTCGTCGCCGGGCTGGCGCTGCGACTGCTGACCGAGAACCCTGGCTACCGGATGCCGGTTCCCGGGGTCACCGGGCAGCGGATCTGGTTGATGTCCATGCTGATCGTGGCCTTCCTGTGGTGCTGGCTCGGTGCGCTGTTCTGCTTGTTCCGGGCCGCGATCGCCGCGATCGAGGCCGATCCGGTGCGGCGTGGCTATCTGGAGGACGCCGGAACCACGATCCGGACCCGGATGCGGTTGCTCGAACTGGTGCGCCCGGTATTCCTGATTCTGGGCCTGGTCGTCGCGGTCGCCGCGGCCCGCATCTTCGATCTCGTTCTGATCGCCGTACCCGGCGCCCTGCAGTACTCCCTGGATTCCGCGACCGTGCACTGGTGGCGGCTGGTGTCGGACCCCGATGCCGATCCCGGTGTCGCGGCGGCATATTCGCTTCCGCTCGCGGTTTTGATCGGCTCGGCGGCGTGGATCCTGCAGACCACCGTGCGCCGCCACCGCGTCGGATGGATACGCCGGCCCGGCGCCGATCCGGTCCGGGCACGCCGCAACGCGCGCGGCATGGTGCGCGTCGGTGTGGTGTCGCTGCTGTCGATCGGCCCGCTGGTGGCCCTGGGGATCTTCAGCTGGGCGGGTGCCGACGGGCCCGCCTTCACCGGTCCCGGTTCGGTCTGGCAGCACCGGGAGTTGTTGCATGCCATGGCCAATACCGGGTGGGTCGCGATCTGGGCCACCGTGCTGGTGCTCGGCGCCGCGTTCCCGGTCACGCATCGCCTGGCCGCGCTACCGGCCGACGCACCGCTGTCGCGGCTGGCGGTGGTGGTGCTGGTGGTGTTCACCGTGTTGCCCGCACAGCTCTACGTCGGGCCGATCCGGCATGTGATCGATCTGTTCGGACTGTCCGGTACATCGATTTCCTCGTTGATCGTGGTGCACGCCGCGATCGGATTGCCCATCGCCATCCTGATTCTGCGCGGTGCCCTGCTGGCACCGGCCGACAGTTCGGTCGCCGACACCCTGCGCGGCTTGGCCCGGCCGTGGGCGGTACTGGGCCGCTTGGTGTCGACGGCGTGGCCGGCGGTGGGCGCGGTCGCCGTCCTCGAATTGGTGCAGGTGTGGAACGACTTCTTCGTCGGCTTGCTGGTCAGTGGTGCCGATGTGAGCCCGTGGTCGCTGCTGCTGTGGGGTGATGCGCGCCAGTTCCAGGAGAACAGCGCCCACCTGGCGGCCGGGGCGCTGCTGTCCACCGTGCCACCCGTCCTGCTTCTGCTGGCGACTTGGCGCCGATTTCTGGTCCCCGGCCTGACCGGCGGGTTCGTGCGATGAGCGACACGCCGCAGGGAGAACGGCACGAGTCGGTGTCGGCGCTGATAGCGACGCCGAAATCATCGGTGTGGCAGGGTTTTCTGGGCGCGGCCTGGGTGCTGTCGTCGTCACTGCTGCTCGAAGTGGTGGCGAAACTGCTCGAGGGATCGGTCGGCCAGAGCCACTTCTTGAACTCACTGGCCGGCGTGCTGCGCTGGGTCGCGGTCGCGGTGGTGTCGATCGCGGCGCTGTATGTGCTCTGGCGCAAGTGCATGGACCTGCGCGAGAGTTTCCGCATCAGGCGGGAACTGGACCTGACCGCCGATCTCGTCGAACCGCCGACAGCGCTCGGCACGACTCCGGAGATCGTCGCGGAGCCGGGTGCCGAGATGGCTCGCCAGAGCCCCGACGCCGACCCGCGGGACCCGGATATCGCCGGTGTCCTGTGGGACCTCCCATTCGGCGAGTACGAATCGGCCGCGCTCTACGACATGGTCACCGCCATGCTCGACTGTGCCGATGCGCTGCCGGGCGAGCACCCGGTGGCGTATCGGGACGCCAGTGGTGTCCTGGCCCGGCTCACCGGCGACCATGTCGTGGTCCACAGTGGCCACGACAGGTTCCAGGTGAACAAACCGTGCCCGCCGCGCGATGCCGATACCGAAGATCACACCGCGGACACCGGCGGCACCCGCACGCCCGCACAGCCGCTCGATGTCCGCCGGACACCGCAATGGCGGGCCGCGCTGCCCGCGCTGATCCGCCACTACGCGGATCTGGCGGACCGGTGGTCGGTGGCCCTGGATTCCGAACGACTCGGCGCCGGGGCGCATCGATGGTTCGATGGTTCGGCCGAGCGGCTGGCGGATCTGCTGCAGGAATGCGCCGCGTTCGACCACGGCATCGAGCTCGACACCGTCGCCCTGGCCAGGATCGCCGACGCACTCGACATCTGGTACGCCCGCATCGGGGTTCGCGGCTGCGCACAGACCGCCGAGGCGATGCGCGTCCTCGCCGGGCCGTCGCATCCCGAGATCGCGGATCTGGCGGCGCTGCGCTGCGGTGATCTCGGCGAACTGCCTGCCCGACGCTCACGGTGGCGCCGCCGACGCGCAACGACCGGGCTGCGTGCGCGACGCGCACACGAGATCGCACTGCGCCGCCTCGACCGGTACCGGCATCCCGACACCCACATCGCGGACCCCGCCGCGGCGGGGTCCGCCGAGAACACGGCACGCGTGGTTGTCCCGGCACCCCTCGGGTCGGCGAGGCAGTACGACGTGCTCCGGACAACCCCGGATGCGGTCGACAAGGCCGGTGATGCCGCGGTCAAGAGTGATGTCTCCGTGACGATCGATATCTCTGGGGATATTGATGCCCCTGTGGCACATGGTGCTCTTGTGAAAAATGTGGCTGTATCGGACGGTGACTCCGATGCGGGCACAGATGCCGTCGAACGTGCTGCCGGTGGGAACGACGCTGCGATGACCGGTGAGGCCGAGGTGGTCCCCGGCACGGACCCGGTCGCCGGCGAGACAGGTCGACGCAGGCGCTGGTCGTGGCGTCGCCGATCCCGGGTGCGGGCCGATGCGAACCCGCTGGCGGCGGCCGTGGACGGGTTCGAGCGGGCGTGGTGGTTGTTGCCGCGCCGCGATGTCACCGGCGAGGTGGCCGCGCTGGTGGACCTGGCCATCGCCCATCTGTATCAGGGTCGTCTCGATGCCGCCCGTGACCGGCTGGAGCTGGCCGAATCGCTGACCCGTGGCGGTCGCAACCCGTCCGGCCGCGCGCACACCTTCGAGATTCTCGGTGTGCTGTGGTGGATGCGTGGCGAGCCGCGGCGTGCGCTGCGGTGGTGGCTGCTCGCTCTGACCCGATACCGGGATCTCGGTCACGAGCTGGGCATCTGCCGGTGCCTGCAGCATCTGGGCAGTGCGGCGGTCGTGGTGCCCGGCTATGGCGGACTGTTGCTCGGTGAGTTGCCGGATCAGGAAGAGGTCCTGGTCCAGGCATGGGCCTGGCTGTCCTACGCGGAGAATCGGCGCCCCGACCGTGCGGCGGAGAAGTCCCTGATCACGGGCATGTACCGGGCGAAAATCGAGAGTCATCTGGGCCGGACGGATCGTGAGCTGGCCGGGGTCCGGATGCGCTGGCCGATGACGGTCTCCGAGCACTGATATCGCGCCATATCCCAATTTGCGGGGCATTTTCTGGGTGCCGATGGACCAGTTTTCGGTGAAATCGTGCGACTGACGTCACTATATCTCAGTGATCTCCGACACATAACGTTTGAATAACTACAGATATGTAAGGCGTGTTTATCCGCCGATGCGCTGGGTAAATGCGAATACTCGACGGAGTTGCTGGAAAGTAGTTGGTTGTTACCACAACGTGATCAAGCGAGATTCGTTCGTTACCGTCTTTGGCAGCTCGGATTTCCGGGCTGACGCTCGAATCGCTGAACACCGGCAACCCTGTCCCGCGGTTCGAGATCGACCCCGACACACCTGGGGACAGGGACCCGCGATCGTCACCGTCGGGCCGGATGGGCGCAGGCAGGAATGCTCATATGTCTCGTAACCGGAAGTTCAGCACTCGCGCTCTCGGCTTCGCCGCCGTCGCCGGCGCCATCGTCGCCGTCCCCTTCGGCCTGACCGCTACCGCGTCTGCGGACGGCGGCCACGACTGGGACGCCGTGGCGCAGTGCGAGGCCAGCGGCAACTGGGGCGCCGACACCGGCAACGGATTCTACGGTGGCCTGCAGTTCACCCAGAGCACCTGGGAGGCCAACGGCGGCAGCGGCAGCCCGTCCAACGCCAGCCGTGCCGAGCAGATCCGCGTCGCGGAGAACGTGCTCGACAGCCAGGGCCCCGGCGCCTGGCCGGTCTGCGGCGCGAACCTGTAAGGGTTTTCCGTGCGGCACGTGCCGCATCAGCTCTTCGACAGGGCCCACCCGCAACATTCGGGTGGGCCCTGTCTGCGTATCGGATCAGGCGCTGACCGGGCGCTCGGTGGCGAATCGGCTCTCCACCGGCGACAACCCGTAGTGCCCGCGCAGGGTGTCGGTGGTGTATTCGGTACGGAAGATGCCGCGTTCCTGCAGGATCGGCACCACGTGGTCGACGAAGTCGGTCAGCCCGCCGGGCAGATACGGCGGCATGATGTTGAAGCCGTCGGCCGCGCCCGCCTCGAACCAGCTCTGCAGCTCGTCGGCGATCTGCTCCGGGGTGCCGGCGAAGCTGCGGTGACCGCGACCGCCGCCGAGCTTGCCGATCAGCTCGCGCACGGTGAGCTGCTCGCCGGCCGCCAGCTCCTTGATCAGTGTGAACCGGGACTTGCCGCCCTCGATGTCGGTTTCGTCCGGGAGCGGGGGTAGCGGTGCGTCGAGGGGATGGCCGGTCAGATCGATGCCGAGCTGGGTGGACAATTGGCGCAGTGCGTAATCGGGTGAGATGAGGTCGGTGAACTCCTGTTCCAGTGCCAGCGCCTCGGCGGTGGTCTCGGCGATGTAGGGCACCAGACCGGGCAGTACCTTCAATTCGTCGGGGCCGCGGCCGTACTTCGGCATCCGCGATTTCAGGTCACGGTAGAAACGTTGTCCCTCGGCGAGGCTGCGCTGGGCGGTGAACACCGCCTCCGCGTAACGGGCCGCGAATTCCCTTCCGCTCTCCGAAGATCCGGCCTGCACGAGCAGTGGCCGCCCCTGCGGGCCGCGCGGCGAGTTCAATGGCCCCCGGACCCGGAAACGGTCGCCGGCGTAGTCGATGGTGTGCACCCGGTCCGGATCGGCGAAGACCCCGGCCTCCGGGTCGAGCACGATCGCCGAGGACTCCCAGCTGTCCCACAATTGCAGTGCGACATCGACGAATTCGGTGGCGCGCTCATATCTGCGAGCATGTTCGGGTATCGCGTCGTAGCCGAAATTGAAGGCCTCGTCGACGGTGCCCGAGGTGACTATGTTCCACCCGGCGCGCCCGCCGCTGATGTGATCGAGTGAGGCGAATTTCCGTGCCAGATTGAAAGGCTCGTTATATGTGGTCGACGCGGTGGCAATCAGGCCGATGTGCTGGGTCGTGGCGGCGATGGCCGACAGTAGGGTGACGGGTTCGAATACCGCGAGTGTGTTGCGCTGAATTCGCGGGCCCACCGCCAATCCATCGGCGAAGAAGACCGAATCCAGTTTGCCGCGCTCCGCGATCCGGCCCAGCTCCTGGAAGTGCTCGACATCCAGGACCCCTCGCTCGTCGGTGCGGGGATGGCGCCAGGCCGCCTCGTGGTGGCCGACGCCCATCAGGAAGGCGTTGAGATGAAAGGTTTTCGGTGAGGGCGACATCGGTCGTCGACGTCCTTTCCGGGGAAGTGCTTCAGCGATCCGACTCGGGGCGCCAGCGCGTGAGACGGCGCTCGATGGCCACGAGAACGGCGTTGTACCCCAGACCCACGACAGCGATGGCGAGGATGCCGACATACATGTCGGGAATCTGGAAATTCTGCTGGGCCGCGGTGATGAGGTAACCGAGACCGGCTCGTGCACCGGCCATCTCGGTGGCGATGAGGACCAGGATGGAGGCGGAGGCCGCCATCCGGATCCCGGTGAAGATGGTGGGGACCGCGGCCGGCAGAATCACCTTCTGGAACAGGCGCAGGGGTGAGAAGCCCAGTGACACCGCCGATTTGATGAGCAGAGGGTCCACCGACCGGACACCGCTGATGGTATTGAGCAGGATCGGGAAGAATCCGGCGTAGACCACGATCGCGACCTTGGAGGTCTCACCGATTCCCAGGATGAGGATGAAGACCGGCAACAGCGCCAGCGCGGCGGTATTGCGGAACAGCTCCAGCAGCGGATTGAGGAAGTCGGCGATCGGCTTGTACCAGGCGATCGCGACTCCGGCTGGTACGGCGAGGACCACCGCGATCGCGAAGCCGAACAGGGACCGGCCCAGACTCGCGGAGGTGTTGTCCCAGAGCTGGCCGTTGCGGATGAGCTCAGCGGCTCGTTGCACCACGGTGGAGAACGGCGGCAGGAAGATCTGGTCGACCAGTCCCAGCCGGGGAGCGAACTCCCAGAAGGCCAGGAACAGGGCGATGACCACAGCCGGCTTGAGCAGTCGCCACGCCCAGCGACCGGTCAGGACGATCAAGCCCCGGCCGGCGGCGTCGGTGCGCCGGACCGTGGCCGCAACGGTCGACTTCTCGGATACCGGTGCGCGTTCGGCGGTGGTGGGCAATGCGGTGGCCATGGTCTTACCTCCTGTCGGTGGCTGCGAGATCGGCTTGCTCCAGGCCCTGGGCGCGGGTCACCTCGTCGTGCAGCAGTGACCAGATGTGGTGCCGGATCTCGCTGAAGCGCTCGCTCGAGCGGATGTCGGCGTTCGGATCGGCGTCGCGGTCGAGATCGATGTCGACGACCGCTTTGATGCGCCCCGGCCTCGACGTGAGTACGGCTACCCGCTGGCCCAGATGGACCGCTTCGTCGATGTCGTGGGTGATGAACAGAATGGTCTTGCCGGTGGTGCGCCAGATACGCAGCAATTCGTCCTGCAGCGATTCGCGGGTCTGTGCGTCGAGCGCGGCGAACGGCTCGTCCATGAGCAGCACTTCGGGATCGAAGGCGAGGCTGCGCGCGATCGCGACACGCTGTTTCATGCCACCGGACAATTCGTGCGGGTAGCGGTCGCCGAATCCGGTGAGGCCGACGAGATCCAGATACTGCTCGGCGATGTCGCGGCGCCTGCGCCGGCGAATTCGCTTGGCCTCCAGTCCGAATTCGATGTTGCCACGCGCGCAGCGCCAGGGCAGCAGTGCGTACTGCTGGAAGACGATGCCGCGGTCCAGTCCCGGGCCGGTGACCGGTCGGCCGTCGAGCAGGATCTGCCCGCGGCTGGGGCGGGTGAGCCCGCCCAGTAGATCGAGCAGCGTGGATTTACCCGAACCGCTGGGGCCGACCAGGACCAGGAATTCCCCGTCCCGTACGTCGACGGTGATGTCTTCGAGAGCGGTGAACGCAATCGCGGCACCCCGGCCGGCGAATTCCTTGCGCACTCCGTCGAGCGCGAGTTTGACTGCCGTGTCACTCATTTGGCGGCTACCGCCTCTCCGGTCGGCCCGCTGCCTGGCGGGTATTGCCCGTTGGCGTAGGGATTGAACTCGTTGGTGTAGATGTCCTCGGCGGCCAGCTTCCCGGCGGGCAGTTCACCGTTGCGGACCAGCCAGTCGATCCAGATCTGCACTTCGCGGTCCTCGATCACCGCGCCGGGCACCGGGATGCCGGCGGATTTGTAGGAGTTGAGCAGCGTCGTGTTCTCGTTGCGGCCGCGCTTGCCGATGATGTCGGCCAGCCGTGCCACCACCCGGTCGTGCGGGGTGGTCTGCAACCAGCGGGTGGCGCGGGCGGTGCCCTGGACGAAGTCGGCTACCGCATCCTTGTGGCCTTGGATGTAGTCCTTGCGGAAAACGTAGGTGCCGTAGTCGAACTGGCCGAACAATCCCTTGTCGGTGTAGAGCGGATGAATGCCGCCGTGGGCGAGCGCGATGTCCTGCAATGGTCCGCTCAGTGCCGCGATATCGATCTGTTTCTCCCGCAGGGCCTGTTCGGTATTGACGGGCGGCAGCACCACCAGTTGGACCTGCTCGATCTCGCCATCGGTGAGGCCCTGATCGTGCAACCACTGGCGGGTGACGAATTCATGATGCGCGCCGAGGGTGTTGACGCCGACCTTCTTGCCGATCAGATCCCGGGCGGTCGTGATGCCGGAATCGTCACGGACGTAATAGCCGGTGAAGCTGAGGTCGTCGGCGCCGTAGGAACTCAGCACCGAAGTCACCGGCGCACCGCCCGCGACCAGCTTGACGACCGCACCGTTGAAAGCGCTGCCGAATTCGATCTGTTTTGTGGTGGCGGCCTGGATGTTGGCCGGGCCGCTGGTGGTATCGCCCACCCACTTCAACTCGATGGCGGCGAAGTAGCCGAGGTCAGCGGCGAGTTCGACGGGGCTGACCGTGCCGGTCTGGCCCTGATAGCGGAGGATGGTTTTGCCGTCGGCGGTCGTGCCGGGGCCCGAATTCGAGCATCCGGAGGCGAGTGCGACGAGCACGGGCAGGGCCGAGACGGCGGCGAGGATGTGCGTGATCCGGGGTCGTCCGAACGACAACATGGCTGGTTCTTTCAGTTCTTCGAAACGAATTTCGTTATGTCGCACTCTGGTCCGCCCGTGCACCTGCGGCAATGGTTGTGCGCAGGGAGAGCGGATTCGCCTCCGCAAGTGAGCGGACCCATCGGTGTGTTCTGTCCGGGTGAGCTGTCCGGACCCGATAGACTCCGTTGCGCGCCGCGGGGCCGGTGCGCGGGCCTGGCGGCCCGAAGTCGCCGTGGGGCGAAATGTGCTGCGGTGCACGGTGTATCGGTGGGGAGCCGGTTCGGTGCGGCCGGCGTCGACTGCGGAGAGAAGGAGTGATGCGGCGTGCGGTATTCCTCCGGTGAGGAGTTTGCGGTCCGGCTCAATGTCCTGTTCGACCGATGGGAGTGCGCGAACGGCGAACGCCTGTCGAATTCCGTTGTGGCGGACCGGCTGACCGCGGCCGGGCATCGGGTCTCCAAGCCCTATCTCTCGCAACTGCGCAGCGGCAAACGCGGGAATCCGTCCTGGGACCTGGTGCGCGGGCTGAGTGAAGTGTTCGGAATGGACGGGGAATTTCTCGTGCACGGACTGCTGCCGACCGGAGCCGGTGACGGGACGATCGTCGGGCGGTTACGTGACGAATCGCTGCGGGAATTGACCAGTATCGCCGCCGTGTTGACCGCGGAGAATCTGGACTATCTCGTTCGGATCGCGGATATGTTCCGCGCGGCCGAGGGCTTGCCGAGCGAAGACGGCTCGGCCGGGCTGTAGCGGCGGTTGCGCTGTCGCCGCGGTCAGCGTGCCGCGGGTTCCGGTTCTGTCGCGGTCGCCGTCTCGGTGAACTGGTCTGCGCCCCACCGCGCGTCGACGATCAGGCCGATCACGCCGATGGTGATGCAGACCCCGGACAGTACGAGCAGCCCGGGATCGGTCCGCCCGGTGAGGGCGTCGCCGAGGACGACCACGCCCACCGTGCCGGGAATGATGCCGATGAGTGTCGCGAGCAGATACGGCACCATGCGTACCGAGGACAGTCCGGCACAGTAGTTGATCACCGAGAACGGCACGGGGGCGATCAATCGCAGCGATCCCACGGCGAGCCAGCCGCGCCGGGCCAGTCGCCGGTCCACCGCGCGGACCGCGGGATGGTTCAGCCGGGCCGCGACCTGGTCCCGGTCCAGGGCGCGGACCAGCAGCAGTGCCACGATGGCGCTCACCGTCGTCGCGGCCACGGCGAGGGTGACTCCGAGAATCGGACCGAACAGCAGTCCGGCGCTGAGCGTGAATACGGTGCGCGGGAACGGCGCGACGGTGACGATGGCGTGGACCAGGAAGAAGACCAGCGGGAAGATCGGGCCGACCGAATCGGCCCAGTCGCGAATCTGTTGCGGGGCCGGATGCGGAGCGAGTACCGCGACCGCGGCGAGCGCGGCGGCGAGCACCAGCAGCATCACGACTCGTCGATTGCGAAGCAGCCGCACCACCACTTCTCTCGTCCTCGCCACCGCGACAGGTTACCGGTAGGTAGGGCGAGGCTGTGCGAAGAGCCTGCGAATGCCGGGCTAGCATCAAATGAAGGTTGAGGAATGATCGTTAACCAAAATGCGTGTTGACCTGCCGATATCGCCTATCGGGTGCGCTGTGAAGCGGGCACACAGCCGGTTGCGAAGACCCTGCGAAGAGTTGGGTTGGACAGCGGATTCCGGTACAGGTGGATTATCGCCAGTCGAGTGGAAGAGGTACAGCAGCGATGCCGATCGGTTCAGATCCAGGTGCGGACACCGTGCCTGGATACGCCGCATGGCGTAAGGGTGTGGCCGGAGTACTGGCCAAATCCCGCAAGGTGGATGCGTCCGAACTCGGAGACGAGCCCGAGCGCCTGCTCGAGGTCACCAACTACGACGGCGTGACCATCGCCCCGCTGTACACCCGGCGTGATGAGCTGCCCGAGCAGCCGCTGCCGGGCCGGTTCCCGTTCGTCCGGGGGAACGACGCCACCCGGGACGTGCATCGGGGCTGGTATGTCAGCGCTCGTTTCGGCGGTGCGGATCCCGCGGCGGTGAACCAGGAGATCCTGGCCGGGTTGGACAACGGCGTGAGCGCCGTGTGGCTGCGGGTGGGTGCGGACGGCGTGGCCGTCGATGCCGTGCCGGCCGCGCTGCGCGGACTGCTGTTCGAGCTGGCGCCGCTGACGGTGCAGGCCGGGCCCGACACCACGGCGGCCGCCGAGCGGGTGCTGTCGGTGCTGGACGGCTACCAGGTGGCCGACCGCTCCGATATCCGCGTGTTCCTGGGTGCGTCTCCACTGACCAGCGACTTCGCCGCACTGCCGGATATCGGCGCCGACGATGCCATCGCGCTGGCCCGCACCGCGGCCGGTCGGACCGAGTCGGTGCGGGCGATCACCGTCTCCGGCACCGTGTTCCATGATGCCGGTGCCTCCGACGCACAGGAGATCGGCGCCGCCGTCGCGGCGGGCCTGGAGTACCTGCGGCTGCTCACCGATGCCGGACTCGACACCTCCGATGCGCTGGACCAGGTGAGTTTCCGCTTCGCCGCGACCGACGATCAGTTCGAGACCATCGCGAAATTCCGTGCCGCACGGCGGCTGTGGGCGCGAGTGGCCGAGCGGGTCGGCGCGCCCGAATTCGGGAACGCGCCGCAACACGCGGTCACCTCCGAGGCGATGCTGAGTCGCCGCGATCCGTGGGTGAACATGCTGCGTACCACCCTGGCGGCGTTCGGCGCAGGCGTCGGTGGCGCCGATCTGGTCACCGTGCTGCCCTTCGACGCGGCCCTGCCCGCCGGGGAACTCGGTGTGTCGCAGCCCTTCTCCGAGCGCATGGCACGCAACACCCAGTTGCTGCTGCTCGAGGAATCGCATCTGGGGCATGTGCAGGACCCGGGTGCGGGCTCCTGGCACGTGGAGAGCCTGACCGCGGAGGTGGCGGCCGCGGCGTGGGGGTTCATGCAGGACATCGAGCGCGCCGGCGGATACCGTGCCGCTCTGGAATCCGGACTGCTGGGCGAGCGTATCGCCGAGACGAAGGCGCGCCGGGAATCCGATATCGCGCATCGCCGCACCGCGGTCACGGGTGTGAACGAATTCCCGAACCTCGCCGAGGAGCCGCTGTCGGAGGCGGCGCGGTCGACGGTGCCGGTGGCTCGCTACGGTGCGGCCTTCGAACAGCTGCGGGACCGTTCGGACGCATATCTGGCAGCTCACGGCAGCCGCCCGCGTGCACTGCTGGTGCCGCTGGGACCGGTGGCCGAGCACAACGTGCGGGTCACCTTCACGGCGAACGTACTCGCCTCCGGCGGTATCGAGACCGTCAATCCCGGCGCCCTGGAGATCTCCGGAATCGGTGCGGCCGCAACCGAATCCGCCGCGACCCTGGCGGTGCTCTGTGGAGCCGATTCGCGCTACGCCACCGAGGCCGCGGCCGCGGTGGAGCGGCTGCGTGACTCCGGAGTGACCACGGTGTTGCTGGCGGGGCCGGAGAAGGCGGTGGCCGAGGTCACCGGCACCCAGCGGCCCGATGGATTCCTCACGGCCCGTATGGACGCGGTGGCGACCCTGTCCGGCCTGCTCGAGAAGCTGGGAGCGTAATGACTACTCGCGATGTGAACGACGTGATCGGCAGCTTCGCCGAGATACCGCTGGGCGATCCAGCGGCCGCGCAGGTGGACGCCGACGAGGTGACGGCATTCGTCGCCGAATCCGCGTCGGCCAACAACTACGCGCCCGAACAGCTGGTGTGGCCCACGCCCGAGGGCATCGACGTCGCTCCGGTCTACACCAGGGCCGACCGCGATGCCGTTGCCGAGCAGGGCTATCCACTCGACAGCGTGCCCGGTGTGGCCCCGTTCCTGCGCGGACCGTACCCGACGATGTATGTGAATCAGCCGTGGACCATCCGCCAGTACGCGGGCTTCTCGACCGCGGCCGATTCCAACGCCTTCTACCGCCGCAACCTGCAGTCCGGTCAGAAGGGCCTGTCGGTCGCCTTCGACCTGGCCACCCACCGCGGCTACGACTCCGATCACCCGCGCGTCACCGGTGACGTCGGTATGGCCGGTGTCGCCATCGACTCCATCCTCGACATGCGGGAACTGTTCGATCAGATTCCGCTGGACCAGGTTTCGGTGTCGATGACCATGAACGGTGCGGTGCTGCCGATCCTGGCACTGTACGTCGTGGCCGCCGAGGAACAGGGCGTCAAGCCCGAACAGCTGGCCGGAACCATTCAGAACGACATTCTGAAAGAGTTCATGGTCCGCAACACCTACATCTATCCGCCGAAGCCGTCGATGCGGATCATCTCCGACATCTTCGCCTACACCAGCGCGAAGATGCCGAAGTTCAACTCGATCTCGATCTCGGGTTATCACATCCAGGAGGCGGGTGCGACCGCCGATCTGGAGCTGGCCTACACCCTCGCCGACGGTGTGGAGTACCTCCGCGCCGGTCTGGACGCGGGAATGGAGATCGACAAGTTCGCGCCGCGGCTGTCGTTCTTCTGGGCGATCGGCATGAACTTCTTCATGGAGGTCGCCAAACTGCGCGCCGGGCGGTTGTTGTGGAATGAACTGGTCTCGAAATTCGAGCCCAAGAACCAGAAATCGCTGTCGCTGCGTACGCACTCGCAGACCTCGGGCTGGTCGCTGACCGCGCAGGACGTGTTCAACAATGTCGCGCGCACCTGTGTCGAGGCGATGGCCGCGACGCAGGGCCACACCCAGTCGTTGCACACCAACGCCCTCGACGAGGCGCTGGCGCTGCCCACCGACTTCTCCGCGCGCATCGCCCGCAACACCCAGCTGCTGCTACAGCAGGAATCGGGTACGACCCGCCCGATCGACCCGTGGGGCGGCTCGTACTACGTCGAGTGGCTGACCCATCAGCTGGCCGAGCGCGCGCGGGCCCACATCGCCGAGGTCGAGGCCCACGGCGGTATGGCGCAGGCGATTTCGGAGGGCATCCCGAAGCTGCGCATCGAAGAGGCCGCCGCACGCACCCAGGCGCGCATCGACACCGGCGCGCAGCCGGTGATCGGCGTCAACAAGTACCAGGTGCAAGAGGACCAGGAGATCGAGGTCCTCAAGGTCGAGAACTCGCGGGTGCGGGCCGAGCAGAACGAGAAGCTGCAACGGCTGCGTGCCGAACGCGACAGCGCCGAGGTCGAGCGGGCACTGGGCGAATTGACCCGTGCCGCGGCCTCTTCCGAGGGCGGCATGGGCAACAACCTGCTCGCCCTGGCCATCGACGCCGCCCGCGCCAAGGCCACCGTCGGTGAGATCTCCGACGCGCTGGAGAAGGTGTACGGCCGCCATCAGGCCGAGATCCGTACACTGTCGGGCGTCTACCGGGAGGAGGCCGGCAAGGTGACCAACATCAGCAAGGCGATCGAGCTGGTGGAGGAGTTCGCCGAGGCCGAGGGGCGTCGTCCCCGCATCCTGGTCGCGAAGATGGGCCAGGACGGTCACGATCGCGGGCAGAAGGTCATCGCTACCGCCTTCGCCGATCTGGGTATGGACGTCGATGTGGGCCCGCTGTTCCAGACCCCGGAAGAGGTGGCGCAGCAGGCGGCCGACAACGACGTGCACATCGTCGGTGTGTCGTCGCTGGCGGCCGGGCACCTCACGCTGGTGCCGGCCCTGCGGCAGGCGCTGGCCGATGTCGGGCGCCCCGACATCATGGTCATCGTCGGCGGTGTGATCCCGCCCGGTGACTTCGACGAGTTGTACGCCGCGGGCGCCGCGGCCATCTTCCCGCCCGGCACCGTGATCGCCGATGCCGCGATCGGCCTGCTGCAGAAGTTGGCGGCCGAACTCGGGCACGAGATCGGCGGACAAGCCGAGGCACAGTGAGCGACGCCGACCTGACCCCGGCGGGCGCCGCGTCCGCCGGGGCCGAGTTGCCCGGCACCCAGGCATTGTCGACCGAGCGCGGAATGCCACCACCACTGCGGATGGCGGGCCCGGAACGCGGGGGCGGGCCGTCCGGCAGGCGTGAGATCGATATCGCGGCGCTGGCCACCTCGATCCGCGGGAACCAGCGTGCCGCACTCGCGCGGGCGATCACCCTCGTCGAATCCACCCGGGCCGACCATCGCGAGGCCGCGCAACGTTTGCTGCTGGAGTTGTCCGACGCCGGCGCTGCGGTCGCGTCCAACCGGGTCGGCATCACCGGCGTGCCCGGGGTGGGTAAGTCGACCTTCATCGACGCGCTCGGGATGTATCTGATCGGTCAGGGCCACCGGGTGGCGGTGCTGGCGGTGGATCCGTCCTCGACCCGCACCGGCGGCTCGATCCTGGGGGACAAGACCCGCATGGCGCGGTTGTCGGTCGAGCGCGACGCCTATATCCGTCCGTCGCCGACGGCCGGCACCCTCGGCGGTGTCGCCAAGGCGACCCGGGAGACCATCGTGCTGCTGGAGGCGGCGGGCTACGACGTGATCCTGGTGGAGACCGTCGGTGTCGGCCAGTCCGAGGTGACCGTCGCGAACATGGTCGACGTCTTCTGCTTCCTCACCCTGGCTCGCACCGGAGATCAGTTGCAGGGCATCAAGAAAGGTGTGCTGGAGCTGGCGGATCTGGTGGCCGTCAACAAGGCCGACGGCCGCCACGAAATCGAGGCGCGGGCCGCCGCGCGAGAGCTGCAGGGTGCGATGCGGCTGATCCATCCGCGCGAATCGCTGTGGCGCTCACCGGTACTCACCATGAGCGGGCTCAACGGGAGTGGTCTGGACACCTTCTGGGACACCGTGCTCGAACACCGCCGGGTGCTGACCGAAGCGGGGGAGTTCGCGGAGAAGCGCCGGCGTCAGCAGGTCGACTGGACCTGGACCATGGTGCACGACAACCTGCTGCGGCGGCTGGCCGACAATCCGGGCGTGAGATCCATTCGCGCCCAGGTCGAAAAGCAGATCCGTGACGGTTCGCTGACCCCCGCGCTCGCCGCCGAGGAATTGCTGCGCGCCTTCGACGAGGGGTAGCGGCCACAGCCGGCTCGGCCGGCGATCAGGTGAGGGCTATACCGTCCCACAGCGTCCGGACCGGGTACGGGTCGTCCACGACCGCGGGCGGCAGGTCCCATCGTTTGGTGGTCCTGCGGGCCGGGGTGTATCGCGGCCAGTTCACCCGGCCGGTGGCCGCGAACTGCACCCAGGCGCCGTGCACCAGATCGGCCAGTTGCTGCGGTGGGGTCGGTCCGGTGATCCAGTGCATGCGCGGATCACCGAGTTGGTCGAAGGCGAACGGTACCTCCAGGAAATGGCATGATCCGAGCTGGCCATCGAACTGGGGCGAGCGCCAGGTGAATTCGTACATGTAGGTGGCTGCCGGTGCCTGGGCCCGGGCATCGGCCAACCGGAGGCCCGGGACGGTGTAGAACCAATCGGCCTGCAGGATCGCCAGCAGCGCGCCGGGGCTCGCCCCCGGATACGCGGTGCGGTAGGCGGCCAGTGCCCGGTCGACGGGTAGCCGGTACAGCGCCATCGCGGTAGCCAGTTCCGTCTCGGAGACCGAGTCGAGGCTGCGGAAGGGCACCAGCGACAGCCGTCCCTCCTCGCTGTTGTGCCCGAGCAACACCTCCACCCGTGCACCGGCACCGGCTGCGACGGCGTCGAGGGGAATCGCAGGCAGAACGGTGCCGTCGACCGTGGGCCGCCACATGTTGATCCGGCACCCCGGTTCACCGCCCCATCGCTGCGGATCCGGTTGCCGTGCCAGATCCTTCATCACCGCGGTCTGCGCGGCCAGCACTCGTTCGACGCCGACGGTCGCGACCGCGTCCCGGGTGGCGGCCACACCCAGCTTGTCGACGAGGCGCTGCCCGATCTCGCGGGCAGTGCCGGTGGAGTAACAAAGGTTGCCCGCTCCGCTCTCCATGATCGCCCGCTGGAACAATCCTTCGGCGCGCGGCATCGTGAGCAGGGTGCCGATGGCCATCGCTCCGGCGGATTGCCCGGCGACCGTCACGTTGCCGGGGTCGCCACCGAAGGCGGCGATATTGTCGCGCACCCATTCCAGTGCCGAGATCTGATCCAGCAGAGCGACATTCGCCACCCCGTCGTCGAGAAACAGGAATCCTTCGGCGCCGAGCCGGTAGTTCATCGCGACGAACACCACGCCGTCGCGCGCGAAGGCGGTCCCGTCGTAGAGGCCCGTAGTCCCGGTGTCGAAGCCGCCGCCGAAGATCCACACCAGCACCGGCAGCCGCGCCGCACCGGGGCCGGGCGTCCAGATGTCGAGGTTGAGATAGTCCGTGCCCGCGATCGGCGGTGCGAAGAAGTCGAGCGGCGGCGGGGTCGGCGGTTGCGGCGGCGTGGGACCCGGTGCGATGGCGTCGCGCACACCGGTCCACGGCTCGACCGGGCGCGGCGGAAGATACCGGCCCGTCCCCTGTGGCGGCGCGGCATACGGCACACCACGGAAGGTGTGGACCCCCGCGCGCACGCTGCCACGCACCTGTCCGGAACCGGTCGCGACGACCGAATCCGCCTCGCCCTCGGTGCAACCGGTGGCGAACGGGAGTGTGGAGGCCGCGGTCAGTCCGCGCAGAAATGCCCGGCGGTTCACGACAGCGAGATTCGCAGGAACGCGGCGATGTCGTCCCGCGCGGCGTGCGCCTGTGCGACCACACCCGACAGTGTGAGGAATGCGTGCGGGGCGCCGGGATACTCGATCATCCGGACCGGCGTGCCCGCGGCACCGAGCCGCTCGACATAGCGCCTGCCATGATCGGCGACCGGACCTCGGTGGGCACCAGTACCAACGCGGGGGCCAAGTCTGCGAGAACATCGGCATACAGCGGAGATACCGCGCGCGGATCGGTGCCCGGTGGTGCGGCCAAGCGCCGGAACAGCGGAAATTCGGTATCGAACCGGGTGTGTACGAGCCCCGAGGTCTGCGCCTGCGCGGTGATCGACGGGTAGTCGAGCATCGTCCCGGTGACATCGACAGCGGGGTTCACCAGCACCTGTGCCCGCAGGCGCAGTCCCGCCTCCCGTGCCCGGATGGCGATGAGTGCGCTGATCAGCGCACCGCAACTTTCGCCGAGGAGGGCGATTCGGGTGGGGTCCAGGCCCCATCCGGTGGTATTGCCCAGTATGTGGCCGAGTGCATCCCACCCGTCTGCCACGGCGGCCGGCAGCGGCGTTCGAGAGTCCAGCAGACGGTGTTCGACCGACACGACCACTGCGGGCAGGTGCGCGGCGAGATAGCTGTTGGCCCAGTCGCACTGCGCCGCCGTGCCGACGAACCCGCCGCCGTGCACATGCAGTACCACGGGCAGATCCGTGGACCCGGTCGAGGGGCGATACACCCGGACCGGGAGGTCGCGGCCCGGCAGTGCGATGTGCTCCCATTCGATGGTGGCGCCCGGATCGGGAAATCCGATGATCGCCCGCGCGCCCGGCGAGGCGCGAAAACGGTTCTCCGCCTCGCGATAGGTGATCAGTTCCTCGTCGGTGACGGTCGTCCAATCCGGCTCCGGCGGCCGCTGTGCGGTGGTCTCGTACATCCGTGCTTCCTGTCGTTCCGCTTTATACCTACGACGTAGGTTTCGAATGGACGGTATAGCCTACGGTGTAGGTTTCGCAAGGGAAGGGAGCACGGGTGGTCAGGCGGGCACAGGGGACATCGGCGGGGCTGAGCCGGGAGCGGATCGCGGCCGCCGCCGTGGCGCTGGTCGATCGCGACGGTCTCGAGCGATTCGGGGTGCGGCGGCTCGCCGATGACCTCGGCGTGGACCCCATGTCGATCTACAACCACATCAAAGGCAAAGCGGCTCTGCTGGATGCGGTATCGGAGGCCGTGCTCGCGGAGATACCGGCCGAGCCGGGGGTGGTGGGCGAGTGCTGGGAAGACATCGCGCGCCGCACGGCGCACGGCTACCGTGCGGCGGGCTGTCGCCATCCGCATGTGGTTCCGCTGCTGGCCACCCGGCCGCAGACCTCGCCGGCGGCCCTGTCCGCGCTCGAGCGGCTCGTCACCGCGATGCGCGAGGCCGGGCTACCCGACGAGGTGGTCTCGGACACCCCGACCGTCCTGTTCGGATTTCTCAACGGCTATCTGCTGGCGGTTCTCGGAGGCGGCGCACCGAACGTGCCCGAGATCGACTCGGCGCTGCATCCGACGTTGGCCGGCCTGGCATCCCGGATGGCGGGCTTCGGCGCCTCGGAGGATTTCGACCGGATGCTCGACACCGTGCTCGCCGGCATCCGGAGCCGCGCCGACGGGCCGCACGGATGATCTACCGGCGCGAGGTTCGTCCGCGCGGATCGGGTTCGGGGACTCGGTCGAGTGCGAACAACCGCGCGGCATTGTCGTGGCAGACCGCGCGCAGCCAGTCCTCGCCGAGATCGAGTCGTTCGAGTGCCTCCAGTGCGTGGGCATAGGAGTACGGGATGTTCGGGAAGTCGCTGCCGAACAGGATTCGGTCACCGAGATCGGCCAGCCGGGGGTATTCGTCGCGCGGGAAGGGATCTCGTTCCTCGACGAAATCGGTGAACGACATGGTCGTGTCGAGATGGACGGCCTCGTGGTGCTGGGCGATATCGAGGAATTCCGAATATTCGGGCACGCCCATGTGCGCGACAATCAACCGCAGCCGCGGAAAACGGCGCAGCAGTCCGGCGATGGGCCCGGGTCCGGTGAACTTTCCCCGCGCCGGGCCGGAACCGCAATGAATCAGTACGGGAATTCCGGCATCCTGTAGCAGGCCCCAGACCTCGGTGAGTAGTGGATCGCCGGGATCGTAATCGCCGACCTGGATGTGGGACTTGAAGATTCGCGCGCCCGACTCGACGGCCGTGCGCACATAGTTCTCGGCGCCCCGCTCGGGATAGAAGGTGGCGGTGTGCAGGCAGTCGGGTGTGTGCGAGGCGAAGTCGGCGGCCCACTCGTTGAGCCACGCGGCCATATCGGGTTTGTGCGGGTATATCAGTGAGGTGAACGCGCGCACCCCGAACGCGCGCAACGTGGCGATCCGTTCGGCCTCGTCGTCGCGATAGGTGATCGGCCACGGCCGGCCGATCAGCGGTCCCGCGGAGTCGAAATACTCCCACACCTTGCGCAGCACGCGATCCGGCATGAAATGCGTATGCACATCGATGATTCCGGCCAGCCCGAGCCGTTCCCGGAAATCCGCGACCGCCGCCAGGTCATCGTCGTCGACACTCACCGAACCTCCTGAACCGCGGGCGGATACACCGTGGCCGCGAACTCGCCGATACGCGCGATCATCTGGTCGAAGAACGCCGCCGGATCCGTCCGGACGGCGATATCGGCATTGGGCTCACGCCCCCACATGCCGGCCCAATCGGCCACGGTCGTCGCTCGAGTGATGGTGCCCGCGAGCTCGACATCGACGGTCGCCGGTCGCAGCACCGCCACTGCCGGATCCAGCGCCACGGCCGCGGCGAACGGATCGTGCATATGGGCCAGATAGCCCTGTCCGTACTGCCGATGGAATTCGAAATAGAACCGGACGGCGTCGATGAGAAACCGCACGATCGGGTTGGTGGCGGCCGACCGCATACCGAGCGGATCGCCGGGATCGGGAATCGTATCGGGTTCGGTACAAGCGTATTCGGCGATCCGCCGCAAGTGGTCGGGCACCATCTCGATGGTCTCGGTGATATCGAGCGCGCACACGATCGGGCGGCGGTCCGGGGGTGCCGCGGAGAACGCGTCGAAGACCACCTTCGCGGCCTCCGGGTCCACGTGCACGTTCCATTCGCTGGCCGGCGTGGTGTTGCCCGGATGCTGGAACGCGCCGCCCATGATGACCAACCGCCGGAGCAGTTGCGGCAGTGCGGGTTCCAGCTCCAGCGCGAGCGCCAGGTTGGTCAGTGGCCCGGTGCACAGCCCCAGGACCGTACCCGGCGCCGACCGCGCGACGTCGACCCACACCTGCGCGGCCGAACGCGGCGACAGCGGGCGTGCGGAGACCGGCAATTCGGCGTAACCGATTCCCTGCGGCCCGTGGGTGTCCTCGGTGGTGCGCAGCGGGATCGCCAATGGTTGCGCGGCGCCGAGCGCGACCTCGATTTCGGGAGCCCGGCACAGATCCAGCAGTGCCAGATTGTTGGCAGCGACTTGTTCGACGGGGACGTTCCCCGCGGTCGAGGCGATGGCGGCGATGTCGGCCCGCGGATCCGCCAGCAGATACAGCAGTGCCAGCGCATCGTCGATCCCGGTGTCGACGTCGACCATGATCTTCTGGCGCACGGGACGAGACTATCCACCGGTGGGCCGCACGATCCGCCCGCCCCGGTCCCGATCACTCGGCCGGCCTGTTCGATTCTCCGGGACGATCGAGGTGCCCCGATCGGTCCGTACCGAGAGGCACACCGAGGCCGTGGTCATCGCCCCAGGAACTGTGCGGCCCGCTCGACGACGGCGTCCGGCGGCCGATCGGTGCGGACAATGGCGCCGCGTTCCTCCGGCGCGAGCGGTTCGAGGGTGCCGAGCTGCGAATCGAGCAGCGCCGCCGGCATGAAATGGTGCTCGCGCCGGGCGAGCCGATCGAGCAGGACGGCGCGGTCGGCTGTGAGGAGCAGGAAGAACAGTTCCGGTGCGGCCGTGCGCAATCGGTCGCGATAGCGGCGCGCGAGAGCCGAGCAGGCGATGACGCCGCCCTCGGTGTCGTGGTCGCGCAACCACGTACCGACGGTGGCCAGCCACGGCTCGCGATCACCGTCGTCCAGTGGCACCCCGGCCGACATCTTGGCGATATTCGCGGGCGGGTGCATGTCGTCGGCGTCGGCATATGCCACGCCGAGCCGGTCGGCGAGCAGCCGTGCCGTCACCGTCTTGCCCGACCCCGAGACGCCCATCACCACGACGACGCCGGGCCTGGTGCCAGGGACTTCTCCGGCGCTCATAAGTTTCTAGTCATTCTTTCCGGATTTGATGTGCATCGCTGCCCTCCGCGCTGTATGTTAATTGTTATTCTCGCTGTTTTCGGTTGGCGCGTGCCGCTGGCCGGTCGCATCCGCACCGTCCGGACCGGTGAGAACCCCGCCGCGGCCGGAAGAGCTCCGGGCCGCGGGTGATCGACACCGGCGAAAGGGATCAACGATGAACCCATGGGTACTGATTCAGAATTTCCTCTACCAGATCGACATGGGCTCCGCCGGATTCGGCAGCTGACCGCCCGGCGCCCGGATCGGCCGCTCGCGGCCGGCCCGCGTACTCGCGGAACCTGCTCGTAGTCAACGAGTTCGGGCCTCCGGTGGCGGCGTCAGCATCGGAACCAGATACCGGCGAGCCAGATCGGCGAGTTGTTCGTCGTCGTCGAGATCGACCACGCCGCTGGGAATGGCCAGGAACGACGCCGAGATGCGGACCATCAATTCGGCCACCATCTCGGTGTCTACCTCGGCCGGGACCGCTCCGGTACGTTGTTCGCGCCGCAGCTGGCCCGCGACGAACTGCCGCACCATCGCGACGGTGCGGCCCTGGTCGCCGATCATCGTGCCCACGAGCATGTCCGGTTCCGCGGTCAGCAGGCCGCCGATGATCGGGTTGCCGCGAATCGTTCGCAACGAGGTGACGAAGCCGAGTACGACACGGTCGGCGGCAGTGTGCCCGCGGCCGATCTCGGTGAGGAACTGATCGAAGTAGCGCCGGTATTCACGCAGGATGACCTGTTCGACCAGAACATCCTTGGTCGCGAAGCGACGGTAGACGGTGATGCGGGAGACGTTGGCCCGCTGCGCCACATCGTCCATCGTCGAGCGGCGAACGCCGAGCTCGCCGAATTGTTCGCAGGCCGCGTCGAGCACTCTGGTGCGGATGTCGTCGCCGTCGTCGGACCTGTCGACGGCCGCGGTGTACGCGCGTTCGATCAGTGACGCCGTGGATGGTGCGGGATCGGGCACCGATGGTCCTGGCTTCATAATTTCCTCTCATCCGGGGCCGGTCACCGAAATTTTTCCAAGTCCTTGTGATCAAGGACACGATGTGTTCTCATCAAGATACTCGGATACAGACTTTGTATCTCTGTATCTGACGGACTCAATGAAGAGGGACGTTAGCATGGATGGACTCAGCAGACGTGACGCGTTGCGGGTCAGTAGCGGACTCGTGGGCGCGGTCGGGGCGCTGGCGCTGGGAGCGCGTACGGCACGCGCGGAACCGTGGACATGGTCACCGTCGGGTTCGGTTCTCGGCAGCGGCGGTGGCGCCGATCCGCTGAAGATGTGGGATCCCGAAGCCGACCCGGTATTGGCCGATGTCATGGACCACGCGGATGTGCCGGCGGTGAACCGGCTGCTGGCGACATGGACCAAGAATGATCAGCCCATTCCCGAGGGGTTGCCGAAGAATCTGCGCGACTTCATGGAATACGCACGGCAGCTGCCGTCGTGGACCGATCAGAACAAACTGGCCGCGGGGTTCGAATTCAACAAGAAGCGCGGCACCTATCTCGGTGTGCTGTACGCCTTCGCCAGCGGCATGATGTCGACGGTGATCCCGCACGAGGCGCTGGCGGTGTATTACTCGCGTGGCGGCTCGCATCTGAAGGACCGCATCGCGAAGACCGCGAAATTCGGTTACGACATCGGCACGGTCAACGCCTACGGTCCCGGTGGCGAGATGATTGTGACCTGCGTGAAGACCCGGATCATTCACGCGTCGGTGCGGCATCTGCTGCCGACGTCGCCGCATTGGCCGGACGAGGTCACACCGATCAGTCAGGACGATCTCATGGTCACCTGGCACAGTCTGGCAACCACGATCATGCGAACCTTCCATGCCTGGAATGTGCGAATTCCCGAGGTCGAATCCGACGGGTATCTGCATGGCTGGCAGTTGGCCGGTCATCTGCTCGGCATTCGTGACGAGTACATTCCGGCGACCTGGGCGCAGGCCGATTCACAGGCCAAACAGGTCCTCGATCCGATCCTGGCCCCGACCGCCGAGGGGATCGACCTCGCGCACAAGCTGATGGAACTCGGCTTCGATCTCGACCTGAGCTTGCTCAGCGGGCCGATCCTGGGCGCGTTCACCAGGTTCATCCTGGGCGACCGGATCGCCGACTGGCTGAAGATCGCGCACGAGCCGGTATGGGATCCGCTACTGCGGTTCAGCTGGGGACCGTTCGTCGCGGTCAAGGAAGGCGTGCAGGGCGTGATCCCGCCGTCGGCGGACGCCGCGTGGCTGTTCGATGAGTTCCTGCGTCAATTCGTGCTGTGGTACGTGGCCGAGTTGCGCATGCCGATCAGCATCGAGATCCCGCAGACCAACCGGTGATTCGGGCGAAGTAGAAGGAAAGACCCGATGGGAACGAACCCGAATCTGAAGCGGATCCGGTGGATCGCGGCCGGTGTCCTGGTGACGGCGGCCGGTGCGGTAGGCGGAATCTCGGCCCAATTGGCGGCCGGGGCGCCGCATTCCGCGCCCGCCACGACCGGGCAGTTCGTGCCGCTACCGGCCGCGCCGGATCGAACGGTGTCGAATCCGTTACCGCACGGCAGGAATTCGACGCCGGTTGCCGACGGCGACGAGGTCGCGGTGGCGGGCTGGTCACCGACGACATCGCTGCGCGCTGCCGACACCGACTCCGATACCGACACCTCCGGGTCATGAACGGGGCGCGGGGCACTGCCTCGGCCACGTTCGCGGCGATCGGTACCACGGTCGGTGTGGTGTGCACCGAGGCTCGTGCACTCGCCTGCGCGGTGGAGTTCGTGCGGGGCAGGCTGGGGGAGTTGGACCGGGCCGTGTCGCGGTTCCGGCCCGATTCCGAACTCGCTGTGATCAATTCACGCAGCGCGCAACTCCTGCGCACCGCACCCGGTGCGCGGCTGCGGGTTGCGGTGAACGGGACGCTCGCAGCATGTTTGGATGCGGCGATGCGCGCCGAGCGGATGACCGGTGGGCTGGTCAGCCCCTCCCTGGGAGCGGAGCTCATCGCCTGCGGCTACGACGAGGACATCGAGGTGGTGCGTGCCCGTACGGGCACGCCCGCCGCGGTCCGGATCGGGGTACCACCGCGCCGGCAGGTGGTGTTCGACGCGGACCGGGGCGAGCTCGTCCTGCGGGCGGGAACCGCGCTCGATCTGGGTGCTTGTGCGAAAGCCTGGGCGGCGGACACGATTTCGGCCGAGCTGGGCGCGGGATCGTCCGGCGGATTCCTCGTCAATCTCGGTGGTGACATCGCCGCCGCCGGACCACCGCCACCCGGCGGCTGGGCGATCGGGGTCCGGAACTGGAACGATGTGGTCACCCAGGTCGTGCACTCGACCGATCACGCCTTCGCCACGTCCTCGACTCGGCTGCGGACCTGGGTCCATGGCGGCGTGCACCGTCACCACATCATCGATCCGCGCACCGGGCAGCCGGCCCGGACCCGCTGGGCGCAGGTCACCTGTGCGGGACCGGACGCGGTGCAAGCGAACGCCGCCTCGACTGCGGCGATCATCCTCGACGAGTGCGCACCGGCCTGGCTCACCGCGCGCGGCGTCCCGGCCCGCTTGACGACCGCTGACCATCACGTGACGACAACCCCGCGATGGCCGAACACCGCCCCCGCGCCCAGACACCGGCGGGCATCGTGAGCAACCCCTGGTTGTGGTACGCCTCGCGGGCTTGCGGAGTCGTGACCATGGTGTTGCTGACGGTGGTGGTGCTGTTGGGCCTGTTCACCGCATCAGGCTCGCGTCCGCACGACAGCTCCCCGACCGTCGCGATGGGGCTGCATCGCACGCTCGGGCTGGGAATCGCGGTATTCCTGGCCGCCCACGTCACCACCGCCGTCATCGACTCCTATGTGCCGATCGGCGCGATCTCGGCGGTCGCCCCCTTCACCGCTGACTATCACCGCCGGTGGGTCGGTCTGGGCACGATCGCGTTCGACCTTCTCGTCGCGGTGGTACTCACATCGCTGCTGCGCCACCGGCTGCCGGCGCGGGTGTGGCGGGTGGTGCATGGGGCGACCTACGTTCTGGCGCCGATCGCGGTGATCCACGGTCTGATGATGGCGACCACGAAGCAGCCGATCCTGTCGGCGGTGACGCTCGGCTGCGCGATCGCGATGGCCTCGGGCGCCATCTGGCGGTGGCTGAGCCGCCCAGCTGACGCGCGCCGCCGTGCCGACCTCTCGTCCGGGGAGTGGACATGAGCGCTCTGGCGCGCCTGCTGCGGGCGGCCGGGCTGACCGGCCGGGGCGGTGCCGACTTCCCGACGGGCACCAAACTCGAACTGGCCCAGCGGCACAACGCCGAGTTGATCGTCAATGCCTGCGACGGCGAACTCGACGCGCGCAAGGACGGCTGGGTGATCGCCCACCACCTGTCCGAGGTTCTCGAGGGGGCGGGCCTGCTCACCGCCCGGCGAATCCGGTTCGCCGCGCACCGCGGTTCCGGTACCTGGGAGACGCTGCGGGCGGCCGGTGTCGACACTCTCGCGGTACCGCATCGGTATGTGTCCTCGGAGGAATCGGCGCTGACCCGGCTGGCGCACGGCGGCCCGGCCCGGCCCGTCATGCGGTTCGAGCCGATCACCGCCGGTGGCCGGGTCGGTGGTAGCGCTCGGCGGCTTGCGCCCACTCTCGTACTCAACGCCGAAACAGTCTGGCGCGTACAGCAGATCGTCGAGCACGGGCCGCGCTGGTTCCGTTCCTTCGGCACCGCCGACGAACCGGGCCCGCGGCTGGTGACACTCGTCGACGGCGTCGCGGTGCCCGGCGTCTACTCCGCGGAGGCAGGCCTGATGCTGCGTGAGATTCTCGATTGCGGCGGCGGACTCACCGGATCCGCGCGGGCGATATGGCTCAGCGGACTCAGCGGCGGCTTCGTCGCCGCCGATGATCTCTCGCGGATCCGCTGGTCGCGAGCGGGGTTGGGACCCTACGGAATCGGGCCCGGAGCGGGGACCGTGCACATCCTCGCCGAAGCGGCCGATCCCTGGCCGCGCGTATTGCGTGCGCTGATCTACGCGGTGGGGGAGTCCGCAGGCCAATGCGGTCCGTGCATGTTCGGATTACCGGCCGTGCTCGGAGATCTGACCACTGTCCTGCGTGCGGGCCCGACCGCCCAATCCACCGGAACCCTCACGCGCAGACTGGGACTGGTCACCGGTCGGGGAGCCTGCCGATATCCCGACGGCGTCGCCGGATTCGTCGGCTCGGCACTGCGGACTTTCCTGCCGCCGGTCGAGGAGGATCCATGTCACCGGTGAACCGTCTTCTCGGCGTGTCGGCGCCTTCGGCGTCGAGCATGCTCGCGATCGACCGGACCGCGTGCACCGGGCACGGTATCTGTGCGCACATCCTCACCACCGCATTCGATCTCGACGAATGGGGCTACCCGATCGTGCTCGATGCCACGCCGGATCGGTCTCTGGCCGCCGAAGCCGTCAAACTCTGTCCCGTCCGAGCTCTCCGGTGGATCGAGCCGGCCGCCGCGCCGACCCGTCGGACTCATGATTAGCTGTTCCGCCGCACGGCGCCGGTAGCCACAGGCAAGATCGCTCTGCTACGGATCGCCCAGGGGTGCGCCGGTCACCGCGGCCCGCCGGGCATGATGGGCGGGGCACATTCCGGGCCGAACGAGGGAGCAGCACAGTGACAGCAGCGACGCCGGCACCGATTCTCAGCGATGCGCCGGGTTCGTTCGCGCACGGCGTGTTCACCGAACGGCATCCGAAACTGGTGGAGCGGCTCCTGGACGCGCTGCCGTTCGGACCCGCCGAGCGGACCGCGATCCGGCGGCTGCTCGCCGAGAGCATCAGCGGCGTTCTCGAACCCCTGCCCGAAACCGCGGGTGATTACGAACGCTGGCGACGATGGGGGGCCGGCCTGTACGGCACACCGTGGGGCGAGGCGCCATTTCTGTGGGCGGAGAGCTTCTTCTATCGGAAACTGCTGGAGGCAACCGGCTACTTCGCGTCCGGAGCCTGGCGCGGGGTCGACCCGTTCGCCTCCTTCAAGGCCGCCGAGCTCACCGGTGCCGCGGTCGACGATCAGCTTGTCGCGCTGTCGGCCCGCATCGACCTGCCCGAACAGCGCCGACGCGAAGTTCTGCTGGATTCCGCACTGTGGGGAAACCGAGCGGATCTCGGATTCCGGCTCACCGCGTCGACGGAGGCCACCGGCTCGAATCGGCTGCTCGTCGACGACGGCACCGCGCTGTGGTCGACCCTCGACGGTGCCACCGATCCGACCGTCGCCCTGATCGCCGACAACGCGGCCGGTGAACTCGTCCCGGACCTGGCGCTCGTGGACCATCTGCTGACCAGCGGCCTGGCCGAACAGGTCGTGGTCTGGGTCAAGCCCTGTCCCTACTACGTATCCGATGCCACCATGACCGATGTGGTCGCCACCATCGGATTTCTGCGATCCTCGCCGCACTCGGCAGCGGCGCTGCTGGGCGGACGCCTGCATCAGCTGATGGGCTCCGGCCGCCTCGCCATCCGAACCCACGACTTCTTCTGCGCCCCTATGTCATTCGCGCAAATGCCCGCCGATCTCGGTGCGGACCTCGCCACCGCCACTCTCACCGTGCTCAAAGGGGACCTGAACTACCGCAGGCTGGTCGGAGATCTGCACTGGTCGCCGACGACCCCGTTCGACCGGACGACCGCGCATTTCCCGTCACCGGTGATCGCATTGCGAACACTGAAATCCGATGTCGTCGTCGGACTCACCGCCGCGCAGGTCGCCGAGCTCGACGCGGGCGATCCGCGGTGGCGTACCAGTGGTGAACATGCCCTCGTCCAAGCCGACACCGCGCCGCGCGTCGGGTGACGGGTCGGCGCAGCCGCGACGGCGCGCCATGTCTGCGCGTGTCTGCCGTCGGCGCGTCTTTTCGGCCTGTCGGTGGGCGAATCGGACCGTCGCAGAGTAGCTTTGACACGTCAGTTGCTCGTTGTGGACCCGTGCGCGGATATCTCGCCGCGGCCTGGGGGTGTGGTACCGGTGAGATTCGCGGATCGATTCAACGAAGTCGTCTCGCAGTGGGAGCAGGCGCACGGCACCCGGATGTCCAACCGTACATTGGCTTTTCAAGTCACGCAGGCCGGGCATCCCGTCTCGGCGACCTACCTGTCGCAACTTCGCTCCGGTAACCGCGAGAACCCTTCTCCGGCATTGGTGGAAACCGTCGCACGGGTGCTGGCGGTGGAGCCGGCACGGTTCAACGCCGCGGGCGGGTCCGATCCGGTGCCCGAGGACGAGGTGGTCGTGGCGAGGTTCGCCGACCCCGGGGTGCGGCGGCTGCTCGTGGCCGCCGCGGGACTGTCGTCGCCATCGGTGGGGTTGCTGTCGGATATGGCGGGCAAGATGCGCGTGGCCGAGGGACGCGCACCGGGGGCGACCGCCGACCTCTGAGCTAGTTCGGCGCTGCGGACAGTGCCGGATAGTCGGGGAGTTCGTAGTCGTCGGTGGTGCCGAAGAACAATTTCGCGACCACCGGCCGCATGACCCGCGCCATCATGATCCGGTTCGCCGTGCGCCGGACCGCGGTGCCGAATCGATTGCCGGACAACATGGATCCGATGCCACCGCCCGGCAGGGTCTTGGCCTTGTCGAGGAACGGGGTGATCGTGTCCTCGTAACGTCGCAGCGCCGCCGGGATATCGCCCGGATCGGATGCGATCTCACCCGCCAGTACGTAGGCCCCCACGATCGCCATCGCGGTGCCCATACCCGTCATCGGTGAGCCGCAGTAACCGGCGTCGCCTGCGAGGGTCACTCGTCCCGCCACCAGCGTCGGCATATCGATGCGCGCGAGTTCGTCGAAGTAGAAGTCGTCGGCCACGGCCATGGCCTCGAGAATCGCCGGTGCATGCCATCCGGGATTTTCGCCGACCTTGTCGGCGATCAGGCGCTGCTGTGCGGCCACATCACCGCGAAGGGCCGGATCGGGATCGGCGAGCAATGTGAGAATCGCCTTGGCAGTGGCTGGATCACCATCGGGACGCAGTCCGACAGCGGCATGCGGAATGAGCTGCAGGGCGAACCAGCCCGGCCTCGTGCCGGCGGGAGTCGGCATCGTGAAGAACGACGCGTAGCCACCCAGGAATGTGCTGAAGTCGGACTCCGGTCCGAATGCCAGCCGCCGCGTCGCCGAGTGCACACCGTCGGCGCCGATCACGAGATCGAAACGTTCGCGGTGCCCGGATGCGAAGACGGCCTCGACCGACGTCTCGTCCTGGTCCAGGGCCTCGACCCATTCGCCGTAGCGGTAGGTCAAGCGGTCGTCGGTCTCGGCCAGGGCATCGAGCAGTACCTGATTGAGATCTCCGCGCGTGATCTCGATTTCGGCCACGGGGCCCTTGCCGTCGAAATCCTCCATGGTGAGATTCGCGTAGGTCCGGCCGTTGGGGTCGACATAGGAGATGCCCAGTTCTTCGAGCTGATACCGCGCGATCGTCGGCATCAGTCCCATCCGCTCGGCGGCTTCGCGGCTGGGGCCGCGCAGATCGACGGCCTGCCCGCCGGGACGCGGTGCGGGCGACCGTTCCACGACGGTGACCTGGATGCCTGCTCGAAGCAATTGCAGCGCAACGGCATTACCGGCGATACCGCCGCCCGACACGAGGACGTTCAGACGGCTGGAGGGGTTGTTCATGACCGCGATTCCCATCGTTTGGTTCTAATGTCTGAGACAAATGTGCCACAGACTTGGCACGCTTGTCTAGTACAAATGTCTAAGACGTTGTAGCCTGGGCTTATGGGTAATCGAGAGGATCTACTCGCGGGGGCGCGGCAGGCGATTCTGGAGCGAGGGCTGGCCAAGGTGACCGCGCGCGATATCGCCGGCGCCGCGGGGGTCAGCCTGGCGGCCATCGGCTATCACTTCGGTACCAAGGACCGATTGGTGGCGGAGGCGATCGCGGAAGCAACCGGCAACGAAATCGGCGAGGGAATGCGACGGGCAATCCTGGACGCAGGCGAGGGCCGGTCGCTGGCGCAATCGCTCGAAGCCACCTGGAACGGCATGGTCGATGTGATCCAGAGTCACCAGGACGAGCTCACCCTGAGCTTCGAGAGCGGGGTCGGGACCGCGCGCTCCACGGAATCCCAGGCATTCATGTCCGAGGCCACCGCAGAGGTCTACGCCGCCCTGTCGGGTCCGCTGCGCGAGGTTCATCCGGAGCTGTCGGAAGACGATGCTCATGCGGTGGCGAAAGTGTACTTCGCTCTGTTTCAGGGCATCGCGCTGCAATGGCTGGTCGCACCGGCCGGGGAGCAGCTCACGGGTGCGGATGTGGTCCGCGCTGTGCGGGCGATGGGCCGGTGATGGCGGCGGGTGGGTGTCGCCGCCGCAGCTGAGCGAATCCGATCCACGAGACGGCGACGACCACGATCACCAGAACGCGCACCGCATCCAATGCGCTGCGCGGATACAACACTCCGGTGATGTAGTGGTCGATGAACCCGGACGAGGGGAGCAGGGCCTGCCCGCCCCGCACCCGTGACCAGTTCTCGAGGTAGGTCAGCGGACAGGCGAAACCGAACAGCACGGTGCTGAAACCCCAGGCCACGGCCGCGATGTGGGTCCAGATGGTCCACCGCCACCGCCACGCGAGGAAGCCTCCTACGACGAGGTAGGCGACGAACAGGAAATGCACGCCCGCGGTGGCGTCTGCCAGCATCCGGTACAGCACATCTTCAAGATTAGGTCGGCTGTCCCTCCGATGCGCGGAATTTCGCCGCTACTCGGACAGTGTCCGGACTGATGAACGGCAATGTCTCACACCCGTTTCCGGGGCCTGCACGCCCTTCTAATACCTATATTGAAATATGCGCATCTACTTATTGAAGTGTCAGCATGTCCCCTCGTGCGAGAGCGGGGGATGAGCGGCCGGAATCCGCGGTCGCAGTGACCGGTGGCCAGAAGAAGTGCGCCGTGAAGTGACACGCTGAGGAAAGCTACGCCGCCGGGGCGCCGACAACGACATCCACTGCGTGACCCTTCCGTGGTCTGGGCCCCGCATCCCCTGGGGTGGGGGAGTGGAACATCGGGGCGGACGCACATGAAGCGAAGGCGAGCGCGTTCGCTCTGCGGAGAAGGCGTGGGCAACAAGAAGAGTAGAACCTCGAGAGGCGTCTCGATACGGATATTCAATATTGGTACGTCGATATGCGTATCTATGCATGTGCGTCACCTTGAGTGTCGCGGTACACGACACAAGCACAACTACAAAAACAGCCCAGAGAGGCGGGTGATCACCAGTTGGCGGGTTCGTAGTCCTTGAGGAAGCATCCGAAGAGGTCGGTGCCGGTTTCGCCACGGACGATCGGGTCGTAGACGCGGGCGGCGCCGTCGACGAGGTCCAGGGGAGCGTGGAAACCTTCTTCGGCGAGGCGGATCTTCATGAAGTGGGGGCGTTCGTCGGTGATCCAGCCGGTGTCGACGGCGGTCATGAGGATGCCGTCGGTTTCGAACATTTCCCGGGCGCTGGTGCGGGTGAGCATATTGAGTGCCGCCTTGGCCATATTGGTGTGCGGATGGCCGGGGCCCTTGTAGCCGCGGGCGAAGACGCCCTCCATGGCGGAGACGTTGACGACGTACTTGCGGCGGGCCGGGGAAGCCGCGAGGGCGGGGCGCAGCCGGGAAATCAGGATGAAGGGCGCGGTGGAGTTGCACAGCTGCACTTCGAGGAGTTCGGTGGCGTCGACCTCGGCGACGGTCTGGACCCAGCTGTTGGTGTGGGCGAGGTCGGGGACCAGGCCCCCGGCATCGATCGCGATGCCCTGTGAAATTCGTTCCGGGGTGGCGGATCCGGCGACCAGGGCGAGGTCGGTGATGTCGGCGGCCGACATCACGGCCGGGATCGGCGCGGTCTCGAGTGATGCGGTCAATGCGTTGGGATGGGCTTGGGTGGTCGTTCCGAAGCTGATGGTGTCGGGGAGTTCGCCTGCCGGCAGGGGAGCGGATTCGGCCTCGATCAGAGCGGCATAGGAACCGGCGGAACGACGGACTGTCTGCGCGGCGTTGTTGATGATGATGTCGAGCGGTCCCTGGGAAGCCACATCGTCGGCCAGCGCAACAACCTGGGCGGGGTCTCGCAGGTCGATGCCGACGATGCGGAGCCGGTGCAGCCACTGTGCGCTGTCGGGCTGGGCGGTGAAGCGGCGGATCGCATCGTTGGGGAATCGCGTGGTCACGGTGGTGTGGGCGCCGTCGCGCAGCAGCCGCAGGGCGATGTACATGCCGATCTTGGCGCGGCCACCGGTGAGCAGGGCGCGGCGGCCGGACAGGTCGGTGCGGGCGTCGCGTTTGGCGTGGCTGCGGGTGGCGCAGTCGGGGCAGAGCTGGTGGTAGAAGTGGTCCACGTGGGTGTAGCGCTGTTTGCAGATGTAGCAGGGGCGCGCGCGGCGCAGGGTGCCGGCGGCTTCGCCGATGGTGTTGGTGGACAGCGGGATTCCGGCGGTCTCGTCGTCGATGCGATGGGGGGAGCCGGTGGCGGTGGCGGCGACGACGGCGCGATCGGCCGTGGCGACCTCTTCGCGGGAGGCCATGCGGCGTCGCTTCTTGAACTTCTTGAACATGTGGCCGACCGCGCGCTGTACCGCGAGGGAATCGGGATGGTCGTCGGCGAGTGCGGCGGCTTGGTCGAGCACGCGCAGGCAGGCGGCGAGTTCGTCGGGATCGATGGCGGCGCCGGGCGGGGGTGTGGTGGGTGCGGTGTGCTCAGCCATCGTGGTGCCGGGTGATCCTTCGTGAGTGTTGCGCGGTCCGGGTGTGGGTTCGCTCCATTGTCGCATCGGGGTCGTTTCGCGTTCTCGGTGCTCCTGAGCGTGCCGGACCGTGCGTGCGGATGTTGTTGACATAGCGCCAATAGTTCGCCAGGCTGGTGCTCACGATCGGTTGTGGTCGTGGGTACGAGACGAAGGAAGTGACGATGGCGCGCGCCGCGTGGAGCGACGATGAGGTCGAGGCCGTCCGGGATCTGGCGAAGACGTTCTTCGAGAAGGATGTGCTGCCGAACGAGGAGAAGTTCGTCGCCCAGGGGCATCCGGACCGGGAGTTGTACAACCGCGCCGGTGAACTCGGTCTGTTGTGCCCGGCGATCCCGTCGGAGTACGGCGGCGGCGGGGGCACGTTCGCGCACGAGGCGGCGGTGATCGAGGCGCAGTCGTATGCGGGCGACGGTTCACTGGGTATGCCGGTGCACTCGTCGATCATCGCGCCCTACATCAAGGAGTTCGGTTCCGAGGAGCTCAAGCGGCGGGTGCTGCCGAAGGCGGCCAGCGGTGAGATGGTGCTGTCGATCGGTATGACCGAGCCGGGAACGGGTTCGGATCTGCAGAACATCAAGACGCGTGCGGTGCGTGAAGGTGATGAGTATGTGATCACCGGGTCGAAGATCTTCATCTCCAACGGCTGGCTGTGCGACGGGATCATCATCGCGGCCAAGACGGATCCGACGAAGGGGGCGGCGGGGGTGTCGTTGATCTTCGCCGAGGTGGGCGACGCGACGCCCGGTTTCCGGCGTGGCCGGATCCTGAACAAGATCGGTGGCAAGGCGCAGGACACGGCGGAGTTGTTCTTCGACGAGTTGCGGGTGCCGGCGTCGAATCTGCTGGGTGAGGCCGAGGGACAGGGCTTCTATCAGATGATGCAGTTGCTCGCGCAGGAGCGGCTGGTGACCGCGATCATGGCGGTGTCGATGATGGAGCGGGCGGTGGAGTTGACCGTCGAATACACCAAGGGCCGTGAGGCTTTCGGCAAGCCGCTGTTCGCGATGCAGAACACCAAGTTCGAGCTGGCCGAGTGTGCGACGATCGCGCGGGTGAGCCGCACGTTCCTCGATGATGCGATCGTGAAGCATCTGCGTGGCGAGCTCGATATTCCCACGGCCGCGATGTCGAAATACTGGCTGACTGACCAGTTGGGTATTGTGGTGGATCGCTGTCTGCAACTGTTCGGTGGCTATGGATACATGACGGAGTACCCGATTTCCCAGCTGTACACCGGTGCGCGCGTGCTACGCATTCTCGCCGGTTCCAACGAGGTGATGAAGGATCTCATTGCCCGCTCACTCTGATACCACGACCCGGCCGGCGGCCACCGATGCCGATTCGGCACGGCGGCGCCGGCTGGAGCCGGACGAGCGGCGCGCTCAGATTCTGGCGTGCGCCATCGAGATGTTCGGTGAACGTCCGTATGCGGCGGTGTCGACCGCTGAGCTGGCGCAGCGTGCCGGGGTGGCGCGCGGTCTGATCAATCATTATTTCGGCAACAAGCGGGACCTGTATCTCGCGGTGGTGCGGCGGATGGTGACGATGCCGCGGCCCGATCACATGGTGATGCCGACCGGTGATTCGCGTGAGCGGGTGGATGCCAGTGTGACGTGGCTGTTGGACACGATCAGTGGCTTGGGTAGTACGTGGGTGAAGGTGACCGGCCACGAGGGGATCGGTGATGATCCGGAGGTGCAGCGGATTCTGGACGAGGCCGATGATGTGGCGGCGGATCGGTTGCTGCAGATGGTGGGCCTGAGTGGGGGCGGTCGTGACGAGGAGTTGCGGGCGTTGGTGCGCGCGTACAGCGGTTTGGTGAAAACCGCTGGGCGGGAGTGGATTGCGCGCGGCACCCTGAACCGTGATCAGGTGCACCATCTGTTGTCGGATGTGCTGATGGCGTTGGTGGAGACGACGTTCCCGCGGATTGCGCGCGAGCGTTGAGCCGGTAGCGGCGTGGTTCAGCCCGGTGTGCGGGCGCGGCTGGGCTGGACGCGCGGGGGTTCGTTGGGCATCTTGGGGTATTGCGGTGGCCAGGGAGCGTCGAGGAGTCCGGATTCGAAGTCGCGGCGCGACATGTCGAGTAGCGGCTGGATGGTTTGCGGGGCGCGGTCGGCCCAGGGGTCGCCGAGTTCGGTGAGCCGGTCGGGGACGGTGGCGATGGTGAGCTCGTCGGGTACGACGGTGTCGAGGGCGTTCCAGGAGATCGGTGTGGAGACCTGGGCGCCGACCTTGGGGCGTACGCACCAGGCGCCGAATACCGTTTTGTGCGGGGCGTTCTGGTTGTAGTCGATGAAGACGCGGCTGCCGCGTTGTTCCTTCCACCATTGGGCGGTGACGGTGTCGGGGTGGCGGCGTTCGAGTTCGCGGGCGAGTGCGACGGCGGCGGCGCGGACCTGGTAGCCGTCCCAGAGTGGTTCGAGCAGGGCGTAGATGTGCAGGCCGCGGGATCCGGATGTTTTGACGCGTGCGTCGATGCCGAGTTCGGCGAGTAGGTCGCGGGTGAGGACGGCGACGTTGCGCAGATCGTCGAATCCGACGCCGGGGGAGGGGTCGAGGTCGATGCGGAGTTCGTCGCTGATGTCGAGGTCGCCGATCTCGCCGTCGGTGCGGGCTGGAACGCCGCCTGCGGGAACGTGATTGGGCCACACGTGGAATCCGAGGCAGCCGAGGTTGACCGCCCAGAGGATGTGGGCGAGGTTCGCGGCTACGAGGGCGTCGCTGGTGGTCCCGTTGGGTGTCGACACCGTGACCGTTTGTAGCCAGTCGGGGACCGATTTGGGGACGCGTTTCTGGAACCAGGATTTGCCGCCGGCGCCGTCGGGATGGCGTTCGAGCAGAACGGGCCGGTTGCCGATGGTGCGCATGAGGGGTTCGGCGACGGACTGGTAGTAGCGGACGAGGTCGAGTTTGGTCTCGCCGCGTTTGCTGAAGTAGATCTTGGCGGGGTTGGTGATGCGGACGGTGACGCCGTCGGTGTCGATGTCGAGGGCTTCGCTCATTGCGGTGCCTGCGCTTTCGCGGTGGTGAAGATGTCGCCGAGTTCGGCGGGTGCGATTTCCTCGAGTTGAGCGTAGGTGCACGATTGCGGGGTGCGGTCGTCGCGGAAGCGGACCAGGCGTCCGCCGTGGCGCAGTCGTCCCGCCATGAGGTGTTCGTAGCGGACCTCGGCGACGAGTTCGGGGCGCAGGGGTTCCCAGGAGAGGTCTTTGCCGCCGGTCCAGCGGCTGACCCCGCCGGGCATCTTGCCGTCGGCTCTGGCTTGTGCGGCGGCGTCGGCCCAGGTACGCCAGGGGTGGTCGGTGAGGGCGTCGGTGCGCAGGGGTTCGAGTTCGTCGACCAGTTGGCGTCGGCGGGCGGCGGTGAAGCTGCTGGCGACGCCGACGTGATGCAGCGTGCCCTGTTCGTCGTAGAGGCCGAGGAGCAGGGAGCCGACGCCTTGGCCGTCTTTGTGCCAGCGGAATCCGGCGACGACGCAGTCGGCGGTGCGTTGGTGTTTGACCTTGATCATGACGCGTTTGTCCTGCAGGTAGGGCAGGTCGCGGGATTTGACCATGACGCCGTCGAAACCGGCGCCTTCGAAGCGGGTGAACCAGTCCTGGGCGATGTCGGGGTCGGTGGTGATGGGGGTGAGGGTGATGCCGGGGTGCGGGGTGGCGAGGATTGTTTCGAGTTGCCGGCGGCGTTCGTGGAATGCGGTGGTGGTGAGGTCGGTGTCGTCGAGGGCGAGCAGGTCGAAGGCGACGAAGCTCGCGGGGGTTTCGACGCTGAGTTTGTCGACGCGCGATGCGGCGGGGTGCAGGCGGTTCTGCAGGACGTCGAAGTCGAGGCCGTGGTCGGTGACGACGACGATTTCGCCGTCGAGGACGCAGCGTGGCGGCAGTGCGGCGGCGAGCATGCGCACGACTTCGGGGAAGTACCTGGTGAGGGGGCGGTCGTTGCGTGATCCGAGTTCGATGTCGGTGCCGTCGCGGAAGACGATGCACCGGAAGCCGTCCCATTTCGGCTCGTAGAGGATGTCGTCCTCGCGGGGCAGGGTGGCGGCGGATTTTGCCAGCATCGGCTTCACCGGTGGCATGACGGGCAGGTCCACGCGATCCTCCTCGGCTCGGTCTCACCATGCCGACGGTGCGGGCGAGCGAAATTCATCGCCCGCGACCGTCGTCATGATCGTAGGCCGGGGGAGGTCAGTTCTCGAGCCATCCGTGGTGGTCGGCGAATTCGGTGAGCCGGTCGCGGATGGTGACGATTTCCCCGGCGGTGAGTGCGGGGCTGGCGTCGAGGAGTAATTCGGTGATGAGCCGTTTGTGTTCGGCGGCGGTGAGCGGCCCGTTACTGCGGCCGCGGTGGCGCGGTGGTGGCGGTGCGCCGCCGACCGCGGTGAGATTGATGGCCTTGGGCCCGCGGTCGCCCTCGGTGACCTCGAATTCGAATACCCGGCCTTGTCGCAGTTCGTCCTCGTCCAAGCCGATGTCGTTCACGTGAACGAATACGTCGGGACCGCCGTCTTCGGGGCGGATGAATCCGAATCCCCGAGAACTGTCGAAGGACACCAATTTCCCGGTCGACACCTACACCTGCTCCTCATTGCTGTCTTGTTCGGTCACTCTATCGGTGTGTCGGAGTGGTTGTCGGTGGAAAGCGCCTTTTGCAGGGAGTTGAATACCGTGAGTCCCTGGCCGACCATTCCGTTGACGAGTTCGCTGACGCCGTCGGGTCCGTTGAGGACGGTGAGGTTGGCGTTGGACAGGCCTTGGGCGGCTTGTTTGACGATTTCGGGGAGTTGTTCGATGAGCAGCTGGTCGAGTGCGATGCGGTTGTTGGACGCGGCGGCCTCGGCCTGGATGCGGGTGCGGTCGGCTTCGGCTTGGGCGAGGACGCGGACGCGTTCGGCTTCGGCTTCGGCGGGTTTGACGACCTCGGTCTGGAGTTGCTGTTCGCGCAGTTGAGCTTCTTTGCGGGCGCGTTCGGCCTGTGCGGTGAGCACTTCCTGCAGGGCGATGGCTTCGGCGAGCGGGCCGGCCTGGCCGGCTTCGGCGCGGGCCTTGTCGATGTCGCGCTGGTATTCGGCCTGCAGGATTTCGGTCTGGCGCTGGTATTCGGCGCGTTTGCGCAGTGATTCCTGTTCGGCTTCGGCCGCGGCCTGGGAGGCGGCGGCCTGGGCGATCTGCGCGTCGCGCTGGACTGCGGCGTTGTGTGGGGCGGCGAGGGCGGTGATGTAGCCGAGTCCGCCGTCGTCGATGGATTGGATCTGGAAGGAGTCGACCCACAGGCCGATGTTGCCCATTTCGACCTTGGAGGCGATGAGGACCTCGTCGGCGAGTTTCTGGCGTTCGCGGATGATCTCCTCGACGGTCATGGAGCCGACGATGGAGCGCAGGTGGCCGGAGAAGATGCGTCCGGTGAGCACGGACATCTCGCGTTCCTGTTCGGACAGGAAGCGCTGGGCGGCGTTGACGACCGAGGGGGTGTCGTTGGCGACCTTGAACGCGATCACGGCGCGGACGTCGAGCTGGATGGCTTGTTTGGTGACGCAGCGCTCCTGGATCTCGGATTCGAACATCGCGAGTGAGAGGTAGCTGACCTTGCGGAAGAACGGCATCACCCAGGCGCCGTGGCCGGTGATGACGCGGAACGGGGTGTTGTCTTTGACGCGCCCGCCGCTGATCAGCATGGCTTCGTCGGGATCGGGCACGTGGTAGCCCAGCACTGGTGTCTCCCTTGCTAATTCGTCATGTCCCCACCCGGTCCGAGGTCGAGTGGGATCCACGGGATGACATCCACGATCCGGCCGGGCTGGACGGCGACCACGAGAACTGTGGTTCCGGCGTCCAGGGGTTCGCTGGATCGCGCGATGTACAGTTCCGTGCCCCCTCTGATCGCGACCAGGACCTCCCCGAGCATGCCTGCGCCCCGGATCGGCGATGTGAGCTTACCGGTCGATCCGAGTACTGGGTCCTCCATCGTGGGAACTCCTTGCGGGACAGGCGATGAACGGTGTGGCCTCAATGTAGTGCGGTGGTGGTGAGGCGGAGGCGCCGCACCGAATGCGAGATATCGGTCACATCGGTCAAATAGGGCGCAAATTCGCAGGTTTCGATATGGCCTCCCCTGGGAAAGGGGGCTGTTCAAGCGGACGGTCGCCTGGCAGGCTGAAGCGGTGACCTCTCCTCCGGATATGCCGGCGACGACGACGGATCCCGCATCCGGCCGTCTGGACGCCGCGGTGTTCAAGGTGGCCGGCGTGGTCGTGATCGGCGCGATCATGTCGATCCTCGATGTGACCGTCGTGACCGTTGCACTGCCGACCTTCCAACACGAATTCGACACCAGCTACGCGATCGCGGCCTGGACGATGACCGGCTACACGCTGGCGCTGGCCAGCGTCATCCCGCTCACGGGATGGGCAGCCGACCGATTCGGCACCAAGCGGCTGTATCTGCTCGCGCTCACCTTCTTCGTCATCGGCTCGGTGCTGTGTTCCACGGCCTGGAACATCGAGTCGCTGATCGCCTTCCGCGTCCTGCAGGGCCTCGGCGGCGGCATGCTCATGCCATTGGGTATGACGATCATGACCCACGCCGCGGGCCCGCAGCGGATCGGCCGGGTGATGGCGGTGCTCGGTGTGCCGATGCTGCTGGGCCCCATTCTGGGCCCGATTCTGGGTGGCTGGCTGATCGGAAGTTTCAGCTGGCACTGGATCTTCCTGATCAACGTGCCCGTCGGCATCATCGGGCTGATCCTCGCGATCGTGGTACTGCCGTCGGACCGGCCGGAACCGTCGGAGTCGTTCGACGTGCTCGGAATGCTGCTGGCCTCACCGGGTCTGGCGTTGTTCCTGTTCGGTGTGTCCTCGATTCCCGAACAGCACACCGTGGCCTCGGCGCGAGTGCTGGTGCCCGCCGGGATCGGCCTGGTGCTGATGATCGGTTTCGTCTTCCACGCGCTGCGCACCGAGCATCCGCTGATCGATTTGCATCTGTTCCGTAACCGGCAGTTGACCTTCGCGGTGCTGACCGCGGTGTTCTTCGCGGTGGCGTTCTTCGGTTCGGGTCTGCTGCTGCCGAGTTATCTGCAGCAGGTGCAGGGTAAGTCGACGTTGGTCACGGGTCTGCTCATCGCTCCGCAGGGTCTGGGTGCGATGGTCACCATGCCGATCGGCGGCAGGCTGGTCGACCGGATCGGCCCGGGCAAGGTGGTGCTCACCGGTCTGGCCGTCATCGGGGTGAGCCTGCTGTTCTTCACCCAGCTCTCGGCCGACACTTCGCTGCCGCTGATGTGTGTGGTGCTGTTCGTGATGGGCCTCGGCATGGGTTGCACGATGATGCCGACCATGACCGCGGCGATCCAGACCCTCACCCATGCGCAGGTGGCGCGGGGGTCGACGCTGATGAACATCGTCAACCAGGCCGCCGGATCGATCGGCACCGCGATCATGTCGGTGGTGCTGACCAACATGCTGGACAATCAGCCGCTGGCGCAGGCGGCGATCGGATCGCAGTTCGACCCGGGGATCGCGGCGAAACTGCCGCCGGGAGCGCTCGATACGGGGTTCGAGCAGGCCGCCACGGCCTACTCGCACACCTACATCGTGGCGGTCGTGCTGATCGCGGTGACCCTGATCCCGGCGGCATTCCTGCCCCGGTCCAAACCGAAGTTGCCCCAGGAGGGTGCGGATGCGCCGGTGCTGATGGGGCACTGACCTTCCCCTCACGCGCGGCCGGGTGGGCCGTCGTGCATCGAATGCCGTTCCGGGCGCTGGCGTTTCGGCCGCCGACCGGGGCGGCATTCGTCGTTCCGGTCGGTGCCCGACAGTCGGTCGCTGGTTAATTGCTGACGATCTTCATGTGACAGTTGGATCACTTTCGGTGAGGCACCGGCGATTCGAGTTGTACCTTTGAATTCCCAGTTCAATTGCACCCGGAGCAGGTGATCGAAAGGGGAGGTCATGTCGCTGCACAGGAGTTTGCTGGGATCTCGACACGGGTCTGCGAAGGAGGTTTCCGCACCTGCCGCGGGCTCGCTTCCTCCCGAAGCGCTGGCCACCGGCGGCATGTTGCTCACCGCTGCCGGGCTCGCGCTGATCGGGCCGCTGGCCGCGGCGTTGCTGATCCGCTCGCGCGGCGCGGTGGGCACCGATGCGGCGACCACGCCGCTGGTGCTGGCGGCGCTGGCCGTGGTGCTGGCGGTCGCCGCGGGGGTGGCGCTGTTCGTATCCGCTTGGCGGCGCGCTCATTCGCGGGCACCGCTGCCCGCGACCGATTCGTTATCTTCCCGCGGTCCAGGTGGTGCGCTATGACTCTTGCAGATATCGGTCCATTGGACGGTGACGGCGGCCTGCGGTGCCGGTTGTTGCAGGAATTGGTTGTCGTCGAAGACGAATCGCGGTGCCTCGATGCGGCCGGAGTGCTGCTCGAGCGCGCGTATCGGCGCTGGTCGGGGCGGACGGACTGTGATCGGTTCCCGCCGCTGCAGCGGTGGCAGGCGGTCGAGCCGGGCTGTCTCGGTGGCGCCGAACGGCTGCCGGGCGCGCTGATCGGCGCGGCGGCCGCGGGCCGTCGTGCGCCCGCGGCTGGATTGCCGGCGTTGTTGCAGGCGGCGGTGGTGCTGCATTCGGGCTGTCCGGCGCTGGTGCACGACACGCCGTTGCCCGGCCGGGGGCCGGGGCTGCTGGCCGATTCGCTGCGCCACGGCGTGCTCGTGTCGATCTACGGGCTGCGTGAGGACGATATGGCGCTGGCCGAGAGTGTGCTGGCCGGATGTGTGCGCCTGGGGGTACTGCAACTGGTGGAACGATTTTCGCGATGGTTGCCGGTGCGGGCGGCCCACCGTCCGGTGTCGGCACCCGGGAGTGCGCCGGGCGCCGACACCGGAGGTGAGGGGTTCAGCTCGCCGCTGCCGGTTCGGACTGTTGATCCGATTGCGGCGCGCGATGACGCAGTAGTACCAGTCCCAGTAGTGCCGCGGCGAGGCTGAAACCGGCGCTGATCCAGGATCCGTAGGACATCGCCGAGGTGAACGCCGATTTCGCCGGATCGCCGAATCCCAGCGCGAAGGCGCTGCCGATGTTGTCGCGCGCGGCGGCGGGTGCGTCCGGGGGCATGTGGGAGGTGAACACCCCGGCCAGCACACTGCCGAGGACCGCGATGCTGATCGCCATGCCGACCTGCTGGATGGTGTCGTTCATCGCCGATCCCACACCGGCGTGTTCGAGGGGGATGGCGCTCATGATCGCGGCATAGGCCGCGGGCCCGGCCAGCCCACCGCCGATGCCCATCACCAGCATCGATGCCAGGACCCAGAGATAGCTGTCGGCCTGGGCCAGGACCACGAACGCCGCGGCCATCACCGCCAGGCCGGACACGATCAGGGTCTTGTTGCTCAGCGTCTTGCCCAGGGTGGCGCCCAGGCCGTTGCACACCGCGGCGGCCACGGCGTAGGGCAGCAGCGCGAGCCCGGCCTTCATCGGGCCGTAGCCGAGAACGAACTGCAGGTACTGGGTGAGCATGAGCATGACCGCGCCCATGCCGAAGACCATCAGCAGCAGCGTCAGGCAGGTGCCGGTGAAATCGCGGTTGCGGAAGATGGCCAGCGGCAGCATGGGATGGGGGCTGCGGTACTCCCAGTACATGAAACCGGCCGAGGCCAGCACCGCGAGGGCGATGACCGGAATGTTCCATTCGCGTTCGATGATCACGTACACCGTCGCGGTCAGTGCGACGATCGACAGCAGCACGCCGGCTGCGTCGACCGGGCGTTGTTCGCCGTAGGTTTCGGGCATCAGGACCACGGCGGCGGCGATGGCCAGGATCGCGACGGGGATGTTGAGCAGGAACACCGACCCCCACCAGAAGTGCTGCAGCAAGAGCCCGCCGAGGGTGGGGCCCGCGACGATGCCGACCATGGAGACCGTCGACCAGCCTGCCATCGCCTTGCGGCGCTCGCTGTCGTCGAAGGTGGTCATGAGGATCGACAGGGTCGAGGGCATCAGCAGGGATCCGCCCACGCCCATCGCGGCACGGGCGGCGATGACCTGCCACGGTTCGGTGGCCAGTACCGCCAGCAGTGAGGCTGCGCCGAAGACCGCCAGGCCGGTGATGAGCATGCGGCGCCGGCCGAATCGGTCGGACAGGCTGCCGGCGGTGAGTAGGAGTCCGGCGAAGACGAGGACGTAGGCGTCGAGGATCCATTGGATATCGGACGGGCCGGCGTCCAGTTCGCGGATCAGCGAGGGGATGGCCAGGTTGAGGACGGTGCCGTCGATCATCAGCACCAGCAGGGACAGGCACAGCACACCCAGGATCCACCAGCGTCGGGGATCGCGCTCGGGTGCACCCGCAGTTTCTCGTACAGTGTTCGATTCCACGGGTGCAGCGTACGATGAACTCGAACAGTGTGCGAGGGAATTACAGTGAAGCCGTGACCGAACCGATCAGCACAGTGTGGCTGCGGCCGACCCGCCCGCCCCGCACATCCGGGCTGACCCGCGATCAGATCGTCGCGGCCACCGTGGAGCTACTCGACGCCCAAGGGCTCGATGCGCTGAGCATGCGCAAACTCGGGGCCCGGCTCAACGCCGGCGCCACCTCGCTGTACTGGTACGTGGCGAACAAACACGAACTGCTCGAGCTCGCCCTCGACGAGATGTGGGGCCTGGTCGAGATGCCCGAGCCGGAGAGCCGGGAGTGGCGGGAGGTCTTCACCACCTTCGCCTACAGCCTGCGCACCACCCTGCGCACCCACCCCTGGGCGGCGACACTGCTGGGGCGGCTCCCCAGTATCGGACCGAATGCCCTCGCCCTCACCGATCGCATGCGCCGCAGCTGTCTGCGCGCCGGTTTCGCGGGCCAGGACGTCTATCTGGCCGCCGGTGTGTTGATGAGTTTCATTCTGGGACAGATACTTCCGGAGATGAGCTACCGCAGGGACGCCGGTGGCGAGATCGACCACGACGCGATCCGGGCATCGGTCGACCGGCTCGCAGCCGACTATCCGCAGTTGCGCGCGGACTACCGCGACACCGTTCCCGCCGACCCCGAGGTGGCACGGGCGCTGGCCTTCGACTTCGGACTGGTCTGTGTGCTCGACGGATTGGCCGCGCGCCTGGGCCTGCCCCCGACCGGCGGTCTCGGACTCGCCCACACCGAACACCCCGGCACCGACCGAACCACGAATCCGGATCGGCTACCGCGCAACGATACTCAGCGGCACACAGCACAGCGCGGGTGACCGCGCCCGGCGATCACCGCTCGCGATACATGCTGCGATAGGCCCCGATCACCTCGACCAGATGATCGACGACCTGATCGCGGTCCGCGCGCAGCGACCCGTTGAGCCATGCCGCGAACAACCCCGCATTACCCGAGGCCATCGTCACCGCCGCCATTCGCCGGCGCATCGGATCGGCGATATCGGTGAACAGGTGATCCTGGATCAGGCGGGTGAAGGTCGGCATCACCGAGATCGTGGTCTGGCCCAACCCGGTGCTCGAATACGGTTCCACCAGAAACAACCGCGACTTGCGCGGATCGGCGAGCACCTTGTCGACCAGCACGGAGGCGAGCTCGCGATCACGCGCGGGATCGGCGGTGGCGGCGAACGCGGTCATCGGTGCACGGAAATCATCGGCGACCAGGCGGTAGAGCACATCGAGCAGATCATCGCGGCTGGTGAAACTCTCGTAGAAATAGCGGTCGGTCAGCCCGGCACGACGGCACACCGCCCGCATGGTGACCGCGCCCGCCCCGGCCTCCCCGATCAGGTCCAGCGCGGCCTCCAGCAACGCGGTCCGGCGCGCCTCACGACGCTCGGTGAGCGTGGTCCCACCCCAGATACGGGTGTCGTTGCCGGTGGAGTCCTGACCTGTCTGCACCCGGCCGAGCCTATCGGTTCGCCCCGGCACGGCCTCACCACGCGCGGGCGGCGGAGGCGCCACCGGGCGGCACCGAGGTCAGCCGAGGATCTCGTCGACGTAACACCACCGCCACGTCTCACCGGGCTCCACACTGCGCATCACCGGATGTTCGCTGCCGTGAAAATGCTTGGTGGCATGGTTGCCGACCGAGGAATCGCAGCAGGCGATGTGACCGCAGGTCAGGCACATGCGCAGATGAACCCACATGAGACCTTCGGCGAGGCATTCCGAACAGGCATCGGGGTGATCGGGAACGTGGGTGTGCGGTGCGGCCACCAGATGTTCACAGCCGCCGGTCACCGGTGCGGTCAGCAGATCGCCGGGCTCGTCGTCGTCGGCCTCACCGATCCGGTCGATCGTCGACTCCTCCAGATCGATCGAGGTCATCACCTGTTCGAGGACTTCGTGGTCGATTCCGCCGGCATCGCGGGCGGCCAGTACCGCCTCCCGTTCGGCGTGCAACATCACCAGACGCAGGCGCCGATACTCACCGCTGGGGGTGATGCGCAGCGATTCGGCCCGGCCCAGCTGCTCCCACGCGGCGTGCGTGCGCCGGGCCACGCCCTCACGCAGGTTGGCCACGACCTCGGGCGGGGTCTCCGGGGCGATCGCGCCGTCGAGGGCGACGAGCCCGGCACTGGTGGCCTGCTGCAGCAGCGCCGCCTCCTGCAAGGCGTCCTCGGCGCGGCTGGGACCGCGTAGTTGCAGCACGCGCACCAATGCAGGCAGTGAAATCCCCTGCAGGAGCAGGGTTCCGCCGACCACGACGAGGGCGAGCAATTTCAGCGTTGCCAGCTGCGGTGTGTCGTCGGGCAGCAGCGTCGCCGCCGCCAGGGTGACCACTCCGCGCATGCCCGCCCACGACACCACCGCGGGCCCGGTCCAGGCCGGGCGCGGCTTGCCCCGCGGGCGGCTCTCGACGAACCAGGAGAAATAGGTCGCCGGGAACACCCAGATCGGCCGCACCACCACGACGGTGACCAGCACCGCCACCGCGGTGACCGCGATGGTGGTGCGGTCGAGACCGGAATTCCAGGCATCGTCGACGATATGGCGGACCTGCAGTCCGATCAGCAGGAAAACCGCACTCTCCAGCAGAAATTGGATGGTGCGCCAGTTGGTGCGCTCGGCCACCCGGGAGGCCGCCGACTGCCACACCGGAGCCCCCTGGCCGAGGATCAGACCACACACCACCACCGCGATCACCCCGGAAGCGTGCACGGCCTCGGCGGGCAGGTACGCCGCGAACGGCGCCAGCAGCGACACCCCCGTATCGAGAACCGGATCGGTGATGCGCCGGCGCAGCAACACCAGCACACCCGCGGCCACGATGCCGATGACCGCACCACCGGCAGCGGCGTAGACGAACTCCCCGCCGGCCTGCCACATACTGAAGCTGCCCGCCAGCGCGGCGATCGCGGTGCGCAGCGACACCAGCGCTGTGGCGTCGTTGAACAGCGATTCACCCTCGAGCAGGGTCACGATGCGCCGCGGCATACCGACCCGGCGCGCGACCGCGGTCGCGGCCACCGCATCCGGCGGCGCGACGATCGCGCCCAGTGCGACCGCGGCCGCGAACGGTACCGGCAGCAACAACCACACCACCGCGGCGACCGCGAACGTCGTCGCCAGTACCAGGCCCACCGACAACAGCGTGATCGAGAGCTTCTTGGGCTTGAACTCCAGCAGCGATGTGCTGATCGCCGCGGTGTAGAGCAGCGGCGGTAGCAGACCCAGCAGCACCCATTCGGGATCGATGTCGATCTGCGGAACGAACGGCAGATACGACGCCACCACTCCGGCGACGGTGAGCAGCAACGGTTCGGCCATGCCGATCCGGCGTGCCAGCGCCGCCAGCGCGACCGCTCCAGCGAGCAACACCACGATTCCGAACGCGATATGCACGCGCCTATCGTGCCAGCTCCACGGACCGACACTCGCATCCGGGCGAATCCGGCGGCGGTGCGGCGCCGCACCTGGCAGTCGATGCCGCAGCGCAGTGCGTGCCGGCGGCGCTGAGGGGATGGATCAGCCCGCGGTGTGCTCGCCGATGAGATTTTCCGGTACCCGCCCGGTGAGGAAACGCTGGATCTGCGCGGCGGCGACCTCATAGGCGCGGGTGGTGCTGTGGCTGCTGGTGCCGGCGGTGTGCGGGGTCAGGAACAGGCCCGGCGCACCCCACAGCGGATGCTTCGGTGGCAGCGGTTCGGGATCGGTGACATCGATCGCGGCCCGCAACCGATGCGAAACCAGTTCCGTGACAAGCGCGTCGGTATCCACGACCGGGCCGCGCGACACGTTGACCAGGATGGCGCCGTCGCCCATGCGGGCCAGCATCCGCGCATCCATCAATGCCCGGGTCCGGTCGGTCAACGGCACCGCCAGCACGACGACGTCGTGGTGCGGCAGCAGGGCGGCGAGCTCGTCCACCGCGTGCACTCCCGGGCGGGCCGTACTGGCGACCGTGGTGACCGCGGCCCGGAACGGAGCCAGAACACCGGTCAGCGCCTGTGCCAGATCACCGGCACCGACGATCAGGACGCGTTTGCCGAACAAGGTGGCGGTGGAATGGGTGTCCCACCGGCGTTCCTGACGGCTGCGAGCGAACGCGGGAAAATCGCGGTACAACGCGATGAGTGCGCCCAGCACCCATTCGGCGACACCTGCACCGTGGGCGCCGCGCGCGGTCGACAACAGCACGCCCTCGGGTAACTGCCCGATCCACCGGTCCGCACCGGAGGTGAGCAGTTGCACGAGCTGCAGTCGCGGTAGCCGGCGGGCCAGTGCGACCGCTCCCGGATCGGGCCGGAAGTCGGGGATCAGGATGCGGGCGGTGTCGGCGCCGGGCGGTATCTCGTCGCGCCGGTAGTACAGGGTCCGCACCCGGTCCACCTGCGACAGTGCGGCCACCCCGAATTCGTGTGGGACGAGCACCGTGACGTTCTCGCGGTCGTGATCGGCAGGGATCGCCTGCCGCACGACGGGACGTTGCTGGTTCACCGACGGTCGCCTTCCCACATACCGTATTCGCGCGCCACGTGCCCGCGCGTCCGGCATATCCGCTCACGGTAGTCGTCGTGGCCGGTGCGGGCGCCGGCTTCGGCGCGTGGGGCGGTGTGCGGGCGGTGGCCGGGCAGTACAGCGGTCATCGACTCGATGGCGGGTGCCTCTCCAACTCGAATCCGGCATCGCGCCAGGCGAGCACACCACCGTCGAGGCTGACGGCGGTGTAGCCGTCGCGGGCGGCCAGGGCCGCGAATCGCAGCGACAGATCACCGACCGGGCACACGAACACCACCGGGCGCGAACGGGAGAACGGCACGCCGTGGGCGAACATGTCGTCGAGCTGATCGTCGCGGATGTTGATCGCGCCGGGAATGTGGCCGATGCGGTAGGCCATCGCACCGCGGGTGTCGACCACCGTGGGGTGTTCGCGGGCGTCGAGCTCGCGCAGCTGTTGCGGGGTCATCCGTGTGACGGCGTCGAGTTCGGCGGCTGTGGGCGCGGTGACGGCGGCGCCGCGGGCGAACAGGTCGGGCCGGCGTTTCTTCACATACGACAGATACGGTTCGAGCCGATCGCACACGATCACCACCGCGACCGCAGGCTGCGATCCGGGTGCGCGTTCACGCAGCACCTCGAGAGCGGCGGAATAGGCCGCGCCGCTGGTCGGACCGGCGAGAATGCCGTAACCGGTGGCCATCTCGAGGGTCGACTCGATCGCGCGGCCCGAGTCCACGGTGACGATCCGGTCATAGAAGTCCGGTTGGAACAGTCCCACATCCCACATCTCGGCCTCGGATCGGATACCGGGGATGAAGTCCGACCGTTGCGACACGACCGCGATCGTGCGGAGGTCCGGATTGTGTTCGCGCAGATAGGTGGCGGTGCCGCGGGTGGAACCGGTGGTGCCCAACCCGCCGATCAGATAGTCCGCGCGCAGCCCGGCCGCGGCGAGGTCGTCGTGGATTTCGCGGCCGGTGCCGCGGTAGTGGGCATCGATGTTCTTCTCGTTGGTGTACTGGGACGGATGATGATAGGCGCCTGGGTTTTTCGCCATCGTGGTCTCGATCACCGAGTACACGTCGTTGGGGGTGGTGGGGTCCGGGCATTCGGACAGTCCGGGCAGCTCCTCGATCCGGGTGCCGAGCAGCTGCAGCAGATCGCGCACCTCCTCGACCTTGATGCGGTTGGTGATCGCGTGCAGTCCGATCCCGCGCCGGGCACCCAGAACACGCAGCGCCTTGGCCGTGTTGCCGCTCGAGGCCTCGATCAATGTCTGCCCGCGCGCGGCGATGTCGTCGATGTCGTCGCCGATCATGCCCCAGGCGACGCGGTCTTTCACCGAACCGAACGGATTGCAGAATTCGAGCTTCGCGTACAGCTCGACCTCGCGCAGCCCGTGGACGGCCGGATCCAGGCGCAGCAACGGCGTATCACCGATGAGTTCGGTGATGTGGTCGTAGCGCATCACGACCTCCCGGCAGTAGCGGCAGCCGGATCGGGTGGTGCGGGCCGGTAGTCGGCGTCCGGACACAGGTGGAAGCCGGCGCGGTAATGCACCGCGATCTTCGGTGGTGGCGGATGCTGCGCGGCCCGGGCCGCCGACAGATCCATGTGATAGGCGCCGGTATTGGGGAACACCAGCACATCGCCGGGCCGGGGCCGGCGCGGCAGCCACACCTTGTGGTTGCTGATCATGTCGCGTTCCAGGCACAGATGTCCGGCGATGTAGACCCCGATCGGGCCGTCGCCACCGGCCGCACCGGGCGGGGAATCGCCGGATTCGGGACCGGGCAGCAGCAGCGGGTCCACCATCACCTCCTGGTCGGCCGGCGTGATCGTGTCACGCCCGATGTCCACGCTCACCACGATGCTGCCGTCCACCGTCCGTTTCACGAATTCCACACCGGCCACGGTGATTCCGGCGTGATCGAGCAGCGCCTTTCCCGGTTCGCACCACAATTCGAGCAGATTGTCGGCCAGGACGCGCGCCAGCGGCTGTCCACCGTGCGCGGGTAACCGGGTCGCGAGCAGATCGTCGAGCATCCGGGTGGCGGGTTCGGTGTTGGCGTATTTGTGGAAGACCGGCACACCGTGGGTGCCGGTGCCGGTGCCGGTGCCGTGGAGCTGATAGCCGAAGGTGTTCGCGCCCCAGCTCATCGGCTCGCCGTGGCCGAGCAGCGACTGCCGCAGCATGCGCGTGTAGTGATCGAAACGGTCCGGGTCGGCGGTGAACACCTGCCGGAACCCGCCGCCGATATCGATCACGTCCGGAGCCAGGCCGTAGGTGTGCGCGCGTTCGATCCAGGTCAGGCACGCCTGCACTGCCCGGACCCGGTCGCCGAGCTCGCCGGTGTCGAGGTGAAAGGCGAATCCGCGCAAGATGATCCGGTCCTGCAGGCCGGCCAGCAGGGCGAGCAGTTCGTCGACGTCGTCGGGCCCGATGCCGAATCGGCTCACCGTGCCCGACCCCGACAGTCCCGAGAAACCGCTCAGGCGCAGCAGGACCGGAACCGGTGCGCCCGGGTCGGCCAGGGCGGCCAGCTCGCCGAGTTCCCAGGGATTGTCGACATTGACAGTGACACCCGATCGTGCCAGTGCGGTGAGCATGCGGCGGCCCTTGGGGCCGGTCACCTCGATATCGGCTACCGCGAAACCCAGCTCCCGGGCAGCGGCGAGTTCCTGTGCGGAGGCGACATCGACCGCGATTCCCGCACCGCGAGCGGTCCGCAGCAGCGCCGTCGACCCATTCACCTTGTGCGCGTAATAGATTCGGGCCGGCAACCGGTGCCGACTCGGCACCGCCCGCAACCGTGCCAGATTGTCCAGATAGACCTGCGGAAACAGCAGATGTGACGGGGTGCCGAATCTCATCAGTGCGCCGGCGAGGGCCTCGGGGGCGTCGAGGAAGGCACGCACCAGCGGATGCAGCAGCGCCGGTAAGGCGGGTGGTGTGCTCACGGCGCGGTGTCCGGCGCCGCGAGGGTCGGGTTGTAGCCGCTGTCGCGCAGCGCTTCGAAGGCGCGGTGCCGGTTGCGGGCACTGCGGAATTCGGCCCGCACCCGCTTGCTGATCAGATCGATCTCGTGGACGGTGATCCGCATCGATTCCAGCACCGTGCCGATGGTGCGTACACAGTGTTTGCAGTTCATATCGGGCACATAGAACAGATGGTCGGCGGCTCCGGTGAATTCGGCTGCCGTGTCCTCGGATTCGATGATCTCGATACCGGACACGGTTGCGCAGAACAGGGTGACGAAGCGGTCGACGACATCGGGCAGCACACTGTAGTGCTCACCGTCGAGCCGATGCGGCGCGGCGGCCAGGCACGCCGGGCGCACCCCGTCCGGTAGCAGCGCGTACTGGCGCGAGATCAGATCCAGTTCGTCGTGGTATCTGTCGATCGCCGCCTCGACCGACAACCCCTCCTCGGTGGTGGCGCGCCGCATGACGGTGTGCGCGTCGCCGATGGTGGCGTCCTTCATCGCGCGCAGGGTGGCGATCGTGTCCGCGGTGTAGCCGACGGTGCCGTCGGAGTGGGTCTCGAATGTGGCCGCGATCATGCCGCGCCGGTAGGTGGAGGCCTGTTGCTCCCAGTACCAGCGGGTCGCGACCGCGGCGAAGATTCCCGAGTCGCGCAGGCCGCGAGCGAATTCCGCCGGCGTGCGATACGGGCCGGCGTCGGCCAGCAGGGCGTGCTGGGTCAGTGCCCGCCCGGTGGCCTCGATGCCGACCCGGAAGATGTCGATCGGATCCTGATCGGTGGTGGTGGCGGCCAGGACCGCGCGCTCGTGATCGGTCAGCGCGGCGATGCGGGCGGCCAGTGCGCCGTCGGCGTGCAGGCTGTGCCACATCGCCAATACCGTCTCCCGGACCGCGACCGGCATGATCGCGCCCAGTCCCGGCTCCCGGATGTGGCCGGTGTTGGGGATGCCGTCGCTGTCGGTCCAGGTGATGCGATGAGTCGCGGTGGTGACCTGATCGGCACGACACGGCGACATGAACGCTTCCAGATACAGCCGCTGCGACAGCGTCAGGCGCGCACCGGGTTCGGGTCGCATCGGGGTGCGGGTCACCGTGACCGGGCGCGGACCCGTCGTCGTCGCGGTGCGCGACAGGCCCGGGCGGGCGAGGTCGGCGAGGATCCGGGAGGCGGCGCGGCGATCGTAGTCGGCGGGGGAACCGGACCCGGCCGCGACGGCGGGAGCGGGGGCCTCGCGGCGTGTGGTCATCGCACCTCCGTGGCGAGAGTGGTGAGACAGTCGAGGAACCGGTCGATCTCCTCGGCGCTGGTGTAGATGTGTGTACTCACCCGCACCGAATGATCCTCCGCTGCAACGATATCGGTGCGATCGGCGACGTCGGCGGGAACGCAGTGCGCGCCGGTGCGGACCAGGAAACCCAGTTCCGACAGGACGAATCCGAGGTCGGTGGCGCCGATTCCGTCCAGAGTGAACGACACGATGCCGTAGCCGGTGTCGCAGCGACCGTGCGCCGGACCGGGAAGCAGCCGCAGCCCCGGCACCGACCGCATCCCGGTCACGAGACGGCGGGTGAGCCGGTGATTGTGTTCGGCGATGGTGTCCACACCGATCGCATCGATCACCCGCAGGGCGGCGCCGAGGGCCAGAATTCCCGGGAGGTTGTGGGTGCCGCCTTCGAGCCGGCCCGGCATCTGCTCCGGCACCAGAATCGAATCACGCACCTGCACAGCGGAATTGCCGCCCGGCAGGAACGGCTGCAGCCGGTCGTGGATGCGGTCGTGGCAGAACAGGACTCCGGTACCGGGCGCGCCGAACATCTTGTGCGCCGACAGCACCGCGAAATCGGCGCCGAGCTCCCCGACGTCGATCGGCAGATGGCCGGCGCTCTGGCTGCAGTCGAAGCACACCGCCACCTGCGATCCGATCCGGTCCCGGATCTCTTCGAGAGTGTTGCGTGCGCCGAAGACGTGATGCAGATGGCTCACGGTGAGCAGCCGGGTACGGGGCCCGAGTTTGGCGGCGATGTCGGCGATGTCGGCCTCACCGAGCGCGGTGGTGCGGTAGGGAACCAGCCGGATGTGGCGGCCGAAGTGCGCCAGCGTGGCTCGCAGCTGCATCCACGGGTAGACGTTGGAGGCGTGGTCGCGTGGGCTGTAGAGGATTTCGTCACCGTCGCCGAGTGTGGTCAGCCCCCACGACAGCGCCACGGCGTTGAGTGCGGCGGTCGCTCCGGAGGTGAAGACCACCTCGTGCGGGCGGGCACCGAGAAAGCGGGCGGTGTCGGCGCGGACCTGTTCGATCGCGCGGGTGAGGGTCGTGGCCCACGGATAGGTGCCGCGTCCGGCGTTGGCGGTGTGGCGGCGGTGATAGTCGTCGATCGCCTCGATCACCGGGAGCGGTTTCTGCGTGGTCGCGGCACTGTCGAGATAGACCGGTCCGGCGCCGCGTAGTGCGGGAAAAATGGCACGGATCGCCGTCGAGTCCGCGCCCGCGGCGGGGGGAAAGAGGTTCGCGGGCAAGGCTGTCGGGTGCGCAACGGGCGCAGCCGGGGCATCGGCCGGATCGGCGGGCGTGGGACCGGTGGCTGGTGACCGCAACGTGACGCTCCCTTCGGCTCGTACGCTGGCGACCGTATCCACGATACCCACACTTGCGAATCCGGTCGTGGACAACGCATTTCACCGGTCGTTCGGCCGGGTCGGCCCGAAAGCGAGGCGATCAGTTCCCGGCCGGGTCGGGTCCGCCGGGATTGCACATCGCCTGCACGGTGGCCTCGTAGCCGACCGCGGGCCGCCACGGCTCCAGATTCCAGCTCGGCTTGTTCGGCGCGACCAGCCGCGCCCACACCCAATGGCAGGCGAACTGGTCGTGCATGCCGGGAGAATCGGCATCCGGTGTGGCGGCGACGATTTCGGCCCACGCGCGGTCCTGCGCGGCCGGGAACCGATCCTCGCGTCCGGCCGGGGTGGGATACACGTGCAGCCGGCGGCCGTCGACGTCGTCGGTCCACTCGGTGTGGTCGATCAGCGCACTGTCGGCGTACGGATCGGTCGTCGGTTCGCCCGGCCCCGGGTCCGCCGGTGCGCTGATCTGCGGGGCCGCCGGGGCGGCGGGCTGCGCGGAGACCGTCGCGGACGAGGTGGCGTCAACGGCCGGGGCGGTATCGGCGGAGTCGTCGCCGCAACCGGCCGCGACCAGCACGGCTGCCGCCGCCAGCGCGGTCATCGGACCACGCCGGACCCGTCGTTTCCACCGGACACCCGGTCGCATCGGTCCCCCTTCGGTCGCGTCGTCGAAGCTGCGCTCACGCTACCCGCCGCCCGCGCGCGCACAGCAACCGGCGGGGCGAATGCTCACCAGGCCCGGAGAGCGCTCGAATCGACGTAGAGTAGGAGGGTGGCCGCACAGTTGACCAAGGGACAGGTGGACCGTCTGACCCACGACGACATCGTCGTGTCGGTCCAGCACAGCGAACCCGTCGATGTATCGGCGCTGCTGCTGGATTCGGCCGGGAAGGTCCGCAACGAAACCGATCTCGTCTTCTACAACCAGACCGCCGCGCACGGTGTGAAGCTGGCTTCCGACCGGCCGGAGGTGTCGATCGGATTGCGTTCGCTGCCATCGGAAGTCGAGCATGTGCGGATCGTGGCGTCGCTGCCCGAACCCGACTCGCGGTTCGGTGATCATCCACCGGCGCTGCTGACGGTGTCGGACCGGGCGGGAAATCCGGTGTACGAGTACAGCGTCGAGGGCCTGGGGCAGGAGTCCGCGGCCATCGTCGCGGATCTGGACCGAGTGGGCAGCAGCTGGCAGTTGCGCCCGCTCGGGCACGGTTTCCCGGCCGGGTTCGCCGCACTGGTCACCGCGCACGGTGTCGCGGTGGGCGCAGCGGCCGAGCAACTGCCCTATCGCGGTCCCGCGGTGCTGGACCCCGGTCAGGAAGTGGCGCTCAACCACATCCGCGACGGTGAGTTGTCGATGGTGCGGATGGGTGTGGGCTGGGATCCGATGAAGGTGCACGGCCCGCGCGGGCTGCGGCCGCTGGAGGTCGACCTCGACGCCTCGGCGTTGCTGTTCGTCGGCAAGACCCTTGTCGACACCGCCTACTACCAGCAGCTGTCCTCCCGTGACGGCGCGGTCCGGCACTCCGGAGACAACCTCACCGGTGACGGGAAAGGCGACGACGAGGCCATCACCGTGGATCTCGCGCGGTTGCCCGCACAGGTGTCGGCGGTGGTCTTCGTGGTCACCTCCTATGCCGGACACACCTTCGAACGCATTCGCAACGGTTACTGGCGACTGGTCGACGGTTCCACGACGGCCGAACTCGCGCGCGGCAATCTCCGTGGTGGCGGGCCGAATACCGGGATGGTGGTGGCCAAGGTGTATCGGGACGGTCAGGTGTGGCGGGTCGCGTCCATCGGCACGCCCATCCAGGCAGGGCATCCGGTGGAGGCGGTCCCGCTGGTGATGCCCAACCTGTGAGGGCCGCGGTGAGCGAGTGGTTTGCCAGGGCTGGTGTGTGCGGCCCGGCATCCCTACTATGACCTCTCGCGGGACCGGCCCGGAAAATATATCGGGACGGTTCGGTGCCATCGGAACTCGATGGCGTGGTATCCGTCGGCCGCATGTGCGCTACGGGCGGTGACGGGTGTCGAGGAGAGTGGATCGTAGGGGCGAGATGACAGCACCGGCAGTGAGATGTCTTGTCTGGGAATTGGACAACACCGTCTGGGACGGTGTCGTCTGCGATTCGACCAGTGGTGTGGTGCGGGCGGACGCGGTGCGCGCGCTGCACACACTCGGCGGCCGGGGGGTTGTGCACGCGGTGGCCAGCCGCGGTGAATGGGCGTGGACGACCGACAAATTGGAACGTCACGGCCTCGGCGAGCTGTTCGCTGCCGTCGAGGTCGGATGGGGCCGCAAATCGGCGGCGATCACCCGGATCGCGGCACAGCTACGGATCGAACTCGACGGCATCGGCTACATCGATGCCGAGGCGATGGAACGCAGCGAGGTCGCCCACGCGCTGCCGCAGGTGCGCTGCTACGCGGGGCGGCATGTCGATGTCCTTGCCGCGCTACAGGAATTCGCGGCGCCACGGACGTCGGCACCGCCGCCTACCTCGCCGATGGGTTTCGCTCACATCAACGCGAAATGAGCACTCCGCCGCGGCGAACCCTGTCGCCGCGGCGGAGCGCTGCCGGCCGGACCACGATCAGGCACTGTCGCTGTTGATCGCGACGATGGGCAGCACCAGGGCGGCGGGAGCGGATGCCGGCACCACCGGCTGCCGGGGTGCGACAGGGGAGATGCGCCGGTAGGCAGCGTCCTGAGCGGGACGAGTGTCGTTCTGGCCCTTGTTCGGCCACATCGCGGCCGCGCGTTCGGCCTGCGCGGTGATCGTCAGTGACGGGTTCACTCCGAGATTCGCCGAGACCGCCGCACCGTCGACCACGCTCAGCGTCGGATATCCGTACACCCGGTGATAGGGGTCGATCACACCCGTTGCGGCGTCGGCGCCGATCACCGCACCACCGAGGAAGTGCGCGGTGAGTGGAATGTTGAACACCTCGCCCCAGGTACCGCCCGCGATACCGCCGATCTTGTCCGCGACCCGGCGGGTCACCTCGTTACCGGCCGGGATCCAGGTCGGATTCGGTTCGCCGTGGCCCTGCCGGGAGGACAGTTTGCGGCCGAACGCGCCACGCTTGGTGTAGGTGGTGATCGAGTTGTCCAGATGCTGCATCACCAGCGAGATCACCGTGCGCTCACTCCAATTGCGGACACTGAGCATGCGCAGCAGGGTGACCGGATGTCGCAGCACCTCGAGCAGGAACCGCAGCCATCGCGGGGTGCGCCCGCCACCGTCGACCATCAGCGTCTGCAGCAGGCCCATCGAGTTGGAGCCCTTGCCGTAGCGCACCGGCTCGATGTGGGTGTCGGGGGTGGGGTGGATCGAGGAGGTGATGGCCACGCCGCGAGTGAAGTCGCGGCCCGGATCCAGTTTCGGGGTCGCCGCACCCAGGATGGATTCGGAGTTGGTGCGGGTCAGCTCGCCCAGGCGGGGCGACAGATCCGGCAGAATCGCCTTGTCGCGCATGGCGAACAGCAGTTTCTGGGTGCCGAGGGTGCCGGCGGCCAGCACGACATGCGCGGCGGTGTAGGAGGCGGGCCGGCGCCGGACCCGCGCGCCGGTGCGGCGGGTGTCGACCTGCCAGCTGCCGTCGGGCAGCGGCCGTACCGCGGTGACGGTGGTCAGCGGCAGTACCTGTGCTCCGGCCCGCTCGGCCAGATACAGGTAGTTCTTCACCAGGGTGTTCTTGGCGCCGTGGCGGCATCCGGTCATACACTCACCGCATTCGAGGCATCCGGTGCGGCGTGGCCCGACACCGCCGAAATACGGGTCGTCGACGGTCTTGCCGGCCTGGCCGGCCTCGCCGAAGAACACGCCGACCGGGGTCTGCACGAAGGTGTCGCCCACTCCCATGTCCTCGGCGACCTGCTTGAACACCTCGTCGGCGGGAGTGATGTGCGGATTGCGCACCACGCCCAGCATTTTCGTGGCCTGCTCGTAGTACGGTCCGAGTTCGGCGCGCCAGTCGGTGATGTCGCGCCACTGGTTGTCGGCGAAGAACGGCTCCGGTGGCACGTAGAGGGTGTTGGCGTAGTTGAGCGAGCCGCCACCGACCCCGGCGCCGCCCAGGATCAGCACATCGCGCAGTAGATGGATGCGCTGGATGCCGTAACAGCCCAGGGCCGGCGCCCACAGGAATTTGCGCAGATCCCAGCTGGTGTCGGGCAATTCGTCATCGGAGAACCGGCGGCCGGCCTCGAGGACACCGACCCGGTAGCCCTTCTCGACCAGGCGCAGAGCGGTGACGCTGCCGCCGAAGCCCGAGCCCACGATCAGAACGTCGAAATCGGTGTCGCGCGCGCTCACCGGGCACCCCCGGAATGCGCCGATACGCCGGGCCCGGGGAGGGGCTGGACAGGACAACTCATCGGGCCTCCTGAGAGTGGGTGTCACCGCTGACGACAGCCAACGCTACTACCCGACAGATTATGTGTGTCGGTCGGTATCTGTAATCGTTTCGGGGGTGCGGCGCGGTGGCGGCACGGTCGGAGCTGCGGAAATGACAAGATCGCCGATCACTGCTGTAAGCACCGCTCTCTATATGGCAAGCTGAGCGGATGAGCACCCCACGATCTCGCGCACGCGCCCGCACGATGGAGGAAATCGTCCGGATCGGCCGCGACCACCTGGCCGTGCACGGTGCCGCGGCGCTGTCGCTGCGCGCGGTCGCCCGCGATCTCGGCGTGGTGTCCTCGGCGGTGTACCGGTACGTGCGCAGTCGCGACGAACTGCTGACCATGCTGGTCGTGGACGGATATACCGAACTGGCCGACACCGTGGACGCCGCCCTGGCCGGCGCATCCACCGACAACATCACCCGGCTGCGCGTCCTGGCCCACGCCGTACGCGACTGGGCACTGGCCGAACCCGCCCGCTACGGGCTGCTGTTCGGCACACCGGTGCCCGGCTACGACGCGCCCGCACAGGAGACCACCGTCCCCGGCACCCGGGTGATACTCGCGTTGCTGCAGATCATCGAAACCGCCTGCCGTGACGGCGAACTGACCGAACCCGCCGGCGGTGCCGGTGTCCCGCCGGACCTCGGCGCCGACATCGCGCGGATCAGGCAGGAATTCGGCCTGCAGATCCCGGACTGGGCGATGGCCCGGACCCTGACGGTGTGGACGGGCCTGTTCGGCGCGGTCAGTTTCGACGTGTTCGACATGTACGGTGCGCGGACCTTCAGCGATCGCGCGCAGGTTTTCGACGTCCATCTGGACAATCTGGTCACGATTCTCGGATTCCGCGCTGCGCCAGCACAGTAGGGGGCGCGGCAGGTGTGCATTCGTGCCCGGCATCATGCAGGATGACACAACCCGACGAAGCGCATTCTCAGCTTTCCCACACCCGGGGATGAAAGACTGAACGGCGACATGAACGACGAAACCGAACCGATCCCGGTGGTGGATCCTCGCGGCGGCAGCGGACAGGCACGCCACACACGATCCCGCGGCGAATCACAGGAAGATCGGTCCGGCAGTCGCGGTTCGCGCGCCACCCCGGCCGCGACTCCACCGTGGGACCGGTCTCTCGCCACGGTGTCCGAACAGCGCGGCAGCGAGCAGACGCGGCGCCGCGCCCAGGGCGCGCCCGAACGTCGCGCGGGCGCGCGCCGGCGGGACGCCGCCGACGAATCCGGCGCCGACCACGACACCGCCTCCGAGGCAGCCGAACCCGGCCGCCGCCGCGCACGCAGCGCCGCCGCCATGGCCGTCGAGAGTGGCACCCCGCCGCCGAACCGGCGCGCACGTCGCGCGCGCACCGCGCCACCGCCGCGGCCCGGTGGCGGGAATCGGGCGGCGCGCATCGCCGCACGACTGCTGGCCGCGGCCACCGCCGTGGTCGTGGTCACCGGCACCGGCTTCGCCTACTACACCGAGCGCAGCGTCGATCAGGGCTTCACCCGCTCCAACGCCATCAGCGATGCCGACGCCGCCGCCCTCGACGGCGACCTCAACATTCTGCTGATCGGCCTGGACACCCGGAAGGACCAGAACGGCAACGACCTGCCCAAGGACATCCTCGACCAGTTGCACGCCGGTGACGGCAGCGAAGGTGGCTACAACGCCAATTCCCTGATCCTGGTGCACATTCCGAAGGACCTGAAGAAGATCACCGCCTTCTCCATCCCGCGCGACGACTACGTCCCGGTCTCGGGCATCCCCGGTTACGACCACGCCAAGATCAAGGAGGCCTACGGGCTGAAGAAGGCGACGGTGGAACAGAAGCTGGAGAACCAGGGCGTCAAGGACAAGGTCGAACTCGAACGTCAGGGCCGCGAAGCCGGGCGCGAATCGATTGTGCAGACCGTCAAACAACTCACCGGCGTGCCGATCAACCGGTTCGCCGAGATCTCCCTGATCGGCTTCTACCACCTGGCCAACATCCTCGGCGGTGTCGACGTGTGCCTCAACCACGCCGTCGACGACGAGTACTACTCCGGCGCGGTGTTCCCCGCGGGCCACCAGCACCTCGACGCCGCCAACGCATTGTCGTTCGTGCGCCAGCGTCACGGACTGGACAACGGTGACCTCGACCGCACGCACCGGCAGCAGGCGTTCCTGACCTCGGCCGCCAAGGAACTCAAGGATTCGGGCACGCTCACCAATTTCGGCAAACTGCAGGACCTGATCAACGCCGCCCAGCAGGACATCGTGCTGTCGCAAGGCTGGAATCTGCTCGACTTCGCCCAGACCATGGGCCGTGCCGGATCCATCCCGATCGAATTCCAGACCCTGCCGGTCAAGGGATACGACACCGTCGACGGCCAGGACGTCAACGTCATCGACGCGGGCGCGATCAAGAAGGCGGTGCGGACCGCGTTCGGTGTCGCCGAACCACAGCCGAGCGCACCCACCACCACCCCCACCAGCACCATCGACGTCGTCAACGCCGGCGGCTCGAACGGGATGGCGGCCAAGGTGTCGACCGCGCTGGTGGACAAGGGGTTCCACGAGGGCAACGTCGGCAACGCCACCTACAACGACGGCTCGAGCTCGGTGGTCTATTTCGGCTCCGGCGCCGACACCGACGCCACCCAGGCCGCCGACATGCTCGGCGGCCTGCCGACCGCGGCCTCGAAGACACTCGATCCCGGACACGTGAAGATCGTGGTCGGCAGCGATTTCAGCATGCCCGACAGCCTGAGTCCCGGCTCGGCATCGGGCACCTCGACCACCGACACCACCACCGGGGCGACGACCAGCAGCACCTCCGGCACCTCGGCGACCGCCACCACCGACGACCGCCCCGACTCCGGTAAGCCCGTCACCACCAGCATCGGCTCCGACATCCCCTGCGTGAACTGAGGTCCGCGGTACCGGGGCGTCTACGATTTGCCGGTGACCGGATACGACGACGCGTTCGACCATCTCGACACCTCGCGGCTGCCCGAACGGCAGCGCCGCATCCTGACCGTCATCGCGGACGCGGTCCGGCGCAACGGATACGCGCCCGCCACCCGCGAGATCGCCGCGGCGCTCGGGCTACGGTCGACGTCGTCGGTGTCCAAACATCTCGGTGACCTCGAAGACAAGGGATTTCTGAGCCGCGGCGCGACCGTGTCCCGCCCGATCGACGTGCGCCTGTTCCTGGCGCCCACCGAAACCCGTGCCGCCGAGGCGGATTCGGTGACCGTGCCGGTGGTCGGCGACATCGCCGCGGGCACCCCGATCCTCGCCGAGGAACACGCCGACGACCAGCTCACCGTGTCCCGGCAGCTCGTCGGCCGCGGCACCGTGTTCGCGTTGCGGGTCCGCGGCGACTCGATGATCGATGCCGCCATCTGCGACGGTGACATCGTCGTCGTCCGCCGCCAGCACGAGGCGAACTCCGGCGACATCGTGGCCGCCATGATCGACGACGAGGCCACGGTGAAGGTCTATCGCCGCCGCGGCGGCCACATCCACCTCGAACCACGCAACCCCGCCTACCCGGTACTCGACGGCGATCACGCGGTGATCCTCGGCAAGGTGGTCTCGGTCATGCGGCGAATGTGACCAACCTGCCCGACGCGCCCACCGACCGACCGCCAAACGGTAGCCGCTGAACTAATCTGCGCAGGCAGGTTCCGCGCAAGACCGGACGTCAGTCGGAGGTGCACGTGGCGAGCAGTGATCGGCCGGGCAGGTTTGCGGCAGGACATCGAATCGGTTCGCGGATCACGGCGGTGACGGTCTGTGCCGTGCTCGCCGCGATCTCGGTGACCATCGCGACCGGACCGGCCGCCGCCGATCCGATCGTCGATTCCGGAGCGCCACTGGCGCATCCGGTCGCCCCCGACGGTTCCAGGATCGACGACTTCCAGGTCGTCGACAGTCGCAACATCACCATGAAGGTGTACTCCGCGGCCATGGACACAGCGATCGTGGTCAACGTGCAACGGCCCGCCGACACCTCGGTGCCGCGTCCGACGCTGTATCTGCTCAACGGCGCCGGGGGCGGCGAGGACACCGCCACCTGGGTCCACCAGGTGCCCGACGCGCTGGCCTTCCTCGCCGGCAAGGACGTCAACGTCGTGCAGCCCATCGGCGGCGCGTGGAGCTACTACACCGATTGGCGCGCACCCGATCCGGTACTCGGGGTCAACAAATGGCGCACCTTCTTCACCGAGGAACTGCCACCGATCATCGACGGCGCGCTGGGCACCAACGGGCTCAACGCCATCGCCGGGCTGTCCACCTCCGGCACCTCGGTACTGCAGTTGCCGATCGCCAAGCCCGGGCTCTATCGATCCGTGGCCGCCTACAGCGGATGCGCACAGATCAGCGACCCCACCGGCTACACCTTCGTCAACCTCGCGGTGCGCGTCTGGGGCGGCGGCGACACGGTGAACATGTACGGCCCGCAGAACGATCCGATGTGGGCCGCCAACGACCCGTACGTGCACGCCGACCAGCTACGCGGACTTCATCTGTTCATCTCCAGCGGATCCGGGCTGCCCGGCCCCTACGACACGCTCAACGGCCAGTACGCGCTGCCGGGTGCGTTCGGCCTCGCCGATCAGGTGGTCATCGGCGGCGTGATCGAGGCCGCGGTCAACTACTGCAGTCACAACCTGCAGACCAAACTGAACGATCTCGGTATCCCCGCCACCTACGACTTCACGCCCACCGGAACGCATTCCTGGGGCTACTGGCACGACGCGCTGATCCAGTCGTGGCCGGTGCTGGCGGCCGGGCTCGAACTACCTGCCTGAGAAACGAACCACGGGTCCGGACACCCCGGACCCGATCGGGGGCCGCCGGTGCGACGATCAGCGATCGGTGGCGGCCTGATCGGTTCCCGGCAGCGTCACCGGATCGTCGCAGCTGGCGGGCGGATCGACCTGGGAACACGCCACCGGCGCGCGAGTCGGGCGATAATCGGCGGGCACCCCGCCGCTGCGAGCCAGCGTCGCGAACACCTCCACCGCGTCGGTGGGGCGGCGCACCAGCTCCGGGTCCGAGGTGACGTCGACGGTATAGAGGCCGAAACGCGGTGCGTAGGTGCCCCATTCGTAGTTGTCGGTCAGGCCCCAGTAGTTGTAGCCGCGCACATCGATACCGTCGGCTCTGGCACGCTGGATCCAGTACACCGTGTCGCGCAGATGATCGGCGCGGGTGTAACCGTCGGGACGTGGCGCACCGTTGTCGGTCGGCATCCCGTTCTCCACCACATACAGCGGCTTGCCCGGGAACTGGCCGCTGTAGTGGCGCAGCGCGTAATAGATGCCCTCCGGTTGCAGCGGCAGCTCCCACATCGCCGGTGCGCCCGCGGAGGTCGGTGACGAACCGGCATCGGCGGGCCCGAAATAGAAGTCGACGCCGATGAAATCGAGTTTGTCGCGCACCTTGTCGACGAAGGGCTGATTGACCTCGGTCTCGGCGCCGGGCACGAATCCGATATTGCTGGTGACCATCGCATTCGGGTGCGCGGCGTGGATGATGTCGTAGATCTGGTTGTGCGCCTGCGCGAGCCGGTCCATCGCCGCGGGCCACTCCTCGTTGGTCAGCGCGCCGATCCGGCGTTCGGTGCCCAGATAGGCGGCCGGCTCGTTGATCGTCACCCAGATCGGATCTCGATCCCCGTAGCGTTGCACCACCGTGCGAGCGTTGGCGACCCAGTCCTCGACCATGCCCTGATTGCGCCAGCCGCCGCGATCGGCCGCCCAGCCCGGATACACCCAGTGATCCAAGGTGAGCGTCGGGGTCATCCCGGCGGCGAAGACGGCCTCGACGATCCGGTCGTAGGTCGTGAACGCCTCCTCGTCCCATTCGCCGGGACGAGGCTGGACCCGCGCCCATTCGATACTCATCCGGAAACTCGTGGCACCCAGCCGCGCGGCACGGTCGATGTCCTCGGCGTAGAAGTCGAGGAAACGCACCGAATCGTGATACGGCTCGACCGCGCCGGTGGCGACGTAGCGGGTCCAATTGCTGTCGGGGGCATGGCCTTCGGCCTGGAAACCGGAGGTCGCCACCCCCCACACGAAATCGGGGCCCAGCGGGGCCAGGGCGGAGGCCGATCGACGCAGCGGATCGGCACCGGCGCGCACCGGCAGCAGCAGTGCGGCCGCGGCGGCCAGTCCGGTGGCCAGCACCTGGCGGCGGCTCGGCTCTCGCATCCCCCGATCGTAGCTACGAGATTGCTGAAATCCGGTGTGCGCAAGGCGTGTCGGGGCGGGCAAACCCGACCCCAGGCAGTGTCAGTGCGGGGGATCGGTGAGGGTGTAGACCTCCAGCGAGTCCATGCGCTGCGGCGTGTAATGCGCAGAAACCCACTGGTAGATGTCGGTATTTCCGACCGGATGCCAATGGCCGCGCGACGTCGGGGCATCGGGCGCGCGACGCTCGCTGCCCGAAGCCGGATGCCCGGCCCCGGTGCGCCACGAATCCGGCAGGGCGATATCGGGGGCGAGATAGTAGGTGAGCCGGTGGGCGCGGATCAGATCCTGGAACTGCGCCAGGGTCGGCACCGGATCCGCCGAGGTGAAACCGCCGATCGCGAGCACCGGGGTGCGGCTCGCCAATTCGAGCCCGGCGGCCGGTCCGGACCGGTCGATGGCCGCCGACCAGGTCGTGGTCGTGGCGGCGAGCATCGAGGCAAGTTTCGGATCGATATCGCCACTGCCGGTCAGCACTCCCATCCGCGCCCGCATCGGGTTCAGTGCCTTCGGCAGTTGCGGGCGATCGGGTCCCACCACCGGGCTGCCGCCGGTATGCGATTGCGGCAGGGTCGCCACCGCGTAGGCGCCGGTTCCGGCCAGGCTCGCCAGCACACCGGCACCCACCAGGACCGTGCCGGCCCGGCGCGCGCCGCGGCGCGCGACCGGCGGCACCATCGTCGTGGCCAGCCCGGCCGCGCTGGCCACGGTGACGACCAGGATCGCCCAGCGCAACCAGCTCTGCCAGTGCGGATTGCGGTCGAGCAGAACGAATCCCCAGATCCCCGCGGCCAGGATCAACACCGCGGCCCCCGCCCGGCCCCACGCACTGTCGCGGCACCGCCACACCTCGGCCAGACCCAGCACGAAACTGCCGACCACCGCCGGGGCGACGGCCAGGGTGTAGTAGGCGTGCATACCGCCCTGCATGGCCGAGAACGCGATCCCGTCGATCAACAGCCAGAGACCGAAGACCAGTGCGGCGCCACGGAACACATCGGTGCGCGGATACCGCCTGCGCGCCACCACCACGATCACGAATCCGACGACCGCGGCCGGCAGCAGCCACGAGATCTCGAAGCCGATCTCACCGGTGAAAAGACGCGTCGGACCCGACCCGAAACCCCCGAAACCGCCGTGTCCGGGATCGGGCATCGCATAGCCCGCCGGCAACTCGAACATCTTGCGCCCGGCGTGATTGTGCCCCAGATAGCGTGCGAATCCGTTGTAGCCCAGCACCAGATCCATGAAGGTGTTGTCCTTGGAACCGGCCAGATACGGCCGCTGATCGGCCGGCCACAAGACCGTCAGCAGCACGTACCAGCCCGCCGAGACCACCAGTGCCGCCGCCGCGGCCAGCAGATGCGCGATCCGCTTGCCGATGGTCACCGGGGCCACCACCAGATAGGCCAGTCCCAGTGCCGGCAGCACCATCAGACCTTCGAGCATCTTGGCCAGGAACGCGAAACCGAGTGCCACACCGGCCAGCATCAGCCACCGCGCACTCGCATGCCGCAACGCGCGGATCGTGCAGTAGGCGGCGGCGGTCATCAGCAGCACCATCACCGCGTCGGGATTGTTGAACCGGAACATCAACGCCACCACCGGCGTCACCGCCAGCAGTGATCCGGCCAGCAGCCCCGCGCCCCGGCTGCCCGTGGCGCGGGCGATGGCGGCGTACATCAGCGCCACCGCGGCCACGGCCATCAATGCCTGCGGGATGAGCATCGAGGCACTGGAGAAGCCGAACAGCTGACCGGAGGCGCCCATGACCCACTGCGAGACAGGAGGTTTGTCGACGGTGATGAAATTCGCCGGATCCAGCGAACCGAACAGTGTCGCCTTCCAGTTCCGTGATCCCGACCAGGCCGCCGCGGCGTAGAAGCTGTTGCCCATCCCGTTGACGGTGATGTTCCACAGGTACGCCGCGGCGGTCGCGACCAGCAACACCGCCAGGGCGATCCGGTCGCGCCGCCGTGGCGCGGGCAGATCCGGGTCGGCAGGTGGTGCGGATTCGGGCGATACGGGCACAGCGGTGCCGGCAGTCGTCACTGTCACCGCGGGAGCCTCTCAGCTGATCCGGTGACCGTCCTGTCCGAAAGCTTGGAGCTTTCTGTGAATACCGCGGCGGCGAGCCGGATCAGTAGCGGCCGAACAACACCGCGGCATTGTGGCCGCCGAAACCGAACGAGTTGTTCATCGCGAACCGGATGTCGCCGTGGCGTGGTTTGTCGCGCACGATGTCCAGATCCACCTCGGGATCCTGATTGTCGAGATTGAGCGTCGGTGGCACGACTTGATCACGCAGGGTCAGCACCGAGATCGCGGCCTCGAGCGCGCCGACCGCACCCACCGAATGCCCGAGTGCGGATTTCGGCGCGTACACCGATGGATGGGTGCCGATCGCGGCCGTGATCCCCTTGGCCTCGGCCAGGTCACCGATCGACGTGCCGGTGGCGTGTGCGTTGACATGATCCACATCCGCGGCCGTGACACCCGCGGTCTCGATGGCTCGGCGCATCGCGCGCGCACAGCCCAGGCCCTCGGGATCCGGTGCGACCAGGTGGTAGCCGTCGGCGGTGAGCCCGGCGCCGAGCAGCCGCGCCAGGGGGGTGGCGCCTCGTGCCAGCGCGTGCTGCTCGGATTCGAGCACCAGCAGCGCCGCGGCCTCACCGAAGACGAATCCGTCGCGATCGCGGTCGAAGGGCCGCGAGGCGCGTTCGGGTTCGTCGACCCGCGAGCTGAGCGCGCGAGCCATGGTGAAACCGGCGATCGCCATCGGATTGATGTAGCCCTCGACACCGCCGGCCACGACCATGTCGGCCTCGCCGAACACGATCGAACGCCAGGCGTGCACCAGCGCCTCGTTACCCGACGCGCAGGCCGACACCGGTGTGACCAGCCCTGCGCGCGCACCGATTTCGAGGCCCACCACACCGGAGACACCGTTGGGCATGCTCATCGGCACCGCGAACGGCGAGACCTTGCGGTAGCCGTGCGCGCGCATCGCGTCGTTGGCATCGACGATGGTGTCGGCGCCACCGAGCCCGGTGCCGATGCAGACACCGAGCCGGTCCTGATCGACCTCGGGTGTGCCGGCGTTGTCCCACAGGCGCCTGCCCATGGCGTAGGACATCTGCTGGACGTAGCACATGCGACGCTTGCGCACCCGGTCCAGATCGGTGGTGGGATCGTGGACGAGCTTGCCGCCGATGGCATTCGGCAGATTGTGACGGGTGATGTCCTCATCGTCGAGAACCCTGATCCCGCTGGCGCCGGAAAGCAGTCCTTGCCATGAACTTTCGGTATCGGCGCCGATGGAGGTGGTGATGTCCATCGCGGTCACCACAACGTCGCGGAAACCACCGTTGCGGGTGCTGAAACTGGTGTCGAGCGTGCGCACGTCCGTCGAATCCTCACTTGTCGGTCCCTCGATGTCCCCAGACACGAAACGGCCACACCGCCGAAATCCGCGACCTCGCCGTCTTCGGTTCCGGGCCGCCGACCCGCGACCGGTGCGCCTGGGGTCAGCGTAACCCCCGCCCCGGCCCCGGCAGCCGATCACAGGAAGATGCCCAGAGTTAGCTGTGAGGGGTATCGTGGGAAGACCGGGGTGGCCGCGCACGACAGGGCACAATCCGGGAACGGGCTAGGGAAGGGCGTGCCCGAGATGGATATTCACGCTGTTCACCAGATGATCACTGCCCAGTGGGACGATGTGGGGCCGCAGGCTCCGCCGGGTGCGGGGGCGACGTCGATGGTGCTGCGGCAGCTCGTGTGGCTGCATTTGCTGGCAACCGCGGTCGCGGTCGGATGCTGGATCCGAATGGCCGCCCGGCGCGGCGTGGCGAGGGCCAAGGTCTCGAGTGTGGCGTTCGGTTTGGCGTTTCTGGGGATGGCCACCGCCGGAGCGGGGGAGATCCTCGGCGCGGCGATGCACTGACCCGCTCCGCGACTAGACGTAACCAGAAATAACACGTAATCTCCGGGTATCCGGACGGTGAGGTCCGGGCTCTGCAGTCGGACGAAACGGATACCTCAATGGCGCGGCACGTCGACGTATTGATCATCGGTGCGGGACTGTCCGGAATCGGGATGGCCTGTCACCTCGGCCGGGAGAACACCGGACGCACGTACGCGATCCTGGAGCGGCGCGAGTCGATCGGCGGCACCTGGGACCTGTTCCGCTACCCCGGTATCCGCTCGGACTCCGACATGCTCACCTTCGGCTACGGATTCCGCCCCTGGGTGGGCACCAAAGTTCTCGCCGACGGTCCCAACATCCGCGACTACATCGCCGAGACCGCCGAGGAATACGGCGTCACCCGCCACATCCGGTTCGGCCGCAAGGTCGTGCAGGCAGCCTGGTCGAGCGAGGATCAGGTGTGGACCACCACCGCCGTCGACGAGCGCACCGGCGAATCCGAGACCTACACCAGCGATTTCCTGGTCGGCTGCACCGGATACTACGACTACGACAAGGGTTTCCGGCCGCAGTTCCCCGGCGAGGAGAACTTCGGCGGGCAGATCGTGCACCCGCAGCACTGGCCCGAAGATCTGGACTACCGCGATAAGCGGGTCGTGGTCATCGGCAGCGGCGCCACCGCCATCACCCTGGTGCCGGCCATGAGCACCGACGCCGAACACGTCACCATGCTGCAACGCTCACCCACCTACATCGCACCGCTGCCGGCCGACGATCCGGTCGCGGTCGGCTTGAAGAAGGCCAAGCTGCCCGCTGCCCTGGCCTACAAGACCGGCCGCGCACGCAATATCGCCCTGCAGCGCGCCAGCTTCGCGCTCTCGCGCAGCAACCCCGCCCTGTCACGCACACTGCTGCTGCGGGCCGTGCGCGTCGCTGTCGGGCCCGATGTGGACATGCGCCACTTCAGCCCGACCTACAACCCGTGGGATCAGCGCCTGTGCATCGTGCCCAACGGTGACCTGTTCCGGGTGCTGCGCAACCGACGAGCCTCGATCGTCACCGACCGCATCGCCTCGTTCACCGAAACCGGTATCCGTCTCGAATCCGGCGCGGAACTACCGGCCGACATCGTGATCAGCGCGACCGGGCTCAACGTCCAGATGCTCGGTGGTGCCGCACTCGAGATCGACGGCGCGCCGGTGGCCACGCGAGATCTGGTGGCCTACAAGGGCGCGCTGATGAGCGGGTTGCCCAACGCGATGATGATCATCGGCTACACCAACGCCTCCTGGACGCTGAAGGCCGATCTGGCCGCCGAGTATTTCTGCCGCCTGCTCAATCACATGAAGGCCGAGGGGTATTCGACGTTCGTGGCCGTCGCCGAGGAGGCCGACCGAGCGCCGGAATCGATGATGGGCGGGGCACTGACCTCCGGCTACATCGCCCGCGGCGACGCGGTGATGCCACGCCAGGGCCGCCGCGGGCCGTGGAAGGTGATCAACAACTACTATCGCGACCGCGCCCTGCTGCGCAAAGCCGCGATAGACGACGGAATCCTGCGCTTCGGCAAGAAGTCGGCGGCCGCTCGCCCGGTCGCCGGATCCCGTTCCGCCTGAGCGGGATCCGGCGAAACCCGTCCGGTCGTGGCCGTGCGCTGCCACGACCGGACGGTGCTCGGCTCAGCCCAGCAGATACGCCGGCGTCGCCAGCGGCTTGACGCCCGCGACGAATTCCCGCCGCAGCCGCGGATAGTTCTCACCGGGAGAGAAGAAGTTGCGGTGCATCTGCGCCAGCTCCGCGGCCCGGTATTCGGCCAGCGGCGCCACCGCCTCATCGGCCTCGCGGCGGCGCTTCTTGGCCAGGAGCAGATTCGCCAGTTCCGGTGTGGCGGCGAGGGTCTCGGCCTCGTGACACACCCGGGCCAGATACTGCGTGGTCGAACCCGCGAACACCCGGTCCACCAGCCCCACCACGGCCGCGGCCCGGGCGCCGACCGGCAGCGTCCGGGAGGTGAGCTCCTCGGCGACCTCGGCACCGACCCGCCGCGGCAAGGTGTAGGTCCAATACTCCGAACCGTGCAGACCCATCAGTCGGTAGTGCGGGTTGAGCACCGCCGATTCCCGGCACCACACCTGATCGGCGGCCAGCGCCAGCATCACGCCACCGGCCGCGGCATTACCGGCCAACGACGCGATCACCAGGGTGTCGGTGGTGGTCAGGATCGCCTCCACCAGATCGTTCATGGCGTTGATGTTGTGCCAGGACTCCTCGGCCGGATTCGGCGCGGCCTCGATGACATTGAGATGGATGCCGTTGGAGAAGAAATCACGTTGCGGCCCGAGGACCAGCACATCCACCGGCCGCGCGCAGGCGTCGCGATAGGCGGCCAGCAGTCGCCGGCACTGCCGGGTGTCCATCGCACCGCCGGCGAAGGCGAATTCGAGATAGCCGACACCGGCCTCCTCGCGATAATGCAACTCCGACCAGGTGTCGCGTTCGGCGGCCTCGGCCGGCGACACCGGAATCTCGGGGATACCGGCGGGCAGATCGGGGCCGAGCGCATCGGTGGCCGGCATCTTGAATGTGGCCGGCCCGCCGGGAATGCGACGCGGACGCAGCTGCGGCAACCACACCGCACCGTCGACGGTGGCACGGCACACGGCGCCGTCGCGAGTGGCGATCACCGCGCCGGGCTCTCCACGCAGCCGATCTTCGAAATGACCGCCGTGGACGAAGAATTCACGACCGAACAACGTGTCGAGAATGCCCGGCTGGGAATCGGCGGCACGCAGCGCACGCAACACCGAACGGGTGTCGGCGGTGGACCAGTCGATGCGGCGGACCTGCTGGGTCAGAAACGGGCGCAGCTGCCCGGTCACATCGGGCCGGCCGTAGTCCAGTGGTTCGGGCAGGTGGTCGCCGGATCCGAACCGGCGCACCGCCGTCAGCACCGCGGCGACCGCGGCATCGGACACCTCGTTGCGGTACAACTCGCTCTTACCGCACGGTGCCACATCGAAATTCACCGAAGCCCAGATCGGGCCCGCGTCCATCTCCGCGACCGCCTGCAACACCGTCACGCCCCACCGGGTCGCGCCCTCGGTGATCGCCCAGTCCAGCGACGACGGGCCCCGATCGCCCTTCGGGCCCGGATGGACGATGAACACCGGATAGTCGGTCCACACATCCTCGGGGATCGCGGTGGTCAGCATCGGAGCCAGGATCAGATCCGGCCGGAACCGGGCCACCCGGGCGCGGAGCAGATCGTCGCCCAGCGCCAGTTCGACACCGATCTCGTGACCGCACTCGCGCAATTCGGCATGCACTCGCTGGGTGAGACTGTTGAATGCGCTGGCGACCAGCAGGATGCGCACGGGGGTGTCCTCCATCAGGCTCTAACGTCGATCCCGCACCGGAACCGAAGGGGTCGTTCGCCTTCCGAAACTAGCCGCACCACGCGGCGCCCGCATATTCGGCTCAGCGTGGCACGGTCAGCGGGTCGGCGCAGCTGGCCGGAATGTCGACCAACGAGCAGGCCACAGGCCCCCGCGCGGGCCGATAATCGCCCGCAACGCCACCCGCGCGGGTGATCTCACGATAGGCGTCCACGGCATCGGTGGGGTGGCGGGTCAAACCCGGATCGGTGCGCACATCGACGGTGTACATTCCGAAACGCGGTGTGTAACTGCCCCATTCGTAGTTGTCGGTGATCGACCAGTAGTTGTAGCCGATCACGTTCATGCCGTCGCCTCGGGCGCGCTGGATCCAGTACACGCTGTCGCGCAGATTCTCGCCGCGGGTGTAGCCGTCCGCGCGCGGGGCGCCGTTCTCGGTCGGCATGCCGTTCTCCACGATGTAGAGCGGCTTGCCGGGAAAACGACGCGAATAGTATTCCAGCGCATAGTAGATGCCCTCGGGCTGCAGCGGCATCTTCCACAGCTGCTTGATGTCGCCCGGCGACAGGCGGGTCAGGTCCTGCGGTGTGTGGCCGTAGTAGTAGTCGATACCGACATAGTCGAGTTTCGCGGCGATCCCGTCGATCATGGCGCCGTTGACCACCGGCTCGGCACTGCCCACGATGTAGGCGAGATTGCTGGTGACCATCGCGCCCGGCTGCGCCCGGTGGATGTCGTCGTAGATCGTGTTGTGCGCCTGGATCAGCCGCTGCTGCATGAGCGGAATGTCCACCGGGGACAGACCACCGTTGGTGGTTTCGTTGAGAATGTAGGCGGCCGGTTCGTTGAAGGTGACCCACAGCGGATTGCGGGAAGCATAACGCCGCACCACCGTGCGGGCATTGGCCAGCCAGTCGTCGAGCATCGCCGGATGCGCCCAGCCGCCGCGATCGGCCGCCCAGCCCGGATACACCCAGTGATCGAGGGTCAGCATGGGGCGGATGCCGTGCGCGGCCATGGTGTCGAGAACACTGTCGTAGAACGCGAATCCCGCGTCGTCCCATTCGCCCGGCCGGGGCTGCACGCGCGCCCATTCCACACTGATCCGGTACACCCCCGCACCGAGCCCTGCCGCCAATCCGATATCGGAGCCGTAGCGGGTGAAGAAATCGACCGCGTCGCCGTAGGCGTCGTAATCGGGATGGGCCGCCACATACCGCGTCCAATTGCTGTCGGGAGCATGGCCTTCGCACTGGAACCCGGCGCTGGCCACACCCCACAGGAAATCGCTGCCCAACGACGGAACAGTGGCCGGTGGTGCGGGCCGTGCGGCGGCGAGAGCGGCTGGACCGGCCAAAGCAGCGGCGGTCCCGGCGGCGAACAGTCCGAAAACCCGGCGGCGGCTGACGTTACGCATCGAACTCCTCGGCATGTGGTGACGTGGTCGATATTCGGTCCCCGCCACGCTGGTCGGGGGACACGGGCGGAGGATTCGCCGGACGCCTGCGGTTGCCGCCCGTGGCGAGGTGCGCTCGATGATGTTATCCGGTACCGGGGTTGTCGGCGGCCTGTCCGGGCGACAGGACCGGTGACGGAAGCAGGGCGCTCAAGAACCGGTCCAGCATCCGGTGATCAGCGTGCGCGGCAGGTAGTCGGTCTCGACGGGCGGTTGCCAACCCTCGCGGCGGTAGGCGAGGGCGGTCAGGGCCAGCGGCACGAGGGGAAGCAGAGCGCGAGGCTTGCCGAAAGGGCCGGGCACGGCGCCGGTCTGGACCAGCGCCTCGGTGATCTCGGTGAAGGGGTCGGGCACAGTGCCGTATTGCAGCAGCCACTCGGTCAACACAGCGTTGAAGGCATCCTGGTCACCGACGGCCAAGGCGTACAGGCCGCGCAATGCGCTGTGGTCCGGCAGGTCGGAAAAACGCTCTCCCAACTGGACTCGGGCGAGCGCGGCGGCGATAGCGGCGGCCACAGCCTCCCTGGACGGCGGGTAGTCGTCGAGGTCGTCGGTGTAGCCGTTGACGTAGGCCATCAGGCCGTTGGCCAGCTCGACGTTGGGCTGGCCGCCCACGTCGCCGTCGAATCCTTCGCGAGCGAAGTGGAACGCCTCACCATTCTCCAGCGCTTTGTCCGACAGAATAGCCAGGCAGAAGGCGTCCAGCCACTGGTTGGCAGAGACCGGATCCGGGTCGCACGGGGTGTCTGTCCGATAGTCCATCCCGAAGTTCGCGTAGTCGAGGAAGACGAAGAAGCTGGTGTTGTTGAAGTACGCGGCGCACTGCACGCCCCCGACAGCGGCCTCGGCGGCGTTGTCGAGGACCGACTTGACCTCTGGAGCGTCGAGATCTGGGAAGACGACGGAAAGAGCACCCAGATGGTCGAGGAACTCCTCCGAGATCTGCCACCACTCGCAGGTTCCGATCGGACCGGCCTTCGACATGGAGTGGCACTCGCCCTGGATCCGCTCGGCGAAGTTCTCGCGGGCGGCCACCAGCACGGCGTCATCCATCCGGCAACGCTCTATCCGCATCTCTCATCCTTCATCTGTAGGTACGTGCTGATCATCCGCCGATCGCGAACGACACCGGCGGTAGACGGTACCGGCGACCACCGGCCGCTCATGCCGCCCAGCTTCCCGCAGTTGGTGTTTCGCCACCCAGCCGCACAGGCGCGGTCCTTGGCCGGATCCACAGCGCCCGCAATTGGGCGTGTCGAGATGCTGTGTGGTGGGGTGCCCGCGCGATCTGCGCTCAGGACACGCGGTGCCCGCGCAGCAGACCGACGGGCAGATACGGCGACCGGATATCGGCCGACATCCCCACCGATCGCGCCAGGATCACCAACGCCAGCGGAGCCAGCGCCAGCAGCCCCGCGGGATCGGAGTCGAAATCCGCTGTCGCCCAGTAGCTGTGGTGCCGGTCGACGGCATCGGACAACGCGATCGCGAACTTCTCCTCATCGCGGCGCAGGAGGTGGTAGAACATGCGCATCGGCGGATGGACCACCCACAACATGAGCTCGGGTGAGGTGAACCGCGCCAGATCCGGATCGGTACCGTCCATCGCGGCCAGCAACATCTCCGGCGTCACCTCGCGATGGCCCAGAAAGGTCTGCAGCGTCTGCACCCAGGGATACAGGTACGCGTCGTAAGCACTGTCCGCATCGCGCATGACCTCGAGCGGGACGGCCACGAGCTTGCCGATCATCGCGTTGTCCCGAAGCGTGACCGCCAGCCACGCCGCCGTCAGCCAGGTTCTGCCGGTCGCGTATTCGGTCGGGCCGGTCGCGGTGAGTCCGTCGAACCAGCCGACCCTGGTATCGGTCACCGTTCCCGCCTCGGCCGCGGCGAGGGTGAAGATCCCCGTCGCGGCTTCGGCGGCGAAGTCCAGATCCTGCCAGGTATCGGGGTCGCTCGCCGCATCGTCGACCACCGCGCGGTATCGCAACATGGTGAGCAGATGCTCGAACAGTGCCGGCAGTGCGGTGCTGTCGGCGGCGACGGATTCGACGAGGCCGCGAACCTGCGGCGACAGCTCCTCGATGTGCCGCCACGCGGCATCGACATCGGCGAATTTCGCGGTGGACATCGGTCTCGATTCAGTGTGTCGATTCGGCATGGTCTGCGATCGTCGCACGTGCCGGCTCCGCACCGTCCTCGATCACCTGCCGGATCCACCGCAGCGGCACCGGGGCGAGATCGTGCGCGTCCAGACCGACGTGGATGCTGCGCCCGCGAACCCGCACCGGGCTGTGGGTGTGGCCGTGCAGCAGCCAGCGGCCGGCGTTGTCCCCCGTCGCGGGCAGCCGCCACTCCTCGAACCGGTTCCGGACCGTGTGATCGCCCTCATCGTCGCCGTGGAACGGGAAGTGCGACAGCAGGACTCGCCGGGCGTCGATCTTGCGGATCGCCGACTGCTGGACCGAGGCGAACGAATCCAGATAGATCCGCTGCCACCGGTGTGCTTCACTGCGCATCGGATGGCAACCGTCGTGGTTGCCGGCGACGAGATGCTTCACACCCGGACGCTGCGCGATCCAATCCAGCGCGGCCAGCTGCGGCCCTTTGCCACCGACGGAGATATCGCCGAGCACCCACACCTGATCGTCGTGGCCGATCCGTTCGTCCCAGCGCTCGGCCAGCCCGGCGTCGTGCTGTTCGGGCGTGTCGAATCCGCGCAACCCCGACACCAGCCGGTGGCCGATGTGCGGATCGGCCAGGAACCACACCTCACTCATGCGGGCTCTCGATCCAGATACACCTGCCGGATGCGTTGCAGCAGATCATCGATCGGCTGTTCGTCCGGTTCGCCGGGCAGCGCCGTGGTCGCGGTGTCGAATGCCGTCTCGTATTCGGCCAGCAGCGCCCGCACCGGGTCGGCGCCCTCGGCCGCGGCGTGCTCGCCGAAGTCGTGGACACGATCGGGGTCCGGCAGCCGGATCGGCAGGACCGCGGTGGTGTAGAGCTGATATCCCTGCCACAGCAACCGCATCGAGTGACGTGCCTGCTTCGCGCGCCGCATCGCCGATGGATGTGGACTGCGCCGCAGATCGCGCACCTGCGCGGACGCGTAGCCGACATAGGCGCGCCGCACCCGCGGCGCGGATGCGAAACACTGCCGCAACGCCACCAACTCACGCCCGAGTTCGGTGAGGGCGAGGTAATCGTTGAGCCACAGCAACTCATAAACGGTGGGATTGCACGACAGCATCAGCTCCATCGCCTTGGCGACTTCGTGATAGACGGCATCGGCGCCACCACGACCGGTCCGGCTCGACCGGGTCGGTGGATGCAGGCCGAGCAGACGGCGAGTGGGCTCCACATAGATACCGGCGTAATCGGTATCACTGTCCGCGGTGGCCAGCCCGTAGGCGCGCGACCCGACCACACCTTCCAACAGCAGATTCTGCACCCGCCCACCCCGTTTCCGATCACTGCGGGCACCAGAGCCCGGGCGGCAACGATAATGCCGCCGGCCGCCATGGCGCATCCGATTTTCGGCGGCGCTCACAACGCACGATCGCCGCGGCGCAGCTGCGCGCGCAACCGATCGGTGTGGACCCAGCGTTGCGCGCCGGAAGCGAAGCCGGGCAGCGGATCCGAACGATACAGCTCGTCGTCGCGGTACCGGGGGAACACGTGCACGTGGTAATGCCACACGTCCTGACCACCGCGAGGTTCGTTGTGCTGCCGGGTGGAAATCCCCTCACAGCCATAGGCCGCGCGCATGGCCACCGCGATCTCACGGACGACGTCGTGCACCGCGTGCCCATACCGCGACGGCAGGTCGTAAATGTTCTCGTAGTGCGCATTCGCGATCACCAGCACGTGCCCGAGATTGTCCGGCCACCATCGGGCGGCGGTGAACGCGGTCGCGAACTCGGTGCGCAGGACGATGTCGCGGGGGCTGTCGAGCGGTGTCTCACCGCCCGCCAGCAGGAAGCAGAACGGGCAGTCGTAGCCGGGGGGTTCGTGGTTGTACACGATGGAGACCGTAAGAGACGAGCCTGCGCGGTGCGTCCTACTGCGCTCGAGGTTTGTCCGGACAGTCGGCCTCGACCCACGCTGCTGCGAGGTCCTGGCTGACGACCGTGATTGTCCCTGTGTGGCAGGCGATCTCATGGGTGCATCCGTCCGGATGTGGCAGCACCTCGTCCAGGATGACTTCACCGAGTCGGGTTGCGCTCGGCATATCCGAAGCGGTCTGCAGTGTGAAGCCGACCACGCCTGTATAGCGTATGGTCAGGTCTTCGTCGTGCTTCCAGCAGTTGTGCCGCAATTCGAGTTGCATCCACGCGCCGTCACTGTCCTCGCCACAGCCGATCTGATTGAGCGTCAGATCCTTGACGCACCGAGCACTGCCGAAGTCGTAGTGGCCGGGTTCGGCGGCGTAGGCCGCGGCGCCCTCGGGCAGCGCCGCGCAGAGTTCAGGCAGTCGGTCGAGATAGGCCCGCGGGCTGATCACGCCTTCGATCTGGCCTACGGTGGCGGAGAGGTTGACGTACTTCACTTGGCCTGCCAATCATCGGGTCCTCGTACGGAGAAACGAACGCTGCGTCCTGTGCGTCACAATCCGAGTTTCGTCACCGCGTTGTCCTCGAGCGGGTTGGCGGTGCGGATGTAGCCGTGGACGGTGCGCGGATTCGACCAGCGGCCCTGGCGCATGATCTCCCGGTCGCTGGCCCCGCCGAGCGCGGCCTGGGTGGCGAATCCCGCGCGCAGCGAATGCCCCGAGAACAGGGCGGGGTCCAGTCCGGCGCGGGCGGCGTAGCGCTTCACCAGTTCGGCCACGGCGCGGCCCGACATCGAATCGGTAGCGATGCCGCCGTGCCGCGAGACCGGAGGGAACAACGCGGCCTGGGCGCTGACACGGGTGGCGCCGGTGAACCCGTGGCATCGATGGATGTCGTTCGAGGTGCTCGCGGCCGCGGCCACGGTCCATGCCCGCAATTCGCCGGCTCCACCCCGGAAGTGGATGTCGCGCAGAGCGATCCAGTCCGCGAACGCGCAGACCGGGCAGGTCGCCGGGCGCACCCCGCGCGGCAGTGCCACCGACTGTCCCGCGGCACCGGTCGGATCGGTCTTGGTGGCGGGCAGCCGGACCAGCAGGACCGGTTCGCCGGTGCGGTGATCGATCGTCACGGTGACATCACCGATCCGCAATCCGGCCAGCTCGCTACGCCGCAACGCGCCTGCGAAGCCGACCAGCAACACCAGCCGATCGCGGCGGCGTGCGGGTTCGGTGGGCCAGCCGGGCGCCGGCAGACCGTCGAGCAACTGTTCGAGTGTGTGCAGCAGGACGGGTCGTTTGCGGTTGGGCACGCTGCGGCGCGTGCGCCGGATACCGCGCAGTGTCAACCGCACGACATCCGAGCGGGTCGGGGAGGGCAATCCGTTGGCGGCGTGCACGGCGGCGATGGCGGCGCATTTGCGTTCGAGTGTGGCGGGTCCGAATGCCCACTCGCCGGAGGGTTTTCGCGCATCGGCGGCCGCGGCCAGATATACCGCGACATCCAGGGCGTCGGCCGGCAGCGCGCACCGTGCCTCGGCCGCGCACCACGCCGACCAGCCGATCCAATCGGATCGGTAGGCGCGCACCGTATTCGGTGACTGCGATGCCGCGAGATAACGCCCCAGCGCGCCGGCCTGCTCGGAGTCGAATCGTTCACGCACCATCCGCAACGCGACCGTGTCGACGAGCACACTGCGCACTCCTCGGCGCAATTCGGTCCGCACGGCATCCGGCACGGCGATATCCACGACAACGGAATCCGGCGAGGTGCTCATTGCCGGACACGCTACCGGGCAGCGTCGACTGCCGGGAACAATGGCCGAGATGACCGTGGTGCCGGTCGCCGCTACGCGCGCGGGAGCATGGGAACCGGTGCGGCCCGTCGGCTCATCGCGCGGTCGCGGAACCGAAGGTGCGGGCGGTGGCCAGGGTGGCCAGGCGGTCCTCACTTCCGGAGTCGCGCAACTCGATTCGGCCGACACCACCGCGCAACGTGGCGGTCGCGGTCACCGGGCCGACCCGGGCCGGTTGCAGATATCGCAGGCCGAGGAAACTCAGGCTGTCGTCCGGTGCCAGGGACAGCGCCGCCTCCTCGGCGGCGACGGCGATGAGTCCACCGTTGACGGTGCCCGCGGCGTTGAGGACCTCGTCGGTGCGGGGCAGGACCGCGACGCCGGGACGCACGCGCCGGCAACCCAGTCGTTCGGCCAGGGGAGTGGCCAGACGCCGTGTGCCCGCCGGCATGTCGGTACTGAGCGGCCGCGGGAGTTGCAGGCCGGGGTCCGGGGCCACCATGAACGACGCGCCGGCCAGCGCGAGTGGTTCGTCGTCGACGCGGAATTCGACCTCGGCCACGAAAACCGAGCGTCCCACCTTGACCGTGCGACCGATCGCGGCCACCTGTCCGCTCGCCGGTGCGGGGCGGTACAGGTTGACATCGAGTTCGAGGGTCACCGGCACCCGCGGATGCATCACCAGCGAGGCCAGCAGGCCCGCGACGGTATCCGCCCAGGTCGCGAGGATGGAGGTGCGCAGGTGGCCGGTGCCGGGAACGTGCAGCTCCGGCGCGATCGTCGCCGAACCGTGGAGTTCGTCGCCCACCCGGCGCGTGGCGAAGCCGAGTTCGAGCAGTACATGACGACGTTCGGACAATCTGCTTTCGATGCTCACGGCATCTCCTCCCGATCGGCATGCCGAGATCGACCCAGCTGTGCAATTATGATTCTACTTCATAGAGAATTAGATTCTCGGCGTCAGGTTGTCACCGCGGCGATGCGATACGGGACTTCATGGCCGCGAGCCGTGCGCCGAATTCCTCGGAATCCAGCGACGCCACCTGTGGTGCGATCTCGGTATCGACCGCCTCGGCATGTGAATCCAGCGTCCGGGTGACCGCCATCGTGCGCTTGGTGGTGATCAGCAGATCGCGAGGCGCCGCACCCGCACCGGCGGCGTATTCCACCGCGGCGGCCAGCAGATCGTCGTGGTCACCGAGCACGACTCGACGCACCAGGCCCGCTCGATACGCCGCTTCGGCGTCGAGGATCTCACCGAACAGGGTCATGCCCGCCGCTTGTTGCGGACCGACGATGCGTTGCAGCATCCAGGTCATCCCGCCACCGGGATGGATCCCCAGGCGCAGGAACCGCGCGTCGAATCGGGCCCGCGGTCCGGCCAGGCGCACGTCGGCGGCGAGTGCCAGATTCAGGCCCGCGCCGACCGCGGCGCCACCGACGGCGGCGATCGTGGGCAGCGAGCACCGCGCGACGGCCAGGAATCCCGCGTAGATGGCCCGCAAGCCGTCTTCGGCCGCGTCGCCGAGCGCGCTGAGATCCGCGCCCGCGCAGAAAGCCGGCGGTGCGCCGGTGATCACGACCGCGTGGACACCGGTGTCGTTCTCGGCCGCGGCGATCGCGGCCGCGAGTTGTTCGGACAGCCCGATCGTCAACGCGTTTCGGTGTTGCGGGTCCGAAACCGTCACCACCGCGACCTTGTCGTGCCGCTCCGTCGTGATCTCCGCCATGGCCGCCATGGTAACGACAACGCCGCCGTCGCCGTTTTCGTACTGGCGTACCAGGCAGCACAGTTTTCGACGAATTACGTTGTTGTTTCGTTTCGTTTGGAACAACGGAACGAAACGAAAGAAAATCAGTCGATTTTCGACGGAGGTCACCTGCTTGACCTCCGATAAGGTTCACTTATCGGAGGTCAAGCGAAAAGGGGAATCGAAGGGCGGAGCGGGTGCTCGACCGTGGTCGAGCAGGCGCGGACTGTCGTACGATTCATCACGTGCCCACCACCTTCAGCGATCACGCGCTCGTGCTGAAGTTCTTGGCTGCGGCCATGCTGCTGGTCCTGCTGCCGGTAACTGTCGGGAGCGCCACCCAGGCGATAGCCGCGACCGCCCTCGTGGTCCTGGTCGCCGTGTTCACGTTGATCGGCGTATCCGGTGAGCTCGTGCAGGGTGGGTCGTCGGCCGGTGTGCGCAATCGAGATGTCCTCGGCGTGGTCTGCCGTCAGAGCGACCCCGACGCCGCCGGTCACGTGCGCGCCCGAGCCCCTGGTGCGGCGCTGCCGTCGACGTAGATCTCTCGGGGACACCACCGTCCCCGGGGCCGCGTCGCTACGTGCCACCTCTTCATCTCGTGTGCGCCGCACCCCCATACCGACGCGTACTGGTCGGGCGGCGCCCTGCCCACAGGGGATTCGATGCAATTTCTCGGCAAGAGTTTCGCCACCCGAACCGCACAACGACTGCGAGCGGCACGCTCGCGGATCGGCCGCCACCTGATTGTCACCTATTATTCGGCGCTGCAAGCGATGTCGATATTCGCACTGTGGGCCGGCGCGCTGTTGCTGGTGGCCGTGCCGATCGGGGACATCGCCATCGGCGTGGATGTGATGACCACGGTCGCACTCGTCGCACCGGAATGGGCGCTGCTCGCGGCCGCGGTGGTGACAGCCGTCCACGTCGTGCGGTGGTGGCGCCGGACCCAGAACTGATCGGCAGCCGTCGCCGGCCGGGAACGGGGCCGACCAGGACGGACAACAGTGGGTTGTGGTTCACCCTGTTGTGGTTGTTTGCCCAGGGCCACCGTTTGCTGATTCTCTCTTTCTTCCGCAAGAGGGTTGTTCGACCAGAGGGAGCAATGTGAATTTCGCGGAGAGAGTCCAGCGTGCGATCCGACTGACCGAGGAGCTCAACATGCTCCGGTACGCCGATCAGAAGGCGATCCGACAGTGCTGGAGCGAGCTCACCGGCGAGCCTGTCGAAGAGACTTTCCAGCTGATCCCGCCGGTCTACTCCGACCACGGAATCAACATCCGGATCGGGCGCAACGTCTTCGTCAATCAGGGCTGCCGATTCAATGACATCGGTGGGATAGCGATCGGCGACGACGTCATGATGGGGCCCGGCGTCAGCCTGATCAGTGCGGGCCATCCGGTCGAACCGGCGCAGCGCCGCAAGGCGATAACCTCGGCGCCGATCCGGATCGAGCGCAACGTCTGGATCGGCGCTTCCGCGATGATCATGCAGGGCGTCTGCGTCGGCGAGAACGCGGTTGTGGCCGCCGGGGCCGTGGTCACCCGTGACGTACCCGCGGATACTTTGGTGACCGGCGTGCCGGCGGCTGTACTCCGGCAGATCGGTTAGCCGGCAATGTCGTGGCCGCGTGCGATACGCCGATCAGCGGCCATCGAGGGCCGGCGTGATCGGCGTCAGATCATTGTGAAGATCACCTTGCGTTGGACGACGAAGTTGACGATCGTCGCAACACCCTGGGCGACGACGAAGGCGACCAGTACCCAGATGGTGCCCGGTGGTAGCACGCGGTGCAGGGCGGTGCTGATGCCGACCTGCACCACGAACATCGATCCGTACAACACGGCAACGGCGAGGAAACGGGTCCGGCTCGGCGTCGCCTGGAAGGTCCAGCGCCGGTTGATCATGTAGGCCGTCGTGGTCCCGGCGATGAAACTGATCGTCTTCGCGACGGCGAAGGGCAAACCCACATGCAGCAACACCAGCAGCAGACCGAAGTCGACCACCGCGGAGAACCCGCCGGAGACCGCGAATCGGAACAACTGGGTCGCCAGTCCGCCGACGGGAACCTCGACGGGCAGCGGGGATTGGTTGGAGTCCTCGAGACCAGATGCGGACACGACCACGATTGTTCCATCCGGAGTCGTCCGGCGAATGGCGGCCGCGGCGGGTGCCCTACATCGGAGCCGCCCGATTCCGGGATCAGCCGCCGGGGGGCCGGAACCGGTCGATGTAGAGGTGCAAGCCATCGAGAAGGCGTTGCAGTCCGAAATCGAAGGCACGCGCGGGGTCGTAGGCGGCCTCGTACTCGGCGCCGGCGGTATGACCGACACGGACGGCGGTGGGGTAGCGGGCGGGGTCGAGGACCCGGGCCAGGGCCGGCGCGACCCGTTCCCACCACTGTTGGTCGGTGAGCCCGGTGTCCGATTCGGCGGCGGCGGATTCGGCGGCCGATCGGGCGGCGCCGCGCACGTAGTCGTTGACGAGGCCGACGATGAGATCCATGTCGAGGTCGCCGAGGCCGATACCGTCGACGGCACGCAGTTCGTAGTCGTATTTGGCGGTGTGGTTGGGGCCGAGCAGCGGGCGGCTGGTCGCGATCTGCAGCAGCCACGGATGTTGCTGATAGATCAGCCAATTCGCGCGGGCGACGGCTTCGATCCGGTCCCGCCAGCCGGAATCGCCGTCGTCGGGCATCGGATAGTCGCGCCAGGCGCGGTCGGCGAGCAGGTCGAGCAGTTCGGCCTTGCCGGGCACATATCCGTACAGCGACATGGCGGTGACGCCGAGTTCGTCGGCGACACGGCGCAGGGTGACCGCGGCGAGCCCGTCTCCATCGGCGATGCCGAGGGTGGTGGCGGCGATGTCGTCGACGGAGAGTTTGGGTTTGGGGCCGCGCCGCGGCGGTGCCGGCACCCCCCAGAGCAACTCGACGGTCCGCTGCGGGTCGCCGCTTCCGGTGAAATCCATGCCGACATCATCTCCGCTCTTCGGGCCTGCACCCGGCGATCCCACCGGTGCCGAACGCACCTGGATCGCCCAGCACGCTACCCGGTGGCCGTGGTCGGGCCCCGCCGTGCTGTTCGCGGTCGGTGTCGCGATGTCGGGTCGGCGACACTCAGCGGGCGCGGTCGTGCACCGACCGGTAGAACTCGCGCATCGCGGGTCCGATCTCGGCCAGTTCGACGTAGGGAACCCCGGCCTCGGCACCGTCGATGTACGCGAACCGCATCATCTGGCCCACCGCGCCGTCCTGGATGACCGGCAGGCCACGGGCGGTGGCCTGCGCGATCGCGGTATCGAAATCCGACGGTTCGAAGCACACATGATGCAGACCCGGTCCGCAACGGTCGAGAAATTCGGTGTAGATACTGGTTCCACGCACCGGCTCGATGAGCTCCAGTTGCATGTCCGCGGAGTAGGACAGGGAGATGTGGGCCGTGAAATCGGCCGGCTCGCCGCGGTACCGGCACATCTGCGGACCGAAGGAGGTGTCGGGCAGCCGAGTCCACTCACCGACGCCGAACTGTCGGCTCAACATTCGTTCGGTCGCCGCGATATCGGTACTGACCCAAGCGATTTGGGTGATGGGACCGTACTCGAGGGTCATCGTCGCCCCTTTCGTGGACACCGTCGGCGGGATGCGGCCCTGGACCGGATCAACCGGCGGTTTTGCCGTTGTCGGCGGTGTATACCGCGCCGTGCACCGCGACGGCGTCGTCACTGGCGAGGAACGCCACCACTTTGGCCACATCGCCGGGATCGCTGATACCTCGTGGCGAGGCGGTGCGCATGACCAGATTCGGGTCCGCGCCGTCGGGGAGGGTGAAACCGGTGATCTGCGGGGTCAGCATGCCGCCCGGGCACACGGCGTTCACGCGCAGGCGATCGGCGGTGAATTCCACCGCCAACGCGCGGGTCAGGCCGACGAGACCGTGTTTGGCGGCGCAGTAGCCGGCCGAGTAGGCCTGACCCTCGACTCCGGCGATCGAGGCGACATTGACGATATTGCCGCCGGTTTCCAGCAGATGGGGCAGCGCGGCACGGCACAGGTGGAACGGGCCGTGCAGATTGACCGCGAGGTCGTGGTCCCAGTCCTCGTCGGTCATCTCGGTGGTGTGGCGCATCCGGTGAAATCCCGCGACATTGATCAGGATGTCGAGCCGGCCGAAGGTCTCGACACACTGCGCGACCACCGATCGGCAGGCGTCGGCGGTGGACAGGTCCGCGACCGCGTAGCGCCCGGTGCTCGTATCGGCGAAGGTGGCGGCCAGTCGCTGCTCGTGACGCGCCACGCCCAGTACCGAGGCGCCACGGCCGGCCAGCAATTGTGCGACCTGAGCGCCCAGTCCCGACGACGCCCCGGTCACCAGTGCCACTTTTCCCGATACACCGCTCATTTCCGACTCCTGTCCGGCGACGTCCACCACGGCCCGCGTCGATGTCCGAGGACGCGCTTCGAGGTGAAAATGTAACACGTTCTGATTTTGCGGTCCGGTGGCCGGACCGGACGGACCCTCGCGGCGGCGGGCAGGGATTGCCGGACGAGGCGAATTCGCCACCGGCATTAGGATTCCCGGGGTGTCGAGTATCTGCAACTACCCGGGTTGTACGCGCACCATCACTCGCGGCGGAACGCCGGGACGCCCCTCGGAATACTGCGATCACCCTGAGCACACGCGATGGCGAGCATGGAAGGAACGCCAGCGCCGCCAGCAGGAGGACGAGAAGACCCCCGAGAACGTCACTGTGACACAACAGGGTCCGGTGACCGCCGCCCGATTACGCGCCGATGAACTGCTCACTCAATTCCGGACCCTGGCCGACCAGCTCGGCACCACACTGTCGGTGGCCGTCGCGGAGTTGTCGACACTGGCCGATCCCGCGGTGGCGGAGGCTCAGGTGCAAGCGGTCCAGGCCGATGCGGCGCGGCGTATCGCGGAGGCGGAGGTCGCGGCCGTGGCCGCGGAGCAGGCACGCCGGGCGGCGCAGGAGGCGCGCGAGGCGGCCGACTCCGCGGCCGAGGATGCCGCGGCCGCCGCGGAGTCGGCGGAGGGCCGGATCGCCGAAGCCCTTGCGGCACGTGATGATGCGATGGCCGAGGTCGAACGGGCCGGCAAACAGGCAGCCGACGACGTGTTCGCCGCGCGCGCGGAAGCGGAGGCGGAGATCCGCGATATTCGCCGGCTCTGTGCGCAGGATGTCGAGGACGCGCGTCGGCAGGCGAAACAAGACATCGAATCGGCCCGCGCCAAGTCCGCGACCGACATCGAACAGGTCCGACGCGAGAGCGCCCAGCGCGTCACGGCCGCGGCGGCCGAACGCGATCTCGCCGTCCAGCGCGCCGCCGATGCCGAACGTGCGATCGAGCGGGCCGAATCGGCGGTGGCCGAACGTACTCGCGATCTCGCCGAGATGAAGGACGAACTCGCCCACGCCCGCCGCGAGACCGACCGGGTCCGCGCGGCCGGTGAGGCTGCCGGGCGCCGGGCCGCCGAGGACATCGCCGCAGTGCGCGCCGAAGCCGCCGCGGCGGCCGAACGGGTCGCCCAGCAGACAGCGGAACGGCTCGCGGCCCTCGACGACGCCCGGCGCCAGACATTGACCAGGGCCGAACGTGCCGAAGCGCAACTGGACGCCGAACTGTCGCGGCGTACCTCGCGGAGATCGGCCACGCCGAACGAAAACGGTACGGGCGCACCGGATGTGGCCGATCCCCGCTGATACGCCCCCCGTTCGGGCAATCCATCGGCGACTCGCCAGGGATTCCGAGTCGAGACCGGTGTCGATCATCGGCCCCGAGGCTCCCGGGGCGCTATGCTCGACAACTGAATCAGCCACCCCCGCGACCGACCTCGCGGGAATCGAGAGGTGACAAGTGAACGACGACGCCATGCGAGCACGGCAAACCAGGCCGAGCGTGGCACGGGTATACGACTACATTCTCGGCGGGCGTGACAACTACGGCGTGGACCAGAACCTCGCCGACTACTTCATCGATTTCCTGCCGGGTTCCGAACAGGTGGCCATCACCGCGCGCGCTGCCACGCTGCGCGCGGTACGCAGTATGTGCGCCAAGGGAATTCGCCAGTACATCGATCTGGGATGCGGTCTTCCTGCCAGCGAGAACGTGCATGAGGTCGTCCGCCGTGAGTATCCCGACGCGCCGATCATCTACGTCGACAACGACCCGTTCGTCGTCGCGCACGGCAAGGCCCTGATGCAGATCGACGACCGTATCGCGGTGGTGAACGGCAACCTGTGTTCGGTCGACGAAATCGCCGCCCATCCCGATGTGCGGCGGCTGATCAATTTCGACGAGCCGGTCGGGCTGCTGTTCGGTATCGTGCTGGCCTTCGTCGAGGACGGCGAGGACCCGGTCGGTGTGGTCGGCTCCTGGTCCGACCGGGTGTCTGCCGGAAGCCAGATCTATGTGTCGCACTTCCGGTCCGGGCACAACCGCGAAACCAGCACCACCGAGCGCAAGATCCTCGATGCCTTCGGCCGTGGCCGCTGGCGCAACGACGACGAGGTCCGCGCGCTGTTCGGTGATCTCGAACTCATCGAGCCGGGATTGCGGCCGTGTGCGCAGTGGTGGCCTGATGTGCGCGCCGACGACTCCGGGCGTGAGCTGAGCCTCTGGGAGCAGCTCATCGTCTCGGGCCTGGCGCGAAAAGCCGGCTGAATCTGCGTCCGGATCGGCACCCCTCGCCTCAGCGCAGGGTGCCGATCCAGCGTCGTGTCTCGGCCGGATCGATCACATCGTCGAGTTCGAGAACCGTTGCGGCGGTGAGTGCTTTGCCGCTGTCGTAGGCGGCCCGGACGAGATTGTCGAAGGCCTCGGCCCGTTGTGCGGGATCCTCGATCGCCGCCAGTTCCTTCGCGAACCCCAGCCGCACCGCTCCCTCGAGTCCCATACCGCCGATCTCGCCGGTGGGCCAGGCGATGACGAATCGGGGTGCCCGGAACGATCCCGCAGCCATGGCCTGGGCTCCGAGCCCGTATCCCTTGCGCAGCACCACGGTGCCCCACGGCACCGTCATGCCGGCCGCGTCGATGAACAGGCGGCTGAATCTGGTCACCGTGCCCTGCGCTTCGGCCTCCGGCCCGACCATGAACCCCGGTGTGTCGCACAACGATACGATCGGCAGCCGGTGAGCATCGCAGAGCCGGAGGAAGGCGCCGAGTTTGTCGGCGGCCGGAGCGTCGATGGCCCCGCCCAGGTGGTGGCCATCGTTGGCGACGAGTCCGAATGCCTTGCCCCGCACCCGGATCAGGGCGGTGAGCACACCCACGCCCCAGTCGCGCCGCACCTCCAGCACCGAACCGATATCGGCGATCGCCGCGACGGCCGCGCGGATATCGTAGGCGCGCAGCCGATCCGCGGGCACTGCATGCCGGGCCAGTCGCGGATCGGGTTCCTCCCATTCGTCGAGGGCCCCTTGGAAATAGCCGAGGTAGGTCCGTGCGATCGCCACCGCCTCGGCATCGTCGGCGGCCACGATGTGCACCACACCGTTGCGGCGCTGTACCCGCACCGGGCCGATGTCCTCCGGCGCGTACACGCCCAGGCCGCCACCCTCGATCATCGCCGGCCCGCCCATGCCGATGGTGGCCTCCGGTGTCGCGATGACGACATCGCACATGCCCAGCAGGGCCGCGTTGCCGGCGAAGCAGCGACCGGACACGATACCGATCAGCGGGACCTCGCCGGAGAGTTCGGCCATGGTGCGAAAGGTGCCGACGTCGAGCCCGGAGATGCCGGAGTGGTCGGTATCACCGGGGCGCCCGCCACCGCCCTCGGTCCAGAAGATCACCGGAAGTCGCTGGGCGCGAGCCAGTTCCAGTATCCGGTCGGTCTTGGCGTGATTGCGGATACCCTGTGTCCCGGCCAGGACGGTGTAGTCGTAGGACAGCACCACCGCCCGGGACCGGTCGGGCCCGAACCGATCGGCGCCGATCGTCGCCACACCGGTGACCAGCCCGTCCGCGGGGGTTTTCTCGATCAGGTCGGCCAGCGTCCGCCGGGAGCGCTGGGCCGCCACCGCCAGGGCGCCGTATTCGACGAAGCTGTCGTCGTCGACCAGGTCGGCGATGTTCTCGCGGGCGGTGCGGCGGCCCAGCCGATGTCGTGCGGCCACCGCCTCGGGCCGGGCCTGGTCGCGTCCGATCCGGTGACGTTGGCGAACCTCGGCCAGATCGGGTCGTTCAGCATCGAGGTCGACGGCCACGACAGCGGCGGATCCACCGTCGTGGTCCGCGTCGTCGCGGATCAGCAGCGCGGTGTGCGGATCGACCACGGTGCCGGGCTCGGCCAGCACCCGCACGACCCGCAACGTCCGATCGGCCCGGACCACGTGGTGCATCTTCATCGCTTCCACCACGGCGACCTCACCGCCGGCCGCGACCAGGGTGCCGGGCGCGGCGATGCTGACGATGGTTCCGCCCAGTGGACAGCGCAGTGCCTGTTCATCGTCGTGCCCGGTTTCGGTGGCCACGGCACCGGCGTCGGGCAGGAGTGGCGTGGGAGCGCTGAATTCGGTTGCCCGGGTGAGCAGTTCGGCGCTGTGGCGTTCGAACCACAGGGTGTCGACCGTGTCCTCGGTGAGCAGGGCGTCCACGATCGCTCGCTGTAGGGCGACCGTGGTGTCGATGCCCTCGATGGCGGTCTCGGTCAAGGCGTCGGCGGCGCGACGCAAGGCCGCGGCCCGGTCGGGGCCGCGGGTGATGATCTTGGCGAGCAGTGAATCGAATTGCGCGCCCTGTCGCATTCCGGGGTGGAGTGCGGTGTCCACGCGCACTCCCATTCCGGTGGGCGGCGTGAAGCGGGTGACGACGCCGGTGGCGGGCAGCAGATCCCCGGTCGCACCGAGAATTTCGGCATTCACCCGGATCTGCACCGCACAGCCACGCGCGGAGACGGGGGACAGGTTCACCTCGTCGAGCGATCGTCCCTGGGCCAGATCGAATTGCAGCCCAACCAGATCGAGTCCGGTGACCTCCTCGGTGATCGTGTGCTCGACCTGCAGCCGCGGGTTGACCTCCAGGAACCGGCACTCGTCGCCGTGGACGAGGAATTCCACCGTCACCACGCCGCGGCAGCCGACCGATTCGGTCAGGCGCACCGCCTGTTCGTGCAGTGCCGCGCGCACCGCCGGGGTCAGCTGTGGTGCCGGCGCGATCTCGACAAGTTTCTGCCGACGGCGTTGCACACTGCAGTCCCGGTCACCCAATGCCATCGCGCGGACGCCGTCGGCGGCGATCTGCACCTCGATGTGGCGGGCTCGATCGATCAGCGCCTCGGCATAGACGGTGTCGTCGCCGAAACCGGCGCGAGCCTCGGCGCGGCACTGGGCGTAGGCCTCGGCGAGATCGGCGCGGGTGTGCACGATCCGCATGCCGCGCCCGCCACCACCGGCAGTGGCCTTGATCATGACGCCGCCGGGGTGCTCGGCCAGCAGGGCCTCGATCTGCTCGGGCCCGGCCGCGCCCGGGGTGGCCGGAATCGATGCCAGCCCGGCGCGTGCGGCCGCGTCGCGTGCGGCGACCTTGTCACCGAACGTCCGCAACACCTGCGGTGCCGGCCCGACGAACACCAGTCCCGCGTCGGCACACGCGGTGGCGAAATCGGCACTCTCACTGAGGAATCCGTACCCGGGATGGAGCAGCGCGCCGACTCCGGCGGTACTGGCGGCCGCGATCACCGCGTCGATGTCGAGGTATGCCGCGGCACCGTGGCCGGGCAGGCGGTGGGCGCGGTCGGCCAGTCGTACCGCCATCGCATCGGGTTCGTCGCCGGTCGACAACACCAGGGTGGGGCACCCTCGTTCGCGTGCCGCGCGTACCACCCGTACCGCCACTTCACCGCGGTTGGCCACCACCACCTGCATGCCGCACAGTCTGATCGACAACCGATGCGAACGCCACCACCGGTACCGGAGTTGTCGGCTTGACCTTCACGTAGCGGAAACTTCTACCGTCGAAGACGAGGCCGGAAGGACCGGTCTCGCGGAGGATGGAGTGCCATGAGCCGGTCGATCGCGGAGGTGGCGAAGATATCGGGCGTCACCGCGCGCACGCTGCGCCACTACGACGACATCGGGCTGCTCACCCCGGCCCGGGTGGGTGCCAACGGCTACCGCCACTACGAGGATGAGCAATTGTTGCGGCTGCAGCAGATTCTCGTGCTGCGGGAGCTGGGGCTGAGCCTGTCCGAGATCGCGGCGGCGGTCGATTCCGAACCGGACACCCTGGCGGCGCTGAAGCGTCAGCACGCGCGGCTGCTCGCCGAGCGCGACCGGCTGGGGCGAATGGCCGCCACCGTGGCACGCACCATCGCCGAACTCGAAGGGAACCAGGGGATGGCAGTACAGATCAACCGGCCGGAGAATCTGTTCGAGGGCTTCGACCACACTCGCTACGACGACGAGGCCCGGCAGCGCTGGCCCGAGGAATTCGAGGAGTCGCGCCGGGCCACCGCCGACATGACGCCCGCCGATGTCGAGCGCATGCAGCGGGAGCTGACGGCGGCGATGATCCGCATGGCGGACTTCATGGCCGCCGGAATCCCGGTCGACGACGCGGCGGTGCAGTCGGAGATCGGTGACCACTACGAGGGCATCAGCCGGTTCTGGACCCCGAACCGGCAGGCGTACGAATGCGTGGGCCGGATGTATGTCGACGACGAGCGGTTCAAGGCGAACTACGACCGTATCGCCACCGGCCTGGCCGAATACCAGCGAGACGCGATGCTGGTCTACGCCGCCCGCAATCTGGGCGAATAGGGCAGGGTGTTCCCGCCGCGGCCGGTGCGGCGGGAACACCCTGCCATCACGCTCATCGCGGGCGCGGCCCCGTCGCGGCGAGGACATCGGCCACCGCTTCGGCAGCGGGGGTGGACCCACCGGTGAGTTCCACGATGACCCGGCTCAACGCGGGCTCGTGCAGCGCGGCATCGATGAACGCCGCGACATCGTCGCGGCACACCGTGCCGTACTCGATGGCCACACCCGCCGTGACCGTGCCGGTACCGGGATCGTCGAGCAGCGTGCCCGGGCGCACGATCAGCCAATCGAGATCGGTGTGTGTGAGATACACGTCCGCGGACTTCTTCACCCGCATGTAGTGCTCGAATCCGGCGGAGGTCTCGCGATCGCGTCCGGCGTCGGGGAACACCGACACCAGCACGAACCGTGAGACTCCCGCACTCGCCGCGGCAGCGGCCGCCTTCTCGAGGCCGGTGCCGTCGATCGCGGTGGTCATGTCGGCGCCGGTGCCGTGCGCACCAGCGGAGAACACGATCGCGTCGTGGCCGGAGAACTTGGTGGCCAGCTCCTGCACGCTGTCGTGGATGAGGTCACCGATCAGCGGGGTCGCGCCGGACGCGGCCACGACCGCGCCCTGCTCGGGGTTGCGGTGCATGCCGGTGACCTGGTCACCGCGGTCGGTCAGCAGTTGCGCGAGACGGCGGCCCACGCCGCCGGCCGCGCCGATCTGGAACACCTTCACGAGTGGACACCTCTCCGTCGGCGAATCCGGTTCCCACCGATTGTGAATGCCGCGCCGCGAGCGCTCGCGGGCGGGTGGCGGTGAGCCGGATCGTGCTGCCGACTCGGCTGCCTTCCCCCGAAATACCACGGTTGCCGGTCGTTTGCGACTACGGTTCAGTTGTTCGTGTGACGGGTGAGTCGATCGCGCGGCACGCGCGCGATCCGCACCGAGAGGCGGGAAGATGGCACGTACCGCGCGCGGGGACGGCGGGTCCCTGGATTCCGAACTGACGGCGGCATTGATCCGAACGCGCCGATTCTTCACCCGCGCAACCGTTTCCTCGGATCTGCGCACCGAGTACGTGCGCGGCGGCCGCCAGGCCGACGAGTTCTATCGCGACCGCTGGGCACACGACAAGGTGGTGCGCTCCACCCACGGCGTCAACTGCACCGGATCGTGCTCGTGGAAGGTGTATGTCAAAGACGGCATCATCACCTGGGAAACCCAGGCCACCGACTATCCGTCGGTCGGGCCCGACCGGCCGGAATACGAGCCCCGGGGGTGTCCGCGCGGGGCGGCGTTCTCCTGGTACACCTACAGTCCGACGCGCATCCGGTACCCCTACATTCGCGGTGTTCTGCTGGAAATGTATCGAGAAGCCAAGGCGCGCACCGGTGATCCGGTGACGGCGTGGGAATCGATCGTCTCCGATCCCGAGGCAGCGCGGCGCTACAAGAGCGCGCGCGGCCGCGGTGGTCTGGTCCGTGCGGGCTGGGAGGAGGCCGTCGAACTCGTGGCCGCCGCCCATGTGCACACCATCAAGACCTATGGGCCGGACCGGGTCGCGGGATTCTCACCGATCCCCGCCATGTCGATGGTGTCGTTCGCCGCCGGATCGCGATTCATCTCGCTGATCGGTGGTTCGATGCTGTCGTTCTACGACTTCTACGCCGATCTGCCGGTCGCCTCCCCGCAGGTCTTCGGTGATCAGACCGATGTGCCCGAATCCGGGGACTGGTGGGACGCCGGATACCTGATCATGTGGGGATCGAATGTTCCGGTGACCCGGACACCGGACGCGCACTGGATGACCGAGGCCCGCTACCGCGGGCAGAAGGTCATCGCGGTAGCGCCCGATTATGCCGACAATGTGAAGTTTGCCGATGAATGGCTGGCCCCGCGTCCCGGTACCGACGCCGCCCTCGGGATGGCGATGGGCCATGTGATCCTGCGTGAATTCTTCGTCGACCGGCAGGTGCCGTACTTCCAGGACTACGTACGCCGCTTCACCGATCTGCCGTTCCTGGTCCGGCTCGACGACACCGACGGAGTGTGCCGGCCGGGCAAATTCCTGACCGCGGCCGACCTCGAACAGTTCGCCGACACCGAACACGCCGAGTTCAAAACGGTACTGCTGGACGAGAACGGCGAACCGGTGCTGCCCAACGGGTCGCTGGGATTCCGCTACGGGGACACCGGCGCCGGCCGCTGGAATCTGGAACTGGACGGAGTGCAACCGGCCCTGTCGGTGGGTGGCGACGCCACGGTCCTGGTCGAGCTGCCGCGTTTCGACACCGCCGACGGCGCGGCGAGGATGCTGCGCCGCGGGGTGCCGGTGCGCACGATCGGCGGACACCGGGTCACCACGGTCTTCGATCTGATGCTGGCCCGCTACGGCGTCCGCCGCGACGGTATGCCAGGCGATTGGCCGACCGGGTACGACGACGCCACCCGGCCCGGGACACCGGCGTGGCAGGAAACCATCACCGGTGTCCCGGCCGCGATCGCGGCCCGGATCGGGCGCGAGTTCGCCGCGAACGCCGAAGAGACACAGGGCCGTTCGATGATCATCCTCGGCGCCGGCACCAACCATTGGTTCCACTCCGACACCATGTACCGCACGTTCCTGGCACTCACGACCCTCACCGGCTGTCAGGGCCGCAACGGCGGTGGCTGGGCACATTACGTCGGCCAGGAGAAGTGCCGCCCGGTCACCGGATGGGCCACGGTGGCCAACGCCCTGGACTGGACTCGCCCGCCGCGGCACATGAACCAGACCGTCTACTGGTACCTGCACACCGACCAGTTCCGCTACGACCCCTTCACCGCCGCCGATCTCACCACCACCACCGGTGCCGGCGCGCTGTCGGGACGCAGCACCGCCGATCTGATCGCCCAGACCGCCCGGATGGGCTGGACCCCGTCCTACCCGACCTTCGATCGCAATCCGCTCGACCTGGCCGACGAAGCCGAACAGGCAGGGCGCACACCGGCCGAACATGTTGTGGCGCAACTGAAATCCGGCGAACTGCGCTTCGCCTGCGAAGACCCCGACGATCCCGCGAACTACCCGCGGGTGCTGTCGATCTGGCGGTCGAATCTACTGGGCTCCTCGGCCAAGGGCAACGAGTACTTCCTGCGTCACCTGCTGGGCGCCGACTCGTCGCTGCGCGCCGAAGAGGCACCGCCGCAGTCACGCCCGCGCGAAGTGGTCTGGCGCGAGCAGGCACCCACCGGCAAACTGGATCTGCTGCTGACCCTGGACTTCCGGATGACCAGTACCACGATGTACTCCGATGTGGTGCTGCCGGCCGCGACCTGGTACGAGAAATACGATCTGTCCTCCACCGACATGCATCCGTTCGTCCACTCGTTCAGCCCGGCCATCGCCCCACCCTGGCAGACCCGCACCGACTGGGACGCGTTCCTCGGTATCGCCGCCGAATTCAGCCGCCTCGCCCGCCGCCACCTCGGAGTCCGCACCGACATCGTGGCCAGCGCACTGCTGCACGACACCCCCGACGAACTCGCCAATCCGCACGGTGTGGTCAAGGACTGGAAAACCGGTGAATGCGAACCGATTCCGGGTGTGACCATGCCACGGCTCACCGCCGTGGAACGCGACTACGGCGCCGTGCGCGCCAAGATGGGCGCACTGGGACCGGTCGTGGACCGGCTCGGCGCGGCGACCAAGGGCGTCACCTTCGACGTGACCGCCGAGGTCGCGGATCTGGCCGCACGCAACGGCGTCGTGCACGGCGGCCCCGCGGCCGGACGGCCCAGCCTGGAACGCGATGTCGATGCCTGCGAGGCGATCCTCGCACTGTCGGGCACCACCAACGGCCGCCTCGCCGTACAGGGCTTCCGGACGCTGGAACAACGCACCGGCACCCCGCTCGCCGATCTCGCGGCCGAACACGAAGGCAAGCGAATCACCTTCGCCGACACCCAGGTCGCACCGGTCCCGGTCATCACCTCACCGGAATGGTCCGGATCCGAAAGCGGCGGTCGGCGCTATTCACCGTTCACCGTGAACGTCGAACGCGCCAAACCCTGGCACACCCTCACCGGGAGACAGCATTTCTACCTCGACCACGACTGGATGGCCGAAGTCGGCGAACAACTTCCGGTCTTCCGGCCACCACTGGACATGTCGGCGTTGTTCGCCGAACCCCGGCCCGGCCAGCACAGCGGCGACGGTTTGGCACTGCGGTATCTGACCCCGCATTCGAAATGGTCCATCCACTCCGAATATCAGGACAACCTGCTGATGCTGAGCTTGTCGCGCGGCGGGCCGACACTGTGGATGTCGGATCGCGACGCCGCGAAACTCGGTGTGCGCGACAACGAATGGATCGAGGCCGTCAACCGCAACGGTGTGGTGGTGGCGCGTGCGGTTGTCACCCACCGGATGCCGGAGGGCACCGTCTACATGAATCACGCCCAGGACCGGCTCATCGACGTCCCCCTCGCCGAAACCTCCGGTAAACGTGGCGGCATCCACAATTCCCTGACCAGGCTGCTGATCAAGCCCACCCATCTGATCGGCGGCTACGCCCAACTGTCGTTCGCGTTCAACTACCTCGGTCCCACCGGCAACCAACGCGACGAAGTGACCGTCATCCGCCGCCGCAGCCAGGAGGTGAGCTACCGATGAGACCGATGGCGCAGCTGGCGATGGTGATGAACCTCGACAAATGCATCGGCTGCCACACCTGTTCGGTGACCTGCAAACAGACCTGGACCAACCGGGCCGGTGTCGAATACGTCTGGTTCAACAATGTGGAGACCCGCCCCGGACAGGGCTATCCGCGTACCTACGAGAACCAGAACCGATGGAAGGGCGGCTGGGTCCTCGACCGCAAGGGCCGGCTGCGGCTGCGACGCGGTGGCCGCATGCAGACACTGTTCACCATCTTCGACAACCCCACCCTGCCCGAACTGTCGGACTACTACGAACCGTGGACCTACGACTACGACACACTCACCACCGCGCCGCTGCAACAACACCCACCGGTCGCGCGGCCGCGCTCACTCATCACCGGCCGCGACACCAAGATCACCTGGTCTGCCAACTGGGACGACAATCTCGGTGGCGCACCAGAACTGGCGTCCGCGGACCCCCTGCTGGAAAAGGTGGGCGACAAGGTCAAATTCGAGTTCGAACAGACCTTCATGTTCTATCTGCCACGCATCTGTGAACACTGCCTCAACCCGGCCTGTATGGCCGCCTGCCCCTCGGGCGCGATCTACAAGCGCGCCGAAGACGGCATCGTACTGGTCGACCAGGACCGCTGCCGAGGCTGGCGGATGTGTGTGTCGGGATGTCCGTACAAGAAGGTGTACTTCAACCATCGCACCGGCAAAGCCGAGAAATGCACCTTCTGCTTCCCGCGGCTCGAGGTCGGTCTGCCGACCGTGTGCGCGGAGACCTGTGTGGGGCGACTGCGCTACATCGGGGTGATGCTCTACGACGCCGACACCGTCGGCGACATCGCCTCCACTCCCGATGAACACGATCTCTACGCCGCCCAGCGCGACGCCTTCCTCGACCCGTTCGATCCACAGGTCGTCTCGGCGTGCGAACAAGCCGGAATACCGCGCGACTGGATTCAAGCCGCCCAGCGCTCACCGGTATACGCCCTGATCCGCACCTACGGGGTGGCGTTGCCGCTGCATCCGGAATACCGCACGGTGCCGATGGTCTGGTACATCCCGCCACTGTCGCCGGTGGTGGACGCGCTGCGCGACACCGGCCACGACGCCGAGGACCACGGCAACCTGTTCGCGGCGATCGAGTCGTTGCGCATTCCGGTGGAGTATCTGGCCCAGCTGTTCACCGCCGGCGACACCGCACCGGTCGAGGCGGTGCTGCGGCGCATGGCGGCGATGCGCAGCTACATGCGCGACATCAACCTCGGCCGCCCGCCACGTCCCGAAATCCCCGGCGCGGTGGGTATGTCGGAGGAACAGCTCTACGACATGTACCGCTTGCTGGCACTGGCGAAATACGACGACCGCTACGTCGTGCCGGCCGCACACGCCGAACAAGCGCACGGACTCGAAGAATTGGCCACCGAATGCGATCTCGATCGCGACGGCGGCCCCGGCATGGGCGGCTGGGGGCCTTTCGGCGAAACCTCGGGCGGGCCCACACCGGTGGCGGTGGAGAACTTCCGCATGCTGCAGGACCGCCAGACCGCCGACACCCCCGCCACCGGACCGGCGCGGGTGAACCTGCTGAACTGGGACGGCCGCGGGCGTCCGGAAGGCTTGCTGCCCAAGCGTATTCCAGGAAGGCATCGGAAATGATCCGCACCGAGGTCCGCTGCGCGGCCTGGCAGATGCAGTCGCTGCTGCTGAACTATCCCGATACGGCACTGCAGAACTCACTGCCGATGCTGACCCGCGTCGCCCACGCACTGCCGCTCGCACTCGGTGCGCCGGTGCGTCCGCTGCTCTCACATCTGGCCGGTACCCCGCCGGTCCAGCTGGCCACCGAGTATGTCGACACCTTCGACCACCGCAAACGATTCAGCCCCTACCTGACCTATTTCACCGACGGCGACACCCGCAAGCGGGGGATGGCACTGCTGCGTCTCAAACAGCTCTACCGCCGTGCGGGCTGGCAACTCGACGACGGCGAACTGCCCGACCATCTGGCCGTGGTGCTGGAATTCGCGGCCACCGAACCGAAACCCGGGCTGCGAGTGCTCACCGACTACCGGGCCGGTGTCGAGGTGATGCGCGCGGCGCTGCACGAATCACGGTCGCCGTGGGCGGGAGTGCTCGATTCGGTCTCGCAGACGTTGCCATCGCTGCGCGGTTCCGACAGCGACGCCGTGGCCCGCCTCATCGCGGCCGGCCCACCGGGGGAGGAGGTCGGCACCGAACCGTTCGCGCCGCCCACCTACATGCCGACACCGATCGGAGGCCGTCGATGACCGTGAGCGCATCCGATGTGCTGCTGTGGGTCGCGGTGCCCTACGCGGCGCTCGCCGTCTGCGTGGTGGGCCTGATCTGGCGCTACCGCTACGACAAATTCGGCTGGACCACCCGCTCCTCGCAGCTCTACGAGAACCGGCTGCTGCGACTGGGCAGTCCGCTGTTCCACTACGGCATCGTGTTCGTATTCCTCGGCCACGTACTCGGCCTGGTCATCCCGCAGTCGTGGACCGAAGCCGTCGGTATCGGCGAAAGTGCCTATCACGCGGTGTCGTTCAGCCTCGGCGTCGTGGCCGGCGTCGCGACCGTGGCCGGGCTGATCATCCTGATCTATCGGCGCCGCACCGTCGGATCGGTGTTCTCGGCCACGACCCGCAACGACAAGATCATGTATGTGCTGCTGGGCCTGACCCTGCTGCTCGGGCTCGCGGCCACCCTCTACGGCAACCTCACCGGCCATCCGCACAACTATCGCGACGACATCTCGCCGTGGTTCCGGTCGCTGTTCTACCTCGACCCGCATCCACAACTGATGGCCGAGGCGCCGCTGGGCTTCCAGCTGCACGCGCTCTCGGCGTGCGCACTGTTCGCCTTCTGGCCGTTCAGCAGGCTCGTGCACGTGTTCTCCGCGCCCATCGGCTATCTCACCCGGCCCTATCTCGTCTATCGCAGCCGCGACGTGAACCTCGGCGCGCACCGGCCGCCACGTGGCTGGGAACGCGTGCAGTGATCGATCAGGGTGCTGCCGCAAGCGAGCGCAGCACCACCGGCCCGCCGTGCGCGGGCACCTGGGTGATATTGCGAATCCGGCCCCGTTCGTGACCGCGCGTCGGTACCAACGCGAAACGCGTCAGCACCTCCGAGAGCACCGCCGTGCCTTCCATCAACGAGAAACCCGCACCGATACAGCGCCGCACACCACCACCGAACGGCAACCAGGTGCCTGCCGCCACATCACCGTCGAGAAAGCGCTCGGGCCGGAAGGTTTCGGGGTCGGGATGGTGGCCGGGGTCGGCGTGCGCGAGCACGATCGAGGTCTGCACCACGGTTCCCCGGGGCAGCCGATGGCCGGCGATGGTCATATCGCGCGTCAGCCGGCGCACGGCACCGCCGATGACGGTGCGCCGCCGCATCGCCTCCTTCAGTACCGCCTCGAGATATTTCTCGTCATCCTCCGCGGCCGCGCGCCGGGCCCGCTCCTGCACCTCGGGATGAGCGGCCAGTTCGAACATCGCCCACGACAATGCCGAGGCGGTCGTCTCGTGCCCGGCCAGCAGCAGAGTCACCAGCTGATCGCGTAATTCGGCATCGGACAGGGGAGCGTCAACGGTGGTCTCGCTCGGCGATCCCACCGCCAGCAACCGCGACAGCACATCGGCGCGAGCATCCGGGTCGGCATCGGTGCGCCGCTGCGTGATCTCGGCATAGAGGAGGTCGTCGATGGCGTTCTTGTTGTCGGCGAAGCGCTTCCACGGACCGAAACGCTGCAACCGCTGCCATTTCCAGCCCATGAACATCAGCGGGCCGACGTCGACCAGGTACCGCAGTCGCGGCGCGAGTTCGTCACGGCCGCGTCGTTCACCGACTCCGAACACCACCTGCGTGATCACATCGAGGGTCAGGTCGTTCATCCGGTCGAGGGTGGCCAGTGTGGTGCCCGGCCGCCACCGATCGACGTGGTCCTTGGCGATCGCCGCCACCATGCCCCGGTATCCGCGCAGTGCCGATCCGGTGAAAGCGGGCATCAGCAGCCGCCGAGCGCGGGCATGCTCGCCCTCGTCGGTGAGCAACACCGAATGCTGCCCCATGACCGGGCCCAGCACCCGGTTGCCCTCACCGGCATGCAGATCCGCCGGGTCCCCGGCGAAGATCTCGCGAATGTGCTCGGGGCGGGAGAACACCACCAGATGTTCTGCATACGGTGCAATCATGCGCATCGTGTAGACATCGCCGTAGCGGCGAGACAGCGCCGCGGCGAACCAGCCGCGCCATTTGGCGTGCACCAGCGTCTGCACGACCCTCGGCAGCCGGGGCCCCGGCGGATACACGGCAGTCATGGCACAACACCTTCCGACGGTTCCCGGCACCGCGAATTCCGGTATCTCCCTACCGTAGCCGGGGCCTTGACCACCGACCACGGCCATCCGGACACCGAGGGAGGCTGTCCGGTTGCCAACTCGGCCCGGCCGAGGTTGCCGAATTACCAGATCCGCAGCGTCGGGGCCCATATCATCGGGCTATGCCCACCTTCCGAGTGGCCGGACGTACTGACGTCTTCGCTGGTGATGCGTGGCAGATGGCCTGTGTGATCGGGTGTTCCTCGATCAGCGTGGGTGTCGTTCTGCTCGTTTGGCCCGATAAGTCCGTTCAGATAACGGAGCTGTTGCTCGGGGTCACGCTGTTCTTGACAGCGGCCTGGCAACTCACCGTGTCCTTCCGTGCCCGAATCAACGGCCTGCTCAAGGCACTCGAATTCCTCAGCGCGGTGCTGTCGGTCGTACTGGGGGTGTCGTGTTTACACAGTGGTGATTCGGTGGCGCTGCTGGCCATGTGGATCGGGATGGGCTGGATGATCCGCGGCATCGTGCAGGCCATCGTCGCCGCCTGGTCGCAGAATCTGCCCAAGGCCGGGCGCCGCGAGGGCTACGGGCTGATCACCCTGTTGGCGGGAGCGGTCGTGCTGGTGTGGCCGATCGACACCATCGCCGCGCTGTCGGTACTGGTCGGAGTCGGCCTGATGCTGCTGGGAGCCATGGAAATCCGGCTCGCGACCCGCATACGCCGGCACGCCGGCGACGGAGATCAGGTAGGGGTGCACGGCCTGCTCGGTCCGCGCGCCGAGCGCCCCGCCCGGGTCACCGATTAGGGTCGCGCCATGGCCGTCGTCCACCACACCACCCTCGAACCCGGCAAACTCGACCTGCTCACCGCGTGGCTCCCGACCCGCACCTGGTTCACCGGCACCACACCACAATTGCGTCGAGCCGGCGGATTCCGGCTCGACGATCCCGCGGGCGAAGTCGGAATCGAATGCATGATCGTGATCGATACCGCCGATGCGCGCCTGCCGGTGTACCACATTCCGCTGACCTACCGCGGCGCTTCGCTGCCCGGCGGAGACCTCATCGGCACCACCGAGCACGGCGTACTGGGACAGCGGTGGGTCTACGACGGCGCCTCCGATCCCGTCGCGATCGCACAACTGACAGCGCTGCTGACCGGGCAGGCCGAGCCACAACACCAGGACCGCAGCGATACCCGAGCCGACACCGTCGAATGCGTCACCACACAACCGGACCCGTCGCTGTCGGTGCGGATCAACCGGACACCCGCCCCCGCGGCCGAATTCCCTCGCGGCTGGATACTTTCCAGCTGGACCGATCCGGCCGGTGACACCGCACAGGGAGTGGTGCTCGAAACGACGACCGACTCCGATCACGGGCAAACCGTGGACTCATCCAGGAGGTGACGCAATGAGGATCGGCGCGATGAGACGACATGCCGCCGCAGCGGCACTGCTCGCGGCGGCCGGGACAACGGCCCTGACCGGATGTTCGGAATCCGGCAGCGGAACCACCACCGCACCCTCGCAACCCCCGGCGCCGCCGTCGACCACACCCCCGCACACCGCCGCGACCGCGGTGACCTCGCCCGCCACATCCACCACGACCACGATCAGCGCATGCGGGCCCAGGCACCTCGATATCGGCGCCCAGACCATGTCGCCCGGAATGATGCACCGCGGCGTGGAACTGACCTTCACCCTCGCCGCCGACACACCGCCCTGCACGATCAGCGGATACCCCGGTGTCGACACCGGCGAGGGCGGACCGGTTCTGCACGCCGAACGCACCCCACGCGGATACCTGGGCGGCCTGCCCGCCGACGACGACACCCCACCGGTGGTGACGGTGTTGCCCGGACGTCCCGCTCGAGCCGTCGTCGAAGGCTCGGCCATGGGCCCCGACGGAAAAGACTGCCCCCTGTATACGAGTCTGGTTGTCACAGTCCCCAATTCGACCGAGTCCCGCACCGTGCACACCACGATCGACACCTGTGCGTTGCAGGTACATCCCGTGACCGGCTGAACCTGGTACGGGAAACGATGTCCCGATACGCGCGGAACCGTGACACGACCCGGTCGACTGGGACGCACTGCGCGTCGATACCGGATGGGAACTGCCAGCCGACCATCGCGACTTCGCCGCGGTGTACGGCATGGGAATGGCCGAGCTTCTTCTACACCTGGTGCGGGGCGAGATTCATCCGCCACTCGCGTGGCACCGGACGAGGCACGCCTGGCGATCAGTCACCTGCCGTGCACGGCTCGCGGAGCCCTCGTCCGGCGAGAATCACGAACGCTTCTCAGCCGACACATAGCGTGGTTGCCGCATCCGGTCCAGCAAAGCCTCCGGCAGGTCGGCGGGCAGATCGGTGATCGGGCGTCCGTAGTCGGCGGCCAGATCGAAAGGGGAGGCGTGGTGGACCGACCAGCCGTGCCGAGACAGCCAGTCCTCGGGCTCGGCGCGGGTGTCGTCATACCACAGGTCACCCACGTTCAGATTGCCGAAGGGGTTGCCGCCGAAGAACTTTTCCTCTGTGTCGAAGTCGTGCGAATCCAGCCCCCGGCCGAAATCGTCGGTGGCAACGCTGCTGCCAGGTGCGGACAGGGCGTCGATGCGTTCGAACAACGCGTCGTGTGCCGAGCCCGGAAGAAATGGCAACAACCCCTCGGCCGACCATGCGGCCGGCCGCTCAGGATCGAAACCCGCGGCAGTCAGCGCGGCAGGCCAATCGTCGCGCAGATCGACCGCCAGCACCCGCCGGTCTGCCTTGAACACCGCCCCATGCTGCGCGAGAACCCGATCCTTGAACTCCAGGACCCGGGGTTGATCGATCTCGAAGACCACCATGCCGGCGGGCCAGTCCAGCCGGTATGCCCGCGCGTCCAGGCCCGATGCCAGGATCACCGCTTGTCGCACACCCCGCTGCCACGCCGCGGCGAAGAACTCGTCGAAGAACCTCGTCCGCACGCCCATGAACCGCCCGAACGGACCCACCGGCACCGATGCCGGGTCCTCGAGCATGTCCACGAAGCGCGGCTCACCCGCCGCTTCGACGAACCAGGCCGCGTACTCGTCGTGGATCATCGGCTCGGGATCGATCGACTCGAGTGCGCGGAACGCCGCGACACCCAGGGCGGTCAGACCCACGCTCGTCACGATGTCCCAACTGTCTCCATCCGTTCGCATAAACCTCACCCCATGGTGTTGTCAGCGATCATCAGAGCAATCCGGAGCGGAACCAGGCGCACGTATCCGCCCAATAGATCTTGCTCTTCCACGCAACGTATCGGCAACCCCAGGCGAGACCAGAAACGCTCACGCACCCCCCCGGAAGCCGATGTCCTCGTCCGGCAGTTCCCACCGTATTCGGACGGCACGGTCGAGCAAGCTCGAGTAATCGGCGGTCCGGCGAGGTGGAGTGCCCGCCGGCTACCGGCTCAGCAGTGCGCGGAATTGTCCGAACTCAACTGGGGGACAACATATTCGCGGCGAATACGTCGACTTACGGGCACTTCAGCACCTGGCACACCTGGATGAAGTGGTCGCGCCGGACATCTCTTCCGTTGGATCCGCCGTTGATGATCTGCGAGACGGGGTCGATGCTCGCGGGATCCTGCGGGTGGGCGTTGTCGGCGGCGGCATTGAGGTTGTGGGTGGCCCAGTACCACGCGGCCGTGGCGAACGCGTACTGCGGATCCGCCACCAGCTCCGGATGGTTGACGAAGTCGACACCCAGCGCCTGGCTCGCACGTTCGTAGTTGTTGCGACCGGTCAGCTGGAGGCCACCTCGGCCCTTGTACTTCTGCCCATCACCGGGTTGTGTGTTACCGAGATCTGCCCGGCCGTTGTAGTCACTGCCGTCGGCGTACTCGGTCAAGGTGGCGAAGCCGGCTGTCTCCTGCCCGACCTGAGCGAGGAAAGCGGCAGCACGCTGCGGTGTGTCGATACCGGCCGACGCCATCGCGCTGTTGATCTGCGGCAGCCATGTGGTGACATTCGCCTGATCGGCGCCGGGTAGGGTCGGTGGTGCCGCAATGGCCTGGGGAGCAGGGGCGGACGCCTGAACTGCTGCGGGCGCGCTCGTCGCTGCGGCAGGAGCCGGCAGCGTTTGGGGCGTCGACAGCGCTTCCAGCCCGACCGCCTGTGAATTGGCCGGCTCACCACCGCCGGCGGTGGTGATGATGGTCGCGGCCGCGGCGGCGGCCAGGGTCACGGCGCCGGCAGTGCGGACGACCGACGTCATGGACTTGCGGCGTGCGGGTGTTGAAGACATGCGGTCTGATTCCTGTTCTCGACTGTTGGGGCCGTGTTCGGGCATGCAAAGGCAGCGCGCAGCCAGGCGTGATCGGAAAAGAACTCGCCTCTGCACGGTGTGCGGTGGGGTATGACCTGCCCCGGAACGACGAACTGCTGCGATACTGCGGGGCGCTGGGATGTACCGCGGCTCGACCGAAGTCGGGCGTGCGTCCTGCCGCTATCAGTCCGCCGGCCGGGTTCTCACGCCCGAAGGCGCGGCCGAATATGGCGACGGTTTCAATTGGGAGACACGAATTTCAATTCGCATTACATATTCGAACCAGATAAGCCGAATATATTTCAATACGATAACGCTCCGACATCACGGCGGCAACGATGAAGCGTCAAGCGCGTGTGGCATCGGCGGGCTAGTGTCGGCTTTTCACACGTCTGACCGGGCAATCTTTTTCAAACTATGGCCCTGGTCACAGTTGGTGATTCTGTATTCCAGATCACGTATGTATCACGGCGACTGTTACATGTTCGAGTCCGCGGCTTGTTGGCGGCCTTCTTTGTGTTGCGACAATAGATGGGAACAACCCTCCCGGTCAGGCCGCCCTCCCGGTGCCGAGCAGGCGCTCGGCGAAACTCACATCGGCGGCCGCTCACGTTCCATTCCGCAGCCCTTGGCATGTCTGGACTGGACGAAGCGGTAAACCCGTGCGTGAGGTGCGGAGCGCAAACGCGGCAGGGGTAGCGGCCAGTCGGGTCCCAACTGGCTTCTTCAGCCGACCGTGGGGCCGACCGGGTAGTGGCGGTCATGTCGGGCGGCACGCATCGGGCTGATCGCGATGGCACGGAGAAATGGGCGCGGCCCGGCACGAGGAGGCGGGCCGGCGAGCGGGTGTCGGTACGCGTGACCACGACCGGAACCAGAGGGCAGGTCGCACCGGACCCGGCTGCCAAAGGGGAGTAGGGCGCGTCACACCGCCGGGTGGAATGCCGTCACGCCATCGGCGGTTGTACCCGCTGTCGGCGTCCGGACAGCCCCGGGCCCCACCCCATTTGTCGCTTCGAGCGACCACACGCCGAGAGGCGCATGTTGGACGTCGACTCAGTCAGTGAGAACGCCGCTGGGTGGACCACCTAGCGGCGTTTCGCGTCCTCGTATGTGCGCGGACAGCGCCTGTGGGTTCTGTAGAAACTCCCGCGACGGTCGAGCATCGCGGCCGAGCCGCGTCAGCACGGGGGAGACGGTCGTCTCGGCTGGGTCAGCGGGTGAACAGCTCGAACTGGTCACCGGACGGTCGGCAGAACCAGGTCTTACCCAGCCCGTCCGCACCGAATTTGCCCACCCCATTCGCCACGCAAGCCCCCTGTGTGCGGTAGTAGCCAACGGTTGTATCAGCCGTCGCCAGACCCGCCACCCCCAAGGAGAAAGCCGCGATCATCGTTCCAGTGATCAAGAGCTTCATCATGGCGGTGATTTTATCGCGGAATGCTCCTGTCGCGCACCTGAATGTCATTGCCTCGCCGCAGGATTCGATGGTAAGGCCGTGCGTCGCAGCTTGACTCGAGGCAGCGGACGGGAGAGGGGAAGGCAATTCGTCGGCATCGTCAGTTCGCCCATTACTTGACATAATGTAGATTATCGGTGAACTGGAGTCGGTGCTGGGGCGCGGTGATCGTGGTGTGCGGCAACAGTATTCGGTCTTGCCCGCCATGCCGCCCGCCGCGACCGGCTGCCTGGCGTGGGCTCGGATATTCGGATTCGACGTGAGGTTGCCGCGTCGTCAGGCCTCGGAATGCTGATCTTGATCTTTCTGGCAATCCGATGATCTGCCGGAAAAATTACACCGATGCCTGACGGCCGCTATTTACCCCCAGCTTCGGGTTACGACTCTGCCCCACGCCAAACCGTCACTGTGACATATTGATTGAGCAATCCGGGGCTCGGCTGAATCGACTCGCCGACAGGGTTCCGCGCCGCCAAATTCGGCGGGCGAACAATGTTGGCGCGACGGCGCTTCGTAGCCATGCGGTGTTGACGACGATCGCGACCACTCGGTGTCGCACATCGCTCGCATTCTCGAAATGAGCCACTCCCCTGGAGATTTCGGAGGCAGGTAAGCCCTCCCCTTTGAAACGTCACTGTGACGTTTCAATCGATCGTTCCACCTCCGATCACCACGTGCGGCGTCATCCGGCGTGGATCGACAATGCGATCAGCATGGCTGTGCGCTTGCCTGGATCCTCCAGATCGAGGAAGTCGAACCGGCGCATCCGCTGCAAGCGATGTCGCACCGTATTGGGATGGACACCCAGTGTGCGAGCCGTGGCGGTCGGATCGCCGTGAGCTTCGAGCCACGCCTTCAATGTCGGCACGTACTGGGTGTTGTTGATCGTGTCGGACTCCGCGAGCTGGGCGATGGGATCCCGCGATGGCAGTCGACCGGTGGCGGCCATCGATTTCAGTCGTTGGATCAGTACGCGGTCCCATGCGGTGTCATAGCAATGGGGTGTCCGGGTGGTTGCGGACAAGGCCATGCATTCGTCGGCTTCCTGCCGGCTCGCGGTCAGCTCCCGCACGCCGGCCACTCCACCGATTCCGGCCACCACGTCGATATGGGCGGGCAGACCGGTCGCGATGTCGGCGATCCATCGGAAGGCCGGTGCGGGATCGTCGCCGGCCGGGAGCAAGGTGTAGACGGTGTTGCCGAACAGGGTGCTGCGGCCGGGGCGGGACCAGCCGAATCCGGTGGTGGCGCGTTCGAAGGCGAGCAGGATTCCGGCGTTGCGTTCCTGTTCGGCGTGCGCCTGCAGGGCGATCACGCGCAGGTGCTGAGGCGCGATACCGAGCTTGCCGATCGCGGCCTCGGCGTCGGGGCTGCCTTCGATCAATTCGATGACCAATTCGGACTCGACCTGACGTTCCAGATCGGCGCTCACCCGCGAGCGCAGCAGGTGCAGGGCGACAGTGTGTGCACCTTCCTGCAGGATCGCCGCCCGGCCCGGTGGCAGCGGCTCCGGGCCCGACACCCATACCGAGCCCAGGAGTTCGCGTCCGGCCCGCACCGCGGCCACGGTCCGTCCATGCAGTCCGTGCTCGGGTGAGGGCGGAATGTGCAAAGGTGCATCAGATGCGGCGAGGTGGGCGAAAACGCCCCGGCCTTCGAAGAATCGGCGCATGTGCTCGGGGATGCGGCGGCCGAGGATGGTGTCGGAGCGCACCGGGTCGGTGCCGTGGTGTGCGGTCGAGTAGGCCATGACGCGGGAGAGTTGGTCCTCGATGGTGACCGGCCCGTCGAGCGAGGCGGAGATGGTGTCGGCGAGGGCGAACAGATCGCTGGGGCCGCGGCCGGATTCGGTTTCGCGGCCTTCGAGGACGAGTCCGTAGACGACGGAGGCGATCTGGCTCCAGGACACGCTCGGGTCGACGGTCAGCAGTGCCGATCCGGATTCCTCGAGGGCTCGGCGGACCTGTTCGCCGGGCGGTTCGGTGGTTCGGCTGACGATGACGGTGGCGCGGGCCGCGGTGGCGAGGGTGAGGGTATGGGTGAGGTCGGTGGCGCCGACGGCGAGGAATACGTCGCCGGTGGCGGCGTGCGGGCGGATCGGATCGTGGACGGCGACGCTGTGTAGTTCGAGGTCGCGGTGTGCGGCGGTGCTGTGTAGTCGCGCGCCGTACCGGCTGAGAATGTTGATCAGGCGGTCCAGTTTGACCATCGGGGCTGTTCACCTGTGCTTCCGGTATCGACGTCGGCTCGGCGGTGTGCGAGGGATACAACGATGGTCCATCAGATTGTGGTCTGGTGACAACATGACGGCTGGTCGGGCGGGTCAATCTGGAAGTGAATCCACGGTGTGGCGGCGGGTGCCGCCTGTGGTTCGGGTGCTGGCAGGCGAGGCGGAGAGTGAGATGACCGGAATCGAAGGTGTCTGGCTGACACAGGACGCATATGAGCGACTGCGTCAGGAATTGGTGGAGTTGCGGGCGGCGCTGCGCGGTCCCGCGGGCGAGGACGGTGAGTTCGCGGCCGGTCGGCGGTTGCGGCGGCTCGAGTTGGAGGAGTTGCTGGACCGCGCGGTGGTCGGGCAGGCCCCCGCCGACGACGGTATCGCCGAACCTGGAATGGTGCTCACGGTCCGATTCGACGACGAGCAGACCGAGACGTTCCTGCTGGGTCGGCGCGACGGTGCCGATACCGATGAGCTGGAAGTCTATTCACCGGATTCGCCGCTGGGCAGTGCGCTGTCGGGCGCGCGTCCGGGGCAGGTGTGCTCGTATCGGGTCCCCAGCGGCGACTCGGTGAGCGTGACATTGCTCGAGGCAGTCCCCTACGGCATGCATCAGCGGCGGCGTTGACCGTGTGCACCCACGGCGCGCTCGGACGAGACTTGGGGGTGTGACGTGGATTGGCCGCATGTACTCGAGGTTGCCGGTGTCACGGTCGCGACCGCGGCTGTCGTGCTGGTGGTGGTTCCGCGGAAGGTGAGCCGCCAATTGTGTTCGCGCTGCGGGCATTCGAATATCGTTCATGATCCGGTATCGGGGCGGTGTCGTAGTTCGGTGGATGCCGGGCTGGCGCTCCCCGGTGCGGACCGGGTCGATCGGCGTGCGGCGCGGTGCCGGTGCGCGGGTTTTCGTGGTGAGCGACGATCGGGTGCGGCGTTGTCATCGAGCGAGTCGGCCCGGTGGTGATACGCGGCGGAGTCGGGTGTGGTCCGTGGGGACGTAGTGCTCGAGACGAGCCTGGAACGCTAATAGCTATCTCTTTGCCAAATTCGGTACATGGAACGATTTAGCAGTTCAAGGCATTTACCATGCGTATGCCCGCTGATAGCCTGACTCTTGTTGTCGCCATCCGCGCATTTCATGTCCACGCGATGGGGAGGTTCGGGGATCATCGGCGGATGAGGGCGGTGGCAGCAGCGGATCGATTCGGATGCCGGTGACGGACTGCTGCTCGGTCGTCTCGGTGTCGTGTCCGGCGGTGTGAATCTCGCGCGAGCGAAGGCAGGTGCGGCATGATCACGCGTTTGGTCGTCTTCGGTGGAACCGGCGATCTCGCCGGACGTTACCTGTTGCCGGGCGTCGCCGCGCTGTTCGCGGCGGGATACCTGGACAGCCGCTTCCAGATGGTGTGCGCCGATCGGAAGGCCCGCAGCGGCGAGGAATTCGACGCATGGGTGGCGGGGGCTCTGGATCGTCATGCCGCCGATGCGCCGATCGAGGCGCGTAAAGCGGTCGCCGCCGCCGCGAGCCATCGGCAGGCGGATATCCAGCGGCCCGAACAGGTCGCGGCGGCGATCGCCGGCGAGGGACCGGTCGCTGTCTATCTCGCGCTTCCACCGGCGGTGTTCCCCGCGGCGGTGTCGTCGCTGCATGCGGTCGGCCTGTCACCGGGCAGTCGGATAGTCCTCGAGAAACCGTTCGGTGAAGACCTCGCCGGCGCGGAGGATCTCAACCGGCTGTTGGCCGATCTCGTGCCCGAGCAGGCCGTCTTCCGGGTGGATCATTTCCTCGCCATGACGACCGTGCAGAATCTGCTCGGAAGCAGGCTGGCCAACCGTGTGCTCGCATCGTTGTGGAACAGCGCCCATATCGCCGCGGTGGAGATCACCTGGGACGAGACCCTCACACTCGAGGACAGAGCCGGATACTACGACCATGTGGGCGCGCTCAAGGACATGGTGCAGAACCACCTTCTGCAGCTGTTGTGCCTGATCGCGATGGAACCGCCGATCACGCTGTCCGAACGCGATCTTCGCGACCGGAAGGTCGATGTCCTGCGATCGGTGCGGCCTCTGACCGACGACGACGTCCGGGAGCGCACCCGCCGCGGGCGTTATCTGGCGGGCACGATCGGCGAGCGCGATGTCCCGTCGTATGTGGCCGAACGGGGGGTCGACCCGCGGCGCCGGACCGAGACCTTCGCCGAGGTCGAGCTGTCGATCGACAGCTGGCGCTGGTCGGGTACGAACTTCGTGCTGCGCAGTGGCAAGGCCCTCGCGGCCGACCGCAACGAGGTGGCCATCCACTTCCGCCCGGTGCCGTACATGCCTTTCGGGCATCTGGGCACGGCGACGCCCAATGTGCTGCGATTCGGGCTGGACCCCGAAAGTCTGTCGCTGGAACTCACCGCGGTGGGGGCCACCGTCAACACTCTGGAACCACTCACCCTGACCGCACAGATCCACGCTCCGGAGCTCCCGGCCTACGGCAGGCTCCTGCTCGACGTGTTGAACGGTGACCCGTCGCTGTCCATCCGCGCGGACGAGGCCGAGCAGGCCTGGCGCGTTGTCGAGCCGATCCTGTCGGCGTGGTCGCGCGACGTGGTGCCGCTCGAGGAGTACCCGGCCGGATCACACGGACCGGCCGGTGCCGATCGCGTGGGTTGAGCGTCCGTGCCGGCGCCGACGTCCAGCGAGACGGCGAAGCCGTGTGTCGTCGTCATCGGAGTTTCGGGAACGGGAAAGACCACGACGGCACGGCTTCTGGCCGAGCGGCTCGGTCTTCCGTTCGCGGATGCGGATGATTTCCATTCGGCGGCGAACATCGCGAAGATGACCGCCGGCGTCGCGTTGAGCGACGCCGATCGCGAACCGTGGCTGGCCTCGGTCGGCCGCTGGCTGCACGACCGCGAGAGTCGGGGAAGCGGCGGCGTGCTCGCCTGCTCGGCGCTCAAACGCCGTTACCGCGACGTGCTGCGAGCGGCCGCTCCGGACACGGTCTTCCTGCTTCTGGTTGCCGAACGTGAACTCCTGACCCGGCGAATGTCGCATCGGCACGGCCACTACATGCCGGTATCGCTGATCGAGTCGCAGCTCGCCGCGCTCGAGCCGCTCGATGAGTCCGAACGGGGTCTCACCTTGCGCGCGGACCGGCCTCCCGAGCTCCTCACCGACCAGGCCGCCGCTTTCCTGGGGGCCCGATGATCGCTGTCGGGCACCGGTATCCGACCCATGACCCCGGGAACAGTCCCGATGCCACGGCGGCGCGGTAGCGTTCGAGCTGTGGAACGAATCCGCGAGGCCTCCCCCGCGACGCTGGTCGCGCCACGGAAAGGATGTGTGTGATGACCGATTCCGGTCCCGTGATCAATGTCGAGGTGCCCGCCACCGGAACCGGCTGTGTCGAATGCCTGGCGGCCGGCGGATGGTGGGTGCACCTGCGCCGCTGCGCCCAGTGCGGGCATGTCGGCTGCTGTGACACCTCCCCCGCCCAGCACGCCACCGCACATTTCCGCAACACGGGCCATCCGATCATCCAGAGCTTCGAGCCGGGTGAGGACTGGTTCTACGACTATCGTGACGGCGCGGTGGGTAGCGGGCCGGAGCTGGCGGCGCCGACGAGTCATCCGGAGACACAGCCGGTTCCGGGACCAGCGGGTGGTGTCCCCGCGGACTGGCAGACCAAGGTCAACTGAATTACTTACTGCTACAGTGCATTTCATGCAGGGATAGCTGACTTGAGTCTGCGCGCGACCAGCCTGGCAGCTCGGTGTCTGGACCGGACTCACCGCCGGCGATTTGTGGCAGCGTGACATCGGTCGTCTGCGGGGCCGCCGGTTCCTTTTCCTGTATCCGCACCGAGGTGGCGGTGTACGGCCCGGCTGCGGGCACCCCTCCGATCCCGCGGGTGACTCGTTCACCTGCCCGGCGATCGGCACGGATGTCGTCGGGGCCGGAGCCTGCTCGCCGGTACCGCAGGCCGAAAGCAACATGGCACCGATCAACGCCGCAGCCTACGACGATTTCCGCACAGCAACTCCCCCTGCTATTCGTGTCGAACGGCAGCATACAACCCGGCTTCGGCTCACACTCGCCTTCGGCGAAGACCTCGGGATCAGTTCGAAGGTCGATGGGACCGCGCCCGGGTCGCGATCGTTGTCGCCGCACGGGAGGCCTGACCACAGCCCTGCCGCCCGTCGGCGATGCATCACGCCCCCTCCGAGAACCCCGGTGGAACCGAGCGATCGAAAACCCCGGCGGCCGGCTCGGTGCTGCTGTCGATGCCGGGCTCGACAAGCTGCCCCATGGCAGCCAGTTGCCCCCGCGACTGCTGTGCGGCGCGAATCCGCTCGGCGGACAGCCCGCGCAGGGTCGCGACCGGGTCGGCGAGCGCTCCGCCGGGGCGCAGCCGATCCTCTCGCCAGGCGGCGACAGTCGTGATCGAGGCGTCGATTCCCTCCAGGGGCAGGACATGTACCCGCTCGCCGGCGAAGACCTTCCGGGCGCCCGTGCAGCGCCCGACGATGGTGAAGGCCTGGCCGCCGGCCACCACATGCGCGACACCGTCCGGGCTCAGCGCCGCGGCCTCGGCGCAACGGCGCGCCCCGGCTCGCCGGAGGACTTCCTCCACCGATGCCAGCGGTGTCGGTCCGGCACCGAAACCCATGGGGACATAAGGGAGATGGGCAAGGTCGCCGAGCCGGAGGGAGGTGCGCTCATCGAATCCCATACCGGCCGCGACCACCACTGCGATCGGCTGGCATTCCAGTTCGGCGCGACCGACTCCCGGGCCGCCGACCGGCTCGGTGACCAGTGCCAGGTCCACCGCACCCGTGTGCAGTGCGCGCAGCAGGCGCTCCCCCTCGGCGGGATGCAGCCGGACAGCGATATCGGGATGGGCGGACAGTGCCGTCAGCACCGCGGTCCGCACCGCGGCGGACACTTCGGGTGCGATCCCGAGAGTCAGTGTGTGCGGACAGGATCCGGTGGACTCGCGCACGAGTGCCGGGACCGCCTCGACCCGCCGCATGATCTCGCGGGCCGCGGGCAGCAGACTCGTTCCGGCGGCGGTGAGCTCTATGTGATGGTGCCCGCGCAGGAAGAGCTCGCGGCCGAGTTCGCGCTCGAGATCGCGGATTCGCCGGCTCAACGGCGACGGCGACAGGTGCAGACGGGCCGCCGCGCGAGCGAAGTTGAGCTCCTCGGCGACGGCGATGAAGTAGCGCAAGTGCAGCATCTCCACCCGTCCAGCCTACGGTCACGCGACCGTTGCGGTCATATGCACCTGTCCGGATCGGTCGTGGTCACGGCCGTCGGCCGGACCTACCGTCGAGACATGATGCCCACGGATGTTCCGCTGACCGATCGGCTGCACGACGCGGTGGCGAGCCCGGCCACCGACGACGATTTCGACCCGAACGCCGAATTCGGCGGAGTCCTCGCCGGCATCGGGATGAGCCCCGGCGATACCGGCGGCAGCGTCGAGTTCGTCGGGGCGGATCCGATCGTGCCGAGTACCTTGCGGCTCGGTGCGGCCGGGGCGATCGGGCTCGCCGTCAAATCCGCCGCGCTGGCGAAACTTTCGCGGATGCGCGGCGGGGCGGGCCAGGACATCGCGGTGGACCTGCGCACCGCGGTGCACCGGCTTGCCCCGTTCCACGGCCGCTGGGAGCGACTCAACGGCTACTCTCCCGCCGCACCGGTCAATGCCTCGCCCGCATTCGGTTTCGAGTTCTACCGCACGGCCGACGATCGCTGGGTCATGCCGCTGAATCCGTATCCGGCGATCAAGGTCGCCGCGCAACGGCTGCTCGGTGTGCCCGATGACGTGGACGCGGTCGCCGCCGCGGTGGCGCGATGGCGGGCAACCGATCTCGAGGAGGCGGGGGCCGAGGCCGGTGTGGTCCTGCCGATGTTGCGCACCCTCGAGGAGATGACGGCCGAACCGCACTTCCGGGACGGGCTCGCCGATCTGCCGCTGATCGAGATCACCCGGATCGCCGGCAGCCCACCGGAACCGTTGCACGCCACCGGAGATCAGCCGCTCGACGGCGTGCGCGCGCTCGGGATGGGCCATGTCATCGCCGGCGCCGGAACCGGCCGGGCACTGGCCCTGCACGGCGCCGATGTCCTGAACCTCTGGCGGCCCGGCGATTTCGAGCACGACGTCACCTATCTGACCGCGAATGTCGGCATCCGTTCGAGCACCGTCGACCCGTTCGACGCCGACGGCGCCGGGCTGGTACGGACGTTGCTCGCCGGTGCCGACATCTTCTTCGCCAATCGGCGGCCCGGATATCTGGGCCGGATCGGGCTGACCGCCGAGCAGGCCGCCCAGGTGCGGCCCGGCATCGTCCACGCCACGATCTCGCTGAACGGTGAGCGCGGGCCGTGGGCCGACCGGGTGGGCTTCGATCAGTCGGCGGGCTGCCTGACCGGCGCCATGTTGCTGGAGGGCACATCCGACCGTCCCGCATTGTCACCGATCACGGTGGTCAACGACTACATCGTCGCGTGGCTGCTCACCGCGGGCATCGTGGAGGCGCTGGCCCGGCGGGCGGTGGACGGCGGCAGTTACCGGGTCCATGTCAGCCTGACCCGGGTCGCGCTGTGGATTCTCGGGATGGGGTTCTTCGACCGGGACTATGCCGCCGAGGTAGCCGGAACCGGTGACCGGCACGGTTGCCGGGCACCGGAGATGTTCACCGCGGATACCCCGCTGGGCCGCTATCGTGGTCTCACCGACCAGGTGTCGATGTCGGCCACTCCCGGGCGGTACCGCACGGTCCTGATTCCGCGTGGCGCCGCCCGGCCGCAATGGCTGGTCAGGCAGCGATGATGCGCACCGGCATGGCGGTGATACCGGTGAACTGGTACGACCGCAATCGCGGTGTGGGACCGGTGATCTCGATGCGTTTCACCTTCCGGGCGAGGGTCCGGAACATGATTTCGATCTCGGTCACGGCCAGGTGCTTGCCGATGCAGAAGTGTGGTCCGCCGCCACCGAATCCGAGGTGGGGATTGGGATCGCGGCCGATATCGAAGGTCTCCGGATCGGCGAAGACGGTTTCGTCACGATTGGCCGACACCAGATGTGCCATCACCTTGTCCCCGGCGCGGATCGTCTGCCCGCCCACCTCGGTGTCGGTGAGTGCGGTCCGCCGGAACACCTTGGTCGGCGAGACCCAGCGCACGATCTCCTCGGCGGCGGTGCGCGCCAGCTCCGGATCCTGCTTGAGCCGCGCCCATTGATCGGGGAATTGCGCGAACGCCTCCACACCTCCGGCGATCGAGTAGCGGGTGGTCTCGTTGCCCGCGACGGTCATCAGGATGAAGAATGCCTGAAATTCCTCGTCGGTCAGCTGATTTCCTTTGTCGTCCGGGCTGACCATCTTGGTCACCGTGTCGTCCAGCGGGCATCGGCGGCGCTGGGCGCCGAGCTCGGCGGCATATCCGGACATACCGACCACCGCATCGCGGGTCGCCTCGGCGCCACCGTGCTCGTGATCGGTCTGCCCGGCGATGGCGCGCGACCATTCGAAGATCAGATGGCGGTCCGAGCGCGGGATCCCCATCAGTTCGGCGATCACGATCAGCGGCAGTTCGGCGGCCAGGGTCGGCACCAGATCGAATTCACCGGTGGCCAGCGCATTGTCGACGATCGCGGCACATTCTTCCTCGATCCGGGGCCGCAGGCGATCGATCGCGCGCGGGGTGAATCCGCGATTGACCAGACCTCGGACGCGACTGTGCCGGGGCGGGTCCTGATGAATCATCATGCGCCGCTGCACATCGATGGCGACCTCGTCGAACTCCTGCGGCTGCGAGCCCTTGCGCTCGGAGGAGAACAGTTCCGGATGCCGGGCCACCTGAACGATATCGGCGTGCCGGGTCAGCGCCCAATGTCCCTCGGGCACTTCGGGATCACGGTGATGAAAGACCGGTGCCTGCCGGCGCAGCACCGCGAAATCCGCATACGGGGGGCCGTCCAGATAGCGTTCCTGATCGAAGACGTCGATGGTATCGAGACTGGTCAAGGGAATAGCTCCTTCACGGTCGGCCGTTTCGGCGACTCGCCGCGATCGTGCACGAGATCTATTGCGGGCGAGCATGTTTGCGCACCGGAAAGCCTACGAACGGAAGGTGGGGACCGGCACCCCTATACCGGTGGGGATGGTCCCCTAGGGTGTGGGGCGCGGCATGGCGGATTAGGGGTTCGCGGGTATGGGCCGTTCGCCGCCGAGCAGGCTCCTCATCGCCGCGGCCGTAGGCTCGTCCCGGAGCAAGGCCGAGGCCCGTCGCCCGGAGAGAGCGCACCATCAATGGACGACCGCGACCGTCATGACGACAACTCAGGTTGTCATTCTCCTCCAGCGCGGTGGGGCGATCCGTGCTGCGCCCTCACGCGACAACTTTCATTGTCGCGTGCCGTATGTGCTATTCAGCACCTTCGCAATTCTCGGCACCGCTCGGGTGCCCGACGTCCCCCGCCTGCGGCCAGCGCTTGCGGGCTGCCTGCCGGGTGATGCCCACGACACGACCGACCTCGCCATAGGACGCGCCGGCCGCCAGTGCCGTGCGCGCGCATTCGTCCACCCGCGCCACCGCCGTGCGGCGCGCCGCGTCCGCTTCGGCCAGCGCGTCCAGGGCCGAACCGGGAGCCGCGCGGGCGGGTTCGGCATCCCCCTCACCCAGCACCAGCGGTTGCAGGCATGGGCCGACCAGTTCGACCAGGCGCTCGGCCGGCGCATCGGCCACTCCGGGTAGATGCACCATGTAGCGGGCAATCAGTACACCCAGAACCAAGGTGCCGATCAGCGCGGATCGCCGGCCGGCATCGGGGCCGACCAGCACCCGGGTCCACGGACTGGTCTCCGGATTCATGATCGCGCAGCGCACGGCATGTGCGGCCTCGGGATGGGTGAGCATCGACCGCAGCACCGGCATGGTCCGGTCCTCCTTGCGGTCCACATCGGCCAGGGCGTGCCGGAGCAACCGCTCGCCCAATTCCTCCGGCGGGCCCTCGAGTGCGTCGTCGAGAGTTTCCGGAATGCCCGCGACCTCGGCGAAAAGCGCGCTCTTGGTACCGAAATGCTGCATCACCAGCGCCGGGTCGACATCCGCTCGCTGCGCGATGGCCCGGATGGTGGTCTCGATATAGCCGCGCTCGGCGAACAGTTCGCGCGCGGCCTCCAGGATCAGCTGCCTGGTTTGCCGACGGCGCTGCGCCCGGCTGGCGGGAACCGCCTCGACTTCCTGAACCGGCATCGTAACCTCACTCAACACGTGTAGACGAAAAGGATTTCGAGACCTATGCTGATTCGAGTCTACAAGCGTAGAGCGATGTGCAGCGCCGCGCAGTAACTCCCGCTACCTTCCTCCCCCATCCTTCGAACGGACTGTCGATGACCAGCCGAGATATCCAGCCCGACACCCGAACTCCCGGCGCGGACGCGCCGGCGGATCCTGCCACCAGCACTCGCAATCGCAGATTGTCGATCGCGCTCGGCGTCATCGTGACGTGTCAGCTCATGGTCGCGGTGGACAGCAATGTCGTCAATATCGCCCTGCCCGAAATCCAATCCGGACTGCGGATGTCGGCGCAATCGCTGGCCTGGGTCTTCAGCGCTTATTCCCTGGCCTACGGCGGGCTGCTGCTGCTGGGCGGACGGGCCAGCGACATCCTCGGCAGGCGCCGCATGTTCTCGTGGGGCCTCGGTCTGCTGGTGGTGGCCTCGATTCTGGGTGGGATCGCGCCCAACGGCATCCTGCTGATCGCCGCGCGGGCACTGCAGGGTGTCGGCTTCGCCTTCGCCGGGCCGGCCGCCCTGTCGATGATCGCGGCCACCTTCGCCGAGGGCCCGCAACGCACCCGGGCATTGGGGGTGTTCTCGATGGTCACCGGGCTCGGTATCACACTCGGGTTGATCGTCGGCGGTGTGCTCACCACCTTCAGCTGGCGTCTGGTGTTCTTCATCAACGTGCCGATCGGCCTGGCAACGATCCTGCTGGCCCGGCGCTATCTCGACGAAACCGAGCGTCACCGTGGCACTTTCGATCTTCTCGGAGCGATCGTGTCCACCTTGGGCATGGTCGGCATCGTCTACGCCCTGACCAATGTGACCCACGGCTGGACCGCACCCGGGACCGTGCTGCCGTTCATCGCCGGTGTGGTGCTGGTGGCCGGTTTCGTATTCATCGAACGCCACGCCGAGCAGCCGATCATGCCGTTGCGGTTGCTCGGCAACCGGATCCGGGCCGGAGCCTATCTGACCTTCGTCCTGCTGATGGCGACCATGGCCGGTACCTACATCCTGCTGTCGCTCTACATCCAGGACGCGCTCGGCTTCGGTCCGCTGCTGGCCGGACTCGCCTTCCTGCCCATGGCGATCGTGCAGTTCGCGGTGGCGAAGTGGGCGCCGAAACTGATCGCCCGGTTCGGGCGCAAACAGGTTCTGGTGGCCGGGGTGATCCTGATGCTGGCGGAAGCGGTCTGGCTCACCACCACCACTGCCACCAGCAACTACTTCACCGGAGTCCTCGCGCCGTTCATCCTGCTGGGCGCCGGCCTGAGCCTGGCATTCGTCACCTTGAACATGACCGTGCTCGGTGGCCTGGAGCCGCGCGACATGGGCGCGGCTTCCGGACTGTTGCAGGCCACCCAGCAGATCGGCCTGTCCCTCGGGGTGGGCATTCTGACCACCATCTACCAGTCCGCCCGCACCGGGCGCGAACACACCGGCGCCTCGATCCACGAGGCATTGGCCCATGGATTGTCCACCGCGGTGATCGCGGCCGTCGTCTTCGCGGCGGTGGCACTGCTGATCAGTCTGGTCGTGATCAAGGAGCCGAAGCGACCGGCCGCGTGACGCCGGTCCTCCCCTCCGGGGCCGGCCCCGGAGGGGAGTGCTTTCAGGCCGCGCCGCGCCGCCCGAGATCCGGCCCGCCGGTGCCGGGCCGCAGCTCGACTTCCACACTGCGCCGGGCGAATCCGCCGCCGTGCAGATAGGCCGCCAGATCGCCGCGCCCCTTCACGCGAAGCTTCCGGTAGACCCGCGTCAGATGCTGTTCGACCGTACTGACCGTGATGTACAGCTCGGCGGCGATCTCCCGGTTGGTGCGACCACCGGCCGCGAGGATCACCACGCGCCGCTCGGCGGCGCTCAGCACATCACTGTCACCGTCGGCCGGGCCGACCGACCGCACCGGCTGCGCCGATTCGACCGGCCTGCGGCCGATATCGAGGCGGTGCAGCAACGGCTCCAGCGACAACTCCTCGGCCAGCCGGGTCGCGCGCTGTGCGGTCCGCCGGGCGCGACGGGGCTCACCGAGCAACACCTGCGCCTCGCTCAGGTCGGCCAGCGTGTACGCCAGCTCCATCCGGTCCGGCGCGTTCTCGAGAGATTCGATGGCGCGCAACAGGATATCGCGACGGGGACCGGGATCGCGTTCGGTCGCGGCGACGGTACGCAGCGCGATCCCGTATGCCCGCGGCTGGCCCGGATTCGTACGGTCGAGTTGTTCGGCGGCCAACTCGGCGGCCTGGCGCTCACGCCCCAGACGCAGCAGCACCGCCACCGCATCGGCCCGCCACGGAAGAAATGTCGGCTGATCGATCCCCCATTCCCCCATCAGCCGGCCGCAGGTCGACAGATCGTCCAGTGCGGCCCGCAGCCGATCGCCCGCCAGCAGCCGCCGGCCACGGGAGTAGAGGAACTGAACGCCGTAGCGGGTGTCGAAGACGGCATCGGGCAGCTGAATCAGGCAATCACCGGCGATCTGCCAATCGCCCAGTGCGGTCGCGGCGGTCAGCACTCGCGAGACGACGATGCCGAGTGCGACCCCCCACGCCTGCCGGGGGATCAGTTCCAGCGCCGCCAGCCCGTCGCGCCGGGCCGCCACCATATCGCCGCGGCGGATGGCGATCTCGGCGCGGGTGGTGGTGAGCATCGCCTGCCACGTCACGGCACCCCGCGCGGCCGATTCGCGCAGTAGCGATACGCACCAGCGCTCCGCGAGATCGACGCGATCGGCATGCACCAGAGCCAGCAGCGCGGACACGATCGACGGCAGCGACGCGCCCGACAGCCGGGTGGTCTGCAACAACCACTCGGCTGTCGGGACGGTGTGTTCGGTGGGGCCGATCTCGAGTACGTCCGCCAGCAGCGCCGGGCCGCGCACCGACCGGTTGGCCACGATTCGCGCCCGCGCGCCGCCCGACGGTTCGCCGAGCAGACCCGCACCGGTGAGCAGACCCGGATGCGTCGAGCGCATCCAGGCGCGGATCGAGGTGAGATCGGCCGAGCAGCGATCGTCCAGTACCGCGTCCGCCTGTTCGATGCGCTCGAGTATCGCGGTCGCCGCGCCCGCGCACCCCTGCCACAGCAACGGATTCAGCAGCCCGATCATCTGATCGACCGCCACCCGGCCCGCGCGCACCGCGTCGAGCACGGTCACCACCGATTCGGTGATGTTGTCCGGATTGCTCCGTGACTCGACATGGATGCGCAGAATCGCCAGTGCCAGTTGCTCTTTCGCGGTCGACACCGCGGGCTCCGCGGTGCGCAGGCACTTGGCGGCGAACTCGGGATCGTCGCGCTGCAACGCCTCCCGCGCCGAGGCCAGCAGAATCTCGAGCGCCCACGGCTCGCGCACCGAGCCGGCCGCGACCAGATGGACCGCGATCCGATCCGGACGGCGGTCGTCGGCGTAGAGCAGATCGGCTACCCGGCGATGCAATTCGGCGCAATCGGCAGTGCCGAACTCGCCGAGTACTGCGGCTCGTGCCGCCGGATGCCGGTATCGTTCGCCGTCCAGAATGCCGGCCTCGGTGAGCGCCAGCACGATCGCCGCCGCGATGGCCTCGACCTCGCCGATCAATCGCGGCAGCAGGACGAACGACCCGGATTCGGCCAGCACAGCCAGACAACGCGCCGCGTCCAAGAGCCGGCGGTCGCCACGATACGCGCAGGCCAGGGCGGCCTTGGCGAACTCGTCACCGGCGACCGGTTCGGAAAGCCGTTGCGCCAGAGCCAGACCAGCCGAACCGTTGTCCTCGGCCAGCGCTCGCAACAGAAACGGGCTCCCGCCCGTGACACGGTGCCAGGACTCCGCCAGCCCCGGCCCCACCGGCACGCCGATCCGCTCGGCCAGCATCTCCCGGACACCGTCGACGGTCAGCGGGCCGGTGCGCAACAGATGAAATCGGGGCCGCCGCAGCAGTTCGGTGATCAGCACCGCACGCTCGTCACCGGCGGGCGACGGGAGATCGGTACGGGTGCAGATGATTACGACGCGAGCCGACCGTAGGCGGCCACTGAAATAGAGCAGCGACTGCAGTGAGGCCAGATCCGCGTACTGGAGATCGTCGACGATGATGGCGACCGGCGCCCGCATCGACAATCGCCGCACCATCGCCCACAGTTCCTGATTCGCGTGATTGCGCAGGAACTGCGCATCCCGGTCATCACCCACCCCGGTCAGGTGGGATGCGCTGTCGGACAGCAAGTGCCGGGTCCGAGCGCGCTCCGCGTGGTCACGCAGGCCCGCGAACAGTTGCTGAAGAATTCCGAACGCCTGGTCGCATTCGCGTGGCGAACCCACCGCTTCCAGGATTGTCGCCCCCTGGTCGGACAGCTGCTCGGCGAATATTTCGAGCAATTCCGTCTTGCCGCTTCCGACGGGTCCGGCGATGAGTGATGTTCCCCCCTTCCCGGCAATACATTGGTGATAGATTCGCTCCAGAGTTACAAGCTGTGATCGACGTTCGACAAACAACGGGGCGCCCTCATCTCGCTCTTGGCGACCACGCACCAGGGATCGAGGAACCTCGTCGTTCTGCCCCGGAGCACCACGATACGGGACTTCCGGGGCAGTCCTCGTACCGTTCGGGCGAAAAGGGCACGGTATTTCGAAAAGCGGTACCGTGCCGTTCTGTCCGACTGAGTGTGAATTGCGGTCGGCCGAATAGAAGCATTACCGTGCAGCTATCGTAACCGACCGCTCGACCGGGTGCAGGATACCGTTGGGGGCCATGGTCGGTCGATATCCGGAATACAGGGTTTTTTCCGTTTTTCCGATTCCATTCACACTGAGCGGAAAAGGCTCGGCCGAAATCTCAGCCGAACACCTGCCGGTCCAGCTCCGAGTGGAACTGGACGTATTCGAATTCGACGCCGTCGGGATGCCGGACCAGGAACCCGCGACCGGCCGGCCCGTCGAACGGCGGCACCGTCACCTCGGCTCCGGAACCCACGAGCAGAGTCACCGTGGCGTCGAGATCCTCGACGATCACCGGCCCGACCGTGCCTCGGTAGCGGTCCAGTGCCTCGTCGATTCCGGCCACCACACAGAAGTCGCCGATGAGCGCGATATCGAAGCGGCCGAAGGTGACCTGGAAATCGGGCGCTCGGCCGACGAGTTGGCGCAACACCTCGACGGTGCCGTCCAGATCGTTGGTCAGAACGCGGGCGTAGGTCTTGCGGGTCCGGTGGGTCATGGATCTCCTATCGTTGCGGCTGCCGGTCCGCACCGACCAACCGCAGCACCTGTCTTGCGACACTGTCGTTTTCGCGAAAGCCGAGCGCATTGGTGCGCGGCCTGCTGAAGGCGCCCGCGATTCGCAGGCTGGTATGTGGCCCCAGGGCGAAGCGCCGCGGGTGCACGACACCATCGATGTCGAAAAGCTGTCCGTCGATACCGGAGGTATGGATGCGGCCGGTGCTGTAGGCGGTCGTCTCACCGACGAGTCGCTCCGCGCCCAGCCGGCCGCGATCGTGCAGGGCGCGCACGATCGGATTGGTCGTACGGGTGACATCCGGTGGTGGCAGCCGGGCGTCGACGAGGGTCGTGGCCGTCACCGTGCCGAGCGCCTTGCGACTGCCGCCGAGGAACAGCCCCCGCTTCTCATCGGTCGCCACCCACATCTCGGGTCCCACGAATGTGACGACCCCGGCCCGTTCCAACGCCAGTAGTTCCTCGAGTCGCGCCCGGGGCGGGCCGCTGCCGATATAGCTGAAAAAGCCGAACCACCATCCGTCCACATCGAACAGTTGCGAAGCCGGGTCCAGCTTTCCGGTGGCGACGGCGGCCGGCAGTTGCCGGAACACCGAGAGCATCGCGTTCACCGCGCCGAGATCCGCGCTGAACGCGCTGTCCCCGCCGCGGTCGAGCACCTGCGCGATGTGCTCGCGGACCCGCGTGGCCAGTGCGGATGCGTCGGCGGCGGTCACCTCCACCAGAGGGCTGTCGAGTGCGACCGGGTCGAATCGATCTGTTTCGGCGGGAACGGCTTTGGCCACCAGTGTTCGTAATTCCACACTGTCCCAATCGAGTTCGCGATAGAGATCGGCGAATTCGGCGAACTCCATACGCACGCGTTGCGGATGGGCGGTGAACAACTCGGTGTAGTAGCCCCAGCCGAGTTCCTTCGCGATCAACGGCCACAGATCCGGCCGGAAGCGGATCGGGCCGGGGCGGGCCGCCAACCCGGCGATCTCGTCCGGGCTGAAGAACCGCGGCAGTTCCGCTGCGGCACCGAGCAATCCGTAACCGGGCTTGGGCCGGTACGGGACGCCGCGGCGCGAACCGATGTACAGGGTCGGCTCGGCGCCGGAGCGGCGGTAGACGAGTTCTCCGTCGGCGGCGGTGGTGTACCGGCCGCCGCGGCCCTCGGTCAGCAGGGTCAGCAGATCGATGAACGCCAATCCGAATCCGCGCACCAGCACCGCTTCGCCGGATTCGATCGGCGACAGGTCGGTATCGGCGGTGTAGCCGGGTGGAAAGTACTTGCGGCCGTGGCGGTCTGCGAAATCGCTCAGCGACCACCCGGCCTCGTCGGTCTCGCCGTCGAGGTGACCGACGGTGAGTACGACCACGTCGGCCCGCAGCGGCTGCGTTTCGTCGCGCAACCACACGAGCTGGTCCCCGTCGTCGGATTCGGTGAGATCGACCGCCTCGGTGGTGTGTACCCGCACCTCGACCGAGTCCGGACGGGTGTCGAGGATCCGGCGATAGCACCACGACAGGTAGGCGCCCTGCATGCGGCGGGTGTGGAAGGTCGCGGGTGTGGCGCGGTGCAACTCCTCGCGCAGATCGGGGTCGACGTCGAGGCTCAGGGTGCCGTCGCGGACCTGGGCAATCCATTCGGCGAGAGTGGGTCCCGGCATCGGCGGCCCTTCGCACCGCACGGTGTCGTCGGTGAACATGGTGACGTCGGCGGCCTTGGAGTTCATCAGCAGCAGCGGCGACTGATCGTGGCGCCAGACCCGTCCGGGGCCGGGTGGATAGGGATCGATCAGGTGGATCACGAGGTGGTGCTCGCCGAGTAGTTCGGGCGCGCTCGCGCAGATTCGCTCCAGGACGCCGACGCCCTTGGGCCCCGCGCCCACGATGGCAACGGCGGCCGGCGAAGCAGGTTGATACATGGACGACTCCGCTGGATCAGCCCGGCACCGTGGCCACCGGCCGATCGGAGACCTGCCGGTCCTCCGAACGCACCGCGGTCGCGGCGAGCAGCTGTCTGGTGTACGGGTCTCGGGGATGGGCGAATACGCGGGTCGCCTCGCCGTCCTCCACGATCCGGCCGTCCTTCATCACCAGGATCCGGTCGCTGAGATGGTGGATGACCCCCAGATCGTGGGAGATGAACAGCATGGCGACACCGAGTTCGTGCTGCAGGGATGTGAGCAGGTCGAGGATCTGCGCTTGGACCGATACATCCAGTGCCGAGACCGGTTCGTCGCAGACGAGGATCTCCGGATTCGGTGCCAGCGCGCGGGCGATACCCACTCGCTGCCGCTGACCACCGGACAGTTCACGCGGGCGGCGGTCGAGCACATTGCCCGCCAATCCGACGTGATCGAGAAGTTCGAGGGCGCGGGTGCGGCGAGCCGGCCCCCGGGGTACGCCGCCGCGCGCGATGGCGGCACCGAGAATTCCGGCCACGGTGAGCCGGGGATCGAAGGAGCCCAGCGCATCCTGGTAGATCGCCTGGATCCGGTGCCGATGCGGGCGGCGGCGGCGTTCGCGCAGTTCACTCCACGCCAGCCCGTCGAAATCGACAGTGCCGGTGTCGGGCCTGGTCAAACCGAGCACGATCCGGCCCGTCGTGGTCTTGCCGGAGCCCGATTCACCGACCACGCCGAGCACCTCCCCCGATCGAAGCCGGAACGACACCTCGCGCACCGCATGGTGGCGTACCCCGCCCGGACCGCGGTAGGACTTGCCGATGGAGTCGACCTCGAGCAGGATGCGGCCCGCCTCGGTGGCGGGTGCGACCGAGGGGATGCGCAGTGGCGCGACGAGCACGGCATCGGGATGCCAGCATCGGACGTCATGCGCATCGGTGGCGGAATGTGCTGCGAGGAAGGGGAGTTCGTGTAGGCATCGCTCGTCGACATGCGGGCAGCGGACGGCGTACGGGCACCCCCCGGTGTCGGATACTCCGCTCCCTGGCGTGCCCGGCACGCCGCCACCCCGGCCGTCCGGACGGGCGCTGCCCATGCCCGAAAGGTTGCCGCCCTGGTCGTCCGGCGGTGTGCTGAGCCCGCTGCCGTTCCGGCTGTCCGACAGAGTGTTACTCCTGTTGTCCGACAAGCGGTTGCCCCGGCTGTCGCCCGTGGGCACCGCCGCCAGCAGCGCGCGCGTATAGGGGTGCCGTGGGTCGCGCAGAATGCGTTGGGCGGGACCGTATTCCACGATGCGTCCGCCGAACATCACCGCGACCCGGTCCGCGAGCCGGGACACGACGGTCAGGTCGTGACTGATCAGCAGGATCGACATCCCGCCCGCTCGCAGTTCCCGCAGCAGATCCAGGACCTGCGCCGCGACGGTGGCGTCCAGGGCGGTGGTCGGCTCGTCGGCGAGCAGCAGATCGGGTCCCGCGGCGATCGCCGAGGCGATCAGCGCGCGCTGGCGCAATCCGCCCGACAGCTCGTGCGGATACTGGCGGGAGCGGCGCTCGGGTTCGGGCACGCCCACATCGGTGAGCAGCGACAACACCGTGCTGTCGACGGATCCGCGCGCGGTAGCGGTGTGGATTCGCAGCGTTTCCGCGATCTCGGCGCCGGTGCGACGCAAAGGATCCAGCGCGACCATGGCGTCCTGCAGAACCAACGCGATGCGCCGGCCGCGCAGTGTGCGCCAGCCGGGCTCGTCGAGCGCGAGCAGATCGGTGCCCGCGAAGCCGAGCCGGCGGGCGGTGACTGCCGCGTCGTCACCGGTCAGTCCCATCAGAGTGCGCGCGGTGACGCTCTTACCGGAACCGGATTCGCCGATGATGGCCAGGCATTCGCCCTGATGCACCTCGAACGACACATCCCGCACCGCGTGGATCCGGCCGGGACCGGATCCGAAGGCGACATCGAGACCGTCGACCACCAACTGCGGTCCGGTCGTGCCGTGCCCGCTCATGCCACACCCCGCCCGGTGAAACGGGTCCGCAGTGCGCGGCCCACCACATTGACCGCGATCACGGTGCAGGTCACCGCGATTCCGGGAAAGACGCCCACCCACCAGGCGGCCGCTAGGATGCTCTTGCCCTCCGACAGCATCGCGCCCCACTCCGGGGTCGGCGGCTGCAGGCCGAGCCCCAGGAAACTCAGCGCCGACGAGTACAGCATCGAGGTGCCGAAACCGAGCGGCGCCATGACCAGCAACGGCCCGAGCGCATTGGGAACGACGTGCCGGATGATCACCACCGGCCGCGGAATGCCGAGGCCGGTAGCGGATTCCACATAGCCGGACCGGCGCACCAGCAGTGCTTCCGAGCGCACCAGCCGCGCGTACAACGGCAGGAACGCGATCGCGACCGCCACCGCGACATTGCCGGTGCCCGGTCCCAGGGCGGCGATGACCAGCAGGGCCAGCAGCAGCGGCGGCAGGGCCAGCAGGACATCCGCACCGCGCATGAGGACCTGATCGGCGAAGCGGCCACCGAGTGCCGCGAGCAATCCGGTCAGCGTGCCGATCGCCACGGCCAGCGCGGTCGCCAGGACCGCGAGCAGGATCGCGGGCCGGGTGCCGTAGAGCACCCGGGTGAACACATCGCGGCCCAGTTGATCGGTGCCGAACCAGTGTGCGCCGCAAGGGGCTACGAGTGCCTGCTTCATATCGGTCGCCGTCGGTGAGAAGTCGGTGAACAGGCCCGGTGCGATGGCCACCACGACGATCAGAGCCAGCACCGCGGCGGCCGTCACAACGGCGGGCCGGGGAATCCGGAGCCGGGTCTCGAGTGCCGCGGCCGTTTCCGGCACGGCGATATCAGGGGCGGTCAACGGTCAGTCTCCGTTCGTGCGGATACGCGGATCGAGGGCGAGCTGCAGCAGATCGACGAGGGTGGAGATCACCACGAACACCACCGCCGACAGCAGGATGACGCCCATGACGACCGGCATATCCCTGCTGGTAACCGCTTGCAGCACAAGCGATCCGATTCCCGGGCGGCCGAAGACCGTCTCCACCGGGACGACGCCGCCGAGCAGAGTTCCGGTCAGCCAGCCGGTGAGGGTGAGCAGCGGTGCGGCCGCATGCCGCAGGGCATGCCGCACCCGGACCGCCGACAGACTCGCGCCCCGTGCTCGCGCGGTGAGGATGAACGGCTGAGTCAGCGCCGCCTCCAGCCCCTCGCGCAGCACTTGTGACAGCACTCCCGCGATGGACAGCGCGAGCGTGATCGCGGGCAGCACCAGCGCCGCCGGGGTCTGCGCCCCCGCGACCGGGAATGCTCGCAGCTGGAACGAGAACACCGTCAGCAACAGGATGCCGACCCAGTACTGCGGTGCGGAGGTGACGACGAGTTCGGCGGTGGAGATCCCCGCGCGCAGCCGGGGCCGGCGGCCGGCGGTGGCGACCGCGGCGGCGATCGCGATCGCCATCGCCAGTACCAGCGCCGTGACGGCGAGTTCCGCGGTCGGCGCGAGCTGATTCGCGATCAGCGTCGTCACCGGCTGCTGCAACTGGTAGGAGGTCCCGAGTTGTCCGTGCAGCACCATGTTCAGATACGACAGGTACTGCTCGAACACCGGCCGGTCGAATCCGTAGTCGGCGCGCACCTGCGCCCGCAGCCCGGGCGAGGCGGTCATACTCGGGCCGAGCAGCCAGTCCACCGGATCGCCCGGCAACAACTGCAGGGCGATGAATCCCAGTGTGGCGGCGCCGAATACCACCGCGACGGCGGCCAGCAGGCGTTTGCCCACAGCCGTCACCATCCGGATGGCGGCACCTCCGACGACGGCGTCGGGCATGCTGAGTACTTGCACGGTCATGCCTTCCAGGCGTCGTAGAACTGCAGCCAGCCGTTCGGGTCGAATTTCTGCCCGTGCACGCGCTCGGACGAGCCGTCGACAGAGGCCAGGACGCAGAGCGGCACCATCGCACCGGTCTGCAGCACCCGGCGCTGGGTGTCGCCGTAGACCCGATCCCGGATGTGCTGATCGGTGGCGGCCGCGCCGGCGCCGGTCCAATCGTCGATCTGCGGATCCTTCAGATGCGAGACGTTCTGCCCGGCCGGAGGAATGTTCGCGCTGTGGAAGAACAACCGCAGCAGATCGGCTTCCGAACGCGCCCAGCTCACCGAGAACAGCTGGAACCGGCCGTCGCCGACGCGGGCGTTGTACTCGCCCGCGGTCAGGTGCGGATGCTGAACCTCCACACCGATTTTAGCGAGATCGGCCTGTACGGCCTGGTCCAGCAGATTCCGCTGATCGCGGGTGCTCGCCTCGGGCAGTGCGGGCCAGAACAGGGTGAGCCGCTGACCGTTCCTGGTGCGGAAACCCGCGCTGTCCCGGCCGGTCCAGCCCGCGTCGTCGAGAAGCTTGCCGGCGGCTCGGGGATCGTAGTGCCAGGAGTTCTCTACCGTGGGGTCATAGGACCCGGTGGTGGGCGACAGCGGACCCCACGCGCGCTTGTACTGGCCGAAGTAGACCGTCTCTACATCCTGGGCCACATCGATGCCCTGCTGGATCGCCGCGCGGACCCGCTGATCGTCCAGTGGCGCCGCGGCGGTGTTGAGGTGGATGCCGTAGGTCAGGCCGGGTTGATCCACCCGGGTCACCGTCAGATTCGACGCCGCCTCCACGGTGCGAACCTGAATCGGCGGAACAGCCTTGGCGATATCGACCTGGCCGCTGGTCAGCGCTCCGACCCTGGTGGCATCCTCGGGCAGGATCCGGAAGACCAGCGAATCCAGATAGGCCGGACCCTGGTGCGCGGCATCGGCCGGACCCCACCGATAGTTCGGATTGCGGGTCATCACCGCGCTCTGTCCCTTGGTGTACTCGCTGAATACGAACGGCCCGGAACCGACGTCGACCGGACCGCCCGCGCACAATTTGTCCGCGGCGGTGGCGAGGGTCTGCGGCGAGTAGAACCCCAGATACGGCGTACTCGCCGCCTGCAGGAAGGGCGCGAACGGCGCCGAGAAATTGATTCGGACGGTGTAGTCGTCGAGGACGTCGGTACCGGTGTAGGGGCCGAGCAGATTCTTGGCATATTGCGATTTGGTGGACGGTGCCAGGATGTGATCGAAATTCGCTTTCACCGCCGCCGCGGTGAACGGCGTGCCATCGGTGAATGTCACATCCTTACGCAGTGTGAAGGTATAACTCCGCAAATCTTCGGCGGTTGTCCACGCGGTCGCCAGCCAGGGATGGAATTTATGTCCGGAATCCTCGGAAACCAATGAATCGACCACATTGCGCTGAATTTCCGCGGCAATGTCGGCGGACGTCACGTGGATATCGAAACACCCTGGCGCGTCGTTGATTCCGAAGGTCAGCGTACCTCCGGAGACCGGCGTCGACGGTGCCGTTCCGGATGTGCCGGCCCCGGCACATCCGGCAACGAACAAGACGGAAACAATGGAAAGGATCACCAGCCGCAACGGCGAAATCGAGCGCACATATCGGACATTAACAACGAAATTGTCGGCGAGTTACCCCAGAAACGGCGCTCGGATCGCCCGGGAAGCTAGGGGTTGACACCGGTATTCGCCGGCGCGAGCCACTGCCGGGTGATCGCCTGCACCGCAGACCCGTCGACGTCGTGGAGTTTGTCGGCCACGAAACTCCGGGAGAAGTCCGAGGTCTGGATCCGGAAGGGCGGTGCGGGGTCGGTCAGCGCGTACACCACGTACTCGGCGACTTCGGCGGAGGTCTGCACCGCACCGGCGATCATGCCGGGCAGATATTCCAGATAGTTCGCATAAGCGGCCTTGTACTGCCCGGCATCGGCCGCCGCCCGCAGCGCCACCCGGTCGATGGGCATATTGTCGCCGAACGAGGAGGCGATCGGGCCCGGCTGCACGACCGATACCGTCACCCCCACCTCCGCCGCTACCGCGGCCAACGCCTCCATATACGTTTCGGTCGCGGCCTTACCTGCGCAGTAGGCCTCGTTGAACGGCTGGCCGACCGAGCCGTAGGCACTGCCCACGGTGATCAGGCGTCCACCGGCGGCGCGCAGATGCGGCAGGGCGGCCCGGCTCACCGCGAGGACGCCGAAGAAGTTGACCTCCATTCCGAATCGGATCTGGTCCAGGCTCAGCAACTCCAGGGTGCCGATACTGCCGACTCCGGCATTGTTCACCACCGCGTCCAACCGGCCGTGGGTGTGCAGCACACCGGAGATCGTCTCCTCGATGCTGTCCGGTTCGGTGACGTCGAGGCGACGGATGTCGAGTTCCACCCCGGCCGCATCTGCCGCCTCGCGCAGGGCATCGGTCCGGCCGAGGTCGCGTACGGTGGCGACGACCGCGTATCCGGCACGGGCGGCCGCGACCGCGGCGGCGAGGCCGACACCGGAGGAAGTGCCGGTGATCAGGACGGTTTTCGTTGCGGGGGCTGCGTTTTCGCTCATGGTTCGGACGCTAACAACCGGGCCGCGCGCATATCACCCCTAAGCAGCGCGGTCTGGTACCCGCGGCGCGGCCCGGAAATAGGGGTTCTGAACTGTTGACGGTCACCGGCGAGCGAGCCGGGGCAGCACCGTCTCGGCCAGGTGCCCTACATCGGCGGCGCCACACGGCCGGAATCTGATGCCGTCGAATCCCGCACTGAGCCACTCGTCGCATCGCGCCAGCAGCTGTTCGCCGGTGCCGACGACGATCGCCGCATCCGAACGCAACGGGGTCGCGGCCCGGCGATCGAGTTCGGCCATCCGATCGGCGGCCGCGCCGGCCGCCTCGTCGAGGCAGACCGTCACATCGGCGAATGTCCGCAGCGGAGAATGCCGTTCGGATTCCATGGCACGCACTTCCGCCAGTATGGCCCGCGCCTGCGCCGCGGTCCGGGGCGTGAGCGCCACATCGTCGCACGAGCCGGCCGCGAGCCGGTACGGGATCGTCGTATGCGCGAGGGCCCACAGCCGGGGCCGAGTGGAGGCTCCCGCCCATGCCGCGCGCACGCCGGTGAGTGTCCGTGCCGCGTCGGTGAATCGGAGATCCATCCCACGCAGGATCTCGGGGTCGGTCAGGTCGAGATCGGGTGGTGTCGGCGAGGGCATGGGCCCGGCGCCCACGTGGCGGTTGGTCACCCGCACTTGCAGATCGATGCCGGTGCCGAGAAGGTCGCGTGCGGTCTCTCGATCGAGATCGGCGACGGTGACCGTGGGCACCGCGATGCTGCGCGAATCGCCGTCCGTCGACCGGCGCGCGATCGACAAGGCATCGACCGCGACGAGCCGCCAACTGTTCGGTCCGTCGTGCGCATGCGCGACGTTGTCGATGCCGAGGTATCGCGGCGGATATGCCGCGCGCCGCAGCAGCTCGGCTTGTGCGACCAGATCGTCGGCCCACCGCCGGGCCGAATAGTCTCGGCCCACAACCGATCCCGGATGCCAGCCCCCTGCCCGCAGAACGACGGCGGTGAGTACGGCCATCAGCGTCCACCCCCGTCCAGCGCGCCGATCCAGTGGGCGACGGCGGCGGCGGTTCCGGCGGAACCGTCCTCCAGCACCGAGTAATGATCACCGGAGACATCGGCGGTGTGGTCCGCGTACGGCCAGTCGGCCTGCCAGCCGTCGTCCTCGCTCGGCATACCGGGCAGAGGATCCAGGGCGCGCACCAGCAGTGCCGGTACCGGGATCGAGTCCGCGGTCAGCTCCGCGGTGAGCCGCAGATAGGCGCCCATCGTGGTGAGCCGATGAGGTGACAGCTCGAGCCCCAGATCGTCGATGCGTCGCACCATGCCGTCGATGAGGGCCGGCATCCACCACTGTTTGCCCGGCAGTGCGGGTGTGTCCATCGGGTAGGTGTCGATCACCGCCAGCCCGCGCGGCGGTCGCTGTGCGGCAACCAGTTCGGCGGCCACCGCATGCGCGACACATCCGCCGAGTGACCGGCCGACCAGGAAGAATTCCCGATCGCCGACAGTGTCGAGGATCGTCGTCAGCTGCGAGCGCAGATAGGTGCGCAGATCCCGGGGTACCGCGGATTCCGCGCGGTACCCCGGTGCTTCCATGGCGTACACGGGATGACGATCGCCGAGAGCCCGGGCGAAACCGGCGAATTCGTGCGGGCCCGACATCGCGGTCAGTGCGGGGAAACACACGATGGGGGGTGCGTCACCTCCGGCGGCGAGCCGGACCGGCGGTGGTGTGGCGGTCCGGACGTCGCCCGGGCCGAATCGGGGGCGGGTGTGCGAGGCCGCGGTGATCAATGTCGCGGCCGCCTCGATCGCCCCCGCCCGATTGAGTTCGAGGTAGAGCGCGGGCAGCGAGCCGTCGCTTGCCGCCCGAGCGCCGTCGGCCCGGTTCGCCCGCAGATGGTCCGCCAGTGCGGCGGAGGTGGGAAATTCGATCGGCGCGCTGACCGCCACCGCGGTGCCCAGTCGCGCACGCAACTGCTCGGTCAATTCGACAGCGGCCAGTGAGGTCATCCCGAGTTCGGCGAAGGGCGTGTCCCCCTCGACCCGGCTGACGTCGCCGAGTCCCAGCACCCCCGCGGCGGCTCGGCGCACCAGCTCGAGCAGCTCGGCGGCGGAGCGCGGTGCGGGATCGGGTTCCGGTGCGGCCGCGGCGGGCGGAGTCGGCAACGGGGTTGGTTCGCGCGCACCGGTGAGGGCGGGTCCCGGTGGGAGCCAGTAGGTGTCCCGATCGAAGGCATAGGTCGGTAATCCCCGTGCCGCGGGCCCGGTGCCGATGATCCGTTCCCAATCGATCCCCGCGCCCGCCAGCTCCAACCGGGCCGCGGCCGCGAGCACGGTATCGGCTTCGGGCCGGTCGCGGCGCGTAGTGGCCGTCACCGTGGGGCCGGGTCCCGTGGCGGCGACGGTGGCGGTCGCCGGTGGTGTCAGATGTGCGTCGGGCCCGATTTCCACCAGGTCGGTGACACCGAGCCGGAGAAGTTCTCGCACGGTGTCGTGGAACAGCACCGGCTGCCGGACCTGGCGCACCCAGTACCGCGGCGCGCCGATCGTCTCGGCGGAGGCCACCGTGGCGGTCACCGTGGACAGCAGTGGAATCGACGGCTCGCCGAAAGGTAGTGCTGCTATGGCTGTTTCGAATCCGTCGAGCATGGGATCGAGGCAGCGGGAGTGGAAGGCGTGGCTGACATCGAGCCCTCGCGCCCGCCGCCCGAGGGCCAGTACCGTCTCGCGCACCGTGCCGACCGCGCCGGCCGGTCCGGACACGACGATCGCGGTGGGCCCGTTGACCGCGGCGAGGTCGACTCCGTCGTGCCAGCCCGGCGCGGCCGAATCCAGCTCCTCCACCGACATGTCCACCGCCAGCATCGCACCGACGGGTGGTAGTTCCTGCATGCGGACCGCGCGCTCGGCCACCAGCTCGGCCGCGGCCTCCAGGGTGAGTACGCCGGATACGTGCGCGGCGGAGATCTCGCCGATCGAGTGACCACAGACGTAATCCGGTCGCGCACCCCAGGATTCGAGCAGTCGGAACAGCGCGACCTCGAAGGCGAACAGCGCGGGTTGCGCGATGACGGTCGGCGCCACTGCGGCCGGATCGCTCGCCTCCCGTACGAGGGTGGCGAGTGTGCCGGCGATCCGGCCGCCCAGCCGCTCGTCCAGTAGCGCGAGGGTCTGTCCATAGACCTCCGAGAATGCCGGGAAGCGTTGCGCCAGTGCGGTTCCCATTCCCGGGCGTTGGCTGCCCTGACCGGTGAACAGGTAGCCGACGATCCCGTGGCGGCGCGCGATGCCCGACACGGTGGTGGGCGCCCGTGTACCCTCTGCCCAGGCCGCCAGCCGATCTCCGAATTCGGCCGTACCGGAGCCGATCACCACCGCCCGGTGCGGCAGCCGGGCCCGGCCGGTGAGCAGCCCGCGAGCGATATCGGCCGGGTCTGCCCGGGGATTCCGCCGTACATAGTCGGCGAGATTGTGTGCCTGCCGCCGCAAGGCCGAATCCGTGTGCGCGGACAGCAACCATGCCGTCGTTCCGGCGGATGCTCCGCTGATGCGCGAGTCCGGCGCCGGAGTGGACGACGCCAGCCGAACAGTCTCGCTGTTCGCCGCAATACTCACGGCTTCCCCGGTCGCACGCGACCCCCCACTCGACGCCGGTTCGGATGTGACAACCGGTTCGGATGCCGTCATTGTGACAAATGCGGACTCGTGGGCGGCCGGCTGGAGTGGACCCACCTTCCCGTTGCGGCCCAGAGGTTCCGCTGCACCGGGCTCGACCACCGGTGCCTGCTCGAGGATCAGATGCGCGTTGGTCCCGCTCACACCGAACGCCGACACACCCACCCGGCGCGCTCGACCGTTATCGGGCCACACCACCGGCTCCGACAACACCCGCACCGACCCCGCCGACCAATCCACATGCTCACTGGGCACATCGGCATGCAACGACACCGGCAACACACCCTGCCGCAACGCCTGCACCATCTTGATCACCCCACCCACACCCGCCGCCGCGGCGGTGTGGCCGATATTCGATTTGAGGGAACCGATGTACAGCGGGTGGCGGCGATCGGCGCGCCCGTAGGTCTGGATCAGCGCGTTCGCCTCGATCGGATCGCCGAGCGTGGTTCCGGTTCCGTGCGCCTCGACCGCATCGACATCGCCCGGCTCCAACCCCGCCGCGGCCAATGCCCGGCGGATCACCCGCTGCTGCGCGGCACCGCTGGGCGCGGTCAGACCATTCGACGCACCATCCTGATTGATCGCCGTGGAACGGATCACCGCCAGCACGTCCCGGCCCGACCGCTGTGCGTCCGACAAGCGTTGCAGGACGATCACTCCCACGCCTTCGGCCCAGCCGGTCCCGTCGGCTCCCGCCCCGAACGACCGGCACCGGCCATCCGGCGACAGTCCCCGCTGCCGGGAGAATTCGATGAATCCGGCGGGCGAGGTGAGCAGGGTGACGCCTCCGGCCAGTGCCAGATCGCATTCACCGCCGCGCAGCGCCGAGACGGCGAGATGAATCGACACCAGCGACGATGAGCACGCCGTGTCGACCGACACCGCCGGCCCCTCCAGACCGAACGTGTACGCCACTCGACCCGACGCCACACTCACCGAGGTACCGACACCGACGTACCCCTCCAATTCCGGCGGTACCGCCGTCCAGTAGCCATCGGCGTAGTCGTCGGCGACGATGCCGGTGTAGACGCCGGTATTGCTGCCCCGCAACGACAACGGATCGATCCCGGCACCCTCGAGCGCTTCCCACGACACCTCCAGCAACTGACGCTGCTGCGGATCGGTCGCCAGCGCTTCCCGAGGCGACATACCGAACAAACCCGCATCGAAATCCGCCACACCCGAGACAAATCCACCCGAACGCACATACGACGCCCCCACTCGGGTGGGATCCGCATCGAACAGGCCTTCGGCATCCCAGCCGCGATCGGCGGGCCAGGGCCCGACGGCATCGGTCCCGGCCGCGACCAGTTTCCACAGATCGTCGGCCGAGCGCACCCCGCCGGGATACCGGCAGCCCATCCCCACCACGGCGATCGGCTCGACCGCCGCGGCGCGCACCTGCTGGAGTTCGGCGCGCAAGTCCTGGCCGTCGGCGATCGCCTTCTTCAGGTATGCGCGCAGTTTGGCTTCCCGCGAGGTGCCGGGTTGTTCGCCGGGTGCGGTGGCGGTATGTCCGGTGGTCACGAATTCCTCCCGACGTCGACGATGTCGAACAGTTCGTCGTCACTGGCTTGTTCGAGGTCGATCTCCGGGCCGAGATCGTCCCCGGGGTCGAGATGGCCGGAGGGTCCTGCCGACGCGAGGACGGTCCGTAGCCGCACCAGGGCCGTGGCGTCGGTGGCACCGTCGCGCAGGGCCGCCTCGAGCCGATCGACCAGCCCCTCGATATCGGGTTGCCCGGTCGTATCGAACAGCGTGCAGATGTGCGCGGCGATGGCCTCGGGGCTGGGGTATTCGAAGGCCAGTGTGGTGGGCAGCCGCAGACCCGTCACCCGGCTCAGCCGTGTGGTGAGATCCACCGCCGACACCGACTCGAATCCCAGTTCCTTGAGCGGTGATTCGACCGCGAGTTCATCGGCCGGGTCCAGGCGCAGCACGGTCCGGATCTGAGTCTGGACCAGTTCCCGCACCGCGCCCAGCCGTTGCCACTCCGGCAGGGCGGCCAGTGTCGCACCATGGGTTTCGTCCTCGCCGGCGTGGTCGTCGCCGGTGGCCGAGGCGACCTCGGGCAGCGCGACCGAACCGTCGAGCCAGTAGCGGCGACGCTCGAAATCGTAGGACGGCAAGGGAATCGGCGCCGCTGACGGAGTGAGCGCCGACCAGTCGACAGTGACCCCGCCGGCCTCCAGCTCCGCCGCGGACTGCAGGAATCGGGACAAATTCCCCTCGTCGCGCCGCAGCGTCGCGGTGGCCAGACCCTCCGGCGACGCGGAGTTCTCGATGGTGGTCGCCAGCGGACCGGCCAGTACCGGATGCGGGCTCACCTCCACGAAAACATCGCAGCCACTGTCGATCGCGGCCTCGGCGGCGGTGTGGAACTGGACGGTCTCGCGCAGGTTCCGATACCAGTACCCCGCATCGAGTTCGTCGGCCGAAACCGGAGCGCCGGTCACCGTCGATATCATCCGGGCCGTCGCCGATTCCCGGTGCACCTCACCGAGTTCGGCGAGCAGATCCGCCGCCACGGCGTCGATGACCGGCGAATGCCCGGCCAGTTCGGCATCGAGACGCCGGGCCCGGATGTCGTCGGCCACGCAGGCGGCGATCAATCGGTCGATACCGTCCGATTCGCCCGAGACCACCACGGCCGCGGTGCCGTTCACGGTCGCGATATCGACACCGTTCACCTCGCGCAGCAGCTCCCGGGCTCGTTCCCGCGGCAGTGCCAGCGATGCCATCGCACCGCGCCCGACGAGCCGGGCCAGCAGTTTGCTGCGCACGGCGACGATGCGCGCGCCCTCGGCCAGGCTCAGGGCCCCGGCGCCACAGGCCGCGGCCACCTCGCCTTGACTGTGGCCGATGACGACGTCGGGGGTGATTCCGGCCGACTCCCACAGGGCGGTCAGACCCATCATCACCGTCCACAGCGCGGGCTGGTCGACCTCCACATTCGTCCGGCCCGCCACGGTGCCCGCGCCGGATCGCAGCAGTTCGGCCACATCCCAATCCAAGTGCGGGGCAAGCGCTTCGGCGCAGCGTTGTACCGCGGCCGCGAATACCGGTGCGGTATCCAGCAGGTTCGTGGCCATACCGGCCCACTGGGAGCCGTGCCCGGGGTACACGAAGGCCACTCGCTGTCGCGGCTGGGCGGTGCCGGCGACAGTGGTCTCGGCGGGCCGATCATCGGCGAATGCCTCGAGGTGATCGGCGAATTCGCCCGCGTCGCGGCCGATGACGACCGCGCGGTGGGCGAGCCGGGCCCGGCCGGTGGCCAATGTCACCGCCGCCGCGGCGATATCGATATCGGGACGCGCCCGCACATGGGTGGCCAGGCGCCGTGCCTGACGCCGCAGTGCCGCAGCCGAATTCGCACTCACCAGCCACGCGAGGGGCGACACGGGAACGGCCCCATCGGTGACAGCGCCTGGTACAGCCACCGTCGCGGGTTCCGCCGCACCGGCTTCGACCACCGGTGCCTGCTCGAGGATCAGATGCGCGTTGGTCCCGCTCACACCGAACGCCGACACACCCACCCGACGCGGCCGACCCGAATCGGGCCATACCTGCGCCTCCGATAACACTCGCACCGACCCCGCCGACCAATCCACATGCTCACTGGGCACATCGGCGTGCAACGACACCGGCAACACACCCTGCCGCAACGCCTGCACCATCTTGATCACCCCACCCACACCCGCCGCCGCCTGGCTGTGGCCGATATTGGATTTCAGCGACCCCACGTAGAGCGGATGCTCGCGGCCGGGGCGTCCGTAGGTTTCCAGCAGTGCGTTCGCCTCGATCGGATCGCCGAGTGCGGTTCCGGTTCCGTGCGCCTCGACCGCATCGACATCGCCCGGCTCCAACCCCGCCGCGGCCAGCGCCCGGCGGACCACCCGCTGCTGCGCGGCACCACTGGGCGCCGTCAGACCATTCGACGCACCATCCTGATTGATCGCCGTGGAACGGATCACCGCCAGAATCGGCCTGCCCGACTTCTGCGCATCCGACAGGCGTTGCAACACGACGACTCCCACGCCTTCGGCCCAGCCGGTCCCGTCGGCTCCCGACCCGAACGACCGGCACCGGCCGTCCGGCGACAGCGCGCCCAGCCGTGCCGCCGAGACGATGCTCGCGGGCGACGACAGCAGGGTCACACCTCCGGCCAGGGCCAGATCGCATTCACCGCCGCGCAGCGCCGAGACCGCCAGATGAATCGACACCAGCGACGACGAGCACGCCGTATCCACCGACACCGCCGGCCCCTCCAGACCGAACGTGTACGCGACCCGACCCGATGCCACGCTGGCGGCGCTGCCGTTGGTCAGATACGCCTCCAGATCCTCGGGGATCGACTCGAGTCTGGTCGCGTAGTCGTTGTACATGATGCCGGTGTAGACGCCGGTATTGCTGCCCCGCAACGACAACGGATCGATCCCGGCACCCTCGAGCGCTTCCCACGACACCTCCAGCAACTGACGCTGCTGCGGATCGGTCGCCAGCGCTTCCCGAGGCGACATACCGAACAAACCCGCATCGAAATCGGCGATATCGGAGACGAACCCACCCGAGCGCACGGCCGCGCCGGCGCGGGTGTCGTCCACCTCCCAGCCACGGTCGCCCGGCCACGGGCCGATCGCGTCGACCCCGGCCGCGACCAGCTCCCACAGCTCCTGGGCAGAGCGAACCCCGCCCGGATAGCGGCACCCCATCCCGACTATCGCGATCGGCTCGTGCATCGCCGCCACCGGCGCGGCGGCCCGTTGTGGTGCCGGTTCGGTTCCGGCCAGGTCCGCGCTGATCTTGGCGGCCAGCGCCGCCGGTGTCGGATGATCGAAGACGACGGTGGCGGCCAGGCGCACCCCGAGCGCTCCGGCGAGCCGATTGCGCAATTCCACCGCGGTGAGCGAATCCATCCCCAGCTCTTTGAAAGTCGCGGTGGCGGTGATCGCGTCGACGCCGTCGTAGCCCAGTACCGCGGCCGCCTGCTCGCGCACGATCGCCCGCACCGCGTCCAGGCGGTCGCGTTCGGCCAATGCGCCCAGGCCGCTGCTGCGGACCTCGTCCCCGGTCGTGGCCCGGCGCAGCTGCGGCCGGTAGCGCAGCACACCGCGCAGGATCGGCGACATCCCGTCCTGCCACCGGCCGGTGACCAGGTCCACCGGCACCAGATCGACCGCACCCGCGCGCAGCCCGCGCGCCAGCAGGCCGGCGCCCGCGTCGAGAGTGATCGGTCGTACGCCCTGGCGGGCCAGCCGCTTGCGGTCGGCCCCGCCGAGGTGGCCGGTCATGGCACTGGCGGTCTCCCACAGTCCCCAGGCCAGCGAGGTCGCGGGCAATCCCTGTCCACGCCGATACTGCGCCAGGGCATCGAGAACGGTGTTGGCCGCGGCGTAGTTCGACTGCCCGGCGATACCGAGAGTGCCTGCCGCCGAGGAGAACAGGATGAACGCGCGCAGATTCAGCCCGGCGGTCAGCTCGTGCAGATGCCAGGCGATATCGGCCTTCCCGCGCAGCACCTCGTGCAATGCCGCCGCGGACAGGTTGTGCACCGGCCGGTCGGCCAGGATGCCCGCCGCGTGCACCACGGTCGTGACCGGGCGGTGTGCCGGAACGGCGGCGAAGACGGCAGCGAGCTGCGTTCGGTCGGTGGCATCGCAGGCGACGATCTCGACGTCGAGTCCGGCCGATTCGAGTTCGCGCCGCGCGGTGGTTGCCTGCTCGTCGACGGGTCCGCGTCGCGATACCAGCACGACCGTGGACACCGGGGATTGCCGGGCCAGCGTGCGTGCCGTCAGCCGGCCGAGCAATCCGAGTCCGCCGATCACGATGGCGGTTTCCGCGGCCGCAACACCGACACCGTCCGGCGGGGAGGACTCGCCGGGGAGCGTCGAATCACGCTGAGCGGCAATTTCTTCCGGCCCCGCCGGGGCCGGCCCGAGGCGTGGTACCACGGCCGGACCTCCGGCGCGGACCGCCACTTCCGATTCGTCGGCGGCGACCGCTGCCGCGGCGACGGCCACGAGTGCCGGGTAATCGGCGGATCCGTCGTGGTCCACCAGCACGATGCGGCCGGGGTTCTCGGTCCGGGCCGAGCGGACGAGACCGGGCACGGCAGCGGCCCGCAGATCGGGAACCTCCCCGTCCGCCACCGCGTACGCGCGCCGGGTGAGTATCACCAGTCGTGCTCGGGGGCTGCCGTCGGCGAGCCAGGAACGTATTCGCTCGAGGGTATTTTCGGTGACCGTGTGCAGATCGGCGAGCACCTCCCCGGACCCGTCGCCGGTACCGAATTCGGTGGTGTCGACCACCACGAGATCGGCGCCGGACAACTCGCCCAGGTCTGTCGCACAGGCGATGTCGCCGGCGCGGCGCACCTGCGGATCCGCGGTCCACAGTGCCACGGACAAGTTCTCCGCCCCTGCGCCGGACAGTTCAGCCCACCCGACCCGGTAGGCAGCCGCCGCGCTCGTGGTCACCATCTCGTTCCCGGTGGGACGCAAGGTCAGCGAGTCGATACTCACCACAGGCTCGCCGTGCGCGTCCACACCGACCACACCGAATTCGTGTGTGCCCAGCCGGGTCACCCGCACCGACAACTCCCGCGCGTCGCGCGCCCACAACCGCACCCCGGACCAGCTGAACGGCAGCGCCAGTTCCCCACCGGTGTAGGGCAGTGCGTGCAGCGCCGCGTCCAGAAGTGCCGGATGGATACTGAAGTCGGTCGCGGCACCGGCGCTTTCGGGCAGGTCGGCGGTCGCGCCGATCAGATCGCCCACCGCCGATACCTCCCGCAGCCCGCGGAAAGCGGGGCCGTAGTTCAGCCCGAGCTCACCCAGTTCCCGGTAGACGACCGCCGGGTCGGCCGAACCTCCCACCGGACCCGTGTCGATACGCGGCGGGGATATGACATCGGCGGTGAGCACACCGGTCGCGCACTGTTGCCAGTCCGCGCCGGACTCGTCGTCGCCATCGGCACGGTAGAACGTGATCGCCCGCGCACCGTCGTGCTCGGGGCCGAGATGGACCTGGATCCGGATGCGACCGGATTCGCCGATCACGATCGGGCGCTCGTTGACCAGCTCCGACAGCGTCGGCCAGCCGAGTTCGGCGCCGATCCACAGTGCGATGTCGACACAGGCCGCGCCCGGCACGATCACCGTGTCCCCGACCGCGTGATCGGCCAGCCACGGATGATCGGCGAGGCTGAGTTGCCCGACGAACAGCGTGGCATCGGAGGCCGATATCTCCACCGCTCCGGCCAGCAGCGGATGACCGGCCGGCCGCACACCGAGCCGGCGGGCATCCGCGACACCGGTGGTGCATTCGTCGGCGCCCCAGAACCGCTGCCGGTCGAAGGCGTAGGTGGGCAGGTCGATCCAGCGCGCGGCGGCCGATGGCAGCAGCGCCTGCCAGTCCACCGCGATGCCGTGCACGTACAGGCGGGCCGCGGCCAGCAGCAGTTCTCCCCGGCCGCAGCGATCGCGGCGCAGTGTCCCGGTGGAGATCACCTCGGCGATCTCGGCGGATTCGGCGATGGCGTCGATGGTGTGGCGCAGCACCGGATGCGCGCTGACTTCCACGACGGTGTCGTAACCGTCGGTCAGCGCGCGGCGCAGCGACCGCTCGAACTGCACCGGCGACCGCAGATTGTCGAACCAGTACCGCGCGTCCATCACGGTGGTGTCGATGGGTTCACCGTTGACGGTGGAGATGAGCGGGACGGTCGCCGCCCGCGCGGTGATCGGCGCCAGGCCTGCCAGCACCTGCGCTTCGATGGCATCGACATGGTGCGAGTGCGAGGCGTAGTCGACATTGACGCGGCGATTCCAGATATCGTCGCCGTCCAGTTCGGCGGCCAGTTCGTCGACGGCGGCACTGTCCCCCGAGATCAGCACGGCGGCCGGGCCGTTGATCGCGGCGAGCGCGAGCACACCCTCCCATCGGGCCAGCCGCGCACGGGCCCGGTCTTGCGGCAACGCCACGGTGAGCATCGCCCCGCGGCCCGACAGTGCGGTGATGGCCTTGCTGCGCAACGCGACCGCGCGCGCCGCATCGCCGAGGCTCAGCGCGCCGGCGATATGCGCGGCGGCGATCTCTCCCTGGGAATGCCCGATCACGGCATCGGGCCGCACGCCCAGACCGATCCACAGTCTGGCCAGCGACACCATCATCGCCCACAGCACGGGCTGCACCACGTCGACTCGGTCGAGGCTCGGCGCGTCCGGGGATCCGGCCAGTACATCGGCCAGCGACCAATCCACGAAAGGTGCCAGGGCATCGGCACATTCGGCGATGTGGCCGGCGAACTCCGGGCTCGTGCGCAGCAGCGAATCGGCCATCCCGGCCCACTGTGAGCCCTGCCCGGGGAAGACGAACACCACCCGGCGGCCGGTGGCGGCCACGCCTCGCACCAGATCCTCGTCGGCGCCGCCGTGTGCCAGCGCCTCGAGTGCGCGCAGCAGGTCCGTCCGGCCCGAACCCACGACGACGGCACGCTGATTCAGCAGCGCGCGGTGCCGCAGTGCCGCGGTGACCTCCGCGACGGCGGGACCATCGGGCGCCGCCACCGCGGCCCGCAACCGATCCGCCTGACCGGCCAGGGCGGCCGGTGAGTTCGCCGACAGCAGCCACGCCGTCGTCTCCGCCACATCCGGATCGGCCGCGGGAATCGCCGGCGGGCCGGGCTCGGGCGCGGGTGCCTCCTCCACGATCAGGTGCGCGTTGGTGCCACTGACACCGAATGCGGAAATACCCGCACGCCTCACCTTCTCGTGCCGTGGCCACGGCCGGGCGGTGTCGAGGATCCGGACCTGCCCGGCGTCCCAATCGATCTTCGAGGACGGGTCTTCGGCGTGCAGTGTGCGCGGCAGCGTCTCGTGGCGCAGCGCGAGCACCATCTTGATCAGTCCGGCGATCCCTGCGGCGGCCTGAGTGTGCCCGATATTGGATTTCACCGAACCCAGCCACAGCGGATCGCCCGTGCGCCGCCGGCCGTAGGTCGCCATCAGGGCGTGTGCCTCGATCGGATCGCCCAGCACCGTTCCGGTGCCGTGTGCTTCCACGGCGTCCACATCGGCGGGGCGCAGCCCCGCGGCAGCCAGCGCGTCCTCGATGACCCGCTGCTGCGCGGGACCGTTCGGCGCGGTCAGGCCGTTGGAGGCGCCGTCCTGGTTCACCGCCGAACCGCGGATCACGGCCAGAACGCGGCGGCCGTTGGCGAGCGCGTCGGACAACCGCTCGGCGATGAGCACACCCGCGCCCTCCGCCCACCCGGTTCCGTTCGCACCGTCGCCGAACGCTTTGCACCGCCCGTCCGGGGCCAGGCCGTGCTGGCGGGAGAACTCCACGAACAGTGTCGATGAGCTCATCAGGGTGACCCCGCCGATCACCGCGCTGTCGCATTCTCGATCGCGCAGCGAGCGCACCGCCAGATGCGCGGCCACCAGCGATGACGAGCACGCGGTGTCGACGGTCAGAGCCGGGCCCTCCACTCCGAATGTGTAGGAGATGCGGCCCGAGGCCACACTCGCGGCGTTTCCGACGGCCAGATAGCCCTCCAGCTCCGGCGGATATCCGCTCAGCGTCGTGGGATAGTCGTTGCCGTTGGTACCGATGAACACTCCGGTCCGGCTGCCGCGCACCCCCGTGGGATCGATGCCGGCGTGTTCGAAAGCCTGCCAGGTCGTCTCCAGCAGCAGCCGGTGCTGCGGGTCCGAGGCCAGTGCCTCCCGCGGGGACAGCCCGAACAGCCCGGCGTCGAAATCCGCTATCCCACCGAGGAATCCGCCGTGCCGGGTGGCCGAGGTACCGGGCCCCTGGTCCGGGTCGAACAGCGTGCCGGGGTCCCATCCCCGATCGGCCGGGAATTCGCCGATGGCGTCGCGCTCGCCGGCCAGCAGCTGCCAGAAACTGTCGGGTGAATCGGCGCCACCCGGAAATCGACAGCCGATGCCGACGATGGCGATGGGCTCCCGGCGGCGGTGCTCCACAGTGGCCAGATCCTGCCGCGATTGCCGCAACTCGAGCGACACCTTCTTGAGCAGCTCGCGAATCCGATCGTCTTGCATCCATCTACCTCACTGGTCACATCGGGTGGGGTGGTCGTCGAACCGGGGTCGATCAGGTGATCCCGAGGTTCTTCTCGATGAACTCGGCGAGTTCGGCATCGGTGGCGTCGTCGAGACGCTCGGCTCGGTCCGCCTCGCCCGGCGGGCCGCCGAGGGTGGCCAGGACGGCGGTCAGTTCGGCTCGCGCCCGTGCGGCCAGGTCGTCGTCGAGGGCACTCAGCGATTCCCCCAAACGCGTTATCTGACCGAAGATGTCGGGTTCGGCCGCTTCGGCATACCGCAGTGCCAGCACATGATCGGCGAGTTCGGCCGGCGTCGGATAATCGAACAGCACCGCGGGCGACAGGGCCAGGCCGGTGCGCGCCCGCAGCCGGTTGCGCAGTTCGACGGCGGTGATCGAATCGAAGCCCTGATCGCTGAAACTGCGCTGCGGATCGATCCGGCTCGGTGAGTCGACGGCCTGCACCGCGGCGATATGTTCCTGTACGAGACCGACCACCCGCGCGTGCCGGTCGGCCGCGGGCAGCGCGTCGAACTCCTGCCACATCACCTCGTGGGCGGCCTCGGCGACGACGGTCGCGGCGGTGTCGACCAGGGCGGCGGTGATCGCGTTGTGCTGGCGGGCCGCCAGCCGATCCCAATCCATATCGGCGACCGCGAGATGTGCGGCCGGGTCGGCGATCGCGTGGGGCAGCACATCCAGTGCCCGCGCCGGATCCATCGGCAGGAATCCGTTGGATGCGGCGCGGCGCGCACCGGTGTCGTCGATGATGCCGTCGCCGGCCCACAACCCCCAGGACACGGCGGTGGCGGGTAACCCGGCCGCCTGCCGATGCCGCGCGAGCGCGTCGAGGTAGGCGTTGGCCGGAGCGTAGTTGGCCTGTCCGGCCACCCCGCACAGTCCGGCGATCGAGGAGAACAACACGAAGGCCGACACATCGAGCGCACGCGTGACCTGGTGCAGATTGTGCGCGCCGATCGCCTTGGCCGCGAGCGCGTTTCGGAGCTGATCCGGTGTCAGCGCGGCGATCGACGCGTCGTCGAGCACCGCCGCGGTGTGGAACACCGCCGACAGCGGGGTGGTCACCGCCACCGAATCGACAACCGTGCGCAGTTGTTCCGGATCCGCGACATCGCAGCGGGCGACCCGCACCCGCGCCCCCTGCTCGCCGAGTTCGGCCACGAACTCCCTCGCACCGGGGGCGTCGATACCGGCGCGGCTGGTGAGTAGTAGATGCCGCGCGCCGTCGGCGGCCAGCCGGCGGGCCAGCGCCCGGCCGAGCGCGCCCAGGCCACCGGTGATCAGAACGGTGGTATCGGGCCGCGGTGCCCAGGGTGCCGCCCATGCGGTGGTGCGATGCCGAATCAACCTGCGGGACAGCACTCGTCCCGATCGGATGGCGAGCTCGGTCTCGGCCGAACGCCGGTCCGTGACGGCCGCGACAGCGGTGTCCAGGGCCGACCGATCACCGGGATCGTCGATGTCGACCAGGCCGCCGCGCAGATGCGGTAACTCGACCGCGGCGACCGCGCCGAACCCCCACACCAGTGCCGCGGCGGGATTCGGCACGGTATCGCCGTCGACCGCGGCGACCGCGCCGGAGGTCACCATCCACAGCCGGGTCTGCCAGCCCAGTTCGTCGCAGGCACGGGTGAGTGCGACGGCCGGGGCCAGGCCCGGCGCGACACCACGGGCGGGGTCGGTTTCGGCCGTCCACACCGGCAGCACCGAGACGATCCCCGCGGGCGCTGCGGCCGGTGCCGCGGCGTGCAGAGCCGCCGACAGTGCCTGTGGCTGTTCGAGTTCGGGGGTATCGACCACCAGATCGGTCACGGTCGCACCGAGTGCGCGCAGCGCATCGGAGGCTCGGGCGCCGAGATCGTCGCCGGGGCGGGTGACGATCAGCCAGTCGCCGGGATCGGCAGGGGGCGAGGGCACTCCGATATCGCCGAACTCGGCGGTATAGGTCCAGCGGTCGCGCTGCCCGGCATCGGCCTGTCGCCGGTGGTAGTCGGCGAGCGGCGCCACGAGGGCATCGACATGCTCGTCCGCTCCCGTATAGCCGAGCAGACTGCGCAATGCCGCGGCGTCCTGCCCGGCCACCGCATGCCAGAACTCGCTGTCGGTACCGGTGCCGGCATCGGGCCGCGCGCCGGCCGGCCAGTGCCGTTCACGGTCGAAGGCATACGTGGGCAATGCCATCAACGGCGATTGCTGATGCAGCCGTTCCCAATTCGGTGTCAGACCCGCGACGTGTAGTTGCGCGAGTGCCGCGGTGACCGATTCGTCGGCGCGGGTGTCGGAGCGCAGAGTCGTGATCACCACGGGCTCGGGCCGCGCGGCGTCGGCGGACCCGGATGCCGCGATCGTCTCCGCGGCCAGGGCCGCCAGAACCCCGCCCGGCCCGATTTCCAGGAAGGCGTTCTCTCCCGCGCTGTACGCCGCCTCGACGGCAGGAGCGAATCGGACCGGTTCACGGATCTGCCGGGTCCAGTAACCGCCATCCAGGATCGTCCCGGCGTCGACGACAGCGCCGGTGGTGACGATCGGCACCGCGGCGGCTGCGTAGGTCAATTGTGCCGCGGCATCCTCGAATTCGGCGAGCAGGCCGTCCATCTGAGTGGAATGGAACGCGTGCGAGGTGTTGAGCCGCTTGGTGCGGCGCCTGCGCTGCCGGAACTGTTCGGCCAGGGCATCGGCGGGCTCGGGCGCCCCGGAGATCACCACCGATCGCGGTGCGTTCACCGCGGCGATGTCGACCGGCGACTCGGTGCGCCGGATCTCGGCCTGTACCTCGTCGGCGGTGGCCTCGATCGCGAACATCGCACCGGCGGTATCGATCTCCTGCATCAGCCGGGCGCGCACCGCCACCAAGCGGCAGGCATCGTCGAGCGACAGCACCCCCGCGACCTGCGCGGCCGCGATCTCCCCGATCGAATGCCCGATGACCCGGGCGGGAACGACATCCCACGACCGAAAGAGCTCGGCCAGCGCGACCTCGACGGCGAACAGGCCGGTCTGGGTGTAGAGCGTGCGATCGAGCAGCGACCGGCCGCCGTCGGTGTCGGTGGCCTCGCCTGCGATCACCTCGTACAGCGAGTGGCTCGCGATGCCCGCCAGCAGTTCGTCGAAGGTCGCGCAGATCCGGTCGAAGACCTCCCGGAAGACCGGAAAACGTTCGCGCAGTTCGCGACCCATCCCCGGAAATTGGCTGCCCTGTCCGCTGAACAGGAAGGTCACCGAGCGATGCCGCGCACGACCGGTGTAGCCGCGGGCCCCGCGCCCGTCGGTGCCGAGCGTGCCCAGTTCCGACAGCAGGTCGGTGACCGAATCGCCCACGATCGCCGCCCGATACTCGAACGCCGTCCGGCCCAGGGCCAGAGTCCTGGCCAGGACACCGGGTTCGGGCGCCGGTTCGCGGCGCAGCCGGTGTGACAGCGCCTCGGCCTGCGCCACCAGGGCGCGCTCACTGCGCGCCGAGAGCACCCACACATACGGTGCCACCCCTGGCGCGGTCTCCGTTTCCCGGGCGTGCGCGGGCACCGCGACAGGCTCGGGAGCCTGCTCCAGAATCAGGTGGGCATTGGTGCCGCTGATGCCGAACGACGAAATGCCCGCTCGGCGTGGATGATCGCGACCCGGCCACGCGCGTTCCTCGGCCAGCAGTCGCAGCGGAATCTCGTCCCAGTCGATATGCGGTGTGGGGTCGTCGGCGTACAGGGATTTGGGCAGTCGTTCGTGCGCCATCGCCATCGCCATCTTGATGACCGCGCCGACACCGGCCGCGGCCTGACTGTGCCCGATATTCGATTTCAGCGATCCCACGTGGATCGGATCGTCGTGGCGCCGCTGTGATCCGTATACCCGTGCCAGCGCGCCGATTTCGATCGGATCTCCCAGTACGGTTCCGGTACCGTGCGCCTCGATCACATCGATGTCGGCGGGCCGCAGGCCGGCCTGCTCGAGCGCCGCGGCGATGACGCGTTCCTGTGCGGGCCCGTTCGGCGCGGTGAGCTGACTACTCGCCCCGTCCTGATTGATCGCACAGGATCGGATGAGCGCGTGAATTCGGTGCCCGTTGCGACGGGCGTCGGATTCACGCTCCAGCAGCAGCAGTCCCGCGCCCTCGGCCCACCCGGTTCCGTCGGCGGCAGCGGAGAACGATCGGCACCGGCCGTCCGGTGACAGTGCTCGCTGCCGGCTGAAGTCGATGAAGGTGGTCGGGGTGGACATCACCGTCACACCTCCGGCAAGGGCCAGCCGGGCCTCACCACGCCGTAGCGCCGCACACGCTTGCGCGATGGCCACCAGTGACGAGGAACAGGCCGTGTCGACGGTGACGGCGGGACCGGTCAGCCCGAGGTGGTAGGCGATTCGCCCGGAGACCACGCTCGCGGCACTGCCGATCACCACATAGCCGTCCTGCGGTGATCCGGCGGGCAGCTGGGTGCCGTAGTCGTAGTACATGACTCCGGTGAACACACCGGTCGCGCTGCCGCGCAGGCTCTCCGGAACGATATTGGCCCGCTCCAGCAATTCCCAGCTCAGTTCGAGCATCAGCCGCTGCTGCGGATCGGTCGCGACGGCCTCCCGATTGCCGATATTGAAGAATCCGGCATCGAAGCGGTCGGCGTCGTACAGGAATCCGCCCTGATCGGTCAGCGACCGTCCCGGTGCGTCCGGGTCGGAATCGTGGAGCCCGGCCGGCCATCCGCGATTGCCGGGGAACGCGCCGACCGCGTCGGTTCCGCCGGCCACCAAATCCCACAGTTGTTCGGGACCGCGCACACCGCCCGGATAGCGGCAGGCCATGCTGACGATCGCGATGGGTTCGTCGGTGCGGGCGGTGGCCTCGGCCAATTGCCGCCGCGTCTGCTGCAGTTCGGCGGTGACCCGTTTCAGGTAGGCCCGCAGTTTGTCCTCGCCCGATTCCGTCCGGGGTTCGCCCGATACCGTCGTCACAGCGCCTCATCTCTGCTCAGCCCGAGCTCGTTGTCGATCAGATCGAATAGTTCGTCATCGGTGGCCGCCCCGGGGTCGCGATCGCCGGCAGCCGGCGGTGCGGTCAACCGGCGCAGCTGGGCCAGCAGGAGTTCACGCTGCCCGCCTTCGAGCGCCGGCGAATCCTGCCGCACGCGTTCGAGATCCGCGATCAGCGTCGAGATTGGTACGGCCTCGGCGCCGCGCTCCGATGGTTCGGCGCCGCCACGCCCGGATACTTCGGGTCCGCCGAGTTGTTCGGTGAGCAGGGCGATCACATGTTCCCCGAGCCGGTCGACGGTCGGATAATCGATCAGCGCGGTCGCGGACAGCCGCACCCCGCAGGCCCGGGAGAGCTGATTGCGCAATTCCACCGCCGCCAGCGAATCCACTCCCATATCCAGAAATCCGCGCCGCGCGTCGACTTCGCCGCCGGAGGAATAGCCGAGCGACTGCGCGACCGCGTCCCGGACCAGGGCGACGACGGCCTGCTCGCGTTCGGCCGAAGACAGCGCGGCCCAGCGGTTCTCGCCACGGGAGGGCTCTGCCGCCCGTCGCTCGCCGCGGGCATCCGGCGTGGATGCCGGGACCGGCGACCGCACCGAGCGGACCCGGATCGCCGCCTGCCAGGCCGATGTGGCCAGCACATGCGGGTCGCCCGATGCGAGTGCGGCATCCAGATAGCGCACGGCCCGTTCGGGTGTCAGGGACCCGACTCCGGAACGACGCAGTCGCGCGAGCTCGGCGCCGGTGAGCGTGGACCCCATCCCGTCGACGTCCTCCCAGAACCCCCACCCGATGGCGGTGGCGGGCAGACCCGCGCGGTGACGGAACCGGGCCAGGCCGTCCAGAAACGCGTTGGCGGCGCCGTAGGTGCCCTGTCCCGGATTACCGGTGATCGCGACCATCGAGGAGAACAGCACGAAGGCCCCGACCCGCGGCAACCGTTCGGTGAGCCGATGCAGATTCCACGCACCGTCCACCTTCGGCCGCAGCACGGTGGTGATCTGCTCGGGAGTGATGTTGATCAGTGCCGCATCGTCGAGTACACCGGCGAGGTGAAAAACCGCGGACAGCGGCGCATCGGGGTCGATACCGTCGATCAGCTCCCGAACCTGTTCGGCCACAGCGATATCGCAGGTCACCGACCGCACCTGTGCGCCCAGTTCCCGCAGTCGCGCCACCGCCGGCGCCCCGACACCGCCGCGGCTCACCAGCAGCAGCCGTGTCACCCCGTGCGTGGTGACCAGATGCCGGCACACGACCCCGGCCAGCGCGCCCGACGCACCGGTCACCAGGACCGTGCCGGACAGCGCGCCGGTCGTCCGGCTCTCGTCCGGAACCGGGACGGCTTCGACCGCGGCCTGCTGAATATGGTTGTCCCGCAGCATGATCTCGGGGCCGGAGACGGCCTGGGCGGCGGCGGCGATCCGGCGGGGTTCGCTGACGGTGTCGGTCTCCACGAGCCGGAAGCGGCCTGGCCACTCGTGTTGCGCACTGCGCACCAGCCCGGCCACCGCGTGCCCCGGCAGCGCACCGGGTGCGCCGTCGCCCGGATTCTCGACCACGATCGCGAGTGGGGTCTCGGCGAACCGGTCGTCGCCGGCCCAGTCCCGCAGAACCGTGATCATCTCGGCCACACCATGATGCGTCGCTGCCGCGAGATCCTCCGATCGGGCGCGGGAAGGGAGTGCGACCACCAGATCCGGGATGTCGCGTCCGCCCCGCACGGCCGCGCGCAGCGCCACCGGGGTCGCGAAATCGCCGTCGGCACCCCCGACGACCACGACATCGCCGTCCGGCGCGGTGCCGACCGGCACGCCCGGGTGCCACACCAACCGCCCCGGCCGTTCATCGCCGGGTGCGGCGGGAAGTGTGGCGGGCAGGAAGGTGACGGCATCGATCTCGACGAGGGTGCGTCCGTCCGGGGCACTCACGCGCAGTGCCGCCCGGTACCGGCCGGTGCGCGTCGCCTCGGCCAGGACCGGCCCGGTGGGTGCGGCGGCGACCCGCACTCCGCGGAATTGGGCGGGCAGCACCGGCCCGGATTCGTCCGACGACAGGGCGACCACGAGCGGATGTAGTGCGGCGTCGAGTAGTGCCGGATGAGCGCGGTGCGCCGCGGCCGCGGGCGTGGATCGATCCAGTTCCAGGTGGGCTCGCAGGCGCTCGGGACCGGTTGTCCCATCGTCGAATCGGCGCAGATTGCGGAAGGCGGGGCCGTAGCGGTAGCCGTCGGCGGCGAGCCGCCGGTACAGCTCCTCCGGATCGGCATGCGGCACCGGCAGTTCCCCGGCGGCTCGGTCCGGCCCGCCACCGTCGGGGCCGAGCCGTCCGGTCGCGTGGGTGACCCACTGCTCGCCCGGGGCGTGGGAGCGAATGGTCAGTTCCCGGTCCTCGCCGTCCCCCTCTCCGGCCACCGAAATCTCCACGACGCGATCGGAGTCGCCGAGGATCATCGGTACCGTCAGGTCGAGTTCGATGATCCGATCCGCCCCTGCCCGGTCGGCCGCGTACAGCGCCAGGTCGAGGAATCCGGTTCCGGGGAATATCGCCGCACCGCCGATGGTGTGATCGGCCAGCCACGGGGCCGAGTCCAGCGAGATGGTGCCGGTCAGCAGTGTCGCACCGTCCGCGGACCGCGCCGCGGCACCCAGGAACGGATGGCGGTGATCCGTCCTGTCCGGTGTGCTCCAGAAGCGGGCCCGGGTGAAGGCGTAACCAGGCAGCGCGGTCGTATCGACCGGTCGGGTGCTCAGCAGCGCGGGCCAGCGCACCTCGGCGCCGTCCAGATACAGCGTTTCCAAAGCTTGTGTCACCGAAACGGTCTCGTCGGCGCGGCGGGTCAGGGTCGGCACCACGGCGACGGGTTCCGCGGCCGATTCGGTGATCATCGGCAGCAGGACGGCATCCGGCCCCACCTCGAGGAAGGTCCGCACGCCCGCGTCGTACAGGGTGCGCACCACATCCGCGAAACGCACGGCACGGCGTGCGTGGCGCACCCAATGGTCGCCGTCCCATTCGGTGGCCGAGGAGATCACCGTGCCGGTCAGCCCCGACACCAGCGGAATCCGCGGCGTCGCGGCGGGCACGCTGTCCGCGATCCGGCGGAACTCGTCGACCATCGCGTCCATATGCGCCGAGTGGAACGCATGCGATACCTCGAGCTGTCGCACCTTGCGGCCGTCGGACCGGAACGCCTCGGCCAAGGCCTCGACGGCAGCGCGGTCTCCGGAGATCACGGTGGAACGGGGGCCGTTGACGGCGGCGATATCCACCCCGGGGTATCCGGGCAGCGCCGCGGCCACTTCGGCTTCGGTGGCAGCCAGCGCCGCCATGGTCCCGTCCGCGTCGATCTCGTCCATCAGCCTGCCGCGTGCGGTGACCAACCGGCAGGCGTCGTCGAGGCTCAGCACACCGGCCACATGCGCGGCGGCGAGTTCGCCGACCGAGTGCCCGGCCACGAAATCCGTTCGCGGGCCGATGGTTTCGAGCCAGCGGAACAGAGCGACCTCGACCGCGAAGATCGCCGGCTGGGTGTATCGGGTTCGATGGACGAGCCCGGACTCGTCGGCGAGTACGGTCGCGAGCGGTACCGGCAGATACGGGTCCAGCCGCGCGATCACCGCGGTCAGCTGCGCGGCGAAGGCCGGGACGGTCGCGGCGAGCCGCGCACCCATGCCGACCCGCTGACTGCCCTGGCCGGAGAAGACATACGCGCGCAACCCCACTCGGTCCGGCGGACCGGCCACCACGGAATCGGGATGCGGGGCACCGGCCGCGACCGCCGCCAGCGCATCGCCGATATCCGTCGACGCCCGGACCACCGCACGGTAGGCGAAACCCTCGTCCACCCGGTGCGATTCGGCCGCCCCCGCGGCCGTCCCGCCGGCATCGATAGCCTCGGCCAGTGCGGTGGCGTGCGCGCGCAGGGACGCGGCGGTGCGGGCCGAGAACACCACCGGCCCCGTGAACTCCGGAAGTGCACGCGGCGCTGTAACTCCCGGCTCCTGGAGGATCACGTGCGCGTTGGTGCCGCTGATTCCGAACGAGGAGATCGCCGCGGTGCGGGGCCCCTCGGTGTCGGGCCACGGCACCGGTTCTCCGACCGGCACCCGCAGATGTGCCGCCGACCAGTCGATCAGGCCGCTGGGAGTGGTGAGGTTGACCGTCGGCGGCACGGTCGCCGATCCGAGCGCACCGATCAGCTTGATCACGCCGGTGATACCCGCCGCCGCCTGGGTATGGCCGATATTGGATTTCGCCGACCCGATCAGCACCGGCCGGTCCGTGCTGTGCGCGCTGCCGTACACCGCGCCCAGCGCCCGCGCCTCGATCGGATCGCCGAGTGCGGTACCGGTTCCGTGCGCCTCGACCACATCGATATCGCCGGGCGAGAGCCGCGCATCCGCGAGGGCCGCCTCGATGACGCGCCGCTGTGCGAGACCGTTCGGGGCAGTCAGTCCATTGCTCGCCCCGTCGGAATTGATCGCGGTGCCGCGCACGACGGCGAGAATCCGGTGTCCGGACCGGACAGCATCGGATCGGCGCTGGACCAGCAGGGTCGCGACGGCCTCGGCCCACACGGTGCCGTCGGCGCCGTCGGCGAAGGGTTTGCAGTGCCCGTCCGCGGCGAGCCCGCCCTGTCTGGCGAATTCGGTGAACATACCGGGCGTGGCCATCACGCACACACCGCCCACGACCGCGAGATCGCATTCGCCCGAGCGCAGCCCGCGGACCGCGAGATGCAAGGCGACCAGTGACGACGAGCAGGCGGTGTCGACGGTGACCGCCGGACCGGTGAAGCCGAAATGGTAGGCCAGCCTGCCCGATATCACGCTGTTGGTGGTCCCGGTCAGCAGATAGCCGGCCGCCCCGGTCGCCGCCTCGTGCATCCGGGGGCCGTATTCCTGTTGAACCGCACCGATATACACCCCGGTGGCGCTGCCGCGCAGTGAACTCGGCGCCACCCCGGCCCGCTGCAGGCAGGTCCAGGTCGATTCGAGCAGCAGTCGTTGCTGCGGGTCCATCGCCTCTGCCTCGCGCGGGCCGATGCCGAAGAACGCGGCATCGAATTCGGCTGCGTCATAGAGGAAACCGCCACTGCGGGCAGGACCCGGCGTCGGCATCCGGGTATCGACATCCCAGCCCCGGTCCGTGGGGAAGGCGCCGGTGAATTCTTCCCCGGCCAGCAGCGCATCCCAGAATTCTTCCGGAGTACCGAGCCCACCCGGCCACCGTCCGGCCGCGGCGACGATGACCACATCATCCTCATCGGATCGAATAGTCTGTGCGCCACCGCTGTTCACACTCGAATGCGCCTCCGGAGTCGGCGTATCGAGCACATCGCCGATGTGATCGATCACCGCGCGCGGGGTCGGATAGTCGTAGACCAGGGACGCGGGCAGGCTCAGTCCGGTCAGCTCGGCGACGGTATCGCGAAATTGCACCGACCCCAGCGAGTCCATCCCCAGAGCGGTGAACGCGCTGCGTAATTCATCGTCTCCGACGGCGCTGGAGCCGAGCGCCCGGCTCAGCGCCTCCACCACGGCATTCGCGGCGTCGGTGGCCACCGCACCATGGCGATCGCCCCCGGACGCAGCGTCCGGTGTGTGCGGCGTCGCCCCATCGCCCCTGCCACTTCCGGACGCACCGGCGGGTACGTGCGGCTTCCCGGCTTCCTTGCCGAACCCGGCCGCGTGGGACCGTGTGTACACGGATGCCGGCCCTTGCCCGCCGATCTCCTGTGTTCCTGCCGATATGTCGGCAGAATCGGCGAGCACTGTGGACGCGGCGCCGAGCGCCCCGTTCAGCCACTGCGGTGTGCGCTGAAAAGGGTAGGTGGGCAGGTCGATTCGACGGCGCGAGCGCACCAGCCGCTCCCACCTCACGTCCGCACCCGCGCATTCCAGTTCGGCGAGGACTCGGAGCAGGCCGTCGGCGTCGACGGTGCCGTCACGCAGTGCCGGAACGGCAGCGATCGTGCGGCCACCGGCATCGATTCCCGGTGCTGTGCGGATCGTGCTCGACAGTCCGGCGCCCGGTCCGAGTTCGAGGAAGGTGGTGACGCCGTGATCGAGCAGCGTTTCGATACCGGCACCGAAGCGCACCGTGCCGCGCAGCTGCGCGGTGAGGTAATCGGGTTCGGCAAGTCGTGCATCGGTCAGCAGCTGCCCCGTCGTGTTCGACACGACCGGCGTGGTGAGGCGCGCAACCGCGATATCGGCCACCACATCCCGGAACTCCGCGAGAACCGGGTCCATATGGGCGGAGTGAAACGCATGACTCACGGCCAGACGTGTGGTCCGGTATCCACGCCGGGCGAATTCCGCACCTGCCGCGGCCACCGCCGGCACATCACCCGATACGACGGTCGCGAGGCGATGATTCACCGCGGCGATATCGAAATCGGCATCGGCGTCGTCGCGATACGCGCGGATCTCGTCCTCGGAGGCCCCGATGGCGATCATGGCCCCGCCCGCGGGAGCGGCCTGCATCAACCGGCCGCGCTCGGCCACCAGCCGCACCGCATCCGGGAGCTCGAACGCGCCGGAGGCGGTGGCCGCGACCAGCTCTCCGATGGAGTGGCCGATCAGATGGTCGGGCCGGATACCCAGGTCGCGGAAGTGGAGGTACAGCGCATACTCCACCGTGAAGAGCGCGGGCTGGGTGTAGCGGGTCCGGCCGAGCGACTCGGCACTGGCTGCGTCGTCCTCGATCAGCAACCGGCGCAGGTCGAGGTCGAGGTGGGGAGTGAAGTGCGCGACCACCGTGTCCAGGTGCTCGGCGAAACCCGGTAGCGTCCGGTACAGCGCCCGGGCCATGGCCGGTCGCTGTGCGCCCTGGCCGGGAAATACGAAGGCCAGCTTCCCTGCCGCACCCCGGCCGGTGCGAGTGCGACGTCCCGATACCACGTGCGGCACAACCGAATCCGCTGCGACCGCGGCGAATCCGTCGACAATGCCCGCGTGGTCGCGCCCGAGCACCACGACGCGGTGGTCGTGCCGTGCCCTGGTCGCGTGCAGTGAGTAGGCCAGCGCGTCGAGATCGGTATCGGCCGTGACGACTTCGCTCAGCTGCCGGGCCCGGTCCCGCACGGCACCCGGACTCGCGCCGGTGAGGACGAACGGAGTGAGACGCTCACCCGGCGGAGGAGACGCAGTAACCACCGGCGCCACCGGCTCGGCCGCCGATACAACGATATGACAGTTGGTTCCGCCCATCCCGAACGAGCTCACACCGGCTACGACCGGATCACTGCCGGGCCAGGACGTGTGCCGGGGTACCACCTGTAACCCGAGTTCCGACAGAGGAATTCGAGGATTCGGCCGCTCGTGGTTCCGGCTCGCCGGTATTTCGCCGCGATGCACCACCAAGGCCGCCTTGACCAGCCCGGCGATTCCGGCCGCTCCCTCGAGGTGGCCGATATTCGTCTTGACCGATCCGACCCGCAGCGCGGCCGCCCGGCCCGGCGCGGTGCCGTAGACGCTGCCGAGTGCGGCGGCTTCGATCGGGTCGCCGACCGGCGTTCCGGTGCCGTGCAATTCGACATAGCCGACCCGATCCGGCTCGACCCCCGCATCGGCGAGTGCCGCGCGCAGCACGTCGGCCTGCGCGTCCGCACTCGGCGCGGTGAGGGTGGCCGATGTCGCACCGTCGTTGTTGACCGCCGAACCGTGAATCACCGCATAGATCCGGTCGCCGTCGGCGAGTGCGGCGGTCAGTGGCTTCAGCGCGACCAGCGCACCGCCCTCGCCACGGACATAACCGTTGGCGCGCTCGTCGAACAGGTGGCACGCGTGATCGGGTGACAAGGCGCCGAACTCTTCGGCGATCCGCGTCTCGTCCTCACTCAGTGCGAGATTGACCCCGCCGGCCAAGGCCGATTCGCACTCGCCCAGGCGGATGCTCCGCACGGCCAGATGCACCGCCACCAGCGATGACGCCTGACCGGCGTCGACGGTCAGACTGGGTCCCCGCAACCCGAGAAAGTGCGAGATCCGGTTCGCGAGCATGCCGCGGTTGAGCCCGGTGAGGGTATGGCGCGAGGACTCGCCCGCCGCATGTGAGAGCAACTCGTAATCGCCGTGCATGGCGCCGATGTAGACGCCGACGGGCGCGCCGCGCCGGTCGTGCGGGGAGGTCCGGCTGTCCTCCACCGCTTCCCATGCCAGCTCGAGCAGGAGCCGCTGTTGTGGATCCATCGCGGCGGCCTCGGTCGCCGCGATCGCGAAGAACCCGGTGTCCATACCGGTCACATCGCGCAGGTAGCCCCCGGGCCGGCGCTGCCGGTCGCTCACCGTGACGGCGTCGCCGCCCCGGGTGAGCAACTCCCAGAACTGCGCGAGATCGCCGGCACCGGGAAGCCTGACCGCCATACCGACGATCGCCACTGCCCGGCCCGGATCCGGCCGGCCGGGTGCCCCCGCGGATGACGGCTCGTGAGTGCGATGTTCGGCTGTCATACCGATCAGCGTCGCCGGAAACGCCGGCCCCCGACACCCCTACCCGCGCCGTTGCGGCACAACCCGGTTTAGGGGGCCGCTAGGGGATGTCAGTCGCTACCGGCCCACCCTAGCGTTCCCGTTGAGGATCGATTGTCCACCCCGGCCGGGCGGATGAACAGTGTTGCAGCCCAGGAGATTACCCGCGCGAGCAGACCGCGTGGTGGAAAAGGAGCACGATCATGACGGATCGACTCGCCGCGGCGGTACTCGACGGCGCACCCGCCGAAGTGCTGCTCTCGCAAGAGGTTCCAGCGCACTACCCGGCGGCACATCTGCGCCGCGAGGATGTCGGCATATTCGAGGGAGAGACCGACAAGGATCCACGGCGGTCCATACATCTCGGCGATGTGCCGATGCCGGAACTCGCGCCCGATGAGGCGCTGGTCGCGGTCATGGCCAGCTCGATCAATTTCAACACCGTGTGGTCGTCGATCTTCGAACCGGTCTCCACCTTCGACATGCTCGACCGTTACGCGCGGCCCGGCGGTTTCGCGGCGCGGCACCGGCGCGACTATCAGGTCATCGGATCGGATGCTTCCGGCGTCGTCGTCCGCACCGGTGCCGGGGTGCGCAACTGGAAGGTCGGCGACCATGTGACGGTCTCCCCCGTCGTCGTCGACGATCAGAATGCGGGCGCACACGACGACGCCATGCTCGATCCCGCGATGACCGCATGGGGCTATGAGACCAATTTCGGTGGGCTGGCGCACTATTGCGTCGTCCGGGCCAGTCAGTTGCTGCCCAAACCGGCGCATCTGACCTGGGAGGAAGCCGCCTGTATCAATCTGTGCGGCGGGACCGCCTACCGGATGCTCGTGGGCGAGCACGGCGCGCGGATCAAACAGGGCGATATCGTGCTGATCTGGGGTGCAGCCGGCGGGCTCGGCGCGTTCGCGACTCAGCTGGTGCGCAACGCGGGCGCCATACCGGTGGGTGTCGTGTCGTCGGAGGAGAAGGCGCGGCTGGTGCGGGCGCTCGGTTGCGAGGTCGTCGTCAATCGCGCCGAACTGGAACTCGACAGCGGTGATCGCGGCCCGGAGGCGACGATCGCGGCCGCCAAGCGGCTCGGCCGGGCCATCCGCTCCGCAGTCGGTGAGGATCCGCACGTCGCGTTCGACTACACCGGCCGCGACACATTCGGTATGTCGGTGATCGTCGTCCGTCGCGGTGGGACCGTCATCACCTGCGGATCGTCGAGCGGATACCGGCACGAATACGACAACCGCTATCTCTGGATGAATTTGAAACGCGTCATCGGAAGTCACGCGATGAATTTGAAGGAAGCCGCGGAAATGATCCGGCTGTTCGATCTGGGTAAATTGGCGCCACCATTGTCCGCGGTGCATCCGCTGGACGATGTGGCCGATGCCGTGCGTTCCGTCCAGAAAAACGTACACGTCGGCAAGGTCGGCGTGCTGGGGCTCGCTCCACATGCCGGTCTCGGCGTCACCGACCAGGAGAAGCGAGATCGGCTCGGTGAGGAATTCCTGTCACCTCTGCGCCCGCTAACTGCGCTGATCTCGGCTCCGAGTATCGAGCGGGTGGCAGTTCACCAGTAACTCCACACCGAAATATCGGCACAAGATTCCCGTCGCGTGCGACGGGAATCTTGTCGTGTCCCGACATGGAAAACCATCACCCGAATATGCGATTCACATGGCATAAGAATTTTAAATCCGGACGATTTTTGATATCGCATCCTCAATCACAGTACTCGATCGTGGTAAATGCACATTGCATGATGAGGAGATATAAATGAATACCAAATCAATGATGGCCGGTGCGGCATTTTCGATCGCCGCACTGACCATCGGTTCGGGCAGCGCGTACGCCGGAACCACGGACGAGGACCACAATGTCGGCTACCGGGCCACCACGTCCGCTTCGTCGGTCACGATCGAGACCGATTCCGGATCATTCACGAACGACGCCGGCGTGTTCCAGGTGATATCCGACGGCGGCAAAGTACTGGGCGGCACCGAATTGTCCTTCCGGGTGGACGATTTCGTCTTCCCGATCCGGGCCGATATCAGCGATCGGACCGCTACGCTCACACCGGAATTCGATCCGGCCCACGCGGTGTACCGCCCCGTCGCGCTGCCGTATGAGGATCAAGCGCCCTGGAAGACACCCTACGATCGCGAACAGGCTGCCTGGACCCGCCTGACCAGCACTCTCGGGGCGGGCGCGACCATCGGCACGCTGGTCGGGGGCATCACCGGCGGAGCGGTGGGCTGCCTGCTCGGCGGCATCGCGGGCGCGACCGTCGCCACGGCGACCATCGTCGGACTGTTCGGGCCGATCGTACCGGCGGCGGTCATCGGCTGCGTGGGCGGAATCGTCGCGGTGGGCGCACTAGGAACGCTGGCGGGGCAACTACTGGTCACCGCCCCGGTCGCCATCCTCGCCGCGGCCCAGTACTTCACCACGATCAATTCACCTTTCCCGCAACGCTGAACCACCGCAGATCCTCGCCTCCGATCCGCTGTGTCGCGGTGGATCGGAGGCGAATCGTCGCCATCGAACCCAATGTCACTCGCCCTGTCGCACAGGGTAACCGGCAGATCGCGACCGTTTCCGAGCTGTGACACGAGTCTGTCGGTCGCGGGATAGAGCATGCCCGCCAGCGACGAGCAGTTGACTATGCGGCCGAATCGAAGGTCAGATGGGAGATGATCGAGGTCGGGCGTCCTACGGTCTGCGCGACAGGTGAGCCGGATACTGCGCGATTCCACAGATCGATCAGCTGTTCGGGTTCTGCATCGGCTGCCACTGTGCCGGATATCTCGAGCGCGCCGAAGCCGGGGTTACCCTCCTCGGCCAGGCCCGCCCACCGCAAGATGTTGTCGAAGGAGCCGGTCACCCGGACGTTCAACGTCCGGATTTCGATGCCGGCCAGCGTAGCGTGCAGGACCATGCCGTCTGTGATACATGCACCGACGGCGGACAGCAGGTACTCATGTGGCGTCGGAGCGGAGTCGTGGCCCGTGAGATCGGCGGGCTCGTCGAAAGCGATGGTGTGCGAACGAACTCGAGCGTCCACGCGGAAACCGCCACGCCAGGTGGTCGTTGCCGTCCACGGTCCGCTGAATCGGCCGACGCGGTCGGGGTCGCGCATCTGTTCGGCCAACGCGGCGCGATGTTCGAAACCGATACCGTTGACTGCATCGGCGTCCGCCTCACGATGTTCGGTCACGGCACCAGAATAGGCGGCGTGGCGATGCCCGTCTGCTCTGGCGGCATCCTCGGCTGCGGCATTGGCTACGCTCGTTGCAGGCAGGGCGGCGGGTGCCGGGGGTTGCAGGTCGATGAACGGATGCGGGGTATGGGACGCACGATGGAGCTGGGGTCGGGCCCGGCCGCGGACGGACCCGGTAGTGGGATATCCGGTGTAGACCGCGTAATCGGGCCTTTCATCTCCGGGGAGAACGTCGCTTGGGGTTTCGAGAGCGGTTCTGCTGTCGCGCTGCGGGACCTCATCACCAGTGCGGCGGGGCGGGATGTGGAGGTGCTCGATCTCGATTCCCTCGACCGGATGAGTCAGGATGTCACTGGCACCTTCGTCGTAGATCTGTCCGAAGTCGATGCCGAACTGTTGGAGCCACCATGGTCGGGTCGTCTCGGTGAGTGCGCCCGGACGGTGTTTCGATCCGGCGCTGTGTGCCACTGGCTCGTGTCGCGACAGGTTCTCGATGCCGCGCCGTGGGCGTGGTCGATGCAGTGCGTATTCGGACTCGACGAGAACGACATGACGATTCTGCGCGCGGACGGACGCCGGACCGCCCGGGCTCGGATCGCGCTCGCACCGCAGGCGTCGGTCGGCGGCCGGCGTTCATCGATGAACGCGGCGCATCTGGGCGCCGGGTTGCGGCACGCGAGAATCGAGAAGGGCTGGAGCCAAACCGAACTCGGGCGCCGGGCAGGCGTCAGCGCGAGCGCGATTTCGCAGATGGAACGCGGCCGCCTCGGCCTCTCGCTGGAGACGGCACTCGAAGTCGCCGGCCAACTCGGCGTGGCGCTGGACGACCTGCTGCGCGGCGGCGTCGACTTCATCGTGGTCGAGCAACGCCCCGGTATCTCAGCCCAGTTCGCTCCGCCGCGAACACGGTCCGCACGTGAGTTGGTGTCCAAGGATTCCGCACGCGGGTACGTTCTCGGCGCCGGCGGGACTCTCAACCCGCCGATCGGGTCGAGTGGCCACGTCACCCTGATGATCGGCAGCGGCTTCGTCCAGGTCGATCGGCTGCCGCAACGCACCCTGGCCCGATCGGGAGACATCCTCGCCGTCGAACGCGCAACGGGGGTCTCGGTGTCGAACCTGGGTTCCGAGGATGCCGTTCTGTTCTGTCTCTGAACAGCCAGAGCGCAGACTCGATCGGCTGCGCATGACGTGGGGTTCACCCACGGCTAGCACTCGATACCGGTTCCGGCCGATAGTTTTTGAAGTGGTGATTAATACGCCCGCGTGAGGTCTTGTCGCCTTGTAAGTATTACTTCAATCTGTTGATACTGGTTGCCATGGCGTCGTCAGTCCTTGGTGCTGCAACGCCCGCTCGGGTCCGGCTGTGTGCCGTCCGGAGCAGTCCCGGACAAGTGCCAGCCAGAAAGGTCTCGTCATGCCACGGCCACCGATCTACAACGCGTTCCTGCATCTGACGCCCAACCACCACAGTCACGGCTTCTGGCGGACGCCGGAGGGGCGAGTGCAGTACGGCTACAAGGATCTCCAGCCCTATGTCGACGTGGTGCGGACGCTCGAGCGTGGCCGTTTCGACACGCTGTTCATCGCCGATGTCGTTGGGGTCTACGACCTGGATTTCGGCGACGGCAAGACCACGATCCGGGCCGGCTCACAGTTTCCGGAGAACGATCCGGTCACCATCGTCTCGGCGCTCGGATATGTCACCGAGCATCTCGGCATCGCACTGACCAGCAACATCATTCAGGATCATCCGTTCTCGTTCGCGCGTCGACTGTCCTCGCTGGATCACTACACCCACGGGCGCGTGGCATGGAACGTGGTGACCTCCTATCTCAGCAACGGATTCCGCAATTACGGCCACGACACCATCGTGGGTCACGATGAGCGCTACAGCTGGGCACAGGAGTACGTCGATGTGACCTACAAGCTCTGGGAGCATTCGTGGGAAGACGGTGCGGTGCGCCACGATCCGCAGAGCGGGCAGTTCTTCGATCCGGACAAGATTCACACCATCGACCATGTCGGTGAGCGATACAAGGTCGAGGGACCACATTTGGTGGAACCGTCACCACAACGGACGCCGGTCCTGTTCCAGGCCGGAAATTCTACTGCCGGTAGAGATTTCGCAGCGCGCAACGCAGAGGTCACATTCCTGCCGTCACTGACACCCGAGACGGCTCGCGCCGATATCGCGACACTCGACGAATCGGCTCGCGCGGCCGGGCGGGCACCGGAGGCACTCAAGAAGATCGTGGCACTGTCGACCATCATCGGCTCCACCGAGGAAGAGGCGCGGCGTAAACAGCAATACTTCCGTGACAACATCGATTTCGATGCGCTGCAAGCATTCTGGAGTGGCGGCAGCGGGATCGATCTGTCGTCGGTGGACCCGGACACCCCGCTCGATGAACTCGCGAAGAGGGTGCAACTCGGCGATCATGTGCGTTCGATCTTCCGGGCTGCCGCGGATTCCCAGCTCGACCCCAGTGCGGTGTCGTGGCGGGAGTACTTGCTGACCAAGGGGCTGCTGCCTGGGAAGTTCGCCGGCACGCCGGAGCAGATCGCCGACCACGTCGCCGATTGGGTCGCCGCCGGGGTGGACGGATTCAACGTGGTACCGGTCACCACGCTGGGCTGGTGGCCGGAATGGGTGGACCACGTCGTGCCGGTCCTCCAGGAGCGCGGCCTGGCGCAGCGTGAGTACGAGCCGGGAACGTTGCGGCACAAACTGTTCGGCAACGGTGACCGGATCGCACCGGACCACCGCGCCCGGACCGTCGGATTGTCGGCGCCGACCACCGTGAGCGGTGCGGCATGAGCACTGCCGAAACCCCGGTCGCCAGCCAGGCGGGCACGTCGCCCGACCGATTCGGTGACATCTTCGCCCGCATCGCCGAGACAGCGCCGGAGCGTGACTCGGGCCGCCGGCTGCCGCACGATCTGGTGGGCGAGTTGAAGCGCGCGGGCTTCGGTGCGCTACGTGTTCCGGCCGAATACGGTGGATCCGGCCTCACGGTGATCGAGCTGACCGAGCTGCTGCTGGATCTGGCGGCGGCGGACTCGAATCTCACCCAGATTCTGCGTGCGCACTTCCTCTACACCGAAGCACTTGTGCACGCGCCCGATTCCGAGGGGCGCACGCGTTGGTTGCGGCGGATCGGCGCGGGAGAGCTGCTGGGCGGCGCGTACACCGAGCGCTCGGCCACCACCGTGCCGCGATTCTCCACGACCGTCACCGAACGCGACGGCCGGCGCATCGTCGACGGCGAGAAGTACTACAGCACAGGATCGTTGTACGCCGACTGGATCATCACCGCCGGAGAGGCACCGTCGGGAGTAACCCACGTGATCGTGCCCGCCGGCGCCCCCGGCGTGACGCTGGTCGACGACTGGAACGGATTCGGACAACGACTGACCGCGAGCGGAACCACACGATTCGACGCCGTCGACATCACCGACACCCCGCAGCTGCCCGACGGTGTCACACCAGGAAGCTACGGCACGTCGCTGGCACAGTTCTGGCACATCGCCACGCTGGCGGGAATCGCGCGACGCCTGCACACCGACCTGCTCGACTACGTCCGACAGCGCACGCGGTACTTCAGTCAGGGAGCGGGGGTTGTCCCCCGCGCGGATGCGGTGATCCAATCGGTCGTCGGCGAAGTCAGCACCGCCCGCTATGTCGCGGAAACGCTCGCCCGCCGGATCGGTGCCGCTCTCGCGGACCTCGACACCGCGATGCGTGCGGACGCAGCCACCGAGGAATTGTTCGACGCTGTCGAGACGGAGGTCTACCGGGCCCAGGTCGCGGTGATCGATACCGTACTCACCGCCGCGGGACGCGCGTTCGATGTCGGCGGTGCCTCCGCGGTCGACGGCGGCCGTGCCTGGGATCGGCACTGGCGCAACGCCCGAACCCTCGCCAGCCACAATCCGACCCCGCATCGCCTGGTGAGCATCGGCGACCACGAATTGAACGGTACCTCTCCCTTCCGTGCCTGGCTCAGCGGAATCGACCTGCGGGACCGGTCGTCGTGAACCTGCTCACCTATGCCGCACTGGGACTGTCGACCGGTGGCGCCTACGCACTGGTCGCTCTCGGCCTGGTCGCCGCGTATCGAGGTACGGGCGTCATCAATTTCGCCCAGGGCGCGCTCGGGATGTTCGGCGCCTACGTGTTCTGGAAACTGTTCGCCCAAGCAGGTTTTCCAGTCGGGTTCGCCATGGTGATCGGCATCGTGGTCAGTGCCGTGATCGGTATCGTGTTCTTCGCGCTGACCGGCAAGCGGCTGGCCAAGGCGCCGGCGATCACGCGGATTCTGATCACCATCGGACTGATGCTGGTGCTCGAGGCTGTGGTTCGCATCGTGTGGACCAATCATCAGCAAACGGTCACGTCGTTTCTGGTCAGCGGCGGTTTCGACCTTGTGGGTGTGCGGGTGCAGTCGATCGGGCTGCTACTCGCCGGTGTCGCCGTCGTGGCGACGATCGCGCTGCATCTGCTGTTCACCTGCACCGCATTCGGCCATATCACCACCGCCCTGCGCGACACCGACCTCGGGGCTCAGTCCATCGGCCTGAATCCGCGCTTGTGGGGTTCGCTGGCGTGGGGACTGTCCGGCGCACTCGCGGCGATCAGTGCCATTCTGGTCGCGCCGATCACCCAGCTGTCACCGACCGCCCTCACCACGCTGCTGGTCCCGGCTCTCGGGGCGGCCCTGGCGGCGAAGTTCTCGAATTTCCCGGCGGCACTGGCGGTGGGGCTGGGGGCCGGCGTGCTGGAGGGCTTGTGCACGGGTTTGATCAATGCCCAAGTCGCGCGAGCCGTCCCGCACGTGATCGCGTTGGCGGTACTGGTCGTGGCCGCCCGCACGGACATGGCACGCGGCACCCGCGAGGTAGCGACGGTCTTCCACGTCGGGTCGGGCCGAATTCGCCCGCTGCCGTTGTCGGCCGGGTTCGTCGTGGTGCTTGTTCTGATATTCACGGCAACCGGGACGGTGGTCGACGCGCTGAGTCTGACCGCGATCTTCGGTCTCGTCGCCCTGGGGATCGTCGTCTCCATCGGTTTCACCGGCCAGGTCAACGCCCTGCCACTCGGCATCGCCGGTGTCTCGATGATCGTCTTCGGGGCCCTCAGCGACAGCGGATACGGAATGCTCACCGCCGCAGCGGGTGCGGTGGGCGCGGCCGCGCTGTGCGCCATCGTGCTGAGCGTGCTGTTCGTGCGTGCCCGCGTATATGAGGTGACCATCGGGGCGCTGGCGGTGGCTTCCATCCTGCAGACCGTCGTCTTCGCGGTGGACTACTTCTTCAACGGTCGTGATGGCTGGACCGTCGGCGATACCCACCTGTTCGGCATCGACGTGGGAAATATCGGCAATCCTCGCGGTTTCGCGGTGTTGACGTGGGCGGTGCTGATGATCGCGGCGATCGCGGTGGCCAATGCGCGCCGATCCGCGTCCGGCCGCTACATCCTCGCCGTCAGACAGGACGAGCGGCTGCCCGCGGCTCTGGGAATCGTGGCCGCCCGGGCGAAATTCACCGGGCTGCTGATTTCCTCGTTGCTGTGGGGGCTGGCTGGCGCACTGTTCGCGGTCCAACGCGGCTTCATCGCCAAGGGCGACATCCGCCTCGAGGGATTCGACTACTCCGATTCGCTGGCGCTCATCGCCTTCGTGATCCTCGCCGGTTCCGGTTATCTGGTCGGCGCGGTCCTGGCCGGCGCCTTCGCGCCGGGCGGATTGATGGCGAGTCTGCTCTCGTTCGCGCCCGATATCAACGATTGGCTGTCATTGTTCTTCGCCGCCAACATGATCTGGGTCCTGGCAACCGAACCCGACGGTGTCGTGGGCCAATTCCTGCGCGGGCGAACGCTGCTGGCCCGGCGGTGGCCCGCGGCGGGAACCGTGCTGCACGGCGGACGCGACGAGGTCCGACCCCCTGTTCAGGGCAGCACATCGAAAGGAGAAACCGGTGTCGCAGCTCGAAGTGCGTGATCTCACCGTCACGATCGGAGCGAGCACCATCCTCGACGGGGTATCGCTCACGGTCCCGCCCGCCACCGTCGTCGGACTTCTCGGCGCGAACGGAGCAGGTAAATCGACCACCATCGACGCCGTCGCCGGTTACCAGCCGACGCGATCCGGCTCGGTCCGGCTGAACGGCCGCGAGATCAGCCGACTCAGCGCGTCTCGACGTGCCCGTCTGGGCATCACCCGCACCTTTCAGGACTATCTGCTGTTCGAAGACCTCACAGTGGAAGAGAATCTGCTCAGTGCGGCCGAGATCGGCCTGCGCAAGAATCTCCTGCGCGACCTGGCGCGATTCGGTAGGCCGGTGGACTCGGCACAACACCGTGTGGAAAATATCCTGGACGGCCACAACTTGACTCGCTATCGCCGCACCCCCGTGGAACAGCTGTCACTCGGCTGGCATGCCCGGGTCAATCTGGCACGCGCCGCCGCACAGGACCCACAGGTGTTGCTGCTCGACGAGCCCGCGGCCGCGTTGAGCCTCGATGCCCGCCGCGCTGTCACCGACACCATCGCAACGCTGCGTGATCACGACGGTCTCGGCATCCTTCTCATCGAGCACAACCTCGATGTGGTGCGCGCGGTCTGCGATGAGGTGTATCTCCTGGACGAAGGACGACTCATCGCACACGGCCCCACCGCCGACATCCTCGAGCTTCCGCAGGTGCGAGCCGTCTATTTCGGCGAACAACCCGACGACACCGAATTCGCCGCCCCGGTCGGTGCGGCATGATGAGCGCGACCGAAACGGCAAGGGGCGCCACCGACGGCCTCGACGTACGTGGACTGCGCGTCGACTACGGCAATGGCGCAGGTCTGTGGGATTTCCACCTGCGGGTACCACCGGGAACCGTCACCTGCGTGATCGGTCGCAACGGTGCCGGCAAGTCCAGTGCGCTACTGGGGATTTCGGGATTCGTCACACCGGCCGCGGGCACGATCCGGGTGAACGGGACGGCGTTGACCGGTGCGCCCTACCGGCGTTGCCGGGATCAGTTGTCGCTCGTGGTCAAGGGGCGGTCCCTGTTCGCCAGCCTCACACTCGACGAGAACCTGACGCTGGCCAAGATCGATCACGACGAGTTCTACACGCTGTTCCCGCAATTGGCCCCACGCCGCGGCGTCGCAGCCGGCAGCCTCAGCGGCGGGCAACAGCAGCTCGCGGCAGTCGGCCGAGCGCTGCTGCGAGACGTTCGGGTGGTATTGCTCGACGAACTGACTTTCGGCCTGAGCCCGGCCATCCGCGGCCTCATCGCCCGGGTCGTCCGCGCCGAAACCACTCGCCGCCAACTGTCCGTCGTCGTTGTCGAACAGCACGTCGACACCGCTCTGGCCATCGCCGACCGCACCCTGGTGCTGTCCGAGGGCGCAACCGCGCTCGACCTCGACGCCGACGAACTGGCCGCACAACAGGACCACGTCGAAAACACCTACCTCCACCCATGACGGCACCGCCGACACCCGTCCCGTAGAAAGTGGGGCCTCGCAGCCATGCACACAACCAGATGGACGATCGCCGCACTCGCGGCCACCGCACTCACCGCCGGTTCACTCACCGCGTGCTCATCGAGCGACAACTCCGACACCATCAACGTCGGATTCATCGCGCCACTGTCCTCCTCACCACGAGCATTTCAAGATCCCGCCCTCGCCGCACAGGTCGCCGAAAAGGCCGTCAACGATCAAGGCGGTATCAACGGCAAGAAGCTGCGGGTCATCGTCTACGACACCAAAGGCCAGCCCGCGAATGTCGTCGCGGGTGCTCGGAAAATGGTCAATCAGGACAAGGTCGTCGCGTTCATCGGCGGCAACAGCAACGACGGCCTCGCCGAGATCGGCAAGAAGGCAGGCGTCGTCAACTGGTTCCCGATGGGCTGCGCCGCCGCCGACGTCCGCAACGACCTGTCGATGATCGCCGCCCTCAATTGCGCCGGCGCGGCGCAGGGTACCTACCTCGGCGGCCTGCGATTCAAACCCAAACGCGCCGTCTACGTGGCATTCTCGGGCAACACTCCCTACATCGAGAACGCGAAACTCGGCTATCACAACGCCGGTGTGGACGACGTCCGTGTCATCGAGATCCCGCCGGAGACAACCGATTTCGCACCCGTCATCGCCCAGGTGGCAGCGGCGAAACCGGATGTCTGGGGCGGAATGATCTTCACACCGGAAAAACTCACCGCACTGTTGCGGGCCGCGGTCGACCAGAACCTGCGAATCCCTCTGGTACTCAGCAACAACGTCATGGAAGACGCGACCATCGATCTGGTCTCCGCATCCGGCATCCCCAACTCCGTGGCCCTCGAAAAGGGCGAGGACGCAGACCGGTTCCCCACCTGGAAGCAATACGAGGACCAACTCGCGAAGTACGATCCGGACCACCGCATCAAAACGCCCCACGACGGCTCCGTGACGACCGACTGGCTCGCGGTCTGGACCTTCGCACAAGAAGCCCGGAAACTATCGACGGTAACCGCTGCGTCCTTCCGCGAACACACACAGAACCTCACCGACTTCCGCACCGACGTACTACATCCACTCGACTTCACAAGCGCCGACGGCGGCGTCCCCACCGCCCCACGACAAGCCAACTTATGGGCATTCCCCGGACACATCGCCAACGGCCGCATCGAAGTCGACAGCTCACAACCATTCAGCGCCATCCACAAAACACCGATCACGGGGTAAGCAGGCAACACGGCCACTGCCCAGCACCGACCGTGCGCGACGCGTCGGCTCGTCGGCCGGATTCGCGGCCTGGGAGGCCCAGCTGGCCGACGAGCCGACGCACACGACATACCGGCCGGATCTTCCATGGCCGACAAGCCCTCGGCGGAATCGCGCGGCGTCACCATTCTCGACGAGTATGTGCGCTGGGCAGGCCACAGCGGCTTCGACTGCGCGCAGTGAGTAGGGCATCGATGAGGTAGCTGATCGCGTCGACCGCGACCGACACGGGGGCTCCGAACAGGCCGACGAGTCCGCCGCCGAGGTTGTTGCGGCGGCGTCTGTTTGATCGAGGCGCGCGTTGGCCGCGACCAGCCTCGCTCCGGCGCGCTCGCCTTGGAAGCGCGGCCTGGCCGCCCTTGCCGAACGTCAAGTCCTCAGAGCCTGTGAGGACTGGTTCTACGACTGTCGTGACGGTGCGGTGGGTAGCGGGCCGGGGCTGGCGGCGCCGACGAGTCATCCGGAGACACAGCCGGTTCCGGGCGCGTGCAACCCGGTGGGGGCCGGTGTTCTCCGCGCGGAGAACCCGATGTCGTCTGGATCGCGTGGCCGCGGCCGGTTCCACATCTGCGAAGAGGGTGGGCTGCAGAAAGTCTGGGATACCCGGAACCAGTCCCTGGGATTGCGGGCATCCCGCCGGACATGTGCTTGGCGGGGATCAGCCGCAGTGCGACTGCGACTCCGGTGAGACCCACGTGATCGAGCCGGAGGCACCTGTCCACATGATGCAGATACCTCTGGCATCGAGCCTCACCGGGCCGGCGTAGTAGGCGAATACGCCCGAGTCATTGATGGCAGCGGGGTGCTTGTCGGACGATATTCCGGCCAGCATGTACTTTTTCGTTCCCGGGTTGTCATTCGTCGTGACCACGCAGTTGGTGGTGCCGTTGTAGAGCAGGTGAATTCGCGCGCCGGGGATGTCGTGGTGATCGATTTCGTGGTAGTTGCTGCCACATGCCTCGGCCGGGGTCGCGACCGCATTCGCCGGTCCGGCCACAGCTATTGATCCAGCAACGACCGCCGATGCGGCGAGAGCCAACCTGACCGCCTGGGTGAGTACACGCATCGATTACACATCCGTTCAGTGTCCGCTGGTGCGGGCAAACCTGGAAAGTATGAGATAGCGACAATATGAGACGCATTCAACCCTTCGCGTCGATCACTTCCCCAGTGGTGGTGGCACCATGACACGCCGACGCGCATCTGCGGGCCTTTCCCGACACACGCGGGCCTGTTGAAGGTGCGTCCGTTCGGGGTACACCCCAACACCCGCTCATTGATCATCATGCAGTCCGGTTGTGCAGTCGATCCCGGTAGATCCGAAATGCCTTGCGGTCGGCGGCCGAAGCGCTCTCACCGACTGTTTCGGCGGCGGCCAGCAGCGCCCGACGAGCTTCCGGTGGGGTGCGGTGACGGGCAGGCCGCGGCCTTGGCCGCGCCGCAGCCGAAGCGCCAACTGGCGTTGCGAGGACACCGCCATCTACTCCTGCGAGTCACAGCGTGCGGAGTTCCGGGAGTGGTGCCGCCAGGGAGGAACGCCCCGATGGCGACTGGGGAACGGTCCTGTGGTTGGCGGGTTCGGCGCCGAAGTCCCCGCCGCGCCAACGTATCGGGTCATCTCTTTCCGTGCAGGGCGTTCTCGACCAGTGCGACGGTCGCGCGCGGGTTGTCGACTTGCAGGACCAGGCGGGCGTAGCGCTCGTCTGCGAGTTCGAGCACGATGGCCTTCGACGGATCCTTGACGTCCCAGAAGACCTTTTCGCCGTCGAGGTGGAACGTGCCCGCCGTGATCACGCCGGGTACGTGGGCGCCCGGCGCGCGGATCCCCTTGGGATCGGCGGTGATGCCGGGGTCGGCGGTCGCGCCGCGGACGTTGGTCAGCGGGATGGTCAGGCTGCTCTTGAAGGCCCAGAGCTTGTCGAGACCCTCGATCACGACAATGAGGTCGTCGCCGTCGATGTTGACCAGTGCCATAGCTATTTCCTTGTCAGTTGAGCGGATCGAGGCGTTGGGTCAGCGCGGTGCCGACCCCGTCGGGGTTCCCGCGCAGGCGGATGCCCAGTGCGGCAGCCGTGAGGGCGGCGGCCAGGTCGGTGGAGATGCCGAGCGCGTCGGCGATCGCCTGGTCGACGGCGGCCAGCGCCGCGGCCACCTCGGCGGTCACCTCCTCGTCGGCCGGTGCCCTGTCGACCGCCGCCAGCAGTAGCAGACCGAGGTCGGCCGACGTGACGAGTCGCAGCGCGGTCGCGGCATCGGTTGCCGCGGCGAGCGCTTCGGCCAAGGGGCGGACGTCGTCGGCGAGGTGGCGGCGCAGGGCAACCAGGTAGAGGCCACGCTTGCTGCCGAACGTCTTGTACAGGCTGTTGCGGTGCACGCCCAGGTGGGTGACGAGGTCGTCGATGGATACCCCGTCGTATGCGCGCCCACCGAACAACTCCACGGCGGCACGCACCACCTCGTCCTCGTCGAACGCCCTTCGCCTGCCCATGCCACGACAATAGACATTTGAGGAACGATCAGTCAAGAACGACCGTTCCTGAAAAGGATATTTCCAGGCGGGAAGGTGCCGTCCGTGGCCTCGCTGTCAACCGGAGCGGCCCAGCCCAGGACATCCAGGAACTCGGCCAGCGTGGGTGGGCCACCCACCTCCTCGCCGAGGCCGGAAGCGACCGCGGCGAGCCCCGCGGCAACCTCCTCGAGGGCGTCTGCCGGAGGCGAATCATCCTCCACCCGAACATTCTTCCCGGTGTGTTTCCTATTCACACGATGGATTGAACCAGTGTGGGACCACCACGACGTGCTGACCACGACAGCATGGCGCGTCTGCGGCGCGGAAGAGGAAGCCGAGCGCGACGGCTGCCTGATCGTGGAGGTCGAGCCAGCCGGCCGCTCTTCTCGCTCGGCGCGCTGAATCGAGTCGTGGTGGGTGCCTTGTCGAGCGGTACCCCGATGTTCGAGACCCAGTGAGCGGCCTGACCGCATCCAACGAGCTTCGGAGGAGCGGCCGAAGCTTCACGGCTCCGGGCGGCGCCCGGTAGCGATGAGGAAGCGGTTACCAGAGCGGGCGTACAGCACCTCGATTCCGACCTCGGGGTGATCGATGCCGACTCGCGCAGACCGTTTGGGACCACAGGCGGCTGAGGCAGAATGGTGTTGTGTCTGAAGCAGATCCGAAGGTGATCATTCGGGAGTACCAGCGTGCCGCTGAGGCCGGCGATGCGGACGCGATGGTCACGGTGGCAGCCTTGCTGATGCAGCGTGGGGAAACAGTCGAAGCCGAAACCTGGTGTCGGCGCGCCGCCGGCACCGGCCACCTGGACTCGATGGTAACCCTGGCCATCCTGCTCGACCGGCGCGGGAAACCGAGCGAAGCCCACACCTGGTACCGGCGCGCCGCCGACCGCGGCCACACGGACGCGATGAACCTGCTGGGGCTCATGCTCCGGGATCGCGGCGATATCACCGATGCCGAAGGGTGGTTTCGGCGCGCGGCCGACACCGGCCACACGGAAGCGATGGCGACGCTGGGCCTCCTGCTGAAGCGTCGTGGCGATCTGGACGAAGCCGAGAGCTGGTATCGCCGAGCCGCCGACGCCGGCGAGACCGAAGCGATGATCAACTTCGGGGTGCTGCTCCAGGAACGCGGAGATGACGCCGAAGCCGAAACCTGGTACCGCCGAGCCGCCGACGCCGGCGAGACCGGCGCGATGAACAACCTCGGACTGCTGCTCCGAGACCGCGGTGCGGTCGCCGAAGCCGAAACCTGGTACCGCCGAGCCGCCGACGCCGGCCATCCGGACGCGATGAACAACCTCGGGGTCCTGCTCAAGTCGCGCGGGTTACTCGCCGATGCCGAAATCTGGTATCGGCGCGCCGCCGACGCCGGTCACACGACCGCGATGTTCAACTTCGGCAATGCGCTCGAGCGCCGCCGGCAATTTTGCGAAGCCGAAGCCTGGTATCGCCGTGCCGCCGACGCCGGCGAGACGGGCGCGATGAGCAATCTGGGAGTCCTGCTCAGGCGGCGCTGGAAATTTCGGGAAGCCGAGCTGTGGTATCGCCGTGCCGCCGCGACCGGCGACTGGACCGCGATGCACAACCTGGGGGTGCTGTTGGAACTTCGCTGGAAATTTCGGGAAGCCAAGACCTGGTACCAGCGCGCCGAGAACGCACGCATGAACAGACGGGACCACTGACCGGCCCCTCTGGTCGATCAGCTGTGAGAAAGTCACTGCACGGGAGGCCGCAGGACGAGGTCGCCGTGTCCGAAAGCTGTTGCCCGAAACCATGTTACGGAGGAAGATCGTGAGGTGTTCAAGTGACGAGGAGAGGGCGCCGATGGCGATAGACGTGGAGCAGCTGCAGTCGATCGAGGCGGAGCTGGGCGATGACATGCTCGCCCGCTGGGCGGTGGGCAAGCGCCTGGAGGAGGCCGGGCTCCCCGAGGTCGCGAAGTTCATAGGCAAGCTGCAAGAATGACCGCGGCGATGGTGGCCGGCCGCACTCGGGGTGTGGACTGCCGTCAGCGCGGGGCGATATGTCGCGCCCAGCCAGGAATTCGCCCATGCCCCAGTTCCTGCATTATTTCCAGACGTTCTCGATAGCGGGCGACGTCGGGTGTCACCGCCTGGAACCAGAAAGACACGGTGTCCCAGCGCTTTTCGGCCGTCTCTGCCTCGGTCACGAGCCAAACGGGTGGATCGGGCAGGTCGGTTTCCGCGCCATCGACGACGTGGAACGTGTACGACTGGTGGTCCACCAGTACGAGGGCGCCCTCGGGATCGTCGAGCGGGTCGCCCAGCGTGGACAGCGTCGCAAAGAAATGGTTCTTCGCCTCCCCGCGCACGGCGTGCACACCGAACGAGCTGCCGGCCAGCCAGAGTCCATGCTCGCGCCCCAGCAACCGAAGTACTTCGCGGACCGCCAGAGGGACAGCACGGGCGCCTTGTTCGGTCGCCCACGCATCGATTTGGGCGTCGGAGGCGCCGCGCACCGAATCGGGATGCAGACCGTCCGATACGGCGGCGGCGAAAATCTCGCGGATCAGCCGGGCGGGCTCGACGTTCGGTTCAGTCATCGGATCGGCCCCTCGTCGAGGTCGATGACCTCGACGCCGACATCGAGAACGGCTTGTCGAATCGCACGCCGACATTCTGGCATCGGTCTCGGATGGTCATGGTGGGCGCCGCCCCGTGTGGTCGTCACAACCAACTTCGGGGCGGTGGATCCAAGCCCGGATCCACCGATCGCACATCGATGTGCAGCCGCCTGGCTCCAGATAGCCTGCAGTGCAACGACTTCATGCGGCACGTCCACACATCACGGCTCAACGACCATCGTGACAGCGCGGTGGGTTCGGACCGGCGCCGTCGGCGCCGTCGAGTCATTCCGAGACACGGCTGTTCCGGGACGAGCGGGTAGCGTTTCGTCTACCGGAATACCAAATGTCACTGAAATCAACTCAGCTGCAGTCTATTCGACGCACACTACCCTGCCACCGACCTTCGGCGCCCACCTGTTCGGACCGTTCCGGGTCTTCCGTGACGGCCGGTCGCTCGATCTGATCGCCAACCGCCGTGGCATGCTCGAGCCGGACCTGGGCGCACGGGCGAGGTCGTCGTTCATCCGGCGGTCCAACACCACCTTCTATCGCCTCGGGACCGGCACCGGCTGGCAGTATGCAAGGCGCGATCCGCACCTCACGCACCGCGCCTCGGCATCCGGTCAGGAACCGGCTGCGTGTCGTGCGGCCAGCCGTTCCCACACAGCCGGATCGGTGCGTGGACCACCCGGGGTGGAGGCGCCGTAGCGCTCGATCTCGGCCGCGAGGTCGAGCGGAGCGGTCGGTGGGGTGCCCGGAGCCAGCGCCTGCTCGACAGACTCGTCGGGTACCAGCCAGCACACCTCGAACTCGATACCGTCGGGGTCACGTCCGTAGAGCGCCTTGGTGGAACCGTGGTCGCTCGCGCCGGTCAACGCTCGGGCAGTCATCAGGCGTTCTCGCATCGCCGCGAGTTCGGCGAGGGTGTCGACCTCCCATGCCACGTGATAGAGCCCGACCGCACCGGGTGCCGGATTCGACGGACCACGCGATTGGAACAACCCGAGATCGTGGTCGTTGGCCGAGCCCGGGTATCGCAGGAACGCACCACCGGGAAAGGCGCCGGGTAAGCGCTGGAAGCCGAAGACCTCCTCATAGAACCGCAGGCTGCGCCGCAGCTCCGAGACGTACAGGACGACGTGATTGATCCCGCGCATGTCCGGCCGCCCTCCTCGACGGCAACATCGCGCCCGCGCATCGGGCGTACACCGTTGTCCCACATACTCCCCCGGCCCCACCGGCAATCGAAACGACCGTCCCGGACAACGGGCACGAGCGCTGCGGTGCGATGCCGGTCGACTCGTGGATCGGGCGGGAAAACTCTTTCGGCGCAAGGGTTCACAGCGGCAAGGGCAGTGATCGTTGCGGTGCCGAGGGCCGTCGGCCGGATTCGGCTCGCGATTCGCGAGCCGAATCCGTCGTGCTCACCAGCCGGAGCCGGAGCCACCCGATCCGGTGTTCGCCAGAATGGTGCCGATGACCATCTGCGCGATACCGGCGACAGAGCCAAGAAATTCCACGGTGTCCTCCGACTTTCTCATCGCCGCTTGTCCGGCGTAGCGGTGAACATAGCCGGACCCACTTGTGAAGTGGGGCGATTTCAGAAAAATCGTACAGAGGGAGCATTTCGGATGCGCGGCCGGTCGAGACGTGATCAGCGGGTGCGCTCATAGTGTCGGCGCGCCTTCTCGCGATTGCCGCAGGTGGCCATGGAGCACCAGCGGGCACGGTTGGCCCGGCTACGGTCGAGCAGGAACAGCTGACATCTGTCGTTGGCGCAGGGGCGCAGCCGGCCGGGTAGTTGCTCTTCGGTAGCGGCCCAGGCGAGGATCGTCTCGACCGCCAGCCTGGCATGCCGCGGAGTGTGCAGCGTCCACCGGAGGCCGTCCGGAGTCGCCTCCGGGACGTGACGGACCCCTTTCAGCAGCGGGGTCAACGCGGCGGGCGAGCACTGCCCACTGACGATGTCGCGCAAGATGTCTCGCGCCTCACGCAGCATCATCAGCTCGGCACGGGTGCCGTCGCCGCCACGCTCCCGCGCCCAGCGCCCACCCGCGGCCGGGTCGCCGAGGGCGTCGCACTCCTCGCCGTCGACCAGCGGCCTGCTGTTGAGCAGTTCCAGCAGGATATCCATCCGCGCGCCACCTCCATCTAACCGGATAAAATCCATTGACAGGTTAGTGCATCACATGTTTGCATGACTACTACCTAACCGGATCAAAAAATCGAAGGGGTTAGTGATGAGATCGGTGCATCATCGGACCGCCACCATCGACGGCCACGAGCTCTTCTACCGCGAAGCAGGTCCAGCCGACGCTCCCGCGATCGTTCTGCTGCACGGATATCCGGCCAGTTCGTTCATGTTCCGCGAACTCATTCCGTTGCTGGCGGCGGACCACCACGTCATCGCCCCCGACCATCTCGGCTTCGGGCACTCCGCGGCCCCCGGTGTGCGGGAATTCGATTACACCTTCGACGCCCTCGCCGAACTGACCTCCGGGCTGCTCGACCACCTCGGCCTGGACCGCTACGCGCTCTACGTGCAGGACTACGGCGCCCCCATCGGCTGGCGGCTCGCACTCGCTCACCCCGAACGGATCTCGGCCCTGATCACCCAGAACGGAAACGGCTACGAGGACGGTTTTGTCGACTCGTTCTGGGCGGGCCTCTGGGCGTACGCGGCGAGCCCCGGACCGGAGACCGAATCCGTCGTGCGCGGCGCGCTCACCCCCGACGCCATTCGCTGGCAGTACCTGCACGGCGTGCCCGACCCGAGCGTGGTCAGCCCGGACACCTGGGAGCACGACGCCGCGCTCGTCTCCCGGGCGGGCAACGACGAGATCCAGCTGGCACTGTTCCGCGATTACGTGAACAACCGCCCGCTCTATCCGCTGCTGCACGAATTCCTGCGCACCAGCGGGGTTCCCGTGCTCGCGATTTGGGGCCGCAACGACGAGATCTTCGGCCCCGCCGGTGCGCGCGCCTTCGCCCGCGACGCCGAAGATGCCGAGGTCCATCTGATCGACGGCGGTCATTTCCTGCTCGAAAGCCACCTCGACGTGGTCGCCGGATATCTGCGCGGATTTCTCGGCCGGGTGCTGTGAACCGGGAAAACCACTGTGGCGCTCGGGCTGTCGGCGACGCGGTGCGCGGGGTCAGGGTTGCACCAGCGGCAAGAACAGGGTGTCGAGGATCTCTTCGACATCGTGGTCGGCGACCGGACGGAAGGTCATCATGTACTCGTGCTGCAGCAGGTCGAAGGGCAGCGATTTCATGCGCTCGGTGATTCGTCGCGGGTCGACCTCGCCGCGTTCGGCGGCACGGGCGATGGCGATGTCGATGCCTTTGGTCGCTCCGGGGCCGAGGGTGAGGCCGAGATCGGCCGGACCGGTGCCGGTCTCGTGGAAGTAGCCGGCGAGGTGTGCGCCGAGCAGGGTCGCGACCTCACCGGCCAGCGAGTTGGCCGCGCGCATCATCAGCAGCACATCACCCCGCAGTGTCCCGGTGTCCGGCAGCGGGGCCTTGTGGCGTTCGACCGCGTGGGCGAAGGTCGCTCGCAGTAGCGCATGCCGGTCGGGCCAGCGTCGATAGATCACCTGGCGGCTGGTGTGCGCGCGTTCGGCGACCTTGTCGATGGTGAAACCGGCATACCCGCGCTCAGTCAATTCCGCCCATGCCGCGTCGAGCAGAGCGTGTTCCAGTTCGGCTCCCCGGCGCCGTTGCGGCATGCCTTCCTCCCGAATAAGAGTCAATTGCGTCTCTTGTCGGCACGATGTACCGTCGCCGCATAAGAGACAATCATGTCTCCAATGTAGTGCATGTGGCGCACCTCAGCACCCCGCACCCATCGACAATGCCCGCCGCCCAGGAGGTCTCGGTGCCCCTCGAACCGCAACCCGCCGTCGTGTCCCGCCTACGGCCTCCCCGCCGCCGGTGGGCGGGAGTGGTCGCGACGCTGGCGGTGACCGCGGTCATCACACCTGCCGCGCCGGCTCGGGCCGAGCCCGAGGTGATCACCGTGACCGTCGATGCCGCCGCGACCGGAGGCCGGGTTCTCCCGCAGAACTTCCTCGGCCTGTCCTGGGAGGCCGACCAGCTCCACCAGCCGTGGATGGGCGCCGACACCGGCAACCTCGCGGCGCTCCTACGCGATCTCGGCCCGGGCACGCTGCGATTCTCGGCCAACGCCGTGGACAGGACACCGTGGCAACACGACGCGCCCGCGGAAGTCCCCGGACCGGTGATCACCGCAGCCGATCTCACCAGAGTGGGCCGGCTCGCCCGTGAGATCGGCTGGCCGGTGGACCTGGGCGTGAACCTCGGCGCGAACGATCCCACCGCGGCCGCCGACGAGATCCGCACCGCCCAGCAGGCGATGGGATCGATGCTGCGCTCGGTACAGATCGGCAATGAACCCGATGTGTTCCCGATGACCCAACTCAAACCCTACGACCAGCACACATACCTCGATCAGGTGCGCGCGTACCGCGCAGCCGTGGACGCGGCCGCGCCCGGCCTGCGCTACGGAGGCCCCGATACCGCGATGGCCGCGCCCGCGTCGGTGGTCGGTGCCACCCTCGAACCCCGGGCCCGCGCATTTCGTTCGGCCTACCTCGACGCATTCGGCCAGAACGGCGACTTCCTCGACCAGCACTACTACCCACTGTTCCGCACGCCGGGCGCGAATCCCGCCGACATGGTCGATCAGCTCAACAGCACGGACACCGCGGACCGCACTCGCCGGTTCATCGACGACATCGTGCACGAGGCCGACACCGCCGGTGTCGAACCACACCTGTCGGAGACCAACAGCGTCGCCGGCAACGGCCAACCCGGCGTGGCCGACACCTTCGGTGCCGCACTCTGGACCCTCGACTACCTGCTCACCGCGGCGAGCTCGGGAATCACCGGCGTCGACATGCACCAGCAACCGCAGGATTGCGGCAGCTACGCCTGGGTGTGCCTGGCCGACGGATCCGGCCGGCTGCGCGCACAGCCGCCGTTCTACGCCGGCCTGCTGATGGCGCAGTTGCGCGGCGGAACCTTCCTGCCCGCACAGGTATCCGATCCAGGCGCCGGTGTGTCGGCCCACGCCGTGCGGATGCCCGATGGCCACATCACGGTCGTCGTCGCCGATGTCGCCCGCGCGGCACACCGGTCGGTGTCCGTGCGGGTCGTCGGCACCGGCGCCGACACCGCGGCCGCGCGATGGCTGACCGGTCCCTCGCCGTACGCGACCGCCGATGTCCGGTTCGCCGGGGCCGAAGTCGCCGCCGACGGTACCTTCACCCCGGCGCCCCCGCAGCGCGTATCGGCCACCGCGGGCGCCTTCGGCCTCGACTTCGACGGCCCCGCCGCAGTCGTGCTCGCAGTCTGAGCGGTCTGCTCGAGGAAGTGTCGTGCCCGGCCGACCGCATGGGCGCAACCCCGGGGCCGGAGCTGAATTCGGATTAGGGTGAGCCATGTCGTTTCGCCCGAATCGCTGGACTCCCCCACCGGCTCCGGCCCGTGCCCACCACTCCTCCAGTACACCGCCGATGCCGCGACCGCGATTGCTGCCGCTGCCCGGTGCCGGACCCGAGGACATCGTCGTCGCCGCGGACGGCCGGTTGCTGACCGGTATCGCGTCCGGGGCACTGCTGGCCGTGGACCCGGGCACCGGGGCCGTCGAGGAGATCGGTCACACCGGCGGGCGGCCACTGGGGCTACACGCCGCAGCCGACGGTTCGCTGCTGATCTGCGATGCCCAGCGCGGGCTGCTGCGCCTGGACCGCCCGCACGGCACCCTCGAGACGGTCACCGACCAGGTCGACGGACAACAATTGAACTTCGCCAGCAATGTGGTCGCCGATACCGACGGCACGATCTACTTCTCCGAATCGAGCCGCCGTTATCCGCTCGACGACTACATGGGCGACATCCTCGAACACTCCGGGACCGGGCGGCTGTATCGCATCTCCCCCGGCGAGCATCCCGAAATCCTGGTGGACGGGCTGGAATTCGCCAACGGAATCGTGCTCGCGCCGGACCGGTCACACATACTGATCGCCGAGACCGCCGCCTACCGGATCGCCCGTCACCATCTGACCGGACCGCGCGCAGGCATCACCGACCATCTGGTGCAGAATCTGCCCGGCTGCCCGGACAATATGGGGCTCGGCAGCGACGGGCGGATCTGGGTCGCCCTGGTGTCGCCGCGAAACCGGTTGCTGGACATGCTACTTCCGTTGCCGGGAGTGTTGCGGCGCATCGTGCGCGCGGTACCGCCCGCACTGCAGCCCAAGCCCGCGCGTACCACCTGGGCGCAGGCCTACGACTTCGACGGTTCGCTCGTGCACGATCTGCAGCGGCCGAGTGACGAATACGCGATGGTGACCGGAGCCGCCGAAATGGACGGGCGGCTGTATCTGGGCAGCCTCAGCGAATCGGCCATCGCGGTGGTCGAGCTGCCACGTTGATTCATCGCGGCTCCGTTCGGCCGCGGGCGAGGCGGACTCAGCGGCGGTGCAGGGTTCCGGTGATCGCGCCGATCGGGCCGGTCATCGAATAGTTGACACCGCCGTCGTCGCGCAGAACCAGAGTGGAGGGCTGATTGTCGTCGGTGCACAGGAATCCCGACAGCAGCCGGGCCCGCAGACTGATCTTGACTGGTGTTGCGGCGGTGAGAGTTTCGGCTCGCTTACAGGTCGTTCCCTGGTTCTGTCCGGTATTCGTCGCGGTGCCCACCTCGGTGCCGACCGAGCCGTCGTGCAAAGTGACCACGATGCGGAACTGGACCGCGCCGTCGGTGGCCATGCCGGCCCAGGTTCCGGTGAATGCGGGCGGCATGGCCGTGCGCTCACCCGCCGGTGTGGTCGTCGCGGCAGCGGAGGTGGCCGGTTGGCGCGTGGCCGCGGGCCGGTTCGCCGAGGCGGAGCGGAAGGCCAGGGTGGTGCTGATCGCCGCGACGGCCCCCAGCACCACCACCACCGCGGCGGCCAGGACCAGGGTGCGCCGGCGGGGCGAATTCCGTTGCGGTGGTGTGTGCACGGTGCCGGCGCCCGGTGGATGCGCCATCGGCCGGGCAGGGCTCGGCGACGGCGCCGACGGGACACCCGGCGGACCGGTCGCGACACCGGTGGTCGCGAACCGGGCCTGGGCCGCCGGCCGTGCCGCGGGCGCCGGCGCCGCGGTGGGTGGCAGTGCCGTGGCGTGGTCGAGGTCGAGCACCGCCATCGCTCGCCGCCCGATGGCTTCCAGGATCGCCGCGGGCAGTGCGCCGGTGTCCGAGATCGCGGTGGTGATTCCGGCGATCTGTTCCGGTGTCGGGCGCTTGCCGGGATCCTTGTCGAGGCAGGCCGCCGCGAGCGCTCCGATATCGCCGGGTACCGCGTCGAGCCGGGGTGGCTCGTACATCACCCGCCACAGCATGTTGATCGAATCGCCGGTGCCGAACGGTCCCTCGCCGGTGGCGGCGTAGACCAGTACTCCGCCGAGGGCGAAGATGTCGGCGGCCGGGCCCACCGGGGCCTCGCCGGAGATATGTTCGGGCGCAATGTAACCCGGTGAACCGATGATCTGGCCGGTGGTGGTGAGGGTGCCACCGTCGTCGGCGGCGCGGGCGATCCCGAAATCGATCAGCCGGGGCCCGTCGACGGTGAGCAGCACATTCGACGGTTTGAGATCGCGATGCACCACCCCCGCGGCGTGTACTTCGGCGAGCGCGCGTCCCAGTCCCGCGGCCAGCGGCGCCAAGGCCGGTTCCGGCAGCGGCCCGAACTGTTCGATCACCTCTCCCAGGGACAGCCCGGCCACATAGGCGGTGGCCAGCCACGGGCGCTCGGCATCGACATCGGCGTCGAGTACCGCGACCGCGCAGGTGCCGGTGATGCGCCGGGCCGCGCCCACTTCGCGGCGGAAACGGGTGCGGAATCCCGGATCCCCGGACAGATCCGGGCGGACCACCTTGACCGCGACGGTGCGCCCGCCGGCCGTGCGGCCCAGGTACACCTTCCCCATTCCGCCCGCACCCAGCACCCCCAGGATCCGGTACGGGCCGATGGTCGCCGGATCACCGGGTTCTGGTGGGCGCATCTGAACTTGTCTTTCCTTCCCCATCACCTGCCCGCCGCGCGGGCTCGCGCTCGATCACACACGAGCCGGACAGCCGCCGCAACCCGCGGCCACGCTCAGGTGCGCTGCACGACGGGCTGCTCGTCGGTGTGGGGAACCTCGGTGCCGGCCAGCGACACTCCCGCCGTTTCGCGCAGGAAGAACCAGGCGATCAGACCGATCAGACAGGCCCCGACCATGTAGTAGGCGGGGAACAGATGCCAGCCGGTGACGTCGATGACCGCGTCGTTGATCAGCGGTGCGGTACCACCGAACGCGGCGGTGGAGATGTTGTAGCCCAGCGCGAACCCCGCGTACCGCACGTGGGTGGGGAAGATCGCCGGGAAGGTGGCCGAGATGGTGGACAACTGCGGGACATAGAACAGACCCAGCACGACGAACGCGATGACCGCCCAGCCCGCGCCCTGACCCATCAGCCAGTACATCGGAATCGCGAGGATCGCCAGCCCCACCAGCGACACCAGCCACATGGGCCGTCTGCCCACCCGGTCGGACAGCGCGCCCGACACCGGCAGCACGAGTGCCATCACGATCTCACCCACCAGCACCATGGCGGTGGTCTCCGAATCGCCCATGCCCAGGGTGTGGTGCAGATAGGTGGGCTGATAGGTGAGCAGGGTGTAGTTGACGACGTTGAGCGCCACCACGAGTCCGGCGAGGGTCAGCAGTTCGCGGCGGTAGTCGCGCAGCAGGACCCGCAACCCGCCCTGGTTCTGCTTCTGCTTGGACACCTCGGTGAACACCGGGGACTCGTCGAGTTTGCTGCGCAGATACCAGCCGATCATGCCCAGCGGCACCGCCAGCAGGAACGGAATGCGCCAACCCCAGCTGGCCATGGCGTCGTCGGAGAGCAGGACCTGCAGGATCAGCACCACCGTGGAGCCGCCGACGAATCCGGACAGGGTGCCGAATTCGAGGAAGCTGCCGAGGAATCCGCGGCGGCGTTCATCGGTGGACTCGGCGATGTAGGTGGCCGCGCCACCGTATTCGCCGCCGGTGGAGAAGCCCTGAACGACACGCAAGGTGATCAGCAGGATCGGTGCGGCGATACCGATGGTGGCATGGCTGGGCACCAGGCCGATGCAGCCGGTGGCGGCGGCCATCAGCAGAATGGTCGTGGCCAGAACGGCCTTGCGGCCGACCCGGTCACCGAGTGGGCCCCACACCATGCCGCCGACGGGGCGCAGCACGAACGAGATGGCGAAACCGAGCATCGTGCCCAGCGTGCCGAGCGAACCCGGGAAGAATGCGTCGGTCAGATAGCTGGCCGTGGCGGCGTAGACGCCGTAGTCGTACCACTCGGTAGCGTTGCCCATGGCCGCAGCGGCTACCGAGCGTCGTTGCTGGTCTTGCGGCAGGCTGGTGCTCACCCGCGCTCCTCCTTACCGGTACTTTCGATTGCCCGTGCGCCCGGCCGCAATGAGGCGGTAAGAACACGAAATGTTCGGATACCCGGTAGCGGGTTGCCCAAACGAAGCGACGGTGGCGCGTCGGAGACACCCGTTCGTGCCCACCTGCGAGGATATCGGCATGGGTGAGTCCGGTCACAGATGCCGACCGGTGGCCGCAATGCTCCCGGTGGCCGGGATCGCGCCGTATTTGCCGGAAACAGCGTCCGAATTGCCGCTTCCGCTGCGGCGCGGCGTATCCGGTGCGCGAGCGCTGATCGCCCGCCCACGTACATTGACCCCGATAGTGCCGGACTCCGGGCAGTCCGGATATGAGCTCCCGAGGGGGACGACGTGACCACCACAGCGACCGGACGACACCGTTCGGCGTTCACGCAATGGTGGCTGCAGGGTGCCGACGAGGACCGGTACTCCCGGCATCCGGGCCCGATGGTCAAACAGGCCGAGGAACACCATCAGCGATCCTGGTGGCAGGTCATGTGCCTGACCGGTGTCGACTATTTCTCCACCCTCGGCTATCAACCCGGCATCGCCGCTCTGGCCGCAGGTGTGCTGTCCCCGCTGGCGACACTGGTGCTGGTGGCGCTGACATTGCTGGGCGCGCTGCCGGTCTACCGGCGGGTGGCGCGTGAATCCCCGCACGGCGGTGGATCATTGGCCATGTTCGCCGATATCCTGCCGCGCTGGACGGGCAAACTGTTCATCCTGGTCCTGCTGGGATTCGCGGCCACCGACTTCGTCATCACCATGACCCTGTCGGCCGCCGACGGCGCCGCGCACATCGTCGAGAACCCGTTCGTCCCGCATGCGCTGCACGGCCATGCCACCGCCATCACCCTGGGCCTGCTGGCCCTGCTGGCCGCGATCTTCCTCAAGGGATTCGCCGAGGCCATCCGGATCGCGATCGCGTTGGTCGGGGTCTATCTGGCATTGAATCTCGTGGTCGCGGTCGTCGGGCTGTGGAAGGTGGCCACCGCGACACATCTGGTCGTGGACTGGGGGCATGCGATGACCGCCCAGCACGGCAGCGTGTTCGCCATGATCGGCATCTCACTGCTGGTGTTCCCGAAACTCGCGCTGGGACTGTCGGGATTCGAGACCGGTGTCGCGGTGATGCCGCAGATCAAGGGCGGATCCGGCGATACCGAGGAACGGCCGGTCCGCCGCATCGCCGGCGCGCGCAAACTGCTCACCACCGCCGCGCTGATCATGAGCGGGTTCCTGATCGTCACCAGCTTCATCACCGTCGTGCTCATCCCGGAGCACGAATTCGAATCCGGCGGTTCGGCCAACGGCCGGGCGCTGGCCTATCTCGCCCACCAGTATCTGGGCAACGGATTCGGCACCGTCTACGACATCTCCACCATCGCGATCCTGTGGTTCGCCGGCGCCTCGGCCATGGCCGGACTGCTCAATCTGGTGCCGCGATATCTGCCGCGCTACGGTATGGCGCCGGAATGGGCGCGCGCCACCCGGCCGCTGGTGCTGGTGTTCGCGGTGATCGCCTTCGGCATCACCTGGTATTTCGACGCCGACGTCGACGCCCAGGGCGGCGCGTACGCCACCGGCGTGCTGGTGCTGATCACCTCCGCCGCGGCCGCGGTCACCCTGTCGGCGGTCCGCAAACATCAGCGCGACAAGGCCATCGGCTTCGGGGTGGTGGCCGCGGTGTTCGTCTACACCACCATCGCCAACGTCATCGAGCGGCCCGAAGGGGTGCAGCTGGCGTCGCTGTTCATCATCGCGATCATGGTGGTGTCGTTCGTGTCGCGGGCGCGGCGAGCCTTCGAACTGCGGGCGATAGAGGTCGATTTCGACGAACGCGCCGCCTGGCTCATCGACACGATCGCGGCCTCGGGCACCATTCGCATCGTCACCCACGACCTCGACGGGGTCGAGGACCGCGCACCCGACGAATACCGGCAGAAGGAAGCCGTACAGCGGGTCGAGAGCCACATTCCGGCCAAGGACCCCGTCCTGTTCCTCGAAGTGATCGTCAAGGACGCCTCGGAGTTCTCCACCTCGCTGCACGTGGGCGCCGTCGAAGTCGACTGCTACAAGATCCTGTCGGTCGAAGCCGCCGCGGTGCCCAACTCGATCGCGGCCATCCTGCTCGCCATCCGCGACCGCACCGGCATGAACCCGCACGTGTACTTCGAATGGACCGAAGGCAATCCGATCCTGAACCTGCTGAAATTCCTGTTCGTCGGCGAGGGTGAGGTCGCGCCGGTGACCCGTGAGATCCTGCGCCGGGCCGTCTCCGACCCCCATCAGCGCCCGCACGTCCACGTCGACAGCTGACCCGACGGGGTCCGGTATCCGGGATCGGTCCCGGCCAGGCATACATCGGGCGAACACGCCGACCGCACCCGCGGCGGCGGGCACCGTCGTGCGCTGGGACAATAGTGCGGGCCGACCGGGCGAGGATGGCGCCCGCGTGCAATCGGGCGCGCGGACCCGCCGGACAGCTGGAGTTCGCTCAACGGTAACCCGAGTGTGAGACAACCGAACGTCGGATCAGCGGGTGTGGGAGAGGCAGGCAAGAACGTGATCGTCGATTCGCAGTCGGATGCGGCAGCATCGAATCGGTCGCCCGTGGCATCGCAGGTGGTGGACGGGGCCGGGCGGACGGGCAGCGTCTCGCCGCTGCTGCGCTCGGGCACGGCCGCACCGCCGCGAACGCTCGTCGACATTCTCGCCGACACCGCCCACGCCTACCCCGACGCCGCCGCACTCGACGACGGCAGCCAGGTGCTGACCTACCGGGAACTGCTCGACGAGATCGACACCGCCGTCACCGAATTGCGGGCCGCCGGGATCGGCCGCGGTGATCGGGTCGGCGTCCGGATCCCCTCGGGAACCGCGCGCCTGTACGTGACCATCCTCGCGGTGTTGCACGCCGGTGCCGCCTATGTCCCCGTCGACGCGGACGATCCCGACGAACGCGCCGAACTGGTCTTCGGAGAGGCCGCGGTCGCCGCCGTCGCCGGCGCCGCGGCCATCACCGCCGTCACCGGGCGCGGCGACGGCTCGGGCGCCGAATCCGCGGCGGCGCTCGACGCCGATGACCGCGTGGTCCCCGACGAGGACGACGACGCGTGGATCATCTTCACCTCCGGCTCCACCGGCACTCCCAAAGGTGTCGCGGTCACCCACCGCAATGCCGCGGCGTTCGTCGATGCCGAAGCGCGACTGTTCCTGCAGGACACGCCGATCGGTCCCGGGGACCGGGTGCTGGCCGGGCTGTCGGTGGCCTTCGACGCCTCCTGCGAGGAGATGTGGCTGGCCTGGCGGCACGGCGCCTGCCTCGTGCCGGCCCCGCGTGCGCTGGTGCGCAGCGGAATGGATCTCGGGCCGTGGCTGGTGCGCCGCGGAATCAGCATCGTGTCGACCGTGCCGACCCTGGCCGCGATGTGGCCGCCCGAAGCCCTCGACGCGGTGCGACTGCTGATCTTCGGCGGTGAAGCGGTCCCGCCGGAGCTGGCCGAGCGCCTGGCCGGCACCGGCGAACGCGAGGTGTGGAACACCTACGGCCCCACCGAGGCGACCGTGGTGGCCTGCGCGGCACAACTGACCGGCGAACCACCCGTGCGGATCGGCCTGCCGCTCGACGGCTGGGATCTGGCCGTCGTCGACCCCGACGGGCAGCCGGTCGCCGACGGCGAATCGGGAGAACTGGTCATCGGCGGTGTGGGGCTGGCCCGCTACCTGGACCCCGCCAAGGACGCCGAGAAGTACGCGCCGATGCCGACGCTGGGCTGGCGGCGCGCCTACCGGTCCGGTGACCTGGTACGCAACGATCCCGCCGGACTGATCTTCCTGGGCCGCGCCGACGACCAGGTCAAGGTCGGCGGGCGCCGCATCGAACTCGGCGAACTCGATGCGGCACTGCAGAATCTGCCCGGAGTCACCGCCGCCGCGGCGGCGGTGCGTACCACCGCCGCGGGCACCCCGGTACTGATCGGCTATCTGTCCAGCAGCGACGACGAATTCGATGTCGCCCGCGCCCGCGAACTGCTCGCCGGACGGCTACCGGCCGCGCTGGTGCCGCGGCTGGCGGTCCTCGACGAACTCCCGGTACGCACTTCCGGAAAAGTCGACCGTGGCGCCCTGCCCTGGCCGTTGCCCGACAGCGGCGCCGACTCCGGTGCCGATCTCGAGGGCACCGAGTATTGGCTTGCGGGACTGTGGAATTCGGTACTCGGTGCCGAGGTGAGCGGGCCGGACGCGGACTTCTTCGACCTCGGCGGCGGATCGCTGTCGGCCGCGCAACTGGTCACCGCGCTGCGCGAACGGGTACCGCGGATCACCGTCGCCGACCTCTACGATCACCCGCGGCTGGGCGCGCTGGCCGAGCTGATCGACGCCACCGCCCCCGCCGAACAGACACCCGAGCGGATCGTGACGCCCACACCGCGACTCGCGCAATGGTTCCAGGTGCTGGCATCGGTGCCGCTGACCACTCTCACCGGACTGCAGTGGCTGACCTGGCTGGGCGTGATCACCAATATCGCCTCCCGATTCGGCGCGCTGCCATGGATGCCGGGCCTGTCGTGGTGGTGGGCGCTGGCCGGATTCGTGCTGTTCATCTCCCCGCCCGGGCGGATGGCGATCGCCGTGGGCGGTGCCCGGATCCTGTTGCACGACATCCACCCGGGCACCTACCCGCGCGGTGGAGCGGTACATCTGCGACTGTGGACCGCGGTCCGGCTCGCCGAAGCCGCGGGCGCGGAGAACCTGTCGGGCGCGCCGTGGATGGTGCCGTTCGCTCGCGCGCTCGGTGCCACGATCGGCCGCGGCGTCGACCTGCACACCCTGCCCCCGGTGACCGGCATGCTGGAACTCGGCGACGGCTGCAGCGTCGAACCCGAAGTGGATCTCGCCGGTTACTGGATCGACGGCGACCTCGTGCACATCGGTGAGATCCGCATCGGATCCGGTGCGGTCGTGGGCTCCCGCTCGACCCTGCTGCCCGGTGCGGTGATCGGCCGCAACGCCGTCGTCGAACCCGGATCGGCGGTCTTCGGCAAGGTGAAGGCCGGCCAATCGTGGGCCGGATCGCCCGCGGTGAAGATCGGCCCCGCCGAACACCGCTGGCCCGCCGCCACCCCGCCGCGCGCAATGTCGTGGGTGCTCGTCTTCGGCGTGACCTCGTTGCTGCTGGCCGCGCTGCCGGTGCTGGCCCTGGCCGCCGGTGGTCTGCTGCTGGCCTGGTGGGTGCGCGCGGAGACTACCCTGCCCGGTGCGCTCGGGCACGCCATGGCGATGCTGCCGGTCGCCGCGCTGATCGTGCTCGCGGTGTTCGCCGCGGTGACCGTCGTATCCATCCGGGTGCTGTCGATCGGACTGGCCGAGGGATATCACCCGGTGCGCAGCCGCGTCGGCTGGCAGGCATGGGCCACCGAACGGCTCACCGACTCCGCGCGCACATTCCTGTTCCCGCTGTATGCCAGCCTGCTCACCCCGATCTGGTTGCGACTGCTCGGCGCCAGCGTCGGCAAGAACGTCGAAGCCTCCACGGTGCTGCTGCTGCCGAAGTTCACGAAAGTCGCCGACGGGGCGTTCCTGGCCGACGACACCATGGTCGCCGGATACGAACTGGGCGGTGGCTGGATGCACATCGGCGGCGCCAAGGTGGGAAAGCGGGCATTTCTGGGTAACTCCGGAATGACCGCACCCGGACGGCGGGTGCCGAAGAACGGTTTGGTGGCGGTGTTGTCGGCGGCTCCGGAGAAGGCGAAGGCCGGCTCGTCGTGGCTGGGCAGCCCGCCGGTGCGGTTGCGGCGGACCGCCGGCGACTCCGACACCAGCCGCACCTTCGATCCCCCGCTGCGGCTCAAACTCGCACGCGCCCTGGTCGAAACCTGCCGGCTGATCCCGGTCGTGCTCACCTTCGGCATCGGGCTGGCGGTGCTGTTCGCGCTGGCGTGGCTGGCGTCGGGTCCCGGCTACTGGCTGGCCGCGCTGTGCTCGGGTGTGGTGTTGCTGATCGCGGGCGCGGTGGCCGGTGCGCTGGCGGTGGCGGCGAAATGGTTGATCGTCGGGCGGATCGGCGCGGTGGAGCATCCGCTGTGGAGTTCGTTCGTGTGGCGCAACGAAGTATGTGACGCGTTCGTGGAAACCGTTGCCGCACCGTGGTTCGCGCGCGCGGCCACCGGCACCGCGGTGATGAACGTCTGGCTGCGCGGGCTCGGTGCGCGCATCGGGCGCGGGGTGTGGTGCGAGTCGTACTGGCTGCCGGAAGCCGATCTGGTGAGCCTGGGCGACGGGGCGACCGTGGAACGCGGATGCGTCGTGCAGACCCATCTGTTCCATGATCGGATCATGTCGATGGACACCGTGGTCCTGGAAGCCGGTGCGACACTGGGCCCGCACTGTGTGGCGTTGCCCGCCGCCCGCGTCGGCGCCGGCGCCACCGTGGGGCCGGCGTCGCTGGTGATGCGTGGTGACACGGTGCCGCCTTCCACGCGCTGGCAAGGCAATCCGATTGCGCCATGGCAGGATTCGGGCCACGGCGGGAAGTGAGAAGGGTAGTGGGTCGGCGGTGAAGACGGGGAAGGGTGGTGACATGACGGCGATCGATGACTACCTGCCACAGAACGGCAATCGCGGCTATCGGGTGTCGCGCTACGAACTGGAGCTGGTGTACAAGGTAGCGGCCAACCGGTTGTCCGGGCGGGCCACCGTCACCGCGATCACCACCGCGGTCCAGCCGCGCTTCGCCCTGGATCTGTCACCGGCGCTGACGGTGGCCAAGGTATTCGTCAACGGCGCCAAACCCGGCAAGTACACCCACTCTCGCGGCAAGCTGACCGTCACTCCGGCCCGGCCGATCCCCGCCGGCGGGGTGTTGTCGATCGTGGTGCACTACAGCGGCACCCCTCGTCCCGTGCGCGGGCCCTGGGGTGAGGTCGGCTGGGAGGAACTCACCGACGGCATGCTGGTGGCCGGCCAGCCCAACGGCGCCGCATCCTGGTTCCCCTGCGACGACCACCCCAGTTCCAAAGCCAGCTACCGCATGTCGATCACCACCGACTCGCCGTATCACGCGGTCGCCAACGGGGTGCTCACCGAACGCACCGTCAAGGCCAGCCAGACCACCTGGGTCTACGAACAATCCGAACCGATGGCCAGTTATCTGGCGACCGTTCAGATCGGGCCCTACCGTTCGCACCGCATCGACACCGGGCGCGGGGTCAAAGTGCCGATGACCGCGGTGCTGCCGCCACGGCTGCGCCGGCGCTTCGACCACGATTTCGCCCGCCAGCCGCAGATGATGGCCGAATTCCAGCGCCGCTTCGGGCCGTACCCGTTCCAGGGTTACACGGTCGTGGTCACCGACGACGAACTCGAGATCCCGCTCGAGGCACAGGGCTTGTCGATCTTCGGCGCCAATCACTGCGACGGGCAGCGCGGCGCCGAACGGCTCATCGCCCACGAACTGGCCCACCAGTGGTTCGGCAACAGTCTCACCGTGCGGCAGTGGCGTGACATCTGGCTGCACGAAGGATTCGCCTGCTACGCCGAATGGATCTGGTCGCAGGCCAGCGGCGGCCCCAGCACCGACCAGCAGGCGCGCGCGGCGCGCCAGAACCTCGCCCGTGCTCCCCAGGACATCGTCGTGGGCGATCCCGGCCCGGAGTCGATGTTCGACGATCGCGTCTACAAACGTGGCGCGCTCACCCTGCACGCGCTGCGGCTGCGTCTGGGCGACGACGCGTTCTTCACCCTGCTGCGCGACTGGACCGCGCGGCACCGCCACGGCAGTGTCACCACCGAGGACTTCGCCGACCTGGCCGGGCACTACAGCCCGGTGTCGCTGCGCGATCTGTGGGACGGATGGCTCTATCGCACCGCACTGCCCGAACTGCCCCAGCACGGCCTCGGCGCCGTCGGCAGCTGATGACCACCGGGACCCGGACCGAGCAGATCGCCACCATCCTCGACCGCGTCCTGGCGATCGCCGGATCGGGGCCGCAGGACCTCGAGTGGCAACGCCGCTACCGCGACACGGACGAACTGATCCGCGACCTCACCGCACACGCCGCACGCGTGCGGCGCGGCGATCTCGGTGCGGTGGCCGACCTGTCGTTCCTGTTCGCCCCCACCGGAGCGCTGTGCGAAATAGCGGCCGGCAGCGGCTGGCTCGCGGAATACACCGCACTCGCCAACCGGCTCGACCCGCTGCTGCGCGGTTGAGAGCCCGCGCTCAGGCGCCGAGCCCGCCGTCGGCCAGACGAGTTGCCGCCGTGACGGATTGGCGCACACCCGCCGCGTAGGCCGGAGCCACGGCGTCGGGTGCGAACACGTTGCCACCGAACGCTGCCACCGCCTCGGCGTCGGGAACGATCGAGATCTCCCGGCCCGCACCGTGTGCGCGGTCGGCGCGCGTGCGTGGCATCATGTGCGCCAACGGCTCCAGGATCACCACGGTCCGCGCACCCGCCGCCAGATCGGCGTTGAGCGCCGAACGCATCCCGCCGTCGACGAAGATCGACCCGGCGATCGGGATCGGCGGGAATATGCCTGGCACGGACGTACTCGACGCCAGCGCCTGCGGCAGCGTCGCCTCGCCGGTCCGGGTCCACACCCGCAGCTCCCCGGTGCCGATGTCGACCGCGGTGACCCACAGATCGGCATCGGGCCAGGCGCTCACTCCGGTCAGTGCCGCGATCCGCTCGATGTGAACATCCGGCTCGACGGTGTCGGCAGCCACGGCGAGCGCACCTATCCGGCGGCGCATCTGGCGCGCATCGCCCCCGGCGCGGCGCAATGCCAGGACCTCCGAGAGGCATTGCGTATCCGGCGGCGGTGTTTCGGCCGACGGCGGCCGGGGCCGACCCAGCGATTCCAGATCCCCGCCGCCGGTCAGCGCGGCGCCCACGACCGAGCCCGCCGACGTTCCGACGATACGTTCGGCGCGGGCGGGATCGATTCCGGCAGCGCGTAATCCGACGATCAGCCCAGCCATCCATGCGATCCCGACCGGGCCGCCGCCACCGAGCACCAACGCCGTGGCGAACGAATCGGAGGTGTCCTCGATGCCCATGTCGACGACCCTACCGATGTGCGCGAGCCGGTTCAGCGGCCTTTCCACACCGCCGCGCGCTTCTGGGTGAAGGCCAGCACCCCCTCGCCGGCATCCTCCGACGACAACGCCGGCGCCGCCACCTCGAGTTGCCGGGTGAACGCGATATCGGTCGGCCAGTCCGGTGATTCGTCGATGATCCGTTTACTCGCGGCCAGACTCAACGGTGCGTTCACCGCGATCCGCTGCGCCAGCTCCAGCGCCGCGGCCAGTGCGTTACCGGACTCGGTGACCTCGTTGACCAGACCCAGCGCCGCCGCGCGGTCCGCGCTGATCGGGTCGCCGGTCAACGCCAGCTCCATCGCCACCGCCCGGGGCAGCCGCTGCGCCAGCCGCAGCACACCGCCGCCGACCGCGACCAGCCCGCGTTTGACCTCCGGGATGCCGAACGTCGAATCCTTGGCCGCCACTACGAGATCCGCGGACAGCGCCAGCTCACATCCACCGGCCAGAGCGGGCCCCTCGACCGCCGCGATCAACGGCTTCACCGGTGGTTGCGCGGTGATGCCCAGCGGGCCGCGCCGCTCGGTGATCGGGGTCTCCCCGCGCGCGGCGGCCTTGAGATCCATTCCGGCGCAGAAATATCCGCCCGCTCCGGTGATGATCGCGACCTGCGCGCACGGGTCGGCCTCATAGGCGTCCAGCGCCCGCTCGAGCCCCAGTGCGGCCGCCATGTTCACCGCGTTGCGCACCTGCGGCCGGTTCAGGGTGATGATCGTGACCGGGCCGCGCCGCTCCACCAGCACCGGCGGGGCGGGCGGTGCGGCGAGCTCCGCGCGTTCGCGGTCCTCGACCCGGATCGATCCCTGTGACACCGTCACCGGCAACCCCAGCAGATCGTCGCCGATCAGCTGTCCGATGAGCTCGGAATCGGTGGTGCGCAGCAGAATGCGGGCGCCCTTCGGTTCGATCAGGCTCAGCACCGCCGACTCCGGTTCGCCGTCGCGGCCGTAGGGCACGGTGTAGGCCTCCACCACTGCCGGGCCGTCGTAGTCGCTGCGCGCCGGGCGAGCCGGTGGGTTGTCGACGATCGGGCGCAGATGCCGATACGGCTGCGCCGGCGGTAGCGAGGAATACACTCCCAGCGCGTGCTTGGTGACATACCAGCCCAGGGAACTGGCCAGCCCGTAGGTTCCCGGCTCCGCCCGCAACCGCCGCACCATCGTGGCCACCGCGTGCCCGCCGTAGTTGTTGCCGGGTCCGCCACCGAAGGTCAGCCCCCCGGTCACCGACAGCGGGCGCTCGGGGTCGTCGATCGGCAACCCCAGTTCGCGGGCGGCGATCTGCACCGCCACCGGGAAACACGCGTACAGGTCGATGTGGGTGAGTGCTTCGGCGTCGATTCCGGTGTGCTCGAGGACCGCTCGCCCCAGCGTCGCGATCGCCGGTGAGGCGGCCAGCTCGGCGCGTTCGCTGGTGAACCACTCGTCGTGCCCGGAAGCACCGGCGTGGATGAAAACCCACTTGTCCTGCGCGATGCCGGCCTCCTGCGCGGCCGCGGCGCTGCACATCACGATGCCGCTGGCCATGTCGACGGTCAGATTCGCGCACTCGAGTTTCGTGTACGGGGTCGAGACCATGCGATTGTCCGGCCCCACCGACGCGATCCGATCGGCGTCCAATTGCTCGGGCTGCCACGCGTATTCATTGCCCGCCGCTACCGCCGACAGCCGCGACCACAACCGCGCCACGGCCGCGGCGTGCTCATCGCGGCCGAGACCGAGCCGGTGCCGGTTCGCCGACTCCAGCAATGCGTACATGTTGATCGGCGCCAGCAGACCGGCCGCGGTCTCGGCATCGTTGTTGGCGGCCTTGTCGATGCCGATCGATCGTGTCGGCGCGACCTCCGAACCTTGGTGCGGCCACGCCAAGTCGACGCCCGCGCGTTGCGCGGCGGCCTGCGTGGCACCGGCCTCGGCGCCGGTCACCAGCACCATGTCGTAGTCGCCGGCGGCGATCGCCGCGGCGGCCTCGTTGACGACCAGCTGTCCACCGTCGCCGCCGAACGGGCTCGACTGCGCGGTCTGCACGTCGTCGATACCCAGCCGTTGTGCCACCACCGCGGCCATGTCCCGGTACTGCCAGGAGGTGCACGCCACCGCGAAGACGGCGTCCGCCTGCTTCAGCAGCTGCTCACCGGCACCGGAATCGACCGCTGCGCGCTGCAGCGCCGTCACCGCCAGCGATGCCGGATCGCCGTAGCCGGGATCGGGAGTGCGCCGGGTGATCTGCCCGGCACCGATCAGCACGGGCGTGCGTGGATCGATCTCGGTGCCCGAGGCGGAGTGCAGGATCGGCTGGGCCGCGCGGCGCAGTGGTCCCGCCGCGGCGATCGCGTCGGGCAGTTTCGCCAGCGACTGATCCAGCGCCTCGCCCAGACTGCGCGACACCGACGCGCCCAGCGGGCCCTCCACCGGCGGACCACCCAGTCCGGCATCGAAATACACCGTCGACTGCTCACCCGAACCGGTCACGGTGAGCCAGTACGCCAGCCGCACGCCCTGCGGGCCCTCGCCGCGCAGCTCGAAGCCGGCGTCGTCGACCGCCGCGACCGTCCAATGCAGTTCGGCCGGAATGCCCATCACCATCGCCTGCTGGGTGAAGCTCAGGCCGGTACGCGCCGCGCCCGGTGCCTGCCCGCGCCATCCCGCGTGCATGCTGAACCAGTCCGCCAGCCGGCTCAGATCCGACAGATACGCGCACACCGTTTCCGGCGGCGCCGCGATCGTGCGGCGCGCGTGCGCGGACTTGATGTAGTCGGCCAGGCCCGCGGGCGGCGTGTGGTCATCGGCGGGCGTCGCTGCGGTGGGGGCGGCCGGGCTTTGGGCTTGCTGCCTTCGCGCCGCTATCAGGCCGGAAACGAGATCTCGTGCGATGCGGGGATCCTTGCGCACTGCCGACAGCAGCGCGCCCCCCGCCTGGAATCCGCCGCGAACGGCGCGAATTCGGTCCGAACCCGGAAATGGCGACACCGACAACCTCCTTGTTGCATCTCGACACAACTAATCATCAAGTCTTTCGACGCGTCAAAGACTTGTGGCCTGCGGCACATCCGGAAAGCAGCGACGACCGGAACGAAAACGGGTCGCGGACAATGGTGGCTGGCCGGTCCCGCCGCCGTGCGGTCGCCCGGCCGATCGAAATCCCCGTCCCGGGGCGATGTGTGTTGGAGGTTTGTGACCATGGCCGGAATTTCTTCGGTACCGACATCGGCGCTGGCCGCCGGCGGGCTGCTCGGCGGATTCGCGCTCGCGCAGGCCACCGGGCAGCGTCAGCTCGGTGGCGTCGTATTCGCCGCCGCGACCGCGGCTGCGGTACCGCGCTGGCGGCGGGCCGCCGGCACGGCCGGTGCCGCCGCACTGACCGGGCTGTCGGTGGGCGCGATGGGTGCCTCGCATCCACTGGCCAAGAAGATCGGCGCCTGGCCCTCGGTCGCCGTGGTCTCGACCGCGGTGGCAGTGAGCGCGTGGGCGGTGGCCGACCGCCGTGGCTGAACCACACGGGCGGTGACACGTGGTGCCGGTGGGTCGAGGACCTACCGGCACCACATGAGCGGGTGGATCGCCCTCAGAGCCGAACACCGAGCAGCGCGTCGACCGCCTGGCTCACCAGAGCGGGAGCCGACTCGTCCGGGCCACCGTATTCCAGGGCCTGGCTCACCCAGCTGTCCACGGCCGCAAGAGCTTTCGGCGTATCCAGATCATCGGCCAGATGCCGGCGCAACCGCGCCACCACATCCTCGGCCGACGGCCCCGCGCCCAGCGCCGCCGCCTGCCGCCAGCGCGCCAGTCGCGCTTGTGCCTCCTCGAGTGACGCGTCCGACCACTGCCGATCCGTGCGGTAGTGCCCGGCGAACAGTCCCAGCCGGATCGCGGCCGGATCCACGCCCGCACGCCGCAGCTTCGAGACGAACACCAGATTCCCGCGCGACTTGGACATCTTCTCCCCGTCCAAACCGATCAGTCCCGCGTGCACGTAGTGCCGCGCGAACCGGCGATGCGACACCACCGCCTCGGCATGTGCCGCGGAATACTCGTGATGCGGATAGATCAGGTCGCTGCCGCCGCCCTGGATGTCGAACTCCGGGCCCAGCCGGTTCAACGCGATCGCCGCGCACTCGATGTGCCAGCCCGGACGGCCCGTACCGAACGGCGCCGTCCACGAGGGCTCGCCGGGGCGGTGTGCCCGCCACAGCAGCGCATCGATCGGATCGCGCTTGCCCGGCCGCTCCGGGTCGCCGCCGCGCTCGGCGAACAGCTGTTCCATCGTCGCGCGGTCGTAACCGGACTCGTATCCGAACTGATCGGTGGCATCGTGCCGGAAATAGATGTCGGGGAACTCGGCATCGTCGACGACATAGGCCGCCCCCGAGGCCAGCAGCTTGTCCACCAGCTCCACGACCTCGCCGACCGATTCGATCGCGCCGATGTAGTCGCGCGGCGGCAGCACCCGCAACTGCGTCATGTCCTCACGGAACAACTCGATCTCCCCGGTGCCCAGGGCCCGCCAGTCCACGCCGTCACGTTCGGCCCGCTCGAACAGCGGATCGTCGACATCGGTGACGTTCTGCACGTAGTGCACCTGGTGACCGGCGTCGCGCAACACGCGATTGACCAGATCGAAGGCCAGGTACGTCGCGGCATGACCGAGATGGGTGGCGTCGTAGGGTGTGATGCCGCAGACGTACATGGTGGCCGTCGGGCCGGGGGTCACCGGGCGCACCTGCCGGTCGGCGGTATCGAACAACCGCAACGGCGGTCCGGATCCGGGGACGGCGGGAACGGAGATTTCGGACCAGGACTGCATGATTCGAGGGTAAGGGTGTGCACGGCCACCGCAAGCGCCGCCCCCGCACAGCGAGCCCCGTGAGCCCGCACAGACACCGCATCCGACCTCGATCGAGGCCGGGCAGGGGACGGCGTCAACCCTTGTGCGCGGTGAACGCCGAATTCGCTCGCCGCACCCGCGGGTGCCGGATCAGAACGCCGGCCACGGAATCGGACGTGAGCTGATCGGTTGCGGCAGCACCGGATCGTCGAGCAGATCCCGGGCCCGCGCGCCCAGCGCCTCGATCTCGGTGTCGGTGATGTGCTCGGCCAGCGCCGTGCTCACCGCACCCGGCAGCCGTTCGGCGAACGCGGCGATATCGGTGAGCAGCTCCGCCGCGACCGGCTCACCCGCCCAGCCCCACAGCACCGTCCGTAACTTGGGCTCACTGTGCAGGCAGATGCCGTGATCGACGCCGTACACGCCGCCGTCGACGCCCTCGAGCGCATGCCCACCCTTGCGGTCGGCATTGTTGAGCAGCACATCCAGTACCGCCATCCGGCGCAGCCGCGGATCATCGGCATGTACCAGCGACACTCGCGTACCGGTGCCGTCCACCGCGCGCAGGACCTCGCGGAAACCGTCCGGCACCGCGCCCACGGGCACCAGATCCACCAGATCGAGGTGGTCGGCCTCCTCGTCGTCGGGATGGGCGTCGACGGTGTCGATCCAGCGCTGCACCATGCCCGGCCCCAAGGGGCCCTCACGCAAGATGGTCTCCGGGATCACCGTCCACCCCAGCGCCTCGGACACCAGGTACGAGGCGACCTCGCGCCCGGCCAGGGTGCCGTCCGGGAAATCCCACAGCGGCCGCTCCCCGCGCACCGGTTTGTAGACCACGCGCAGCGGCTCACCCGCGTCGTCGGATCGGATCTCGCAGACCAGTGTGAGATTGCTGGCGGTCGTCACCCGCCCGATGATCGACAACTCACCGGTGCACAGGCCGTCGCGGGCCGCACCTTCGTCCGCGGCCGCCGTGCTCGTGGTCACCGGGCCTCAGTCCTCTTCGAGGTCGGTCGCGCCGAAGATGTCGCCGCGCTTGTAGCCGTTGGTGCGCACACACATGTGTCCGTTGGGCGACAGCGGTTCCCCGCACAGCGGGCACGGCGGGCGGCCCGCCGCGATCACCTTCGTCGAGCGCAGCGCGAACTCGCGAGCCTGCTCCGGGGTGAGGAACACCCGCACCGCGTCGGGCCCTTCCTCGGTGTCGTCGAGCACCACCGATTCGTCCACCTCGGTCTCGGTGATGGCCAGTAACTCCACCACCACCGCACCGGCATCGGCGTCCCAGCCCAAACCCATTGTGCCGACCCGGAACTCGGTATCGATCGGCATCTGCAGCGGATCGGTGTCGGAGACATCCTCGGCCTGCGGTGGCACACTCGCGCCGAAGCGGCGAGCCACCTCGTCCAGCAACAGACCCATCCGATCGGCGAGCACCTTCACCTGCTGCTTCTCCAACAGCACACTCACCACGCGGGGTTCCTGCACGGCCTGCAGATAGAAGGCGCGATCTCCTGGTTCACCGACGGTTCCGGCAACGAAACGGTCGGGGGTGCGAAACACATGGATTGCTCGGGCCATCTGCACCTCCTGAAACCGACTGCATCACTGATCACGACTCCCCGTATCGGAGGGATTCGCAATATTCCCATTATCCGCCCTCGGTGCGGCATCCACCTCACCGCCCGGGACGGGCCCGGCCCGTTGGGACTGCTGCCGCGCCGCGGCCAGCGCCGACAGATCCGATCCGGTGTCGTTGACCCGCCACACCGACGGCCCCACCGGGGTGTAGCGCACGACACTGATCGAGGCCGGCTCGACCACGATGCGCTGGAAACCGTCGAGATGGATTCCGAAGGCGTCGGCCAGCAGCGACTTGATCACGTCTCCATGTGTGCACGCCACCCACAGCACATCGCGCTCGTGGCGTGCCGCCAGTTCGGCATCGATGGCGCGCACCGCCGACACCGCCCGGAACTGCACCTGCGCCAGCCCCTCACCGCCGGGGAACACCGCCCCCGAGGCGTGGCCCTGCACGGTCTTCCACAACGGCTCTTTCACCAGGTCGGACAGCGCGCGCCCGGTCCAATCGCCGTAGTCCACCTCGAGCAGGCGCTCATCGGGTTCGGGTTCGACGCCGAGCTTGTCGGCCAGCGGCGACACCGTGCGCGTACAGCGCAGCAGCGGTGAATGCACGATGTGCTCGATCGGTAACGGCGACAGGCGTTCTGCCACCGCCAGGGCCTGGTCACTGCCGCGTTCGGTGAGATCGACGCCAGGACTTCGACCGGCGAGGGTGTGTGCGGTATTGGAGGTCGACACCCCGTGCCGCAACAGGATCACCGTCATGGCACCCAGACTAGGCGATGGCACCCGAAGCGCTGTCCCCATCACGCGCGCACCGGCCGCGCGGGCCCGATCATCGGACCGTAATCGGCTGTGGTGCAAGGTATTACGCCCTCGGAGGAATCGTGTCCGGCGGTGCGGGCCATTCGGGGCCCAGCCGGGCGACACTGTGGCACACCTCGCATCTCCGGCGGTTCGTGACCGGTATCCGTCTGCGGGACCGCTTGTGGCCCTAGGCTCGGACACCGTGACAACAGCTGTGGTGGTGCGGTGATGGAACAGCGGCCGGTGGGGCGCAGCGGCCTGCGTGTATCGCGACTGGGACTGGCCACCCACACCTGGGGGCGGGAAACCGACGCCGAGGACGCGGCCGCGCAACTGGTGGCCTTCGTGGAGGCCGGCGGCACCCTCGTCGACACCTCACCGGTCTATCAGGGCGGCGCCGCGCAGCGCATGCTCGGCGAACTCGTCGGCGAACTGATCCCGCGCGACGACCTGGTCATCAGCGGCTGCGCCGGACTGGTTCCGATGCCCGGTGTCACCGATCCCGACGGCGGTCCGGCCGCCGGGATCCAGTGGGGTGTGGACGCCTCGCGGCGCACCCTGGTACGCCAGCTCGACCGCACCCTGGCCGAACTCGGCACCGACTACCTCGACATCTGGAGTGTCGCGGCCTGGGACCGGCACACTCCCCTCGACGAGATCGCGGCCACCCTCGAATACGCGGTGCGCTCGGGCAAAGTGCGTTACGCGGGGGCACGCGGGCTCGCGGCCTGGCAATTGGCCACCCTCGCCGCGTCCGCGCCCATCGTGGCCACCTACTCGCCCTATTCACTGCTGGCGCGTGGTGCCGAACGGGAACTGGTGCCCGCCTCCGCGCACCACGGCATCGGAATGATCGCGGCGTCTCCGCTGGCCGGCGGCATCCTCACCGGTAAATACCGCGACGGCGTGCCCGCCGACTCCCGTGGCGCCGACGAGGCCACCGCCGCCGAGATCCGCGAGCGGCTCGATGATCACGCCACCCGCGTCGTGGACGCGGTCGTCACGGCCGCCGACGGATTGGGCACCTCTCCACTCGCGGTCGCGGCAGCCTGGATCCGGGACCGGCCGTGCGTGGCCTCCATGATCGTCGGCGCCCGCGACATCGGTCAGCTCACCGGCGTGCTCGCCGCCGAAACCCTCGAGCTGCCCCGCGCCATCGCCGCCGCCCTCGACGATGTCAGCGGCATCTGAGCGGCCCGGTGGGCGCGCACGGGCCGGTGACTCCCCGTTCCCGCGACCACTTAGGCTTGCCTACATGAGGTGTCTCGACCGTGCCCGCCCGGCGTCCTTCCCCGAGGCCGCTGCCCCATCAGCGCCGTCGTCCACACCGGCCCGGTGGCTGATCGCGCTGCTCGGCGCGGTGCTGGTCATCGCGGCCGGTACCGGCTGCGGCAGCGGCGGCGGCGCGGGCGGTGACGGGCAGGGCCCCGCCACCGCGACCGTCGCCGATCTCGACCCGGCACCGATCGAGCCCGCACCCGCTCCGGCGCTGCCGGTCACCGTGCGCTCCTTCGACGGCTCCGACGTCACCGTCACCTCCGCCGACCGGATCGTGGCGGTGGATCGGTCGGGCACTCTCACGCAGATCGTGTGGGCGCTGGGCCTGGGATCGAAACTCGTCGGCCGGTCGACCTCGGCGTCGTTTCCGGCGGTGCGCGATGTGCCCAGTGTCGCCGGCGGTAACGGCAGCATCAATGTCGAAGCGGTGGCCGTGCAGCGGCCCACGGTCTTTCTCACCGACACCACCAGCGCCACCCCCACCATGCGGGATCAGTTGCGCGCACTGGGCATCACGGTCGTCTACTTCGATCCGGGTCGCACCCTCGATGGTGTCGTCCCGCAGATCCGGGCCGTCGCCGACGCACTCGGCGTACACGAGCAGGGCGTGAAACTGGCCGATCGCACCAGTTCCGAGATCAGCGCCGCCACCGCGGCGGTCCCCGGGCACACGCCACCGCTGAAGATCGCGACGGTGTATCTGCGCAGTAGCGCCATCACCATGCTCGCCGGACCGGGCTCGGGCGCGGACGCGCTGGCCACCGCCCTCGGCGGCGTCGATGCGGGTACCGCGGCCGGGCTCACCGAGCCGTTCACCACCATCACCAGCGAGTCCATGATCGCCGCGGCGCCCGATGTGCTGGTGGTGATGACGGACGGCCTGAAATCCGTCGGCGGCGTCGAAGGCCTCGAGAAGGTACCCGGTGTCGCGCAGACACCCGCCGGTCGCAACCACCGCATCGTCGACATGTCCGACGCCGTCCTGCTCAGCTTCGGCCCACAGACCGGCCACGTGATCGCGGCGCTGTCCGACGCCGTCTACGGCACCCGCCCGGCATGAGCGATCCGGATTCGGCCGGGCGACCCGCACCCGCCCCGGCCGGTGCGACCGAAACCGTTGCCGCACAGCAGGTCGGAGCCGGCTCCGATGGTGCCGGGCGGGCTCCGGGATCGTCGGCCGCGCCGGACGCACCGACCGTGCGCGCGCCGCGCCGATGGTCACGCATCACGCTCGTATTCGCCGTATCCATCGCACTGCTGGTGGTGCTGACGCTGATCTCGGCCGCGGTCGGGCAGGTTCCCACCACACCGCTCGAGGTCACCGGCAGCGTGCTGCACCGGATCGGCCTGGACTGGGGACCCATGCCGCATCATCCCGCCGGAGAGGTGACGCTGTGGCAGGTGCGTTTCCCGCGCGTGGTGCTGGCGATCCTGGTCGGTGCCGCACTGGCCACCGCGGGTGCGCTGCTACAAGGAGTGTTCGCCAACCCGCTGGCCGAACCGGGCGTCATCGGTGTCTCGGCGGGGGCGGCGGTGGGTGCCGGTGTGGTGATCGTCGTGGGCGGGGCGTTCGCCGCGGCCTGGTCGGTCGCCGCCGGTGCGTTCGTGGCCGGGCTCGGCACCACCCTGGCGGTGTATCTGCTGTCGCGCTCGCGGGGCCGCACCGAAACGGTGACCCTCGTGCTGACCGGTGTGGCGATCAACGCCTTCGCCGGTGGCGTGATGTCGTATCTGCTGTTCACCGCGTCCCCGGCGGCCCGCGACCAGATCGTGTTCTGGCAGATGGGCAGCCTCAACGGCGCCACCTGGCAGGCCGTGGCGATCGTCGCGCCGCTGACCGCGGTCGGGGTGGCCGCGGCGGTACTGCTGGCTCCGCGACTGGATCTGCTGGCCCTGGGCGAATCGGCAGCGCGTCACCTCGGCGTCGACGTGGAACGCTTGCGGCGCAACGTGATCGTGATCGTGGCGATCCTGGCCACCGCGGGTGTGGCGTTCACCGGCATCATCCTGTTCGTCGGACTGATCGTGCCGCATGTGGTGCGCATGCTCGTCGGTCCCGCACACCGGGTCCTCATCCCGCTGTCGGCGATCCTCGGTGCGGTCGTGCTGCTGGCCGCCGATATCGGTGCCCGCACCCTCGTGCACAACGCCGATCTGCCATTGGGCATGCTGACCTCGCTGGTCGGCGGGCCGTTCTTCTTCTGGCTGCTGCGCCGTACCCGGGCCCGCTCGGGCGGCTGGGCATGAGCGAGGGCCGTTCGATGCGTGCGATCATCCGCAAACTGCGTCCCGCACACGGGACTCCGCGCACGGTGTCCGCGGGCACGGTGACGCTGCGAGCCCGTGGTGTGAGCGTTTCCCGTGGCGGTCGGCCGATCCTCGACGATGTCGACGTCGAGGTCGTCGCCGGGCAGATCTTGGCGCTGGTCGGCCCCAACGGCGCGGGTAAGTCGACGCTGCTCGCCGCGCTGTCGGGTGAACTCGAAACCGGCAGCGGCACGGTCGAGCTCGACGGCCGGCCGCTCACACACTGGTCACCGGTCGACATGGCGCGCCGGCGTGCGGTACTTCCGCAGAACCACACCGTCGGCTTCCCGTTCACGGTGCGCGAGGTCGTCACGATGGGCCGTGCCCCCTGGGCGCGCACCGTGCGTGAGGACGGCGACGCCGAGGCGATCGCCGCGGCCATGTCGGCCACCGACGTCACCCATCTGGCCGAGCGCCCGTTCCCGTCGTTGTCCGGCGGGGAACGAGCCCGCGCCGCGCTGGCCCGGGTGCTGGCCCAGGACACCGAGACACTGCTGCTCGACGAGCCGACCGCCGCACTCGATCTCGGCCACCAGGAGCAGGTCCTGGGGCTGGCGGCGGACCGGGCCCGGGCCGGCACCGCGGTGGTGGTGGTCCTGCACGATCTGGGCCTGGCCGCCGCCTACGCCGATCGCGTCGCCGTTCTGGACCTCGGACGGCTCGCCGAGACCGGAACACCCCGCGAGGTCCTCACCACCGAGATCCTGACCCGCGTCTACCGGCATCCGGTGGAGGTCATCGACCACCCGGCCACCGGCGCCCAGCTGGTCCTGCCCGTTCGTCGCTGAGCGGCCCGCCCCGCGAATTCGCCACCGCGGTGCGGTGATCGGCCACGACGCCCCCACGGTGACGTTCCCGGCTGTCGGGCCACCCGGTCGCGCCGGTATGGTGCTCGACGGTCGAGTTGCCGCGCGCCGGTGACCGAACCACGCTGAATCAGGACACGCTGTGCCACGACGGATCGCACAGTGCGATCAGCAACGCCGCCCGGTTCTCCCGCGCCGCCGCCGGACCACGGTTCGCGCCACGCGCGCTCACCGCCACACCAGCTTCAGCACCGCCGGTGTGAGCAGCATGCGGATGACCGTGGCGTCGAGGACCAGTGCCGCGATCATCCCGTAGGCGATGTATTTCATCAGCACCAGATCCGAGAAGCCGAACGCGCCGGTCACCACGATCAGAATCGCCGCCGCCGAGGTGATCACACCGCCGGTGTGGGCGATGCCGTAGCGGATGGCCTCCTGTGGTGGCGCGCCCCCGGCCCGTGCCTCGGCCATCCGGGACTGCAGGAACACCTCGTAATCGGTCGACAATCCGAACAGCACCGTCACGATCAGGACCAGCACCGCGAACATCAGCGGCCCCGGTGTGAATCCCAGCAGGCCGGCGCCGTGTCCCTCCACGAACACCCACGTCAGAATGCCCAGTGCCGCACCGAGACTCAGCGCGCTCATCACCACGGCCTTCAACGCCAGCACCACCGACCGGAACGCGATGTACATCAGCACCAGCGCCGCGCTCGCCAGGATCGTCGCCAGCAGCGGCAATCCGCCGATCAGCCCGTGGATGGCGTCACGCTCCAGCGCCGGGACCCCCGCGACCATCACCCGCACATCCGGTGGATGCGGGATCGAGCGCAGCGACGAGATGGCGGCGTCCGCGTCGTCTTTGCGCACCAGCCCCGTCGAGAGCACATTGATGCCGTCGGTGGTCGGTGCGGCCGCTTCGAACGGGCCGGTCAGCCCGGGGGCGAAATTGGCTTGGAACCGGATGTCGGACAGCTGTTGCGGATTCGCCCCCACGACCACCAATTTCAGTGGTTCGGTGCGGAATTCGGGAAACAACGAGTCGAACTTCTCCTGCGCCACCCGGGCCGGATTGTCCGCGGCCAGATAGCGTTCCGACAGGCCACCGAATTCGATGTTGCGGAACGGGATCAACAGGAACAGCAGACCGGCCACGATCGGCACGATCACCCGCACCGGACGACGCATCGCGAACACCGCCAGCCGGGCGAAGAACCCCCGGTCGACCTGCTCGGCATTGCGGATACCGGCGAACCGGTGCCAGCCCCACATATCGATGCGCCGGCCCACGATACTCAGCGCCGCCGGCAGCGCGGTCACCGACAGCACCGCCGCCAGCAGCACCGAACTGATTCCGCCGTAGGGCACCGATCGCAGCACCCCGTTGGGGTAGATGAACAGTGCCGCCAGGCTCACCGCGATGATCGCCGCGGAGAACAGCACCGTGCGCCCGGCCGTGGCGACGGTCCGCGCGGTGGCCTCCTCCACGGTGCGGCCCGCGGCCAGTTCCTCCCGGAAGCGGGTCACGGCGAACAATCCGTAGTCGATGGCCAGACCGAGACTGACCAGTGTCACCACCGCACTGGCGAAGACGTTGACTTCGATGTATCCGGTCAGCAGGCGCATGATGCCTTGACTGCCCAGAATCGTCATCCCGCCGATCAGCACCGGCAGCAGCGCACCGATCAGCCCACCGAACAGGAAGTACAGCAGGATCGCCACCACCGGCAGCGCGATCAGTTCGGCGCGGTGGATGTCGTCCTGCATCCCGATGTTGATGCCCTCGACCACCGGCTGCAGCCCGGCCAGTTCCACCGTGGTCCCGCCCGGCCCCCGGCCCGGACCGCCTGCGCCCAGATCCTTTTCGATGGCGAGATAGTTGTCGACCGTGGCGGTGTCGGCACCGTGCAGCCCGATACTGGCGAAGGCATGGGTGCGCGTGGCGTCGGCGAACTGGCCCATCATCGAACCGTCGAAGTAACTGTCGATCTTCTTGATGCGCTGCGGATGGCGGTCGTGCAGATCGGTCAGTGCCGTGGTGATCGCGTCACGGACGGGGGGATCGTCGACGGTGTGGCCCTCGGGAGCGGTGTAGAGCACGATCACGTCGGCGTCGGTGTCACGGCCGAAGGTCTGATCGGCGAGTTTCGAGGCCACCACCGATTCGCTGTGCTCGTCGAACCAGCCCCCCTGGGTCAGCCGCGAACCCAGATCTCGGCCGAGGAATCCGGACACCGCGACGATCAGGACGAACACAGCGAACACGACATAGCGATGGCGATGGACGAACCGGCCCCAGCGCAGCAGGAGGTCTTCGAGCATGCCGCGATCAGCCGCAGGCCGGGGTGCGGTAGTCGGCCGACCGCAGGATGCCGCACAGATCGTTGCGCGAGATCTTCCACTTACCGTCGAGATCGACGAAATGCACGATCGTGGTGCGCACGTTCTCGCCACTGCCGTCCTTGTCCAGGCGCATGGTGGCGGTCAGGGTGCCGTCGTGATTGTCGAACACCGGGTCCACCACGCCGTAGACGGCGCGGGGATTGTCGTGCAGTGCCTTGTACATATCGGGAATGGCGCCGGAGAACGCGGCGCCGTCCTCGATGAGGTCGGTGCGTTCACTGTCGGGCAGCGACGGATCCAGCGCGCGTTTGATCTGTGTGTCGAGCTCGGCGGAGGTGGGGATGGGTGGCCGGTTGGCGCTGCTGGTGGCCGCGGCCGCCGAGGAGGAGGTCAGAGCCGCGTACGCCGAGGAGCGGGCGGCCGCCACCGAGGCTTCGTCGGGTCCGCTGTCGCAGGCGGCGATCGTCAGCGCGAGCATCGTGATTCCGAATGCGCCGTAGACCGTGCGTCGCAATGCCATTACGTCCTCGAATGTGTCGTAAGTAACCGATGATTCCTACAGTCTGGCACGGGCTGTCAGCGGCCCTCGATGACCGCGCTCAACCGGTCGAGCAAGGCGCGCACCGTGGTGGTCGCACCCCGCTGCCCGCGCACGGGCAGTGCGGTCGGGACCAGATCGTGCACCAGGGCGCGCACGCTGCGTGCGTCGCCGAGGTCGATATCGGTGACCGCGGCTTCCACCACGGCCACCACATCCTCGGGGCCGGGCACCTCGGTCGCGGCGTCGGCGCGATAGATCTCGAGGGTGAGAGTGGCGCGCACCGTGCGGAAGGCGAACGGCAGCCCCTCGGCGGTTCTCCCGAAACCGTGCGCGTACGGACCAACGGTTAGATCTTCAAGTGTGAATTCAGACGTTCGGTCTGTTTCCAACCGAGACTCCCCTGGTTCGATATCGGATAGGTGTTCACGGTAACGGGTGAGGCGCATGCCACGCCGGAACCACCCCGGTGAGCGGGCCGAGTGTCCGATCATGGTCAGATGAAGCAGTACGCATGAGTTGTCGGCGCGAAGGAGTTCGAAGCATGCGCGGGAACCGGTCGGTTGTTTCTGCGGCGCTCGCGCTCGCCGGTGCCGCCGCACTTGTCACCGGCTGTTCGTCGCACAGCGACAACGCCTCCACGCCCGCGGCCGGAGCCCCCGGAACCGCGGCCGCCGCACCCGTCGCGACCGTCGCACCGGCCGGTGCCGTGACCGCGTTCGGCCCGATCGGCGCCCTGCTCGCGGAACCGGGCAGTGGGCGAATACTCGCCCTGGATCCCACGGGTCTGTCCCTGCGTATCGCCGATCCCGCCGATGCGGGCGCGCCACGCACGATCACCCTGCCCTCCCGCGCCACCGGCCTCGCCCTCGGAGCACCCGGTGAGGTGCTGGTCTCGGCGGGCCGCGAGGTACTGCGCGTCGACATCGCCACCGCCGCCGTGCATCCGGTACCGGTCGACGGCGAGGTGCGCGCGGTCGCCCGCCGCGCGGACGGCAGCCTGGTGGCCGGGCTCGACGGCGGCCGGGTGCGGATCCTCGACCCGGCCGGGCGGCCCTCGCGCACGATCGACGGGCTGGGCACCGTCGACGCGGTCGCGGTGACGACCTCCGCGATCGCCACCCTCGACCTCGACCAGACCAGCCTCACCGAACTCGATCTCGCCCACGACCGCGCCGGATTGGCACTGCGCGCCGGACTCGGCGCCACCCACGTCATCGGCGACCGGTTCGGCCGGATGCTGGCCACCGACACCTCCGGCGGCGCACTGCTCGTCTACAGCACCGACCCGCTGCTGCTGCGTCAGCGCTTCCCGGTCGGCGTGGCGCCCTACGCACTGGCCTACGATGAACGGTCCGACACCGTGTGGCTGACCCTCACCGGAAGCAATGAGGTCGTCGGATTCGATCTGTCGACCGGTATACCGGAAGAGGTGGGTCGCTTCGCCACGGTGCGACAGCCCAATTCACTGACGATCGACAGCCGCACCGGCGACATGTTCGTCGGCTCGGCGACCGGAGACGGTCTGCAACGCATCGGTGCGGACCAGAGGAAGAGAGGTCAGTGATGGCTCGAGCGCCTCGATACGAGTCCGCGGCCGGCGCCGCACACAGCGGCCACCGCAGAAGGTCGATCCCCGCCGGGTGGGAGGAGACCAGCGAAGAAGGAGATTACGAGTACGTGCCGCTACGACTACCCCCGGACGTGAATCGGGTGACCGCATCCATGCGCCTGGCGATCCAGGCCGAATTCGGCGGGTGGGAGCTGTCGCGGGTGCGCGCCTACACCGACGGCAGCCGGCGAGTACTGCTGCGGCGCCGCAAAACCAGCTTCCCCGTGACCGAAACGGGGATGTGAGGAATGGCGTATTCCTTATTCCTGCGGTTGCTGTTCCTGGTGCCGCCCGAGCGTATCCACCATCTGGTGTTCACCGTCATCCGGCTCACGACCGCTTTCCCGCCGACGCGGTGGCTGGCACACCGCCTGACCGCCGCCCCCGATCCGATCCTGGTGACCACCGCCTTCGGCCTGCGCTTTCCGGCGCCGCTGGGTCTGGCCGCCGGTTTCGACAAGGATGCGGCAGGGGTGAATGCCTGGGGCGCACTGGGTTTCGGCTTCGCCGAGATCGGAACAGTCACCGCGCAGGCGCAACCCGGTAATCCGGCGCCCCGGCTGTTCCGGCTCGCCGCCGACCACGCGCTGATCAACCGGATGGGCTTCAACAACCACGGTGCGGCGGCCGCGGCCGGCAGGCTGGCCACCCGCCGGGCCGGCGGGGTGCCCATCGGTGCCAACATCGGCAAGACCAAGATCGTGGAACCCGAGCACGCCGCCGAGGACTACGCCGTCAGCGCACGCCTGCTCGGCCCGCTCGCGGACTTCGTCGTCGTCAACGTCAGCTCGCCCAATACCCCCGGGCTGCGAGATCTGCAGGCCGTGCGATCGCTGCGCCCGCTGCTCCAGGCGGTGCTGGACAGCGTCGCCACCGCCGGCGAGACCAAACCCGTCCTGGTCAAGATCGCCCCCGATCTGTCCGACGACGACATCGACGCGGTCGCCGACCTCGCCGTCGAACTCGGACTGGCCGGAATCGTGGCCACCAACACCACCATTCGCCGCGACGGCCTGGCCACTCCCACCGCCGAGGTCGAGGCGATGGGTGCGGGCGGATTGTCCGGACCACCGGTCGCCGATCGCTCCCTCGAGGTGCTGCGCCGGCTCTACACGCGCGTCGGCGACCGGCTCACGCTGATCTCGGTGGGCGGCATCGAGACCGCCGACCAGGCCTACGAGCGCATCCTCGCCGGTGCCTCGCTGCTGCAGGGATACACCGGATTCATCTACGGCGGCCCGTTCTGGACCCGGCGCCTGCACCGCGGCCTGGCCGCACGCCTGCGCGCGGACGGATATGCCGCCCTCGCCGATGCGGTGGGCGCCGCACACACAACGGCGGCCTGAGCGTCGATCCCGCTGTCACTACCGGTCGGAAGCACCACCCGGATGTCCGAATCCGCGTTTAGGATGGGTGATCCACATCACGTCCCAGGACGTGGTGGTCGTGCTCCGACCGGGAAATAGGGATATGACAGCAGAGATCGAATTCACCCACCAGACCGGCGCCACGGTTCGCACCGTGCCCGAGGCCTTCCAGCAGACCGCCGCACTACGCCCGAACCAGGTCGCGCTACGCACCGTCGGCGGAACCCAGCAGATCACCTGGGCCGACTATGCGCGCCGGGTGCGCGCCATCGCGGCGGGACTGGCGAAACTCGGTGTCGGACACGGTGACACGGTCGGTTTGATGCTCACCAACCGGCCCGAATTCAATCTCGTCGACACCGCGATCCTGCACCTGGGCGCCACCCCGTTCTCGGTGTACAACACCAGCTCGCCCGGCCAGATCGCGCATGTCTTCGGCAACGCCGGCAACACCGTGGTCGTCACCGAGCAGAGCTTCCTGCCCGCGATCACCGCGTCCGGAGTAAAGCTCGAGCAGTTGATCGTCGTCGACGGTGCCGCCCCCGAAGACGGCACGACCCTCGAACAGGTCGAAAGCGACCCGGCCGAGGATTTCGACTTCGACGCCGCCTGGCAGGCGGTGCGACCCGATGACCTGGCCACACTCATCTACACCTCCGGCACCACCGGCCCCTCCAAGGGGGTCGAGACCACCCACGCCAATGTCACCGCGCAGATCATTGCGCTCATCGGCGGCGCGCTGGTCGCCGACCTGGACTCACGCGCGGTGTCCTACCTGCCGGCCGCGCACGTGGCCGACCGCATCTCCGCGCACTGCCTGAATCTGTTCACCGGCGTCACCCTCACCTGCGTGCCGGACGCGCGCGAAATCGCCGCCGCCCTGCCCGACGCGCGTCCGACCTACTTCTTCGGCGTGCCGCGGGTGTGGCAGAAGATCAAGGCGGGGATCGACGCCGCCGTCGCCACCGAGGCGAGCCCGGTGAAGAAAGCGTTGGCGCGCTGGGCGATCGGTGTGGGCGTGGCCACCGCCCGGGCCCGCCTCACCGGCGGCAGCGGCGGCCCTGTGCTGGCAGCACAACACCGGATCGCCGATGCGCTGGTGCTCTCGAAACTGCGCGCCACTCTCGGGTTGGACGAGTTGAAGGTCGCCTCCTCCGGTGCCGCCGCGATTCCGCCCGAGACGCTGGAATTCCTACTCGGCCTGGGATTGACGGTCAGCGAGGTGTGGGGCATGTCGGAGACCACCGGCGTCGGCACCTTCACCGAACTCGACAAGCCCCGGCCCGGTTCGGTCGGCCGGGCCGCCGACGGCGTGGAGATCCGGCTCGACAGCGACGGGGAACTGCTCATCCGCGGCGGCATCGTCAGCCACGGCTACCGCAAGATGCCCGACAAGACGAAAGAGGCGCTCGACGACGACGGCTGGCTGCACACCGGCGATATCGCCACCATCGACGGCGACGGGTACGTCACCATCGTCGACCGCAAGAAGGAACTGATCATCACCGAGGCGGGAAAGAACATCTCCCCCACCAACATCGAGAATTCGGTGAAGGCCGCCTCGTCGTTGATCGGTCAGCTCGTCGCCATCGGGGACGGCCGCGCCTACATCGCCGCGCTGGTGGTCCTCGACGCCGACACGGCCGCGGTGCGCGCCAAGGCACTCGACATTCCCGCCGCCACCCTCGAGACCCTCACCGAGCACCCCCGGATCATCGACGAGGTCCGCGCGGCGATCGTCGCGGGCAATGCGAAACTGGCCCGCGTCGAACAGATCAAGCGATTCCGCATTCTCGCGCGGGCCTGGGAACCCGGCGGAATCGAACTCACGCCGACCCTCAAGCTCAAGCGCTCCCCGATCGCCGCGGAGTACGCCGCCGAGATCGCCGATCTCTACACCGATCCGGTTCTCGGCGGCATCCACAACCTCTAGTCGCCGAATCCGGTTACCGGACAACCGTATTCATGTCGATGGGTGGCCCCGGAACCCCGGGACCACCCATCGGCGCCACGGACTACTTCTGTTCGTAGGTGCCCACCAGCGTCGCGCGGGCGATGGCATGGGAGAACAGATTGAATCCCAGGAATGCCGGGCTCGCGTCGGCGCCGACACCGAGCGATTCGACATCCACCGCGTGCACGACCACGAAATAGCGGTGGTAACCGTGCCCGGGCGGCGGACCGGCACCGACGAATCCGGGGAAACCTCCGTCGTTGCGCAATTGGACCGCGCCACTGGGCAGTGCGCCGCCCTCACTGCCCTCTCCGGCGCTGCCGGCACCGGATTCCAGTGACGTCACCGACGCCGGGATGTCGGCAACGGCCCAATGCCAGAAGCCCGAGCCGGTGGGGGCATCGGGATCGTAGACGGTGACCGCGAAACTCTTGGTCTCGGCAGGAAATCCACTCCACGACAACTGCGGCGAGATGTCCTTGCCGCCGGCGCCGAACACACCGCTGACCTGTTCGTTACCCAGCGGCTGCCCGTCGGTGACGTCGGTGGAAGTGAGTGTGAACTCGGGCAGCTGAGGCAACGCCGCATACGGATTGTGGGAATAGTCGGGCACGAGGGCCGTCCTTTCTGCTCATCGAGTGAATCGTCAGCTGTGCAACAGGAAATGTTGCATCACCCGGGTGCCGAACTCCAGGGCCGGGACCGGCACCCGCTCGTCGATACCGTGGAACAGTGCGGAGAAGTCCAGCTCCGGCGGCAGCTGCAGCGGCGCGAACCCGAAACAGCGAATCCCCAAGCGGGCGAACGCTTTCGCATCCGTGCCCCCGGACAGCATGTACGGCACGGTGCGACCGTGGGGATCGTGGGCGAGGATCGCGTCGTTCATCGCGTCGACCAGATGCCCGTCGAAGGTGGTCTCGTAGGAATCGAGTTTGGTGATCCACTCCCGCTCCACGTCCGGGCCGATGAGCTCGTCGACCTCGCGCTCGAACGCGGCCTGACGCCCCGGCACCACCCGGCAGTCCACGGTGGCCTCGGCGGTCTGCGGGATCACATTGGCCTTGTAGCCGGCCTGCAGCATCGTCGGATTCGCGGTGTCGCGCAGGGTGGCGCCGATGATGCGGGAAATGGTGCCGAGTTTGGCCAGCTGCCCCTCGATATCGGGACTGTCCGGATCGAACTCGATCCCGGTCTCCTCGCTCACCGCGGCCAGGAATTCGGCCACCGAATCCGACAGCACCAGCGGGAAGGTGTGGTTACCGAGCCGGGCCACCGCCTCGGCCAGAATCGTCACCGCGTTGTCCTCGTGCAGGAACGAGCCGTGGCCGGCGCGCGCCTTGGCGCGCAACCGCATCCAGCCCAGCCCCTTTTCCGCGGTCTCGACCAGATACAGCCGGCGTTCGGTACCGTCGCGGCGCGGCACCGTCAAGGAGAAACCGCCCACCTCCCCGACCGCCTCGGTGACACCGTCGAACAGGTCGGGCCGGTTGTCGGCCAGCCACTGCGAGCCCCATTTGCCGCCGTTCTCCTCGTCGGCGAGGAAGGCGAAGACCAGATCACGCGGCGGGACCGTGCCCTCGATCTTGAACTGGCGAGCCACCGCCAGCATCATGCCGACCATGTCCTTCATGTCGATCGCGCCGCGGCCCCACACGTAGCCGTCGCGGACCGCGCCGGAGAACGGGTGCACACTCCAGTCGGCCGCCTCGGCGGGCACCACATCCAGATGTCCGTGGATCATCAGAGCGCCACGTTCGGAGTCTGCGCCGGGCAACCGCGCGAACACATTGCCGCGTCCCGGCGCACCCGACTCGACGTACTCGGTCACATACCCGGCCTGCTGCAGCTGATCGGCCACCCACTGCGCACACTCCCGCTCGCCCTTGGTGGTCTCCAGGACGCCGGTATTGGAGGTGTCGAAGCGAATCAGCGTGCTGACCAACTCCACCACTTCCGATTCCGCGCGGGAACGGGATTCGCGATGTTCACCGGTAGCTGTCACGCCCCTTTCCTACCACGCGGCCCGCACCGGCCGTGGACAGCCGCTGCCACCTCGGCTCCGGGGCCAGGCGAGACGGGTCCCGCGAGATTGCGATCGGATCGATCGGTATCCGGCTTCGAGCGCGCGGACCCCGGGCTCGTGGTGGACGACTCGGCGAGCGCCGGGCGTCCGCACTGCTTATCATTCCGGTATGCGCCGTCGACGGCGGCTGCGAGCCGCGGTGTGCTCGCTGGTCCTGGTCACCTGTGGCTGCGCCGGTGCGGTGGAGCGTGGCGATTTCGAGCAGCAGATCCGTGCCCGCGGCGGCGGGCTGGTGAGCGCACTGCCCGCCGATGCGGTCGAGGCCCTGCGAAACCGGCTGGGCAGCAACGACATCGAGGCGAGTGTCGTGCTCCTGACCGCCCCCGACTCGACCGGTTTCCGGCTGACCCTGATCGACCAGCCCGCGCAGGTTTCCGGCTTTCTCGCCGAGCACACCGATCTGTCCACTCGCGAACCCGCTGTGCGACTACGCATCCGATCGCCGCAACGACCCACGGAACTCGACGACTTCACCTTCCGGCTCGGCCGCCTGGGCGCGCCACAACCGGTGCGGGTGTCGGCCGCCGACGATCTCGACGGGCAATGTTTCGCCCTGTCCGACGTTCCCGGCCTCGCCCGCCTGGAATCGGTCGTGGACACCGCCCGCGCCCGCAGCGAGCTCACCGACGCGACCGTACCGGTCGTCCTGGTGAGCCGATTCGGCCACGACATCCGCATCGTCGCGAACGTGGTCTCCCCGCGCGCGGAAACCGTCGCCGAATTCGACGCCGCCGGTGCGTTTCTCCGGATTCGGCGGGTGTGATCGATGGCCAGGGCCCTCACCACCGCACTGACCACCGGGATCGGTGCCGGGCCCCTCATCGGATTCGTGCTGCCGCTGGCCGTGTGGCCCGGTGAGGCACGGCTCACCGGGCCCCTGTTCTGCTCGCCCCACCTCGACCCCATCGTGGTGTCGGATACCTTCCACGACTCCGAGGGCACCTCGGTGAACTACACCCTGTACTGCGTCGACGACCACGGCGCATTCACCGACGAGGGATTTCTGCTGCCGTTCCTGGTGCTTTTCGCCGCACACATCCTGATCGCCACCGCGCTCGCGTTCATCGTGATCGTGACGGGACGCATCGGCTCGCCGAGTGTGCCGGCACCCACACCCGATACCGGCGCTGTCGAGCTCTGACCCGGCCCCGGGGCGGATCAGGCTGCCGCCGAAGCCTTCTCGGCGGTCGCGGGCGTCTCACCGCCGTGTTCGCGCCAGCCGGGCGGCCCGACGAGGTAACCGATCCGGCCGCGCCAGGTCCGGGCGGTGCGGACATCACCCAGCATCGCGGTGAATTCGTGGTAGTTCACCCGCAGCGGATTGCCCGTGCCGATGTCGTGGGTCAGGCCGTAGCGGATGGGTTCGGATTCGGCGGCGAAACTGCCGAACAGCCGATCCCACACGATGAACACACCCCCGTAGTTGGTGTCGAGATACGGCTGATTCGAACCGTGGTGCACCCGATGATGCGCCGGAGTGTTGAACACGAATTCCAGTGGCCGCCACAGCGTGCCGATGCGCTGCGTGTGGATCGGGAACTGATAGAGCAGCCCGAGACTGTTGAGCAGGAAGATCATCCACGCCGGGAAGCCCAGCAGCGCCGCCGGCACCCACGCCAGACTGCGCACCACCGAGGCGAACGGGTTGAGCCACGGCAGCCGGATCGCGGTCGACAGATTGAAGTATTTGCTCGAGTGATGCACCGAATGCGCCGTCCACAGCAACCGGACGCGGTGATCGGCCCGATGCGCCCAGTAGTAGCAGAAGTCGGTGACCACCAGGCCCAGCACCCACACCCACCAATGGCTCGGCGACAGGTGCAGCGGTGTCACCGCGGCCGCTGCCACGATGGTGGAGAACGGCAGCACGTACTGCAACAGCGGTTTGGTCACCTGCCCCAGCACATAGGTGGCCCAGTTGGTGGCCGCCTCACGGCCGTAACGGCCACTGGGCGCGCGCTGCGGATCGCGGCGGATATCCCACCACTCCACCGACATCGACAGCACGAAAGCCGGCACCGCGTATATCGCCAGGTGCGCGTTGTTCATCCGGACTCCTGTTCCGTTCCCGGGCCGCGGGGCACTGCCGCCCGGTGGGCCGGGGTCGACGTTAACGGCGATGACCGGTGCAAACATCAGGCGGAGGAGGGATCGGCCGTCCCCCGTGGGAGGGACTCGCGGCCCCCCGGGCGCCGGTATCGTCGCGGGGGTGCCGGTGCAGCCAACAGTGAGCTCGTCGCGGTGGTCGCCGCCGAGCTGGATCCGCCGCGCCGGCCTCGCCGCCGAGCGGGCGGAACAGCCGCCGGTCGTCGCGGTCCCGGGCGAGCTGCGTGCGTTTCGTCGATCGCTGACCAGACAGTCGGTGGCCGTCGCCGTGGTCGCGGCGGTCGTGGACGCGATCGTCTTCGCGGTGTCGGGCATCTTCTCCACGGCGCCGGTGTCCGGCGGCGTCGTCCTGGCGGCCATGATCGCCGTCGATCTCGCCTTCGCCGCCCCGCCCAGCACCGCAGCGGTGGTCGCGCTCGCCCAGGTGGTCCTGCGGATCGTGGTGGCGTGGCTACTGCATCGGCACGGTCTGACCGTCCGCATCGCCGATGTCGGTTTCCTCGTCGCCGGGTATCGCGCCGGAGCCTGGATATCGGGACGGGCCTCGCTGTTCATCGTGCCGGTGCTGGTCCTCGGCGCATCGGCCGCGCCGTTGATCTCGCGTGGCGCGGCGTCCGGTGATTGGCGGCTGCTGGTCACCGGCGCGGTGTCCGGCGGCCTGGTGCCCTGGCTGGTCGGTCGCTACACCGCCGGCCGGGGCGCCTACATCGCCGAATTGGAACAGCGCCAGCGACTCGCGGGCCAGCAGCAGTCCGCGGCTCTCGAGCGCGCCCTGACCGACGAGCGCGCCGCCATCGCCCGCGACCTGCACGATGTCATCACCCACCACGTCAGCGCGATCGCCGTCCATGCCGGGGCGGCCCGGATGGCGCTCGATGCCACGGCGACCGGTGCCGAAGATCCGGCCGCGCGATCGTTGTGCGCCGTCGAATCCGAGAGCCGCGCCGCCATGGTCGACCTGCGCCGTCAGCTCGATTTCCTGCACGGCCGCGAGGACAGTGAACATCGCCAGCCCGGCATGGCCGATATCGAAGATCTGGTGGATCGGATGCGGGCCGCGGGACTGCGGGTCGCGGTGCTGACCGCCGACTCCGCTCTGCCCCGATCACTGGACATCACGGTATTCCGGATCGTGCAGGAACTGCTCACCAACGCGTTGCGTCACGGGACCGGCACGGCGACGCTGACTGTCGGCGTCGACACCGAATGGGTCGTCGTGCAGGAGTCCAATCCGGTTGTCGCCCAACCCGTCAGGCACACGCAACCAGCGCACGGCCTCGCGGCGGCAGATCCGCGGAGCGCGAGCCGTGGCCCTCGGGGCCCCCTCGCAACACTGCCCGCGGCCCTGGTCCCGGCAGCCGTGCTCGCGGCGCCCGAGCCCGACCGGTCGCGGGCAGCCGTGGTGGCGCGCGGACTCGAGGGGATCCGGCGCCGCGCCGAACTTTTCGGCGGCACCGTCACCGGTGGTCTCGTCGCCACGGACCGCTGGGAGATCACGGTGCGCATTCCGGGGGGCGCGGCGTGACCGGTCCACTGCGCGTACTGATCGCCGACGATCACGCGATGTTCCGCTCCGGTCTGCGCGCGGTCCTCGACGCCGCACCCGATCTGGAATGCGTCGGCGAGGTCTGCGACGGCCGCAGCGCGATCGGAGAAACCGCTCGCCTGCGCCCCGATGTCGCCATCCTCGATGTCCGCATGCCCAAACTCGACGGCTTGGCCGCCACCGAGGCCATCGTCGCGGCCGGCGGCACCCGCGTTCTCGTGCTGACCACCTACGACAGTGAGGACAGCCTTGCCCGCGCGCTCCAGGCCGGTGCCAGCGGATTCCTGTTGAAAACGCTGCCGCCGGAGGAATTGATCGGCGCCGTCCGGGTGGCCGTCCGCGGCGACGCCGTCATCGATCCGTCGATGACCCGGCGCCTGGCTCCACGATTCGCCGGCACACTGACCTCACCCGCCCCACCGGTTCATTCCCTCACGGCCCGCGAACAGCAGGTCCTCTTGCTGCTGGCCGATGCCCGCAGCAACAGTGAGATCGCCGCGGCCCTCGGTGTCGGCGAGGAGACGGTCAAGACCCACGTCTCCCGAATCCTGTCGAAACTGCAGGTCCGCGACCGAATCCAGGCCGTCGTCCACGCCTACCGCCACGGCCTGGTGCCCCCGGGGCCCGGCCGGTAGCCGCCGCGATCATTCCGGATGCGGGACTCGCTCGGCGCCTATCCGATCCATGCGGTCTCGTCCCCACACACCCAGCGGCGCCAGCGCGGCGTTCAACTCCACCCCGAACGCGGTGAGTGAATACTCCACTCGCGGTGGCACTTCGGCGTACACCTCACGATGCACGACATCGTCGTGTTCGAGCTCACGCAACTGCTGAATGAGTACCTTCTCCGACACTCCGGGCAGTCCCCGCCGCAGCTGCCCGAACCGGCGGGTGCCGTGCGTGTCGAGATCCCAGAGAATCAACGCCTTCCACTTGCCGCCGACGACATCCATCGCCGCGTCGATCCCGCACAGATACGGACCTCGCCGTTCGCTCATCACGCTTTCCACCTGGTCACAAACCTACGGGTAAGTACTGCACAAATTAGTAGGTACTTGGCGCACAAGCCAATACGGGACAGGATCGACAGCGGCGCGCCGACCGATCCGAAAACCTGAAGGAGTTGAACCGTTTTGCCGGACCAGCGAACAATCAGCGTACTCGGCCTGGGCGCGATGGGCAGGGCACTGGCGATGACCGCGTTGCACGGCGGGCACCGCGTCCGGGTGTGGAATCGCACCGGCGGCAAGGACATCGAGCTCGTCGCCGCCGGCGCCGATCGTGCCGCGACACCGGCCGACGCTGCCGCGGACGCCGATCTCGTCATCGCCTGCCTGCTCGACCACGCTTCGGTACAGGCCGTACTGGAACCGATCGCGGCGACGCTGTCACACACCGCGCTGGTCGACCTGACCAGCACCACCCCCGAAGAAGCACGGCAGCTCGCCGACTGGGCGCGCGGCCACGACATCGCCCACCTCGATGGCGGCATCATGGCCGTGCCGGACATGATCGGTGGCCCCGCCGCCGCGATCCTCTACAGCGGCGACGCCGGCACCTTCGCGACGGCACGCCCGGTACTCGACCTGTTCGGCTCCGCGGAGTACCTGGGCGCCGATCCCGGCCTGGCCGCCGCCCACGATTTCGCACTGCTCGCGGCGATGTACGCCATGTTCGCGGGTTTCGCCCAGGGCGCGGCGATGCTGCGGTCCGCGGGTGTCTCGGCCACCGACTTCGCCGAGCGCGCGGTCCCCTGGCTCACCGCGATGACCCGCTCACTACCGGGACAAGCGCTCCTCGTCGACAGCGGTGACTACCGCACCGACGTGCAGAACCTGCACTTCAACAAGGCGGCTCTGGACGCCATCGTGCGGTCCGCCCGCGAGGCGGAAACCACCGCTGACGTGCTACGACCCGTCAAGGCCCTCGTCGACGAACAGGTCGCAGACGGCCATGGAGAGCTGGCGTTCGCGCGGATCGTGGAGGGTTTGCGCCCCTGATCGGGGCGCATGCCGAACCGACCGGCGGGGGCTCCGGCAGCGTCCGGATCCTCCACCGGGGACGATCCCGCGGGCAAATATCCCGCATCACACAGGCCCGAACGCTCGTCACCGCCGTCGAACCGGGATTATCCTCGCGGTGTGTCGACCCATCACCGGGCCGCCGGTGATGTTCAATCGGTGCCGTTGAGGTTCCAGCGAACGAGTGAAAGGTTAGAGACATGGCACTTCCCACCATGACCGCCGAGCAACGCTCCGAAGCGCTGGCCAAGGCGGCCGCGGTCCGAAAGGCGCGGTCGGAGCTGATCGAGCAGATCCGCAAGGGCTCGGTCTCCTTGTCCCAGGTGCTCGAGCGTGCCGACAAAGAGGACCTGGTCAAAAAGACGAAGGTCGCCGCGGTCATCAAAGCCCTGCCCGGCATCGGCCCGGTCAAGGCAGCCAAGCTCATGGACGAGGCCGACATCCCTGTCGACCGTCGCATCGGCGGACTGGGTTCGCGTCAGCGTGCCGCACTACTCGAGGCGTTGACGAACTAACCCTCCAGAAGGCGGCGCTCAGCAGCCAGGACCTGCACGAAGACCCGTGATTTGGACCTTGCGGATTGATCCGTTAACCTTGCTGAGCACCACCGGTCCGGGTGGCGGAATGGCAGACGCGCTAGCTTGAGGTGCTAGTGTCCTATTAACGGACGTGGGGGTTCAAGTCCCCCTCCGGACACAACCAGTACACCCACGGATGGTCGCGGTTGAGATTCAACCGCGACCATCCGTTTTTCATGGTTGTAGGTAAGTTTCAGGCCAAGTTGCTGGTAGACCGGCCGTTTGTCGCGGGCATCGGAGGTGCGCAAAATTCTTGTCAGTCCGCCGAGATGCTCTACCACTTCCGTGATTTCGGTTCGGGTCATGCGACGGCGGGTTGGTGAGTCCCGGCCGCTGGCGTCGATTTGCGCTTCGGCCAACTGGCGCTCTCGCTGAACTTCTTGGATCCATTCAGTGACCAGGACTGGGTCGGCTCCGGCTTCCAACGCGGCACGGTGCCGAGCGAGTTTCCGATCGTATTCCTCCAGGGAGGTCGCTGGATCAGCCTGCGCCTGCGCGCCGAGATGGACGGGCTGCGACTTCTCAAGGCTCGTGAGTGAGTGTTCGATCCGGTCGGCGTCGAATACGCCGGCCAGCCATGTGTCGATCTTCTCGATGACGGCATCTTCGCGGATGTGCACCGACTTCGGATGGTCGATCAGGTTGGCGATCGCGTATTCGGCGGGACAGCGGCAGCGGTGGTGCGCTGATCCCCGGACCCAGTTGCCCTGCATCCGTCGACCGCAACTCTCGTGGAACACCATGCCCGTAAAGCCGTAGGGATGCTGGTGACGGGTTATCTCCCGCCCCGTGGACCGCGGTCCACGCGACGCCAGCCGCAGATGAACCAGTTCGAGGGTTTCGTTCGTGACGAGCGCGTCGTGGACAGGCTGATCGGAAAATCCCAGTCACTCTTAGGATTCCATGCCAGCTTGGTTTCGTGCCCCAGCGCGACATCTTCGACGTTGATCAGCGCCCCTGCTTGCGCTGCTTGTTCCACACCTCGTATCTGGTGTAGCGCGGGTTGGTCAGGATCGCTCGCACGGCGCTCTTCGACCATGCGATCGCCACCCGGTGAGGGTTGCGCTTTCTGTCATGGGCTGACAGCGACAGCACACGGTCTGCGGTCAACCGTTGCGCGATCGCGAAAACGCCTATTCCCGAGAGGTATTCGCTGAAGATGCGCTGAACGATGGGTGCAGTGAGAGGGTCCGATTCGAGCTTGTGGAGCCGTTTTCCATCGGCGGCCTTGCCCGGGTTCGGGTGTGGACCGGCGTCGGCGAGTCGGTAACCGTACAGTGGGCGACCGCCGTGCGTGGCGCCTACCGCGCGCCGTGACTCGAACCGCAGGACCATTGACATATCTGCCCTGGTCAGACACTTTCCTCTGCGAGTGGATAGAGGCGATCATGGCAGCGAAGTTCGAGCTCTTCGAAGACGCGTCGAGAAAGTTCCGATTCCGGCTCAAGGCCGGCAACGGCGAGATCATCGCCCAGAGCCCAAGCTCTACGACAGCAAGGAATCCGCAAAAAAGGGCATCTCCTCGGTTCAGTCCAACGCCGCCGGCGCCGCGGTCGTCGACCTCACCGCCTAAGTCGCCTCTCCACGTCCGGGCGTATGTTCAGTCCGGCGAGCCCACATCGCCCGGGATCTGATCCGCGCAAGCCTGCCCAGCTCGGATGGCGCAGCGTGGTCGTGAACTCGCGGTAGTACACCGTGGCGACCAGTGCGGGCTCGACCCAGTACGCCGGCGTCGACCCGAACCGCGGTGGTGACGCGAACGGGCTTGCCTCGCTGGTGATCCCGTCCAGGCGAGCCTGCAGCATGCGGCGCTGCGGGGTCGAGAACCCGGTGCCCACGGTGCCGACGTAGACGAACTCTCCGGTCGGCGTGTGTCCGCCCAGGATGAGCGACCCGAACACCCCGGAATCGGGCCGGCGGCCCCGGGGGATCCAGGCGGCGACAACGACATCGGCGGATCTGCGTAGCGGGGTCTTGATCTACGACCTCGACTGGCGCCCAGGGCGGTATGTCGAGTCCAATCGTTTGGACACGATGCCCTCGAGGCCGTGTTCGGCCGCGGCGTCGAGCAGCTGCGCCGGGGCGATATCGGTCCAGTACGAGCGACACGGAGCACATGCGCGCAGCGCAGTCGGTGTTGCGGTGCTGCCCCTCGAGGGCGTGGTTTCACCATTATGATGTCGAAGTGTCCGGTAGCGACGGAGAGCCGAGGCAAGTCGAACTCATCGGCCCTGTTGCTCAAGTGTTCACGTACTCGATCGCGGCCGGTCTGATGGTGGCGGGGCCTGCTCTCGCCTTGACGGGTGATTCGTTGTGGGATGGGTTGTGCCCGACGATCGTCACGTTCCCGATCGGCCTCGCCATCGCGGTGACAACCTACGGAGAGCGGTGGAACGCCAAGCGGTTCCGGAACGCCGGGGTCGTTTCGACAGCGGAGATCGTCGCGGTCCGAATACGTCAAGGGGGTGAGAATCCGGATGTTGCCGAACTTCGGGTCCGCATCAGCGGTCCGGGCTTCGATACGTTCGCGGCGGACTGTGAAGTACCGGCCGTTCTCCCGCTTCCGAGGATCGGTGACCGGCGCCAGGTGGTAGTTGATCCCTCCGACTACACCTTCGCAATCGGCTACGACCACTTGTTCGAGAGCGACTGACCCGCCACAGCGCCGCCGCCGTCCCCACACCCGTGACACGGCCGGCCGCGCCACTCCCGACCGTTCGGCGCAGTGCTCGTCGCCACGTGACACCGCGGTCTGATGCAGAAGTCGAAAGCCATATCGCTGAGCCAGATTCGCGGTCGATGGCGGGATTGGCCGAGTTCGGCCGCATTCTGGATCTGGTCGAGTGTGCATTGCTTCACCGAGGAGACCAACACATCGACCACGATGGCGTAGATGCGGTCTGCAACGACGCGAGCCATCCCGACCAACACCCCTCCCCGTCGTCGGCCACGACCGCGAACAATGACGCCGCCAACGCCGCCACCTTCCAATTCCTCTGATCTGCAATGAAATCCTCTTGCGCACAAGGTAATTTGCGCTCATTGAGAACTCATTATCGTTGGTTGCCAACCAGCGTTCGCTCGTGCGCTCCTGCTCCAGAGGCTTCATTCGTCTTGACGACGGCAGGTGGTTCCGGACGATCGCGACTTCAGCGCCGGTCGTGCGGATTACACGGGCCGGAGTTGGGCGCCGTGCTCGTATTGCGGGCCGCGGGGACCGTAGTCGAGTTCGGCGCCACGATTGCCGCTTTCTGTGACCGCGGCCGGTGAGTCGAAGGGATCCATGATCGATTCGACGAAGATCAACCGGTCGTTGGGTGCGGCCAGGGCGTTGTGCAGGTCCGCCGGGGTCTCGGCGACGAACGAGCGTGCAGTGGTGTCGGGACGGAGGACTTTGGGCAGGCCAGCATAGGCCCAGGTCGCGATGTCGTTGTAGGGCTTGCCCTTGCCGAGGTAGCCGCGTTCGATGGTGTATCCCCCGTTGTTGATCAGGAAAATCACCGGCTTGTGGTCGTATCGCAGGATCGTCGAGAGCTCCGCAGCCGTCAGCTGGAACGATCCGTCGCCCACGAACAACAGGTGGCGCCGTTGCGGCGCTGCTGTCAGCGTGCCGAGCAACGCCGCGACCGAGTAGCCGATGGACCCCCAATTCACCGATCCGATGAAGGTGCAGCCCGGCGGGAGCTGCAATCCGAACAGCGCGTATGACGTGCCGTTGTCGACCAGGAGCACGTCCCCGGGCCGGATGTAGCTTTGCACAGCCTGCCAGTACGCGGCCTGCGTCAGCGCGAACGAGTTGTCAGCATGAGTGCGTGGCGCGGTGTCCATCGGCTGGTGCGCGCCACGGGTGGCATGACCGGTGGCGTGGGGCATCGCGTCGATCACGCCGCGAAGAATTTCCGCGACCGTCACTGCCTGGTAGTTGGCATTGCCGACGTCGGCCGAGTGTCCCCGTAGGTGAATGGTGTCGGCGGGCAGAGAGGCCGTGAAGTCGCCTGTGGTCGCTTCGATCGGTCGGTAGCCGATGCAGAGCAGGCAGTCAGCGGACTGGATCGCATCGAGTGTCTGGGGCGCACTCGCCTTGCCGTTGTAGACCCCGGCGTAGTGAGGGAATGTCTCGTCGATCACGGCTTTGGCCGTGCTACTCACTGCAACCGGAATCTGCGTCTTACCAGCCAGTTCCATGACTTCGGCGGCGACACCGAATCGGTCCACGTCCAGGTCCACCAGAATTGCCGGTGAGGCGGCGTCGGACAGATGTGCCACGACAGCATTGACGCACGACTCCAGGCGTTCGGCGTCGCTCGGCGGCTGTTCGAGCATAAGCGGATCGGCCGGAACCTCGATATCGAGATAGGCGATATCGGAGGGCAGCTCCACATACACCGGCAGCTTCTGCCGCCATGCGGTGAGAATCAGTCGGTCGATTTCGATCGCCGCATTGCACGGGGTCAGCCTGGCCTGTGCGACAGTCACCTGGGCGAAGGCCCCGAGGAAACGGTCCCAGGTCCCGTCGGCCATCGTATGGTGCATTCCCAACCCGCGGTCGATGGACCGCAGCGGTATCGATCCGCAGATACAGACCACCGGAACATGCTCGGCGTAGCTGCCGGCGACCCCGTTGATCGCACTCATCGCGCCTACGGCGTTCGTCACCAACAACGCCCCCATGCCGTTCAGTCGCGCATAGCCGTCCGCCGCGTAGGACGCGTTCAACTCACCGCAATTGCCCACCCATTGTATGGAGCTGTGGTCCTCGAGCTGGTGGAGCAATTCGAGGTTGTAGTCACCGGGGACGCCGAACAAGTGGCCGACCCCAGCCTCTTCCAGACGGCGAAACAAAAAGTCGCCGATGGTCATTCGCCGGGTTTCACGCCTGGACATCGCATGCGCCTTTCGCATCGTCTCGCGCTGATATCACTGTCTCGAGCCGGTCCGATTCCACCGAGGCCGGACGCCCTGACCGGTCGTGACGGCTCGGATCCCGAATGTGCCCACGCGACGTGCGGGGCTGGCATTCTGCCCATCAACCGGCGGCGTGTGGTTCGATGTGCGGCACTCGGTCGGCGTCGATCGAACGCGGCGGGCGGTTCTTGGCAACCTCTCAGCGACGATGCTGATCGGGTCGGTGACAGGCGGTTTCGATTACTCGTCCCACAGACCCAACAGTATAGCTAACTCACCACATCGAGTACGATCAACGGGACGCATAGCTGTCGTGCGGTCCACGAGCTTCTCGGCCCCGCGCATGAGATCCAGGGCGCGGTTCACCTTGATTCCTGCCGAATGGCAGGTCGCGCAGTTGGTCACCGAAGGCAAGATGAATCGGCAGATCACAGAGCAACTGTTCATCTCCCGGAAGACCGTCAGCACGAACCTGCGCCGTGTGTTCGACAAGTCGGCGTCAATTCCCGTGCCGAGCTCACCCGAGCCGTCACCGGACCTCGCGATCGACGCGACAGTGGCAGTAGCGGTTCGCCCATCGCTCCCTCATCCAGGTGAGTGACCGCCGGGCATGCGCGGCCCATACTCAGCCCATGACGAACCGACTGGAGTTCAACGTGTTCACCGCACCCGCCAAGGCGCTGGTGGGCGAGCGCCCGAGACCGTTCGGAGAGCCATTCGCCTTCGATGCGGGCACCTCCACCCTCATCTACGGCGAATACGACGCCGTTCTGGTCGATGCGTTCCACACCACCGCGGAGGCAGCCGCCCTGGCGGACTGGGTGGCGCTGCACCACCGCAACCTGACCACCATCTACATCACTCACGGCCATCTGGACCACTACTTCGGTCTCACCGTCCTGCTCGACCGCTTCCCGACCGCCCGTGCGATCGCAACCCCGGGCACCGTGGCCGAGATCCGGGCCGCCGACCCCGACATGACACGGGTCCTGCTCGGACTGCTGCCCGGACAGGTCGTCCCGAACATCACCGCACCACAGCCCTACGACAACGACACGATCACCCTCGAAGGGCGCGAACTGCGCATCATCGAGCAAGGACGGACGGACTTCCCGCACAGCACCTCGCTGCACGTTCCGTCGATCGACCTCGTCGTCGCCGGTGACGTGCTGTACAACAAGTGCCACATGTATGTCGGCGAAACGACCGCCGACAGCCGCGACAATTGGATCGCCGCCCTGGACCGGCTGGCTGCCCTGCAGCCGAAATACGCTGTGGCAGGCCACAAGAAGACCGGCGAGCCCGATACTCCGGATGCGATCGCGCAGTCGCAGAACTACCTTCGCCACTTCAGCCGATTACAGCGCAGCGGCCTCTCCGATCAGGAGTTGTTCGATGAAATGGGCGAGCGGTTCCCCGACTGGGTCAGTCACCAGTCATGGCTGATGTTCGGATTTTCCTGAGCGCGGCCCGGTCCGTGAGCCGGTGGCGGTCTCCCGGTCAGATCCGAGACGTGATCGATCAGGATACGATGCCGGCTCCACCTCGGCACCACCTGCCCGCCCGGCGAGAGTCTGTGAAGGTACAAGGATCGAGAGCTGTGTCGCCGCGTGAATCGGAAGAGGTCGATTCTGAGTTCGTCTGGCTCGTGGTCGGCTACGAAACAGTTATAGACCGCGTGGCTGCGAACCGTCGGGGACCGACGAACGGCGACTGTCACAAGGTTGAGGGCCCGTCACGCCGTGCCATGGGAGATGAATCCGATCGAAGGAGCGCTGGACATGACAACCATGCGGTCTCTCGTTGCCGACACAGTGGGCGAACCATCCGAGGTCCTGCACCTGCAAACTCGCCCTGTTCCGGAGCCCGGCCCTGGCGAGGTCCGGATCAAAGTGGCAGCCGTGCCCGTCCATGCCAGTGATCTGCACACCATCCGCGGCAGGTACGGATTCACCCCCCCAGTTCCCGACCGTCCCCGGAATCGAATCTGTCGGCGTGATCGATGAACTCGGTAGCGGGACACACGGTTTGAGCGTCGGGCAGCGAGTCGTCACGATCGGCGTCACCGGCACATGGCAGGAGTACGTCGTCGCCAGCGCCGAGCGGGTCTTGCCCGTTCCCGCAAGCATGAACGATTCCACCGCCGCCCAGATTCTTGCCAATCCGCTCACCGCCGTGATCCTGACCGGAGATGTGCTCGATGTCGGACCGGGTGAATGGCTGTTGCAGACCGCGGCCGGTTCCACCGTGGGCCAGTCGGTCATCCAACTCGGAACGCACATAGGCTTCAAGACCCTCAACGTGGTCCGCCGTCGAACCGCCGTCGACGACATCCTCGCGCGCGGCGGCACCGCGGTGATCTGCACGCAGGACGAGGACCTGCGCGAACGAGTAGCGGAGATCGTCGGCCCCGCCGGCGTGCACAAGGCAATCGATTGCGTCGGCGGGCAGGTAGGTGCCGACGTCTCGCACGCCCTGGCCCCACACGGTGAGCTGATCGTCTACGGTGCACTGTCCACGCACCGCCACACCGATCCCGCCGAACTCACCATCCCGATCTTCGCCCGCTCACTGATCTACGACACCAAGACCGTTCGGGGGTTCTGGCTGCTGCGCTGGCTCACCGAAACCCCGGGAGATCGATTGACCGCGACGATCGACCGGACACTTCACCTCGTCAACTCCGGCGCGCTGCGCGTGCCCGCGGGCCGACCGATTCCCCTCGAAATGTTCGGCGACGCCGTCTACTTGGCCGAAGCTCCCGAACACGGGGGCAAACCGCTTCTGGTATTCGAACGAAGCCTTCCTGATGAGTAGATCTCACGGTCCGGCACGCGAATTCGCTGGGACGTTCCCGAATGAAAAAGCGGCAACCCGCCGCCCATGAGGACAGAGGAAAATCCGAGATGACCACACAACATCTGCACGCGAACACCACCGTGACCCCTCAGCAGTTCATCGCCGGTCTGACCGATTTCGGGCCGGGAAGATCCGAACTCTTCGGAAACAGCGCCGACGACCAGCTGAAAGTCCACGACTCCGGCGACGGCTTCGCCGACGTGACCGAAGGCTCCAGTGGTGCCTGGGAAACGCTGCACTACGACTGGTCCAACCCGGCGCACGTGGTTCTCACCACCACGGACTCCAACGCGTGGGGACGCCACTCAGGACACACCTACGACCTGACCACGCGTGCAGATGGAACGACCGACATCGACTACACCGTCGTCCGGGAGGGCAAGAACCTGCGGGGATGGGCACTCGAAACCGTACTGAGCACAGTCGGCCGCGGCGCGCTGCCGAAAGCATTCCGCAACTCGGTCACAGCCATCGAGAAACGAAGCGCGACCCGCACCGACCAGTAACACATCTGCAACGGCACGGTGCACCGCCAGCCCGGACTTCATGCGCGAATCGAGAAACCCACGACCGCCCGCTCGGCAAACGACATCCCGGAACGTCCGGTCGTCGGCACGCCGCGCAGTGCGGACCGGATCGAGTTTCGCCGGACTTGGATCAGACGAGTCTCCAATCCCTCTGCCAAGAACCTCGACAAACGTTGAAGGTGACCCTGAAACCTGTTGGTCAGGGCCACCTTTGGCAGTAGCGGGGACAGGATTTGAACCTGCGACCGCTGGGTCATGAGCCCAGCGAGGAACAGTCCCCGGCCGCGTCTCCACAGCGCAGTGACGTCCTGCGATCCCAGAGATCCCCTCGGCCTGGCGACAGGAGTCGACTGCGGCCCGCTTGGGTTAGCGTGGCCGCGGCTACCTGCCGGGTCACTGAAGACGTGATCATCTCGTCCTCGTTCGCAGTCCGGTCAGTCCAGCCGAGCGCGGCGGTGGTCCGGAGAGGCCGGCCGCTACTTCCGGCGGTCCTCCGGGCAAAGCAACCGCCTTCCGCTGTGTCCGGTGTCGTAGGCTCGGGCAGACGAAACCCCCATGAGGAGCTGACCGTGACGGTATCGAATCCCGACGCGCATCCCCGTATCGCCGCCGAGGAGTTCCTGGCCGCTGAGCCCGACGCTTTCAGCACCACATTCGGCGATGTCGAGATCGTCGACGGTGCTGTGGTGCGTTTGATGGCCCAGAGCGAGGCGCACAGCCGTGTCGTTCGTCGGCTGGGGACGGCACTCGAGGATGCTCGCGATCCTGCGGGCCCGTGCCTGCGGGTCGGGTCCGACGTCGCCGTCAGGTTCCCCGACGCGGACGATCGCCGAGCCGACCATCGACTCAACGTGCGTTACCCCGACCTCTTCGTTCGTGATTGCGATCCGGATGACGTCAATACCGTTCGTGACCACATCGCTCTCATTGTCGAAGTCGTCTCCAAGGCCACCGTCGATGCCGACACCAGCGACAAACACACCCTGTACGCGCGCGCCGGAATACCGGTCTATCTGATCGTTCATTTCGACAAGAGTTGGGAAACGATCGACCGTATCGAGGAATACCGGCTCGAGTGGTCCGGACTGCGCTACATGCCCCATAAAGTCCACCGCACCGCTCTGGTCCTCGACACCCCCGTCACGCTCGCCATCACATTCGACGCACTCCACCGCCCCTGACAATCAGCTCGACGTCCTGCGCAACCGGGTCGGCGCACGAAGCACTGACGCACTGCAACCCGCCGCCCGCCAAGCGATTTCGTGTCGGCCGATGCGGGATCGCTCGACGCCCTGTCCAAGTTGGCTCGGCAGACTCGCGCCGCCGAATTCCGCGCCTCACGGTGCACAAGGAAACCGAGAGCGCGCCCGAGAGCACGCAGATGCCCTCGCCGGCGGTGCGGACCATGATACTGTGCGGGCCTCGTCTGACCACCGTGGAGGTATCGTGCATCGTCTCATGCCGAAAATGATTGTCGCTGGGGCGATCTCACTGGCACTCGCTCTGCAGCCCACGATCGCGGCGGCAGCCCCGGACAGGACACCGTCGGACCCCGCACTCCCCGCCCGGACCCAGACGACAGCTCCTTTCGACCCCATCTGCCCCCTGTGCTTCCTGCGAGAATTGCTCGAGAGCGGTTCCGGCGGGATTGTCTGATTGCCGGCTCTGGCGCACTTCCGGTGGTAGCTGACGCGCGATCTCCGTCAACGCCGCCTTGTCCAGCTCCCCCTCCGCGAGAAGCCTTTTCAGCACATTGTTTTTCGCGCTCGAGTACGCTGTTCGGCACCGTGAGCCGATCCGGCCCGGGCACAGCGGGTTTCATGTCTGCGGCCACATCGCCGCCAATCGGGCCACCCGGAGTCCGGCGTGCAGGTCCAGCCGGGTCCCGCCGTCGGCGATATCGCTGCCCGTCACCTCACGAATGCGGTCCAGGCGGTAGTAGAGGGTGCTGCGGTGGATGTTCAGACTGCGTGCAGTGCGCGCGACCTCGCCGCCGTTGTCGAGATAGGACTCCAGGGTGGCCGCCAGCTCGCGGCCGTTCGGTGCGGCGAGCAGGCGCTGAATACCTGGCGGGAAGTCATCGGTGGTCAGATGATCGAGGGGCAGTTGCAGCAGCAGCCGATCCAATCCCAGTTCCTCCCAGAACACGCGCTGCCCGTAGCGAGTGGGGTCCAGTAGCGCTGCACGGCAAGCCAATTGGGCCTCGCGGTAGGAATTCACGGCCTCGTTCAGCGACCGTTTGAGCCCGCCGACCCCGGCGATGACTGTCGTGGCCCCGACCGGGACGAGCGCACGTTCGAGGCGTTCGTGGTTGACCGGCCGGGGGAACAACACCACACCCTCCACGCCGAGCACCGCGCCGATGATCTTCACGGTGGTGGCGCGCGCGGTGAACTCCAGGGTCGCCTCGACCGCGAGCCGGGTCACCGGCTTGGGCGAGGGCTCCGGGGCGCGGAACACCAGAACCGAGTAGTGATCGACGTTCTCGATCAGGCCCTCCTGCAGCAACAGGTCAGCGGCATGGCGGCTGTCGAGCGCCGAATCGCCGAACAGCGAGGACAGCAGCGATCGGGCGTGGTCGGCGCTGTGGCGCTGCTCGGACAGCTTCAGCGCCAGCAGCATTCCGATCTCCGCGCTCGCCGCGGCCAGCGCCCAGGACGCGGCGGCCTGCGCCGATGTGTCGCCGTCCGGGTGGTCGTCGACGAAGCAGAGGTAACCGAGCAGCCGCTTGTCGTGCCGCAGGGGCATCACCACCCGAACGCCCACATCGGCCTCGCCCGGGATCCGCACCGGGGCCGTCGCGGTCCGTAGGCCGTATTCCTTCACGGCAGCATCGGTCAGCAGGCTGCCCGTGCCGGCCAGCAGCCGGGCCAGCCGCGCCCAGCGGGCGTCGGTGTCGTGCATGCTGTAGGCGGCGACGTTCAGATCGAGATCGAGCGCGACCAGCGGCGAGCCCAGCCGATCGGCGAGATCTTGGACGGTGTCTTCGAGGCTCACACGATCACTCCTCTCTTCCGACATTCTGACGGATCGTTGCCCGGCGGTTGCGCGGCCCTCGCCAGCCGCTGCGGCAGGTCGATGAGCTGGGCATTCCGATCCGGTGTCGCACCGCCATCCTGCACGGCGCGACCGGCTGTTTCCTCCGACGCAGTGTCGGAACTTTTGGCCCAAACAGCGACATTTCGTCCGAGGCGCGAGAGTGTGTCCCGCTCCTATCGTGAGTCTCGGATCACAGAGCTGACCGTGACCGACCCACACCGGTCGTGAGCGACGGTCACCACATTCGCCCCGGAGCGGGACACCCGAATCGCGATCGTCTGCCCGGGTGGATGCGCGTATTCGCCTGCCCGGCGAGAGGAGAGGAACACGTATGAGCGCGATCACCGAGCGTTTCGTCGACACCATCGGGTACCGGACCCTGATCTGGGACAGCCATCCCGACGACAGCGGGAAACGGGAGACCGTCATCCTGCTGCATGGTGGCGGGCCGGGCGCGAATGCCAAGTCCAACTGGATCGAGTTCATCCCGGAGATCGCCGGCGACTACCGCGTGATCGCCCCGGACCTGGTCGGTTACGGCCGCACCGACCACCCCGAGGACATGCCGGGCAGCCTCACCGGCTGGATCCGGATGCGGATCGAGCAGGTGCTCGCGGTGATGGATCAGCTCGGCATCGAGCGCGCGCATCTGGTCGGCAACTCCATGGGCGGCTCGGTGGCCATGCACCTGGTGATGACCGCCCCCGATCGTTTCGACCGGATCTCGCTGATGGGCAGCGCGGGCGGCGAATCCCACCCGACCACCGAGGTGATCAAGATGGTCGGCTTCTACAAGGACCCCTCGATCAGCGCGCTCGAGAACCTCACCAAATGGTTTGTCCACGACGAGAGTCTGCTCAGCGCCTCGATCGCCGACATCGTCGCCGAACGCCACCGCGAGGTGATGCGCTCGGAGGTCCGGCGCTCCTACGAGTGCTTCTTCTCCTCCTCCCCCACCGAGATGGCAGTCCCGCCGTCGGCGCTGCGCCGCATGCCGCACCCGTTCCTGGTGGTGCACGGGCGAGAGGACCGTTTCGTACTGCCCGAATCCAGCGTCTTCCTGCAGCGGCACCTGCCCAATGCCGAGCTGCACATCTTCAACCACTGCGGGCACTGGGTCCAGGTCGAGAAGCGCAGCGCTTACGCGGACCTGCTGCGGCGATTCCTGGCCGCCAAGAACTGACCCCCGGAGGAAAGGGACCTGATCAATGGAGATCAAGCAGCTCGGCTACCTCGGCCTGAACGCACGCGAACCGGAGGCGTTCGCGGCGTACGGCACCGACATCCTCGGCATGCAGCGCGTCACCGGTGAGGACGGGGCCATCCACTTCCGCATCGACGACCGGCATCACCGGGTCACTGTCGAGCAGTCCGACCGCGACGGCGGCGCGTACTACGGCTGGGAATTGGACGGCGCCGACGCCCTGGCCGACGCCCTGAACCAACTGAGCGACAACGACATTCTCCCGGTCGAGGCGACCGCGCGGGAGCTGGAGATCCGCCGGGTGGCGGGCATGGCGCACTTCGTCGATCCGGCCGGCAACCGGGTGGAGCTCTACCACGGCGCCACCGACGGGGAGGGCGCGTTCACCTCCGCACGCGACGTCGAACAGTTCGTGACCGGTGACCTCGGCCTCGGGCACGTCGTGCTGGCCAGCCCGGATGTGGCCGCGCTACAACGCTTCTACACCGAGGTCCTCGGCTTCAAGGTATCCGACACCATGCGGGAGCCCTTCACGGCGAGCTTCATGCACACCAATCCGCGCCATCACAGCATCGCGTTCGTGGACGGGCCGTTCTTCGGCATCCACGAGCCGTTCCTGCACCACTTCATGCTCGAGGTGCCCGATATGGACCAAGTCGGCCGCACCTACGACCTGGTGCTGGATCGCGATGTGCCGGTGGCGATGTCACTGGGCCGTCACACCAACGACAAGGTGTTCTCGTTCTACGCGCAGTCGCCGGTCGGCGTGCACACCGAATTCGGTTTCGGCGGTGTGCTCATCGATGACGAGACCTGGGAAGTGACCGAGATCCCCGGCCCCGATCTGTGGGGCCACCGGCACTGATCCGGACACACCCGAATTCGCTCAGGAGCACACCCATGACCACTGATACCACCTCCGTGCCGGTCGTCGAGACCGACGTTCTCATCGTCGGCGCAGGGCCCGCCGGATCGGCCGCGGCGGCGCTGCTCGCGTCGTACGGCATCGGCACCATCATGATCAACAAGCATCGCGGTGTCTCGAACACCCCCCGCGCGCACATCACCAATCAACGTGCGGTCGAGGTGTTCCGGGACCTCGGACTCGAGGACGCCGTCATCGAACGGGCCACCCCACAGCATCTGATGGGCGAGCACGTGTACGCGACCAGCCTCACCGGCCGCGAGCTGGGCCGGCTGCGAACCTGGTATACGCACCCGCATTTCAAGGCCGAGCACGATCTGGCCAGCCCCTCCGCGGTGTGCGACCTGCCGCAGTTCCGGCTGGAGCCGATCCTGGTGGACGCGGCCGCGAATCGCGGTGCGGTGGTTCGATTCAGCACCGAACTGCTGACCTTCACCCAGAACGGCGCAGGCGTGACCGCGCGCCTGAAGGACAGGGTCAGCGGCGCGGAGTACGACGTCCGCAGCAAGTATCTGATCGGCGCGGACGGCGGCAACTCGCGGGTCGCCGAGCTCGCCGGGCTGCCGCTGGTCGGCCAGATGGGCCAGAGCGGCTCGATCAATGTGGTGTTCGAGGCCGATCTGACGCGCTTCGTCGAGCACCGGCCAGGGGACATGTACTGGTTCGTGCAGCCCGGCGTCGGACACGACGGCAATGGCATCGGCGTGCTGCGAATGGTGCGGCCGTGGACGAAATGGACCGGGGTATGGGGGTACGACCCGGCGGCCGGGCAGCCCTCGCTCTCCGAGGCCGACGGCATCCGCATCGCACATCAGCTGATCGGCGACGACACCGTACCGGTGAAGATCGATTCGATGTCCACCTGGGCCGTCAATGATGTATACGCCGAGAACAATACGGCCGGGCGAGTGATGTGCGTCGGCGACGCCGTCCACCGGCATTCGCCGATGAACGGGCTCGGCTCCAACACCTCCATCCAGGACAGCTACAACCTGTGCTGGAAGCTCGCCATGGTGCTACGCGGACAGGCCGGGCCGGCGCTCCTCGACAGCTACGCCGAGGAACGCGTGCCGGTGGGCCGGCAGATCGTGGATCGGGCCGGGCGCAGCAATGCGCTGATGGGCCCCATCTTCGGGGCGCTGAACCTGCCGTCGGCCTCCGACGAGCAGTCGATGCGCAAGGCCATCGACGCGCTCGAGGAGCCGACCGCCGAGGCCGCCGAGCGCCGCAAGGCGTTCGATGCGGCCCTCGCCGGAACGATCATGTGTTTCAACACCCATGGCGTGGAGACCAATCAGCACTACAGCTCCGGGGCGATCGTGTCCGACGGCACTCCGGAGCAGCCCGCGCCGCGTGATGAGGAGATCTACTACTTCGCCACCACCAGGCCGGGACGGCATCTCCCGCACGTGTGGCTGACCCGCGACCAGCGTCGCGTCTCCACCTTCGACCTGTGCGGCAAGGGCGAATTCACGCTGCTGACCGGACTCGGCGGGCAGGCCTGGCGGAATGCCGCGGCAGCGGTCGCCCAGCGACTCGGGGTGCCGGTGCGCGTCCAGACCATCGGACGTGGCGGCGACTACGAGGACAGCTACGGTGACTACCGGGCGATGTCGGAGGTCGAGGAGGACGGCGCGATCCTGGTGCGGCCGGACCACATGGTGGGCTGGCGGTCCCGCACGCTCGTCGACTCGCCGGAGACCACGCTGATCGGTGTCTTCGAACAGCTTCTCGCACTGCGGGATTCGACCGATGCATGACCACGGGGCCGTGCTCCGGATCGCCTGCGTCGGCGGCGGTCCAGGGGGCCTGTTCGCGGCCATCGCCATCACGCACGCGCTGCCGAACGCGACCATCGACGTCTTCGAACGCAATCGTGCCGACGACGTGTTCGGGTTCGGTGTCGTGTTTTCCGACGCGACGCTCGACGAGATCGACCGCGTCGATCCGGTGCTGCGCGACGCGCTGGCCGCCGAGGGACGCCGCTGGGACCGTATCGAGGTGCGCAGCGGCGGTGAGTCCCACGGCGCGGGCGGCAACGGCATGTCCGCCATCCATCGGCGGGTGCTGCTCAGCGCGCTGCAGGAGCGGGCCACCGAGTTGGGTGCGCGCCTGCACTTCCAGTCCCCGGTGACAGTCGACGCACTCGACGCCACCGGCGAATACGATCTGATCATCGGCGCGGACGGCGCGAATTCCGCAGTCCGTGAACGCTTCATCGATCAGCTCGCGCCTTCGGTGACCGAGGCCGCGGTGAAATTCATCTGGTTCGGCACCACCTACGATTTCGACGGCCTGACCTTCCTGCACGAACGCGGCGAACACGGCAACTTCGCTGTGCACGCCTACCCGATCGGGTCGGGGCTGAGCACCTTCATCGTCGAGACCGACGAGGACACCTGGCGGCGTGCCGGATTGGACGAGTTCGACACCTCGCAGCCGCCCGGCGTATCCGACGAGAAGTCGCAGCGCTACCTCGAACGGCTGTTCGCCGACCAGATCGACGGGCACCCGCTGGTCGCCAACAACTCCCGCTGGGCCAACTTCCGCACCCGCCGCACCGAACGCTGGTCGGCGCGGGGCGCCTGCGGCACACCGGTGGTACTGCTCGGCGACGCCGTGCACACCGCGCACTTCTCCGTGGGATCCGGCACCAAGATGGCGATGGAAGATGCTGCCGCGCTGGCATATTCGCTCGCGCAGCAGCCCACCGATCTGGACGCCCCGATCCGCGCGTATGAGGCGGCGCGCCGCCCCCAGGTGACCAAGATCCAGGATTCGGCATTACCGAGCCTGTCCTGGTGGGACCACTTCGCCGACTATCACCGGGCACTCGAGCCCTGGCAGTTCGGCGTCCATTTCTTCACGCGGGCGATCTCCGCGGAGAAGATTCGGGTGCGCGACCCCGCATTCGTCGGAGCCGCGGGACAGCGATGGGCGAGTCTGCACACCACGGACCCGCTCGACACGCCGTTGCGGCTCGGCGACCACCTGATACCCACGAGGTTGCTCACGGTTGTCGCCGGGGCCGATGGCGAACTGCTGCTCAGCGCCGGAGGCGCCACCGTGTACACCGGACCGGGCAGCAGTGCCGGCGCCGACGGCATCGCGATCTGTGATGCGCCGCAGACGGATTCGACCTCGCTCACCGACATCGACCTCGAGCGGCTCGATCGCGTCTGCGCCACCGGGCCCTCGGCGATCGTGGTGCGCGGCGGCACCCCGCTGACCCGGGTGTTGTGCGCCGAACGAATCCGGCTGCGGCACGGCATCACTGCGGTGCTCGTCGACGATGCCGCCGCGGTGCGTGCCCGGCGGTCGGTCGACATGGTCGACAACGCCACCACGCTCGTGCTCTCCGGACGCGCCGACGCGGTCGGGTTCGAGGACACGCACAGCACAGCGTCGGTCACACACAGCGAGGTGGTTCGATGACGCTCGAGTCCCGCTCGGATCGGCCGACCGATCAGCTCGACCGGCTGTTCCTGCCGGTCTCGATCGCCGTCGTCGGAGCCTCGACTTCCCCGGCCAAGCTCGGGTCGGTCATGGCCGCGGCCGTCACCAGCGGTGGCGGGGTGGACATCTATCCGATCAACCCGCGGGTCGAGGCTCCCGGATTCCACCGGTCGATCGAATCGGCCGGAGTCGCACACGGCGCGCCGATCGACCTGGCGGTGCTGTGCATCCCCGCCGCCGCCACCCCCGCGGCGCTGCGTGCGGCGGCCGAGGCGGGCGTCGGCGGTGCTGTGATCTGCTCGGGCGGCTTCGCCGAGGCAGGGCCGGAAGGTGTTGCCGTGCAAGCAGAGATCGCCCGGATTCAGGCGGAGACCAGGATCCGCGTGCTGGGTCCCAATACGTCCGGGTTCTTCCGGCCCGGCCGCGGTCCGCGCGTCAGCTTCGTGCCGACCGTGGGGGAGATTCGCACCGGGTCGGTCGCGGTGGTGGCCGCCAGCGGTGGGATGAACCATGCGCTGTCGTTCCTGCTGTCCGAGCGCGGGGTGGGCGTGGGCTTCGGTGTGGGACTCGGCAACTGTGTCGATGTCACCGATGCCGATGTGCTGCGGTATCTCTCGATGGACGACTCGATCTCGGCGATCGCCCTGCACGTGGAGTCCGTCGCGGACGGTCGGGCGCTGCTCGACGCCGTGCGCGCGGTCAGCGCGCGCAAACCTGTCGTGGCGCTGGTGGTCGGGCGAGCCGATGTGTCGGCGTTCTCCGAATCCCACACCGGTGCGCTCGCCACCTCGTGGAAGGTCACCCGGTCGCTGTTGGCGGAGGCCGGTGCCGTCGTGGTCGATACCGATCACGAGCTGGTCGACGCGCTCGCAGTGCTGAGCCGGACCCGGCTGCCCGCGGCCGTCGCGCCCGGCATCGGGCTGGTAACCGCACAGGCCGGACCCGGTCTCATGGTGCTCGACGACCTGCGCGCGCACGGCGTGAACGTTCCGGCGCTGCACCGGGGCACGCAACACGAGATCGCGAAACTATTGCCGCCCATCACATTCCAGGCCAATCCGGTCGACACCGGGCGACCTGGTGAGTCCTTCGCGGACGTGCTGGCGGCGACCGCCGCCGATCCGGGCGTCGACGCGCTCGTGGTGTACGCGCTCGCCGAACCCGATGCGATCGATCTGGCCGACGCGGTCGTGCGATCCGGCGTCGCCGACCGGCTGCCGATCGTGCTGGGCAGCGGCGGACCGGCCGCCGTGCTGGCGGCGACAGCGGATTCGGCGGGCACACTGGGTGTTCCGCTGCTGGCGGGCCCGACCGCGCTGGCCATGGGCGTGCGGGCGCTGGTGGCCGACGCCCGCGCCCGATACCTGGCGGCCCCGCACGAGGCCCCGGATGCCCCCGACAAGCATTTCGCGGCAGTCGAAGAGCGCAACGATCATTCGAAAGACGTCGTGGCCCTGCGGTTCCCGCTCGACGAACACCAGGCCAAGGACTGCGTGAACCGGCTCGGCGTGCGCACTCCCGCCCGGCGGGTCTGCCCCGACCGCGTGACCGCGCACCGGGCGCTCGGCGAACTCGAGCTGCCCGTGGCGGTCAAGATCCTCGACGCGACCGTGGTCCACAAGACCGATATCGGCGGCGTGCATCTGGGCGTCCGCACCCCCGCCGACCTGGATGCCGCGCTCGACGCCCTGGACGCGATCGACGCGCCCGCCTACCTCGTGGAGAGCATGGCCGCAGCCGGCCCCGACCTGATCCTCGGCGTGCGCCGCGACCCGGTCTTCGGGCCGATTCTCGTAGTGGGAGCGGGCGGTACGACCGCCGAGGCGATCGGCGATGTCGCGATCCGCGGCGCGCGGGTGACCCCCGAGTCCGCTGCGGCCATGCTCGACGACCTGGCGGTCGGCGCGATGTTCGACGGCTGGCGTGGCGGACCGGTGCTCGATCGGAGCGAGTTCGCCCGGATCGCCGTGGCTCTCGTGCGCTTTGTCGCCGCCCACCCCGAGATCGCCGACCTCGAGATCAATCCGCTGCGCGCCACCGCGGACGGACCGGTCGCCCTGGACACGGTGATTCTGCCCGAGGAAGGACAGTCATGACCACAGCGAGCTCGTTCCCGCTCACCGACGGAGTCGTCCCCTGGCCGGACGATCTCGCGGCACAGTACCGCGCGGCGGGGTACTGGCAGGACCGGTCGATCCCGTCCTACATCGCCGAACACGTTGCCGCGCACCCGGACCGGATCGCCCTGGTGGACGGCGACACCCGACTCAGCTATCGGCAGATGTGGGATCGGTCGTCGTCGATCGCGCAGTATCTGCTCGATCTGGCGATCGAGCCCGGCGACCGGGTCGTGGTGCAGCTGCCCACGGGCTGGGAATTCGTGGTGCTGACGCTCGCGTGCATGCGTATCGGGGTGGTGTCGGTGATGGCGTTGCCCGCGCATCGTCGCCACGAGATGACGCATCTGGCCCGGCTTTCCGGCGCGGTCGCGTTCATCGTCCCCGATATGGACCGGGACACCGATCTGCGGGAGATCGCGCAGCGGGTGGCGACCGACGTGCCATCGGTCCGCTCGGTCGTGGTACTCGGTGAATTGTCGGCCGGGAACGCGAACCACGTGCCCGAGTATCGATTCCGCGACGGGCTCCACGCTGTGGCCGAATTCGACCGCGCCACATACGAGCCGGTCGGTGGCGATGTCGCCTGCCTGCTGATTTCGGGCGGCACGACCGGACTGCCCAAGCTCATCGTCCGCACTCACGACGACTACGCATACAACGTGCGCGTCTGCAACGAGGTGTCGCGATTCGATTCCGGCACCGTGTATCTCGGCGCGCTACCGGCCAGCCACAACTTCCCGCTGGCCTGCCCGGGCATCCTCGGCGCACTGTTCGCGGGCGGGCGGGCGGTCATGCTGCCCTCCCCCGCAGCCGAACACGCCCTGCGCACCATCGAGACCGAGGGGGTCACCGTGGCCGCGGCGGTCCCGGCGGTCGCACAGGCGTGGATCGAATTCCAGCGGGAACACCAGGTCCTGACCGGCACGTCGTTCGCGGTGCTGCAGGTTGGCGGGTCCCGCATGCCCGACGAGCTGGCTGCCCGCGTCGAACCGGTACTCGGCGCGCGGTTGCAGCAGGTCTTCGGCATGGCCGAGGGCCTGATCAATATGACCCGGCTCGACGACGCCGCCGACATCATCATCGGCACCCAGGGGCGCCCGGTCAGCGCCGACGACGAGGTCGCCGTCGTCGACGAATCCGGTCGACCGGTTCCCGACGGCACCCCGGGCGCGCTGCTGACCCGCGGCCCGTACACGCCCCGCGGCTACTTCCGCGCCCCCGAGCACAATGCCCGCGCCTTCACCCCGGACGGCTGGTACGCCAGCGGCGACATCGTGATTCGCCGCCCCGACGGCAACCTGATCGTCGCCGGTCGCGACAAGGACATGATCAACCGGGGCGGGGAGAAGGTCTCCGCCGAAGAGGTCGAGGACTTCGCCTACCGTCTCGACGGCGTCGAGATGGCCGCCGCGGTGGCCATTCCCGACCCGCTACTGGGCGAGCGAGTGTGCCTGTGCCTCACCGTCACCGACGGTCACCGAGTCGAGCTCGGCGATGTCGTCGCCGTGATGGACACGGCCGGTGTGGCCCGGTTCAAGCGGCCCGAACGACTCGAGATTCTCGACACCATGCCACTGACCAAGGTCGGAAAGATCGACAAGAAGGCGCTCAGAGAACTGATCAAGGAAGAGCAGCCATGACCACCTTCTCGGTGATCGCCGAAACCGCGTGCCTCGACATCGACCCTTCATGCCTGAGGATCCGGGATCTGCGGTTGTGACCGATCCTCGCCATACTGACATCGTGGAAAACTGGTTCGAAGCAGCTGTCGCGGCGGAGGCCCGGCGCGATTGGGATGCAGCGATTTCCGCCGTCGAAGCCGTTGAGGAATGCTACAGCGTTGCCCCTGAGCGCCACGATGCGCATCTGTGGCACATGGATCTACTCGTGAAGGCGCGATATCTCGATGAGCTGGCCGCTCGGAGCGAGACCGATGTCCACGCCCGACGCAGGTTGGACCGGTTCCTGTACGAAGACGGTCGCGACCGTGATCTCCGGCAACGGGCCCTGCATGGGGACAAGCAAGCGCTGTATTTCCTCGTGCGGTTGCTTCGTCAGCGAGGTGATGAAGCCGCTGCTCGGCGCGCGGTCGCGGAGATTGACGGAACCGATGGATACGCACTCGAACTCGCGATGCGGCCCTGATCAGGCGGCACCGGATTTCAGCTCGCGATTGTCCTACCGCCGCACGGCAGAGCTCCCCGAGGCTCCACCGTGCACGGCTGACCGTGTCCCCGGCGGTGCGGACAAGCAGTATCAGCCCGACGGCGAGGCCTCACCCACCCCGGTCACTCCGGGACTGTCGGAGGAACGTTTCGCCACGCCCCTCCGTGGTCGAGAGGATCGAGAGCCCACGTCCAGTGCACCGGGTCGCCGTCGCGTCGATGCGGACTCCGCGACGAGGTCACTGTCGGTGGTCGTGGGCTTCTCGGCCCAGGGGCTCGTCTTGGCGCGGGCGGGCGCACTTCCCCTTCTGACACGCTTGGTGGCCCAGGGGGTCGGCATGGCGGGCAGCTCACGACTCGAACCGCTTGTCGGTAGCTTTCGAACCTCCTCGAGCGGGCCGCCGGGCCGCTCGGAAACCGAGAGGCCGACCATTGGGGGGCGCTGTGGGGTCGCCGAAATATGCTGCTCCGCAGCATATTTCGGACCTTGGTGCGCGTGTGCCGTGTCCTCACCGAAAACGCCGGCCCGCGCCGCCCGAGGTACTGATACGGCGTCGGCGGCACCCGCATCGATGCTCCGAGCGACAGCGGGTGACGCTTGTTTCTCTGCAACGGGTCCGCCTCTCGACCACAGCGAGGTCAACGGCACGATGTCATCGACGTCGATGCGCTCACCGTAAGGCGGTGTGCGACAACGTAGCTCCGTCGCCTCGTCGTCTTGCGATTCCCGACTACGCGACGGAACCGCTGGAGGGTGAGCGGACTCAGCCGATACTTTCGGAAGAAGTGCAGGCCCCGCCAGGCCGTTCGCGGCGGTCGGGAGACCCGAGCCCGGCTCGGTGGCACTGTGTGGAGTTCCATCGTCGGGCATGACCCCCGATTTCGCGACCGTAGGCGAATCCGGCATCACCCCGGGCGGCCCGATTGCCGGACTGTGCATCCTGAAGGTCAAGGCGCCGGTGTGATCGGTGAAAGTAGCAGTGTGGCACATAATATTGTCCGCCAGATCATCGAGTATGCGTGCACACCGTGCCACTCCATCGGAATCGATCCGCAGCACCTTTCCCGCACTGCCGCTGTCCGGAATGCCGAGAATATCGCGGGTGGCATCGCGGAGGGTGCCGTTCACGAACGAGTCGATGGTGCGCTCGAGCGGTTCGATGGCTTTACCGAACACTTCCGACAGAATGTATCCCAGCAGCATCTGCTCCATGACACTGCACAACTTGCGCGCCGCGGCACACGCCGCGTCGGCGAGTGCCAGCGATAGTCCGGAGGTAGCGACCGATATGGTCAGCGCCGCGCCGTAACTGGCTGCCAGTGCGGCCAATTCAGCGAAAACAACGATCTTCACCGTACGGATCACCTCGGCAGCGATATCGAGCGCATCGGCGACCCGCCCGCATCCACGATCGAGCGCACACATGTGGGTCCCGCTCATCACCGCCCATACTCGCACCAGCTGCTGGTAGGAATATCCGGAGTAGACCGATTCCATCTCCTTGATGACCCCGCCCGCGCATTCGTGCGTCGCACGCACGCCGGCCGCAAAACTCCGCACATGCCAAGCGAGTTCGTGCACCTGATCCTCGTCGATATCTGGGTACGGAATTCCGCAGAGGTCGAGAAACAGCGCGACCTCGTGCGGTATCTCTATCGCCACGAGAGACCACCGACCGGCGGCGTCATGCGGTCAGTGGCACAGTGTCAGCACCCGTGAAGCCGTGGATATGCGGCAGCACGTAAGGCATGTGCGTCTGGCCATACAGTGCGAGGATCGAATACCCGTCGTCGAGGTGGCCGTTGAGAATGTCCACCATGTATTGCTGACGACGCTGGTGCACCGCGAAGGCGACCTTCTGCAGTGGGCTCGGGTTTTCGACAGCGGCGGGGTCGACCAACACGTCGGCCTGCTCACGCAAGATCCACGCCTCGTCGTCGCTTCGGAAGTCTCGAGGGAAGTCCCTGTGCGCGTAATTCTCCACGAGAAGAGACCGGAACCGCTCCGACGCATCGCCGAGTGGGCCGGTTCGTCCGTCGAGAGCGGGGCCGAGGATGAAACTGTTCTGGTCGATGGTTTGTGCGATTCGACTGTCGATATTCTCGCCGCGTCGAACAGCCTGCGGAATCATACGCATCACGTGGTGAAAGAACAGCATGTCCGGCGCAGTCCCGTTCGCGAGTAGCCCTCGCACCTGATCGCGCGGATGTTCTTCCAGAGAGACCTTCGCGACGCCATGCTGATCCGCGAGGTATTCACCCCAGGCCATCTCACCGTCGCGCATTGCCGCGTCGGCGTCGCCATAGACCTTACGAGCGGTTCGGCGGGCCCCGCCCTCGAACAACATTGCCCGCAGGGTGCCGTCGGTACGGTCGAGCCACTGGTCCACGACGCGGTGCAGAGCCACGGCCTGCGGATGGCGAGGGTTACTGCGGTGCACTGTGCCGACAACGACGTTTCGACCAGCATCGGTTTCTGTCACCCAGTGTGGCTCGTCGCTCAGGTGTCCAGGGGTCGCGCCGGCGGCATGGAAAACCGATCGAGGGAAGCCGATGAATCCGTTCTCGTCCAACGCGACTCGGCCACCGAGAATGGTGGATGACGAGCGATCGGTCCCGCGCAGTTCGTCGTCCACTCGCTCCGCCTCGCTTCCGAGTCCCGCGATCAGTTTGCGATCGCGTCGACCCCATGCATCGAGGCCACCGGAGAGTCGTTCGACGATGGCTCGCAGGGCCGCCGCCATGTCAGCTGGCGGGCAGGCCGTGGCCAGACCAATCGATGGCGACAACACCGAAATTCGCAGCCGATCGATCTGCGATCGGATCGACGTCACGGTGATCGCGCAGCAGCACGAACGGACGACCCGCGCCACGTTCGACCACATGAAACCGGCCGGCTCGGGTGGCGATCATGGCTGGCTCACTCATGTCAATCTCCATTTCGTCGACCGTCCGGTCGGTCACCGATTGTAGGTCGATCGACAAGGTACGGCAAGCGGTCGACACGGTGCGCGCGACGACCCTGGTGGCCGACGACCTCGACCGCGCGATTCAATCGAGCACAGCACGCGTGGCGGGAACACGACGGTGACCGTGTTGGAGACAGGCCCAACAGGTTTGATCGAGTCAGCGGTCGTCGAGGCGCTGTTGTCTGCGGGAGATACATGCCCCCTTGCACAAGGCGATGGAGTCCGCGGTCGAAGCATCCGGTGTGCGGATGGCCCCTGTGCGTCGCGGCGCGTGGCGTATCGGCGGGCTGGGACAATGGCTCGCGCACTTGTCCTGTCACATGAAGGAATTGCCGTATGACCGAACTCCGGACCGACACCGTCCCGGGCAATCGGCGATCACGAGTGGTGATCGCGAGTTTGATCGGCACGTCGATCGAGTTCTACGACTTCTACATCTACGGCACGGCAGCGGTGCTCGTATTCCCGAAACTGTTCTTCCCGCACGAAAGCCCCACCGCGGCACAGTTGTCGTCGTTCGTCACCTTCGCGCTCGCATTCTTCGCCCGGCCGATCGGTTCCCTTGTGTTCGGGCACTTCGGCGACCGGATCGGACGCAAGCGAACGCTGGTCTCCTCGTTGCTGATCATGGGCACCGCGACCGTGCTGATCGGCTGCCTGCCGACCTACGCCATCGCCGGACTGTGGGCGCCGATCTTGCTGGCGGTGCTGCGTTTCGTCCAGGGCGTCGGGCTCGGCGGTGAATGGAGTGGTGCCACCTTGCTGGCCACCGAGAACGCACCGGCGGGCAGGCGAGGGCTGTTCGGGAGCCTGCCGCAACTGGGTGCGCCCATCGGGTTCTTCCTCGCCAACGGGGTGTTCCTGCTGCTCACCGCGAGCATGCCCGCGCACTCCGACGGCCCGGGCGCCATCGCCTTCGACAACGTCGGCTGGCGAATCCCGTTTCTGCTCAGCGCGATTCTGGTCGTCGTCGGTCTGTATGTGCGGTTACAGATCGTGGAGAGCAGTGTGTTCACCGATGTCGCCGCGGCGGACAATATCGCGCGAGTGCCGGCCGCCCGGCTCGTACGCACCCATTGGCGCCATCTCGTCCTCGGCACCCTGCTGTGCGTGTCGACGTACGTGCTGTTCTATCTCATGACCACCTTCACCCTCACCTATGGCACCGCGGCCGCGAATCCGGCCACCGACACGAAGGCCGGCCTGGGATTCAGCCGCACCGGATTCCTGACAATCCTGCTGATCGGCGTGGTGTTCTTCGCCGTTTTCACCACAGTGGCAGGTCTCCTCACCGACCGGATCGGCCGACGACGGACCCTGCTGGCGACCCTCGCCGCGGTCACGGTGTTCGGGTTGATGTTCCAGCCATGGTTCAGCACCCCGGAATCGGTTCCGCTCAGCGTCTCGTTCGTCATCGTGGGCCTGGCCCTGATGGGGGCCAGCTACGGACCGATGGGATCGCTGCTGCCGGAACTGTTCCCCGCCGACGTCCGATACACCGGGTCCGCGGTCGTCTACAACCTCGCCGGCGTTCTGGGCGCCTCACTCGCGCCGATCATCGCGGTTGCGTTGTGGCGGCCCGACGGCAACATCGCCGCAGTCGGCCTGTATCTGTCGGCGGCCGGTCTGCTGTCGCTGTTCGCGCTGCTGGGCGTCCGCGAGACCCGCGACATCGACTACACCGCTCAGACCCCACCTGCCGAGCGCCCACCCGTCCCGGCCGACCGGCCGACCCGCCCTACGACCGAGGTCGTCGTCGGAGACGGTCGACCATGACCGTTGGCCTCGCAGCGCTCGGGCGGGCGCGAACAGAGCCGGGTCGTGCGCGCCGACGAGCAGTGGATCAGCGCCGGTGGCCGTCCACCCTACGGACCCGGCTCCCAGACGAATGACACCGCGACTTCCGTACCGACGAATGTCGACAGCGACCGCGGGACCCCGGCGGTCAGCCCTCGGCCGGGGTCCACGCTCGTTCGCGCAACAGCGCCCTGCGGGTGTCAGTGACCCTGCAGTTTGTCCTTCACCGAATCAGCGGCGTCCTTGATCTTGTCGGCGGCGTCGTCGACATGCTGCTTCACCTTCGACGATCCCTGATCGGCCTGACCTTCGGCCTTCAGATCTTCGTCGCCGGCGAGGCTACCCGCAGCCTCCTTGGCCCGGCCCTTGAATTCCTCGGCCTTGTTGTCTGCGCTCATGGCGGTCCTTCCACTCGGGATTGTGCCTCCATGGATGCCTCTTTTTCGACATCCATACTTCGCGTTACCCCGATATCCCGATTCCACCCACTGCGCGATGAACGCCACATCCGTCCCCGCGTGGATCGAGACGCCCAGCGGACGGATGACGGCGCTCGACGCCGCCGCGAACCCATCGCCCACCTGGGCAACCCCCCAGCACCTGACCATGCGCCGGCGCGGCGACGCGGCTTCCTCCACGCCGACGTTCCGCCGCGCGAAGACGAGCTCGACTGCACCGAGACGCGGCAGGCAGGTCGCTAGAGTCGAATCATGAGCATCGAGTGTTCGAACGCGATAGCGGCACCTCGGGCTGAAATATTCGAATGGTTCGACCGACCTGGTGCCATTCGCCGGTTGACCCCGCCCTGGCAGCCGATATCGATCGAGTCCGAAGCCGAGTCACTCGCCCACGGCACCGCGGTCATGCGGCTGCCGGGAGGACTGCGCTGGGTGGCCCGGCACCTGCCCGCCGGCTACGACCCACCGCATCGCTTCGTGGACGAAATCGCCGTCGACGGACTGGCGTCGATGCCGTTGGGCCGGCTCCTGCCGTGGCGGCACACCCACGACCTCGACGTGATCGACAGTGAGCACACCCTGGTCTCGGACCGGGTCGACACACCGGTTCCCGCCGGCCTGCTGCGGCCGATCTTCGACTACAGGTACCGCCAGCTCGCCGACGACCTCGCCGCGCACCGCCGCGCCGCGGCGCGAGGGTTCGAACCGGCGACGATCGCGATGACAGGCACATCGGGTCTGGTCGGTTCGGCGTTGTCCGCCTTCCTCACGACCGGCGGCCATCGGGTGATCAGGCTCGTCCGCCGCGCACCCACAGATCCCGCAGAGCGGCAATGGGATCCGCACGCGCCGGCTCACGACCTGCTCGACGACGTCGACGCGGTCGTGCATCTGGCCGGTGCATCGATCGCGGGCCGTTTCACCACCCAGCACAAACGAGATATCGCCGACAGCCGCATCGAGCCGACCCGCACACTCGCCGAACGTGCGGCGAGCGCGGGTGTGCGAACCTTCGTCAGCGCCTCGGCGATCGGCTACTACGGCTACGACCGAGCCGACGAGATCCTCGACGAAACCAGCTCCCCCGGTACGGGATTCCTCGCCGACGTCGTCGCCCGATGGGAGGCCGCGGCCGCCGCCGCAGCGAACAGCGCAACCCGGGTGGTGTCGGTCCGCACCGGGATCGTGCAATCACCACGCGGCGGTACACTCCGGCTGCTACGCCCACTGTTCGAAGCCGGATTGGGCGGACGCGTCGGTGACGGTCGACAATGGCTGTCCTGGATCGGGGTGGACGATCTCGTGGACATCTATCACCGGGCACTGTGGGACAGCGACCTTTCCGGACCCGTCAATGCCGTTGCACCGCAGCCGGTTCGCAATCTCGAATACACCCGGGCGCTGGCGCACGTACTCCATCGGCCCGCGATACTGCCGATTCCGCGGTTCGGTCCCGAACTGCTCCTGGGGCGGCAAGGATCCGACGAGCTCGCGGCGGCCAGCCAGCGGGTCACACCCGAGCAACTCACCACGGCGGGACACCACTTCCGCGACGAGGACATCGAGTCCGCGCTGCGGCACCTGCTCGGTCGTCACACCTGATCGCGCCCATGTCGAATCGAAGAATGCGGCCGTCCCGCTCGGGCTGCTGCGCGCGAGGACAGGACACGGACGGGCAGTGCGAGCACCGACCGGTTCGACAACGACCGCTCCGCCGTCCCGACGGGCGGCGCTGCCGGTCGGCTAGTCGTCGGAGGAGGCGCGGCGGTTGCGTTTGGTGGCGCCGCGCCGCTTCTTCGCGGCGATGCGACGTTCCATGGCTCCACGCGAGGGCTTGGTGGGGCGGCGAACGGGTGGCGGGGCGGCAGCCGCGGCACGCAGTAACGACGCGAGGCGCTCGCGGGCTACCGCGCGGTTCTGCAACTGCGCGCGCTGCTCCGATGCCGCGACCGTGAGCACCCCGTCGACCAGCCGGTTTGCCAGGCGGTCGAGCATCCGGGTGCGCAGCCGCTCCGGCACAGCGGGCGAGTTCGCGAGATCGAACGACAGCTCCACCCGGCTGTCGGTGGTGTTGACATGCTGTCCTCCCGGTCCCGCGGACCGGGAGAAACGCTCGCGTAGCTCGGACGCGGGTATCACCAACGCCCGAGTCACGGTGAGGTCCGCTGCCACGATCCGATGCCGCTCTTTCCTGTCTGCGAGTCCACCAGGCCATATCGGTCCAGCAGCGACTCGATGGTGACCTTGTCGTTCACGATAGCGACAGCGAGACCGCACGATCGGGTGACGGTGCTCGAGCCTTCCGCCGGGCCGCTGGGGCCATGACCGTGTCGCACCCGATCGAAACCACGGCCGGAGAGTTACCGATGAGGACTTGACCTTGCCCCAGGGGCAAGGTTCGAGCATGGAGACATGAACGAGATGACCCAGCAATTACCGGATTTCGTCGCGAACGAGGCCGAGAGGTTCGGCCTGCCGGGTGTCGCCGTCGGGGTATCGATCGATGGTCGAGAAGATTTCGCGTGCCACGGGGCGACCAGCGTGCACAATCCGCTTCCGGTGGACCGGGACACGATGTTCGGGGTCGGATCCGTCAGCAAGACGTTCACCGCTACCGCGCTGATGTGCCTGGTCGCCGAGGAGCGAGTGGAACTGGACGCGCCGGTGCGGCGCTATGTCCCCGAATTCGCCCCCACCGACGCCGACGACATCACGGTGATGCGGCTGCTCAACCACACGGCCGGTCTGGAATGGAAGCTCGGCGTCTACCATCAGCGCGGCCTGCTCCCGGAGCCGGAGCGCGACGACTCCGGCTACCGCCGCTACAGCGCGGAAGACGCCGTCGCCCTGGTCAAGATCAAGACATTGGCGCGGGCCGGTGTACCCCTGGCCCGGGTCAAGGAACTGCTGGCCGCGAACGCCGAGGAGTTCGCGGCGGCGATCGCCGAAATCGACACCATGCTCGCCGAACGCGCCGAAGAGATCCGCCGCACCCGCGAGCAGATCGCCGAATTGAGTTCCGGCGAACGGCTGTTCGTGTCCACCGAGGTCGCCGATTACCTCGATCTCCTGAAACAGCTCGGGGCCAGCGAGCGGAGCATGCGAATGGAGCGCGACATCTGGATTCTGTTGCAGTCGGTCGCCCCGGACCAGGCGTCGGAGTGGATCGCCGACAAGCTCGACGCCATCGACGATCCGCAATTCCGGGCCATCTACCTCGACTACGACACCGCCTTCGACTGGCCGCCCGACGACCCGCGCCTGGTCGACCTCGCCGATCGCAGCCACCGATGGCTGACCGTCGAATCCGCCGAAGCGGGCCGGGCAACCCCGGCGCTGGACCCGAAACTGGTTCGCCTGGTGAGCGAATCGATCGGCATCACCTCACCGGCCTGGGAACGACTGGCACAGATCGCACGAACACAGACCGTCGAATAGTTCTCGCGCACCGGGACTGGACCACTGGCCGATGTCGTTGCCCGGCAAGCGGTGTGCCCGGGCCCCGCACCGCGCGAAACGACGGAGTCGTTCTCGGCGTATCGACAAGACGAGTCAGCGTTCCAGGTCGACGCCGACCGACCCGCACCGCCGGTGCTCGGGATCTGCGCACACCACGAAAACCGGAAACCTGTCCTCCCGCGGGCACGGCTGAAAATGCACACGCACCGGCCGATCCGGAACCAGCGGCACCTCGCCCTCCAGCGACGTGTACACCCACGGCCCCTCGTCGAGTTCCACCACCGCGACCGTCAACGACCCCGGCTCACCACGAAAGCCGGCCCGATCCACCACCCGCCACGACACGACCGAACCGGCACCCGAGGACGGCACCAGCTCCAAATCCTCGGACGCACACGAGGAACATCCCGCAGTCAGCGGCGCGAACAACTTGTCGCACTTCGCACACCGCCGAATCATCAGGACACTCGCCACCATCACGGTGCCGTCATGAGATCTGTGCCGAAGTGTGGATACAGACATCGAATCCTCCGCGCGAAGCTGTCGACCGAACACATCTCAGCCTCGTCACCGGCGAGCAGCACCACATCGGTCGAACTACGTGTCGACATACCCGTTTTCCGGCAGGCAACTTCCGCTGAACCACAACCCATGACCCCGCAGGACTTCCCTAGGCGAACCCGGGCTCCCGCCCGGGCACCAGCGAATCCAGAAGCCTCTGCTTGAGCCACCGCGCCTCGCGGTTGTCGGTCTGGCGAGGTCGCAGACCTTCACGGACCAGTTCGAGAAAGCGGCGACGACCGACTCCGAAGGCAACGAGCAGATCAGCGGGGTCGGCACCGCCGAACGGCGCCCAGCGGATGGCGAACTCGATCACGCACTGGGCGTCGGCATCGATGGATCGCCCGCGATACAGATGATCAAGCTGGCTCAGCGACGACAGCACCCAGCACGAGCCGTACATCGTGTCGATATCCACCGCGTCTCGCCCGGCACGGACGCCGTGCCGGGAGGTCGAGGCATCACGAGTTGCCCTGGGGTACATGCGTCGGCGATCGTGCGGGTCCATGAGAGTCCTCGCGGATAGGGGCTGATCCATCGGCTACCAGAATTCACGGCGCAACCACCGCGAACCACCGGACAACTACCCATACGCATACCTGTTTTCGCGCCGCTCGACGAAGAACCACATGGCGCGTCATCTGCCCCGAGAACGACACCCGTCCGGTGGCTGGGAACGATTGCTCATCCCGGCCGCGCCGTCGGACACAATGCCATCGGGTAGTCGGCGTCGGAGGTGATCCCCCAGATCACCACGCCGCTGGACCGGTTCCGCGCACACATCCGAAGGGCACCGCGTACCGCTCTCCGCGCTGCGTCTTCGACCGAAAGGACGATCACATGTCTACCGGGGCATCTTCACTCCACCCGATCCGCGAAGATCAAGTCTCCACCTGGGCCGCCGAGGCGGACGTGGTGGTGGCCGGCTTCGGCGTCGCCGGCGCGTCGGCCGCGGTGGGCGCCGCACAGGCAGGCGCCGACGTACTCGTCCTCGAGCGCGCGGGCGGGTGGGGCGGTGCCGCGGCGATGGCCGGCGGCTTCATCTACCTGGGCGGTGGCACCCCACTGCAGAAGGCATGCGGGTTCGACGACACCGTCGACAACATGAAGTCCTTCATGAAGACCGCACTCGGCCCCGGCACCGACGAGGCGAAGATCGACGCCTACTGCGAAGGCAGCGTCGACCACTACCACTGGCTCGCCGACGAGTGCGGGGTGCCGTTCAAGGCGAGCTTCTGGGGCGAGCCCGGCTGGGAACCGCCCGGGGACGACGGCCTGCAGTACACCGGTGGCGAGAACGCCGCACCGTTCAACGCGACCATTGCCCCGGCACCGCGCGGCCACGTCCCCCAGATGCAGGACAAGCATGTGAGCTCCGAGCGAGGCGGCGGCTACATGCTGATGAAGCCACTCACCGACAAGGCCGCCGCACTGGGTGTCCGCGCCGAGTACGACATGCGCGTGCAGACCTTGATCGTCGACAACGACGGCCGGGTCGTCGGCCTGCAGGCCAAGCAGTACGGCAAGGATGTCGCGGTCCGAGCACGCAAGGGTGTCGTACTCGCGACCGGCAGCTTCGCCTACAACAACACGATGCTCGAGTCGTTCGCGCCGAAGATGGTGAACCGACCGGCCGCCTCGATCGAGGAGCACGACGGCCGCGCGATCCGCATGGCACAGGCGCTCGGCGCCGACCTCGCCCACATGGACGCCGCGGAGGTCGCGTTCTTCTGCGACCCGCAACTGTTCGTCCGCGGCATTCTGGTCAACGGACGCGGCCAGCGCTATATCAACGAGGACACCTACCCCGGCCGCGTCGGCCAGGCGACGCTGTACGAGAACGGCAACCAGTCGTACCTGATCATCGACGAGGCGGCGTACGAAGAGGGGATGACCCGGCCGACCGCGACCGTCCAGCTGCGGCACCGGCCGAAGTGGGTCGCCGAGACGGTCGAGGAGCTCGAGGCCGAGATCGGGCTGCCCGCCGGGTCGCTCCAGGCCACCGTCGAGGTATACAACCGGCACGCCGCGAACGGCGCGGACCCACTACTCGGCAAGAAATCGGAATGGGTCACACCGATCGGCTCCCCCGTGGCCGCGATCGACCTGCGGAACATGACCGGCGGGTTCACCCTCGGCGGCCTCCGTACCAGCATCGACTCCGAAGTACTGCACGTCTCCGGCGACCCGATCCCGGGCCTGTTCGCCGCCGGACGCTGCACGTCCGGTGTCTGTGCCGGCGGCTATGCCTCCGGAACGTCGCTCGGGGACGGCAGCTTCTTCGGCCGCCGCGCCGGGCAGAGCGCGGCCGCGCAGAACCCCGCCTGACGGCCAGGTCGGACGACGTCGACCACGATCGCCCACGCCGACGCCCCACGCACCGTTCGCCGCAGCGGTGCATCGGCGCGGAGCTCGGCGGGTCGGTCCGGCAGTTGCGCACCCTCGTCGACATCGCGTTCCATCAAGCCTCCAAGACCGAAACCTCACTCGACGCCACCGCGGCCACGCATCTGTGGCTCGGCCCGATCGATCCGAGCTGGCGAGTCATCCATCGTCGTCTCGCCACTCGGCAGCCCACCGCGTCAGTGGCGCGAGCCGCTCGACGAGTGTCCGCCCGGCCGCGGTCAGCCGGTACCCCTGCTCGTGTTCGACGAGGCGCGCCTCGGTGAGCTCGGACAGCCGACGCGTCAGAACGCTCGAGGAGAGGTCTCCGCACGCGGTGCGCAGTTCACGGAAGGTGAGCGGGCCCGGAGCCTGATCGAGTTCCCAGATCACCCGCAACACCCAGCGCCGCCCGAGCAGATCGAACAGCGCCATGATCGGGCGCCCGGTGGTCGATCCGCGCACCGGGCGGCCCGGACGTGGCGTTTCGGCCGCCACGATCACGCCGCTCGCGGCGGAGGCGACTCGTCCAGTCGTCGTGCCATTTCCGCGATGGCCGCGCGCAGCACCCGATACGGCCGCAGAAACAGTGTCACGTGGGTCAGGCTGCCGGTCTCGGAGACCTCTTCCCGCAGCACCCCCTGAAGTTCCTGGCCGGCGAAGCGCGCGGTGAAGGCGAACATCGCCTGCTGCCCGTCGGACCACCTCCGGGTCTCGCACACCGAGTCCACCACCGTCGCGATCGTGGCCAGCAGGTGTGCCGCACGAGCCCGGCCGTGATAATCGGCGACCGGACTCGAGAAAGTCGCCTCTTCGGCAAGCATGGCCGGCAGTTGTGTGGAGTCTTTCGATTGCCACACCCGCAGGATGAGACTTTCGGTCATGCCTCTATTTTAGAGGCATGACCCGGTTCCTGCCAGTCATAACCCGCCACACCGCGGAAACGGCGCGTCCACGGATGTGGTAATCGCGTGACGTTCATGAGTAGCGTCGTGAGCATGGACCATGAGGGACCCAGCCGCACCGCACTCGTGACCGCCTACGCCCGCGCCTATCATCAAATCGCCGACCGGCCAGTGATTCTCACCGATCCACTGGCGGCACCGCTACTGGGTGTCAGCGTCGATGAGCTCACCGAATTGGGCCGGCCGGCCGTGGAACGCCCCGGTGGCGCCGACGACTCGGACATCCTGCGGCTCGGCGTCGGCGATCGACCGCGCCGCCTGTTCTTCGCCGCCCGTGCCCGCTTCGCCGAAGATCGGGTGGCCGCCGCGGCCGCCGGCGGCGTGCGACAGGTCGTGATCCTCGGCGCGGGCCTGGACACCTTCGCCTACCGCAACCCACATCCGGGTCTACAGGTGTTCGAGGTCGACCATCCCGCCACTCAAGCGTGGAAACACCAACGCCTCACCGCATCCGGGATCGACCGGCCCGAGCAGTTGACTTTCGTACCGGTCGACTTCGAAACCGACACACTCGCAACACGATTGGAGGCCGCGGGATTCAGCCGGACCGATCCGGCCGTATTCGTGTGGCTCGGTGTCGTCTTCTATCTGACCCCCGACGCCGTCCGCGGCACGCTCGAATACATCGCCCGGCAATCCGAACCGGTCGAGGTGATCTTCGACTACCTGCGGTCGGCGGACACCGACGAGGACCGCGCGCAGCTACAGGCGCGCGAACAGCGGGCGACAGCTGTCGGCGAACCCTGGTTCAGCTACTTCACCCCCGACGGCATCGCCGCACAGCTGCGTGCGCTCGGCTTGACCGACGTCGAAGACCACACCGCTGCGGACCTCATCGCCGGATACCTCGATGGCTCAGCGGAATTCGAGGGCGAACCACCCCCAGCGCTACGCCCGGTCCGCATACTGCGGGCGAGCCGCTGACATTTCCCCGCACGTTCCCGCTGTCGACACCACCCGCCGCGTCACGATGACTCCGCATCCGGGTCGTTCGCGGCGTATCGATCAGAAACTGGCGCCGACGTGACGGGCGAAGCAGCTCACTCCCCCTCAGATGTCGGGATACTCCGCGTGGTCGCCGCCGAACAATTTCCAGTAGAAGGCGTTCATCTTCGCCGCGGCGGGTGCGTGCCGGGTCAAGATCGCGGCGACACCCGGTGGCACGTCATCCGGTATACATCCGGAGGCGCACCGGAGTACATACTCGTTGCGCGCGACCGGACCACCACCGTGCGATGACGACCGCCCGCAGACATCGGCCACCAGCCAGTTGACCAGCCGCATGGCGGCGTAGTCGGCATCATGAGCGACGTGCTGTTCGGCGAAGTCGCGCTCAGCGGCAGACAGGTCGAATCTCGGCGATGTGACGAGCCCGAAATCGCTGAGATAGAGCCGCTCCATGTCGGTGCGCACATTGCCGAAATGCGCGTCCATGTGCAGCAATTCCCGATCCCGCAGAAACGCCACGATCTCCGAAAGCTGCCGCTCCACTGTGGCCGCCTTACCGGCTGGGTCGTCACGCAGCCAGTCTCCAATCGGGTGCGGGATGTACTCGCAGAACAGCACCAGGCTGCACGTTGCGGCGGCCAGCGCTTCCAGACGGGCCCGCACGGCCGAGGAACCGCCCTGGGCAGCGACCACCGTATCGATGTCGGCATGTTCGGATGCGACCGGCGACCGGCCGGGAAGTACCCGCCAGTGGTACAGGATCGGGAACGATTCCGTCTCGCCGGCCAGGACAGCATCGGTGACGATGACGTTCGCGGCCAGCTCGCGCCAGGCGTTGAAACTGGGGCCGCCGATACCGTACTGGCAGAACATCGGCAGATCGAACAGGTTCGCTGTCGATCCCGAATCGCCGACCTCCCGGCCGGTCAGTGGGATCCGTTTGGTGAACACCGGCACGCTGTCGACATCGATGAGCGCCGAGCCACCACCCACACCCACACCGATGACTCGACCGGCACCCATCAGCTCCGCGAGCTCGAAATCACTGCGGGCTGCCAGGAAAGCCGAGATTCTCTGGTGGCATGCAGTTCTGGCCGCTGTCATCGCACGATTGTGTCACCGGCAGAGCAGACCGCCACCCGAACAAGACATGCCCGAGCCGCATGCGGGGTTGCCACGGGGATTCCGCCACCCCTCTCCCCTACCAGCAGCGAAGCAGCGTCCCACGCAGGCCGGCTCTCCTCGCGGCTGTCTTTTTGCGGTTGGTTTTCGATCTTTGCGAGGGGAAAAGTCGAACTCTCATGCATAGATGCGCATATCGAAGTAAATAGATACTTTTGAGGCGTCGTGACGCGTCCGTCCAGGAACCGATTTCCCCACATCGAGCCGCGCTCGAAGGCGAGTCGGATACCGGCCCGAGGCCGGCACGCCACGTGAGGCGCACTCCCCCGCGACCCGCTCAACGCGAGCGAACCTCTCCCCTCCCCCGAACGTCCGGGCACCAATGTCGCCGTCTCGCAGCAACTGCGGAGACGGCGACATGGAACAACGCCGACGTGCGGTGATGAAGGCCCCCATTTGCCTCGCCATGAGACACGAGTCGTTCCATCCTCGGCGTGCTCGACGGTGATTACATGGCAAGGGAGTCCGGTAGCCGACGAAAGGAAGCCACAATCATGGCCGACGATCTCGAGATCCCGAGCCCGGTCGACACCGTCATCGGTGTGGTCAATCAGCACGAGGCCCAGCGGTTCCTCGACTCCTTCACCGAGGACGGATTCGTCGACGACTGGGGCCGTATCTTCACCGGTAGAGATGCGATCGCCGCATGGAGCGACCGTGAATTCATCGGTTCCGACGGCACCCTGACTCCGCAGGAGGTGACCGTCGACGATGACACCGGGGATGTCACCGTGGTCGGTGACTGGCGCAGCAACCACGCCAACGGTCTGTCCCGATTCACCTTCCGCAGCCGCGGGGACCGCATTGCGTCGATGACGATTCGAGAGGGCTGACAGCGGCCGGAACTGCCACACGGCGAGTTCTGGCCCCTTCCCGCCCGATATCAGAGGTAGTTCTGTAGCGGCACTTCATCCGAAGTCGACGAACTCGTCCCAGGACTCCACATCCTTGTCGACCAGGACCGCGTCCGTCCCAGTTTCGGGTCGGCACGGCGACACCGTGAAATCGTCTCCGGCACAGGTGATGCCGGCCGGCGTCGCGGGATACTCGGGACGGACGACGGCGTATTCCCGACACCATAGCGTGGGCATCCGGAATCCATTGCGCCCCTGTCGAACCGCGCCGTGCCACGAGGGAGCGTATATCGCGTGTGCTGCGGCCCGCTCCCTCCGACAGCGTGGATCGCGGGGGTAAATCAGTCGATCTCACACGAGGCCGAGGGGCAGTATGGTTCCCCATGACAGGGACGTTCGAGGATCTGGTGCGCGAAGCAGCGTCGGTGTCCGTGGCCGGGTGGGACTTCTCATGGCTCGACGGCCGAGCCACCGAGGCACGCCCGTCGTGGGGCTACCAGCGGCTGATGAGCGCCCGCCTGACGACCGCCACCGCGGCACTGGACATCCAGACCGGCGGCGGTGAAGTCCTCGCCGAGGCGGCGATATTCCCACCGACCATGGCTGCCACCGAGTCGTGGCCACCCAACATCGCCAAGGCCGCGGCACTGCTGCACCCACGCGGCGTGGTCGTCGTCGCCACGCCCGATGAGCCACCGCTTCCGTTCGCCGATGCGGCGTTCGACCTCGTCACCTGCCGGCATCCGGCGACCATCTGGTGGGGCGAGATCGCCCGCGTCCTGCGATCGAACGGCACCTATTTCGCCCAGCACATCGGCCCGGCCAGCGTGTTCGAATTGGTCGAATACTTCCTCGGACCGCAACCGCGGGCACGGCGCGCCCGCGACCCCGACGACGAAGCCGCCGCCGCCCGAGCAGCCGGGCTGGAAATCGTCGACCAGCGGACCGAGCGGCTGCGGATGGAATTCGACGACATCGGCGCCGTGATCTATTTTCTGCGCAAGGTCATCTGGATGGTCCCCGGATTCACCGTCGACGCTCACCTCGACCGGCTGCGTCGACTGCACGACCAGATGCAGCGGCAGGGCCCGTTCATCGCTCACTCGACCCGCACGCTCATCGAAGCCGCCAAACCCTGACCACCAGCCGACGCGTGCCGAATTCCGAATTGAACTGTGACACTGTCTTATTCGCTGCCCCCGCACACCACATGCATACCGTGCGTCGCGGCGTGGGACGTGTTCCTGTTGCGGTATACGCGGCCATCTGGCGATCGAGCACTCGCGAAAATGTGTCAGGGATTGTACAGGGACCGCTGGACTTTCGCAAAAACGCGTAGAATTTCACCAGGTCGGGACTGTTATCTGGAGCCCTATCATGATCAAGAACAAGAATTCACACTCGAAATTGGCCCGATTGGCGGCCGCCGCCGGTATCGCCGCAGCTGCCGCCATTCCGGTAGTCGCTGCCGCAGCGCATGCACCTACCGCGCAAGCGACGACGCCCACGGCCACAACCCAACATGTCAACAGCCCCGGCTGGGGTCACGGCGGTGGTTGGGGCAACAACGGCTGGGGCAACGGCGGCGGCTGGGGCAATAACGGCTGGGGTCACGGCGGTGGCTGGGGCAACAACGGCTGGGGCAATGGCGGCGGCTGGGGCAACGGCGGCTGGTGGAACCCGTTCGGCGGCGGCTGGGGCAGCTTCTAGCGCCGACGACCGAGCCCGGACACGCACGACGTGCCGGGCTCGGCGACTTCGAGGACCGATCACAGGAAGCCGGGTTCGACCGACCGCGCCGAAGCGGGTGACGAGATGAAGATCGTATGTATCGGCGGCGGGCCGGGCGGGCTGTATTTCGCCATTTCGATGAAGCGACGCGACCCGGCCCACGACATCACCGTGATCGACCACCACCCCCTGGGGTCCACCTACGGCTGGGGCGTCGTGTACTGGGACGACCTGCTCGACATTCTGTACCGCAACGACCCCGACAGCGCCCATGCCGTCCGCACCAGGTCGGTCCTGTGGCAGGAACAGGCGATCCACCTGCGCGACAGCGACACCGCATATTTCGGGGGCTACGGGTTCAGCATGGGACGCGCGGCACTGCTCGAGGTCCTTTCCCGGCGGGCGAGCGACCTCGGCGTCGATGTCCAGCACGGGCGCGAGGTCCTCGATCTGTCGGACTTCGGCGACGTCGATCTCATCGTCGCCGCCGACGGCGCGAACAGCCGAGTCCGCCAGCGGGACAGCCATCGTTTCGGCACGTCCGTCACGCTCGGCGAGAATCGGTACATCTGGCTCGGTACGGACAAGGTCTTCACCCGATTCACCTTCGCCTTCGAACACACCTCGGCCGGATGGATCTGGTTCCATGCCTACCCCTCGGTGGCCGAAACAATCAGCACCTGCATCGTCGAGTGCCAGCCGCGGACCTGGTGCGGACTGGGATTCGATTCCCAGGACAACCGGGGGAACCTGCGCGTTCTGGAGGAGATCTTCGCCCGTCCGCTCGACGGCCACTCGTTGATCAGCAGCACACGAGGTGAGTTCGCCAGGTGGAACCGCTTTCCCGAGGTGACCAACACGAGCTGGTATCACGACAACGTGGTACTGCTCGGCGACGCGGCCCATACGACACATTTCACCATCGGGTCGGGCACCCGGCTGGCGATCGTCGATGCCGTCGTACTGGCACAGGTCCTCTACGAGCATGCCGAGATCGCCGACGCGCTGGACGATTACGACGCGCAACGCCGTGCCGCGCTGCGCCCGATACAGGCCTGCGCCCGGACCAGCATGGCCTGGTTCGAACACGCCGACCGCTATCTCGACCGCAGTGCCGTGCAGTTCGCCTATGCGATGGCAGCTCGGCACGGGATGCAGATGCCGTGGCAATATCAGCAACACCTGCTCACGCAGGTACCCCCCGTGCGAAAGGTCCGGCGCGCCATCGACTCCGCGCACCGGTGGTGGCGCGCTGCCAGACGCGGGGAACGCGCGATGGCACCGCCCTCGCCACTCCGCCCGCCGGCTCCGATCCGCTCCGATCCGCCGATTCGCTGAGCCCGTGCGAGTGAGCACCGGGTAGCGACAATTCGACGACTCACCCGATCCGCGACCGGTGCCGGCAGTAGAGATTCTTATCGAATTATCAACCGAATCCCCATGTTCGGGGGTTGGCCGGCAGCGCCACACTGGATACTGTCTACGTACGCAGATAGTAGATGGTGTGGCGCTCGGGCGGCTCGTGTACTCGAGCGCCACAGCCGAAGAAGGGATCGATCGAACAATGTCGAGGAATTCGTCCAGCCTCCGGCGCGGCACCGCGCTCACGCTCGCGGCAGCGGCACCACTGATCGCCGTCGCGGCATTCGCCGGCCCGGCTGCCGCATCGCCGACCGCGTCCGGCCCGGAGCAGACGGTGCAGGATGTCAAGGGCCACGGCCACGGTCGCGGACACGGCAGTCATGGTCGCGGACACGGCCATCGCGGCCATTGGCAGGGAGGCTGGAACGGTCTCCGTCTGCCGCGAACGGGCAGCGCCTTCTGATCCGGCCTGGCGATGTCGCGCGTCCGGCCACCCGCTCACCGGACAGCTTCACGATCGCGGTCCTGACCCGAGGACGCCCGGGCACCTCCCCGCGACACCGCCGGCCCTCAGAAAATATTGGTCGACGTCAATAAAAGTAACTATGTGGCTCGGGGCTGGTTCGATCGCGGATCGTCGGTATCCAGCCCGAGCGAATTGGCCCACAACAATGTCAGCTGCTCCACTGCCGGATCGAGGTCGTAGGACCAGCCGCCGATGAACATCATCTCGGCGAAGCGCGCGACCATTCCGCCGAGTGCCATGGCCGCGTAGCGCTTGTCGATTCTCGGATCCGCCGCTCCCTCCTCCTGTAACCGGGCGACCGCGGACTCGAGGCGAAGCCCCAGCAGATCGTCGCGCTTGGCCCGGATCGACCGCACATCATCGTCGTAGCGGCTGACCTCTTCGATCACCCGCATGATCTTGGCCTCGCGACGATAGGCCAGCAAGTATGAGCGATTGGCGGCGCGGATACGGTCGACGGCGCTGCCCCTGCGTTCGCCGTCCTGCGCGATGTCGTCCATCGATACCAGCCGGACCTCGACCTCTTCGGCGATCTCCCGGAACAGCGATTCCTTCGAATCGAAGTAGTGGTAGAACGCGCCGTGCGATACATCTGCCTCGTTCGCGATATCGGTGATCCTGGCCTGCAGGAATCCGTCTCGCTCGAACACCGCTTTTCCGCCCTCCAACAGGCGGGCACGGGTGCGGCGGCCCTTCGCGGAACGCGGCCCGGCATCCATCGGAACATTCTCCTCTCCGGCCTGTGCCCACCTGGGCACCACCGAACCGCAGCGTAGCGACTACGCCGCTCATCACCACATCACCGAGACACACCGCGTCCGGCGCCCGACTCGAAAGCCTCGCGCGCGGCGATCCCCGGCAGCTGGTGTCCCCTCGTGATCGAGGGCGCGCCCGGCTCACGGATGTGTGCGGACCTGCCATCTCCCGCGGCGGTGACTATCGGCTCAGGATCGACACCGCCGCCACACCGGGTGCACCGTACAGTTGCGCCAGTGCGACCGACGGCGCGCCGTCGACCTGCCGGTCACCGGCCCGGCCGCGCATCTGATTCACCAACTCGAACACCTGCCGCAGTCCCGATGCGCCGACCGGCTCGCCGTTGGCGATCAGTCCCCCATCGGTGTTGACCGGCAGTGCGCCATGCAATGTGGTGGCCCCGCGCGCGATGAGATCGTTCTGCTCCCCGTCGGCGCAGAGGCCGACCTCGGCCATGTGGATGACCTCGGCGCCCGCATCGGTGTCCTGCAACTGCGCGATCTGTACATCCTCGGGCCCGATGCCCGCGATCTCGAATGCCGCGCGCGCCGCGTCGACGGTCGGCGCGGGGATGTTGTCGGTGGAGGTCGACGGGGTGTGCACCTCGTAGGCGCCGTACCGCCGGGTGCGGGTCACCACGCTGCGCAGATAGATGGGGGTGTCGGTGTACTTGTGCGCGATCGAGGCGTCACAGACCACGAGCGCCGCGGCGCCCTCGTCCGGGCTGCAGAACATGTACTGCGTGAGCGGATAGTTGAGCATCCGCGATCCGAGGATCTCCTCGACGCCGATCGGCTTGCGCCGGAAGGCATTCGGATTGAGCGCGCCATTGTCGAGGTTCTTGGCCACCACCGCGGCGAGGGTCTCGGGGGTGATGGCGTGGTCGTGCATGTAGCGGTTGATCTTCATCCCGAAGAACTTCGTCGTCAGGAACAGACCCAGTTCACCGAACCATGCCGGACAGCCGTAGTCGGTCGGGTCGGAGGTGAAGGCACCACCCTCATGTTTGTCGAGCCCGACCACCAGGCCGAGTCGATGATCGCCCAGCTGGATCGTCTGCCTGGCCACCGACAGCGCACTGCCCGCGGTGGCACAGCCGTTGTACACATTCGTGAACGGAATGCCGGTCACGCCCAGCTGGGCGACCACGGCGTCGGGCTGGTCGACCTCGAAACTTCCGCCGACCGCGAATTGGATGTCCGGCCAGGAGATTCCAGCGTCGGCCAGCGCCATCCTGGCGGCGTAGGCACCCATTTCCAGCGCCGGTTTACCGGGGAAGCGCCCGAACGGGTGCAGGCCGACTCCGATGATTGCCACGTCAGGCATCGACGACCTCCGTGGTGCGCGCGCCGGCGGCCGCGGGTTCGAATGCGAACGCGGCGATGGTCTCGCCCGAGTCATCGGTTCGGACCGGAATCACGGTCAACCGCAACGGCATCCCGATCTGGAGATCCCCCTCCCCGACCCCGGTCAGCAAGCTCTCGACCCGGATCTTCCCGCCGATCTCGACCAGACCCACATACCAGGGCTCGCCGCCGGCGCCGAGCAGATTGCCCGCGAACGGCTCCTTGGGCCGGAAGCCCTGCGACGTCCACGACCACAGCACGCCCTCGCGCTCGAGCAGCTCCCGCTCGATCGTCGTACCGCCGCACCGCGGACATCCAGGCCGCAGCGGGAAGGCGACCGCGGCACACTCCGCACAGCGTCCGGCGATGAGCGCAGGATTGTCATCGGGCCAGGTGAACAGCTCCTCGGCCACCGGTTTCCAGCTCTGCATGAACACCCTTTCCCATCGCGATGCCGTTGGCGCCGTACGCAATCGCCGTCGGCACCATCGCGGAGCGCCGGTGCTCGCCGACCTTGTACAAGCGTCGCCAAATTTTACACTGACGTCGAAATCAATGTAAATGCCGGCGGAGCGGCAACTCGCCGGCCTTCCTCCGGTTCCCCCTGCTCGAAGGGACATCTCGCGCAGAGCTCCGCGCCGATCACCCCGTGGTGCGCGCGGCCGTGCAGACCCCCTCCGCCGATTCCGGCAGATCCACGGCGGCACCGAATCTCAGTCGTTCGCCGGAAGGTGCTCGAGGCCGAACTGCGCGCCGCGCACGGATGGCTTCTCGGCCCATCGCAGCCGCGCAGGCCGCGCGGCCCGCCGCGTCACCGCGGGTAAGGTGCAGGCGGTCGACATCGGAATCGAGGTCGGCCGAGGCGAAGGCGACGCGGTATCCGGCAACCGGACGGGGAGTGTATGGCCAGGACAGCGCGTGGCCGCGCGACGCGAGAAGCGTTCCGGGAAGGTGCTCGCCGGGTCTTCATCCGGGACGGATACCTCAACGCCCGGCTGACCGACATCGCCGCCGAAGCCGGCCGCTCGCCCGCCCTGCTCTATCAGCACTACGAGGGCAAGGAGGCCCTGCTCGCCGAACTCGCGGAGGATTTCAGCGAGCAATTACAGGCCAGGATCGCCGAGCCCTATCGCAGCGGCCTGTCCCCCGTCGCCGCGTTACGCGAGGCCATCCGACTGTTCTGGCTGCACTATCGCCAACATCTGGCCGAGATCATCGGGATCACCCAGGCAGCCATGATCGATCCCGCGTTCGCCGCACGATGGCGCGACATCCACCGCAGCGCAACAGAACTCATCGCGAACGGTGTCCGCGCGGCGCAAGCCGACCGATACTGCCCGGGCCTGGACCCCGATATCGCCGCTTCGGCATTGGCCGCCATGGTCGAACAGTTCTGCCTCACCTGGCAGTACCACAACGACGATCCGCACACCGCCCTCACCGACGACGTCGCAGTCGAGACCCTGTGGCAACTGTGGGGTCATGCGGTCTATTGGACCGACCCACTTCCGCAGCGCCCCACGGACACCGATCCCACCGGCACCGCGACCTCGTGACGCCGCAGGCACCCGACCGGCTTCACCGGGACTCCCACTGGGCGAGCGCGGTGCGCAGCGTCGCGACGAGTGGGAGTGGCTGATCCATCATCGGGTGATGGCCGGCCGCACTCAATTCGACGACAGTCGCGGGGCGTTCGAACAACGCCGCTATCTCCCGCGCCCGCTCCGGCGTCACCAGCCCCCGCTCGCATCGGATGTAGAGCACGGGGGCCGCGACACCGCGCAGTGAGCCCAGGGGCGGGATACGCCCCTGTTCGAGGCGCTTGCGCAACATGTCGGGGTCGAACTTCCAGACCCATCCCTCGCCGGTGTCGCGCACCGATTCCTCCGCCACATGCCGCGCCACGTACGGGAGCAGGACGGATTGTTCGGGCACCGTGCGAAACCGGGCGCAGATGTCGTTCCGGGTCGGATGAGCCTTCGGGGTGCGGCGCAGTTGCCGGACGATGGATTCCCCGGACGGCTCCTGGAACGGCGAATCGATGATGATCAGACCCGCGACCGACTCCCGGTGGCGAGCGCCGACGACCGCGGCCACCCTGCCGCCCATACTGTGCCCGACGATGTAGGGCCGACCGGCGATCCCACCGGCCGCGGCGGCCGCCATCACCTCGTCCGCCCAGCCCTCGATCGGGTACTCGGATCGCACGACGCTGTCACCGTGACCGGACAGATCCAGCGCCACCACGCGATGTGTCGTCGCGAGCAGCGGAGCGATGTGATCCCACCAGCCCGAATGTGCCGATCCACCATGCACCAGGACCACGCCGGGGGTTCCGGTGCGGCCCCAGCAACGCAGATGGATCGCGCCGCCGGCGCTCTCGACCTCGCGATGTTCGGGCAACTCCGCGATGGCCTCGGTGAACCATCCCGGAGCCGCCGCCACCGACTCCGCCGTCGCCACCATCGTCATCTCCTTCGCCACAGACCTACTCCAAGCGACCATATAGCGGCAGCACGCGACCCCGGACGAGTGAGCCGCCGGCAGTGCTCGACGTGGCGGTGCCACGCCTACCGGATGCACACGTCGATCGTCGAAGACCCCGTCGTCGGCGCGGAGCAGTCGCTCACGGGTGTACGGCGTCGTGCGCGGCGAGGCTGATCGTCTCGAGCACGATCCGAAACGCCGGCGCGGCCGGATCGACGATCGACGAGTGGTCGGCACGGTCCACGAGCACGAACTCGGCGGTGCCGCCCGCTGCTTTCACGGTGTCGACATACCGCTGCGACAGCGACGGCGGAACGGTCTTGTCCGCCGAACCGCCCATCGCGATCACCGGCATCCGCGGATCGATGTTCTCGATCGGGTCGACGGAGTCGTACCGGTCCGGAACCTGTTGCGGGGTGCCTCCCAGAGCGGTCACGATCCGGCCGTCTCCCAGAGCGACGGCTCGGCGCATGTCGAGTGGCCCGGCGAGTGAAATCGCGTGTGTCGGACTGAACTTCGGGCCCGCTCCGATCTCGTTCGTCGTCAACCGGCCACGGGTGCCCGCCCACATCGCGAGTTGCCCACCGGCGGAGTGCCCGACGACGATCGCGTTCCGGGTGTCGATCATCGGCTGCGCCCGTTCCACTTCGGGCACGAAATCCACTGCGGCAGCGACATCTTCGAACGTCGTCGGCCAGCCACCGCCCGAGCCGACCCGCCGGTATTCGACATTGAGCACCGCCAGTCCGCGTTCGGCCAGTCGCCGCGCGAGGGTGACGAAACTGTCGGCCCCGATCCGGGCCTGCCACGCACCACCGTGGATCAGGATCACCAACGGAACTGTCCCGTTGCCGAATTCACCACGCGGCCGGAACAGATCGACCCAGTTCTGGCGATCGTCTCGGCTGCCGGTGGTCGTCGGGTAGAGATACCTGGTGGCATCGACGTTCGTCGACGCGGTGACCTTGGCGAAGTCTCTGCCCGCATCTCCGGGATCTGCCGACTTCACCGGCGGCCGCCCCGACTGCCCGCAGGAGGTCAGCACCACCGCGACCAGTAACGCGGCGACCAGCCGCGCCGCCGCGACACCGCCCGTACCGGCCCCGTTCAACCGGTCGCCCCGTTGATCGTCGAGTGCTGCACCGCTCCCTGTCCCACGCCCCAGCGATCGGCGATCGCCGCGAGCCCTCCGGAGTCGATGAGAACCTGAATCCGCTGCTGCAACAAGGGGCCGAGCGGAGAACCCTTGGCAACGGCCATACCGTAGGGCTCGGTGTCGAAGGCCGCACCGGCCGCCGCCAACCGGCCGCCGGACTGTCGTACCGAGTAGGAGGTCACCGGCGAATCCGCGGAGACCGCATCGACGTCGCCGCGGGTCAACGCGGCGATCGCGTCGGCCTGGCTGCCGAAGGCCACCACCGTCATCGCGGGCCTACCGGCGTTCGTGCAGGCGAGATTCTTGGCGGTCAACTCCGCGTCGAACTGCACCGTCGCCACCTGGGCGGCCACCGTGTGCCCGCAGGGCAGGTTCGGGTCCACCGAGCCGCCGGCGCGCTGCGCCCACAGGGTGCCGGCACTGAAGTAGGTGACCATGTCGACCGACGCCTCGCGCGCCACGGTGTCGAACAGTGATCGCGTCGCGATGTCGTAGTCGCCTCGTGCCACACCCGGCACGAGATCGGCGAACGGTACGTCTCTGACATCGATCCGGACGTCCAGGGCTTTCCCGATCGCGGTGATCACATCGATGTCGAAACCGGCCGGCTGTCCCGTGTCGTCGATGAATTCGTTCGGCGCGTACGGGGTGCTCGTCGCGACGATCAGCGTCCGATCGCGCCGCGCGCGATCCGGCAGCGCCGCCTGCCGCATCCCGGTGCTCAGCTGGCCGGACGGCGCCGGGGCGCCCGGCTGCGCGCCGCAGGCGGTCACCGACAGCGTGAGAATCGCGATCGCCAGCACGCTGCCTCGACGTGCAATCACTCGACCACCTCGACATCGATTGCCCACCGGTGTGCCTGCCGGATCGGTGCCTGCGACTGTATTACGTGCCACGCCATCGGCTCGGCCATTTGAACCCGGTGTGTCCGCTGCCGCCCGCCCACCCGAACCGAGCCGTTCCGAGACCGTTGCCAGTAGTGGGCAGGCGGTCGGTTGTCGGCGGGCGCGCCCCTCATTACCATCGCGGCTTCCTGGATTCGACGGTCCGGGTGACGAAATGATCCGCTGCCGGATTCTCTCATTGGGGCACACGCTGAACGACCGATCAGACCTCCACCACGATTCGAATTCCATTGCCCAGCACGTTGTCTTGTTAGGGGCGGGCTATGTCTGCATCTGGGCCTACCGTGCGTTACGCCGCCGATTCGGGCACGAGGTCACCATCACGGTCGTGAGCCCGGCGCAGGAACACGTGTTCCACGGGTTCACCGGCGAAGTCCTTTCCGGGGCATGGCCTTCGGACGCGCAGCTCAGCCCGCTCACCGAGGTCTTCCCGAAGGCCGAACGGGTGCACGGACGCGCCACCGCGGTGAACCGTGACGAACGCACGGTGGCGATCGAGCTGGCCGACGGCGGCACCGGCACCCTGCACTACGACCATCTGGTCATCGGCACGGGCGCGGTGGAGAACGTGGAATCCGTTCCCGGACTGCAGGAGTACGGATTCCGGCTGCGCGATGCGGGCCGCACCGCCGCACTGGCCGCACACCTCGACGAGTGCGTGGCGGCCGGCGGATCCCAGCCGCCGCGGGTGGCTGTGGTCGGCGCCGGGCTGGCCGGGGTCGAGGCCGCGGTGGCCATCGCCCAGCGCCTGGCCGACGCGGCGAATCGGACAGGGGCCACTGCGCCGGGCGAGGTGGTACTGATCGGCGCGGCCGACGCGGTCGGATACGAACTGTCGCCCCGGCTGCGCGAGCAGGTCGGTACCGAGTTGTCCCGCAACAAGATTCGGCTGCTCGCGCCGGCCCGGGTGGTCCGGGTGAGCGCCGCGGAGGTCGAACTCGACGACGGCGATCCGATCGCGGTGTCGACCGTGGTCGCCGCGGTGGGCAATCGGGTCCGGCCACTGCCCGGACTCGACGATCTGCCGGTCGACGATCGGGGCGCGCTGATCACCGACGACCGGTTGCAGATCGCACCGGGAATATGGGCCGGCGGTGATGCGGCCAGCGTGCCGCTGCCCTCGGGGGAACCCTGCCCGCTGGATGCCTCGTGGGCGATCGGCCAGGGCACCTGGGTAGGACGCAACATCAGCCGCGTGATCCGGGGCACGCCACAGCGCCCGTTCACGTGGCGCAGCGTGGGCGTGACCGCGGGATTCGGCAGGGGGCGAGCGGTTCTCGACGCGTGGGGAATGGGCTTTCGCGGGTGGCCCGCCTGGGCATCGCGCCTGGCGTTCTTCCTGTTCTACCTGCCGTCGCGACGTCACGCGCTGCGCGTGATCGCTGCACTCGTGCGCCGCTGACCCGAGAGGGACCGCCATGACCACCGAGCACACACAGCGCCGGTTCCGCACCCGCCAGGAGCGCCGAATCGCCGAGCTGTTCGAGCGCGACGGCCAATTCCGCGCTGCCGCACCACTGGACGCCGTCACCGGTGTGCTGGAACGGCACGGTATGCCACTGGCCGAGGTGGTGGCGGCCGTGATGGATGGCTACGCCGACCGCCCGGCGCTCGGGCAACGGGCGCACGAACTGGTCACCGACGAGCGGACGGGCGGCACCGAACTACGCCCACTCGCACGCTACGACACGATCACCTATCGCGAGTTGTGGTCGCGCGCAGGTACTCTCGCGACCGATTGGGCACACGAGCAGACCCTGCACCCTGGCGAGTTCCTCGGCCTGCTCGGATTCACGAGCACCGATTACGCCACCTTCGTGCTGGCCTGCGTGTATTCCGGAGTCGTGGCGGTTCCGCTGCAGTGCGGTGCGCCTCCGGCGCAGTTACGGCCGATGGTGGCCGAGACCGGGATGACGGTGCTGGCCACCAGTTCCGAGTACCTCGCGATCGCCGCCGAAGTCGCCGCGATCTCGCCGAACCTGCGCCGGATCGTCGTGTTCGATCACCACCGGGGCCACGACGCCGACCGTGCCGCGCTCGATCGGGCGCGCGCCCGGGTGTCGGAGCTGTCACATCCCGTCCTCGTGGAGACATCCGCCGAAGCATTCCGACGCGCGCGCACACTCCCCTCGATCCCGCACCACACCGGAAACGACGACGCGCTCACGATGCTGGTCTACACCTCCGGCAGTACCGGTGCGCCGAAGGGCGCGATGTACCCGCAGCGGCTGGTGGCGGCACTGTGGCGGGGGTTCCAGTCGAGTGTGAACCGGATACCGGTCATCGGGTTCAACTATCTGCCCATGAGCCATCTGGCCGGGCACGTCTCGCTGATCGGCACCCTCGCTCGCGGCGGCACCGGATATTTCGCCACGGCCAGCGATCTGTCCACTCTGTTCGACGATCTGTCGCTGGCCCGGCCCACCGAGCTGAATCTCGTTCCGCGCATCTGCGACATGCTCCATCAGCTCTACCAGAGCGAGCTGGGATCGTCCTCGGATGACGCGCGACCTGTCGCGGCCGAACAGGTTCGCACCCGCCTGCGCGAGCGGGTCCTGGGCGGGCGCGTGGTGCGCGCGGTGTGCGGGACCGCGCCGCTGGCCGCGGAGACGGCCGCCTTCATGGAGAGCTGCCTGGACCTCGAGCTGCACGACGGTTATGCCTCCACGGAGGCGGGCGGCATCATGATCGACACCCACCTGCTGCCCCCGGTCACCGGCTACAAACTGCTCGATGTCCCGGAACTGGGCTACTTCGGAACCGACCGGCCGCATCCTCGCGGCGAATTGTTGTTGCGCACCGCGAACATCATTCCGGGCTACCACCAGCGCCCGGAATTGAACGCGACCATGTTCGATGCCGACGGATACTTCCGCACCGGTGACATCGTGGCCGAGCTCGGGCCCCGGCAGATCACCTATCTCGACCGCCGATCGAATGTGCGCAAGCTGGCCAACGGCGAGTTCGTGGCGGTGGCTCAGCTGGAGTCGGTGTTCACCGGGTGCCCATCGATCCATCAGATCTTCGTGCACGGCGACTCCTCGCGGTCGTATCTGCTCGCCGTGATCGTGCCGACGCCAGAGGCGCTGGGCGCGGCCGCCGATGAATCGCTCCTGCGCCGGCGACTGTCCGGCGAGCTGCGCGCCGCCGCCGAGCGAGCCGGACTGCGGAATTACGAGGTACCCGGTGACTTCGTGGTCGAACCGGAGCCGTTCAGCCCGGCCAACGGACTGCTGTCGGACTCACGAAAGGTGCTGCGCCCCACTGTCGAACGGCGCTACGCGGACCGGTTCGAGCAGCTCTACGCCGATGCGGCGCAACGGCGGGCGCGGCACCTTCGCGAGCTGCGCGAATCCGATGGGGCGACACTCGACACGCTGTTGCGTGCGGTGCGATTGCAGTTCGACGGCACCGATCCGGTGACCTCGGCCGAGTCCACATTCGCCGAGCTCGGCGGAGATTCGCTGTCGGCGGTGCTCTTCGCCGAACTCCTGCAGCGGATCTTCGATGTCGAGGTGCCGGTACACGTCATCGTGTCGCCCGATACCGACCTGCGCGGGCTGGCCGGCTACCTCGACAGCCGACGCGGTGGCCCCTCGCCGCGTCCCGGCTGCACCGAGGTTCACGGTGCGGACGCGACGCATGTGCGGGCCACCGATCTCACCGTCGCACGGGTGCTCGGGGACGATCCGCGCCCGATCGCCACCGATCCCGGCACGACAGCCCGGCGCGGGCACACCCTCGTACTCACCGGGGCGACCGGGTTCCTCGGCCGGTTCGTCCTGCTCGAGCAGCTCGCCCGGCTGCCCGAGGGCGGCACGGTGATCTGCCCGGTCCGAGCCGGTGACGACGCCGCGGCCCGGCGCAGACTCGACGACATCTTCGGCGCCACAACGGAATTGGCGGCACGGTATGCGGCACTGGCGCCGGGCAGACTGGACGTGGTGGCGGCCGATGTCACCGCACCACATCTGGGGCTCGATGAGCGGCGCTGGCAGCGCCTGGCCACCGAAGCCGATCGTGTCGTGCACGTCGGCGCCCTCGTCAACCACATACTCCCCTATCGCGAACTGTACGAACCCAATGTGGCAGGCACCGCCGAACTGATCCGGCTCGCGGTATCGGAGCGGTTGAAGCCGTTCAGCTATGTCTCCACCATCGCCGCGGCCGATCCGCAATCGCTCACCGACGAGAACGCCGATGTGCGCTCGACCGCACCGATTCGGACGCTGGGCACGGAATACGCCGCGGGTTACGCGACCAGCAAATGGGCCGGCGAGGTCCTGTTGCGCGCGGCCCACGACAGCTACGGATTGCCCGTGACGGTCCTGCGCCCCAGCATGATTCTCGGGCACAGCGACTACCCCGGCCAGCTCAATCCGGCGGACATGTTCACCCGTCTGCTCGTCAGCCTCGCGCTCACCGGCCTGGCGCCACGCTCGTTCTACCGCGACGACAGTGGCTCTGTGGCAGCGCATTTCGATGGGCTGCCGGTCGAGTTCGTCGCCGAGTCGATCGTGGCCCTCGGCGGCGGTGACGCGGGCTACTCCACCCTGCACATCGTCAATCCGCACGACGACGGGATCTCACTCGACACCGTCGTCGACTGCCTGATCGAGGCGGGGCATCCGATGCGCCGCATCGACGACTATGACGACTGGCTGGCCCGTTTCGGGATCGCGTTGCACGCCCTCCCACCGGGGCAACGACAGCATTCCGCGCTCGCGATCCTCGACGCCTACCGGACACCGGCGGCGCCGATCGCCGGTTCGGCGGCCGCGTGCGCGGAATCTCGCGCCGCCGTACGCCGGGCGCGACTCGGTCGATCCGGTGAGATTCCGGGGCTGTCGCGCATGCTTGTCGGCAAATACCTCACCGACACCGTCCGGCTGGGTCTGGTTCCCCCGAACCCGCAGTGGTGAATCCGTCGCTCACGTCGCGGCCTGCCCGGCCGCGGTGCCACGTCATCGGCTCACCTCGAGACGCCGTCCTGGTTGTGCGCCTGCAACCAGGCGACGACGAGAGTTCGTGATCCGACTCCGAGCTTGTCGAGAATGTGTTCGACATGGCCGTCGACGGTGCGCCGGGAGACAATCAGCGTCGCGGCGATCTCCCGGTTGCTGAGCCCCTGTGCGATCAGACCGGCGACCTCGCGCTCGCGTTTGGTGAGCGGATTCGTGTCGGCCCGCGGTGCTCGCGGGCGCCGGGCGGGCCGTTCCAGCGCCAGATCCACCGCCTGCTCGATGCTCAGCTGCGCGGCGGGAGTGGTCAATCGGTGGAAGACCTCGGTGCCGAGACTCGATTCGAGCATCTGCTCGGCCCCTTCGGAATCCGCCGAGATATCGGGACCGAATGCCGTCACCGACGTACCGATGTTCTGCCACACGGCGTGGGCCGCACCGAACAGCCGCGCCGCCTTGCTGTGCTCGTTCTCGGCTGCGGTGGCCCAGGCGAGCACCTCGATCGACAGTGCGGTGCAGATCCCGTCCTTGAAATCGCGCTGCAGGCGCAGCGCCTGTATGGCCGACTCGACCGCCACAGCGATATCCCCGCGGTGAAAATGCGCGATGCTCCCGATCCACAAGCCGTATGCCTTGTTCCACCGTTCGCCGCACGAGTCCGCGATACCGATGACCTCTGCCGATGTCGACAGTGCGGCATCGAGCTGCCCGTTGTATGCCTGCGCCATCGCCAGCTGGAACGACGCGGTCAGTGCCGCCGGATCGCCGTACTCGCGGTGCACCGGAATCGCCCGGCCGTACAGAGCGATCGCGTCTCGATGACGACCACCGAACATGGCGTGTACCCCGGCCCACTGATCGTGGTTGGCCTGTAATCGCCGGTCGCTGTGCACCAGCGCGATATCCGCGCATTCGTCGAGATGGCGCGCGGCACCGTCCCGGTCGCCCTGAACGAGTGCGATCCACGCGGTCACCCACAGCACGTTGCCGCGCTCGGTGTGGGCATCGGTCAGCTGTCCGAGCAACCGTTCCAGCCGGACCCGTCCGTCCGCGAGGGTGCCGCCCGCGATCCAGTGGTACCGCAGAGCCACGGCGAGCCGTGCCGCGGTGTCGAGGTGGTTGTCGTGCAGGGATCGGTCGAATGCGGCGGTCAGGTTCGCATCGTCGATGCGCATCTGTTCGAGCAGGTCGGATTGATGCGGACTGAACCAGTCGCGGGCGTAACGCTCGGCTCTGTCGAGATAGTGATCCCGGTGCCGGGATCGCACGGCGGCTTCGTCGCCGGCGGCCACCAGCAACTCGTGACCGTACTCGCGCACGGTCATCAGCTGCGAGTAGCGCGGGACCGAACGCGAACGATCCACTCCCACCAGGGATTTGGCGATCAGCTGGTCGAGGATGGTGCTGACATCGCAGCTGTCGGTGCCCGGATCGGTGCACACCGCCTCGGCCGCTTCCAGATCGAAACTCCCGGGAAACACCGAAAGCCTTGCCCACAATCGCTTTTCGGCCGGGGTGCACAGGTCGAAACTCCAGTCGATGAGCGCGCGCAGGGTCTGCTGCCGTGGCATGTCGGTCCGGTTGCCGCCGGTCAATACATCGAACCGGGCACCGAGGCGATGCACGAGTTGCTCCGGTGACAGCGACCGTAACCGTACGGCGGCCAGTTCGATCGCGAGCGGAATGCCGTCGAGCTGGATACACAGTTGCGCTATCGCCCGCGCATTCGAATCGTCGATCGTGAAATCGGCGACGACGTCGTGCGCGCGCTCGACGAGCAGGGCGACCGATTCACAGGGGGCGAGTTCGGCCGCCGTGCGCTCCGCGGACAGCGTCGGGGTCGGCAGCGGCGGCAGTTCGAAGATCACCTCACCGCCGACTCCCAGCCGTTCCCGACTGGTGGCGAGTACTCGGATCTCGGCACCGGCCGCTAGGACCCCGGCCACGAAGGACGCGACCGCATCGAGCAGATGCTCGCAGTTGTCGAGTACCACCAGGACGTTCTGATCGCGCAGATAGTCGGTGATCTTGTCCATCACCGGCCGGTTCGACTGATCGGTCACCCCGAGTGCCGCGGCCGCGGCCGAGGGCAGCGCAGCCGGATCCAGCACGGCCGCGAGTTCGATCCAGCGAGCGGGGTCCCGGAATGCCCGCGCCGAGCGGCACACGACAGCGTCGGCAAGTCGCGTCTTGCCCACTCCGCCGGGACCGACGACGGTCAGCAGCCGCGTGTGCTGCAGCCGCGCGCGGGCCTCGTCGATCTCGCGTCGGCGCCCGATGAAGCTGGTCATAGCGTGTTTCTGGTTTTTCACATAGCTCAGGGCCGACCTCCGATCACGCACCCCGAAAGGTACTGAAATCGAACCTACCCCTCTTCGATGTGAGGCAGAACACAGGTAGCGAAGGGGGTATTTCACCCCGTGCGAACGGCTCCGACGTCGGCCATATTCGATGCTCATGGAGCCCGCCCCCCAACATCAGCGCAGGTACGCCGGTATGGTGCGCGCCACGCGCCGCCCCTCGTCCGAGCCGGTCCCCGCGGCCGACGCCATCGCGGCCTACGACTGCTCCTGGGTCCGGTCGTCGCTACGGCAATCGGCCCACCTGAAGGCCACCGGGTCACTGGGTGCGGAGATGAAACGAATGCTCGACTTCGCCATCCACTGGGCGCCCTTCGGTGGCGCCGGCACCGGCGAGCTCCTGGTCGCCTTCGGCGTCGACCGCAGCCGCTTCGTCGAGATGATGGGCGCGGGCTTGCGGCCCACCCACGCCGACAACCGGGAAGCGCAATGGTTGAAGCGGGCACTCTCCGATGCGCTGACATCGGCATGGCGGATCAACGGCACCCGCGCCGCCGGGGCGGCCTCGTGACGAAGCCGGACCGGGCCATGACGGCACCGGGGCACCGTGACGTTCATCTTCGTATCTGGCTGCGCGGGATGGTCTTCGACTATCGCGCCACCGCGGCCGCCGCCCGCAACCTGATCCAGGATTGGCACCGAAAGCACTGGTACACCATCGAATTCAGTGTCCGTGTGACCGATGGGCATCTGCTGAAGAACCGTTTGCCGAACGAACGATTGTTCTCCGGACCGTAGTCTCGCTCACGAACCCATCTCACCCGCCGGTAGTTCGACTGCTGTTCGGCCGATGATCACCGGGGCACAACCTCGCCGTGGCAGTTTGGCGGCGTGCATGCTGTGGCGAAGACGGAGCCGATGGGACCGGCCGAGCGATTCCACCGGGCCTGCGCAGTGACGGTCGCACGCCTGCCGTTCGGTCTGAACACCGTGGTCGCACCGACCTTTCTGGGATTCGCGGTGATCAACAGCGCCACCTTCGGCATCGATCTGTTGTTGCTGACCGTGCTGCACGGCGGGTTCGGATTGCCGGTGCCGCTCGCGGTCACCGCAGCGTACGGCTGCGCGTTCGGCCTTGCCTACATCCTGAACCGGACGCTGAATTTCCGCTCCCACACCGCGGTGGGACCGCAGGTCGCGATGTATGCCGTCGTCGTGGTGGTGAACTATCTGGTATTCGTCCTCGGCGTCTCGGCGGCGCTGTCGGCCCTCGGCGTCGAGTACCACCTGTCCCGCCTCGCCGCCGGGGCCTGCGAGGCGGTGTACATGTACTGCGCCATGCGGTGGATCGTGTTCGGGCGAACTGAGCGATGACCACCTGTCACGCGGGTTCGACGACGACCTCGAGATAGTCCAGTCCGCGCAGCCCGTTGTTGATCAGTGGCCGCGAGTGCCGGATCTCGAACCGGTGCACCCGGTCGGCCAGCCGTTGCAGCAGCACCCCGATCTCGAGGCGGGCCAGGTGCATGCCGACGCAGACGTGTTCGCCGCGGCCGAAGGCGAGATGGTCGCCGGGCCGCCTGGTGATGTCGAACCGTTCCGGGTCCGGGTAGTGCCGTTCGTCGCGGTTGCCGGATCCGTAGAGCAGCGCGACTCGTGAGCCCGCGGCCAGTGGTACCCCGCCGATGTCATGGTCGGCAGTGAGCACCCGGCTGAACTGGGGTACCGGGGACTCCAGCCGCAGCGACTCGTTGATCGCGTGCGGGATCAGCGACCGGTCCTTGCGCAGCAGATCCCACTGGTCCGGGTTCGCGGCGAACAGGGCGATCGTGTTGGTGATCGCGAGGATCGTCGTGTCCAGGCTGGGCGTGATGTAGTCGAGCATCACCATCGGGCATTTCTCGCGTGCGATCTCACCGCGATCGGCGGCCCGATACAGGTGGGCGGCCCAGCCCTCGGGATCGATGGTGCCGGGCACGGCCTCCTCGGCGGCGAAGGTGAGGAACTCCTGCACGGCCGGCATCGCCGCGGCGGCCCGCTCGTCGGCGGGGCCCTGGGTGTTCCAGACGGCCTCGGCCCAGCCCAGCATCTTCCTCCGCGCGTGGCCCGGCAGGCCGACCAGATCGGATACGACGGTCATCGGCAGGTGCTCGGCCAGATCGGCGACGACATCGAAGCGCCCGCGCTCCACGAGCTCGGCGACGACGCGATCGGCCTCGGCTTCGATCCGGGGAGTGAGCTCGCGCATCCGGTCCTGGCGCAGCGGACGGCCCAGCACCGACCGCAACGCCGTGTGCTCGGGCGGGTCGCTGCACAGTGTGATGCCCTCGAGCTGAGCATTGACCACCGGGTCCACGAACACTCCGCGCGCGGAGGAGAACGTCTGCCAGTCGGTGGATGCCGCGCGCACGTCGTCGTAGCGCGGCAGCGCGTAGAGGTCGTAACGGGACAGGTACACCACCGGCCCCAATTCCCGCAGTCGCGCGTAGATCGGATACGGGTCGATGCGCGCCGACTCGGTGTGGAGGTCGACATCGGTGGCCGGAATCGTCGGCATGAAACTCCTCGAAAGATACTGGGAGACCGAAGGGTTCGCAGACCGGTACGCAGCCGCCGAGACGCGGCGTCTTCCGCCGGTCGGGGGCATGGGCACGGACGGACGGACGGCGGTGGCCGGCAGCGCCGACACCACGTCGAGCAGAATCGCCGGAACCTCCCAAGAACATCAACTACCGCTCACACGGTAACCGTGCGCGTTCGGGTGGGCACGAGTCCGCAGCGTACGGCCGGGTCGACACCGGCGCTGAATGGACCGGCGGCCGATCGGTGTCGCTGCTCGGGACATGTTCGATTCCGCGACAGGCGTATTCGCCGGACAACGAGTTCCGAAGGCTGCCGGTGGACGGGCCGCGGCCGACCGGTGACGTCAGGGCAGCACCTGAGGAACCACTCCCGGATTCGTCAGGCCGACCAGCGCGCCGATCAGGGAACCGAGGAGCGAGCCGCCGGAACCGGTCGCCGAACCGGTCACCACCCCGACGGCCGAACCGACCGCCGAGCCGACCGAGGCGCCCGCGGACGAACCGTTCAGCACCGGATCGGGAATCAGGGCATCGGGGTTCGTCGCGGTATCTTGGCTCTGCAGGGGAATACCCGCGACCGGCTGGGCGGCCGTACCGGCGTCAGCGGAGGCGACCCCGGCGAAGACGGCCGTCGCGGCCAGCGGCAGCGCCACCATCGCGACCGCACGCCGCATGGCGAATGGAATGTTTCGAGGCATCATCGCCCGCCTTTCCAGCCTTCGGCGCAACCGAGACCACGAGCGATGTGGCCGTATCCCATTGCCGGAAGAATCCGGGCTTCAGCGGTGACGCCTTCTCCAACGATACTGTGGGACATGCGATCTCATCGCTCATCGGGATAACAGGTCGGCGTAGAGCCGGTTACGAGACCCCAACGCCCGATCGATCGCGCGCCGGATCCACCATCGGACCGGGCCCGCCCCGTGGATGATTCGCATCCCGGCCGCACAGTGGCCGATCACCGGCGGTGCGGCGAGCCGCAATTCGTATTCCCGGCCAGGGTTCGAACGGCGCACATCCGGATACTTCCCCGCTTGATACCTTGATCTTGCTCAGTTTCGGAAAGGACGCCACCGTGGAACCCGGCTCTCCTGTCGACCTGCGACAGAACCAGCCTCACACCGCTCGAATGTACGACTACTACCTCGGCGGCCAGGACCATTACAACGCGGATGCGCAAGCGGCTGAACAGGTCGTGACCATCTGGCCCGGCGTGCGCATGGCCGCGCAACAGAATCGGGCCTTCATCCACCGCGTGACACGGTTCCTCGTGAATGCGGGCATCCGCCAATTCCTCGATATCGGAACCGGAATCCCCACCGAGCCGAACCTGCATCAGGTGGCCCAGCAGATCGCGCCCGATTCGCGAGTCGTCTACGTCGACAACGATCCGATCGTGCTCGTGCACGCGAGGGCGTTGATGGTCAGCTCCCCGCAGGGGCGCACCAACTACGTCTCCGCCGATGTCACGACACCCGAAAAGATCCTCGACGCAACAGGATTGCGCGACACCCTGGACCTCAGCCGGCCGGTCGCGCTCAGCCTCAACGCGCTGATGCATTTCGTCCCCGACGAGCAGGACGCCTACGGAATCGTCGAGACGCTGATGGACGGGCTGGCTCCCGGCTCGTATCTGGTGATGACCCATGTCACGCCGGACCTCGATCCGACGGCAATCGCCGCCGTGGTCGACATCTACCGGCGCAGCGGCCTGCCGTGCCAGGTCCGCAGCCGCGACGAATTCATGCGGTTCTTCGACGGACTGGAACTGATCGACCCCGGTATGGAGGTGCCGCACCGCTGGCGCCCGGACAAGGTCGCACCGCCGAAGAAGATGGACGCGCAGGTGTCGGCCTACGCGTGCGTCGGACGCAAGTAGTTCCGCACCGAGGCAGGACCGCCCGGGCCAGGTTCGAGGCTCGGGTGCTCGCTGTGTATCGGTCGATACCCGTCGATGCTTCTTCGAGCCGCACGACCGGGCGCTAAGAATGCGTCAACGACCTCGTCCGCGGGCACCGGTCGTGATGGACTGGACAGTGGGCAGCATGTGGTGGAGAGCGTGGGTGACAGCGATGCCTGTGAGCAAGATCGTCGGTACGGCCGGCGCGCAGGGCGGTGACACGCCACTGTCGACACTGCATGTGCACTGGTCCGCCGAACTCGATGCCTTCGTCGCACTGTCGAGTAGACATCCAGGGATCGCGTATCACGACCATTGGTCGTCACTGGCGGCCATCGAAGGTCTGCTGGAACTGATCGAGCAGTCGTCACGGTCGGCGGCGATCCGCGGGTGAGATGGTCGCCGATGCCCCGGCACCGGCATCGCCGATCGTCTCGACAGCTGCCTGCGCCGGGCGTCGTGCGGTCACACGGCGACGGCGGCGGAGTCGTCCTCATGATGGCGGTATCGGCCCGGGGCCAGGCCGTATTCGCGCTTGAATGCCTTGGCGAAGGCGAATTCGCTCTGATAGCCGACCTTGTGGGCCACGCTCGCCAGGGGCGTATCGGTGTCACGCAGCAGCCGGGCGGCGGTGAGCATGCGCCAGCGGGTGAGATAGGACAGCGGTGGCTCCCCCACTGTCGCCGCGAACCGCCGCCCCAGCGTGGCCCGGCTGACCCCGGCGATCGCACCGAGTTCGGGGACCGTCCACGCACGTTCGGGTGCCGCGTGAATGGCACGCAGTACCGCGGTGACCGCCGGATCGGTGAAGGCCGCGGCCCAGCCGGTCGAGGTGGGAGCCTGATCCTCGAACCAGGCACGTAACGCGAACAGCACCAGCGTTTCCAGCAGCGTGGCGATCGCGGCATCGGTGCCCGCGCGCGGCTCGGCGATCTCGGCGGCCAGCAGATCGAGGACACCGCGCAGCGCCGCGTGCCGGCTCGGATGCGCGGGGAGATGAATGAAGTCGGGCAGCTCCTCCAGCATCGGGTGGCTGCGCCGACGGCCCAGTTCATATGCGCCACACATCAACTCACTGCGTATGCCGGGGCCCGGAATCTCCCGTGGTTCACCCGGGTGAGCCTGCTCGGTGACCGCGGTGTCCAGACTGTCCACCAGCACGTGGTCGGCCCCGTGTGGCATCAGGACGACATCGCCCGCTCGCAGGTCGATCGGGTCACCGGCGGGTGGAATCAGCCAGCAGGAACCGTGCAGTACGACGTGGAAACCGGTTCCGGGCACCACCGGATAGGCCCGCCCCCAGGGCGCGTGCCGCACGAACAGGCCGGAAGTCGGATCACCGGTGCGAATCGCCGCGATCGTTTCGCTGAGTACGTCCACGTGCTCAATCTACGTCGCGCCCGACCCACCGAACACGTCGTCCAGGGCGTATCACCGACCTGCTCGGAGCCGGTCCCCTTTGCGCGTCGCAGAACGTCGATACAGCCGAGAGACCGCCATGATCGACACGGACAGGGGAGAAATCCACCCGATGGACATCTACACAGCAGTCGAGAGCCGCCGCGCCGTGCGCGCGTTCACCGCAGAGCCCATCGCGTCGACGGTGCTCGAGCGTGTGCTGACCGCGGCGGCACGCACACCGTCCGGCGCCAATCTGCAACCCTGGACCAGCTATCTGGTGACCGGTGCGGCGTTGACCGAGCTCACCGAGCGCGCCGGCCGGCGGGTCGCGGCCGGTGACCCCGGCGATCCGCCCGAATTTCGGATGTACCCGACCGATCTACCCGCGCCCTATCGCCACCGCCGGACCGCTGCGACCGAACAGCGCTACCGCGCACTCGGCATTCCCCGCGGCGATGCCACGGCCCGGGCCGCGCAGGTCGCCGCGAACTGGAACTGCTTCGGCGCCCCGGCCGCCCTGTTCTGCTACATCGACCGGGTCATGGGACGCCGCAATGGGCGGACCTCGGCATGTACCTCCAGACGGTCATGCTGTTGCTGCGCGCCGAGGGCTTGCACAGCTGTACCCAGATGGCGTGGTCGGTGTATCACCGGACGGTTGCCGACACGGTGTCCCCGCCCGCCGGGGCAATTCTGTTCTGCGGCATGTCCATCGGATTCGAGGACACCACGACCCGTCCGCCACGGATCGAGCGCGCACCACTCACCGAGACCGTCACCTTCATCGACGGCCGGGCCCGTGGGTGAGACCGATACTGCGCGAGCCGATCACCTCGATCCGGTCCTCGGTCCCTCGCCACCTGCGGGGCCTCGGCCCGGTTCGGCGTCAGCCGCGTTTCGCGTAGCGGGCCGCGCCCGCCCAGTCGATCAGTACGCATGCCTCGTCGCCGAGGACCCAGGCGTCGTGCCCAGCTGGGCAGAACATGAAATCACCTGGGCCGATGTCATTTTCGGTTCCGTCGTCCATGTGGATCCGCATCCGCCCGGACACGCAGTAGCCGGCGTGCACGGTCCGGCAGCTGTCGGTTCCGGCGATCGGCTTGACGTGTTGCGACCACCGCCAGCCGGGTTCGAACACGGCGCGCCCGACCGGACCGTGCGGTGTTTCGACCAGATCCATCCGGCCGCTCTCGGCTTCGAAGAGCCGTGATTCGTCGGGGGTGCCGAGATTCTTCACGAGCAGGGTCTGTTCCTGGCCGTCGGACATGTCGTCCTCACGCAGCAGATCGAGGTTGCGGAAGACCGCCGGGCCGTCACACAGTTGCGCCAGCTCCTCGGCGAACCTCGTCGTCTCGGGAAGGCCGGAGTTCTGCATCGCCTCGCTGTAGGAAGGGAATTCGACCATCTGCAGGTACGTGTCCGCGCGGTCACGATCCTTGGTCTCCATGCTGTGCAGTGCGGTACGTCTGCCTGCCGTGGCGGTGAGCCAGTCGTCGAGTTTCTCGTTGAACTCGTCGATGTGGGTGGTCGTGAATTCGATCGCCTGAACGAACTTCGTCATTGCCGGGGCTCCTTTGCAGAAGGCACCCCGTCCAGGATGTTACTCCGCGTCGAGCGGCTCAGTGACGGAGGTTCTGCCAGATCCGGCGCGACACCGACAGTGCGTCGCTGCCCAGCTCGGGTGGCGTTTTCCAGATGCGATGGGCCCGTTCGGTACGGTCGAATTTCGGCCAGCCCGGGTCCCCGGTCGCGGCGAAGGTGGTGAAGGCGTCGCGCATCGCGGCCGACAGGTCGGCGAAGTCCGGCGGAACCCGCGGGCCGATGAGGCTCTCGGCGAGGGGGCCTCGGGGGGTGTTGAAGGTGAAGGGCACATCCAGGCCGTGGCAGGCCCGCAGCGCACCGTCGCGCGCCGGGCTCCGCCACGCGAATTCGTAGAGATGGGTGCCGGTTCCCGCGTCGGCTGCGGCCTCGGCGCACCACAGCGCGGGCATGCGGAACAGGCCATCGGACAGGATCAGTGCGTGCAGGTCGTCGTCGGTGCTGCCGGGATTCGCCGTCCGGTAGTCCTCGACCGCGCTCGCGTCCAGGCCGCACGCGCGCGCGGTGTCGGCGGGTCCGGCGGCCGACAGGTCCGCATCCACCGTGAACATCCGCGCTTCGTCGGTGGTGAATCCGCAGACGAGCTCACGGTTCACCGCACAGGTGCGCAGCCCGATCCATGGTGGGGCATCGAACAGTTCGCCGTCGACGATCATCGAGTACGGAGCGTTGGGATGTGTCCACTGCTCCGGTTCGGCCGACATGGCGACCACCGGTGTCATCTGTACCGCGTGGATCGCCTCGGACGGCACCTCCGCCAGGGCATCGACGGTCGGACGGACGCCGAGTTGTGCGGTGATCATCGCGGAGACGGCACGGGCCTCCTCCTCGGGAACGAAGATCCTTCCCGGGCTCTGCGCGATGCCGCGCCGGAACAGCTCCGGTGCGGTATCGCCGGCCATCAGGCCCAGGATCGACGAGGCGCCCGCCGACTGTCCGATCAGGGTCACCGCGTCCGGATCTCCGCCGAAGGCGGCGATGTTGTCGCGCACCCAGCCGAGTGCGGCGAGCTGATCGAGCACACCGCGATTGCACGGCGCGTCCTCGACCCAGCCGAACCCCTCGTAGCCGACCCGATAGTTCACCGTGACGAGAACGACCCCCGCGGCGGCGAGAGCCGCGCCGTCGAAGTCGGTGGTGGCCGTGGTTCCACCCATGCACGCACCACCGTGCAACCACACCAGGACCGGCAGCCCGGCGGTGCCGGGATCGGGGGTCCACACGGTGACGGTGAGGCATTCCGCGTCGTCGCCGGGGTGCCACAGTATCGGCTGTGGCACCGACGGGCCGAAGGTCCGCGCGTCGCGCACACCGTCCCAGCGAACCGCCGGAGCCGGCGCGCGGAAACGGTGGCGGCCGTCGAGGGGGGCGGCATAGGGAATGGCGTGGAACACCGAATATCCCGGCCCCCGCACACCGCGTGCGGCACCGCACACTGCACGGACGATGACATCCATCGGTGACTCCCCTCGCTCCGAACTCTGATATAAGTCACTGTACTAAAAAGGAGGAACGGATGCCGAAGATCGTCGATCGGACGCAACGACGCGACGAGGTCGCCGCCGCACTGTGGCGATTGGCCTTCCGGGAGGGCTGGAACGCGGTGAGCCTGCGCCGGGTCGCCGGGGAGGCCGGCCTGTCGCTCGGGTCGCTGCAGCACTACTTCGCCGGAATCGACGACCTGCTCGACTACTCCGTCGGCGGCGTGCTCGACATTCTCGACGACCGACTCCTCGATCAACTCACCACTCTCGCCGACCCGGGGCACGCCGAATCCGCTGTCCGCGAAGTGCTTCGGAAGATGATTCCCGGTGCGGCCGAGGACTCCGCAACCACACCGCTGCCGGAGAACGGCTGGCGCATACAGGTGATGGCATGGCTGGCCGTCGTGAACAGAGCCGCCCGGAACCCGGACCTGTCGGCGCGACTGTCCGCCGGGTCCGACCGGCTCGCGGACGCGATCGCCGCCGCCCTGCACGCGAGCGCGCCTCGCCGCTCACCCGGCGATGCGCGCCGCGATGCCCGCGGACTGCTGTCGCTCGTGGAGGGCCTGCTGCTCCAGCTGTCCCGCCGCGATATCGACCCCGACGAAGCGGCCCAGGTGATCACGCGCTTCGTCGCGCTCGCGTTCACCCCGTGAGGCCGGTGTCGGCGACACGACTTCCGGCACGGCCCACCTCGGTCACAAGCCGAGCATCGCGCATGACACCGACCAGAGCCGACGGGCGGTGTCCGGATCGAGGGCCCACTGCTTGACGCCATGGCTGTGGCCGGACAGGTCGGCGTCGTCGGAGACCGTGTACGCCTCGCGACAGTCGTCGAGGTAGTGCCCGCCCGTCGCCTCGAACTCGGGAGCCACGGCCGCCACCACAGTCGTGGCAGCACCCTGGGCGACGGTCTTGTAGGCGAATACACCGGCGGCTTCCGCGGCATCGAGCGACTCTCGTTGTCGCCGAGTGAAGTTGCGCTGCAGCCCGGTCCGGATCCCGCCGGGGTTCACGGCATTGGCCACGATCCGCTCACCGGCCCACTGCCTGCTCGCCTCGACGGCGAACAATGCGTTCGCTGTTTTGGACTGGGCATACGCGAGCTGCGGATCGTAGGCCCGGTATCGGAAGTGGATGTCGCCGAAGTCGATCGGGGCACGCATGTGCGCGGTGGAGCTCACCGCCACGATGCGCGCGCAGCCTCGATCGGCCGCGCCGCGGGCCAGGGCACCGTGCAGCGAGTACGCGAGTCCGAAGTGCCCCAGGTGATTGGTCGCGAACTGGAGCTCCCAGCCCTGCCCGGTTCGTTCCAGACCGGCGGTGACCACGCCCGCGTTGTTGATCAGCAGATGCAACGGACCGTGCCACCGCGCGGCGAAACGAGCCACGCTGTCAGGGTCGGCGAGGTCGACGACCGCCACGGCGGGCCGGGGCCCTCCGGCGGGAACGGCGATCCGGTCGGCCACGCGCGTCCCGGCCGCGCCATCGCGGACGGCGAGTGTGACATCCGCACCGGCCGCCGCCAGGACCCGGGCCGTCTCGGCCCCGAGCCCCGACGATGCGCCGGTGACCACCGCCCGCAGACCGCACAGGTCGACCCCCGCGATCACCTGCTCCGCTGTGCTCGAACCGTCGAAGCGGGTGGTGATGGGCGAACTTCGGGTCATCGTTCCTCCTGGGCGGCCATCGACCCGTGCAGCGGACCTCTGCGACTTTACAACTTAGACTCATATTGTCTAGTACGTACACCCTCGGTATGGTGTCGAAATGACCGGCAGCAGCCAGGATGCACCCGATCCGCCCCGGACGGACGGCGGCCGTCGCGAACAGGTCCTCGCCGCGGCACTCGATACGTTCGTGCGCTACGGCTACCGGAAGACGTCGATGGAACAGATCGCCCGGGCAGCCACGATCTCCAGGCCGGGCCTGTATCTGCTGTTCGGTTCCAAACAGGAACTCTTCGCCGCCGCCGTCATTGGAGACCTCGACCGCAGCCTCGCCGCCGCCACCCTGGCGCTCGCCGACCCCGACCGGCCCGTTCACACGCGCCTGCTGGACGCCTTCGACCACTGGACCGGGCGCTACATCGGCCCGATGAGCAACGAGGTGAACACGATGGCGATGGAGTACGCCGATCTGCTGCCCGGCATCACCGCATATCCTGCGCGATTCGCCGCACTGCTCGAGGCCGCCGTGGCCGACTCGACGGACCTCGCCGGCGGCCGCCGGTCATCGGCAGTGACCCAGACTCTGATCAGCACATCGATCGGAATCAAGCACCAGGTCACGACGCGCGAGGAGTTCCTGCGACGCATGGCCACCGCCATCGGACTGTTCGTCGACCGAGTGCCGGAAAAGCATCGAGAGAGTGGGTGACCCCGAGGCCCTCGCGAAACTCGGCTTTCTCGAGGTCATCCGTCCGGAACTCGTGGTACCGCCGGTTGTGTTCCTGGCGAGCCGCGAGTGCGCACCGACCCACCACACATCCGCGCGTGCGCCGGCCGCTGCGCGCGGGTCCTCGTGGGCATGGGTGCGGGCCGGCTCGCCGAGCCCGGTGGCGATCCGACCGCCGATGACATTGCCGCTCATCGGCCGGACATCGGCGCGGCCGAACCGTTCGGCGTTCCGGAATCGATCTTCGAGGAGGTCTTCGCCGTCTGCGCACGACTCGGCATCGAGGCCGTGTGACCCGCTGGCCCGGCCCCGACGCCGTCGTCGGTCACTTCCGCGACTGTGGCGCGGGAGCGTTGATCGTGCTGAAGTACTGGATCACGGCGGCCACGGCGATCGGGCCCGTGACCAGGAGCTGGCCCGCGGCGGTGCCGAGGGCTCCGACCGCGATGACCCCGCCGAGACAGCCGATCGCCGCGGCCGGAATGAACGGACCGAACATGCCGACGATGGTGGCCGCGGCGACGGTCGCCCCGGCCAGGCCGCCCAGGACACAGCCCAGGGCCGATCCGCCGATTCCGCCGATGACGGTGCCGAGAGCGGCGCCGGAGGTGATGGTGCTGGTCAACCGGGTCCAGGCCGCGGTCTCGCGGTCGTATTCGGTCTTCCACGGGGCCTGGTCCTCGTAGGGCAGAGCCACCGGTTTGTAGGTCGCGTGTTCCCGGTCGATGCGCGGGGTCAGCGTGGCGGTGTCACCGGAAATGGCTGGGGTGATGGGAAATTCGAAGTCGTCGATCCGGAAGCTGAGTGGCATTCCGGCCAGCACCCTGCCGTCGGGGGCCTTGACTTCGAACACATTGTCGTCGATCCCGAATGTTCCCCGGTCGATGGTGATGACGCTCTGCGACTCGGTGGCGTGCGCGCTCACACCGACCGCCCCGCCATCGGCGGGCGGTGCGGCGGTGGCCGCCCCACCGGTGATTCCGACGGTCGCGATCATTCCGGCGGCGACGCCGACGATTTTCCTCATCGTGAAATATTTCCTCTCGGATTTCGGGCAGCACGGATTCGCCGGACAGCTGATGCCGGCGTGATACCCAGGGGGAAGGCGGTCGGGCACATGCGGGCCCGGCCTCGGTGATTCGTCGGCGCCGATGCCGCGATCGCGACGGCGCCGCCCGGACCTGTGCCCCCTGCACAGTCCGGCGATGCGAGCCCTTCCGGGCCTCGTCAGGGTCGGATGGCGACCGTGGCGTCGAGTTCGACCAGTGCGCCCTGTGGCAGGTTGGGCGCGGGCAGCGCGGTCCGGGCATGCCTGCCGGCATCACCGAGCACGTCGATGAGCAGTTGCGAGGCCCCGTCGACCACCTCGGGCTGGTTGACGGCCTCGGCCGTGCTCGCCACCCAGGCGTTGAGTTTCAGTACCCGGACCACACTCTCCAGCCCGACCGCCTCGTCGATGCGCGAGAGCAGGTTCAACGCACTGACGCGGGCCGCGGCGATACCGTCGGCCACCTCGGCATTGGCGCCCAGCCGCCCGCCCAGTATCTCTCCGGTGGCGCGGCGGGAGATCTGCCCGGAGACGTGGAGCACCTCACCGAAGCGGGTGACGGGATCGTAGGCGTACTTGGGCGGGCCGAGGACCGGCAGTTCCAGCGACAGCTCGGCGAGCCGGCGGCGGATATCGCTCCCGGTGGCGCTCATCGCTTGCTCACCACGTAGGTCCGGTCCCGGCCGACGTACCAGAGATCTTCGGTGCCGATCGCGACATTGTCGTAGCGCCAGGGGATTTCGGCGGCACCGTAGGATCCGATGTCGATCACGTGCTTGTAGCCCGGGCGCAGCTCGTTCGCGAACGACTCCTGTTTACCCATCAGGTGGCCCACATTGCGTTTGCGGTATTCGGTCTCGAAGTCGACCTCGGTGCCCAGCATGCCGAGCTCCCGCATCCGGTCCAGATGCGGGGCCAGATACCGCATGGTGCCCTCGTGCACGTCCTCGCACACCACGCCGGGGCGCAGCTGGCCGATGATGGCCTCCCGGACGACATCGAAGAAGAACGCGTAAGCCTGCTTCGCGCCCTCGGTGCGCGGCAGTGACCTGGCCATATCGCTGGTGGCCAGCACGACACCGTCGACGGCGACCCGCACACCGGCATCGAGCTGGATGCAGGTCGTGCCGGCATCGATCGGGAAGTCCACCGGAGGTCCGGGGAACAGCATGCGATTGGACGAGTGCAGATTCGTGAAATACGGCTCGACGGCGAACGGAATATCCTGCACCGCAACGAATTCCGATATCTTGTCCAGGTACACCGCGTAGATGTCGAGCTCGGTGAACTCGCGCCCCTCGGCGATGCCCCGCTCGGCCCACGCCAGCGCCTCCTCGATCGCGAAGACACTGGTACGTGCCGCGATCACCTGGAACGGAAGGTCTTCGCAGTCGCGGACATCGCGCCAGGAGCCCAGATCGGCGGTCACCTCGATCAGTTCGGCCCCGGTGGCCTCGAGCTCACGAGCCAGCCCGATTCCGATGAACTCCTCCTCCACACCAAGACGCGGTCCCGGGCGCAGGGCCGCGAGAGCGGCACCGATACCGGAGTAGTGACCGATCGGCGTCCCGGGCACCTCTGCGGTGTCCTCCGGTGCGAGCACGATCAGCCGCTCGGTGGCCGGCAGCCAGACGGCGACCGCACCCGCGGGCTGGGCCGCCGCGGTCGCCTCGGTGTAATTGGGTGTGGCAGTGAGCAGAACCGCGTCCAGCGCCCGCTCCCTGGCCAGCGCCGTCAACGCCGGGAACCGGGTATCGGTGTCGGTGGTGAACTCCTCGGCCAGGCCGGTCAGATGCTCGACCCCGTCGATCAGCCGGCGGGCGACCCGCACGCCCTCGGCACGCCGGGCGGCGAACCAGCTCAGCACGCCCGCGGTGTCGACCTCGCAGGCGACCACGGCGGTCGGATCCTGTTCGGCGGCAGTCACTTCCAGCGTCGCGACCTCCGACAGCACGCGGTGGTGAGCCAGCACGACCTCGGCGCCCAGGTGCACGCGACCGTCGGTCGCCAGCTCCGTGACCAGACTCGCCAGCGAGCTCGCGGCCGGGGTGTCGGCGACGACGCGCGGGTCGATGGTGACCCACGGCGCGTAGAACCGGATCTGCTCGGCGGGTACGCCCGCCGAGAGCGCGTTGCCCTGCTCCTGTTGCCGGACCAGCAGGGTCGACGCACCGTCCTGCTCGGCGATCAGCGGTGCGACCAGTGGGTAGGAATCGAGTCGGATCGCCGAGAACAGCAGGCTCCGTTGGGCATTCAGCCCGTATCGCTGCTCGACCTGTGCAGCGTCGGCGGTGAGGTGCAGCATATTTCTTCCTTCTGTCGCAGGGGTCAGCTGATACCGGTGGTGACGCCGATATACGACTCGATCTCGGTCGCGTAGTCGGAGAACTCCGGTGAGAAGCGGTGTTCCTTACCGCGGGGACGCGGCAGGTCGATCTCGATGTCGGCCACGATGCGCCCCGGCCGGTCGCCGAGCACGACCACACGATCGCCCAGCCAGACCGCCTCCGGGATGCTGTGGGTGACGAACAGGACACTGCAGCCGGCGGCCTGCCAGATCCGCTGGATCTCGAAGTTCATCGAGTCCCGGGTCATGGCGTCGAGGGCGCCGAACGGCTCGTCCATCAGCAGCAGTTCCGGATGCGACACCAGGGCCCGGCAGATCGCGACGCGCTGCTGCATACCACCGCTGAGCTCATAGGAGTAACGGGTCGTCCGGTCTCCCAGCCCGGCCATGTCGAGCAGTTCCCGCGCATAACGTTCCGCCTCGCGGGTCCGGGTGCCGCGAAACTCCATCGGCAGCAACACGTTGTCGAGGTTGTTGCGCCACGGCAGCAGGACCGGGCTCTGGAACACCATCGCGATGTCCTCGACGCCGTCCTTGATCGGCCGCCCCTTGACCAGGATCTCGCCGTGGGTCGGATCCTGCAGCCCGGAGATCGTCTTCAGCAGCGTCGTCTTGCCGCTGCCGGACTGGCCGACGATCGAGACGAACTGTCCGGGCTTGACGTGAAAGTCCAAGTCCCGCAGGACCGTATTGTGCTCCCCGTCGCGGGAGTGATAGGTCTTCTCGACGTTGTTCACCGAGATGGCGTACTCGTGGTCCATCCGATTCTCCTTCCGGCCGTCACGGCGCCTGGATGGCATCGCCGCGATGCAGCGGCGTGAGAGCGACGTTGCTGTACACGTCTGCGGGGGTGAGGTGGGCGTCCGGCTTCAGCCCGAGGAACCGGTGTGCGATGTCGATGACGTTCTGCACGCCCGCATCGTCCATGACACCGAACTGGTCCGCCGAGGCCCCGGTGCCCCAGTTCAGGGCGCACTCCTGGTCGATCGCCATGACGACGGTCCTGTCGTCGTAGCCGCTGACTTCCTTGCCGAAGTCGTGCGCCGCGTCCGTCGGGTGCTGACACGCCCAGAGGAAGCCCTTCTGCATGGCCCGGTTGAACCGCACCACCTTCTCCGGATTCGTTCGTAGTGTCTTGTCGGAGGCGATGATTCCGTTGCCGTACGTCTCGATCCCCAGGTCGGACCACTTGAGGATGGTGGACTCGCGGCCGATCGCGTCGATCGCCGGGCCGTCGGAGACGTACAGGGCGAGATTGGCGTCCCATTGGCCGGCCAGCAGCCCGGGCAGCTTGGCGGCGCCGGTGGCATTCACGACGTTCACATCCTTCGCCGACAGGCCGAGCTTGTTCAGCACATACGGCCACATCGCGGTCATCGCGCCCGACGCCTCGGTCGCCACCGTCTTGCCGCGCAGGTCTTTCCAATCCTCGATGCCGTGACCGGCCAGCCCGACGACCGCGTACGCGGAGCGGGCCTGCAACAGATCGACCTGTTTGATGTGCGCGCCGCGACCGCGGCTCAGGACGCTGACGCCGAAGTCGGCCCAGCCGAAATCGACCTTGCCGGTATCCACCGCCGTCACCGTGCTGCCCGACCCCGAACCCGGCATCACCGTGAGGTCGATACCCTCGGCCTCGAAGAACCCGCGCTGCACCGCCGAGACGAACAGCGCGTGCTTGGGCAGCCAGCTGACGTCGAGCATCAGCGACATCTTCTCCCCACGGCCGCCGGAACCGCAGCCGGTGAGAGCGACCAGCACGACGGCCCCGAGCGCGAGGGCGGCGGCACGGATCGAGCGGCGCCCGCGTACTCCCCCGATCATTTGGCGTACTGCTTCCACGGGACGAGCTTGCGGCCCGCCAGATCGACCAGATAGAACAGCACCAGCGCGATCGTGGCCAGCACCATGAACGCCGCGAACATCGACGCCAGATCGACCTGACTGTTGGCCAGCATGATCACATAGCCCAGGCCCTTCGAGCCGGCGATGAACTCACCGACCACCGCGCCGCCGACGGCCAGCGAGATCGAGATCTTGGCGCCGGACAGGATCGACGGGATCGCGTGGATGAATTCGATCTTCGTCATCTTCTGCCACTGGGACGCCTTGTTGATGCGCGCCAGTTCCTGCAGCTCGTGCGGTACCGAACGGAGACCGTCGTAGGTGCTGATGACGAGTGGGAAGAAGGCGATGGCCATCGCCACGAACGTCTTGGACTCGAAGCCGAACCCGAACCAGACGATGAACAGCGGGGCCAGCGCGACCTTCGGAATGGTGTCGATCGCGATGAGCGCCGGATACAGGAAGCTCCGGATCGTCGACGAGTAGTGCAGTCCGGCACCGCACAGCACGCCGAGCGCGGTACCGAGCGCGAACCCGGCCAGTGCCTCCTGCAGTGTGATGAAGGTGTTCTCCGCGAAGTAGCCGGGCCGCTCGGCGAGCTCGGCGAACGCCTCGATCGGTCCGACCAGCAAATACTCCGGCGGATCGAAGATCACGACCGCGAGCTGCCACAGCGCGAACAGACCGACGATGCCCACGACGGCCTTGACCGCGGCCATGACCGAGTCGCGGCGCGGCCCCCGTCGGCGCGCGGGTTTACCGGGAGGTCCGGTCTCCGGTGCCGGCGCGGATCGCTGCGGACCCTTCGACTTGACGTCAGGAGTTACCACGTTGTAGTTCCCTTCGAGCTGGTGGACGGCGCCGGGCTCGTGCCCGCGGCCGCCGTGTCGGGGCGAATCGCCCCACGGGGCGAGCGGCTCCTGTCCGGTCTCGCCGCCGATCCCCGGAACATTCTGTTGAGGTTCTAGGCCGCAATGTCGACGCGCGACGCTGCGATGACTTCGGTGAGCAAGGCACGCTCACTGTCGTCGAGGTCGGTCAGCGGCGGCCGCACCGGACCGGCCGGATGCCCGGTCAGGTCCATGCCCGCCTTGACGATGCTCACCGCGTAGCCGGCCTTCCGGTCCCTGATGGCGGTATAGGGAAGCACCACAGTATCGAGCAGCCGCTGCACGGTGGCACGGTCGCCCGCCCGGACCGCCGCGTAGAAGGCCAGTGCGAACTCGGGCAGGAAGTTGAAGATCGCCGAGCTGTAGGTCGTCACGCCGAGTTCCAGATAGGGCAGGGCGTAGGTCTCCGCGGTCGGCAACCCACCGACATATACGAGGCGATCGCCGAGCTGGGAATGGATGCGGGTGATCGTCTCGAGATTGCCGACGCCGTCCTTGAAGCCGATCAGGTTCGGGCAGGTCTCGGCGAGTTCGGCGACGGCCTCCGGAGTGTAGACCGCGTTGGCACGGCTGTAGATCATCACACCCAGCGAGGTGGCCGCGCAGACCGCCCGCACATGCGAGACGAGACCGTCCGCGGAGGCCTCGGTGAGGTAGGGCGGGAACAGCAGGACACCGTCGGCCCCGGCCGCCTCGGCGTCCTGCGCGAAACCGATCGCGGCGGCGGTGCCGTGGCCGGCGGGAGCCAGAATCGGCGTATCGTCCGGGGCGCTCTCGACCGCGGCGCGCACGACCTGCCCCACCTCGTCGGGCTGCAGCGAAAAGAACTCACCGGTCCCGCCGGCGGCGAACAGACCTGCTACCTCGTATTTTCCGAGGCGGGCGATATTGTCGCGGTACGCGCTCTCGTCGAAGGCGAGATCACGGGTGAAGTGGGTGACGGGGAAAGACAGCAGCCCCGAGCCGAGACGCTGCGCTAGCTCGGTGGGAGCGAGGGCGGACATGTACGGGTTCCTCCTTGGCGGTCGACGACAGCGATTGGCGATGAGCGTAAGAAGCAGCAAGGATGCGTGTCCAACACTTCTTTCGCATCGAACAATGCTCGGATTGAATCGCTATCGGTCCGACTCGGCTCTCCACACCGGCTCCGGACCTCGTCGCCCACACCTCGGGGCCTGGCGAAACGTCCAGCGCCGCCCGCCGGGTGACCCACCCCACTGCGGCCTCCCCCCATGCATGGCCGCGGGACCCGCGCCACCGCCGCCCACCAGTATCCATGCCACTTCGGCATCGTCGATACCAATATTTGTGTTGGACACGTATCGAAACCACTCGTACGGTCAGGAAAAGACGGTCCGGGTCATGTCGAGAGCGGCGCTTCTCGACGGCCCCGGATCGCCTCCGACCACGACGAGCGCCGATGCGGATGAGGTACCGACCGATGACCAGCACAGCAGCGACCACTCCGACTCTCACCGGGCAGATGATCATCGCCGGTGAGTTCGTGACAGGGTCCGGTGCCGCGATCCACGCGATCGACCCCGCCACCGAGGTACGCCTCGATCCCGCCTACGCCTACGGCGACGCCACCGACGTCGTCGCCGCGACCACCGCCGCCGCCGCGGCATTCGGCGCCTATCGGGCCACGGACTCCGAGACCCGCGCCGTCTTCCTGGAGACCATCGCCGCGAATATCGAGGCGGGCGCCGACATCATCATCGAGCGCGCCTGTGCCGAATCGGGGCTGCCGGTCGGCCGGATCACCGGCGAGGTCGCGCGAACCACCGGTCAATTGCGCCTGTTCGCCGCCGTACTCCGCGAGGGCAGCTGGCACGGCGCCCGCGTCGATCGCGCACTGCCCGACCGCACGCCGGCCCCGCGCGCCGATATTCGTCAGCGCAAGGTCCCGCTCGGCCCGGTCGCGGTGTTCGGCGCCAGCAATTTCCCGCTCGCCTTCTCCGTCGCCGGCGGCGACACCGCCTCGGCGCTCGCGGCCGGTTGCCCCGTGATCGTCAAGGCTCATGACGCCCACCCGGGCACCTCCGAACTCGTCGGGCGCGCGATCACCGACGCCGTCGCGGCCACCGGCATGCCCGCCGGAACCTTTTCGCTGCTCTACGGCTACGGACCCGAACTCGGAACCGCACTGGTCACCGATCCGCGGATCAAGGCCGTCGGATTCACCGGCTCCCGGTCCGGCGGCACCGCACTGGTTCGCGCCGCGGCCGGGCGGCCCGAACCCATCCCGGTCTACGCCGAGATGAGCTCGATCAACCCGGTCTATCCGTTGCCGGGCGCGCTCGCGGCACGCGCGCAGGACCTCGGACGTGAGTTCATCGGCTCCCTCACCCTCGGCTCCGGGCAGTTCTGCACCAACCCGGGGCTGGTGATCGCCGTCGACGGACCCGACCTCGAGCGCTTCGTCTCCGCCGCGGCCGCGGCACTCGCCACCACCACACCGACGACCATGCTCACGCCGAACATCGCCGGCGCCTATGCCGCCGGAGTCGCCGAACTGTCGCGGGAAGCCACCACCGAGGCGCGCGGACAGGACGACCCGTCGGCCTCCACTGTCTGCCGGGGCGCATTGTTCAGCATCGACGCCGACACGTTCCTCGCCTCGGAAACGTTGCAGCAGGAGGTGTTCGGCGCTTCGTCGCTGATCGTCAAGTGCCGCGACGACGCTCAGCTGGCCGACGTCACCGAGGCACTGGAAGGCCAGCTGACCGCCACCGTCCACACCGGCCCGTCGGATCTCGGCGCGGCCCGCGACCTGCTCGCCCGCCTCGAACTCAAGGCCGGTCGCATCCTGTTCAACGGGTGGCCGACGGGGGTCGAGGTCGGGCATGCGATGGTGCACGGCGGACCCTACCCGTCGACCTCCGACTCGCGGACCACCTCGGTAGGATCGCTTGCCATCGAACGGTTCCTGCGTCCCGTCGCCTATCAGGACGTGCCCGCGGATCTGCTGCCCGCGCCGATCGCGGACGGCAATCCCGAACACCTCTGGCGACGGATCGACGGACAGCTCGAGCGCGACTGACCGTACGCCGATCACCGAAACCACGAGTGGATCAATGTTTTCGCTGCCCCGCCTGACCTGCTTCATCGCCGTCGCCGAGGAATTGCATTTCGGCCGGGCGGCCGAGCGGCTGCGTATGACGCAGCCCCCGCTGAGCCGGCAGATCCAGCAGCTCGAACACGAACTCGGCGTCCAACTCGTGGACCGCACCAGCAGGTCGGTGACCCTGACCGCGGCCGGGGTCGCCTTCCTGCCCGATGCGCGCCGCATCGTGCGACTGGCCGAGAGCGCCGAGTTGACGGTGCGCCGCATCCCGACCGGCGATCTGGGCACCGTGGCGATCGGGTTCACCGGGGCCTCGGCGCACGCGGTGCTGCCCCAGCTGCTCGGTGCCGCCCAGGAGAAGCTTCCCGACGTCGAACTCATTCTCCGCGAGATGGTTTCGTCCGCGCAGTTGGATGCCATCGCCAGCGGTGAACTCGATCTGGGGCTCGTGCGGCCGACGTCGTCGCGCCCCGGGATCGAGACGCGGCCCCTGCACCAGGAGCAGTTGGTCGCGGCATTGCCCACCGATCACGAACTGGTCGGCAGGGATCGGCTCGCGATCGAGGATTTCGATGATCAGCCGGTGGTGATGTATTCACCGGTCGATGCCCGCTACTTCAACGAATTGCTGGTCTCGACGTTCATGGCGGTGGGCGCCGCGCCACGCTACGTCCAGTACGTGACGCAGATCCACACGATGCTCGCGCTGGTACGCGCCGGTCTGGGCATGGCACTGGTCCCCGAGTCCGCGTCGACCATGCGGCCCGACGGGGTGGTGTTCAGGACGCTCACGGCCATCCGCGACCGGCCGGTGCAGATGCACGCCGCGTGGCGTACGGACAATCGCAATCCGGCGCTCGCTCGGCTGATGAAAGACGTTCTGCCCCAGACCGAGTGGATCTAGGCGAGGATCGTTTCCGGCCGCTGCGCGAACCAGAACCGCTGGAACACCTGCGCGGGATCGTCGCCGTCGCATCGTGCCGAGCGGGCGAGTTCGTATGTCAGGGCGGTGAGCATCAGCAATTGCGGTGTGGGCCGGGCCGATTCGGCCATGTGCGCGAATCTGAGGACGGTCGTGGCCTCGTCGCCCATCCCGGTGGCGATGTGGACCCCGTGCCGGTGTGCGAGGGCACGTCTGAGCTGGAGCACGTCGGTGTCGCCGAACCGGAAGGCACTCACGGTCGGTGATTCGTAACCCGCTGCGGCGACCGGTGACGCGCCGAGGCAGCGCAGGGCAGCACGCAGCGCCTCGGCGATTCGACGGTGCCGCTCCCAGGTCCCGCGCACGTGTTCACCCGCGGCCAGGCGCAGCGCGGTGTGCAGGGCGACGACGACGTTGGTCGGCATCGTCCACGGCAGGCGCCGGTAGCCGGAGGCGAGACGACCCCCGCGGTCGAGCGGCACCCACTGATCCCACCAGCGGCGTAACTGGAGGTAATGGCCTTCGCCCTCCGCACCGGACTCGACCGCGGCGATGCCACGTGGACCCAACGCCACGAACCCGACGCCCGGCGGCGCCCCCACCGCCTTCTGCGTGGTCGACGCGCACAGATCGATGTCGTGACGGTCCATCTCCACGGCGGTGCCGCCCAGCGACGACACCGTGTCGACCACCAGCAATCCGTCGCGTCCGCGCACCACCTCCGCCAGACCGTCCAATGGATTGAGCATGCCCGTCGACGTCTCGTTGTGCACCACACCCAGAATGGGCCGGTCATGCCTGGCCACCTCCTCGGCGATGCGGTCGCGGTCGAGGATCTGCCCGGCGCGGTGGGCAAGTTCGACGACGTGCATACCCAGGCTGCGCCCGATGGTCGCCATCATGCGCGCGAAGGTGCCATTGGCGGGCACGACGAGCGTGCGCCCGATGTGGTCGACGCTGGCCAGTGCCGCCTCCACCGCGCCGCGTCCGCTGCTCGGCAGCATCACCACCTCGCCCGAGGTGCCGTAGAACGAGCGCAGCAGATCACAGGTCTCGTCCGCCAGGACGGCGAACTCGGGACTCTGGTGATACATGGGCTGCGCGCTCAACGCCGCGACCACTCGGGGATCGATGATGGTCGGGCCGGGCTCGAGGTGCACACCATTGTCCGGCAATCGTTCGTCCTTCCGGTGAGGTTTCGAATCGGCTTCTGCACCAAGGGCTCTCAGGAACACCACATTTCCCGACGAAGCCGGTAATGGATCCGGGCAGCGAATCGACCGGCACGCTCCCCGCAGCCACCGATGATTCATATCGAGGAATGCGTTGTGCGAGCGGACAAGACGTCGCATGACCTCGGTGCGACTACCGTGATCACGATCACGGTAGACCGGCGCACGAAGAGCGGTCCAATTCAATTCGCCTCGAATTCGATGCCGTTTCCGTATCGGACGCCGCATCCGAACCGCCGCGCGCACCACCACGTCGATCGGATGGCCGGTCACGACGGACCACACTTGACGGTGCCCCGACGGCACGGTGTGGACTGGTGGCACACGCGAAGGCTCCAATGAGAGGACATCGATGGGTACACCCGACGCCGACGTCAGCACCGATCACGTGGCCGCCACCTCCGATCGCGGGGTGTTGCCCGCGCTCATCGCCGTGGCGGAGTTCTTCGCCGATCCCGAGTTCGCGGCGCCGACGATCTCACCGGACGGGACGAGAATCGCGTATCTGGCACCGCGATTCGGGCATCGGAACCTGTGGGTGCGCGGGCTGAGCGAGGAACACGCGGACGCGGTCTGCGTCACGCACGACGATCGGCGCGGAATCACCACCTACTACTGGAGCGACGACTCGCGCCGGCTGCTGTATCTCCAGGACACCGACGGTAACGAGGACTGGCACCTCTACCGGGTGGACCTCGATGCGCCGGGTGAGCCCGCGGTCGACCTGACCCCGATGGCGCCGGGATCGCGTGTGTTCGGGGTCGCACCGCTGCCGTCGGCTCCCGGAAGCATGCTGGTGTGGATGAATCGGCGGCCGATGTTCATCGACGCGTTCCGGATCGATCTCGCCACCGGTGACACGACGGTGCATCACGAGCAGAGCGATCCGGCCGACACGGTCCTGCTGGATCGCGAGGGTGAACCCGCGTTCGCGATCCGGCTCGGCGATGACGGCACCCTCGAGTTCTCCGCGATCGATCGCGCGACCGGGGCACGGCGGCTGCTGCGCAGCATGGGTGGTGCGGAGTATCCGGTGAGCGTGCAACCGCAACTGGTCACACCCGACGGGCGCGGACTTCTGGTCGGTGCCTATCAGGACGGTGACGATCTGCGGCTGATCCGTATCGATCGGGAGACCGGCGCGGAGACCGTGGTCGCCGCCGTCGACGGGCACAGCCTCGACATCATGGGCACGATGGCGCCGGAGGTGTTGCCGCCCACGGTGTTCACCAGCCGGGCGACCGGGGAGGTCATCGCGGCGCGCTTCGTCGGCGACCGGCCCCGCATCGAGGTGCTGGACCCGCGATTCGCCGAGGTGTACGCCGAGTTGTCGAAGCTGTCCGATGGCGTGCTGGGCACGCTGTCCTCGGACGAATCGCAGCGCTGGTGGATCGCGAGTTTCATCCACGACCGCGACCCCGGTGTCGCCTGGCTCCACGACCACGCCACCGGGCAGAGCCGAATGCTCTTCCGGCCCTACCCACGCCGCAACCACGCCGACCTCGCTTCCATGACGGCGGTCGGATTCCCGGCTCGCGACGGATTGCCACTGCACGCCTTCCTCACCCTGCCGGTCGGTGTCGCCCCCGAGAATCTGCCGCTGGTGCTGATGGTGCACGGCGGACCATGGGCTCACGACACCTGGGGCTACAACCCGCAGGCGCAGTTCCTGGCCAACCGCGGCTGCGCGGTATTGCAGGTCAACTTCCGCGGCTCCACCGGCTACGGCAAGCGCCACACCACCGCCGCCATCGGAGAATTCGCTCGGGCGATGCACGACGATCTGATCGACGCCGCCGACTGGGCGATCGAGAAGGGCTACGCCGACCCCGCCCGGATCGGCATCCTCGGTGGTTCCTACGGCGGCTACGCCGCCCTCGTCGGAGTCACCGTCACTCCCGACCGCTTCGCCGCCGCGGTCGACTACGTGGGAATCTCCGACCTGGCGAGCTTCCTGCGCACCCTGCCGCCGTTCACCCGCCCGTACAACGCCAACAGCTGGTACCGCTACGTCGGCGACCCCGGCGATCCCGCGCAGGAAGCCGATATGCTGACCCGCTCACCGCTCACGATGGCGGACCGGATCCGCACCCCGCTGCTGGTGGCCCAGGGCGCCAACGATGTTCGCGTACCGCAGGCCCAGTCCGACAACATCGTCGCCTCACTGCGCGATCGCGGCGTCCCGGTGCGTTACCTCGTCGCCGAGGACGAGGGGCACGGTTTCGACAACCCCGCGAACCAGGTCCGGTTGTACGAGGCGATCGAGGATCACTTCGCCGAACATCTCGGCACGCGCCGCGACCGGACCGACCCCGCGTAGTACACCGGCCCGGGCCGCCGATCCGTCTCCCGCAGTGGCGGATTCGGATCGGCGGCCCGGGCCGGCTCACTGGTAGATGGCAACGGCCAGCAGGACGATCCAGGCCAGGCCCAGCAGTTGCAGGCGCGTGTCGTGCAGCGTCACTTCCTCCGGTTCGTCGGCCGTTCCCCCGTCGATGGATGCCGCGTAGTACAGCACGGCGATGGTGAACGGGATCAGCGACAGCTCGAACCAGATGCTGTCGTGCCGGTCCGGTCCGAAGGCCCACAGACTGTAGAACACGACCAGTGCGGTGGCCGCCAGAGTCCACACGAAGCGCAGATAGGTCGGGGTGTAGTGCTGCAGCGATGCGCGCAGCGGGGTGCCGCCGTCGCGGGCGATCATCAACTCCGCGTAGCGTTTCCCGGCCGCGACGAACACCGAGCCGGAGGCCATCACCAGCAGGAACCACATCGACAACGCGACCTCGGCGGCGACACCGCCGGCGATGGCGCGCAGCAGGTATCCGGCGGCGACCAGACAGATGTCGATCACCGCGACATCGGTGAGCGCGAGCCAGTAGGCCAGCTGCACCGCGATGAAGATCGCGGTGACAACGGCGAGTTGCACGGACACCGCGAGCGCGGCCCCCAGCGAGGCGGCCAGCAGTAGCGCCCCCAGCACCGACGCCACGCGCACCGGCAGGCCCGGCGTGGCGATCGGGCCGCCGCGACCTGCCGGATGAACGCGATCGGACACCGCGCTCACCGCATCGCTGATCAGGAAGATGCCGGAGGAGGCCAGGCAGAAGACCGCGAAGGCCACCGCGACTCGGCCGACCCCGGCGGCATCGACGAGATATCCGCCGGTGACGGGATTCTTTCCGGCACCCACCAGTGCGGGCAGAACCAGCAGATTCTTGATCCATTGACGAGGCCGCAATGCGACGAACACCCTCGCGAACGATGCGTCGGGCACCTCGTGGTGTGCCGCGATCGGGTCGGGGCGGATCGGCTCCTCGCTCATCGGCATCCCATCGCATCCACCCCCGCAGAGTAGCTAATCAACAGCGATCATCACTCAGAGTTTGCTTCATCGATGTCGGATTGCGCTCTACCGCACGTCCGGCATCGGTCCGTCTTCTGGCGACGATTCTCCGACAGACGGCGTTGCACCTCGGAAATAGGTGCTGTACCAGTAGCATCCGGGGAAGATGGGTCGCAAGTGTCCGGTTCGGTGAGCGCGAGGCAAACCTCAGGCATGTCCGCAACGTTCCGGATCTGCCGGCCACGTTCGGAAAGTACGTGTTCGCCGGAACATGAGAGGGCTGCCGATGCCTATTGCCAATCGATTGCTCGGGGTGCTCGCGATCGGCGCCGCCCTGATGACGATCGCCCCGATCTCGGCTGTGGCGCAACCTCCCGCGTCGGCATCGGGTGACGAGTCGCTGGCGATGGACTCACGCGCGCTCGGACTCGGCGACACGGTGGCTCTGCGCGGCACCCAGGACCAGCGATCCCTGACCATCCCCGTACCACCGGGACTCACCCCGTCCACGCTGAGCCTGCAGGTGGACATGCCGGCCAATGTGGCCCGCGGCTGGATCGAGGCCCGCTCCGGCACTCTCACCCTGGCCCGGACGGAACTGCCCGCGGGCCCGGCCACCTCGGTGCCACTGACATTGCCGCTGACCGGAATACCCGTCGATCGGCAATCGTCGTCGATCACCCTCGATGTGACACTGCTCCCGCAGGACGGCCTGTGCCCGGACGTCTGGTACGACCACAGTGTGGTGCTGCGGAATCTGAGATTCGGATTCAGCGGGACACCGGCGATGCCGACGGTGATCGCCGAGTTCCTCCCACCACTGCTGCAGCGCCTGCGGATCGCGATTCCGGCGCAGCCCGATTCCCAGGAGATCGACGCCGCTCTGCAGCTGGACGCCGCGGTCGTCGCGCACTACGGCACCCAGCCGGTGCGAGTGGTCACCGAACCGCTGGCCGGTGACGCGAACACGCCCGCCGAGCCCGACGGCCCCCTGGAGCGCACCGTCGTCATCCGGCACGGGCAGAACGCGGGGACGAATCTGACGCCGATGCCGAGCGGGCCACCCGCCCTGCTGATCACCGGCGAGGGCCAGGCACTCATCGATCAGGCGCGCCTGATCACCAGCGATGTCGCCGCGGTCGCGGTCGACACCGGCGCGGTGGCCGGTTCCATCGACCAGCCGCCGGTGCTGGCACCCGCGAACACCACCCTCGGCAAGATCGGCGCCGGGACGCTCGGTGCCACCTCGCACGGTGAGGTGTCGGTCGAATTCGGCTTGGACCAAACCCATCTCGGCCGCGCGGCACACAACATCCGGGTGCTGTTGTCGGGCACCTACACACCGCCGCCGCCGACGCAGAGCGGGCTGATCACCGTCACGGTCGGCGATCGGGTCGTGGCCAGCTGGGCGGCCGAGTCCTCCGGGCGCATCCAGCGCTGGATCGACATCCCCGACGATGTCCTCGCGCGCACCAACACCGTCGCGGTGACACTGAAGACCACCGGTGGTACCGCGGGCTGCGGGCTCGATCTGCCACTGACTCTCACGATCTTCCCGGAATCGCAGGTGACCAGCGAGCCGTCGCCGGGCGGCCCGCCCTTCGGATTCCAGGCGCTGCCGCAGACATTGCTGCCGAGCGTCGATGTCGCCGCCGACGGCGACGGCTACGCCGACGCCGTGCGCGCGATCACCCTGGTCGCCGCACAGCAGCGACTCACCTCGACCAGACTCGATCCACGGTGGGTGGCGATGTCGGAGGCCACCGATTCCACACATCCGGCGATCCTCATCGCCGCGCGGGGACAGGTGCCCGACGGCATCACCCTGCCGCTGTCGGTGTCGAAGAACAACACGGTCCGGCTGACCCATCCCGACGGTGACACCACACAACTGAAGGTCGACGCGTTCGAGAAATATGCCTCGATCCAGACGCTTCAGCAGAACCAGCGCGAACTGCTGGTGGCGACCTCCGACTCCGGTCCGGAGGAACTGGATCGGACGTTGACGTGGCTGGACGCGCAGCCGTCCGGATGGGCGAACCTCACCGGCGATCTCGTCTTCACGGTGCCCGGCCGTGATCCGGTGGAGCTGAGCCTGCCGCACAGCACATCGAACACGTCCGCGTCCTCGGGCTTGTCCTCGACGGCGGTGACCGTGCTGGTGATCGCCGCACTACTGCTGGGACTCGGAGTGCTGATCGCCGTCATCGTGGCCTGGCGGCGGAGTACCCGATGACCATCCGCGCGGTCGCGTGGCGCCTGGCGCTCATCGCGGCCGCGACCGCCGCGGGATTCTGGGAGACCTGGGTCAGCGTCTGGAAATCGGCCGTCGACGGTGGCTCGATCGGCTACATCGTGTTGATCCCGCTGCTGGCCGCGATCGTCGCGTTCGGTGTGGCGCACCGGCCACACCGCGGCCCGCTCATCCAGGATCGCCAGACCGATGTCATCGTCGGCCTCGTCGTCCTGGTGATCGCGCTCTCGGTCGATCGAATGCTGGTGCCGCGCTTGAGCCCCTACTATTTTCTGCTGAATCTCGATGTCCTCGCCGCCTGGTTGTTCGTCCTGTCCGCGGTCGTCCTGCTGTTCGGACTTCGACTGGTCAGCTGCTACTGGCAGGTCGCGGTTTTCGTCCTCGTCGCGTGTCCGCTGGTCTATCGGGTGCTGGCTGTCGCTCTGGGCGGTGGTGGCTTCGCCTACGGCTTCGTGATGGTGATCTTCTCGTCGGTGGCGGTGTCCTTCGCCTTCGGCCGGGGTCGCCGAGCGCTGATCCTGTTCGGCCTCTGCCTGATCGCCGGTGCCGTGGCGATCGTGATCGCCCTGCAGCCCAGGCTGGTGACCTTCGAACTACAGCTGATCGGCACTGTCGTCACGATCGCCATCGGCGCGGTCTGGTGGCCGGTGTCTCGACGGCGCGGACCGGTGTCGGTCGCCGCGGCACCACCCGTATCCCTGCCGCGCGCCCTGCGCGCGGTGATCCTGGTGGCCATCGCCTGCGTATTGTTCGCCTTCATTCCCCTTCCCGCACAGGCCACGGCCGAACCACCGGCCGGGCCGCCGTGGACCGGCGACACCGGCCTGATCGTCCCGCCGGGATGGACCCAGCTGTCGACCACCCCCTACGACTGGGCTCAGCACTATTTCTCCTCCCGCACATCGACCCTCGTGCGGCAGACCATCCGCACCACGACGGCGGATCCGCGGTGGGATTCACTGGGGCGCAAACGAACTGCGCAGATCGACGTGCTCACGGTCGGCAATCCGGTCGCCCTCGAGGTCACTCCGGTGCGGATGAGTTACGACCTGTCCCACGGCCGGGTCAGCGCGACCGTCCCCGTCGACATCGGACGCGGGATCACCGCCCACATGTCGACCGTCGTCGACGACAACCTCCTACTGACCTGGACGAACCTCAGCTTCGAATGGGATCGCGGGGACAAACGCGTGCAGCGGATCACCATCGTCACGGTCGACAATCACGAACCCGACGCCTATTTCCCGGAACCGGTGCCCTCCCCCATCGGCAATATCGGCGACTTCTTGCAGTTGCTGTTCCGCGGGGTGGCGGCGGTATCGGATACCCGCTCGGAGTTCAAGGACAGCGATCTGGTCCAGACTCTGGCCCGGCAACTGGTCGAGGTGCAGAAGTGGTGAGCGAGAACGACAGCCGCACCGACCCCGAGGTCGAGGCCGCACTGCACAAGGCGATTCACGGTCTGCGCGAGGCACATCCGGACGCGTCGGCGGCCGTGGTGCTCTATCCCTGGCAGCGCAATGTGCTGATCGGGGTGCTGGTGGTCACGATCGGGTGCGCGATCGCCTTTCCCATCCCCACGCTGATCACGCTGACGTTCCTGTCGACCTTCTTCTATGTGTGGACGCTGATCGACCGGCTGATCCTGTTCTATCGAGGACTGGACGGGCGCACCATCATTCGTGTCTCCGACGAGCAAGCGCTGGCATTCCCCGATACCGACCTGCCGACCTATACGGTCCTCGTCCCGGCCTACGACGAGCCCAACATCATCACCCAGTTGGTCACCAATGTCGGAGCACTGAACTACCCCAGGGAAAAGTTGCAGGTCCTGTTGCTGCTCGAGGCCGACGACACGGCCACGGTGGCGGCCGCGCGCGGGATGAGCGCCGATTTCGGTATGACGATCCTCGAAGTGCCGCCGTCGGATCCGCGGACGAAACCCAAGGCCTGCAACTTCGGGCTCGAATTCGCCACCGGCGAGATCATCACCATCTACGACGCCGAGGACAACCCCGATCCACTGCAATTGCGCCGTGCCGCGGTCGCCTTCTCCCGGCTGCCGGACAACACGGCGTGCGTACAGGCGAAACTCGCCTTCCACAACGGCAGCCAGAACCTGCTCACCGCTTGGTTCACCGCCGACTACGCGCTGTGGTTCAACTTCGTGCTGCCCGGTCTCATGCGCGGCTCGAGCCCGATTCCGCTGGGCGGCACCTCGAATCATCTGCGCCGCAGCGTCCTGGACCGGATCGGCTCGTGGGATCCCTACAACGTCACCGAGGACGCCGACCTGGGGGTACGGATCGCGGCCTCGGGATATCGCACCGCGGTGCTGGATTCGACGACACTCGAGGAAGCCAACAGCGACGCCATCAACTGGATACGGCAGCGTTCGCGCTGGTACAAGGGCTACCTGCAGACCTGGCTGGTGCACACCCGGGCTCCGGTCCGGCTGTGGCGCACACTCGGCCCGATCGGTTTCGGGCGGTTCACCACACTGCTGGCGGGCACACCGATCATCGCCTGCATGAACATGGTGTTCTGGCTCATCACACTGGCGTGGATTCTGGGCCAGCCCCGCGTGATTCAGGACGAGTTCCCCGCCTACGTGTACTTCCCGGCGCTGTTCTGTCTGGTGTTCGGCAATACCGCGATGTTGTACATGAACCTCGTCGCCTGCCGCGAGACCCGGCACGCGGCGCTGATCGTGGCAGCACTGACCACACCCCTGTACTGGCTGCTGATGAGCGTCGCGGCGATCAAGGGCACCTACCAGCTGATCAGCAATCCGTCCTATTGGGAGAAGACCGCGCACGGGCTGCCCGGCTCCGACGGTTCACCGGAAGAAGGCGCAACGCCATGAAATCGGCTCCCCGCTGGCTGTTCTGCGGTACGACGCTGGTCTACGTCGCCGTCGGTCTCTACCTCGCGTTCGTTCCGGGCTTCTTTCTCGGCGATTCGCTGAGCCGGGTCGCCACCGCGCGCAGCGTGATGTTCAGCCGCAGTCCACATCTGGCCGCGATCGGCTTCGTGTTCACACCGCTCACCGCGGTCGCGCAGCTGCCGATCGTGTACTTCAGCCAGTGGTGGACGGTGCTGACCGAGCGTGGCGTGAGCGCGGTGCTGATGTCGGCGCCGTTCATGGCCGGCGCGGTGGTACAGATCCATCTCACCGGCCGCGATCGCGGGCTGCCACCGTGGCTGGTCTGGGTTGCCACCGCCGCGTTCGCGCTCGATCCGATGGTCGTGTTCTACGGCGCCAACGGGATGAGCGAGGCGCCGTTCCTGTTCCTCGTGATCTGGGCGGCGCGCCGGCTGATCCGCTGGTGCCATACCGACGACGTGCACGACCTGTGCCTGGCCGGGTGCGCGTTCGGGATCGCCTATCTGGCCCGCTACGACTCGCTCGCCGCGGCGGGCGCGGCAACCCTTTTCGTCATGGGCGTCACCGTATTTCGCTCGAGCCGCCGGAGCAGGCGCGGCCGGATCGTCGAGGCCCTGCTGGACGGGGTGATCATCGCGATGCCGTCGGCGATTGCCGCCCTGGGGTGGGCGTTCGCGAGCTGGATCATCACCGGACAGGCCTTCGCGCAGCTGTCGTCGAGTTACGGCAACACCAGCATTCTCGAGCAGAGTGGCGGCGGTGCGGCCACACCGCTGTACGGGCTGTTGTTCAGCCTGGCCGAGATCGTCGTGATGGGCCCGTTCCTGCCGGTACTGATTCCGGTGGTGGCGGTACTGGCCTGGCAGCGCCGCGACCTCGAGGTCGCCGCCGCCGCGGTGGTGTTCGGCGCGATCATGATCTTCGCGATCCGTAATTACATGACCGGCAGCACCTTTCCGTTCCTGCGGTTCTATTTCGCGGCACTGCCGTGGATGATCATCCTGATCTACCAACTGTTCGCGGCCCACGGGCAGCAGTGGGCCCGCCGCCCGGGGCGCTATCGCCGGATCCGGCTGTCCGGCACCGAACGCCGCGGGCCGGTGCCGGCCACGGTGGCGGTGCTGATCCTGGTGAGTACCCCGATCCTGACCGGTGCGCTGATGAGCTCGCCCACGCTGTCGGATCAGCAGTACGCGCTGCAGGCCATCGTCCGTCCCGACCCGGACGACACCACCGCCAAGCACACGCAGGAGCTGCAGATCATCGCCTCCTTCAGCACCGAAAGGCAACTGGCGCACTACATCGACTCACTGCAGCTGCCCGATTCCTCGGTGCTGATGGACACCGTCTACGGATTCGCCGTCTACACCGCGACCACCCGGCCCAAGACCTTCGTCATCCCATCGGATCAGGATTTCGTCGACGTCCTCAACAACCCGTCCGGCAGCGGAATCCGCTACATCCTCGCCGTTCCCAATGCCGGGCGTGGTACCTCCGACGCGATCAACCGCCGCTTTCCCACGCTCTACGACACCGGCGGCGACATCGCCTCGCTGGAACTGGAAGTGCCCAACGACGGTGACGATCTGCCGACCTGGCGGTTGTATCGGGTCACCGGGTGAACCTCAGCCGATCCAGTCGGCCATGACATCGGCGAGTGCCCGCGCCCCGTGACGGCAATCGTCGAGTTCGGCGAATTCCTCCGGAGAATGCGATATTCCGGTGGGATTGCGGACGAACAGCATCGCGGTCGGCACCAGGGCCGACAAGATGCCCGCGTCGTGTCCGGCGGCGGTGGGCTGGACCGGGATGTCACCGAGATGTCCCAGCGCGGTCTGCAGACGCTGCCGGGTGTCACCGGGGAATTCGACGATGGGCGTGACGGATTCGGCCTCCACGTCCAGGCCGATGCCATCGCCGCCGGCATGCCGGCGGGCCTGTTCGGTGATCTCGGCGACCAGTGCCGTGAGGGTGTCCTCGTCGGCCGCGCGGGCATCGAGCCAGGCCCGCACCTGCGAGGCGATCGCATTGGTGCCGTTGGGCAGAATCGCGACCTTACCGAAGGTGGCGACCGCGTCGTGCAGGGCCGCGGCACCGCGTGCGGTCTGCACGGTCGAGGCGAAGGCCAGCATCGGATCGCGGCGATCGGCCAGCCGGGTGGCGCCGGCGTGATTGGCCTGCCCGGTGAAGCTGAACAGCCAGCGCCCGTGCGGCCAGATCGACGACGCGATCGCCAGCGGCCGCGCCACGAGATCCAGGGCCCGTCCCTGTTCGACGTGCAGCTCGACATACACGCCCACACGTTCGGCCAGTCGCGGATCGGCGCCGAGCGCGCGCGGATCACGGCCGTGACCGCGCAGCGCCTCGGCCAGGGTCACGCCGTCGGTGTCGCGTAGTCGCAATGCCCGCTCGGGTGCGAGTGCACCCGTACTGAGCTGAGATCCGATGCAGGCCACGCCGAATCGCGCGCCCTCTTCGTCGGAGAAGGCGGTGACGGCCACCGGGCGGGCCGGCACGATGCCGCGGGCGCGAACCAGATCGACGGCGGCGAAGGCGGACACCACGCCGAGCGGCCCGTCGTAGGCGCCGCCGTCGGGTACCGAGTCCAGATGCGAACCCGTGACGAAGGCGTCGCGCGGATCACCCAGCCAGCCCGGCGGCATCCACCAGGCCCACAGGTTGCCGTTGCGGTCCTCCTCGACGCTCATCCCGCGTCGATCGGCCTCCCCCCGAAACCATTCCCGCAGTGTCATCTCGGCGTCGTTCCAGGCGAAACGCCGATATCCGCCGGTGGCCGGATACCTGCCCACCTCGAGCAGGTCCGTCCACATCGAGTCGAACGCGGGCACCGGCACTCCTTCCATCGCAGCCGCTTCGGTCACCTGTCGGTTCTTCACAGTCGCCCCGGAATCCAGGTCGTCCCGGCCAGCGGCACCCGGGCCATCGCCGCCGATTCGACGGTCAGGGCCACCAGGTCCTCGGGTTCGAGGTTGCGCAGATGCGATTTGCCACAGGCGCGTGCGAGGGTCTGGGCCTCCATGGTCAGCACCCGCAGATAGTTCGCGAGGCGGCGACCGCCCTCGACCGGATCGAGATTCTTCGCGAGTTCGGGGTCCTGGGTGGTGATTCCGGCCGGATCGCGCCCGGCCTGGAAGTCGTCGTAGAAACCTGCCGCCGAACCCAATGCGCGATACTGCTCGTCGTAGCGGGGATTGTTGTCGCCCAGGGCGATCAGCGCCGCGGTGCCGATCGCGACCGCGTCGGCGCCCAGTGCCATGGCTTTGGCGACGTCGGCCCCGCTGCGGATACCACCGGACACGATCAGTTGCACCTGCCGGTGCACACCGAGTTCCTGCAGGGCCTGCACCGCCGGTGGAATCGCGGCCAGCGTCGGGATGCCGACGTGTTCGATGAACACGTCCTGGGTGGCGGCGGTGCCGCCCTGCATCCCGTCGACGACCACGACATCGGCACCGGCCTTGACCGCCAGCTTCACGTCGTAATACGTCCGGGTGGCGCCGACCTTCACATAGATCGGCTTCTCCCAGTCGGTGATCTCGCGCAGTTCGGTGATCTTGATGGCCAGATCGTCGGGACCGGTCCAGTCCGGATGCCGGCACGCGCTGCGCTGATCGACCCCCCGGGGCAACGTGCGCATCGCCGCCACCCGCTCGGTGATCTTCTGTCCGAGCAGCATGCCGCCGCCGCCGGGTTTGGCGCCCTGCCCGAGCACGACTTCGATGGCGTCGGCCTTGCGCAGGTCCACCGGGTTCATCCCGTAGCGCGACGGAAGATACTGGTACACCAGGTTTTTCGACTGGCCCCGCTCCTCCGGGGTCATGCCGCCGTCGCCGGTGGTGGTCGAGGTGCCGACCTCGCTCGCGCCGCGGCCCAGCGCCTCCTTGGCGTGGCCCGACAGCGCCCCGAAACTCATACCGGCGATCGTGATCGGAATATCGAGGTGCAGTGGGAATTTCGCGTGCCGGTCGCCGAGCACGACATCGGTGTCGCAGCGTTCCCGATAGCCCTCGAGCGGATACCGCGACATGGACGCGCCCAGGAACAGCAGATCGTCGAAATGCGGCAGCGGGCGTTTGGCGCCCCAGCCACGGATGTCGTAGATGCCGGTCTCGGCGGCGCGCTGGATTTCGGCGATGACCCGGCGGTCGAAGGTCGCCGACTCGCGCAGTGCGGGATCGTTGGTCATGGGGGGACTCCTCCGGACACGGACTAGTACGCCGAGGCGTTGTCGACATGGAAGTTGTAGAGGCCGCGGGCGGAGCCGTACCGGCTGAAATCGGCGGGTTCGGCCTCGATTCCGGCGGCGGCCAGCAGCTCGGCCAGCTCGGCCAGGTGTTCGGCGCGCATCTGTTTGCGCACGCAGTCCGCACCCAGGGAGGCGACGGTGCCGCGCACGTAGATGCGGGCCTCGTAGAGCGAATCCCCCAGTGCCTCACCGGCATCGCCACAGACGACCAGCCGTCCGGCCTGGCCCATGAAGGCGCTCATGTGCCCGATGTCGCCACCCACGACGATGTCGACGCCCTTCATCGAGATCCCGCAGCGAGCCGCCGCATTGCCCTCGATCACCAGCAGACCACCGTGGGCGGTGGCGCCCGCCGACTGCGACGCGTCGCCGCGCACCCGCACGACGCCCGACATCATGTTCTCCGCCACCCCGACCCCGGCATTACCGGTGACGCTGACATGGGCGCGCTGGTTCATACCGGCGCAGTAGTAGCCGACGTGACCTTCCACGGTCACCTCGATGTCACTGTCGAGACCGCATGCCAGCGCGTGCGCGCCCTGTGGCTCGGTCACCCGTGCGCGATCCGGCGCGTCCGGTGCGCGCAGAGCCTGATTCACCCCGCGCACACCGAGGGTGCGCGTATCCAGGGCGACGGGCTCGACCGCGCCGACAGCAGCCGGATCACCGATCGGGGCGCGGGTCACTGACGGTGCCATACGTACACCTTTTCCGGTTCGGGCTCGAAGATTCGAGCGGATTCGATGCCCGGCAGGTGGGCCAGGGCGCGGTATTCCGAGGCCATCGCGACCCAGCGCGGGGTCTCGGCGACCACGGCGGGTTTGCAGGAGATGGCGTCGCGGACGACGGCGAAGGAGTCGCGGGTGGACACCAGCAGCGTGTAGAAGCCGTCGAAGGTCTCGTTCAGCAGCAGCAGGGCCTTTTCCAGATCGGCTCCGGCGGCGAGCTGTTCGGCGACGTAGCGGGCGCCGACCTCGGTGTCGTTCTCGCTGTCGAAGACGACGCCACGGCGCTCGAGGTCGTGTTTGATCGACATGTGGTTGGAGAACGAGCCGTTGTGCACCAGGCACTGGTCGGTACCGACCGAGAACGGGTGTGAGCCGGTGGCGGTCACCGCGGATTCGGTGGCCATCCGGGTGTGCGCGACACCTTGCCATCCCGCGGCCCGCGGCAGTCCGAACCGCCGCGCCAGTTCACTCGGATCACCGGTGCCCTTGAGCACCGCGACCTCGTCACCGAATCCGATGACACGGGCATCCGGCACCGCCGCGCAGACGGCCTCGCGCAGCGCCACCGGGTCCACGGCGCCGTGCACCAGCGTGGTCGGATCGAGGTCGATCACGGTGATCGGGGCACCCGTTCGCGCACTCAGCGCGGCGGCGAGTTCCGGTGCGGGAAAACGATTGCCGAGTAACGAGACAGTCGCCTCCCCCGGCGGTGACCAGTTCGGGTCGCCGTAGATCGACATGCCGGCCGAATCCGGCCCGCGCTCGACCATCCGGTCGAGCATTCCGGTGAGCAGTTCGCCGAGCCGCGGAGACAGCTCGGGATCGCGCAGGTGCAGCCCTACGATTCCGCACATGGTGGCAGACTCCTGTAGTCGTCGGTTTCAGAACGCCGTGAGATAGGTGTCGATCTCCCACTCGGAGACCGTGTTGTGCCAGGCGAAGAACTCCTCGCGTTTGCGGGCGGTGAAGTAGTCGGCCACGCCCGCGCCGACGATGTCGAGCACGCCGGTGATCACCGGATCGGCGGCCACCTGATCCATCGCGTGCAGCAGTGTCATCGGCAGCGTCTGCCCATGGGCCGCAGCCGTACCCGGCGCACCGGGATCCAGCGACCGGGCCACCCCGTCCAGGCCCGCGGCCACCGTGGCGGCGGTCGCCAGATACGGATTCGCCGACCCGTCACCGCCGCGCAACTCCACCCGGTTCGAATCCGGTACGCGCAGATAGTGCGTCCGGTCGTTGCCACCGTAGGTCGCGAACCGGGGCGACCAGGTCGCGCCGCTGCTGGTGGTGGTCGCGCCGGTGCGCTTGTAGGAGTTCACCGTCGGCGCGATGATCCCCTGCAGGGCACAGGCGTGTTCGAGGATTCCGGCGATGAAACCGTAGGCGGTGCGCGAGAGCCCCAGCCCGTTCGGGTCGTCGCCGCCGGGGAAGGCCGAGCCCGCCGCGGTCCACAGCGACAGGTGCAGGTGCATACCGGAGCCGGTGCGGTCGGTGAAGGGCTTCGGCATGAAAGTGGCTTGCATACCGCGCTTCTCGGCGATCACCGAGAGCAGGTATCGGGCGGTGATCACCCGGTCGGCGGTGACCATGGCGGTGTCGTAGTCGAAGTTCTGCTCGAACTGACCGTTGGCGTCCTCGTGGTCGTTGGCGTAGTTGCCCCACCCGAGGGCGTTCATCGCCGCCGAGATCTCGGTCAGGTGGTCGTACATGCGGGTCACATCGCGCGCGTCGTAGCAGGGCTGGAGTTTGGTGTCGGAGGTGTCGGCGGTGGTCAGCCGTCCTGCCGCGTCCTTGCCGACCAGGAAGTACTCGATCTCCGCACCCACCTTCACCTCGAAACCCGAAGCCGCTGCCCGGCGCAGGGTTTCGCGCAGGATCACCCGCGGCGCGAACGGCCACGGCCGCCCCTCCACATGCGGATCGCAGTGCACCAGCGCCAGACCGGGCCGCACGAACGGAATCGGGGTGAACGACGACGGGTCCGCTATCGCGACCAGGTCGGGGTCGCGTGGTTGCTGGCCCATCATCCCCGCCGCGTAACCGGCGAAACCCACGCCCTCGGTCTCGAGCTGCGCGATCGCCTGTGCGGGCACCAGCTTCGCGCACGGCTTTCCGGACAGGGTCACGAACAGCGCCAGGACGAAGGTGGTGCCGGTGGCGCGCACCAGCTCGGTCAGGGTGGGCTCGGCCGGCAGCACGGCGCGGACGGTGTCGGCGGGAGCGACGGTGTGAACGGTCATGAGAGTTCCTGTGGGCCGGAGGGTTTCGATCGTGGCTCAGCGCATCTCGCCGGCGCCGGCATAGGGGTGGAGGCTGCGCAGTGGGTCGTTCTCGACGAAGCGCGAATAGCGGAAGTCATGCGGGTCGACATGGGGCAGCCGCGTGGTTCCGGTGGTCAGCAGGTCGGCGACGAGTTCACCGACCGCCGGGGAGATCTTGAATCCGTGTCCGGAGAAGCCGGTGGCCAGAAACAGCCCGTCCGCCGGTGCCGGTCCGATGATCGGGTTGTAGTCGGGGGTCACGTCGTAGGCGCCGACGTAGGAGCTGGTGATGCGCGGGTCAGGCATGTCCGGTAGCCGGGTGCCGAGTTTGACGACCGTCTTCTCGATGGTGTCGGGATCGGCGCGATTGACGAAGTCGTCGGGATCGATGTACTGCGGGGCCTGATGATCGGAGTTGCCCACCAGGAGTTCGCCGTTGGGTTCGCGGCAGATGTACTGCAGGCCCGACAGGTCCGACAGCACCGGAACCTCGGGTGTGGGCACGCCCTGGTCGACCAGAACCAGCTGGGCGCGTTGAGCTTTCACATCGACTCGCACACCGGCGGTGGCCGCCAGCGCCGGTGTCCACGGCCCGGCGGCGAGTACGACCTGCTCGGCGTGGATGTCGCCACCGTCGGCCAGCCGGACCCCGTAGACGGTGCCGGCGTCGTTCTGCAGCAGGCAGTCGACCGCGGTCGACTGCCGGATGCGCACGCCCATCCCCCGTGCGGCGGCGGCGAACGCCATCCCGGTCATATAGGCCTCGCCGCGACCGCCCAGCGGCTCGTAGGCGAATGCGGCGAAGTCGTCGAGGTGCAGGCCGGGCCACAACTCCGACATCACGTCGGATCCGACGAGATCGACCCGGATGCCCAAGCCTTGCATCATGGCCACATTGGCTTCGAGCGCCGCGACATTGTCCGCACCGACCCCGACGACGTAGCCGCACTGCCGGAACGCGAGGTCGTCACCGAACAGATCGGTGGCGTTGCCGAAGACCTCGACCCCGTACCAGGACATCGCGGCCAGCGACGGGGTGCCGTAGTGACAGCGCACCACCCCGCTGGACTTTCCCGTCATTCCCGAACAGAGCGTATTGCGTTCCAGGACAACGACATCGGTCTCGCCGCGACGCGCCAGGGACCAGGCGATCGCGAGACCTTCGAGTCCGCCACCGACGATCACGTACTTGACTGTCTCTGCCACTACACCCTCTGTTTCCTACCATTTGTCGCTGTTGCCTTTCATGAAACACTCGGAATGTGACGATTACGTTTCGCGAACATCAATTACAGCGACTCGATCCGCGGTAGACGACATCTCTCGCCCGATAATCAGAAGCGGGACACAGGCTTCCAGCACAACACCCAGCCCGGCGATCGCGCCGATCCGCGAAGCCTACAGGTTTCCTCCAAAGAGATCATGTTTCCCCGGCAGCCAGCGATCGCGCGGCAGACCACATCCGTCCACGGGCGCGTGCCGATCATCGCGAACCCGTCGGCGCCGAATCCGCCGCGCGCAGTCCGGCAGTTAACGCAGCTTTCACAGACGTGCACGTGCCGCTAACCAATCGCGGTTGAACATAGATAAACACCGATTCCTGTCAGGAACTCGGTGAGTTGATCACTCGAAGGCAGGTACTCACGATGAACGAAGCTGTGGCAGCGGCGGACACCGCCTGGATCCTCGCCGCCTTCTGCGCGGTGTCACTGATGGTGGCGGGGCTGGCGCTGTTCTACGGCGGCATGGTCGGCGTACGCAACACCCTCAACATGGCGATGATGATCTTCGGCGCGCTCGCCGTGGTCGGCGTGTTGTGGATCGTCGTCGGCTACTCCGCCGTATTCGGCGACTCACTCGGCGGGACCGGCCTGCTGGGCAATCCCCTCGACCATCTCGGCTCCTCGAAGCTGCTCACCGCACCGGCGAGCCCCGGGCTGCCACCGGCGATCTTCTCCGCGTTCCAGCTGTTGTTCGCCGCCATCACGGTCGCGCTCATCGCCGGTGCGGTGGCCGACCGGATGAAGTTCGGGTCCTGGATGGCGTTCGCCGGACTGTGGGCGGTGCTGGTCTACTTCCCGGTCGCGCACTGGGTCTTCGCATTCGACGCCGCGGACGGGTCGACCACCGGCGGCTGGATCGCCAACACCCTGGGCGCGATCGACTTCGCCGGCGGCACCGCGGTCCACATCAACGCGGGTGTGGCGGGCCTGGCACTGGTCCTGGTCCTCGGCCGGCGCCGGCTGTTCCCGAACTCCCCTCGCCCGCACAGTCTCCCGCTGACGATGCTCGGCGCGGGCATCCTGTTCTTCGGCTGGTTCGGATTCAACGGCGGTTCCGCGCTCAGCTCGGGCAACAGCGCCGCGGTCGTCGTCCTCAACACCCTCGCCGCCTCGTGCGCGGGCATCTGCGCGTGGCTGATCGTCGAGCGGGTCCGCGAGGGGCACGCCACCTCACTGGGTGCGAGCTCCGGGCTCATCGCCGCGCTGGTCGGCATCACGCCCGCCTGTGGTGCGGTGTCACCGCTGGGCGCGCTGGCCGTCGGCGCGGCGTGCGGCGCGACCTGTTGCTTCGCGGTCTCGCTGAAATTCCGTTTCGGACTCGATGATTCGCTCGATGTGGTCGGCATCCACCTGGTCGGCGGTGTTCTCGGCACGGTCCTGATCGGCCTGCTCGCCGATCCGTCCGCACCCAATGGCGTGGCCGGACTGTTCTACGGCGGCGGCGTGGCACAGCTGTGGCGCCAGGCCGTCGCGGTGGCGGCGGTGCTCGCCTACACCTTCGTGATGACCTGGGTGATCGCCAAGACTCTCGATCTCACCTCCGGTATCCGGGTGGACGGCGACAGCGAGGCCGAGGGGCTCGACATCACCGTGCACGGTGAAACCGCCTACGTGTTCGACACCATCGGACTGCCCGGTAAGTCTGTTGCCCCGGGTGACGCCGTCACCGCCGCGACCGCGATCACCTCGGCCGCGGCCGACCCCGTGCACTGAGCGGTGCCGCACCCCGCCACCCGGCGGGGTGCGGCCGTTCAGCCCTCGCCGTGCCGGTCCGGATACGCGGTGACGGCCAGGAAGCGAATCGGCAGCCGCACCAGCTCATTCGGGCCGTGCGGCCCTTCACCGTCCAGTAGCAGCGCGTCTCCGGGCCGCAGCGTGTAGTCGGAGTCGCCGTGGCCGTAGACCATGACCCCCTCGAGCATGTACAGCAGTTCGGTGCCCGCGTGCTGGAACAGTGGGAAGGCCTCACTCGCCTCGGTCAGGGTCACCAGCACCGGTTCCAGCCGTTTGTGCTGCCCGCGCAGCGCCCCGAGCAGTTCGTAGTGATGCCCGATCCGGGTGCCGCGGCCCACGATCACCGCGCCGTGCCCGGACCGGGTGTAGACCGCCTCCCGGGCGCTGTCGGCACCCCGGAACAGCGAGGTCACCGGAACGTCCAGTCCCCGGGCGAGATTCGCGAGTGTGGACAGGCTGCACGAGGTCTGCGCGTTCTCGATCTTGGACAGCATGGCCTTGGAGATGCCGACCCGGGCCGCCAGTTCGGCCACGGACAGCCCGCCCGCCAGCCGCAGACTGCGGACCTGGGCACCGATCACCCGCTCCAGATCCACTCCGGTCGGGGCGTTCGGCGACACCTCTCGTTGCACGGGTGCCGGATCGCCCGTGTCGCGGTGCTCGGACTGGGCAGCGGGGCGCGTCATTTCACCATCGTAATCCGCCGTTTCCTGACAGTGGACATTCGCGACGGTAGGACAGACATCACAGCACCGCCGGACAGCTGCGCCGAGGCCGTAGCCGCGACGAAACAGACCGGAAACGTCGCCATCCAACAATCGCGGGAGTGGAGTCGCACGCCGCGCGACGCACCGGGCTGTGAAGGATCGAGCATGAAATCTGGTGGCTTCTCCAGCACCTGGACCGAGGCACTGACGGCAGAGACCGATATCGCGGCCACCGCACACGAGGTGCTCGACGCCGTCGATGCGGCCATTCCGTCCGCGGCCAGCGCGCTGTGCCTGTGGGATCCGTTGCGGCAGCGGCACGTCACGCTCGCCAATCACGACTACCCCGAGCACGTCCTGGACCACCTCAACACCTGGTTCATCGACCGCGACCCGCTGTTCGAGGCCATGAAGCGCACCGGCTCGGGAGCCCTGCGGTGGTGCGACTTCCCGGAGTACCGGACCTCCTACTCGGTGACCGAGATCTTCCGGCCCGCCGGATTCGACGAGGGCCTGTCGGGGCGGCTGGTGACCTCCGCCGGGGTCTACGCGGGCACCATCCACGTCAACAGCGACAGCCGCGCCTACCCCCGCGACAGCGACGTGGCGCTGATCGACTCGTTCCGCGCCGAGGTCGCCCGGCTGCTGGACATCTCCGCCCGCCCGGCCCTGGTCGCCGGATTCCTCGCCCCCGGCGCCACGTCCTGGCTCGTCGACAGGCACGGCCACCGGCAACCGCTGTTCCCCGACGCCGCGGGCTACTCCACCTCGGAACTCGTTCTCGTCGAACAGATCTCGGCTGCGGTGGCACGAACCTGGCCGATCCGTCCGGTCGAGCGCATGCTGCGCTGGCAGCACGACAGCACCTGGCATCTGGTCCGGGTGATTCCCGCGCCACCGCGCTACCGGGGTGCGGCGCCGGCCGCGATCGTCGCCGTGCACACCGAACCCCTGCCCTTCGGGCTGACACCGCGTGAACTGGATGTGCTCACCCTGCTCACGCACGGACTCACCAGTGCCCAGATCGCCGACCGGCTCGTCATCAGCGAACGCACGGCCGCCCATCACGTCGAACACGCGATGGCCAAACTGGGGGTGACGAACCGGATCGCGTGCGCGTCCATGGCGGTGCGGTTCGGGCTCGTCTCCGGGAGACTCGAGATCGCGGACCCCGCACCGACACTCGCGTAATATCTGCGAAACAATTACTCCTCGAAATATGGGAGATTCTCCCCATCGTGTGACGCGTCCACGGTCGATAGGCTTTTGTTCAGCCGATCGGAAGAATACCGATGCTGCTCCATCTCACGCCGTAGGTGCCTCACATTCCCGGCGTGAATTCTGTTCGGGAGATTCGCCATGGGAAATCATTCACGGTCCGCGCGCGGCCGTCTGCGCCCGCCACTCGGCGTGGCCGCGGCGGCGGCCGCACTCTGCCTGCTGATCAGCGGATGCGGCAGCCACGCCACCGGCACCTCGAGCGACAGGGGCCGCGTCGACTGCGTGAACACCTCGGGGCCGACCGTCACGGTCGGATCGATCGACTCGCTGTCGGGCGGGCTGGCAGCCAGCGAGACGGTGATTCACGACGCGATATCGATGGCGGTGCGCGATATCAACGCCGAAGGCGGCGTCCTCGGTAAACAACTGCGCCTCATCAGTGAGGACGGCGCCTCGGATCCGACGGTCTTCGCCGAGAAGGCCCAGAAACTGATACACGGCGACTGCGTCGCCGCGGTATTCGGCGGATACACCTCGGCAAGCCGCAAGGCGATGCTGCCGGTGTTCGAGGATTCCCGCGCGCTGCTCTTCTACGGGCAGCAGTACGAGGGCCTGGAAAGTTCCGAGAACATCTTCTACACCGGCGCCACGACGAATCAGCAGATCATTCCGGCCCTCGAATACCTCAAATCCCAAGGTAAACGCTCGCTGTATCTCATCGGCACCGATTACGTATTTCCCCGCACCGCGAATGCGATCGTCCGCAAATTCGCCGCGGCGAACGATATGGAGATCAAGGGCGAGGACTACGCCCCGCTGGGCGCCACGGACTTCTCCACCATCGTGAACAAGATCCGCGGTTCGAAAGCCGACGCGGTCTTCAATGTGGTGGTCGGCGACTCGCTGGTGTCGCTGTTCCGGGAGTACGACAACGCCGGTCTGAACGCCGCCACCACACCGGTCATGTCGATGTGCGTGGGCGAGGAGGAGGTGCGCAGTATCGGCGCGAGTGCGCTGACCGGGCAGCTCACGTCGTGGAACTACTACCAGAGCCTCGACACCGCCGAGAACCGGCGGTTCGTCCGCGACTTCAAGGCCGCCTACGGCCCGGCACGGGTGACCTCGGACCCGATGGAATCGGCCTACACCGCGGTGCGGCTGTGGCAGGCCATGGTCACCGAGGCGCACTCGTTCGCGGTGCCCGATCTGCAACGGGTCGCCGACGGCGTCACCGTGCACACCCCGGAGGGCACCGTGACCCTCGACGGGGACAACCACCACGTCACCAAGACCGCGCGCATCGGCCGGGTCGCCGAATCCGGCCTGATCGAACAGGTGTGGCACTCACCCCGCGACATCGCGCCCGACCCGTTCCTGCGCACCTACCCGTGGGCCGCGGGCATCGCGGGCTAGCCGGAGCCGAACAGGAGACATGTGATGGACGCTGTCATCGGGCAGATCTTCATCGGGCTCAGCATCGGATCGATTCTGCTGCTGGCCGCACTGGGCCTGTCGCTGACCTTCGGTCAGATGGGCGTGATCAACATGGCGCACGGCGAGATCATGACCGCCGGCACCTACACCGCCTATGTGGTCCAGCAGCTGATTTCGAATACCGTTGTCTCGCTGATCGTTTCGCTGGCCGTGGGATTCGTGGTGGGCGCCGCGCTGGGCGGCATCCTCGAGGTGGTCCTCATCCGGCGCATGTACCACCGTCCGCTGGACACGCTGCTGGTCACCTTCGGCGTGGGACTGGTGTTGCAGCAGCTGTTCCGGCAGATCTTCGGTGCGCCCGCGGTGAACGTCGTACCGCCCGACTGGCTGGTCGGCGGAATCGCGGTGTTCGGAACCACCGTGCCGAAGGCGCGTTTGTTCATCCTGGTTCTGGCGATCGCCGCGGTGGGGACACTCATCGGGGTGCTGCACCACACCGGGTGGGGCCGCCGCATCCGCGCCGTGATCGGCGACCGCGATCTCGCGGAGGCCTCCGGAATATCTTCGCGCACAACAGATGTCGCCACCTTCATGCGGGGTTCCGCACTCGCCGGAATCGCGGGCGTCGCACTGACCCTGATCGGCCCGGCCGGCCCGACGGTGGGCCAGGGCTACATCGTCGACGCGTTCCTCGTGGTCGTGCTGGGCGGGCTCGGCCATGTGAAGGGCGCGGTGCTCGCGGCCGGGCTACTGGGCCTGCTGGAGTCGTTCATCGAATACTCCACGACCGCGTCCACCGCCAAGGTCGTCGTCTTCGTCATCGTCATCGGACTCCTGCAGATACGGCCGCAGGGACTGCTGACCACCACTTCGAGGAGCCTGGCATGAATACCGCCACATCGACGCGGGCCGGCGCCGAGCCGCGCACGGGAATCGGAGCCGCTGCCGCCGGGCACCATTGGCGGCCCGTGCTCGGTCTGGCCGCGGCGCTGGTGCTGATGTTCGCTGTCGCACCGGCCGTCCTGGACGACTACCGGCTCGGCCTGCTCGCCAAGTTCCTGTGTTTCGGCCTGGTGGCGATCGGCATCGGCCTGGCGTGGGGGCAGGGCGGCATGCTGACGCTCGGTCAGGGCGTGTTCTTCGGTATCGGCGCCTATCTCATGGCCATGCATCTGAAACTCGCCGACGCGAGCCTCGAGGGCAGCTCCGCACCGGACTTCCTGCGTTTCGCCGGTGCCACCGGAACACCGTGGTACTGGCAGCCTTTCGGCTCCGGAATCACCACCGTCGTGGCCATCGTCGTGCTGCCCGCGCTCATCGCGGCCGCGCTCGGTGCCCTGGTGTTCACACGCCGGGTCAAGGGCGCCTACTTCGCCATCCTCAGTCAAGCGCTCGCGGCCGCGGCCGCCGTCTTCCTGGTGGGGCGCCAAGGCCTCGGCGGCAGCAACGGCATCAGCCGGTTCCATTCCTTCTTCGGCTACGACCTCGCCGATCCGGTGAACCGGCGGATGCTGTACTTCCTCATCGCCGCATTCGTCGTCGTGGCCGTGCTGATCGTGCGGCAACTGATGCGCAGCCGTTTCGGCGAACTGCTGATCGCGGTGCGCGATCAGGAAGAACGCGTCCGGTTCCTCGGGTACGACCCGGCCAACACGAAGGTCGCCGCCTACACGGTGGCGGCGGTGTTCGCCTCCGTCGCCGGCGCGATGTTCGTGCCCATCGTGGGCATCATCTCGCCCGACAACATCGGTGCGGTCCCCTCCATCGCCATGCTCATCGGGGTCGCGATCGGCGGCCGCACCACACTGCTGGGACCGGTCCTCGGCGCGGTCGTCATCGCGTGGGCGCAGTCCAGCCTGTCCGCGGCGTTCCCGTCCGGCTGGACCTACCTGCAGGGCCTGCTGTTCATCGTGGTGATCGGGTTCTTCCCCGCCGGATTCGCCGGGTCGACCGTTCTGCTACACCGGCGCCGAAACGCCGGCGCCCCACTCCGGCCCGGACAGGAGACCATCCGATGACCGACCCACATCGCACACCGAAGCTCGGCGGAAACGCGGGACGCGTGTCGCAGTATCTGGAAATACGTGGCCTGACCGTCGATTTCGGTGGCTTCACCGCCAATCGCGACGTCGACCTGACCCTGTTCCAGGGCGATCTGCGCTTCCTGATCGGCCCGAACGGCGCCGGAAAGACCACACTGATCGACGCCGTCACCGGTCTGGTACCGGCCACCGGATCGGTCACCAAATCCGGAATCGAACTGCTGGGCAAGAAGTCTCATCACATCGCCCGCGCCGGTGTCGGGCGCACCTTCCAGACGCCGAGTGTGTTCGAGCAGCTCACCGTGCTGCAGAATCTCGACATCGCGTGCGGTGCGGCGCGCCCACTGCGGTCCCGGCTGCGGGCACGGCACGGCGTACCGGCGATCGTCGAGCAGGCGCTCGAGACCATCGGCCTCACGGCGGTGCGCGATCAGCTCACCGGCACGCTGCCCCACGGCCGCAAGAAGTGGCTCGAGATCGGCATGCTGCTGGTCCAGAACGCCGATGTGCTGCTGCTCGACGAGCCGGTGGCCGGAATGAGCCACGAGGAACGCGAACTCACCGGCGAACTGCTGCGCAATCTCGGCGGGGAACGCACCGTCCTGGTCGTCGAGCACGACATGGATTTCATGCGCACCTACGCCACCTCGGTGACGGTGATGGCGCGCGGCGGCGTACTCGCGCAGGGATCGGTCGCCGAGGTGCAGGCCGATCCCCGCGTCCAGGAGGTCTACCTCGGCACGGCGGCGGAGGTGCCGCAATGCTGACTCTCACCACCGTGTGCGCCGGTTACGGGCGCAGCCGCATCGTGCACGACATCGACCTCGAGGTGGCCCGGCACAGTGTCACGGCCGTGCTCGGCCACAACGGTGCCGGTAAGTCGACGCTGCTGAAGACGGTCGTGGGACTGCTTCCGGCCCAGGCGGGAACGATCGAACTCGACGGTCTGGACATCACCCGGTTGCGCCCGCATCAGCGGGTCCGGCACGGCCTGGCCTACGTACCGCAGGGGCAGCGATCGTTCGCGCAGCTGACCACCCGCGAGAATCTGCTCGTCGTCGCCGAACGGCGGGTCCGGGCGGGCCGCGCCACCACCTCGCGGACCGCCGTCGACGCCACACTGGATCTGTTTCCGGCACTGCGCGATCTGCTCGACCGGCCCGCCGGACTGCTGTCGGGCGGCCAGCGCCAGCAGTTGGCCATCGCCCGCGCGCTGCTCACCGAGCCGAAACTGCTGATCCTCGACGAGCCCACCGAGGGGATCCAGCCCAATGTGGTCGCCGAGATCGAGTCCGCCATCACGCAATTGACGTCGAACAACACCCTGTCCGCACTGCTGGTCGAACAGCACATCGGCTTCGCCCTCAATTCCGCGCAGCGGTACCACGTGCTGCAGGCGGGCCGGATCGTCGCCTCCGGCGCGGGCGGCCGGGAGGCCGAAGCCGCGGTGCGACAAGCGATCACGATCTGACCGGACAGCGAAGGGAGGACGCCGACCATGCATCTCACACCGAAGGACGAGGACCGGCTGCTGCTGTTCCTGGCCGCCGAACTGGCGCGCAAGCGCCGCGCGGCAGGACTGGCGCTCACCTATGCCGAGGCGCGCGCGCTGATCGCCGACGAGGTCGTGGAGGCGGCGCGTGCCGGCGCCACCGTGGCCCAAGCCGCCGAACGCGGCGCGCACGTGCTGACCGACGACGACGTACTGCCGGGAGTGCCGGTGCTGCTGGGCTCGATTCAGGTGGAGGGCTTCTTCGATGACGGCCAGAAACTGGTCACGGTGCACGATCCGATCCGGCCGGGTACCCGCACCGCGGCCGAACTCGACCACCGCCCGGGCGAACTGCTCGTCGCCGACGGTGAGATCGAACTGTCCGCCGGCCGGCCCGTCGTCACACTCGTCGTGACCAATACCGGGGATCGCCCGATCCAGGTCGGCTCGCACTTCCACTTCTTCGAGGTCAATCGGGCGCTGGAGTTCGACCGCGCGGCCGCCTTCGGCATGCGCCTGGACGTTCCGTCGGGCACCGCGGTGCGCTTCGAACCCGGCGAGCAGCAGGAGGTCGAGCTCACCAGGTACGGCGGCACCCGCCGGGTGTCGGGCCAGAACGACATGACCGATGCCGACACCACCCGGGCGCCGAGTCCGGATCTGCTGGCGCGGCTGCGCCGAGCGGGCTTCCGCGACAGCGGGTTCCGCGACGAGACCGGACAGGAGTGATACCCGATGCCCTATCGCATCAGCCGCCGCCGATACGCCGAAATGTTCGGCCCCACCGTGGGCGACCGGGTGCGCCTCGGCGATACCGAACTCCTGGCCCGGGTCGACGCCGATGCCACCGTCTACGGTGACGAGGCCGTCTTCGGCGGCGGAAAGACCATGCGCGAGGGCATGGCCGTCCACAATGGCATCACCAACGCCGACGGGGCATTGGACTTCGTCATCACCAACGCGCTGATCATCGACGCGGTTCTGGGTGTTCGCAAGGCCGACATAGGGATTCGGAACGGGCGCATCGCGGGCATCGGGAAGGCCGGCAATCCCGACACGATGGACGGCGTCGATCCGGAGCTGATCATCGGCGCCGGTACCGATGTCCGCTCGGGCGAGGGGATGATCGCCACCGCGGGCGCCATCGACGTGCACGTGCACTTCGACAGCGTGGGACTGGTCGAGGAGGCCATCTCCAGCGGCATCACCACCATGATCGGCGGCGGACTCGGCCCCGCCACCGTCGGTATCACCACCTCGGGCCCGAACAACATCGGCCGGATGCTGCGGGCCGCCGAGGCGTTCCCGATGAATTTCGGATTCATCGCCAACGGCAGTGCCGCACATACCGCTCCGCTGCTCGAACAGGGGCTGGCCGGGGCGATCGGCTTCAAGATCCACGAGGACTGGGGCGCGACCCCGGCCGCCATCCGGGCCTCTCTCGACGCCGGCGACGAGCTGGACCTGCAGGTGCAGATCCACACCGACACGCTCAACGAGTCCGGATTCTACGAGGACACCATGCGGGCCATCGGCGGCCGGCCGATCCACACCTATCACGCCGAGGGCGCCGGCGGCGGGCACGCGCCCGACATCCTGCGGGTGGTCGGCGCGCCGAATTGCCTTCCGTCATCAACGAATCCGACCAATCCCTACACGATCAACACCTTCGACGAACATCTGGACATGGTGATGGTGTGCCACCACCTCGATCCGCGCATTCCCGAGGACGTCGCCTTCGCCGAATCACGCATCCGGCGCGAGACGATCGCCGCCGAGGACGTCCTGCACGATCTCGGCGCCATCTCGGCGCTGGGATCGGATTCGCAGGGCATGGGGCGGATCGGCGAAAGTATCGCCCGCACCTGGCAATTGGCGTCCCACATGAAGGTGACGCGGGGCCCGCTGGCCGCCGATGCGGGTACCGGGGCCGACAACGCGCGCATCCTGCGCTACATCGCGAAGCTCACCGTCAATCCGGCCCGGATGTTCGGAATCGACCACGAGGTGGGCTCACTGGAGGCCGGCAAGCTCGCCGATATCGTGCTGTGGGAGCCGAAGTTCTTCGGCATCCGGCCGGAGGTGGTCTTCAAGGGCGGGTTCCCGGCGTGGTCGGTCATGGGTGAGGCCAATGCCTCACTGATGACGTGCGAGCCGCTGCGGTATCGCCCGCAGTGGGCGGCATACGGCAAGACTCCGGCCGATGTCTCGGTGAATTTCGTGGCCGCGGCGGCGGTCGAGGCCGGACTGGCGCAGCGCTGGCAGCTGGCGACGCCCCTGGTGGCCTGCCATGGCGCCCGTCGACTGTCGAAAGCCGACTTCCTGCACAACGATCACCTGCCCGAGATCACCGTCGACCCGGACACCTACCGGGTCGAGGTGGACGGCGAGCTCTGCACCAGTACCCCGATGACCAGTGTGCCGCTCGGCCGCCTGTACACGCTGAAATAGAGGAGGCACCCATGCACGATGTCGTTCGCATCGGAATCGGCGGACCGGTCGGATCCGGTAAGACCCGGCTGGTGGAGCGGCTGGTTCCGGAACTGGCCGCGGCGGGACTCGACGTCGCGGTGATCACCAACGACCTGGTCACCGACGAGGACGCCCAGCGCGTGCGGCGTAGCGGAATCATCGATCCCGCACGGGTTCTCGCGGTGGAGACCGGCGCGTGCCCGCACACCGCCATCCGTGAGGACCCGTCGGCCAATCTCGCCGCCGTGGACACCCTGCGGGTCCGCTTCCCCGCGCTGGAGGTGGTGCTGATCGAGTCCGGCGGCGACAACCTGGCCGCCACCTTCACCTCGGATCTGGTCGACTACTGGATCTTCGTCATCGATACCGCTGCGGGAGACGACATCCCCCGTAAACGGGGCATCGGCGTTCTGCAGGCCGATCTACTCCTGGTCAACAAGACCGACCTGGCGCCGCTGGTCGGCGCCGACCTGTACCGGATGCGTGCCGACTGCGCTGCCGCGCGCCCGCACAAACCGACCGTGTTCACCGACCTGCGCAGCGGCGCCGGGCTCGAGGAGGTGGTCGACCGTCTCATCACCGGCGCCATGCTGCCGGCGACGGTGCCGGGCGCCCGGTGACCCCGACCGCGGGCTCCGCGCGCTGTCGAGCGCCCGTATCGAATCCGGCCGCACCCGAGCGGCGCCCGGATGGGCCGGCTGTGCGCTCCTCGCGCGGCGAATCGGCATCCGGCTCCGTCCTGCCCGGCCGGATAGCGCTCGAGGCGGTGACCGATGCCCGCGGCCGCACCCGGCTGCGTTCGGTGCGACACAGTTATCCGCAGCGCGTGGCCGCGCCGATGTACATCGACGACCACCATCGCGGTGCCGCGTATCTGTGCGTGCAGAGCCCGTCGGGCGGAATCTTCTCCGACGACTCCCTCGAGACCACCGTGACCGTGGATACCGGTGCGCACCTGATCCTGGCGACGCAAGCGGCCACCCAGGTCTTCGCCGGGCCGGGCCCCGGCGCGCAGCACCGGCTGACCTTCGACGTCCGCGATGGCGCGCTCCTCGAGTACCTGCCGAAAACGGTTATTCCGCAAGCCGGTTCACGCTACTTTCAGACCACCAGCGTCTCACTCGCGGGGACCGGCACGGTCGTCGCCTGGGACGCGGTGGCGGCCGGGCGGATCGCGCACGGCGAGCGGTTCGCCTACGACCGCCTCATCGCCGCGACGACCGTGTCGGTCGACGGCGAGATCACGGTGCGCGACCGTCTCGACCTGCACCCGGCGCGGTGCGGCGATACGAATGTGGCCCGGCTGATCGGCGCCGACTACTTCGCCACATTCCTGGTCCTCACCCGTGCCGCCGCCGGACCGGCCGTGCTCACGGCGGTGCGCGCCGCCGTGAACTCGATGCCACACCTCACCGGGGGCGTGAGCGCGCTGCCCGGCGGCTGCGGCGTCATCACCCGGCTGCTCGCCGACCGGGCGAGCGATCTGCGACCGGCACGGCACCGATTGCTGTCCACGGCCCGTGCGGCCGTCCTGGGCACCGGCCACGTGCCGCCCGGAATTCTCTAGGAGGTTGTCATGAACGAAATAATCACTCCCGCACCGCTTCCGGACGCACGCCACGGTGTCGTGACGGCGATCCTCGGCGCCGTCACCGATCCCGAATTCGCCGATCGCCGCCGGTGCTTCGTCGACATCGGCTGGGGTGACGCCGCCAAGCACCGTCAACTCGCCCGTTCCGAGGACGGCCGCGAACTGCGGATCATGTTGCCGCGCGGCAGTTTCCTCGGCGACGGCGCTGTGCTGGCCGATGACGGCACCGAGGTGCTGGTGGTCCGCCGTCCACCCGAGGACGCGATCTCGGTGCCCTTCGGACCCTGCGGTGATGCCGACGGCGCCCGGCGCATGCTGCTGCTGGGTTACCTGCTCGGCAATCAGCACGCGCCACTCGACGTCGGCGGCGCCGGGGTCGCGGTGCCGTTGTTCACCAGTGCGCAGGCAGCGCGGGCGGTACTCGCCGAGCTCGGGGTCCGGGGCGAGGTCGCCGCCGTGCCGCTCGCCGCGCACGGCTGGACCAACACCTCCTCCGATCACCGCCACTCCCATGCCCACGACTGACGAGCTCTGCGGTCTGTCCGCGTGGCTTCAGGTGCACGACAGCGCATTTCCCGCCGGTCGCCTCGTGCACAGCAACGGGTTCGAGGAATGGCTGAACAGTCGTCCGGACAGTTCCGGCCACGATCTGGAGCAACTGGCCCTCGATCATCTCGAACATGCGGTCGCACCGCTCGACGCGGCCGGCGCCGCGCTGGCGTGGACGGCCCGAGCCGGCGCCACCGCATCGGCGAGCCTGGCCCTGCGCCGGCTCGATGCCGTCCTCGACAGCCACAAACTCTCCGAATCCGCCCGGATCGCATCGCACACCGCCGGCACCCAGCTCGCGGCCACCGCGCGGCGCGCCGGTCTGGCCGACGACGAAAGCTACCTCGCCGCAGCGGTGTCCGGGCACACCCCGGGGAATCTGGCGATCGTCGAGGGGGCGCTGCAGGCGGCGCTGGGCATCCCCCGGCGGATCGCGGTGCTCGGGGTGCTGCAGTCGGCGTTCGCGGGCGTCCTGAGCGCCGCGGTGCGGCTGGGTCGGCTCGGCCCGCTGTCGGCCCAGCGCATGCACACCCGATCCCGGCCGCGGCTGGTCATGCTGGTCGATCGGGCCTGTGCGACACCGGTCGAGGAGCTCCGTTCGAGCACGGTGCTGCTCGAGATCTGCGGGATGCGGCACGAGACCCGGACGAACCGGCTGTTCGCCACCTGAACGACGCTTCGAGCAGGAGAAGGTATGTACGACAGAGCGAAACAGGCGCTGCGGGCCGACCTGGCCCCCATCACGCTGATGGCCGGGTCCGTGCTCGCCCTGCACGTCATCGGATTCGCGATGTCGGCGTGGGTGGTGTCCGGGCATCATTCGCCGGGGCACGGTCCGGTGTTCGGCATCGGCATGGCCGTCACGGCATACACCCTCGGCGTGCGGCACGCCTTCGACGCCGATCACATCGCCGCCATCGACAACACCACCCGTAGCCTGATCACGCGCGGCACCCGGCCGCTGACCGTCGGATTCTGGTTCTCGCTGGGACATTCGACGGTGGTGTTCGGCATGTGCGCGCTGCTGGCCTTCGGGGTGCGCGCACTGAACGGTCAGCTCGGGGACGAGTCGTCGACGCTGCGGACCGTCACCGGAACCTTCGGCACCGCCGTCTCCGCGACCTTCCTGATCGTCATCGGAATCCTGAACCTGCTGATCCTGATCCGCCTGCTGCGCAACGCACGCGATCTGCGCGCGGGCGCGACACCGGCGCCGGCCTCGCCGGGCGACCTCGGTGTGCTCACCCGGCTGATCGGCGGTCTGCTGGGCAAGGTCCGCGGTCCGGGCGCGATGTACCCGATCGGCCTGTTGTTCGGGCTCGGCTTCGACACCGCCAGCGAGATCGCCCTGCTGGTCCTCGCGGGCACCGCCGCGGTCGCGCTGCCCTGGTACGCGATCTTGACCCTGCCGATCCTGTTCACGGCCGGGATGGCGTTGTTCGACAGCCTCGACGGCGCTTTCATGTACTACGCCTACGAATGGTCCCGGGACCGGCCGATGCGCCGGTTGGTCTACAACATCTCGGTCACATCGATATCGGTCGCGGTGGCACTGCTGGTCGGTGGTATCGAGCTCACCGGTCTGCTCACCGAGCGACTGCACATCGGCGCCGGCCCGCTCGCCCGGATCGGCTCGATCGATCTCGAATACGTCGGGTACGCCATGGTCGCCGTCCTGGCGGCGATAATCCTCGCGCCGCCGGCGATGCGGTGGACCCGGCACCGTCCCCGGGAGTCCGGCACGCAGCACTGAGCCGCAACGCCCGGCCGTCGACACCCCCCCGGCCACACGCCGCTTCGCGGGCGAGGGCTCGATCGCGATGTTCCTCGAAGCGGCTGTGGCACAACGCATGTGAATCGTCCTCGGGTGGGCGGGGTCCGTCGATGACGGCGACCGCCGCGATCGCGGCGTCGACAGGGCTGTCGCTGTCGTCCCGCTCCAGGAAATCGGCGCCGCACGGGCCGAACTCAGTCATCGTGACCATCGGTGCCGGGACGGACGACCAGCACCGGGCACCAAGCATGCTGCACCAGGGAGCGAGAGGTCGACCCCAGCCACGCCCGCACACCGCCGCGGCCGTGGCTTCCGACCACCAGCAGCTGGGCCGCTTTCGACGAATCCAGCAGCACCGCAACCGGATCGGTGAGATCCACCCGGCGGCTCACCGGGACCTGCGGGTACTTCTCCTGCCAGCCCGCCAGCCGCTCGGCCAGCAACGCCCGCTCACGCATTTCGACCTCCGGCACCGAGTACAGCAGGTGCGGTTCGTCGGCGAACTCACCGGAGTACACGTCGTGGCAGACGTGTACGGCGACCAATTCGGCCTCGCGTTCGGCAGCTTCCTCGAAGGCGGCGCCGATCGCCCGCTCACTGATCGGGCTGCCGTCCACGCCCACTGTCACCGGACCTTCGCTGTGGACCCGGTCCGGCTCGTGCGGATCGGTTCGCACGACGAGCACGGGACCGGGCGCGGACGCCGCGACATCGGCCACCGTGGATCCGAAGTGTCCGGTGAGCCGGCTGGTGCCGTGGGCCGCCACGACCACCGTGTAGGCCGATGTGCTCCGCCCGACCAGAGCGGTCACCGCATCGGTGTCGGCCACCTCGGTCGACAGCCGCAGACCCGGCAACACCGCCCGTACGCGCTGCGCCGCCCGTTCGACGAGGCCCGCACCCCGCGCCCGGGAACGGGCCAGCATCGCGGTCGCGAGGCTGTCGAACAGGCCGAGCCCGAGCCGAATTCGATTCGGATCCAGCGCGTACACGATGCGCAATTCCCGGCCGCGCTGAGCAGCCAGACCCGCGGCCCAGTCCAGCGCGATATCGGCGGCCGCGGACCCGTCCACCCCCACCACGACCGGTGCCGACACGAGATGGCGAGCGTCTGGCGCCGGATTCGATGTCATATCCGGAACCCCCTTCCGTGCGACGGCGGTCCGTTTCATCGTCTCCGGGTCACGCTAGCGACGGTCACACCTCCCCCGATGCGGTCGAAAGTCCCCTGTGCCCGCGCCGGACGGACGCACCGGGCCGGCGACGGCCGAGGCGACCATGGTCGCGTGCGGATCGGGACCAACGACTCCTGCTCCACCGCGAACGGGCTCCTACCGTGAAGCGCATGAGCACGGTTCCCACGCGCGTTGCCGTCGAGAAGGCCGTCGAACTCGCCGGACACGCACCCTCACTGCACAACAGCCAGCCTTGGCGCTGGACGTTCGACGGTGCGGTGCTGCGCCTGTTCGGCGTGCACGAGCGCATGCTGCCGGCCACCGACATCACCGGGCGACAGCTGGTCATCAGCTGCGGCATCGTCCTGGACCACCTGCGCGCCGCGATGGCGGCCCAGGGCTGGCGCACGCTGGTCGCGACCTTCCCGGATCCGAACGATCACGCCCATCTCGCCGACGTCCGGTTCACACCGTCGCGGTATGTCACCGACGGCGATCGTGACCGCGCCGCCGCCATCACCCGGCGCTACACCGACCGGTTGCCCTTCGGCGAGCCCCGCGACTGGGCGCAATTCCAGTCGGTCCTGAGCGCGGTCGTCGCCGCCGAGGACGTCATCGTCGACGTGCTGCCCGGCAGTCGCCGCGCCGAACTGGCCCGGGCGTCCGCGCTGAGTGCCTCGCTGCGTCGCTACGACGCCGACTATCACGCCGAATTGCATTGGTGGACCGGGCATGTGGTGGCCGATGCCGGCGTACCGCGACAAGCGCTGGTGACCGAGGACGAGCATCAACGGGTCGATGTCGGCCGCCGGATGCCGGTCGTGACCGGCGAGGCACGACGGCCGGAACTACCCACCGACCGATCCGAGATCCTCGTTCTGTCCAGTGCCGGTGACACCGCCGAGGACTGGCTCGACTGCGGACAGGTGTTGTCGGCGGTACTGCTGGAATGCACGCTCGCCGGCTATGCGACCTGCCCGCTGAGCCATCTCACCGAGTTGCCGCGCAGCCGGGCCGTCGTGACCCGGCTGGTGGGCCGGAATGTCTTCGCGCAGGTCCTGGTTCGCGTCGGCACCCCACCGGATGCGCAGGTCCGCCCGGAACCGACTCCGCGACTCCCGCTGACCGACATCCTGCAGGTCACCGGAGACGCCGGATGACCCACCGCGGCGCACCCGCCGCCGATGCCGCGGGCTCGGTGGACCTTCGGCTCCATCCCCCGCCGGGCGCCGGTGCTGGGATGTGGTGAACCGACGCTCCCGCTTCACGAAGGAGGTGCCGCACCGTGACCACGCCCGATGGCGCCACCGGCCTTCCGGGTCGCGTGGTCTCCCTCGATCGGCACGAGGCAATGGGGTTGCTGCGCGGAATCGGTTATGGCCGAGTCGTTTTCACCCGGGACGCGCTGCCGGCGATCCGAACGGTGAATCACCTGGTCGACACCGACGACAGAATCGTCGTGCGCACCCGGGTGACGTCCCGGCTGACCTCGTCCATCCGGTCCGACCCGGAGGTGGTGGTCGCCTTCGAAGCCGACGACATCGACCCGGTGTCGCGCACCGGCTGGTCGGTCGTGGTGACCGGATTGGCTCGCACCGTCACCGATCCGGGCCGGATCGCGCGATACGAGCAGCTGCTGCGCCCGTGGGTGGCGGCGGCCATGGACACCGTTGTCGAGATAGAGCCCACGCTCGTGACCGGCGTCCGTCTCGTCGACCAGCAGGAAAGGGACTTTCGTCCATGACGGGGCGGCAACCGGGTGTTTTAGGGTGAAGGCATCATCGTCACTCCCGATTGGACGCCAACCATGATCAAGGTGTTCCTGGTCGACGACCACGAGATCGTCCGCCGCGGCCTGAGCGATCTGCTCGACGGCGACCCGGACCTGACCGTCGTGGGTGAGGCGGGAACGGTGGCCCAGGCACTCGCCCGGATTCCCGCGCTGCGCCCCGATGTCGCGGTACTCGATGTGCGCCTGCCCGACGGCAACGGGATAGAACTGTGCCGCGAGCTGCTGTCCAAACTCGACGATCTGCGCTGCCTGATCCTGACCTCGTTCACCGATGAGCACGCGATGCTCGATGCGATTCTGGCCGGTGCCAGCGGGTACGTCGTCAAGGACATCAAAGGCATGGAACTCGCCCGGGCCGTGAAGGACGTCGGCTCCGGCAAGTCACTGCTCGACAACCGGGCGGCGGCCGTACTCATGGAACAGTTGCGCCACGGCACCGAACCGGAGGGCCCGCTGGCAACCCTCACCGAACAGGAACGCAGACTTCTCGATCTGCTCGGTGAGGGTTTGACCAACCGGCAGATCGCCGAGCGCATGTTCCTGGCGGAGAAGACCGTCAAGAACTACGTTTCGCGACTGCTGGCGAAACTGGGCATGCAGCGCCGCACGCAGGCCGCCGTCTACGCGACCAGAATTCATTCCGAACACCCCGCGAACCGGCCGTGACCGCCACGGCGCGTCCGGCGACCCGGCGCCGACCCGACGAGCCGGCGGTCACGGCGATGCTCGCGCTGGCACAGCGGGCACCGTCGGTACACAACACCCAGCCCTGGCGATGGCACTTCGACGGTGAACGCCTGCACCTGTTCGCCGATCCCGATCGGATGCTGCCGGCCACCGATCCGCACGGCCGTGAGCAGACGATCAGCTGCGGTGCGGTGCTGCACCACGCCCGGACCGCGTTCGCCGACCGCGGCTGGCACACCGACACGGTGCGACTACCCGAACCGGCTCGACCCGATTATCTGGCGATCATCGACTTCCGGCCCTGGGCGGATCCACCGGCGGGCATCGCCGCCCGCGCGGCGGCGATCACCCGGCGTTACGCCGACCGGCTCCCGATGGGACGGCCGCGACACTGGTCCGAGCTGGTACCGAAGCTGCAACGGCTCACCTCACCACACGGGATCCACTGTGATGTCCTCGCCGAGGATCTGCGCGCACAGCTGGCCGCGATCTCCGACACGGCCTCGGCGGCACGCCGCGACGACCGGATGTATCAGAACGAATTGAACTGGTGGACAGGGTCTTCCGGGACGGCGGAGGGTATTCCGCCGGGCAGCCGGATCTCCGCAGCCGAACTGTCCCGGGTCGGTGTCGCGCGGGAGTTTCCCTCGGTGCCGCCGTCCGACCGCCGGCCGGATCGTGTCGACGAGGCCCGGCTGCTCGCATTGAGCACACCGGAAGATTCGCCCGCGAGCTGGTTGCACACCGGCGAGGCGCTGTCGGCGGTGCTGCTGGAGTGCACGGCAGCGGGAATGAACACGTGCCCGGTCACCCATCTCACCGAGGTACCGTCGGGCCGGCGAGCGCTGGCCGCCCTGCTCCCCCGGCACGATGTCCCGCAGGTCCTCGTCCGGGTGGGTACGACGGCGGACCGCGACCCACAACCGCCCATCACCGGACGGCGCCGGGTCGGCGAGGTGGGCACCCCGATCTGAGGACATTGGTCCACATCGCAACGGTAAGAAGGCCTCTCACCACGGCCGCCGCCGCGGTGCAGGCTCACGATATGGGCACCGGAACTCACCGCATCGCGGTCATCTACGCCAGCTCGCAGGGGTCGACCCGGGAGATCGCCGGTCACATCGGAGCGGAACTGGCCAACAGTGGTGCCCGGGTCGAGATCGCCGACGCCGCGCACGCGCCCGAACTGACCCGGTTCGACGCGGTGATTCTCGGTAGCGCCATCCACAACAACGACGTCCTGCCCGAGATGACGGATTTCGCGCGCACTCACCACGGCGATCTCACCGCTCGCCCGGTCTGGTTGTTCACCGTCGGACTCGGACCGGCCCTGCACGGCCCGCTCGGTCGCCGGCTCGCCCGCGCGATTCCCGGCAGAATCGCCGCCCTGCGGGATTCGGTGTGCGCGGCCGGCTACCGCACTTTCGCCGGGCATTTCGAGCGTTCGGGCATCTCGTGGTGGGCACGCGTGGTCTACCGGTTGCTCGGTGGCGGCCGCTACGGCGATCTCGAGGACTGGCTGTCGATCTCCGACTGGACGGCCGGGATCGCCCGGACGCTGCGGCTGCCCCAGCCCACGACGAGCACGGCGCCCCTGTGACACCTTCGCTCGCGCCGCGGCGCGAGCGACCGGGACTTCGGCGGTGACCGACCGGCGCCAAGGCGTCGTCGGTAATCTTTCGGCAAGCGTGAACGCTGTCGTTTCGCCTTTCGAACACCGCACACAGGACTGACGACATGGCCGATGAGCTGCGATCCGGTGCGCACTCCGTGCGCGCGACGCTGTCGCAGCTGCGGCTGCGCGAGTTGCTGTCCGAGGTCCGCGATCGGGTCGACGAGATCATGGACTCCCGCGACCGGATGGACGGCTTGGTCGAAGCCATGCTGTCGGTGACCGCCGGGCTCGATCTCGCCGAAACGCTGCGCACCATCGTTCACGCCGCGATCGACCTCGTCGATGCCCGATACGGGGCGCTGGGGGTGCGCGGGCACGACGAGCATCTGACGCAGTTCATCTACGAAGGCATCGACGAACCCACGCGGGAACTGATCGGTGATCTGCCGGAGGGGCACGGTGTGCTCGGGCTGCTGTTCACCCAGCCCAAACCGATCCGGCTCGACGACCTGGCCCGCCATCCTTCCTCGGTGGGCTTCCCGCCGCATCACCCGCCGATGCGGACCTTCCTGGGTGTGCCCGTGCACATCCGCAACGAGATCTTCGGCAACCTGTACCTGACCGAGAAGGCCGACGGGCAGGCGTTCACCGAGGACGACGAGTTGATCGTGCAGGCGCTGGCCGCCGCCGCGGGTATCGCCATCGAGAACGCCCGCCTCTATCAGTCGGCCCGCAACCGGCAGGTGTGGATCGAGGCCACCCGCGATCTGACCACCGAATTCCTGGCCGCCACCGATCCCGACGAGGTACTCACCCAGCTGGTCGACCACGCTCGCCAGTTGACCGATTCGGAAAGCGTGCTGCTGGCCACGGTCGACGACCCGGATGTGCCGATCGCGGAGATCACCGAGCTGACCATCACCAGTTCCACCGTCTCACCGCCGGGGACTATCACCCGCTCACTGGCGGTGGCGGGCACGATCGGCGCGGCCTTCGCCGACCGGACGCCGCAGCGTTTCGATGATGTCGCCGCACTGGAGTTCGCCGCGCTGTTCCCCACCGGAGGCCCGGCGCTGGTGATTCCGCTGCACACGCGCGATTCACCGCAGGGAATCCTGATCACGGTGCGCCCGGGCGACGCTGCGCCCTTCGACGACGAAATGCTGGAACTCGCGGCCTCCTTCTCCGATCAGGCAGCACTCGCCATGCAGTTGGCGACCACCTATCAGCGACTGCGTGAACTCGATGTACTCACCGATCGCGACCGGATCGCCCGCGATCTGCACGATCACGTCATCCAGCGGCTCTTCGCCATCGGCCTGTCCCTGCAGGGCGCGGTGCCGCGCACCCGGGTACCGGAGGTGCGGATCCGGCTCATCGATGCGATCGATGGGCTACAGGATGTCGTGCAGGAGATCCGCACATCGATCTTCGATCTGCACGGTGGCACCAGCACCCGCCTGCGGCAGCGCCTCGAGCAGGTGATTCGCCAGCAGTCCGCCGAGACCACGATCCGGACCACCTTCCGGGTGGCGGGCCCACTGTCGGTGGTGAATTCCGAACTGGCCGACCACGCCGAAGCCGTCGTGCGCGAGGCGGTGAGCAACGTCGTCCGCTATGCCGGGGCCACCACCCTCGATGTCGAGATCGCCGTGGACGACGATCTGGCGATCCTGGTGACCGACGACGGCTGTGGTGTCGGCGCCGACATCACGCCCAGCGGACTGTCCAACCTCGCCCAGCGCGCACACTCGCTCGGCGGCCGATTCGAGATGGGGCCCGCCGCCACGGCGAGCGAGGACTCCGACCGGCCGGGCACGCGCCTGTTCTGGTCGGTGCCGCTGAGTTGATCACTGCCGTACGACGGTGATCGGGCATTCCACCGAGTGCACCATTTCCGAGCGCCGCCACGATCGGCGCATCGATGTGCCGCTGGGCAACCGCGGGGCTCTCGGACATGGGTGATCTCCTCCGGATCGAGTGCTCACTGAGTTTCGATGGGGCGGCACACCATTCGCCATTCCCGGGCCAGTACGGCGCGGCGCCTGATCTCGCACAGCCACATGGTCGCCACCACCAATGCGGCCGTGCCGGCACCGATTTCGACGAAGGCCACCACCGCGGCGCCGATTCCCCGCACCGCCGCGGTGTCGGCGGGCAGCGGCGGCTCGGTCAGGTGCCCGTCGGGCCGGAGCCAGACCGTCGTCTGCTCGCCGCGGTGCGCCGAATCGGGCACGGGTGCGGTCGCGGTTCCGGCGTGACCGTCGTGCACCCACCGCACGGTCGCATCGGTGCGCTGGGCCGAGACCTCCATTCCGATGGTGGCCGACCGGATCGGATCATCGACCACGGTCGCGGAGACCTGGGTCTTCGCGGCGTCCGCTGCCCGGATCCGGTCGGCCGCGTCGGTGTAGTGGGCGGTGCCGATCGCCGCGGACACCGGTACCGCGGCCAGCAGCACCAGCACCGCCAGGATCCCGACGATCGCCTCGATCCGATCGGATACCCGCATCAGCGGATTGGCGGTCCAGGGGCCGCGGCGCCATGCGCGAACCGGTAGCGACGGGTATCCAGCAGCCATCGTCGGCCTCCTCACGGGTACACGACAACCGCGCCGGGCGGCGGGGTGCCGGCAACGGTTGCGGTAACAGCATCGCGCGCGGCGTGGCCACCGGGGCACGGCCGAAAGTCACCCGAACGCCGAGTCTTCGGACAGTCGCGGCGTGCGGTCGCGCCGGGCGAATCATCGCGGTGCCCGTGCGGGACCAAAGACCCTTTCCGCACGTGGCGGCGGTCGGGAAGTGTCACGGTATGGCAGGAATCGTGCAATGGGAACGCGTCCGGCACCCACGAACCTCGCTGGTGGTGGCCGCGGCGGCCGTCGCTGCGGCCGCGTTCGCGGGGGCTGCCGTCCTGGCCACCCGGCAACTACGCGAGTACGCCGCGGTGCCGGGCCCGCTCGCCTGGCCCGGTGTGATCAGCGGTGCGGTGATTCTCGTCCTGGCGGTCGGATTCCCGATGGCGGTCACCGCCGCCATCACGCTGGCCGGCGACCGGCGCGCGTCCGCCGCCGCCGTGGTCAGCGGCACGCTGCTCATCTGCTGGGTGCTCGCTCTGATGGCCCTCGCGCAGACGTTGACCTGGCTTCAGCCGGTGCTGCTGACCGTGGGCATCGTCATCGTCGCGCTGGGACTGCACCTGAAGACCGAGGAGACCGGCCCCTGATCGCGGTATCGCGGGAACCGCTGTCGAGGAAAAGGGCATCACGATGACTCATCGGTTCGTCGATGATCCGCGCCATCTGGCGTCCGCGCCGGTGGTGGCCGGGACCGACGGATCCGATGCCGCGCGCACCGCGGTGCTCTGGGCGGCGGAGATGGCCTGGGCGCGCGGCCGTGAGCTGCGGATCGTGTACGGCCTCGACCTCGACCGGGCCCGGCGGGTGTTCAATCCCTACGACATCTCCGAACCGGCGGTGCTCGACCGATTGCGGGCCCACGGTGCCGCGCTCGTCGCGCGCGAATCGCTCGCGGTGCGCCAGGTGCTGCCGGAGCTGCGGGTGATCACCGAGGTGTCCTCCGAACATGGCGCGCGAATCCTGTTGCGCTACAGCGCCACCGCGTATCTGGTCGCGCTCGGCGCGCACGGCGCCGGCGGATTCGGCGCGCACATCGGTTCGGTTCCGCTCACGGTGACCGGTCGCGCCGAAGGTCCGGTGGTCGTGGTTCGCACCGCCGCCGACGCGACCGCTCCCCGCGCCGAGGGCCCCGTGGTGGTCGGAGTCGACGGCGGCCCGCTCAGCGAGGCCGCGGTGGCGGCGGCGTTCGAGGAGGCCTGCGAACGCGGTGCCGAACTGGTCGCCGTCCACGCCTGGAGCGATGTCACGTTCGGCGACTTCGCCGGCGACCCGTACACCTGGTTTCCGCCCGCACGGATCGAGCGGAACGAGGAGGCGCTGCTGGCCGAGCGGCTCGCGGGCCGGCAGGAGCAGTACCCCGGCGTCGTCGTGCGCCGCCACATCGCCATCGCCGATCCGGCACCACACCTGCAGCAGTGGAGTGATCGCGCCCAGCTGATCGTGGTCGGCAGCCACGGCCGGGGCGGCTTCCGCGGCATGCTGCTGGGCAGTGTGCCGAATTCTCTTGTCCAGCACGCGAACTGTCCTGTGATGGTGGTTCGTGCGACCACCTCCGACGACCACACCGCCGTCTGAGCAACCGGCCCGCCGCCGACGGCGACCGCGAAATGTTCGGGTTCGATCGCGATTCCGGGCGTCCGGCGCAGTCGCTCGGCCAGTTCGGCGGCCGCCCGCACGAGTGTCTGCTCGGTTGTCGGCCCCACGTCATGGTCGTGGCGGGTCCCGCCGAAATCCAGCGCGATCACGACGGCTCCTGGTCTCCCCGGCGTCGATACCCGGCGCTGCCGCGATGTTTCGGGCACCATCGGGGGGGCACACGCGGCGGGCCGCGTGGTGCGGAGCAGTCACAGCGGACGACGGAGGCAGACCATGGCGTGGAGCACCCGCCGGCTCGCCGATCTGGCCGGCTCGACGGTGAAGACGATTCGGCACTACCACGAGATCGGGTTGCTGGAGATGCCCGAGCGCACGTCGAACGGATACAAGCAGTACACGATCACACATCTGGTCCGGCTGATGCAGATCAAGAGGCTCAGCGACCTGGGCGTGCCGCTGTCGCAGATCGCGGCGATGGAGCGGGCCGACGTGGACACCGACGAAGCGATCCGCGCCCTCGACGCCGAGCTGGCGGCGGCGGCCGCACGGATCGACCGGGTGCGCACGGAACTGGCGGCCATTCTGCACCACCGCGCACCGATGCACGTGCCGCCCGGATTCGCTCCCGTCTCCGCGAGGCTCTCCGAATCGCAGCAGTCGCTTCTCACGGCCTACTCGACGGTTTTCAGCGAGGACGCCATGGCGGAGTTTCGTCAGATGATCGCCGTGCCCGACGACACCGACGACGAGTTCGAAGCGCTCCCCGCGACCGCCGACGCCGCCACGATCGACCACCTCGCCGAGCGCATGCTGCCGGTCGTGCGCGCACTGCACGCCCGGTACCCGCGAACCGCAGATCCCTCAGTCGATTCGCCCGTGGGTCCGCAGCTGGCCACGCACACGTTGGCGCAGGCGGTGGCCGAGTTCTACAACCCGGCACAGCTGCGGGTGCTGCAACGCCTGAATGTTCTTCTCCGACAGGCGCCGGACGCGGACGACGACACGCCCTGAGCCGACCCCCTGCGCCAAGAATGTCGCGGTCGGCGCCGTCACCCGTGGGTCTTGTCCGCCGCGCAATCCACGTCTCGTTCGGGCATCGTGGCGTCCACGAGGTAGCTCGTGACGACGTCCGCGGCACAATGATTTCCGCCGATGACGTAGACCCCGTGCCCGCTCCCGTCGACGCGCAGCAACCGGGATCGCTCGCCGAACTTCTCGTCGAGCAACTCGCCACCACGCAACGGGGTCACCGGATCGCGCCGATTCTGCACGATCAGGACGTTCGCCGGACCTCGGCCGACGACCTCGGCCGGTGGCTCGACCGGCTCGTGCGGCCAGAAGGCGCAGGGCAGAATGTCGGCGGCGGCGGCACCGAAGAGCGGGTACTTCTCGCGGTCCTCGGCCACCGCGCGCCGGTAGGTCTCGACGTCCTCGGGCCACTGGACATCGTTGCAGGTCACCGCGAGGAAGACCGACCACATGTTGTCATTGGGCGAGGGTCCCGCAGCTGTCGGCGGGGTGTCCGTGGGCGGGCCCGAGCCCAGCAGCGACTGCCACGCCTGCGCCATCCGATCGTAGGACCCCGGGTTGTAGAGCCCCACGAACGTGTTCAATCGGAAGACTCCGCCGTTCATCGCACCGGCCGGGGTCTTGTCGAGGCGTTCGGCGAGGGTGAAGTAGGTCGTGCGGACATCCTCCGGGGTGCGCCCCAGCCCGTAGGTGTCGTGGCGCTCGGCGGCCCATCGCGCGAAGTCCGGGAACGTCTGCTCCATTCCCTGCCCATACCGGCGCAGGCCGTCGCGGTCGAGGTGGGTGTCGCCGTAGTTGCTGTCGAGCACGATCCGGTCGGTGGTGCCGGGGAACATCGACGCGTACGCGGCGCCCAGCGACGCGCCGTAGGAGTAGCCGAGATAGCTGGCCTTCTTCTCGCCGAGTGCGGCCCGGATCCGGTCCAGGTCGCGGGCCATGTTCGCCGTCGACACGTGCCGTAGCAGTCCCTGCCGGTCGTTCGCCGCGCACTGCCCGGCCACCTGTTCGGCGATCGCCGCCTGCGCGGTGACCGCCGCGTCGTCGACCGCGTACGGCGGGATGTTGCCCTGATATCGCCCGTCGCTGGTGAAACCACAACTCAGCGGTGCCGAATGCCCGATGCCGCGCGTGTCCATTCCGATCAGGTCATAGCTGTCGCGAACACTGCCGGGCAGCCCCTTGGATGTCAGGAACACCGGCTGCGTCAGCCCGGACCCACCCGGACCACCCGGATTCAGCAGCAGTACACCGCGCCGCGCGGCCGGGTTCTCACTCGCCAGCCGCGAGATCATGATCTCGATCTGGGTGCCTCCGGGATCGCCGTAGTCCAGGGGCACCGGCACGGTCGCGCACTGCAATCGTGGCGAGTCGGCGGCGACATCCTCGGGACACGCGCGCCACCGCACCTGTGCCGTGTGTCCGCCATCCTGCGCGGAAGCCGCGGGCATCCCGGTCGGCGCACCGGCGAGGCCCAGTACGGCCGCCAGCGCCACCACCGGGCCGGCACGTCGTTGTCGATTCATGTATTCGCACCCGCCCTGGATTCGCAGTGGTCCTTGCCGCTGCCACTGCACACCGTGCCCCCGGGGCACGGTCAAGCGCGGATGACATACTCAGCGCTGCTCGCTCGTCTCGGGCACGATCAGGGTCGGGCACAGGCCGTGGTGCAGCAGGGCCGCCCGCGTCGATCGGGTCGCGATTCCGGTCGGGCCGGCCCAGCCGTGCCGGCCCACCACCAGCAATTGCGCATCGCCGGAGTGCACGAGCAGCGCATGCGCGGGGCTGTCGAACACCACCATCGGCTCCAGCGGCACCTCGGGGTATCGGCTGGCGGACGGGGCCAGATGTTCTGTCAGAGTGAGCCTTTCGTCCGCACGGACGCGGCCCAGTTCACCGGACAGAGCGAATGCCGTGAGCATTTCGTCGCACGCCCGGACGGCCGTCACGGCGACACCCCGCAGTGACGCCTCGACCAGGGCGCAGTCGATCGCGGCGTATTCCTCGTCCACACCCACCACGATGGGCCGCTCGTCGGAATCCACCGCGATCACGCTGTCGCGGTGCACGATCGCGACCGGGCAGTGCGCCCGCTTGGTGACCGCGGTGCTGACCGAACCCAGCAGCGCTCGGCGTACCGGCCCCCGCCCGTGGCTCCCCGCGACGATCATCGCCACCCGTTCGGAGCTCTCCACCAGGGCGGGGACGATGGAATCGGATGTCAGTTCCGTGCTCACCTCGATATCGCCGGCGACGTGGTGCGCCATCGCGGCGGCCTCGGACAGCACCCGCTCACCGTTCCAGCACAACCATTCCCGGCCACCCACGATCTCGAGCGCGCTCAACCCGGTGCGGGGCGCGGACGCCGACGACAACAGGAGCCGAAGTGCGCACTGCCGCAGGGCCGATTCCAGGGCCGCCCACCGCACGGCCTGCAGCGCGGTCGCGGAGCCGTCGACCGCCACGACGATCGTGCCCCGCGCTCGCGCATTCCTCGCACCGGCCATCGCGTCCTCCTGATCCCGGACTCCTCCGATGGTCCGGTACCCGGTTCCCGGGGCCAAGGGCCGAAAGTCGATCGGTCCCACGGTTTCGGACGCTTTCGGCCCCGGTGCCCGGGCCGTTCGTCCCTCGCGCACACGAACCCGGCCGAGCATCCTCGAGTCGGGACGCGAGAGGAAGAGGACGCGATGACCTACCGGGTGGACGTGTGCGAGGTACCGCCGCAGGCATTGCTGCGACTGCCCCGTGCCGTCCGAGCCGACCGGCCGGGCGAGGACATCGCCGCCGGGATGCAGGAGCTGACATCGACCGTGACCCGTTCCGGGCTCACCGCGAGCGGACCACCCACCATCACCTACTCCGAGTCCGACCGGCCCGGCGGCGCGACCGTCGTCGACTTCGGCGTACCCATCGAACCGGCGTCCGACCTGAGCATGCGATCGGGCGCCGAGGTGGTGGTCTGCCCCGCGAACCTGGTGGCCAGAGCCTGCCATCGCGGCGGGTACGAAGGGCTGGGCGCCGCCTACCGCAGCATCGCGGAGTTCATCCGGCGCAACGGGTACCGAGTCGTCGGCCCGCCGACCGAGGCCTATCTCATCGGTCCCGACGAGGTCAACGACCCGAGTCTGCTGGTCACCGAGATCCGGGTCCCCATCGGCCCGGTGCCCGTACTGGTCGCCGATCTGCGAACCGATTTCGACACCGCACTGCGAGTCACCCGGGAGGCACTGCGGCACAACGGTTTCACGATCATCGCCGAGGTCGATCCCAGTACCGCACTGCCCGGCGTGCGGCAACTGCGCACCATCCGGCACACCATTCTCGAGATCTGCCGGCCGAGCAGCCTCGCCCAAGTCCTGGCGGACGACGACGATGCCAGCGCGATGATCCCCACCCCGGTCGTCGTGCGCGAGCACCCCGGCCGGGTGGCGGTCGCGGCCGCCGATCCGAGCATCTGGGCACAGGCACTGGATCATCGAGGGCTGATCCTCGCCGCCGCCGAGATCCGGCGCCACCTCGTCACCGCGCTCAGCGAAATCGACACCGTCACCACCGGCCGGTAGCCCCGATCGAAGCGGCGATTGCCGAGGTCCGCGGCGTTCCTCAGAAAGTTGACAGGCCGCGCCAACAACTCGCTCATACACGACGGTGACACTCGAACCGGACAGCGTGGATCACGCCGCGCGGTCCGTACCGCAACCGGGGTGTGGACGCGCGCATTCGACTGCGAACGGGAGGAATGATGATCCGAGCGTGCCGGCTCACCAAGCGATACGGGCACAAGACCGCGGTCGACGGGCTCGACTTCACCGTCCGCCCCGGGGTGGTGACCGGTTTCCTGGGCCCGAACGGTGCCGGCAAATCGACCACGATGCGGATGATCGTCGGACTCGACGCGCCGAGCGACGGATCGGTGACGGTCAACGGCCGCCGCTATGCGCGGCATGCCGCACCCTTGCAGGAGGTCGGCGCCCTGCTCGAGGCCAGGTCGATCCATCCGGGCCGCTCGGCCTTCAACCATCTGCTGGCGCAGGCGCGGACGCACGGAATACCGCGCCGGCGCGTATCGGAGGTGATCGAGCTGACCGGCCTCGAGGCCGTGGCCGGCACCCGGGCCGGCGGTCTCTCACTCGGTATGGGCCAGCGACTGGGAATCGCCGCGGCGCTACTGGGCGATCCGGAGACCGTCATGCTCGACGAACCGGTGAACGGACTCGACCCCGAAGGCGTGCTGTGGATCCGCACCCTGCTCACCACGCTCGCCGCTGAGGGGCGCACGGTCTTCGTGTCCTCGCATCTGATGAGCGAAATGGCTTTGGTCGCCGAAGATCTCATCATCGTCGGGCGCGGCCGGCTGCTCGCGGACACGACGGTGACCGAGCTGGTCCGCCGAGCCGGCGGCGATACGGTCACCGTCGCGAGTACGGACCCGGCACGGTTACGCGAGGTGCTCGCCCGCCCCGGCGTGCGGATCACCGGACGAGCCGAGAGCCTGCTGGTCACCGGAATGTCCACGCACGCAATCGGATCCACGGCCGCCGAACACGGCATCGCGCTGTACGAACTGAGTGTGCAGGCCGTTTCGCTGGAGCAGGCATTCATGGACCTGACCCGGGACTCCGTCGAATACCACGGCGGCATCGGAATCGAGACCCTCGGGAGGGCGGCATGACCGCGACCGGCCCCCCGGCTCCGATGGCCACCTCGGCGCGGTCCACCCGCCCCCGCTACCGGGTGACCGGAATCCGGGTGCTGCGGTCGGAGTGGACGAAGCTGTGGTCGTTGCGCTCCACCTGGATCACGCTCGGACTGGGACTGTTGTTCCTGGTGGGCTTCGGTGTCGTCGCCGCCTTCCAGTACCGGTCGAAGATCGGATCCGGGCAGGCGGTCGACGCCCAGTGGGCGGGCGCGACCACACTGAGTCTGTCCCTGTTCGGTATCGACTTCGCCGAGCTGGCGCTGGGAGTGCTGGGCGTCCTGGTCGTCGCCGGCGAATATTCGACCGGGACGATCCGCTCCACTCTCACCGCGGTGCCGCGCCGGCTGCCGGTGCTGTGGTCCAAGGTGACCGTCTACGGCGTGGTCGCATGGGCCGCGGGCACCGCCGGTGCGTTCGTCGCGTACCTGATCGCCCACGGCGTCACCGCCGGAACTCCAGCGGCGCAGTCGATGACCGACAGCGGTGTGCTGCGTGGCCTGTTCGGCGCGGGCCTGTACCTCGCGCTCGTCGGTGTCATCGGCGCCGCACTGGGCGTGTCGATGCGGTCGATGGCCGGCAGTGTCGCGGTGCTGATCGGCGTGCTGCTGCTGGCCCCCAGCCTGGTTTCGCTGCTCCCGCACGCCTGGCAGGACCACGTGAGCCGGTACCTGCCCAGCAATGCGGGCAAAGCGATGTTCGCCCTGCACCACGACGCGGCCACATTGTCTCCAGCGGCCGGACTGTGCGTTTTCCTCGGCTGGACGGTGCTCGCGCTCGCCGTGGCCGCCTATCGTCTGGCGCGGACCGACTCGTGAGGGAATACTGGTGGATCGGGGTATCGGGCGGGTTCTCGAAGCGGGCCCGGCCGTCGTACCCGGCACCACTTCCAGCCGGAAGTGCACAACGCCATAGCAGTAGCAAATATTCAGCAATTATACTGGCCGTGGATCGCGTGTGAACCTGAGCCGGTTCCGGCGTCGAGTGGTTCCGCGACCGGAGGTGGTGACAATGGCAATGATCCGGGAAATCCCACTCCGCCTGTCCGGATTGCTGGTGCAGTGGCGCGCCGACGACGGGTATTCACGCATCACCGCCCCACCCGGCGGGACTCCACTGACCCGCAACATCACCGCATGGCAGCCGTGCGCGGGGGCGGACACGATCTTCGCGGCATCGGGCGCCGCGAGCGACGACGCGGACCCTTGGTGGGCGGTGTGGGGCACCTGCCCGCCGAGCGCGACCGACGTCGTGGTCGTGCTGCCCGACGGCTCCACCCCGGCGGTCGGGCGGGCAGATCGCCTCTGGGCCGCCGAATGGGCCGGCCAGCCACGGTCGGTACGGGTTCGCATCGGCAAGCACGAAGCCGCGGTGCCGTTCGAGGTTCCCTCGTTCATGGGATCCGGTGGGCCCACGCCACGAACCGGACGCATCTCGGCGGGCTGGGCGCAGTTCGTGGAGCCGTGACGCCGATTCCGGTTCGGCCACAACCGAATTCGCTCGCAGCGCCGGTCCCGGCCGCGAGTCAGGTCGAACCGCGGGCTCCGATGCCGTCGAGCAGGAGGTCCGGGCCGATGCGAAAGATCTCGTCGGCATCCCGGTGAGCCCCGTCGCGAATCACGTGGCGGCCGGCCGTAATTTGTAAGCGAGCACTCACTAGATTTCCAGTCGATCCATGTGCAATCATCATTACCGATTGCCAAGAGTGTGATTCTCCCCTCGGTCGCGGAGGGTCACTTCCCACCGCGCTTCTCCCCGCCGGAGCGGCTCGGCGAAAGGATGGGACAGTGAGTAACGCCGTCGATGTCGATCCCGTGGTCGAAAACTCGAGCTCCGGGATCATCCCGGTCTTCGACCCGTCCACCGAGGAGCAGATCGCGGAGGTCGCCGATTCCGACCGCGAGGCCGTCGACGCCGCGGTGGCCCGCGCTCGCGAAAGCTTCGAATCGGGAGTATGGCGCAAGCTCCCCGCCGCCCACCGCGCCGACGTTCTCTTCCGGGCCGCCACCATCATTCGCGAGCGCACCGACGAACTCGCCGAGATCGAGGCCCGCGACAACGGCATGAACGCCACCGCCGCACGCCACATCATCAAGGTCTCGCTCGAGATGCTGGTGTACTACGCGGGCTGGGTCGGCAAGATCCACGGCGAGTCCGGCAATCTCGTATCCGACGGTCTGCTGGGCGAATTCGAGAACTATCACACCTTCACCCAGTACGAGCCGGTCGGTGTCGTCGGCCTGATCATCCCGTGGAACGGACCGTTCTTCGTCGCGATGCTCAAGGTCGCGCCCGCCCTCGCGGCCGGCTGCAGCGCAGTGCTCAAGCCCGCCGAGGAGACACCGCTGACCGCGCTGAAGCTGCAGGAGATCTTCCGCGAGGCGGGCCTGCCCGACGGTGTGCTCACTGTCGTCACCGGCTACGGCGAGACCACGGGTGCGGCGCTGACCGCGCATCCGGACGTCGACAAGATCTCGTTCACCGGATCGACCGAGGTCGGACGGCTGATCGTCACTGCCGCCGCCGGTAACCTCAAGCGGCTGACGCTCGAACTCGGCGGTAAGTCACCGCTGATCATGTTCGACGACGCCAATCTCGACAAGGCGATCCTCGGCGCCGGGATGGGCCTGCTCGCCGGCTCCGGGCAGAACTGCTCGTGCACCTCACGCATCTACGTCCAGCGCGGAATCTACGACCAGGTCGTGGACGGCCTGGCCAACCTCGCCAGGATGCTGCCGATGGGCGGCAGCGACGACCCCAACTCGGTGCTGGGGCCGCTGATCAGCGAAAAGCAGCGTCAACGGGTGGCCGGCATCGTGAACGACGGCGTGGCCGGTGGCGCGCAGGTGGTGACCGGTGGTCAGATGATGGATCGCCGCGGCTATTTCTACGAGGCCACGATCGTCACCGGAACGACCCCCGATATGCGCCTGATCCGCGAGGAGATCTTCGGCCCGGTCGGCTCGGTCATCCCGTTCGACGACGAGGACGAGGCGATCGCCGCCGCGAACGACACCGACTACGGGCTCGCCGGTTCCATCTGGACCGAGAACCTCGGCCGTGCCCATCGCGTCGTGAACGAGCTTCGCGCGGGTCAGGTCTGGGTCAATTCCGCCCTCGCCTCGGACCCGTCGATGCCGATCTCCGGGCACAAGCAATCGGGCTGGGGCGGTGAACGCGGCCGCAAGGGCATCGAGGCCTACTTCAACCTGAAATCGGTCTATATCGGTCACTGATCCGCGAATCACCCGGGAGCGAATACCATCGGCCCGGTGACGATTCATGCCGTCGCCGGGGCGGCTGCCCACACCCAGGGCGTGCAGCAGTTCGGTGATCTGCTGCTGGCCTTCGCGCTGTCCTCGGTGATCGGGGTCGAACGCCAGTTCCGGAGCAAGAGCGGCGGGCTGCGGACCCAGACCATCGTGGGTACCGCCTCGGCACTGTTCCTGATCGTCAGTAAATACGGATTCGGCGATGTGCTGGAACCGGGTGCGGTGGTACTGGACCCCTCGCGGGTCGCGGCCCAGATCGTCTCCGGGATCGGCTTCCTGGGCGCGGGCCTGATCATCACCCGGCGCGGGGCGATCCGCGGCCTCACCACCGCGGCCTCGGTGTGGGAGACCGCCGCCATCGGCATGACCGCCGGGGCGGGCCTGGCCTGGCTGGCCTTGCTGGTGACCGGGCTGCATTTCGTGGTCGTGCTCGGATATACGCCGCTGGGCCGGTGGATCTCTTCACACGGACATGCCGAACGCGGGTACACGATCACCTACGAGGACGGCCGGGGCGTGCTGCGCGATCTGCTCGCCGCCTGTACCGCCAAAGGGTGGACCATCAGTTCCATGTCCGTACTGAGCCACCGGCCGGGTCACGAGCCCGTGCCCACACGAGACCGTCTGGTGACGATCGGGCTCACCATCAGCGGCACCGGAACCGTGGACGCGGCCGGGGTCCTCGGTGTCATCGACGGTGTGGTCCGGGTCGATATCGGCGACGACGAGGAAGAGTGACGGCCGGCCCCGCCGCGAGGACGAGGGCCCGCACTCACCCCGCAACGGCCAGGTACACCACCATCACGACGAACAGGAACCAGCCCGCCCCCTGCCACACCGGCCAGGGCTGTCCGCCGCGCCAGTGCCGGAAGGTGACGACGAAGGCGCCGATCCCGCCGAGCAGCAGGATGATCCCCGGCACCAGTCCCACCACCAGGGTGGACGCCGTATCGCAGGTCACGCGGTCCGCGTCCGCGCACTGCGGCCGCCGGCCCGCCCAGCCCACGGCGATACCGGCCACGACGGCGGTGGCCACCAGCACGGCGGCGACGTATATCGCCGCCCGCCGCGAGCTCGCCGGATCACTCCACCGGGGATTCACCGCACGCACCACCGTCGTGCACCTCGCCGTCGTCGTTGCACCGAATTGCCTTGCCGCGCAAGGCATCGGCGATCGTCAACGCCTGGTCAGGCGGCCTGGGCCTGCCACATCCAATGCAGCTGTTCCAACCGTGCCGCCACCGCGATCAGCAGGTCCTGGGTGACCGGATCCGCCTTCTCCGACTCGCCGATGCGTTCGCGCAGACGGCGCACGACCGCGCCCAATGTCGCGACGACGGCGGCGACGACATCGCCGTCCTGCTGCCATCCCGGGGGAAATGTGTCGCCGCTCGAATTGCCGGCGACGGTACGCGCCCGGCCATCGGGGCTGACGCCGATCGCGGTAGCGCGTTCGGCGGCCGAATCGGTGAAATCTCTTGCTGTGTCGACCAATTCGTCCAGCGCCAGATGCAGGGTGCGGAACCGGGGTCCGATCACATTCCAATGTGCTTGTTTGCCGATCAGGCTCAGGTCGATCAGATCCACCACGGTCGCACACAACACCTCTCCGGCCACGCGTTGCTGTTCGGGCTCGAGCACGGTGGTGATCGGATTGGCGGTGGTAGCGGGATGTGCCACTGTTGTGTCCTTTCATTCGCTGCCGGTTACCGTTCGACGGCCGCGCCGGCGGCTGCCACGGTCGACGAACAGGGTCGGCCTACCCCGTCGTGACAGTCCGAAACGGGACGGCCCGTTCCGTCCACGACGGAGCAGGAGTGCTCTTCGATCAGATGCCGACGAGCCCGCGCATCTGGTCGAACCAGTGCGCGGCCATGTTGATCAGCTGTGACATATCGCCCATGATCATGGCTCTCACCTCCTTCTAACGCGCGAAACTTCCGCTGCGACGACCGAATTCGACGGTCACGGGATAACCGCCCCGGATCCGGTCGTACGATCCGACATCAGCGGTCGGAGTCTCGGCCACCGTACGTATCACATGCCAGGCGAACCCCTGCTCGTCGATGATTTCCCGGGTCACGGCCATCGCACTGATACATACCGTGATCCAACCGGCGTCGACGGCCAGATCGCAATCGATCGTGGATCCGTCGATGGCCACATCGACCAGACCCGTGGCGACCTCATCGATCGCCACCTGCAGATCGGTGACCTCGTCCAGTCCGAACTCGGCGAGCAGCAGGGCCGTTTCGGTGAGTCCGCGCAGCATCAGCAGATGGCGGTGATCGGCAGGTACCCGCACCCCTACCGCAGTTGCGGTGCCGCAGTGCTCGCTGTTCACGGCCTCGAACTCTCCCCTCCACTGTCTCGACCTGCGCCGGATGTGGCACAGGGACGCACCCGCGGCTGTCCCGCGGCAGCGCCCCACGAGTATCGGGCGTCACTCCGATGGGCGCTTCGATGTTCTTCGTGACCGCGCGCAGCGCCGGCCCACTTCCTTCGCCTTCCCCTTCACGCTGTCGACGACGCCTTCCAAACCTGCACGGGCACTGTTGTTTTCGTGTTCGGACAAGACATCCACCTCCCAAACGTGGAATCGGCTCACGTTGGGGTGCTACCCGGCAACCAGGGTCCGAAACAGGACACCTCGAATCGGACCGGGCGCGTGGGCCGCGATGTCGTCGGACGTTTTTCCCGGCGGCGAGAGTGGGTACCCCGTAGAAATCGGGCTCACGTGACAACGAGAGGATCTCGAATGACACAGGAACCGATGATCGACAGCCCGCGCGCACGGCACGGACCGAACAGCTACGACAACATCGAGCCCTGGTTCGACAAACTGGCTGGATTCGACCCCGATGACCCCGAGCGCGATGCCACACGCAGCGAAATCGTGCGGCTGTGCCTGCCGCTGGCCGATCACATCGCCCGCCGCTTCATCGGCCGCGGGGAGAATTACGACGATCTGCACCAGGTGGCCCGGCTGGGCCTGGTCCTGGCGGTGGACCGTTACGACGTCGGCCGTGGCACCTCGTTCCTGTCGTTCGCGGTCCCGACCATGATGGGCGAGGTGCGCCGCCACTTCCGCGACGTCACCTGGGCGACGCGGGTGCCGCGCCGGCTCAAGGAACTGCGCACCCGGCTGGTTCCTGCCACCGACCGGCTCGCCCAGCGGTTGGGACGGATGCCCACCGCCCGCGAACTGTCCACCGAACTGGACACCGATGTCGTCGAGGTCAGCCAGGCGATCGCCGCCGGCAATGCCTACCGTTCGGACTCGCTGGACGAGATGATCACCGCCGACGAGAACGAGACCTCCCCGGTCAATGCGAGCATCGGCGCCGAGGAACCCTGCTACGAGCTCACCGAGAACGCGATGGCGGTCCGGCCGCTCATCGCGCAACTGCCGCGACAGGAACGGCGCATTCTGATCATGCGGTTCTTCGAGTCGTGTACCCAGACGCAGATCGCGCGCACGCTGAACATCTCCCAGATGCAGGTCTCCCGCATCCTGTCCCGCACCCTGCGCCGACTCCACGACCAGGCGTTGGGTGAGGAACCCGCCGCCGAAGCGGCCGCGAACGACCGGGGCTGACACCGCGGTAGCCGCGCACCGCCGCGCACCTCGGCGGAGGACCGCTGTGCGCATCAGCAGCTTTCGCGCGGCATCACAGATCTGTCTGCCGAAGGATGAAGGTGCGGTACGCGAGCCAGACGATGAATGCCTGATGCTCGAGCGGAACGGTGACCGGTACCGCAAGCCATTGCCGGTGAACGAACAAGGCGGTGAACCAGCCGTCGCCGAGCAGATCACCATTCTCGTCGAGGGTGTATCGATCGCCCCTGCCCTGAACCATCCGGTAGCGGCGGTCCCCCGCCCGGATGTCCCAGGCGTACTCCGCGATCCGCGTCGTGGTGCCCGTCATCGTCGCCGGCCCGGCTGGCGGGACCCGCGGATCGGCACCGGCGGGCACGGCGTAGGCGCGGGTGTCGAACTTCGAGTGATTGTTGAAGGCCAGTGTCGCCGCCGGCAGATACGCGACCGCACGCCCACCCCGCTGTGCGAGCCGCCCAGCGGGCTGATCGTCGCAGGTCAGTTCCAGGCGTCGCCACCTGCCCCGAGCTACCAGCATGCCTCGACGATAACCCGTCGGCACCGCGAGGACCTGCGGAAACTCTCCAATCTGCCGATGACCTCGTCGTTTGCCGCGCGCGCATCGCGAGCCAATTTCGGTCCGGATTCGATCCGCGCGGCCGAGGCGCGGTCCGCGCCATGTAATCAACACTGCGACATCACCTTTGACCGATTCGCCCCAATCCTGGGAATGCAACCGATGCGATGACCCCATTGCCCGCTGTTACGTTCCCCGCGGCAATCGAATGAATCAATCGAAGGAAATAATGATCAAACTTGCACGAGTCGCGACCGTTGCCGCACTGCTCGGCGGTGTTGTCGCCGGCATCGCCCCGACGGCCTCAGCGTCACCCGCGAAGACCAAGGTGCTGGAGACGATCACAGTCCGCGCGGAGGCCAAGACCAGCGCTACCGCCCTGGGGACCATTCCCAAGGGAACGATCATCACGGTCGACAACACCGGCGCGGTGCGCGGTGGGGAGTACACAGCGTGCAACAGGACCGAGCGGGCCTGGTACCCGGTCAAGTGGAATGGCGCGCACGGCTACGTCGTCGCCGCGTGCATTCACTCCATGTGATCCACGTCCACGGCGTTCCGTCGGGGGGTGTACCTGCACGGCGCACCCCCCGCGGGAACCGTTCACGCGTCGGGACCGATCGCGGATCGGACGTCAGCGGGGCTGGATCGTGTATTCGACCGATACCGAGTCCGGTGAATGCTGCTCATGGGTGGTGACGGTGGCCTTGTAGCGGCCGGCGTCGGTGGGCAGTTGGGCGGTGTCGTACCAGGGCATCTGCTGGTCCGGGTTGGCGATCGAGCCCGCGGCCCCGGCGAACGGCACAGCGACCTCGCCGCTCGCCCCGGTGCCGAGGTTCTGCCAGGATATGTACGCCGTCGTCCGGCACGGGCTGTTCGGATCCGAGGGTTTGTCGGCGACGAACGCCGGGTCGGTGTTGTAGAACGCGAAGGTCAGTGTGATGCGAGCGGTCGGCTCGTCGACATTGCCCCGGATATTTCCGTAGCAGTTGCCACTCCCCTCGGTCACCGACGTCTCGAGCGGCTGATCCAGCGCGGCTCCGGCCGATGCCGGGCTCGCGAACGCGATGACCGGGACGCAGACGAGCGAGGCCGCAGCCACAGTGGTGCCGAGCTTGCGCGCAGAGCGCATGGTGTCCTCCTGATGTCGGTGCGTAACCCTTTCCCTTGCGTGATCGTCACACACCGGTGCGGGTGTTATCGGCATCGGCCGGTTCACGCCCTACCGGTATAGCATCCGGCCCCGAATCGACTGCCGGCACCCGCGCACCCGGTGCACTCGATGTTTCGGTACGACAACGGTTTTCGTGCCGAGAGAAGCGTTCGGACCGCGGTCTCGGTGCACGCTTGCCGGGCGCGGCGAACCCTCGCGGGTCGGCGGTGGAGTTCTACTCGGCCGGCTCGGTACCGGGTTTCGCCGGCCACCGGGAGAACGACAATCGTGGAGTGACGGTCTCGACATCGGCCACCCACATCACCGCGTGCAGGCTGAGGATGCCGATGTGATCGGTCGACGGTGTGATCACGGCATCGGCCCCGGCCGCGCGCGCCTGGTCGGCCAGCGGTATCCGGCTGGTTTCCGGCGACCACACCAGGGTGTATCCCAGATGGCGCGCCAGCCGCCGCACCTGGGCCATATCCCATTCCAGCGCAGGCGATTCCGGGTGTACCCAGCCGAGCGCGATGATGAGTCCGTCCTTCATCGGTGGTCGTCCTCGCGGCGTTCACCACGCAGCGGGACTCGCAGCGCGGCGACCGTGAATACGATCAGTCCCGCGATCAGCAGCACTACCGGCACTGTCACGCACCCTCTCCTTTGCCACATTCGGATCGACGGCACCCGGTGGCGGGTGCGCCGTCGAGAGTGCGTAAGAGCGAAAAGCGATGTGCGTCAACACGATGACCTGACAGAACTCGCGCGAAACGCCTGGTCGGGTTGTACAACGGCGCATATGATCGGGGCGTTCTGCAACATGGCTCGACTTCGGAACGCAACGAGGGGAGAACGTTGATCGTCGATGACGACGAGTCGGGCGCAGTAGGCAGCACGTTGCCTCGGCGACAGCTCGGGCGGTACCTGAAAGAAGCGCGTGAAGGGGCCGGACTCACGGTCGAAAGAGCGGCCGGGCTCATGGAATGGAACAAGTCCACCCTGAGCCGACTGGAACGCGGGCTGACCGAAAGAGTAAGAGTCCGTGATGTTTCAGGTCTGTGCGAGGTTTACGGCCTCGATCAGGAGAAGACCGACGCGGCCAGACAATTGGCCGAACAGACACCGGCGCGCTCCTGGTGGCGAAGCTACGGCGACGTGATCGCGGCGAAGTTCAACACCTATGTCGCTCTGGAGGGCGACGCCAGCGAATTGGCGATCTATCAACCACTGATCGTGCCCGGCATCCTTCAAACCGCCGACTACGCGAGAACCGTTGACCGGCAATATTTCTCCAACGGAACGGACGAAGAGCTCGAACGCCGCGTCGCGCTTCGAATGCAGCGGCAGCACTGTGTCACTCGACAGCGGCAGCCGATACGACTCTCGGTCATCCTGCACGAGAACGTTCTCCGCACCGTCGTGGGCGATCCGCGCATGATGGCTGCGCAGCTGCGCCACATCGCGGATATGAGCACACGCGAGAATGTCCAGGTGCGCATCTTGCCCTTCCGGGCCGGATTCCCGACCGGCACTGCGCTGTCCCAGTTCATCGTCATGACATTCCCCAAGGACGGTAGGGGCAAGCCGGTCGAACCGACCATAGTGTTCGCCGAGAGTTTTACCGGTGACGTGTACCTTCAGGGCGTGGACGACGTGCGTCGGTGCCGTCAAGCGTTCCACGGTCTGCTGGCAGCGACATTGGACGATCGGCCGAGCAGAGATCTAGTGCGTGAAATAGCAAGGGAGCACGAGCGTGAAGCCTGACCTGACCACAGCACGGTGGTTCAAATCCAGCCACAGTTCCGCCGGAAGTGAATGCGTCGAAGTCGCATTCCTCGAGGGGAACATGGTCGGTGTGCGGGACTCCAAGAACGTGAACGGCCCGGCATTGGTATTCACCCCGGACGAGTGGGATGCGTTCACCGCGGATGTGGCAGGCGGAAGGCTCGGGCGCTGAGGATCTGACCACAAGGCCCCGCCGCGCCGTCGAATCAGCTCGCGCATCTCTCATTCGCGGCCCGCATTGCGTGCGGTGCCACGATGGGCGGGCACCGTCGCCGGGTCTTCCGGCCACGCGTGTTTGGGATAGCGGCCGCGCAGGTCGGCGCGGACCTGCGGCCAGCCGGTCCGCCAGAAGGAGGCCAGATCCGCGGTCACGGCAACCGGACGCCGGGCGGGTGAGAGCAGGTGCAGCACAATCGGAACGCGGCCGTCGGCCAGGCGTGGTGCGTCCGTCCAGCCGAACACCTCCTGCACCTTGACCGCGAGCACCGGCGGATCGGCCGAGTAGTCGATACCGAGGCGGCTGCCGGACGGGACCGTCAACCTCTCCGGCGCCCACTCGTCCATCCGGGCGGCCTCCGGCCAGGGCAGTAGCCGGCGCAAGGCCTGTTCGGTATCGATGCGTTCGAGGTCGGCGCGGCGCCGGGCGGTGGCGAGTTCGGGACCGAGCCAGATGTCGGCGGCGGCGAGCAACGAGTCGTCGTCGACCGCCGGCCACGGCGCTCCGAGCGTGCGGTGCAGAAATTCCAGGCGTTGCCGCAGGGCAGTCGCCGCGGAATTCCACGTCAGCAGATCCACACCGGTCTCTTCGAGTCCCCCGCGCACCGCGGCGCCGAGCAGTCGGCGATCAGGATCACGAATAGTCTTCTCCGACAGTGTGATCGCGCCCAGCCGCTCGACCCGCCGCGCCACCACATCGCCGTCGGCCCACGTTATTTCGTCGACGGTGCTCAGCAGATTCGATGCCGCGCGGCGAGCCAGTTGCTCGTCGGCGACCGCGGCCAGCCGGACGATGCCCTCGGAGCGGCCCGGATCGCGGGTCGCGACGCCGACCGCCAGCCACGGTGCGTCCCCGGTTCCGGCGCCGGGCGGCACTGTCACCGCGGTGCCCCCGGCCATCAGATAGCTCGTCGACCCCGGTCCGCGCCGGCGTGCCAGCCGTTCCGGATATGCCAGTGCGACAACGTGAGCCGGGTCGTCGTCGCCGCCCTGGTCCGCCACCAGTCGTGCCAGTCGCTCGACCTCGCGCCGCCAGCGCCCCGGCTGCTCGCGCCGCAACACCCGCAGCCCCGCCGTCAGGTCGACGCCGGATATCAGAGTGTCGTCGTCCAGGACGGTGACCACTTCCGCGGCCGTCCGCGCACCGACGACCGCGGCGCCGTCGAGCAGGGCGCGGGCCAGCCGGGGATGCAAACCGATGCGGGCCATCCGCCGGCCACGCTCGGTCACCGCGCCGGACTCGTCGACGGCGTCCAATGCGCGCAATACCGCTGCGCCCGCGGCCAATCCGCCGGCCGGTGGCGGATCCCACCAGTTCAGCGCGTGCCCGTCGGCCGTGCCCCAGCACGCCAGTTCCAAGGCCAGCCGGGTCAGATCCGCCGTCCGGATCTCCGGCTCCGGATAGGCAGGCAGGGTGCCGTGCTCGTATTCCGGCCAGCACCGCCACACCGTGCCGGGCGCCTCGCGTCCGGCCCGCCCGGCCCGCTGCGCGGCCACCGCCGCCGAAACCCGCACTGTCGCAAGGCCGGACATCCCCCGCGCTCGATCGATGCGCGGGACCCGGGCCAGCTCGGAGTCGACCACGGCCCGCACACCGGGCACCGTCAGGCTCGACTCCGCCACCGCCGTGGACAGCACCACGCGCCGCCGCGGTCCCGGGCGCAGCGCCGCGTCCTGCCGACCCGCCGCGAGCCTGCCGTGCAACGGGACGATGTCCACATCGTCGAGATCATCCAGAAGCGCTGTCGTTCGCCGGATTTCGGCCGCACCGGGCAGGAAGACCAGAATGTCGCCCGTGGTGGCGGCGAGTGCGGCCCGGGTGGCGCGGGCGACGTGCGCCTCGCTGCGTTCGCGTGGCAGCGGCGCGACATATCTCGTGTCCACCGGATGGGTCCGGCCCTCCGCTCGCACGACCGGGGCGACGCGATCTCCGCCCAGCAGGGCCGACAGGCGTTCGGCCGCCACGGTCGCCGAGGTGGCGAGCACCCGCAGATCCGGCCGCAATCCCGCCCGGGCGTCCAGCAGCAGGGCGAGCAGCAGATCCGCGTCGAGATGCCGCTCGTGACACTCGTCGAGCACGACGACATCGACCCCGGCGAGTTCGGGGTCGTCCTGTAGTCGTCGCACCAGCAGGCCGGACGTGACGACCTCGATCCGGGTCTGCCGCCCGGCTCGCCGCTCGCCGCGAATCGAGTAGCCCACCGTTTCGCCCACCTGCTCGCCCAGCAGCGCCGCCATCCGCCCGGCTGCCGCGCGCGCCGCCAGTCGGCGTGGCTCGGCCACCAGCACCCGCCCCGTGGTGTTCGCCGCCAGCGCCAAGGGCACCACGGTCGTCTTACCGGTTCCCGGCGGCGCCACCAGCACCGCGGTGGCGTATTCGGCCAGTGTCTCGACGAGGTCATCGAGCACGCCGCGTATCGGCAGGTCGGGAAGCTCGGGCAGTTTCATCGACCACCAGTCTGAGGGCTCGCCGGTCGAGGGAGTTTACCGGCACCGCAAAGGGGGGTAATCGGCGCCGAAGTCCCCAGAGAGGAATACTCGTTGTGCGAATGCTTCTGCGTCCCTTGACCCTCGCCGCCCTTTCCATTCCGGCCCTGCTCCCGCTCGCCGCACCGGCGAACGCCCAGCTGGCCGGCGACTTCCAGGATGCGCGTGTCGAGGTGTCGCCCGGTTGCGCCGGAACGGTGCGCGCAGAGGTGTCCGTGACCCCGCTGCCGACGCACGCCGTCGGAGTCGGAGTCGGTGTGCTGTTCCGGGGGGACAGGCAGGATCCGGCCTGCTCGGCGGCCACGACGGTGTCCTGGCACAACACCACGTCCGGAACCACCGGATTCCAGGACGTCACGGTGTCGTCGGTACCGGAACCCGGCGGCCTGTTTCCCACCGACCACGGCTACGCCCGCGTCCTCGCCGACACCGGGCCCGGCACCATCGTCGTCACCACCAGCACCAATCCGGGCGAGGTCAGCGTGACGGTGTGACCACGGTGACCTCGCGAGTCGTGTTCGGCGGGTCGTTAAACTGTCGAGGATGACAAAGGATCCGGGGACTCCCGGGGCTTCGGTGAGCACCGGAGCCCCGGGTACGCGCAAACGCATGAGCGCGCAGGGCCGCCGCGAGCAGATCCTCGATGTCACCCACGCCATCGTCGACACCGAAGGGTTTCACGCGGCGACACCGAATCGGATCGCCGAGGCCGCGGGTGTCACCCGGCCGGTGCTGTACCAGCAGTTCGGCGACCTGGCCGGCGTGTTCGTCGCACTCATCGACCGCGAATCCGCTCGCGCGGCACACCAATTCGAACGTGCGGTGCTGGAGCCGGCACCCTCCGCGGCCGCCGATCCGTTCGTCCGGGCGTTCGCGGGCGCCCTGCACGCCCTCGACACCCGTCCGGCCACCTGGCGGCTGTTCCTGCTCCCGCCCGAGGGCGCGCCGCCGGAACTGCATCAGCGCCTGGCCCGGTCGCAGGAAGCGGTGCGCCAGTTCCTCGAGCACGAGTTGCTGAAGGCGTTTCCCGACCTCCCCGATCCCGAGTACATGGCGCGGATTCTGCACGCCTCCGGACGCGAGTTGCTGCAGCAGCGGCTCGTCGACCCCGGTAACGCCACCAGCGAGCGCTTGATCGCCTTGGTGCAGCACATGAGAGACGGCGCCCTGCCGGGCCCCCGGGGCGGCCGGCGATCCGCTGCTCGCGAAGCACCGGCCTGAGGTCCACGGCGCCGGGCGAATCCGGTTCGCCGCCAAGGCCGTTCAGCATGGGTCAGTGGTGCTCCGCCCCGCGATTCTCCGGTTCGTTCGACGGATAGTGACGTGCGTCGGTGGTGTATTCGGGATTGCCGTACCTGACCAACTGCCGCTCGATGGACCGAATCGAGTACGCATCGACCATCTTTCGCAGCATCCGGCGCCTGCCCGCCACCACCACGACGACGAACCGGCCGAGAATGAACGGGACGGTGGCGGCGATCCGGACGGCATCGCCGACGCCGAAGAACACGCTCATCCGCGCGGCCGCCTTGCGGCTGCCCCCGCAGAATCCCAGGAAGAAGGCGCGGCTCCAACTGCGCTCGACGCTCTCGGCGGCGCGGTCGAACCAGGAATGTCCGGGCCGCAGATAGGCGTCCATCGTCGAGCGGACGAGTTCGCCGCAGGTGGCATCGTCGAATCCGTCGCGCAACAGCGCGGCCCGCGCGTGGAAGACCTGGACGATCCCCTCGGCCGTGGTGGGCAGCAACTCCTCGGGCAAGCCGAGCAGAAAGCAGCGATACCGGCAGAACTCCAGGATCGCCCGCTCCTGGGTGGTGAAGTCGGCCCGCCCCCGACGCAGGACACCGATCGCGAGCAGATAGATGTTGATCAGCCCGGCGGGCATCTGATCGACCTGCGGCACCGGGATGCCGTACACCTGCGGATCCCATTTCTCGTGGCGCGCAAGGGCGTTGTACCGCACCATCGAATGCATCAGCCGGACCATGGCCGCGGCTTCGAACCCCGCGCCGTGGCGTTCGAGGGCGCCGGGCAGTGTCGTCACCGCGAAGAAGGACGCCGTTTCGTTGACCCGGCGTTCGGCCCGGCGCCCCGAGAGCGCTCCGGTCAGCGCCATCGGTAGTGCCGCATAGGTGTTCAGGAACGTCGCCAGGAACGCGCCACGGACCAGGAACGGCGACAGGAACGCCGTACCAGCGCGCGAACGCCGGGCCCCCTTCTCGACCAGCGACATGTCCACCCACGACGGGGTGGCCGCCATCGAGGCGATGAAGGCGCGCAACTCTTCCGGCGCGTCCGGCACGGAATCGATGCCGGAGCGGCAGGCCTGCCGGAGCATGCCGATCAGGCCGCCGACACCGTAGCGCGGCACCAGGGCGGCATACGGGTCGGCAACGGCATCACCCAGCATGGTCGCGGTACGCATCAACTCGACGATGCGATCGTCGGCCAGGATCGGACCGCGTCGCGCAACCCACTGCGGCAGTGACGACTTGACCGCGGGGTCGGCGGTGAAGCGGTGCGGGGTCCGATCGAAATCGATGGTGCCGTAGAGATCGGGCTGCACTCGGCCCTGACTGCGAACTCGCTGCGCGAGATCCGGATAGTGGAGCGTCATCGAAAACCTCAACTTCCAACGTGTCGATGCCGATACTGACAGGTTGTAAGTTGTGGTGTCAAGCACGGAAGCGGGGCGCCGACCCCGCCCCGTCATGCCTCGATGCCGTCGAACTGCATCACCCAGTACGGATTGTTCGTGGTGGTATTCCATTGCGACACATACAGAGTCACCTCGGACGCCGATGCCGAGCGCGGATGGATGTAGCCGCCGTAGAGCTGCGGGAAGGAGCGGACCCAGACCTGCCACCACGGGGCCGAGCCGAAGATCTGCGGCTTGGCCTCGGTCCACACGCCGTCGATCGTGGTGGCGGTGCGGGTGGATATGCAGTAGCCCGCGACATCGAAGTAGGACATCACCCACGTACCGGCGATGTTCTTCACGCTCAGTTCGCCGATGGGTCCCATTCCCGCGAAGAGCGGCGTCGGCGCCGCAGCGCCCCAGTGCCAGCCCGAATCGCCGTAGCCCCAGTATTCGTATTCACCAAGAGTCTCGATCTGCTGCCAGGGCACACGCATCAGGATCGGCCCGTCGCGATTGTGGCTGCGCCCCCATTCCTTGGACACGATGTACAGATGGCCGTCGTCGTCGTTGTTCCCGATCCCGGCGAAGGTCTGCATCATGAACGGGCTCCAGCCGCCGTAGCCGTCGCTGCCGTCGTTGAGCCGAACGGCCGCGTAGTCGGTCCACGTATTGCCGTCGTCGTCGGAGAAGGCCAGCCCGCAGAACAGTGCCCCGTGGCGGTCATCGGGCGCGTACCAGTCGTGAACGCTGGTGTAGGTCAACCAGGTTCGCCCGTTCGGGTCGACGTACGCGTCGTTGGGAATCCGGCTCACCTCGGTGCCGTACCCGTTGTCGGCGTTGTGGGCGTAGGTCAGGGCCTGGCGCGCCTCGGCTCCCCCGGGCGCCGCGGTGAAGGTGGTGGTGGCCTGCGGTGGGCCGGCACCGAACAGCACGACCGGTGACCCCAGCCAGGTCCCGGCGCCCTGACTGTCCTCGGTGAACGTGTCGCCGAAGACGTATCCCGCGCCGCCAGGATCGAAATGCTCACGGACATAAGGGATTCCCAGATCGGTACCGCCCACCCCGAACCGCTTCGCCGTACTTCCGGCGAACCCCGTGATCGCGGTGCCCCAATGCTTCGCCATGGCCCGCGCTATCCGGACGTGGCAAGGACGAATCGGGTCCAGGCCGCGGCTCGGTTGGCGTTGTCGGTCCACACCCGCCCGGTGGTGAGATCGATGGCGTAGACGCAACCGGTGGGGACACCGCCGTTGTAGGTGGCGAACCACGCGGTGGGGCCGGGTTGCGCGGTGTCGCAGGTGGATACGGTGGCGAAAGCTCCTTCCGGGAAGGTGATCTCGGCGACGGTGGCCGAGGTGAGGGCGGCGAGGCTGCCGCCCGCGGCGGTAGCTGTCGCCGCCGCCCGCACCTGTGGCACACAGTCGGTGACAACGAAGAAGCGGCCGTTCGTGCTCGCGATTGTCGGCATTCGAGTACTCCGTTGGTGATGTTATCGAGCAGGTGGCTGGAAACCCGCGATGTCGAGTTTCTGGCCGATGGTGGCGATGGCGTCGACGAGTGAGCGGCCACCGAGTTGTGGCCAGCCGTTGCCCTCGATGCCACGCATCTGGATCCATTCGTCGCGGATGCGGCCGTCGGTGTCGCGCGGCAACGGTACCTGGGTCGGCCCCGGCGGTGGCGCGAAACCGGGCAGGCCGAGGGTCTGCCCGACGGTGGCCACACCGTCGACGAGGGTGTGGCCGGCCAGCTGGGGCCAGCCGTTACCGCCGATGCCCATGAACTGAATCCACATGTCGGTCACGGGGTCCGGCGCGACGGCGCCGACACCGACCTGATTGGCGAACTCCTCCGGTGAGAATCCGTCGGCGGAGTTCATATCGCAGTTGCCGAACGGTGCGGCTCCCTCCGGCAGGCCACCGCCGTAGCCCTGGCCATCGGTGTATTGATGAGCGATCTGGCCGGGCAGATTCGGGTTGCTGCCGTACCCGGCGCCGATCATGTTGAGCCCGTCCGGGCGCACCGGCCACATACTGTCGAAGTCGGGCCGGTTGGCATAGCCGATGACGCGGCGGGTGGATCCCAGCCAGTCGGCCAGCCGCCAGTACGCGCGATTGATGCCGTCGGATTGGTCACCGCCCGGATTGCCGCCCGACTCCACATCGATCATGCTGATCATCTTCGGATGTGGTCCACCGGCCTGACCCACCATGCCCCGATGGTTGTCGACGGTGTCGAGCCAGTTGGGCCGCCAGTAGAAATAGACGATGAAGCAGGATATTCGCCCCGAGTCGGCGGCGGCCGACGCCCAGGCGTAGTTCTGATAGAAGTTGTGGTCCTGATAGGTCCCGTCGTTGGAGCGGAACGAGAACAGCTGGTACGGGTAGGAGTCGTCGACCGGAACCTGGAACTCGGATACGTCGGCGAAGAGCGAATCGACCATGAACCCCTCCGAGAGGTCGACCGGCCCTCGATCCCGGCCGGGTGCGGATGGTTGGCTATTTCATTGTCCCGGGCTCGCACCCGCTCCGTCATCGATTGTGCGTGTGTCGTAATCGCGTCGTAATCGCCGATGCGGCAACGATATCCATGATCTTGCGGATCAGCGTCCGTCGGCTCCGGCTACCACCGCGCGTACTCGCAGCTGCGTCGTGGTCACCTGCGCGTTATCGCACGCCGTCGCGGACCGCTCGACATACAGCGATTCGGTGTTGTCGGGTGGGTAGATCCGCAGCCCGGGCACCTGGACCGGCCGGCATCGATCGGCCGGAATGTTGTGCACGTCGACCGCGAACACCAGCGCCGATGCCTGTGCGCCCGGTGCGATCTGCACCGGATCCGACGCCGCGCCCTCGCGTGCGGCGGGTGCGCCCACGGGTGCGCCGTCGGCCGCCTGGGCATAGGAGACGCCCGGAAAACCCGCGAGCGCACAGGGGCCGGACCCGTTGTTGGTGAACACGATCGGGAAGGCCACCGTTCCCGCCGCCGCCTGTGCCGGGCCCGCCGCCGCCGACAGATCCGCTGTCCGGCATTGCGGCACAACGGCATCGGCGTTCTGTGGGGCGGGTGCGGCGCCGTCCTGCGGCAGCGAACCCGCGTGCGACGCCGAACCCGCGGTGTCACCCCTGGATTCGGCCGCCGGCTGCTGGCCGCACCCGGCAACGGACACGGCGGTCAGGGCGATCAGCCACCACATCATCGGACTTCGACTCACACTTGCCGACCGTACTCCGCAGGCGGGCGCACGCACAGGGGGAACGCCGTCATCACAACCCGGGCACGCCGGAGGATATGCGGCGTAATCGGTGGCCGTAGCGGGCGTCACGGGTCTACCGTGGATGACGTCGCGGGGAGTTTCGGCGCGGGTGAGGAGGACCCGATGATCGACATCATCACGTTGCGAGGAACCGGCGAGACACGAAACGCCGACGGATCGCCCGCGGGGCTGCTGGCCGCGGTGACCGACCTGCTACCGACCGACAGCTTCAGTTTCTTCGAACCGGACTGGCCCGCGTCGGTGGGGCCCGATCCGAATCTGTGGGGACCGTCCCTGGAAACCTCGGTCCAGCTGGGCACCGCGGCCGGTGTGCAGGCGATCCAGCAGTCGCCGAATGTCTGTGGGCTGTTGAGCTATTCGCTCGGCGGCATCTGCGCGAGCCGGATTCTCGAGGGCGTCGCGTCGGGGAAGTACACCAATACCGACGGCAGTCCGCTCGAGATCGCCTTCGCCGTGTTCCTCGCCAACCCGCTGCGCCGAGCGGGAGATTCGGTGAACAACCTGTGCCCGCCCACGACTTTCGGACTGTACGGCCAGCACGGTGGCTGGCCCGCCGGGGTCGCGACCCGCGAGTACGCGAATCCCGGCGACATCATCACCGCGTCACCCGGCGATTCGCCGCTGCGCATCATCGCCGTGGGGATCTCGCCGTTCTCGTTCGTCGAGGGCGCACGGCTGGGCAACGCGAGTTATCTGATCTTCGCCCAGCTCCTGCAATTCCTGATGCTCAACCCGCTGGCCAACCTCGCCCGGTACGCGGCAGCGATCAACGGCGTGATCGGCTACCTGACCCCCTATCCCGAGGGCCAGCACGTGCTGTATCCCGCCAAGGACATGCCGGGCACCGATGTCACCTGGACGACTGCGGCCGCGACCTTCATCACGAGCGGATTCGCCTAGACGTTGCGCGACGGCGCTTCTCACTCGGCAGGCGGCCACACCGGCGCGATGTTCCAGGGCCGGGCCGCCTCGAGCTGGGCCGCGGCCTGCAGCAGCAGATCTTCGCGTCCGAACGCGGCGACCAGCTGAACACCGACCGGCATTCCGGAACTGTCGGTTCCCAGGGGCAGCGAGATCGCCGGCTGCCCGGTCACATTGAACGGGCTGGTCAGCCCGCTGAACGACATCCCGTGCTCCCACAGCGACGCCGGGTCGGTGGTGTCGAGCAGTCCCAGCGACGGGACCACCGTGCCCAGTGTCGGGGTCAGCAGCAGATCGTGGGCGCCGAAATAGTCTCCGAGCATGGTCGCGGCCTTCTCGAGGTCGCGCAGCGCCTCGAGGTACTCCCCCGCACCGGTCCGCTCGGCGTGATCGTAGATCACACGGGTCATCGGTTCGAGATCGTCGTCGCGCAGTGCACGCCCGAGGGCGGCCAGCCGGTTGTTCACGTCCGCGGCGACCGGGACCGCCATCAGATGGTGCAGGCCGCTCATGATTTCCGCGACCGGGAAGTCGGGAGCCTCGTCGCGGACATCGTGACCGAGATCGGAGAGCACCCCGGCGATATCCCGCGCCACGGCAACACAATCCGGATGTACCTCGGCACCCGAGGGCAGTGTGGTGGCGATGCCGATCCGCAAGCGTCCGGGGTCGGTGCCCACGACATCGACGTAGGGTGCCGACGCCGCGGCGATGACATACGGATCGCCCGCGACGGGGCCCGCGGCGATGTCGAGCAACAGCGCCGAATCCCGGACGCTGCGAGTCAGCGCATGATTGACGGTCATCGGCGCCGCCAGCAGATTGCGCGCGGGGAACGCGGGCACCCGTCCCCGGCTCGGCTTGAGCCCCACCAGTCCGCAGGCCGATGCCGGGATCCGGATCGACCCACCGCCGTCACTCGCCTGACCGGCGGGCACGATACCGCTCGCGACCGCCGCCGCCGAACCGCCCGAGGAGCCACCCGCGGAATGGGTGCGGCGGCGCGGATTTCGGGTCGGCCCGGACAGCTGCGGCTCGGTACTGGCGTTCAGCCCGAACTCGGGCGCATTCGTCTTTCCGATGATCACCATACCGGCACGGCGGTACCGCGCGACCAGTTCCGAATCCGCGGTGGCCACGGCGTCGGCGAACAGCCTGGAACCGTTGGTGGTCGGCAGACCGGCGACGTCCATGTGGAGGTCCTTGATCACGAACGGGATGCCGCGCAGCGGACCCTGCGGCAGTCCGGCGGCCACCTCCCGGCGTGCCTGCTCGCCACACTCGCTGACGACCGCGTTGATCGCGGGATTGCGCTCCCGCATCCGGCCCAGGCTGAATTCGACCACGTCTCCGGCCGATACCTCGCCGTCCGCGATCGCCGCGGCCAGACCGGTCATATCGGTGTTGTCGAACAGATCCTGCATGGAAATCCCTATCGATCGCGCCGCTGCCGAAGCAATAGGGTCCGTGATACCAACGAGTGACGCGCGACCGTCGCCGGATTCCGCCCACTGGGACCGCCGGTCGGGATCGGTTGTCACCCGCGTGCTCAGGGCCGGCACCGCACGTGAATGCCGACGTCCGCGGTCATCCGGACGTCGGCGTCGGGTGGGGGCGCACCGGGGCGAGAATCGAGGGGGTGCCCGTGGTCGTGTGAAAGCCGATGGTGCACAGCGACTTCCACACGACGCCGCTACACCTTGATCGGATTGCGCCCTTCGGCCTTGGCGGCCTCTCGCGCCAGGATGCGGGCGCGCTGCTCCTCGAAACGAATGACGTCGCGGCCGAGCTTCTCGAGATATTCCGCGAGTTCCTCGCGGCTGCGCTCGCCGCGGGCGGTGAAATCGGTGCGGTCGAAGACGTTCCAGCTCCGCAGTACCGGGTTGAGGACCTCGTCGAGATGCTGGCGCAGATCGTAGATTCCGTGCTTGACCATCAGCACACCGTTGCGGCGCCAGTTCGGCATCCCGGTACCGGGCATCGCGAAACTCTTGGCGATCTTGGTGACCGATTCGATCGTCTGATCCGGCGACAGATCGAAGGCCGCGGCGGTGAGCGTGCGATAGAAGACCATGTGCAGGTTCTCGTCGGTCGCGATCCGGGCGAGCATACGGTCGGCGATCGGGTCACCGCAGACGCGGCCGGTGGCACGGTGGCTGATCCGGGTCGCCAGCTCCTGGAAGGTCACGTAGGAGACCTGGTCGAGGACGCCACCGAAATCGTCGGGCGCGTGGACGCCGCGAGTCATGTGCACCATCCGGTCGTTCTCCAGCGCCACCGGGTCCACCCCGCGGGTCACGACGAGATAGTCGCGCATGGCGATGGCGTGCCGGTTCTCCTCGGCGGTCCAGCGCCCGACCCAGGTGCCCCATGCGCCGTCGCTGGAGAAATGCTCGGAAATGGTCCGGTGATAGGAGGGCAGATTGTCCTCGGTGAGCAGATTGGTGATCATCGCTACCTTGGCCACTTCGGACAATCGGGATTGTCCGGGCTCCCAGTCGACCCCGCCCATGGCGGCGAAGTTACGGCCCTCGTCCCACGGCACGTAGTCGTGCGGATGCCATTCCTTCGCCGTCGCCAGATGCCGATCGAGGGTGGTGGCGACCACGGGCTCGAGCTCCGTGAGCAATTGCAACTGCGTCAAATCCTTTGGCATACAATTCCTTTCGAAATGTTGAACCATCGGTACACGAAACCCGCAAGGGCGCTTCGATAGCGGCGGTGCGCGGCGCCACGCTACCGGGTCGACCCCGGCGGCGGTGCCGTTCGGCTGTGTTCGGCACCCGGACGAGAGCTCGAGGTGCGCGCAACGCACCGGTCGGCGGCTCGCCGTGGACGTCATCGGTCGCACATGATGCTACGACGGCCCCGGCACGATCCCGGTGTGTCGACACCGATCCGACACCGATAACCGCTAGATTGCCCGGCGTGCCTCATCTGCGTCGAGAAGGGTCCGTGTACATCGTGCATCTGGGCGAGGAGGGGGAACGCGACACCGAGAACCGTTTCCACCCCGATTGGCTCGCCGCCCTGCACGCCATGATCGACGAAGCCGAGGCATCACAGGGTCCGGCCGCCCTGGTGACGGTGGGTGCGGGCAAGTTCTACTCGACCGGCGCGGATCTCGAATGGGGCGCCGCCAATCCCGATCACATCGACCGTTACCTCACCGAGGTCCAGGGGTTGCTCGCCCGCATTCTCACGTTGCCGATGCCGACCGTGGCCGCGGTGAACGGGCACGCCTTCGGCGCCGGGGCATTTCTCACCGCGGCCCACGACTACCGGGTCATGCGCGCCGACCGTGGATACATCTGTTTTCCCGGTGTCACTCTCGGCGCGGACTACGCGCGCGGTTCGGTCGAGCTGATGCGGTCCCGCGTGCCGGCGCACATCGCCCATCACGCACTGGTGTCCGGGCAGCGATACGGCGGCGGCGCGGCCCTGGCCGCCGATCTGGTCGACGCGATCGCCGCCGAATCCGACGTGCTGCCGTCCGCGGTGCGCTATGGCGAGCGACTCGCCCACACCCGCGGACCGGTGCTGGCGCACATCAAGTCGACCCTGCATCACGACACCGTGTCCGCGCTGACCGAATCCATCGCCGGTTACAACAACCACACCCTGGTGTCGAACTCACCGGCCGAACACCGCCCCGCCGACGCGGCGATCCGGTAGCGCCGCGGCGGAGCCGGCCCGATTCCGGCCTGTGCCGCGGCCGCGGTTTCACTGTGCGGCGGGGTGTGGGTATAGTGACCGCAGCCCATTCGGGCGGGGGAAATTTACATGTAACTCGGAGTTACATTAACTTGCTGTCACCGGCATATCGCGGTGATCAGATGTCCTCGTCAGCGTGATCGTCCGGTGACGAGGCGGCGGGACCTATGCGCGGATCGGCGAAAACCTCTGCCGCACCGCAATCACCGGCCACGAACCGGCTCGCGGCGGAGTCGGTCACCCGCAGGGCGTAGAGCTGCTGGTCCGGATCCACCGCGACGAGGCCGAAATCGAGATCGACCTCGTCGTCGGTGAGCTCCAGCGCACTCAGGGCCGCCGTCAGAGTGGCATCGGCGGACAGCCGGACGGTCAGCAACGGCATGGGTTCAGGTTACGCGCGGACGTCGGTGTTCTTCAGATCGGCGAGCACCGCCGCGGCGTCGAGGACACCGTATCCGTAGTCGTAGTCGTATCCGCCCGGTTGTGCGGCGGCGGTGCGCTGCAGTACCGCACGCAGCTGCGCGGGCGACACCTTGCTCGCCGGGTACACCGTGCGGATCGCGGCCACCAGGCCCGCCGCGACCGGGCACGCCGCCGAGGTGCCGGTGTCGGGCTCGGTGTCGCCGAACACCTTCGAGCCGAGGAAGTGGGTGTACGCGCAGATGTCGGGTTTGCGGTCGGCCAGCCGGCCGGGCCCCTGCGAGGAGTAGCCGACCCGCTGACCCTTGGTGTCCACACCGCCGATACTCAGCACGCTGGGATGCGAATTGGCGCCGCCGATCGGGCGTTCCTTGTAGGCGCAGCGTCCGTCCGGGCAGTCGCGGCCGCAGTTGCCCGCCGCGAACAAGATGTCGGCACCCGCGGATTCGAGCGAGCCGACGATCACATTGAACGGGTGCGACGGATTGTCGGAGTAGTTACCGGGCTGGCCCACCGGGAAATCCCAGTCGGGCGAGAACGAACCCCAGCTGTTGCTGACCACCAGGGCGCGGCTCGCTTCCGGCTGATCGGTGAGCACCGTGCGCAGATGCGCGAACCCCGCGAGCGCATCGGACAGCAACCCATCCATCTGCGTGCCGCCCTGCTTCTTGCTCTGCAGCACCGGAATGTCCAGCAGTACGGCCTGGGGCGCGGACAGCAGCACGTCATAGGCGCACATCGAGCCGTGTGCGACCGGGAACTGGCCAGCGGTACCGGTGACACCCGGCGGGTTCCAGCTACGGGCGGCGTCGATGTTCACCTGTCCCCCGCGAACCTCCTGTACGCGTGCGACATTGATACCGGTGTCGACGATGGCCAGCGCGACGGCCCGGCCATCCATGCCCGCGGTCCCGAGATCGCCGCTGTGCAGCAACTTCTGCACATCGCCACCGGTGCCGACGGCCTGGTCACCACCGCAGGTGAGGTTGTTCTCGATCCGGGGATCGGAGAAGACGCCCACGACGGCGGCGCTGCGACCGAGCCGCGCGAGGGTGGCATCGAGTTCGGCGTCGGCGATCTCGCCACGCACCACCACCGAATCCGCGGCGACCGCCTGGGCCGCACCGGCGGGCCCGGGCAGCGACAACGGGTTGAAGGACTGGTCGAGATCGAATCCCGGAAGCTCCCCCGTGACATCGGAGGCGGCCACCGAAACGTTCGGATCGGCTACTGCGGCAATCAGATCGGACGAGGGACGGAGTTGAATCAGTGCGCGCATACTCGCCATCCTGCCGTCCCCGGCCACAAAAATCTCGACGTTGCGGCGAACAACCTGCTAGCGACGCCGCGCGAGAGATGATGCGGCGCTCGAAGATCCGAAACGCACCAGCCCGAACCGAATCACCTGGGCCACTTCGCCCCCATTGATACCCCTGTGAAAGAAACCGAAACATGCTCTCGCACAACCATTTCTATCGGCCGCATCGGCTCGGCAACTCGGCCGCGCCCCGCGGGCACCGACGGCATCGGCGAGTACCGGCGACGGGGCGCCGGCTACCCGGCGGCAGCCCGCGATGACGAGCCCGGTGCATTCGCCGCACAGTCGTCGACTGTGCGGCGCGGCCGAAAGCACGCGGCGATATCGGCGCGGCTCATTTCTCGTTCGCCGTCTGCTGCAGGGTGACCGTGCGATCGCCGGTCCGCAGCGTCAGCGTCGCGCCGTCGAGACTCCACGACGGCTTCGCCTGCAGCAGCGCCGTCGCCCAGTCGTCGGCGCCCGCACGATCGCCCAGACACGCCATCCGGGTGCTCGCGAACGGGCCGGTGCGCATGATGCCGCCGGACAGGTCGGCCGTGCCCATCAGGGTGTTGCAGCCGGCGTTCGCGCTGATGCGGTCGGGTTCGCCGAAGGTGAGCCGTAGAGGCCCGGCGCCGGGGATCTGCGGCCCCTCGACCGTGGTCGATTCATAGCTGTGCCCCACCGGTGACGCCGATCCGGAGTCCGGTGCCGCGGCGTCGGTCCCCGCCGAGCAGGCGGCACCCGTGGCCAGCAGGGCCAGCAACGGAACGATTCGTACACTCTTGGCCACCATTCCTCGATGGTAGCGATGCCGGTCAGCTGGTCGCGTTACCCGCCTGCCAGACGTCCCACGGCACCTCCCAGTCACCGTAGGTGTCCCAGACCGGCAGCGTGGGGCCACCGGAGTTGGTGATCTCGACGACGTCGCCGATCCCGAAGTGGTCGAAGAACCACTGGGCGTTGTCCGGCGCCAGATTCACGCAGCCGTGTGAGACATTGCTGGATCCTTGCTGCCCGACCGACCACGGTGCCGAGTGCACGAACTCACCGTCGTTGGATATGCGCTCGTCCAGATCGACCGTTTCCCGGTAGTAACCGGCCTGGCCCTGGCACACACCGTAGGTACAGGAGTCCATGACGATCGAGGGCGACTTCTCCGAAATCACGTGCGGTCCCTCGTGGGACGGGAATCCGGGGGAACCGAGACTCATCGGCATCTGGTTCACCTGCGCGCCGTTGCGGAAGATCGTCAACTGTTCGGTAGCACCGTCCGCCTTCGCGACCCAGGCGTCGTGCACGGTGTAGTCGGCACTGTTGTTCTCCGCGCCGAAGACCCCGCCGCCGAGATCGACACCGAAGACGTCGGCCTCGATGTGGATCCTGGTGCCCGGCTGCCAGTACTGCGCCGGGCGGAAGTGCACATCCTTGTCGTCGACCCAGTACCAGGCGCCCGGCTGCTCCGGCGTGACCGAGATCTTCAGATGCTTCTGTGCTTCCACCTTGTCCGACACCGGCGCGGTGAACTGGAACACCATCGGCTGGCCGACCCCGATTCCGGTGTCGGCCACCACATCCGGTGCCGGGACCACATTGGCGTAGGCCTTGTGCGCGGCGTCGATCGTGTTCACGGTGAAGGTCTTGTCGGTCGCGATCTGGGCCAGATCCACCGCCTCGGCGGCGACGCGATAGCTCACCCCGTAACCGAGCGGGTCCTTGGAGGTCCAGCTGTGCCGGTCCGCGGCGTAGGCGCCGTTCACGGGCTTGCCGTCGGCATCGGTGACGGTGACCGCGGTGAGCATCCCGTCGGCGGAATTCACCACGATCGGCGCCGACGGATTGAGCGGTCCGTGATCGGCCGCGGGCACATCGATGGTGGCCGGCGCGGTGAATTCCGGGGCCTTGGCCCCCGGTGCCGACGAGGAACCACCGCCGGAGTCTCCGCAACCCGTGGCCGCGACGACGATCGCCGCCATGATCGCCGACACCACCAGTAGAGATCGACGTCCACGCACGCCATCACCGCCCTCTGCTCGCCACCCACGCATGCGCTGCGCCCACCGGAAACCACCATCTCCAGTGGACACCACGAATCCGGTTTCGCGCCGCAGCAGCAGAGTACGTGTCGGCGCCCGACTTCGCGCGCCCGGCATTCCCGGACCAGGCATTTTGTCGGATTAGCGGCATTCCGCACGGTGTGGCCGTCTCACCCCATCCGGGTGATTCCGGGATCGCGGCGACGGCCGACAGTTGGGGTGAACCGCGGATCGCCAGGAAGGTATCCGATGTCGAGAACAGGCCTGCGATGGAAAAGCGTGCCGGTCACGGTCGGACGCTATGTGCGCAGTGCGCCGGGGACCTACATCTGGCTGGCCATCCTGCTGGTGTCCACCGTGGTGGTGCGGCACCTGTCGCCGCAGGACGCGCAGATCCTGCTCGGCAACCGGTCGACCAATCTGCACCACCTGCGAGAGGATCCGTTCCGGGTGCTGGTCACCAGCGCCTTCTGGCTCGCGGGCGGCGGCTGGCTCGGGTACGCGGTCACCTACAGCATCTTCCACGCTCAGGCCGAGCGCTGGCTGGGAACGCTGCGCTGGCTGATCGTGCTGGTGATCGCCCATGTGGGCGCGACCTACATCAGCGAAGGCGTGCTCTACTGGGCCATCCGTCACGGGTACGCACCGCCATCGGCGGTGAACACTCTCGATTACGGGGTGAGTTATGCCCTCGCGGGTGTGGTGGCGGTGCTGGTGTACCGGATCGCGTCGCCGTGGCGCTACCTCTATCTCGTCGGGGTGATCGTCTTCTACGCGATTCCGGTGTTCTCGAACCGAACCTTCACCGACATCGGCCATTTCAGCGCGATGACGCTCGGGTTCGCCTGCTATCCACTGACCCGAGGTCGGCCGGGGCCATGGGATCCGGTGGCCGCGTTGCGCGCGATCGCCGGATCCGTGCGACATCGGTCATGACATCGCCGCGCGATGTCCGCGACAAGGATTGGATTCAGCCCGATCCAGAGTGCTGACCGCGCATCGAGATTCGCCTAGCGTGACATTCCGCCCATCCAGAGCGATCGAGAGACCCGGCTCGCCGACGTCGCAGCAACCCCCTGCGGGGTGTGGGTGCTACCGCCGGGACCGATGGAGGAAATATCATGGTACGCACCGTTTTTCACGTCCACCGGAACGATCCGATGGTCGCGCCGCTGCTCGCCGGACTGGCCATCGAATACAGCGGCCGCTACGGCGGCAGCGCCGGTGCGGTGCACGCGGATCTGGTGAACCACCCGGCCGCCGATTTCGCGGCCCCGCACGGTGATCTGCTGGTGGTCGTCGAGGACGGCGAACCCGTCGCGGGCGGGGCGTTCCGACGCCACGACGAACGGACCGCCGAGCTCGAGCGCATCTGGACCGCGCCCGAACACCGCCGCCGCGGGCTGGCGAGTCTCGTCCTCGCCGAACTCGAGGCCGAGGCGCTGCGCCGCGGCTATCGCCGGATCCTCCTCACCACCGGCCCACGGCAACCGGAAGCGGTCGCCCTGTCCCGCCGCGCCGGATACACCGCCCTCGAGCCGGCGGTGTCGTCGCCGTCCGGACCGCTCGTGCACGCGTTCGAGAAGTACCCGACACGCTCGGCCGCAATACCGCTGCGCCGCAGCCGGTTCGGGCGCGACGGTGGGTACGGCCCGGCCCGTTCCGGATTGCGGTATCGGCCGATACCCAGCGGGCCCGTTCCCGCCTGAAATTCCTGCTGCCGACGCCGACCCACCGGCCCGGGTCGCGGCGCCGGCCGCCCGCCGTATCGATCCTCTCGGAGTCACCGAATGAAACGAATCCTCTCGCTGGCGAGCGCGGTCACCGCGACGCTGGCGATCGCCGCCTGCACACCCGCCTCCGGCGGTGGCGATGCCGGTCCACCGCAGCCGGGAGGCACCCTGCGTTACGGACTGTCCCAGGCTCCGACCTGCTCGGACCCGGCCCAGGCCGGCACCAACCAGACCCTCTACGTGACTCGGCAGATCGTGGACTCGCTCACCGATCAGAACCCGGCGACCGGCGAGATCACACCGTGGCTGGCCACCAGCTGGCAGGTGAGCCCGGACGCGAAGAGCTTCACATTCCATCTACGGCCGGATGTCACCTTCAGCGACGGCACGCCGCTGACCGCCACCTCCGTGCAGAAGAACTTCGACGCCATCGCCCACACCCTCACCACGGCGAAAGCGCCGCTGGGGGCCAGTTATCTGGCCGGCTACGCGGGCACCACGGTGATCGATCCCCTCACCGCCGACATTCGCTTCGACGCGCCGAATGCCCAATTCCTGCAGGCGTCCTCGACGCCACAGCTGGGCATTCTCGCCGATGTCACCACGGCGAAACCGGCCGAACAGCGCTGCCTCGGCGACGATATCGGCAGCGGCCCGTTCGTCTACGCGGGATACCGGCAGGACATCTCCGCGACCCTGGCCAGACGTCCCGGTTACCGATGGGGTTCGGCGGTCTTCGCACACCCTGGTGAGGCGTATCTGGATCGCATCGAATTCACGGTGGTTCCCGAGGCCGGCGTACGTACCGGAAGCCTGTCGTCGAATCAGCTCGATGCCGTCAGTGACGCACTGCCACAGGATGTTCCGCAGCTCGAGGCGACCGGCGCCGAGGTGCAGTTCGCCTCGAATCCGGGCGTCCCGTTCGGACTGCAGCCGAATCTGAGCCGGGCACCGCTGTCGGACGCCGCGGTGCGCCAAGCCCTGTTGCACGGAATCGACCGCACACAGCTGGTGGATACGGTCCTGGGACCACAGTTCCTGCCGGCGACCGGAGCACTCGCCTCGAAAACGCCCGGATACGTGGATCTTTCGAACTCGATCGGCTACGACCCGGAGCAGGCCCGCCACCTCCTCGACAACGCCGGATGGGCGCCCGGCGGCGACGGTATCCGCGTGAAGGACGGGCGTCGACTGTCGTTCGGCGTGCTGTTCAGCACCGCGTTCGCCGCCAATCGGGCAACGCTCGAACTGGTCCAGCAGCAACTACGCTCCATCGGGGTGGATCTGCGGCTCGAACTCGCGGCCGCGGGGGAATACACGGCGCGGCAGAATGCCGGAGATTTCGACACCACCTACTACAACACCACTCGCGCGGACGGCGACATCCTGCGCACCACCTTCGGCCGGGGCCAGCGGAATCTCAACCAGCGCGAGCCCATCGCAGCACTGGATCGAGCGCTCGCCGACCAACTCTCGACCACCGATCCGGCGGCGCGCGGCGCACTCGTCGCCGCGGCCCAGCGGTCGGTGATCGACAACGGGCTGTGGCTGCCGACCATCGAACTGTCGCAAGCGATCGGACGCTCGGCCGCCGTGCACGACCTGAGGTTCGAGGCCTCGGCGCGGCTGCAGTTCCACGACACCTGGCTGAGTACCCGATGAATCCGCTGACCCGGTATGTGATCGTGCGCGTCCTGCAGGCCGCCGGAGTGCTGTGGGCGGCCTTCACCGTCTCCTTCGCGGTGCTGTTCCTGCTGCCGTCGGATCCGGTACAGATGGCCGTCGACGCGGATCCGGGCGCGGTCCCCGACCCGGCCGCGATCGCCGAGTTGAAGGCCAGGTACGGGCTGGATCGCTCGGTGCCGGAACAGTATTGGACCGCGCTCACCCACGCCGTGCGGGGCGACCTCGGCCACTCGCTGAACACCGGGCAACCGGTGACGGGCGCACTGGCACAGTCGATTCCCGCCACGCTGGCGCTGGCCGGGCTCGCCCTGCTGCTGGCGATCGTGCTCGGCGGCGCACTGGCCCTGGCCGCGTCCTACACCCGGCGGCCGTGGTTACGGAATCTGCTGACGGCGCTGCCGCCGATCGGCGCGGCGATGCCCACCTTCTGGGTGGGACTTCTCCTGCTGCAGTTGTTCTCGTTCCGGCTGCGGCTCGTGCCCGCGTTCGGCGGGACCGGATTGCCCGCGACGATCCTGCCCGCGGTCACCCTCGCCGTTCCGGTGGGCGCGGTCATCGCACAGGTGTTGTACAGCGGTCTGGCCGCCACCTGGCGCCAGCCGTTCGTCGAGGTCGCCTTCGCCAAGGGCGCCTCGCGGGCCTGGGTGCAACGACACCATGTGCTGCGCGCCGCGGCCGGACCGGCGTTCACCGTGGCGGGCATGTGGGTGGGTACCGTCCTGGCGGGATCGGTGGTCGTCGAGACGGTGTTCTCGCGTGCCGGACTGGGGCGGCTCACCCAGAACGCGGTACTGCACCAGGACATTCCGGTGGTGCAGGGCATCGTGCTGGTCGCCGCGCTGGCGTTCGTGGTGGTGAACCTGGTGGTCGATCTGAGCTATCCGCTGCTCGACCCCCGCGTCGCGGGCGTCCGCGTGACGGTGGGCGCGGATGTCTGAGACATCGCCCCTGCTGCGGTTCGGCGGCGCCGCCCTGCGCACGACGGCGTCGCCGAAGCGCCTGCGGGCCATCGCAGGCCCCGCGCTGTCGATCGTCGTGATCGCGATCGTTCTCGGATGGGCCTTCGTCCCTTCACTTTTCGCCGGCGCGGACCCGCGGACGACGGTCCCGGCCGAGAAGTTCCGCGGGCCCAGCCCGCAGCACTGGTTCGGCACCGACAATCTGGGCCGCGACATGTACACCCGGATGGTGCACGGTGCCACCGCGACCTTGTCGGCGACCGTCCTCGCCGTCGCGCTGGGACTCGTCGTCGGCTCGGCGATCGGACTCGTGTGCGGCACCGCGGGCGGAATTCTGGACACGGTGGTGATGCGCGGTGTCGATGTGCTGCTTGCCATTCCGGAGCTGCTGTCGGCGCTGGTGCTCATCACGGTACTGGGGCCGGGCACCCGCAACGTCGCGGTCGCGGTCGGCGTGGCGCTGGTCGCCCGCTTCGCCCGGGTGATGCGCGCGGAAGTGCTGCGGGTCAGGCGTGCGCCCTATGTGGAGGCCGCTTTCGCCTCGGGTGTGCGCTGGCACACCGTGGTGCTGCGGCACATCCTGCGCACCGCCTACCCGCCCGTCGTCGCGCTGGCGGCGGTCGAATTCGGTGTGGCGGTGCTGGCGATCTCGTCGCTGAGTTTTCTCGGTTACGGTGCGGCACCGCCCAGCCCCGAGTGGGGTTCGCTGATTTCGGAGGGCCGCGACTATCTCGTGCTCGCCTGGTGGATGACCACCCTGCCGGGTCTGGTGATCGTCGCGGTGGTGCTGGCCGCGCAACGCCTCGGACGGACGATCGGGAGCAACGATGAACGGTGAGATGTTACTGCGGGTCACGGATCTGCGGGTGCGCTACGGCGCGGACGAGCGCACCGCGGCCGTCGCGGGGGTGAGCCTCGAGATCGCGCGTGGCGAGACGGTGGCCCTGGTCGGTGAATCCGGTTCGGGCAAGTCCACTCTCGCGCACGCGATCATCGGTCTGCTGCCGGCGTCGGCGACGGTCGCGGCGGGCGCCGTCGACTTCGACGGCCACCGGCTCGACACCGCATCCGGCCCCACTCTGCGCGCGATTCGCGGTGCGCGCATCGGGCTGGTGCCGCAGGATCCCGGTACCTCACTGAATCCGGTGCGGCGCATCGGCGATCAGGTGGCCGAGGTGCTGCGAATCCATCGGCGGGCCGATCGCCGCTCCGCACGATCGGCCACTCTGCGCCTGCTCACCGAGGCGGGGCTGGACCGGCCGGAGCTGCGGGCCCGGCAGTATCCGCAGGACCTGTCCGGCGGACAGCGCCAGCGGGTACTGATCGCCATCGCCTTGGCCTGCGCCCCCGACCTGGTGATCGCCGACGAGCCGACCAGCGCCCTGGACGTCACCGTGCAGCGCCGCATTCTCGACCATCTGGCCACCCGTACGGCACAGCTGGGCACCGCGGTCCTGCTGATCACCCACGACCTCGCCGTGGCCGCCGAACGGGCCGACCGGATCGTGGTGCTGCGTCACGGCCGAATTGTCGAAACCGGCACCACCGCAACCGTTCTCACCGATCCGCGACACGACTACACCGCACAGCTGCTCGCCGCCGCACCCGATGCCGCCACCCCGCTGCGACCCGCGCGAGCGCGGACGGACCGGCCACTGCTGGTCGCGACCGGGCTGCGCAAGAGCTTCCGGATCGCGCGCGGTGTCCGCACCGACGCGGTCGACGGTGTTTCGCTGGATCTCGATCGTGGCGAAACACTGGCCGTGGTCGGCGAATCCGGCTCGGGTAAGACCACCACCGCCCGCATGCTGGCCCGGCTCACCGCCCCGGACGCGGGCACGATCGAATTCGACGGATACGACGTCGCGGGGCTGCGCGGTGCGCGACTGCGAGAGTTCCGGCGACGGGTCCAGGTCGTCCACCAGAACCCGGATGCCTCCTTGAATCCGGTGCTGAGCGTTGCCAAGATCATCGGAGAACCGCTGCAGGCCAACGGTGTCGGCCGGGACGTGCGCCGGGAGCGGGTCCGCGAGTTGCTGAGCCGGGTGGCGCTGGCCGGCGAGTTGGCAGATCGGCGCCCGGCCGAGCTGTCGGGCGGGCAACGGCAGCGGGTGGCGATCGCACGCGCGCTGGCGTTGCGGCCGCAGGTACTCGTTCTCGACGAGCCGGTGTCGGCGCTCGATGTCGCGGTGCAGGCTCGGATTCTGGCCCTGCTGGACCGGCTGCAAACCGAACTCGGCCTGGGCTATCTGTTCATCTCCCACGATCTTGCCGTGGTTCGCCGGGTCGCCGATCGGGTGGCGGTGATGCGGCAGGGCCGGATAGTCGAAATTGCTTCCGCGGCAGCGCTTTTCGGGCAGCCTGGGCACGAGTACACCCGAGAGCTGCTGGCAGCGATACCGGGCACCGCGGCGGGCCGAGGCCCGGTCGAACGATCCGCGTGAGGTACCGGCGGCCGGTCACTCGGTGTCGCGCGGGTCGGGCCCCTCCGGGTGCCGGTCGCGCCAGATCCAGAACACCACACACGCCACCAGCGCCCAGCCCGCCAGCACCAGATACGGCAGCACATGCTGATGCCCGCGGAAGTACACCGCCGTGTGCTGGGCATTGACCGAAGCACCCGGCGGCAGCCAGCGCCCGATCGCGCCGAGTACCGAGGGCAGCAGCGGCCACGAGACCGCGCCTCCCGAGGACGGGTTGCCCAGCAGCACCATCACACCCCAGGTCGGGATCATCGCCCAGCGCCCGAACAACGCGCTGAACATGGAGAAGATCATGCCGGAGGTGAACATCGTGAATGTGAGGATCGCCCACGACTGCGGGAACGGTAACGACAGCGCGCCCAGCCACCAGTCGACCACCGCCGCGATCGCGAACCCGCCCAGCAGCGCATAGGCCACCGTGAATCCGATCCGCTCCCACGGGCCCAGCGACCGCGCGTGCACAGTGAGCTGGATGGCTCCCACGAACCCGATGATCACCGCGGCGAGGGTGATGTAGAAGATCGCCAGACCGCGCGGATCGCCCGGCTGCAGCGGATTGATGTCGGTGACCACGACCGGGATCCGCGCCTCGCCTCCGGCGGCCGTCGCCGACTCGGTCACCACCTCGGCCACCGACGACCCCGACGCGCCCGACACGTCCACGGTCACCCGGGTGGCGTCACGCACGTCCAGAATCGCGAAGACCCGCTGAGCCTCGACGGCGGCCCGCGCGGATGCCGGTGTCTCGTAGCCGACCGCGTGCAGCGCGCCGTTCAGGCCCCGGTCCATCGCGTCGAGAAAACCCCGGCCCGCGGCCGGTACCGCGGCATCGCCGTCGACCACCGCGACGGGAATACGGTGCGGGGTCGGATTGGCCAGGATGTAGGTGTAGGAGCCGGCGAACAGTCCGGCCGCCACCGCCAGGATGAACACGAGCACCGTCGCGGGCAGATACGGGGACGAGCGGAACCGACGCCAGCGATCGTGCCACCCCGCCGCGTCCGCCGGTGTCCCGGCGGGAATGATCCGCTCGTCGCTGTCGGGCATGGGGGTCACCTTAGAAGCTCGCCCGGCCGAATCGGGGAAGCACTCGCGGGCGCGGTGACCAGCCGATTCCGGTGCCGTACCGGCCGCTCGCAATCCCGCCCGGCCGCCGCGGGCAAGAATAGAATTCACCGCGATCGAGAGTGCTGACGCCGCAAGGTATTTCCCATAGTTTGGGCTCCTGCCCATCCAGCGCGTCGCGGAACATCTCGTCCCGTACACGCCGTGGCCCAGTGTCGACCCCTGTGTCTCGTGTCGATCGAAAGGACCTCTCCCATGTCGTCGTTCCCGCCTCTGCTCGGGGTGGAATTGTCCGGCACCGGTGTGCACCCGGCGTCGTGGCGGCGCACCGATTCCCGGGCCGAGGAACTGTTCACGGCCGAGTACTGGCTCGACGCGATCACGGCGGTCGATCGGGCGGGATTCGATCTGGCCTTCCTGCCCGACTCCTTCGGCTCGCACGGTGCGGGCGGGTTCGGGCCGCTCGATGCCGTCGCGCTCGCCGCCCGCGCGGCCGCGGCCACCCGGACCGTCGGCTTGGTCCCACAGGCCACCGTCACCCACACCGAGCCGTTCCACATCTCCAAGGCGATCGCATCGCTCGATTACGCCACCTTCGGCCGGGCCGGCTGGGAGGTCGCCGTCTCACCGGGCGCCGAGCAGGCCGGACTGTTCGGGCGCAAGGGCGAACAGGACGACACCTCGCTGTGGCGGGAGGCGAACGAGGCGATCGAGGTGGTGACGCGGCTGTGGGACAGCTGGGACGACGACGCCGAGATCCGCGATCAGGCGACCGGGCGGTTCGTCGACCGGCACCGGCTGCACCACATCGACTTCACCGGTGAGCACTTCTCGGTCAAGGGCCCGTCGATCACACCGCGGCCACCGCAGGGACTACCCCCGGTCGTCGTGCGGGCCGGATCGGCGGCCGGTACCCGCCTGGCCGTGCACCGCGCCGACCTCATCCGGATCGCCGCGCCCGATCTCGCCGAGGCCGCGGCGCTGCGCAGCCGGTTGCGCGCCGCGATCGCGGCGGCGGGCCGGACTCCCGATGAGGTGCGGATCCTGCTCGATGTCGACGTGCATCTGGCGCCCACCGAGGAGCAGGCCCACGCCGAACTCCGCGAACTCGACTCCTGGGACAGGTCGGCCGCACCGGCTTCGGTGCGCTTTCTCGGGACGACAGGCGGACTGGGGGCGCTGCTCGAGGACGTCCAGCGCGAGTGTGCCGCCGACGGGCTGGTGCTGCGGCCGCTGGCGCTGCCCGCCTTCACCCGAGCCCTGGTCCGGCCCGCGCGCACCCTGCGCGCCCGGCTCGGCCTGGCCCGTCCGGCTGCCCGTTACGCACTCCCCCGAGGATGACCATGCCGAAATCTCAGGTACGCAAGCAGATTCATCTGGCCGCGCACTTTCCGGGGGTGAACAACACCACGGTGTGGAGCGTTCCCGAATCGGGGAGCCAGATCGAGTTCGATTCGTTCGTCCATCTCGCACGGACCGCCGAACGCGGCCTGTTCGACTTCTTCTTCCTCGCCGAGGGACTGCGCCTGCGCGAACACCGGGGGCAGATCTTCGATCTCGATGTGGTGGGCCGCCCGGACACCTTCACGGTGCTCAATGCCCTCGCCGGTGTGACCACCCGACTGGGCCTGGCCGGCACCATCAACACGACATTCAACGAGCCCTTCGAATTGGCCCGGCAGTTCGCCACTCTCGATCACCTCTCCGGCGGCCGGGCGGCCTGGAACGCCGTCACCTCCTCGGATGCGTTCACCGGCGAGAACTTCCGCCGCGGTGGATATCTCGAGCACGCACAGCGATACGCGCGCGCTGCGGAGGTGATCGACGCGACCCGCGCGATCTGGGACAGTCGCGCCGGCGAGACGCCGGTCGTCGACCGTGAACGCGGAGTATTCGGCGTACCGGCGTCTCGATTCGCCTATCGCGGAACACAGTTCGACATCCACGGCACATTCGGCCTGCCGGTGAGCCCGCAGGGGTATCCGGTCCAGATCCAGGCCGGTGATTCCGAGGAGGGCCGCGAATTCGCCGCCGCCAAGGCCGACGCCATTTTCAGCCGCCACGGCGAACTCGGGGACGGCCAGGCCTTCTACATCGATGTGAAGTCCCGGCTCGCCAAGTACGGCCGCGGCCGCGACGATCTGAAGATCCTGCCCGCCGCGACGTTCGTACTCGGTGACAGCGCCGCCGACGCACAGGAGCGCGCGCACGACATCCGATTGCGCCAGGTCGGTCCGCAGACGGCGATCGCCTTCCTCGAACAGGTCTGGGGCCGTGACCTTTCCGCGTACGATCCCGACGGCCCACTGCCCGATGTCGACCCGGTCGACAACGCGACCATCACCCGCGGCCGGGTCCGGCACGCCAAGGATCCGGCCGAGGTCGCGCGGTCCTGGCGGGAACGGGCCGCGGCGGAGAACCTCAGTATCCGCGAGCTGATCATCGAGGTGACCGCGCGCCAGCAGTTCGTCGGGACGCCCGCGCAGGTCGCCGCGGAGATCGACCGATACGTGCAGTCCGACGCGGCCGACGGATTCGTCCTGGTTCCGCATCTGACCCCCGCGGGTCTGGACGAATTCGTGGCGAAGGTGGTGCCGGAACTGCAGGATCGGGGCAGCTTCCGCACCGGATATCACGGCACGACCCTGCGCGATCATCTCGGATTGCGCCATCCCCAGCACGGCACCGAAGGAGTGCGAGCGTCATGACCGTGCCGCTGTCGGTACTCGACCTGTCCCCCATCAGCACCGGATCCACCGCCCAGCAGGCGCTGCGCAATACGATCGATCTGGCCCGGCATGCCGAGGCGTGGGGCTATCGCCGATTCTGGGTCGCCGAACATCATTTCGTCGCGGTCGCCTCGTCGGCACCCGCCACACTGATCGCACTGATCGCGGCGGCCACCGACACCATCCGGGTCGGTTCGGCGGCCGTCCAGGTGGGCCATCACACCTCGGCGGCGGTGGTCGAGGCGTTCGGCACCATCGATGCGCTGTATCCGGGCCGGCTCGATCTGGGCTTGGGCCGGTCGGCACACCGCATCGCCGAGGTGCGCTCGGCCGGGGTACCACCGGCTCCGGTACCGGACCGGCCCACGCGCGTCCGCGACGGCGTCGTGATCCCCCCGCCGTTCACCGCGGGACGGCTTCTCGACACCGCCCGGCTGGCAGCGACTTTCGAGGCATTACAGCTGCCGGGTACACAACCGCTGGATTATGGACTGCAGGTCCGGGAGATCCGGGATCTGCTCGACGGGAACTATCGCAGCTCGAAAGATGTTGCGCTGCACGCCGTCCCCGGTGAGGACGCCGATGTCGAGATCTGGCTGTTCGGCAGTTCGGGCGGCGAGAGTGCCCAGCTCGCCGGACGACTGGGCCTGCCGTTCGCGGCCAACTACCACGTCTCCCCGGGCACCGTTGTCGAGACCGTGGCGGCCTACCGCGCCGCGTTCCGGCCCTGCGCGCACCTCGAACGGCCGTACGTGGTGGTGTCGGCGGATGTCGTCGTCGCCGACGACGACGCGACCGCGGCCCATCTCGCCTCGACCTACGGTCACTGGGTCTACAGCATCCGCAGCGGCGCCGGTGCGGCGCAATACCTCGATCCCGACACCGCGCCGGCATTGACCGAACAGCAGCAGCGCCTCGTGCACGATCGGGTGACCACCCAGTTCGTCGGCGCACCGGCGACGGTGGCCGAACGGCTGTCGGCGCTGCAGGAGCTCACCGGCGCCGACGAACTGGTGGTCACCAGCGTCACGCACCGACACGAGGATCGGCTGCGGTCGCACCGGCTGCTCGCCGCCGAGTGGGGTCTGCCACGCTCGAAGGCGGCGTGATCGACCTACTATGGACCGGTGAGTCCATTGACGGCCAAGGGTGCGGCCACCCGGCAGCGCATCATCGAGGGTGCCGCCGCCGAGATCCGTGCCCGCGGTGTCGCCGTGACCACGCTCGACGACATCCGAGCACGCACCGGCACCTCGAAAAGCCAACTGTTCCATTACTTTCCCGACGGTAAGGACCAGCTGCTGCTCGCGGTGGCCCAGCACGAAGCCGATGCGGTGCTCGCCGATCAGCAACCCCATCTCGGCGCGCTGGATTCCTGGGCGGCCTGGCAACGCTGGCGCGATGTGGTGGTCGACCGCTACCGGCACCAGGGGCAGTTCTGCCCGCTGTCGGTCCTGATGTCGGAACTCGGCCGCACCACCCCGGGCGCCCAGCGGGTGACCGCGGAGCTACTGCGGCAGTGGCACGGCGACATCGAGCGCGGTGTGCGAATCATGCAGGCGGACGGGGGTGTTTCCGGGCAGGTCGACCCGCACCGGGCCGCGGCAGCACTGCTGGCCGGGATACAGGGCGGCGTCGGCATCCTGCTGGCCACCGGCGATATCGGGTTTCTGGAAGCCGCGCTCGACACCGGGATCGCCACCTTGCGCGAGACGGCGGACTGACGTTTCCGGCGGCCGCGACATCCGGAAACGGCCACACGCGACTGTTGCGGTGCCTCCGCCCGCGGTCCGCGAATGCGACGATAGTGTTTCAGGCATTGCCGAGGGCGCCGCACGGCGCCGCCGTCGGAGGTGCACGAGCGAGCGGGGCCCGTCATGCGATCACCCAAACCCACCAGTCATCCACCGACACACCACGTTCCCGCGAGTGAACGCCGGGTCGGTGGGCTGGCACACGATGGCGTCCGCGGGGGGCGGCCCACGGCCGAGACCGTCGCGGGGATGCGCGATGCCGGCGAACTTCTCGCCGACGCCCGCACCGCGATCACTCCGGTGCTGCGCGCGGCGGTGGCCACCTTGGGCCACCCCCTCGACCGGATGGCCGGATATCACTTCGGCTGGTGTGACGCCGAGGGGAATCCGCAGGCCGGTGCGCACGGCAAGGGCCTGCGCCCCGCCCTCACCCTGGCGGCCGCGGCCGCCTGTGCCGGATCGGTGGCCGACACCGTGCACGCCGGCGCGGCGGTGGAACTGCTGCACAACTTCTCGCTGGTGCACGACGACGTGATGGACGCCGATCCGCTGCGCCACGGACGGCCCACGGTATGGCGGGTCTGGGGTCCGACGAATGCGACTCTGCTGGGAGATGCTCTGCAGGCGTTGGCCTTCGCCGTACTGTCCGACGGCGGGGTCCCCGAACATGCCGGCGCCGCGGCGATCATCCGGCTGGCACGCACCACCGCGACTCTGTGCCACGGTCAGTATCAGGACTGCGATTTCGAGACCCGGCCCGATGTGAGCGTCGAGGACTACCTGTCGATGGCCGCGGGCAAAACGGCTGTGCTGCTGGGATGTTCGTGCGCGCTGGGCGGGCTGTGTGCCGGCGCCGATTCCCGGACCGTGGCCGCGCTGAACACCTTCGGCCGCAATCTGGGGCTGGCGTTCCAGCTCGTCGACGACGCCATCGACATCTGGGGCGATCCGGTGGTCACCGGTAAACCCCGGTACAGCGATCTGCGGGCGCACAAGCGTTCCTTCCCGATCGTGTGTGCCCTGAGCTCGGGAACGCCGGAGGGTGCGGAACTGGCCCGGATGTACCGTGATCCGGAGCCGATGCCGGAAGCCGATGCCGTCCGCGCCGCGGAACTGGTCGCCGCCGCCGGCGGGCGTGACCGGACCCAGCAGCGAGCCGATCAAGCCCTGCGGGCAGCGCTCACGAGCCTGCCCGCGGGCTTGGCTTCCGGCGACCTCACCACCCTCGCACACGTTGTGGTGCAACGTAATCGGTGACGGTGAGGTCGCCGGGAGCGGTTACTTCCGGCGGGCCGTCCGCCGTCCCAGCAATACCGCGCCGACCAGCAGTGCGATCAGGACGATCACACCGGCGATCACCAGGACGACGAGCGTCCCGGACACCCCGTCGTCGACACCGTCCTCGACGTCGGCCACCGTCGTCCCGGGCCCGGTCACCGGCGGTGCCGGGGTGGCGTTCTCGCCGAATATGCCGTCGGCCATGGACGTTTCGTAGACCGGCCCCGGCTCGGGGGTGCCGTCGACGGTCAGGTCCAGGCGAATCGGCACGGGCCCACCGGCACCCTCGGTGTGCGAGGGGCCCAGCGAGACCGCGATGTAGTACCAGCCGTCGAGGCCCTCCCGCTTGGCATCGCCGAACCCGGTGTCACGGTTGCGGTAACGCACCGGCACGGTCGCCAGCGCGGGATCGTTCGCGGGCATCGAGTTCGCTTCACCGTTGTAGCTGGTGAAGTCGTGATCGATCTCCTCGCGGATCGGTGAGTACAGTGTGGTCGTGGTCGTCGAGACCCCATCGAGTCCCTGCCCGCCGGCCGCGGCCAGGTCCACCCGATACGCCAGGCTCTGCCCCCAGCCCAATTTGACGCGGTAGAACACGAACTCACCGCGCTGCAAGGTGTCGGAGTAGCTGCCCGAACCGTTCAACGTCGTCGCGGCATTGAACGATCCGCCGCCCGCGACCGGTACGGGATCGCCGCTCGGCCGGGTGAACTGCGCCGCGGTCGTCGATGACGCCGGGCCCGGATCGGTGGCCGCGGATTCGATGCCGAACAGCAACTCCATCGGCAGCTGCTGTGGCATGTGGTCGGCGACACCGTGCCATTCGGGTGCGAAATAGTAGCGGCCACCGCCACGGCAGTTGTCGGAGCTCGTGTTGTTGCCCGACTTCTTCTGTGTCGCTCCGTCCCAGGCTTTGGTGACGGTCAGGGCCACACCGTCGCTGGTGTTCACCACCTGCTCGAACTCGAATACGTTGCAGTCCTGGCCATCCGCGCCGTACACCCGCAGATACAGCACACTGTTGTCGTTGTCGAGCTGTTCTCGTCGAACGTGCGGGAAGGCCATCGTGGCGCTGAAATACGCCATGGCGCCCTGTGGCACATCGATCGCGTAGTACTTCGTGTCGTGCTGACCGATGGTGTCCAGGTACTGGCCGGGCGTGGCGACCGGGGCGTCGCGATAGCCCGCGGTACCGGCGATCGGCGTGCCGAGTGGCTTGTAGCTGCGTAGTGCGGCCTGACTGACCCGGGGCAGAATGCGCCCCAGCGACTTGCCGTCGACGGCATCGGTGTAGGTGCCGCCGGTCTTCTGCGCGATACAGGTCAGCTGCCGGCGCGAGGCCTCGTCGACACCGAATCCGATGGCGTGGACGACGATTTTCGCGCCCTTGCTGTTGAGCTCCTGGGCCACCTCACAGGGATCCGGTGGCGCACAGGTGTCCTCACCATCGGAGACCAGCACGATCGAGCGGGGGCCGGACTCGGGCAGAGATTGCGCGGCGGTGCGCAACGAGGTGCCGATCGGGGTGTAGCCGCTGGCCCGGATGCCATCGACGGCGGTGTTCAGCGCGCCGCGGTCGATGATGTCGGCCTTGCGCAGCGTCTGCACGTCCTTGCAGCCGGTGGCCTTCTCCGCGTCGGAGGATCCCGTACCGGTGCCGTAGACCGTCAGGCCGACCTTCGACTCGGCCGGAGCGGCGTCGACGAAACTGTGCACCGCGGCCTTGGCCGCGTCCATCTTGGTCCCGCCGCCGGGGTCGGCGGCCTGCATCGACCCGGACGCGTCCAGTACCAGCATGGTGGGCGCGTATTCCGGCTTCTGTTCCTGGGCCTGTACCGGCACCGCCACCAGCGAGACGGCCACCGCCGTGACGGCGATGGTCAACAACTTGTGCAATCTGGACATTCTCTCCAACTCCGGTGATCCACCAAGATCAGCCATCAGATCACAACTTCACGACAAACCGGGCTTTTGTCGACCAGAAAGGATTTCGACGACTCGGCGTCGATCGCGCCAGCGGTGGTGAGTTATAACTGCTGCATGGGAAAGTCTGCTGATGACATCGCCGCCGACGCTACGGCGCCGTCGATGGCGCGGACTTCCCTGCTGCGGGAATTACCGAGCACCGAGCGCGGCCTGCGTACCCGCGCGGCATTGATCACCGCGGCGCGCCGGGTTTTCGAGACCAGCGGCTATCTCGACACCCGTCTGGTCGACATCACCACCGCGGCGAATTGCTCCTCCGGCACCTTCTACACCTATTTCTCCAGCAAGGAGGAGATCTTCGCGGCGGTCCTCGAGGTCGCCCAGGAGGACATGCTGCATCCCGGTATGCCCCATGTACCCGAGGCCGACGATCCGGCCGCGGTCGTGGCCGCGAGCAATCGCGCCTATTTCGAGGCCTATCAGCGCAATGCGAAGCTGATGGGCCTGCTGGAACAGGTCGCCAATATCGACCCGGAATTCCGGGTGTTGCGACAACGCCGGGCCGAAGCCTTCATCGACCGCAATGCGCGCAGTATCGAATCACTGCAGCGGCGCGGGCTCGCGGATACCGGCCTGGATCCCGTGCTCGCCTCGCGGGCACTGTCGGGCATGGTCAGCCGGCTCGCCTTCGGCCACTTCGTCACCGCCGACGATGTCGACCGGCCGGTCGACATCGATGCGCTCACCCACACCGCCACCCAGCTCTGGGTCAACGCGCTGCGGATACCCGCCAAATCCTGAACCGCTCGCCGATTCCCCGTCCGCCGGGACCCGCACCTGCTACAACAGCCAGGTACGGCGCTCACCACAAGCAGAATTGAACTTGACGTCAACCTCAACTACGGTGAGCGAAAGCTCGCAGACGAACAGGGGTACGCCAGTGCAGGTTGCGCAGAAGGTAGCCATCGTGACCGGCGGTGCAGGCGGGATCGGCAGCGCGATCGCTGCCCGGCTCGCCGCCGCCGGAGCCCAGGTGCTGGTGGCCGATATCGACGGTGATGCGGCGAAGGCTGTCGCCGGCGAAGTGGCCGCGACCCAGCCGGGTGCGTGTGTCGGGGTCGGCGCCGACGTCGCCGACCCGGACGCCATCGCCGGGCTCATCGCCACCGCCGAACAATCCTTCGGGCCGGTCGATCTGTACTTCGCCAACGCCGGTATCGCCGGTGCGGTGGGACTCGATGTCGCCGAAGCGGATTGGGACCGATCCTTCGATGTGAACGTGCGCGCGCACATCCGGGCGGCGAAGCAACTCGTCCCCGGCTGGCTCGAACGTGGCGCGGGCTACTTCGTCAGCACGGCGTCGGCGGCCGGACTGCTCACCCAGATCGGATCGGCGACCTATTCGGTCACCAAGCACGCCGCGGTGGGATTCGCCGAATGGCTCTCGGTCACCTACGGCGACCAGGGGATCCGGGTCAGCTGCCTGTGCCCGATGGGGGTCGAGACTCCCCTGCTCTACGCCGGTCGCGACTCCGGCGACGCGCTCGGCGAGGTCTCCACCCGTGCGGTCACGGCCGCGGGAGAAGTCCTCACACCCGCACAGGTCGCCGAGGTGGTACTGGCGGCGGTCGAGGCCGAGCAGTTCTTGATCCTGCCGCATCCCGGCGTGCTCGAGATGTATCGGCGCAAGGGTTCGGACTACGACCGGTGGCTGGGCGGAATGCGCCGCTACCAGCGCAGCTTGCTCGACGAGAACTGAATCCCGACAACAGCTTTCACGACGACCAGGAGATCACATGTCGATGTTCGACATATCCGAGCGGGCCGAGGACTATCGCACCCGGCTGCTGGAGTTCATGGACTCGCACATCTATCCGGCCGAGGCCGTCTACGACGAACAGATGCGCGCCGCCGGTGATCCGCATTTCCAGCCGCCGATTCTCGAGGAACTCAAGGCCGAGGCGCAGCGGCGCGGACTGTGGAATCTGTTCCATCCACATCCCGAGTGGGGGCCGGGATTGACCAATCTCGAATACGCACCGCTGGCCGAGATCATGGGCCGCAGCCATCTGGCGCCGGAGGTCTGCAATTGCAACGCGCCCGACACCGGAAATATGGAGGTGTTCACCCTCTTCGGAACCGAAGAGCACCACGAGAAATACCTGAAGCCACTGCTGGCCGGCACCATCCGCTCGGCTTTCGCGATGACCGAGCCCGCCGTCGCCAGCTCCGATGCCACCAATGTCGAGCTGTCGATGGTCCGCGACGGCGACGAGTATGTTCTCAACGGCCGCAAGTGGTTCGCCTCCAACGCCCTGCACCCGCACTGCACGGTGCTCATCGTCATGGGCAAGACCGATCCCGACGCCGCTCCGCATCGGCAGCAGTCGATGATGGTCGTGCCGATCGACGCACCGGGTGTCACCGTCATGCGTGGGCTGCCGGTATTCGGCTATCAGGACCGGGAAGGCCACGCCGAGATCGACTTCGACAATGTCCGGGTGCCGGTCACCGATGTGCTCGCGGGTGAGGGCGAGGGATTCGCCATCAGTCAGGCGCGTCTGGGACCCGGCCGCATCCACCACTGTATGCGCGCGATCGGAATGGCCGAGCGCGCACTGGAATTGCTGTGCCGCCGCGCGAGTACCCGCATCACCTTCGGTAAGCCCATCGCCGCGAACGCCAACATCCAGGACTGGATCGCCGAGGCCCGCATCGATATCGAGATGATCCGGCTGCTGACGCTCAAGACCGCATATCTGATGGACACCGTCGGCAACAAGGAGGCCCGCACCGAGATCGCGGCCATCAAGGTGGCCGCGCCACAGATCGCGTTGACGATCGTCGACCGGGCCATTCAGGTCCACGGCGGCGCCGGTGTGACCGACGACTTCCCGCTGGCGATGGCGTGGGCTCATCTGCGCACCCTGCGGCTGGCCGACGGCCCCGACGAGGTGCACAAGCGCACCATCGCCCGCCAGGAACTGCGCAAATACCGAGAAGTCAAGGCGGGCAACTGATATGGCGGCCACGAATCTCACCGGCCGCACCGCGATCGTCACCGGCGCGTCCCGCGGAATCGGGCTCGCGACCGCGCAGGCGCTGGCCGCGGCGGGTGCGAATGTCGTACTCACCGCCCGCGAGCAGGCCTCGGCCGAGTCGGCCGCGGCGCAGGTGACCGGTACCGCGGTCGGTGTCGGCGCACACGCGGTGGACGAGCAGGCCGCGCAGGCGTGTATCGACCTCGCACTCGACCGGTTCGGCAGCGTCGACATCCTGGTCAACAATGCCGGCACCAATCCCGCGTTCGGGCCGGTCGTCGCCCAGGATCACGGGCGGTTCGCGAAGATCTTCGATGTCAACGTGTGGGCGCCGATCCTGTGGACGTCGCTGGCGGCCCAGGCGTGGATGAGCGAGCACGGTGGCGCGATCGTGAACACGGCCTCGATCGGCGGAATGGGATTCGAGGCGAATCTGGGTCTGTACAACGCGTCCAAGGCCGCGCTGATCCACCTCACCAAGCAGATGGCGCTGGAGCTGTCGCCGAAGGTCCGCGTGAACGCGGTCGCACCGGGCGTGGTCCGTACCAAATTGGCCGAGGCGCTCTGGCGTGAGCACGAGTCGGCCGTCTCCGGCGCGACGGCGCTGGATCGGATCGGCGAACCCGAGGACATCGGCGCGGCCATCGCGTTCCTGGTCTCCGACGCGGCCAGCTGGGTCACCGGTGAAGTGATGGTGCTCGACGGCGGTCAGCGCCTCGGGCATCCGGCGGCGTTCCGGCCGATGCGATGAACCCGGGCGCGAATCCGATCCCCGGGCTCGACACGGCCGCCGTACGCCGCTGGATCGCGGACCACGACGCCGATCTCACCGGCACACCGGCCTTCACCCGGATCGGCCTGGGACAATCCAATCTGACATATCTGGTCGGCGACGAAGCCGGTCACCGCTGGGTGCTGCGCCGCCCGCCGCTGGGCCAGCTGCTCGCCTCCGCCCACGATGTGCTGCGCGAGTCACGCATCATGTCGGCCTTGGCCCCGACCGCGGTCCCGGTGCCCGCGATACTCGCTGCCACAACCGATTCCGAGGTGTGCGAGGTGCCGCTGGTACTGATGCAGTACGTCGAGGGCCGGGTCGTGGACACCATGGAGATCGCCCGTTCGCTCACGCCCGGGCAGCGCGGCGACATCGCCGGGTCGCTGACCCGGACGCTGGCCCGTATTCACGCCGTCGACCTGGACGCGGTGGGGCTGGCTGATCTGGCCGGCCACAAGCCCTATGCGCAACGGCAGCTCAAACGCTGGTCACGTCAGTGGGAACAGTCCAGGACCCGGGAGCTGCCCGGCATCGACGATCTGACCCGGCGGCTCGGCGCCGCCGTACCGCCACAACACGAAACGACGCTCGTGCACGGCGATTTCCACCTCCGCAATGTGATCACCGCCCCGGACACCGGCGAGATCGTGGCCGTACTGGACTGGGAGCTGTCCACTCTCGGGGATCCGCTGGCGGACATGGGCAGCCTGCTCGCCTACTGGGTCGAACCGGGCGAGGACATCGGCGGTGACTTCCCGGCCTCGGCACTGCCCGGTTTCCCGGATCGTGCCGAGATGGCACGCGGCTATCTCGACGCGACCGGCCGTGACCGCGAGGCTCTCACCTTCTGGCACGTGCTCGGGTTGTGGAAGCTGGCGATCATCGCCGAGGGAGTGATGCGGCGCGCGGCCGACACCCCCGGCAACAAGGCCGCGGCCGGCACTCCGACCGTCGAACGGATCGACGCCATCGTGGACAAGGCCCGCGAAATCGCCACTGCCGCCGGTATGTGAGGGTCAGCGCGCCGCGGTCGCGACCGACATGACCTCGTCGGCGGGCCGCCGCGGCGTGTGCGGCAGCGGGGCGGCACCGGACGGCAGCCAGCCCACCCGGACCATGGTCTGCGGATGGGCGCATTCCGACAACACGTGACGCCGGAGCGCGGCACGGAGATCGGGCATACCCAACGGCTCGGACTGCAGACTGGTCGACAATCCCAGGGTCGTCGCCGACAGCAGCAGCGCGCTGGCGGCCTCCCCCGCGCGCACGCGAGCACGCCGATCATCGTCGAGGGTGCACAGCACCAGCCATTCGGCAGCCTCCGGCAACGTCGACCGATCGACGAGCTCCGGAGAGGTGAATCCCCGTTGCGTGATCTCGTCGTCGGCGCGCAGGCGGGGCGTGTTGGCGGCGGGAACGCCGTCGGCGGTCCCGTGCCGCCCGCTCCACGCCGTCAGCTCACGCCGATACGCGGGATCGGCGTCGTGCCGCAGCGCGGCGGTCCGGGTGGCGGCGGCGAGTTCGGGCAGCAAGGTCTGCGGGACCTGCCGGGCGGCCGCACCGTAGTGGCGCACACTCGCGGAAATCTCCCGCACGCAGGCCGCCGGTACCGGCCGGGAGCTGTACCGGCGACGGTCGGATTGCCGCCGCCCGATCGCCGCGGCCAGTTCGATATCGCGTTGCGAGGGTCGTCGCGGCATGAGCTCGAGCACCGCGAGGTGCCCCGGGTCGGTGCCATCGGGCAGATAGGTCACCTGCGCCGACCAGCCCAGCATGCCCAGGGCCACCCGCATGTGATGCAACGCGGCACCACAACTCATCAGCAGGGCACGCTGCAGCGGATCGGTCACGGCCAGGTGCCGGGTCCGGTCGGCGTGCAGATGGATCCGATCCTCGCGTAACGCCCATCGCCACGGCTGTGTGTTGTGTACCGACGGCGCGCGCACGGCCATGTCCACGGCGTCGGCGAACACATCGGTGATCGGGGTGGCGACTGTCATGGTGCCGGTTCTGCCTTTCGACCTCGCGCGGATGGTGCGGATCGACACGCCGGCGGATCTCGGTGGCGGAATCGATCCCACTATCGATCAACAGCCGGCGAGGCCGGAGAGTTTCGTAATAGTTCACAAAAACCGCACCGGCCGGTTCGGCTATGTCGCGGAGCCCGCGTCGGGTTCGCGGGGACCGGATTCGAGTTCGCGATAGCGCAGCGCCCACCAGACCTGCTGCACGACGTGCGGATCCTTCAGCGATACACCGGTCAGCTCCTCGAACCGGGACAGGCGGTAGCGGACCGTGTTGTGATGCAGGAACAGCCGCTGCCCGGTTTCGCTGGCATTGAGGCCCGCCTCCAAATAGGCGTCCACGGTCGGCAGGACCGCCGCGGCCTCCGCGTCGTCGATCGGGGTGATGTAGCGAGCGACCAGGGTGGCCCCGACCTCGTTGTCACCGACGACGGCGGGCAGCACACCGAGATCGGCGAGGGTGTGACGGCCCGGACGCCCGAACAGGCGCGCGGTCTCGGCGACCCGTCCGGCGATGTGCAGCGAATACGGCACCTGTTCGAGCGGGCACTCGGGTCCGACGCCGAGGAAGACACCCGGCACCGTCGCCGGCCCCTCGTGCGGATCGCAGATGCCCACCACGTCGCCGTCGAGAATGGCGACCACCCCGCGCGGCGGGCGGCATCCCGGTAGCTGGCGCAGATCCCATTCGGTGCGTCCCGGCTTCGCGGTGATCGCGCGGAACGCGGTGTAGGAACTGTCCAGGCGCAGGCCGATGTACTGGGCCCGTTTGCGCAGTTCGGCCGCGGGCAGAGCGCCCTCGGCGAGCGCACGCACCGTATCGTCGCGCCGGGCGTCGAGGCGGCGGGTGATCTGGCTCTCGGCCTCGCGGTGACCGGAACTGAAGGCGACCGTGGCGGCATCCGACACCCGCAGCAGAGCGCCGAGCATGGAGATCAGGGCCGATCCGCGCTGAGCCGCCCAGTAGTCGGAGGTGCCGATGCGCTCGATCGCCTCGCGGACCGCGATCTGCCAGCCGTGCATCATCGAGTCCAGTGGCACACCCAGTTCGGCGCGCAGGGCCCCGTAGCCGCGGAACAGGGCCAGTTCCCGGTCGTCGAGCGGGCGGTCGTCCGCGGTGGCGGTCATCAGCCGCTCGATCGCCGCGGCGATCGACGGGACCAGTGATGACGAGGCAATTCCCCGGTAAGCCGGTATTTCCGCCTGTAGCCGGGCACAGATGTGTTCGGCGAACGCGACGGGATCGCCCAGTGCGGACGGGCGCAATCGGGGGCGAGTCGAACCGTCGTCGTCGCTCACACCGACCGACGATACGGCGACGGCCGCTCGATACCCGTCGGCACGCCGACACTCGCCGGCCCGTCGGCACAGCTCGCGCCACGCGCACCACGCTCCCGCACCGGGTGCGCGGTTATACCCGGCAGCGGTCGGCGCGCAGCCCCCACCACACGATGGCGCGCACCGGAGCATCCCGGCGGCAACCGGGCACGAGACCCGAGACGGTTCCGCATTCCGGCAGCAGGCCGAGCGCATGGCGAATGATCGGCAATCATGATGGGCGCGAAGCCATTTCGGCCACTACGGGACGGAAACCTAACACTGTCACCGGATCTGGGTAAGAATGAGGACGGCCGAGATTCGGCCGCAGGGGAAAGGTCGGCGCACGTCGGGCCGACGGAATGTGGGGAAAGATCATGAGAGCCAGAAAATTCGCTGCCACCGCGCTGCTGGCAGCCGGTGCCACCGCCGCCGCCGCGGGCATGGCACAGGCCGCGCCCGCGACCGCCGCCGTGCACGGTGTCGAGCAGGGAGTCGGCTTCGTCACCGCGCCGACCGCCGACCACACCGGTCTCACGACCACCGTGGCGGCCGGATCCTTCACGGTCACCGGCGATTCGGTCACCCTCACCGACGCTGCGGGCCGCACCGTCACCTCGGTGCCGCTGGGCCTGCGCACCGTGTCCGGAACCGTCGGGCTCACCCCGGTCATCGAGAACTCGGGTCGCACGCTGACACTCACACCGCAGGCCGCCGGTACGCAGACCGCGCAGGCCATCGACGAGGCCTCGGACACGCTGGCCCGCAAGCAATACAACGCCGGTGTCGGAGCCGTGATCGGGGGCGGCATCGGCGCCGTCCTGGGCTTCTTCCTCGGTGGCGTCGGCGCACTGGTCACCATCCCGATCGGCGCCGGGATCGGAGCCCTGATCGGCTACTCCACCCCTTAGCCGGTTCGGATCCGTCGCGCGGCCGTGCGGAGGACACCCGTCCGCACGGCCGCGGAACCGCGGTCGCACCGGGCGTGCGTCACTGCCGCTGCCGGTCGGCGAGGCGAAATGTGGTCCGGATCAGGGCACGAATCTCGTTGTGCGACAGCGCGGAATCATCGAAGAACACCTGCCGGTGCACCAGGCCGTCGATCAGGATCACGCACAGTTCGGCGGCGGCCGGGTCGAGCGGGTGTCCGCCGTCGGCCGCCCGATCACGCACCAGCCGCACGAACGCCGCCCGCTGTGTGTCGAATCGGCCACGCAGCGCCGGATCGGCGCGGGCCTCCGCGAGCAGATGGTGTCGCGCCACCACCCGGAAACGGGCGTCGGGATGCGACAGCTCGAGAACGAAGTCGGTCGCGATGTCGGCGAGAGTCGGCGCGGCGGGATGAAAATGGCGCGCCGCCACGGCCATATCCTGGGCGAACAACTCGTCCAATGCCATCTCCAGCAGCCGCCGCCGGGTCGGAGCATGGTAATTCACCGCTCCCGGCGCGAGATTCGCCGCGGCGTCGACCGCCCGATGGGTCAGTCCGCGCGGTCCCTGCTCCCCCAGCACACGCAGTGCGGCGGCGGCGATGTCGGCGCGCCGCTGAGACGAATCAGCTCGTCGTTGCCGCGGTGCCGCCATATCCACGAATCTACCGGCCCCATCTTCTGCTCCCGCACAGCGCAACTCCGATAGTCTCAACAGATGTTGAGACTATCGGACATGACCCGGCGGCAGGCCCTGACCCTCGCGGTGGCGGGGGCCGGCGCCTGGGCCGCGGCACCAGCCGCGACCGCCGGCGCCGACACCCCGGACAATGTGCGCTACCCCGGGTACTCCGCGGCGGACCGGGCGCAGCCGTACGCGCACTACATGGCCGAGCACACCGCACCGCCGCAGTCCGCCGTCGCCACTTGCCATGCGGGCGCACCGGTACGCTCGGAGCACATCCCGCCGTTTTCGGAGCTGCCGCACGATCTGGCGCCCACCGGCTACTCCCCCATCGAAACCGGTTACGGCCACACCGATTCCGGCATCGTCTGGGTGGCGGTGCACACCACGATGCCCCGGGTCGATGCCGCGATGTGGGATTGGTGGTTCGGCTGGCATCTGGTCGAGTCCGCGCGGTACAAGCTGTGGCATCCGGATGCGCACATGTACGCCGAGGTCGCCGCGGACCGGCTCGACCAGCCGATGCCCGACCGCGCCCGCTACATCGGCAACATCTCCTACGTCGACGAATACATCGGGCCGAAACTACAGCAGCTCGCCATCGCCTTCGAAGACCCGCTCGCCCACGGATTCGATGTCCCGGACGGGCACACCGTCGTGTTCGGCCGGGTCGGCAGCAGTGTCGCGCCGGTCGACCTGGGCCGGCTGGCACATCAGGTCCGCCCGGTTCCCGGCGGCTGCGAAATGCGCAGTCGTTTCTACCTGCGGCAGTACGGAACCCACGCACCCGATCCGGTGCACACCGCCCGGGCCGTCGCGCGCGGTGCCGCCGCCGACGTCAGCGATCTGCTGCCGGGCCTCGATCTCGCGCGTGATCTGATGTTGCACTGCGGTCAGGAGATGAATCATCTGTCCCGATTCCTGCCCGAGCTGTATCACGAGTTCGCACACTGACTTCCGCGGTGCGTGCGCCGGGACTGCGCAGCCAGGACGCGGCGGCGGCGAGCAATCCGAGTGCGGCCGACACGGCGAACACGACCGTCAGGCCGTGGTGGAACGGGCCCGCGATCATCTGCGGGAAGAATTCACCACCCGTGAGCGCCTGCTGTCGATCGGCGGGCAGCGTGGCGAGCACACCGCTGGGCGCCAGCAGGGTGCCGATCGGGTCGACGCCCAGAATCGCCGCGAACAACGAGGTCACCGGCGGCATCGAACCCACATCGGCGGCCACGTGCGGCGGCACGCCGTGCTGCTGCAGACCGGCGGTCAAGGTCTGCGGCAATGCCGCCGACAGCCCGGCGATCAGCAACGAGAAGAACACCCCGATCGACAGCGCCGTTCCGGTGTTCTGGAAGGTCGATCGCATGCCGGAGGCGACCCCGCGGCGCGCGGCGGGCACACTGCCCATGATCGCCGAGGAGTTCGGCGAGCTGAACGCGCCCATGCCGATTCCGTTGGCCGCGATGAGCACGGCGAAGGCCCAGTAGGGGAAGTCGACCGGCAGCACCATCAGGCCGAGGAAGCTCGCCGCGAACACGAGCATGCCGCCCACGGCCGGTCCGCGACTGCCAATCCGGTCCGACATCGCGCCGGAGACGGGTCCGGCGAGGAGGAACCCGATCGTCAACGGCAGCAGATAGATACCCGCCCACAACGGTGTCTCGGCATAGTCGTAACCGTGCAGCGGTAACCAGACCCCCTGTAACCAGATGATCAGCATGAACTGCAATCCCCCCTGGGCCAGTCGCGCGGCGAACCCGGCCAGATTGGCGGCGGTGAAGGTGCGATTGCCGAACAGGCCCAGGTCGAACATCGGCTCGCGGATGCGCCGCTCCACGACGACGAAGGTCGCGAGCATGGCCGCGCCGAGTGCGAACAATCCGATCACCTGAGGATTGGTCCATCCCATCGCGTGCCGCCCGTAGGGGTGGATGCCCTCGGTGATGGCGATCAGCAGTGCGCTGACCCCCACGGTGAAGCTGATGTTGCCCAGCCAGTCCACCCGTGGCCGCGGTCCGCCGCGCGCGGTGATGTCGCGCAGATTGCGATAGGCCCAGATCGTGCCGAAGATTCCGACCGGCACGTTCACCCAGAACACCGCCCGCCAGTCCCACAGCACGAGGACTCCGCCGGCGATCAGGCCGATGAACATGCCCGCCAATCCGGCGATCTGATTCACGCCCAGGGCGAACCCGCGCCGATCGGGCGGGAAGGCGTCGGTGAGGATGGCCGCGGAATTGGCGGTGAGCATGGATCCGCCGACGGCCTGCAGTACGCGCCAGCCGATCAGCCAGGCCGCGGCCGCGCCACCGTGCAGCGGATCGAACGACAGCAGCAGTGACGCGACGGTGAACACCACGAAGCCCGCGTTGTAGATACGAACCCGCCCGAACATGTCGCCGAGGCGGCCGAGCGGAACCACCAGCACCGCCTGGACCAGGCGATAGCCCATGATCATCCACAGCAGGAAGCCGATGTTGCCCGGTGCGAGCGGATCGAGCCCGATACCCCGGAAGATCGCGGGCAAGGCGATGAGCACGATCGATCCGTCGAGTGCGGCCATGAACACCGCGGCGGTCGTATTCGCCAGCGCTGTCCACTGATACCGGCCGTCCGGATCGGAGGCCGCTCCCCCGTGAGTCGCGGATTCCGTCGAGGCGACCGCCATGAGCACCGGCCTTTCTAGCTATGTCACATAACTAATTAATCGTTATGCTAGATAACCACCCGGCGGGTGTCAATGCCCAGTCGGCACGAAAGGCCCCGGTCAGCGTGGAAGTGCGGCGGATTCCGGCAATTCACTCAGGCGCCGCATGAGGTCGGCGGCACGCAACAGGATTCGCTGCTCCTCGGCGGTCAGCTCATCGTCGATGGCATGCTGCAGCCAGGCCAGCCAGCCGCGCCGCGCCACCGCCACGACGCGACTGCCCGCATCGCTGATCGTGATGAACGCCTTGCGGCCGTCGGTCGGATCACCCCGTCGCGCGATCAAACCGTCGGCCTCGAGGGAGCGCAGAGCGGAGGCGACATTCGAGCGCGCCATATCCAGCTCGTCGGCGAGTTCACTGGGCCGCAACGGTTCTCTCGCGCGATCCAGGGCCGCCAGCATCTGCAACTCGGTCAGCGGCCGCCCCTCGGTGGCCGGGCGTTCGCGCTGCACCCGCCGGTACAGCAATTTGAGTTGGCGCTGAAACCGGCGCACATCTTCCTCGCGCATATAACTATGCTACATAGCTATCTTGCGGATTCGGACACTTCGCCGAGCCGGGACACCGACTCCGGGACACAATGGTGCGGTGCCGGATTCGCAGAACTGCCCCACCGATCCCGTCGCCGATCTGATCCGCTGGCAGGACAGCGGTGGCGTCTGGCGGGTACTGAGCCGGCACGGTGACGATCTGACCGTCGGGTTGTTCGAATGCACCGGCGGCGCGCAGGTCGGGCGGATCGTCTCCGCCGATCCGGCACTGCGGGCTCTTGTCGCCGGGCGCAGCGGTAGCGAGGAATGAAACCACCGGATCGGTGCCATTTTCCGCGCGCGGCGACTACGGTGTGCGCGGCACCACATCGACACCTACGAGGCTTCTCCACACGGCTGCGCGTTCCCAGCGGCAGCGAAAGGCGGCATCATGGCCGGTCCCGGTGAGGCGAACAGTCCTCTGGCCGACCGATTTCAGGGCACCGAACCGGTCGCCTGGCGCGGCGCCACGGTCCATCCGATGTACTCCCAGCGGCTGGCCGCCGACCGCACGGTCGTCCGGTTGTCGCTGCTGTCCGAGGCGCCGCCGCGCAGCCTGCGCGGACTGGGAATCGGCCTGTCGGTACTGGACGGCTACGTGCTGCTGCGCGGCCGGAAACTGTCCGGGGTCGACGTGTGGTCCGATGCCATCGGCGCGGGTGCCGAACTGAGCCTGGGCCGCACCGGCCCCGCGGCCGCCTACACCCTCACGCCGGTGTGGATGACCGCCGAGGGCGTCGTCGAATCCTGGACCGGGAACTACGGCATGGTGATCGAGCCCGGTACCGACGGCGCGATGCGGCTGCGCTGCAGCAGCGGGGTCGGCGCGCCCGACTTCGGCGAGCTGGTGGTCACCGTGACCGCGACCGCGGAATCCTCCGGCGAGCAGGACCGGTTCCGGGCGGCGCTGTACGACAGCGGCGTGCAGGCCCACACCCGCGGCGAGACCGACCGAGCCCGCCAGCTCTGGCGGCAGGCGGCGGATCTGGGCCATCCCGATGCCGCCTACGATCTCGGCGTCCTCGGCTTCCGGGCCGGTGAATACGGTGAGGCGCAACGCTGGTGGCGCCTGGCGGCCGAGCAGGGCAATCCGCGGGCGATGGCCGGACTGGCCGAAGTGCTCGAACGCCAGGGCGATCCGGGCGCCGCACGCCGCTGGCGATCGCAGGCCCACGGCGGGCAGTGACACCGGGATCGGGTCAGCCGTGCAGGTCGCCGGCACCCACGCCCAGCAGCTGCGAGCCGCCGATCACCAGTGCGGCCACCGTGAGCAGACCGAACACCAGCACCCACACCCGCGCCGGAATCCGGGTGAGCCAGGCGAGCTGATCGGCATCGGAGCCGTCCCCACGTACCGAGACCCGCCACAGTTCGATCACCGCGCGCAGACCGCCGAACAGCAGGAACCAGGTCACCACATACCCGAATACGCCCTGCCACACCGCGTCTCCGTACCACGAGACCGCGAACGCGGCCCCGCCCGCGCAGACCACCGCGAGGAATCCGAACATGTTGCGGATCACCAGGATCAGCACGACCAGCGCCGCGATCAGGATCCACAGCATCAGGGTCTGGCGGCCGGTGCCGAGCAGCAGTGCGAAGCCCAGCCCCACCGCCGAGGGCGCGGGATAGCCCGCCAGCGTCGTGAGGACCATGCCGAATCCCCGCGGCTTACCGCGCGACACGGTCACCCCGGAGGTGTCGGAGTGCAAGCGGATTCCGCTGAGGGTGCGGCCGGTGCAGATCGCCACGACCGCGTGCCCGATCTCGTGTGCGATGGTCACGCACGTCCGCAATACCCGCCACACCGGACGATAGATCACCACCGCGGCGGCGACCACGGCCGTGACGACCACCACCCACACCGGCGGCTGCGGAGATATCGTCGTCAATCTATCCGTCACCGACGACACCGCATCGGACACTCGAGACAACTGCACCGCCGTAGGGTAGCGACTCGACTCCGATTCGGCCCGGTGCGGCGGATATCGGACGAAACGAACCTTCTAGGCTAGCGGTCGAATTGCCGGGATCGGCCCGGCGCGCTCGACGAGGAGACCAGATGCATTCCAGCCCCACCCGGACACGTACCGCGCTGCTCGCCGTCGCCGCGGCCGCCCTGAGCGCGGTCCTGATGACCGGATGTTCGGATGTGCAGCAGGCCCTCAACCAGGGCGGTGACACACCGTGCAGCGATTACGTCAAACAAGATGCCAACGGCAAGCGGATGACGATCACCAAATTCCTGAAGCAGCAGTCCGGCAATGACAACGAGCCCGCGGGAACGGCCGTCGACGCGAACATGGCGGCCGCCGACTTCCTGTGCGCCAATCAGCGCAACGCCGACACCCTCATCAAGAACGCCAGTCTCCCGGGGATCTTCCTCAACCAGTGAGCACACACCGGCCCGGCCGTCGGCGCCTGTGATCGACGACCGGGCCGGGCGGCTCAGCGTCCTGGCAGCAGGCGCAGACTGCGTGCCAGCGTCATCAGCGCGCCCTGCCATCTCGCCTGCGGAATGCCGAACGGCGCATCGAGATTGAGACCGCGCGTGACCACCACGGTCTGCGGTTCGGTGAACTTCAGCAGTCCGTCCGGTCCGTGCCGGCGGCCGACGCCGGAAACCCCCATACCGCCCATCGGGGCACCGGTGGTACCCCATGCCGGGGCGTACCCCTCGTCGACACAGACGGTTCCGGTACGCAGCCGCGCGGCGATGGCCTCCCCCTCGGCCGCGGTCGCCGCCCACACACTGGCGTTGAGACCGTATTCGGTGTCGTTGGCGCGAGTGATCGCCTCCTCCACATCGGCGACCGGATAGATCGACACCAGCGGGCCGAAGGTCTCGTTGCGGCCGCACTCCATCTCGTCGGTGACGCGGGTGAGCACGGTCGGCTCGAAGAACAGCGGCCCGAGGTCGGGTCGAGCGTCACCGCCCGCGAGGACTTCGGCGCCCTTGGAGATGGCATCGGCGACGTGCTTGGTGACCGTCTCCAGCTGCGCCGGCGAGATCAGACTGCCCATATCGGCCGAGAAGTCGTAGGCCGGACCGAGTTTCGCGGCCCGGACCGCGGCGACGAATTTCTCGGTGAACTCGGCGGCCACCGATTGCTCGACATACAGCCGCTCGATCGAGATGCACAGCTGCCCCGCGTTGGAGAAGCAGGCGCGCACCGCGGCCTTGGCGACCTTGTCCAGATCCGCGCCGCGCGTGACGATCATCGGGTTCTTGCCGCCCAGTTCGGCCGAGAAGCCGATCAGCCGCTTCCCGCACTGCTGAGCCAGCGTGCTGCCGGTCGCCGAGGAACCGGTGAACATCAGATAGTCGCACTCGTCGACGATCGCGGTACCCACGACCGTGCCGGGGCCCGGAACGACCTGCAGCAGATCGCGCGGGAGTCCGGCGCGCAGCAGTAGCTCCACGTTCGCCAGCGACGAGTACGGCGTCTGACTGTCGGGCTTGACGACGACCGCGTTTCCGGCCAGCAACGCTGGGATCGAATCACCGATCGACAGCAGCATGGGATAGTTCCACGGCGCGATCACGCCGACCACGCCCTTGGGCTGGGTCCGCACCCGCGCGCGATTGAGCAGGGGGAAGGCGCCGGGGACCGAATGCGGCGCGAGCAGCTTGGGCGCGACCCGCGCGAAGTACCGGGCCGCGAACATCAGGCCCATGATCTCTTCCTGGGCCGCCCACCGGGCTTTGCCGGTCTCGGCCTGGATCACATCCATCAGATGGTCGCGCTCGGCCACCACGAGCCCGCGATACCGCTCGAGCACCGCGGCGCGTGCGGCCGGTGATCGCTTCGCCCATTCGGCCTGTGCCGCGCGAGCTTTGGTGAAGGCCGCGCGCACATCCTCGGCGGTGCCCACCGGCACCTCGCCCAGAGCGCGCCCGGTGAACGTCTCGGCGATGGACTTGTTCGCGTGCGCGGTGGCATCGTCGACGGACGCGAACGCCCGCAGTCGCTCGAACACCGCAGCTTCCGGCACCGGCATCGTCGCCTCCTACTTGTCAGTAACCGTCGGATACACACAATCTACCGCGCTCGCGGGCCTCCAGTGCTGGACGGGCCCGGCGCGGACGGATGTGCTTGTCTGTCGGGCGTGATGTCGAAGGTGGTCCGGGACGGACTCACGATGGCGGCCTGGCCGGCGACACTGGCCGGCGCGGTCGGAATCGGCCTGCACTTCAGCGAATCCGGCGCCTGGTGGCTGATCTTGGCGGCATCGGGTGCGCCGTATCTGATGTGCGGCGCGCTGCTCGGCGCGGTCGCATTTCTGAGCTGCCGACGCTGGGCCGGCGCCGCGCTGGCGGTCGTGATCTCGATGGCGGCGGTCTGGACCCAGCTGCCCCTCTACATCGGCGACGACGGCGGCGGAGACGGACCCACGGTACGGGTCATGCAGGCCAACCTCCTGTTCGACGGTGCGGATCCGCAGGCGGTGGTCGACGAGGTCCGCACCCGCCGCATCGAGGTCCTGACCGTCGACGAGCTCACCCCCGCGGCGGTCGGCGGGCTGGAACGCGCGGGTTTGGATCGGCTGCTGCCCTACCGGCACATCTCCCCCGCCCGCACGGCGACCGGCACCGGGATCTGGAGCAGCCATCCACTGTCGGACACCGCCGAATACGACGGCTTCGTCCTGAACCAACTGTCGGCGACGGTCACCATCGCGGGCTTCGGGCCGCTGACCGTGTACGCATTCCATCCGGTTCCGCCGGTGTACGGCGCCGGAGTGTGGGCCGACGAATTGTCGCGGCTGCGCGCCATTCTCGACCGATCCCCGGCGAATCGGCCGGTGATCGCCGGTGGCGACTTCAACGCGACTTCCGATCATTCGCAGTTCCGGGCGCTGGCCTCCGGGCGTTTCGGCGATGCGGCCGAACAGGCGGGCGCCGGTCATCTGGTCACCTATCCGACCGATCAGCCCTGGCCTCCGATGATCGGCGTCGACCACATCCTGGTCGCCGAGGCGCATGCGACCGATGTCGCGACGGTATCGATCCCCGGTTCCGATCACCGCGCCCTCGTCGCACGGATTCGCGTGAACGAACCGCGCCGACAGCAACAGGCCCAGGTGCGCCCTCCGGTGCGATGATGAACCGGCTCGGAATTCGCTCGGGTGACGGATGGAAATCCGGAGGCGACGATGGCGACAGGCGACGACGCACCGCGACTGAGTGCGTGGGGCTTCATCGCCCGTTTCGGGGTCGTGAGCCTGCTGGCGGATGTCGTCTACGAGGGCGCCCGCTCGATCACCGGCCCGCTGCTCGGTTCCCTCGGTGCGACCGGATTCGTCGTGGGCCTGGTGACCGGCGCCGGCGAGGCCGCCGCCCTCGGACTGCGGCTGATATCGGGGCCGTTGACGGATCTGAGCGGCCGGTTCTGGGCGTGGGCGATATCGGGATACCTGCTGACCGTGCTCAGCGTCCCGCTCCTGGGCGTCGCCGGTGTGCTCTGGGTGGCCTGCGCGCTGGTGATCGCCGAGCGGATCGGCAAGGCCGTGCGCAGCCCGGCCAAGGACACCCTGCTCTCGCACGCCACCGCCGTCACCGGACGCGGACGCGGCTTCGCCGTTCACGAGGCCCTCGATCAGATCGGCGCGATCATCGGACCGCTCATGGTGGCGGCCATCCTCGCGCTGACCGATACCGGTTACACCCCGGCCCTGACCGTCCTCGCGATACCGGGTGTGGCAGTGCTGTTGCTGCTCTTGCGGATTCGCCGGCTCGTGCCCGACCCCGCCCACTACGAATCCGCCGCCGCGGCCACACCCCGGCCCGGCCGCGTGGCACTGCCGTGGTCTTTCCGGCTCTACTGCGTCTTCACCGCCGTCTGCATGTTCGGCGCCACCACCTACGGTGTGCTGTCGCTGCACATGGTGCGTGCCGGAGTACTGGGCACGACGGCGGTTCCGCTGGTCTACGCCGCGGCGATGGCCGCCGACGCCGCCGCGGCGCTGGCTTCGGGCTGGCTCTACGACCGGATCGGACCGAAAACCCTGCTTCTGCTTCCGATTTCGACCGCGCTGGTACCGGTCCTCGCCTTCGCGAACGGACTCGCACCGGTACTGGGCGGCGCATTGCTGTGGGGTGCCACGGTCGGGGTTCAGGAATCGACATTGCGCGCGGTGGTCGCCGACCTCGTCCCCGCCGCCCGGCGCGCCACGGCCTACGGGACCTTCGCCGCGGTCCTCGGCGCCGCGACAGCCGCCGGCGGGGCGATCACCGGATCATTGTCGGACACATCGTATTCGGCACTCGTCGGCACGGTCGCCGCGATCGAGGGCGCGGCCGTCGTCCTGGTGGTCGCATTGGCCGTGGCCGGACATCGGACGACACACCGATAGCGGATTCCGGCATCCGATCATGGTGCGATACACCGCATTCCGGTGTAACTATATGTCCAAACGGTCAAACGTGTGACTTACCACAAAGAATTCGCGCGCCGATCTCGGGGCTCTCCCGAGAAATATGTGTTCACCAGCGAACTCATAGCCGCACAGGGAAGTCAATATTGCTCCCGCTCAGTGGTATCCGACCTGAAGTTTGAAACATTGCCAGTTATGTTGTGCCGATGTTGAGAGCGAGGCTCGGAATCCGGACCCGCATCCTGGCCATTGCAGTGGTTCCAAGCCTGGCTTTGCTCGGAATCGGTGTGGGGACAGCGAGCCATCTGGTACGGGAGGGGCAACACGCGAAGGACTGGGCAGCCATTCTCGGCAACGCCAATGTCCATACCCGCGAGATGATCGCGTCCGTCGAGCAGGAGCGCATGCTCTCGCTGTGGCAGCTGGCCGGACAGCGCACCGACCCCGGAGCCCTCACCGCCGCCCGCACCCGGCTCGACAAGGCGCTCGAGGCCCTCGCGTCCACCGAAACCGCCCTCATGGCAAATGATGCCGACAACCGCATCATGGGTACCGACACCGGCGGTTTCGAGACGCTAAAGAAGCAGCTCCCCCAGATTCGCGGCGGAATCGACGCCGGCGCACTGCCACTCGCCCAGACCTACGCCATCTACAACCAGATCCTCGACGCCGTCGTCCTCGGCACCAATCTCGTCATCCCGACCGCTCCCGATGCCACGGTGGCACAGCAACTCGCGGGCGGCCTGCGCACCCTGCACGCGATGGAGGGGATGTCGCGCAGCCAGGCACTGACCGCCGCGGAACTCAGCGGCCCGGCGCTGGCCGGGCAGATGCGCGACGACTACCGCAATCTGGTCGGCTACTACCGCACCGAGATGACGCAGCTGGGCGATGAACTCACCGGCCCGGCCGCGGGCAAGATCAAGGTCGTGATCGGTTCACCGGCCTGGCAGCAGCTGGCGGCCATGGAGGACTACCTGATCCATCCGCCCGCGCCGGACAAGTCCGGTGAGCTGCCGCCACCGCCGATGAGCTTCGACGAGTGGCGCGCGACCGCGGAGCAACTCGGCGACCAGCTGCTCGCGGCCTGGCAGTACCAGAACGACAACGCCAACCAGACCGCGGTGCGCGACGGTGAACGGACAGCGACGAATTCGCTGTGGGCCGGCGCCGGCGTACTCGCGGTCGCGATCCTGGCGTTCCTGTTGTCGCTGTGGCTGGCCAACCGGCTGATCGGACGCCTCAAGCGGCTTCGGACCGAAACCCTCGCCCTGGCCGAGGTCCGGCTGCCCGAGACCATGCGCCGGCTCGGCGACGGTGCGGACATCGACGCCGAGACCGAGGCCGCCCGGCTCGATTTCGGCCACGACGAGATCGGTTCGGTCGCCAAGGCGTTCAACCGCGCCCACACCGCCGCGGTCTCGGCCGCGGTCACCGAGGCCCGCACCCGCGAGGGCGTGCGCGCGGTCTTCCTCAACATCGCCCACCGCAGCCAGATCGTGGTCCATCGCCAGCTCGAGATCCTCGACGAAGCCGAGCGGCAGCAAGAGGATCCGAATCTGCTCGAGACCTTCTTCCGGCTCGACCACCTCGCCACGCGCGAGCGCCGCAACGCCGAGAACCTCATCATCCTCGGCGGCGGTGAGCCCGGCCGGCAGTGGCGGCGCCCGGTGCCGCTGGTGGAGCTGGTGCGCAGCGCCATCGGTGAGACCCTGGACTACGCGCGGGTGCGCGCCCATCGTATGCCGCAGGTGTTCATCGTCGGCACCGTCGTCGCCGACCTCATCCACCTGCTCGCGGAACTGGTCGACAACGCCACCTCCTTCTCGCCCCCGCAGTCGCGCGTCGAGGTGAGCAGCAACGTGGTCGGCAAGGGCGTCGCCATCGAGATCAGCGATCAGGGTATGGGCATGGCGGCCGACGAACTCGAGCGCGCCAACGACATGCTGCGCAACCCACCGGATTTCGGTGTCGCGACGCTGTCGGCCAATTCGCGGCTGGGACTGTTCGTGGTGGCCCAGCTGGGCGCCCGGCACGGCATCACGGTGCGGCTGTCGGAATCCGACTACGGCGGCATCCGGGCGATCGTGCTGGTTCCGACCGCCGTGGTCGCCGCCGACGCGCCGATGGCCGACCACCTGCCCGAGCGTTTCTCCGGCCGCCGGCCCGAACCCACCATGACCGGTGAGATCCCCGCTGTCTCCGCGGCCGAGTCCACCTCGAGCGCAACCGGTCTGGCCACACTGCCGCCGCGCACCGAGGCCTGGTCCGACTTCGGTCGCACCGGCACCGAGCCGCCCGCCCGTGACGTGGAGCCGGACCGCTACGAGACGCCCAGCCGCTACCAGCCCCGGCACGAGTTGCAGGCGCCGCCCGAACCACCGGCTCGCCGCACCCCGCCGCGTCCGTCCTACACTGGCAGCGATGCCCGCCCACCGTTGCCCCGCCGTCGCCGACAGGCAAGTCTGGCACCGGAATTGGCGCACGACCCCCAACCCGAATCGGCCGCGGACGAGCGGCCGCGCTCGGCGGAGCAGGCACGAGACCTGATGTCCGCCATCGAGAACGGGACCAGGCAGGGCCGGCGATCGCAGCCCGGCCGCTCCACCCCGGACGAACAGGAAGGCGAAGGTGACTTCTTCCAACGTAGGTGATCTGAACTGGCTGCTCGACGATCTGGTAGATCGTCTGGCCGGGGTGCGTTACGCGGTGGTGCATTCCACCGACGGGCTGCTGCTGGGCCGCTCCACCTCGATGAGCCGTGAGGACGCCGAGCATTTCGGTGCCATGTCGGCCACGCTCTACGGACTCGCGCGCAGTGCCGGCCATCGTTTCGACGGCGGCGGGGTCCGGCAGGCCGTCATCGAACTCGATCGCGCGGTGCTGTTCGTCACCGCCGCCGGTGACAACGCTTGTATCGCATTGCAGGCCAACGAGAACGCGAATCTGGGTATGGTGGCCTACGAGATGAATCTGACCGTGCAACGGGTCGGCGGATATCTGTCCACCGATCCGCGTAGCGGTCTGGCCGAGCACGCGGAGCATAGATTGTCATGACGCGCTTCGGTCAACCGTGGTTCGACGATGCGGCCGGTCCTCTGGTCCGTCCGTACGCCGTTACGCGGGGCCGCACCATGGGGGCGGGACACGATCTGGACATGCTCACCCTGGTGGTGACCGTGTCAGCGGGTCCGCCGCTACGGCGTGTGGAACCCGAATACGCGGAAATTGTCCGGCTCTGCCGGAAACCGCAATCGGTGGCGGAGGTCTCGGCGAGACTGAAGCTACCGCTGGCGGTGACCAAGATCCTCGTCGGTGATCTCATCGGCGAAGGTCTACTGAACTTCCGGGCCCCGGCCCGAACCGACACCGATGCCGGCACCACCGGCGAATTGAATATCCTGCGTGCAGTACTCGATGGAATCCGAAAGCTGTAGAACACCGTGCCTGAAACTTCGTCCTCGACCGACCTGGCTGCCTCGGTCAAAATCCTCGTAGCCGGAGGTTTCGGCGTCGGGAAAACCACCATGGTGTCCTCGATCAGCGAGATCACGCCGTTGCGCACCGAAGAGCTGATCACCGAAATGTCCACCGGCATCGACGATCTGTCGGGCGTGGAGGGCAAGACCACCACCACCGTCGCGCTGGACTTCGGTCGTATCACCATCGATCAGAATCTCGTGCTGTATCTGTTCGGTACCCCGGGCCAGGACCGATTCTGGTTCCTGTGGGACGAATTGGCGCGTGGTGCGCTCGGTGCGGTGGTGATCGCCGATACCCGCCGGCTGGAGAACTCGTTCGCCGCCATCGACTTCTTCGAGCGGCGCGGCCTGTCCTTCGCTATCGCGGTCAACTGCTTCGACAACGCCCCGATCTACACCACCGAAGAGGTGCGTGAGGCGCTCGATCTCGACACCCACATTCCGGTGGTGCTCTGCGACGCCCGCGACCGCAGCTCCTGTAAGACGGTGCTGATGACCCTGGTCGAACACCTCATCTCCCGGGCCACCAGCTCGGTGGCCTGAGCCGCGGACCGGGTGCGGCGGCGGGCCTCAGCCTGCGGCCGGATCCAGCTCGCCCAGATCCGACAGCCAGCGATGCGGCGGGCGAGCCACATTCGGTTCACCGGTACGGGTGACGCCGACGACCTGCCATCCGGCCGCCACCGCCGCGTCCAGTTCGTCGGGATGGTCCGACAGGAACAGGATCTGCGCCGCGGGCACGTCGATCGCCGCGGCGATCGCACGATAGGACTCGGGCTCCCGCTTCGCCCCGGCATTCGCGAGGTCGAACCAGCCGCCGATCAGCGACGCCAGCTCGCCCCCACGCGCATGAGCGAACCAATCCCGTTGGTTGCGAACCGAGCCCGACGAGTACACGTACAACGCGAATCCGGCAGCGTGCCACGCCCGCAACGCGGCGGGCGCATCCGGGAAGAACTCCCCGAACAGCGCGCCCTCGCGAAAACCCTCGGCACAGATCAGCCCCTGCGCGGTCTTCAGCGGGGCGGCCTTCACATCCGAATTCAGCCAGCCACACAGGATTTCGGCGACCTCACCGACCCCGGCGCCGGGACGGCCGGCCAGTTCGCGGGTCTGCGCGATCACCTCGGCCGCGGCATCGTCGCGCCGGTCGGCCAGCCACCGCGGCAGCCGACGGCGGGTGTAGCCGTAGAGGTCCTCACGCACCGCGCTGGTCGGGCTGATGGTTCCCTCGATGTCGACGACGACGGCGCGGATCATGCGACGAGCTGATCCAGGCTCGGAAAGTGTTCGGCGATCGGTTCACCGGTGAAGTCGCCGACCCAGCCGTCGGCCTCCTCGAAGAACCGGATCGCCACGAAGTCCGGGCGCGTCCCCATATCGAACCAGTGCCTGGTGCCGGCGGGAACCGAGAGCAGATCACCGCCCTCGCACACCACTGCCACCACCTCCGGCTCCAGATGCAGATAGAAACAACCGCGCCCGGAAACGAAGAAGCGCACCTCGTCCTCGGCGTGGCGATGTTCGGACAGGAACTTCTCCCGTGCCGCGCGCGCCTGCTCGGCCCACTGCGGATCGGCGTCGTCGGGGTGCAGGCGGGCCAGGTCGATGTGGCGATAGCGCCCGTCGGAGTTCAGCTCGCCGATCCGGTCGCGGTACCGCCCGAGGATCTGCTCCCCCGACTCCGCGGCGGTGACGGGGCGGGCCGGCCACCGGTCGAAAACGATACCGCGAGTAGCCAGTTCGGCGGTGATGCGCTCCGGATCGGCGGTATGGAGGCGGACGTCGGCCGGGTCGGTATCGGCCGCGATATGCAGCAGGGTCATCGCTTCTGCTCCTCGGGAAGACGGACGGTGGAGATGTCGCGGCGCCCGGTCAGCGACGCCAGTTCACACAGGGATTCCAGACATTCCGCGCGGTCGCGCGCCTGCGCGAGATCGGCGCCCCAGGCAGTGATGCCGTGTCCGGCGATGAACAGCACCGGCGGCGTGTCCGGGTGCACCCGCAGATACCGTTCGACATCCGCGCCGATGCGCGCCACGTCGGCGTGGTTGGCGAAGACCGGGATATCGACGGTCTCGGCCGTGCCGAGGCCCTTGATCAGCTCGAATCCGGTGAAACGCAGCGCATCCACGGCATCCACCGAGGCGGCCGTAGCGTGCGGTGGATGCACATGGACCACGGCGCCCGCCGCGGTGGCACGGTAGATCGCGGTGTGGATGGCGGTTTCCGCGGAGGGACGCCGCGCCCCGGACACGAGCACGGAATCGGCGACCCGGACGCGGACCACATCGGCGGCCGTCAGCTCTCCTTTGGACAGCCCGCTGCCGGTGATCAGCGCGGTGCGCCCGCTGCCGGGCCCCGCGGCATCCGCGGCCGAGATGTTGCCCGCGGTGCCGGGCATCCAGCCCCGCGTGTAGAGCTCGCGTGCGATATCGGCGATCCGGACGCCCGGTCCGCGCCCGGCGATCGGCCCGTTCTCGGTGACCACCGCGGTCACCAGGTCGGGCGGGGTGACATCGAAAGCCGGATTGAACGCCGCGGTCCCGGCCGGTGCGCTCGCATGCCCGGCGAATCCGGTGACCTCGTCCGCACCGCGTTGTTCGACGACGATCTCGGCACCGGTGGCCGTCGCGAGATCGCGGGTCGATTCCGGGGCGACCACGATGAACGGTATGCGGTGATGGCGAGCGGCCAGTGCCAGCCCGTAGGTGCCGATCTTGTTGGCCACCGAGCCGTCGGCGGTGATCCGATCGGCGCCGACGACGACACAGTCGACCTGACCGGTCGCCATCGCCCAGGCGGCCGCGGAATCGACCGTCAGCCGATGCGGAATCCCCGCCTCGGCCAACTCCCAGGTGGTCAGGCGCGCGCCCTGCAGCAGCGGCCGGGTCTCGTCGACGAGCACACCGTCGATCGCGCCGCGGTCGTGCAGCACGCGCAGCGCACCGATCGCGGTGCCGACCGCGGTGGTGGCCAGCCGACCGGTGTTGCAGTGGGTGAGCATGCGCAGCGGCCGGTCGGGGCACAACCGCTGGACGAGATCGGCGGCATGTGTCGCGGCGGCGCGATTGACGCGGCCGTCCTCGGCGAGCATGGCCTGCGCCTCGGCGAGCACCGTCGCCGCACCCTCGGGCACCTTCGCGAGTGCCCGGCGAACCCCCCAGGACAGGTTGACCGCGGTGGGCCGCGCGGCTTCGACACGGGCGGCCTCGGCCTCGATCCGGGCGAGGTCCCCGGGGTGTGCGCGGGCAGCCAGTACGACGCCGAACGCGCCCGACACCCCGATCGCCGGCGCACCGCGCACGGCCAGCGTGGCGATGGCCTCGATGATCTCGTCGACGCTGGTGAGCCGCAGTTCACGCACTTCGTGCGGCAGGGCGCGCTGGTCGATCGTCACCACAGCACCGTCGACCCACCTGATCGAACCATCACCCATGTGCGCGTACAACCCTCATCACTCGACCGGCTACCCCTCAAACGGTAGCGAACCAGGGCGCACCGCACCGCACCAGGTTTGCCCTCGCCGCGATCCGATCGAACAGGTGCGGTCGCGGCACACGACGCCGTTGCGGAGTGCCGGAGCACGGCACGGTGTGCATGTTCGCAGCGCCCGCCATGGCAGGGCGTCGCTACTTCGCGAACGGCCTGGCGGTCAATGGTTTCGGTGCCCGAAATACCGAAATCTGCTGGTAGCGCCGTCATCCCGGGAACTGGATCGTGCACAGGCGGCCGCACAGTCCACAGCATCCGGTGGACAAGCGTGGAGATCCGCCGTTCCACATTTCCGGGCGCCTGTGCGCAACTCTGGCTCAGGCCCGGCCGAATGCGAGCGTGACGTTGTGTCCTCCGAAGCCGAAGGAATTGCTCAGTGCCTGTGCAATGCGCTGTGGACGCGCGACGGCGTGCACGACGTCGAGGTCCACCCCCGGGTCCGGATTGTCGAAATTCAATGTGGGAGGCACGGTCTGATCCCGAAGCGTGCACAGGGTGAGGATCGCCTCCAGCGCACCCACCGCTCCGATGGAGTGCCCGAGCGCGGATTTCGGCGCGTAGACCGAAGCATGCTTGGCCACGGCCGCAATGGCATTGGCTTCGGAGGCATCGCCGACCGGGGTGGAGGTGGCGTGCGCGTCGATGTGATCGATGTCGGCCGCGCTCAGCCCCGCCGCGGCGATCGCCTTGCGCATGGCGCGAGCAGCGCCGGCGCCGTCGGGTTCGGTGCCGGTGATGTGGTAGCCGTCGGAAGTGATTCCGGCGCCGAGGATCCGGCCGTGCACCGCCGCGCCGCGGGCTCGCGCGAACTCCTCCGATTCCAGCACCAGCAGCGCCCCCGCCTCGCCGAAGACGAATCCGTCGCGGTCGCGATCGAAGGGCCGCGACGCCAGGCCGGGCTCGTCGTTACGGGTACTCATCGCCCGCATCATCGCGAAGCTGGCGATCGGCACGGCCTCGATGTAACCCTCGACGCCACCGGCGATCACGACGTCGGCCTCGCCGGTGCGAATCAGCCGCCAGGCGTGCGCGATCGCCTCCGCCCCCGAGGAGCACGCCGAGGTCGGTGCGTAAACCCCTGCCTTGGCGCCGAATTCGAGCCCGACCCGGGCGGCCGGGCCGTTGGGCATCACCATCGGCACCGTCAGCGGCGGCACCTTGCGATACCCCCCCTCGCGCATGGCGTCGACCGCGGTCAGGAACGCGTCGCCGCCACCGAGCCCGGTGCCGATGGCGACACCCAGCCGTTCGGTGTCCAGCTCCGGCGCCCCGGCCTGCTCCCACACCTGACGCCCGAGCACCAGCGCGAGCTGCTGCACATACGAGTGGCGGCGCTGCTCGATCCGGGTCAGATGCACACCCGGCTGCTCGACGAGCCGGCCGCCGATGCGCACCGGCAGGTCGTACCGGGTCACGAAGTCGTCGGTCAGCGGCCCGATCCCGGATTTGCCGGCCACCAGGGCGGCCCACGTGCTGTCGAGATCCGGTCCCAGGCAGGTGGTGGCCGCCATCGCGGTCACGACCACATTCCGCTGAGTTTGTGTAGCAATCGGTACACTCATGATGACAGAGATACCCGTAGCGACCGCTACAGTCAACACGTGCCACGACCACTGGACCGGGCCCGGCGCGCGGAACTGCTCGCCGGAGTCATCGCCTACATCGGCGAGTACGGCTTGACCGAACTGTCACTGCGTCCCCTGGCGGACTACCTCGGCACGAGTTCACGCATGCTGATCCACTATTTCGGCACCAAGGAAGCCATGCTGATCGCCGCCCTGGAGACGCAGCGGCCCGATATCCCGGCCATGTTCGCCGATGTCGCGGACCTGCCGACGTTGCGGCGACGGCTCATCGAATCGTTCTCGGTGAACATCACCACCGAATGGGTCGCGAGCACGCGGGTGCTGCACCAGGTCCTCGGCGTCGCCACCATCCCCGGCAGCCCGTTCCGGTCCTACGGCGAGGATGCCGTGCACGTACTGGTCGCGGCCCTGACCGACGTCCTGCGCGGTTTCGATCCCACCGTGCCGGACCCGGAATCGACCGCGACGCTGCTGGTGTCGGGCGTGCGCGGACTGCTGCAGGACCGTCTCGTCACCGGCGACACCGCCCGGGTCTCGCGGGCGGCGCGGCTGCTCATCACCCAATCCCTGCCCCTGCCCGCCCCGGACCGCTGAGCGGCCCGCGAGTGTCGCGCATGGAACGAGTTTCAGTATTGTGGCCGCATGGCATTCGAGATCGATGAGACCGTGGAAATCGACGCACCCGTGGACGTGGTGTGGAAGGTGCTGACCGATCTCGGCAGCTACGGCGAGTGGAACCCCTTCGTCACCGAGTGCCACAGCACGCTCACCCCCGGCGACCCGATCGAGATGCTCGTGGTCCTCGGCGGCCCGAAGCCGCGCAAGCAGCGTGAGTACATCCGGACCAACACTCCCGGAATCGAATTCAGCTACAGCATGAAGCCCGTTCCCCTGGGCGCACTGCACAGCCGCCGCTCGCACACCCTGACCCCGCTCGACGGCGGCCGCTGCCGGTACCGGTCGCATTTCCAGCTCGGCGGATGGCTGGGCCCGGTGGTCAGCGGAGCCATGGGCAAGGCGCTGCACTCGGGTTTCGGCGGGATGACCGCGGCGGTCAAGGAGCGCGCCGAGCAGTTGCGCTGATTCAGGCTTCGAACGGAATCACGTTACCGGCCGCGTCACGCTCGCCGCGGCCGGTATCGATGGCGGTGACGAGTTCGGCGAGGTCGGCCCACACGCGCGCGGGATCGCCGTCGAGATTGCCGATGTGGTACCAGGTCTCGGTGCCGCGATAGCGGACCAATCCCCTGCCCTGATCATCGACGGTGACATCGAGATCACCGGACACCGTCCCCTCCTCGTCGGTCATGACGGCGGCCCTACCGGTGATCTCGATGATGTCGGCTATTTGAATTCTCCCTTGTGGAGGCACTCGTCGACCGCGGTCCGCAATGCCTTCTGTTCCGCGTCGTCGATGGTCAGGCCGTACTTTACCTTGATCCGAATATAACGCTGGACATATTCACAGCGGAACACGCCGGGTGGCAGGTAATTCGCGGCATCCTGATCACCTTTCGACCGGTTCGCCGACGGATCCGAGGCGACGAGATTGATGGCATCGTTGGCAATATTGCGGCGCGTGCCGATATCGCCGGACTGGGCTCCCGAACGCCACGCCTCGGCCAGCGGAACGATATGTTCGGCGTCGACTCCGGCCGAATCGGTGATCCATTTGTAAGGCTTGAGTTTTCCGGTCTTGGCGTCGAGCACACCGTAGCGATCACGCCAGCCGCCGTCCTTGCCGATGGTGAGTTTGCAGGTGGCGGCGTCGAGAGTCACCGACCCGGTGGCGTCGCGCAGCATCATCACATCGCGGGTGGTGCATTTGGCGTACTGGGCGTACTGGTCACCGAATCCGTGCTCCGGGGTGTTCTGATCCCAGTGCGGAAACTTCTCCCGGCTGTATCCGGTCATCGGCGCTTCCTGCGCCACCACCAATTTCGCGAGCAGATCGTTGACGTCTTTTCCGGAAAAGGTTGCCGCGGCGGCGGAATCGGGTTTGGGATCGGTGGTGGCACTCTTGTCGCCGAGAAAGCTGTAGCCGACCGCCACGACGACGGCGAGTACCACGGGCGCGAGCACCGCGACCAGCCGCCGCAGGCCGCTCGAGGATGTTTTCATCACCGCGCCCCGATCGCATCGGCGCATACCGGCCGCGGGCAGCCGAATATGTTGGTATCGAATGCGATCCGGGCAAACATCCGGATCGCGGGGAACTTGTCTGCTTGTCGGCCGCGTTCGTGCCGCTCACCATATGTACTTCTCATCGCGAATACAGAGTGTCAACCGGCACCGGCAAACCGCAAGTGCACCAGCCGGTTCCATTGCCGGAAAATGACGAGACCCGTCCCGGCGGATGCCGCGACGGGTCTCGACGGAGCGTGCGTCAGCTGTTGAGCTTGTTCAGCCGCTCGCACGACTCGAGGTACTCCTCCATCAGCCGCTGCATGACATCGGAGGTGCGCTCGATCTTGTTCATCAGGCCGACGACCTGGCCGACGGGGTTGAAGTTGACATCCTTGGCGGCCTCCGGATACCGGTGACCACGTTTGACGCCGTCGAGAGCCACCATCATCTGCAGCGGCATACCCAGCGGATCGGGGGTGTCGGACTGCTCCCAGGCTTCGGTCCAGTCGTTGCGCAGCATGCGGGCCGGCTTACCGGTCCACGCCCGCGAGCGCACGGTGTCGTGGCTGGAGGCATCGATGTAGCTCTGCATCTGCGCGGGCGGCACATTGGCCTCCTCGACGGTGAGCCAGATCGAACCGGTCCAGGCGCCCGCGGCACCCATCGCCATGGCGGCCGCGACCTGGCGGCCGTTGCCGATGCCACCAGCCGCGAGCACCGGCAGATCGCCGACCGCGTCGATCACCTGCGGCCACAGCACCAGCGAGGAGATCTCACCGCAGTGACCGCCACCCTCGGTGCCCTGGCACACCACGAAATCCAGGCCGGCGCGCTTGTGGTTCATGGCGTGCTTGACCGAACCGCACAGCGCGCCGATCAACCGGCCCGAATCCTGAACCTTCTTGATGACATCGTCGGGCGGGGTGCCGAGCGCGTTGGCGACCAGCTTCGCCTTCGGGTGCTTCAGGATCACGTCGACCTGCGGCCCGGCGGTGGTGGCGGTCCAGCCCAGCAGCTGCTCGTGGTGCTCGCCCTCGGGCAGCTTCGGGACGCCGTGGTCGGCGAGGATCTTCTCCGCGAAATCACGGTGCCCCTGCGGAACCAGCTTGGCCAGTTCGGCTTCCAGCTGAGCCGGGCTCAGATCGTCGATGCCCTTGCCCTCGTACTTGGACGGGATCACGAGGTCGACGCCGTACACGCCGTGGACGTGCTCGTCGAGCCAGGCCAGCTCGACCTCGAGCTCCTCGGCGGTGAAACCGACCGCGCCCAGGACGCCGAGACCGCCGGCGTTGCTCACCGCGGCGGCGACGTCGCGGCAGTGGGTGAAAGCGAAGATGGGGACATCGATGCCCAGTCGTTCGCAGATCTCGGTATGCATGGCGGGGTGACTCCTCTGGTCTTCCGGCGCTGGCACTTCAACACAACAGCCACAACACTAGAACACGTTTCATATTCAGACTAGTGAGACCTCGATCGAGAATCGATAGGAGACCCGAAAACATGCTTCGATTGGGCGCGATGAGGGGGCTCCGACCTGCGTTGGAAACGCGTCCGGCACCTTTTTCGGTAAGACAACATGTTCTAGTTGACCGGCGCTTCCCGAAGGGGGTACGCGCGGCCGATCGCGGTCAGTTGTCGTGGGCCCGCGCGAGAAAATCCCGGCGATCGACGACGGTGCGGCGCACGGTGCCGTCGGCCACGAGCACCTCGCCGACACGGACCACGACGCGGAAGGTGAGCCGTGCACCGTCGACCTCGACCAGCCGGGCGCAGACGGTGAGAATCGTGCCGGGCACGCTGGGCCGGCGATGTCGCACCGACACCTCGGTCCCCACCGAGGTGCGCCCGCTGGGGAGCGCGTCCCCGATCGCGCGCATCGTGGCCTCCTCGGCAAGGGCGACGATGCGCGGGGTGGCCAGTACGTCCACATCACCGCTACCGAGGACCGATGCGGTGTCCGCCGCGGTCACCTCGATGCCGAATTCCGCCTCGAGACCGGGCTGCAGCTTCACACCGCTACGGTAACGCCGCGCCGCGCACGGGGCCGGGGATGTTGCCCCGGAGCGTGTCGTCGGACTCCTGCGACGCGAGGGCACGGGTTGTTCGGCGCCGACCCGGGGCAACCGGCATCGGCTGCGGTTGCGCATCGACTGCAACGACGGAGGCCGGCCGCCCCCGATATGCCCGGGCGGGCCGTCGTTGTCATCCGCCGGTTTCGGGGCAAGAATCGAATACGGGCACGAACTTCGGACATCTCCACCGCGTCACCACAGCGACCTCGGAATCGTCGAAGGGATACGTCATGGCCGTCAACACACGCGCCGATCGGGCCGACGAGCCCGAGTTCCACCCCTATGACCATCCCGCGGCGGGATGGGGTGCCGCCGAGAGTGTCACGCGATTCCTGCTGCGCGAGGGCGAGCCGATCGCCGGACCGCACGCCATCATGAAGATGAACCACGAGAACGGCGGATTCGACTGCCCCGGATGCGCGTGGCCCGACGACCGCAAGGGCTTGCGCCTCGACATCTGTGAGAACGGCATCAAACACGTGGCATGGGAGATGACCCACAAGCGGGTCGACCGCGACTTCTTCGCCGCGCATACGGTGAGCGAACTGTCCGGGTGGAGCGATTTCGATCTCGAGGATCAGGGCCGGCTCACCGAACCGATGAGCTACGACCCCGGCACCGACCACTACGTGCCGATCGGCTGGGCCGAGGCCTTCGAACTGATCGGGCACACCCTGCGTGAACTCGACGATCCCGGCGCTGCCGCCTATTACACCTCCGGCCGCCTCGGAAACGAGGCGACGTTCCTCTACCAGCTGATGGCCCGCGAACTGGGTACCAACAATCTGCCCGACTGCTCGAACATGTGTCACGAGGCGAGCGGCCGGGCATTGCAGGCGGCGCTGGGCACCGGCAAGGGAACCGTCGATCTGGTGGATTGGGAAGCCACCGACGCGCTGTTCATCTTCGGCGTCAACGCCGCCTCCAACGCACCGCGCATGCTGACCTCACTGGTGGAGGCACACCGCCGCGGCGCGCAGATCGTGCACGTCAATCCTTTGGTCGAGGCGGCTGCCCGCCGCGCCATCATCCCGCACGACTTCACCCGGATGGCGACCTTCCACGCCACCGCGACCAGCTCGCTGAATCTGCAGCCGCACATCGGCGGTGATATGGCACTGGTCCGCGGTATCGCGAAAGCCGTGCTGGAGGAGGCGGAATCGAATCCCAAGGCGGTCGACGCCGAATTCATCGCCCGCCACACCGCCGGTTTCGAGGACTACCGCACGGTCTGCACGAACACCGAGTGGGGCGAGATCGAACAGCAGTCGGGCGTGAGCGAGGCCGATATCCGGAGGGCCGCCCGGATCTACTGCGATGCCGACCGCAGCATCATCAGCTGGTGTCTCGGCGTGACCCAGCACGAGCACGGTGTCGACACGGTGCGCGAGATCGTGAATCTGCTGCTGTTGCGGGGCAATCTGGGCCGGGAGGGGGCCGGCCCGTCACCGGTGCGCGGCCACAGCAATGTGCAGGGCAACCGGACCTGCGGAATCGACCACCGTCCGGCGCCGGAATTCCTCGACCGGCTCGCGCGCGTGTGCGATATCGATCCGCCCCGCGCGCACGGGCTCGACACCGTCGGCACCATCGACGCCATGCACGCGGGCACCGTGCGGGTCTTTCTCGGCATGGGCGGTAATTTCGCGCTCGCCGCACCCGATACCGGCTACACCTTCGAGGCACTGCGCACCTGCGATCTCACCGTGCAGGTCAGCACCAAACTCAATCGCAGCCATCTGGTGCACGGCCGCCGCGCGGTGATCCTGCCGTGTCTGGGGCGCACCGAGCGCGACGAGCAGCGCAGCGGTCTGCAGCAGTGTTCGGTGGAGGATTCGATGAGTATGGTGCACCTGTCCAAGGGGATGAAGAAACCCGCCTCCCGGCATCTGCTGTCCGAACCCGCGATCATCGCCGGAGTCGCTCGCGCCGCACTGCCGCACAGCACCACCCCCTGGGAGCGCTACGTCGAGGACTACGACCGCATCCGCGACACCATGGCACAGGTGCTCGACGGTTTCGAGGACTTCAATCGCCGTGTGCGCCTGCCGCTGGGTTTCCGAATCCGCCAGCCCGCGAGGGAATTGGTCTTCCGCACACCGTCGGGCCGCGCCGAGTTCTCCGCCGCGCCGCTGCCCGTGATCGACCGGGAGCCGGGAACGCTCACCCTGGCGACCATGCGTTCGCACGATCAGTGGAACACCACCATCTATTCCGACGACGACCGCTACCGCGGGGTGCGCAATCTGCGGACGCTGATCTTCATGAACGCCGGCGATATGCGCGAACGCGGCCTGTCGCAGTTCGATCGGGTCGACATCACCAGTATCGCCCGCGACGGCAGCACCCGTTCGGTGCGCGACTACACGGTGATTCCGTACGACATCCCGCCCGGCTGCGCCGCCGGGTACATGCCGGAACTGAATGTGCTGTGCGCGATCGGCGACGTCAGCACGCAGAGCGACCAACCGATCATGAAGAATCTGAAGGTCACCGTCCGGCGCCACGACTGAACGGCACCGTCAGGGCCGCGGCGGACGATGGGCGGCGGCGGCCGAAACATCTTCCCGCGCAATCTCATCGCGCATGGTCAGGTATCGGTCGAGTTGTGCGGCGCCGGCGAGCAGATTCCGGCTGCGGACGGTGAGGCGCTGCTGCCACGATTCGAGGAAGACACCGAGGGCCTCCGCGCCGCCGGCGGCGCGCAGCGACTCGAGGAACTGCGCGACCTGCCGTAATCGGTACCCGCCGCGCCGCAGTTGTCGCGCGATTTCGGCGTCGCGCACACCGTCGGGTCCGTAGTGGCGGTAACCGGTCACCCGATCACGGTCCGGGCGCAGGATGCCGGCGGTCTCCCACGTGCGCAGGGTGGCCGGATGCAGACAGAGTCGGCGCGCCAACTCCCCCACTGTGAGCGGACGCCCGCGCAGCGGTGCGGGCGCGGTCGCCGACAGACCGGCGAGCGCGGTGGCCACCTCGGTCCGGGTCCCGCGCTCGGCGCGCAACGCGACATGCGCGACATCGATGAGCCGGTAGGCGGATTCGTTGTCGCCCTCGTTCACCGCGCGCATGATCTCGACCGCCTGCCCGTGCCCGTGCCCGGTGCGCAGAGCCAGGAACGACCGCAGGGCCTGGGCGTGCAGGGGGGTGTAGCGGCGATGACCCGACGTGCTGCGCTCGGTCGGCGGCAGGGCGCCCGCATCGTCGTAATTGCGGATCGCCTGGGCCGACAATCCGTGTTCGCGCGCGAGATCGATAGGTCGCAGGTTGCACCCCCGTTTGATGTTTTCGACAAATAACCCGAGGAATTCTCGCAGAAGTTTCACCCGGTTCTTCAACGATAGCGTCGAGGGTGACTGCTTCGGAAAGGGTGTTCCATGTCCATTGCCACCACACCGCGTGCCATCGGCCGGCAGCTCGACGATGCGCCGGGCCTCGCCCGCACCGTCGACGAGTTGCTCATGACGCGCGGCGAACCACCTGTGCTGTTCGGACTCGGTGAGCCGACCCACGGAATCGCGGCATTCCCCGTGCTGCGCAACGAACTTCTCGCCCACCTGGCCGGTCGTGGGTACCGGTCGATCGTGCTGGAGACCGACTTGTTCGCCGCCTCCGCCGTCGACGACTATGTGCGCGGTGCGGCGGCCGATATCGATACCGTGCTCGCGACCGGATTCAGCCACGGTTTCGGCGCCGTGCCCGGCAACCGCGAACTCGTCGAGTGGCTGCGCGCCTACAACGCCGAGCTCGCCCCGCCGGACCGGGTACGCTTCCACGGCTTCGACGCACCGTTGGAGTTCGGCTCCGCACCGAGTCCGCGCCGGGCCCTGTACGCGGTCGCCGACTACCTCCCGACGCCGATGCGCCCGGATTCGGTTGCCACCCTCGACACCCTGCTCGGCGAGGACGCGCGGTGGTCGGACGAAGCGGCGATGTTCGACGCGGCCGTCTCGATCGGCGCGTCCGAGCGCGCCCGCGCTCTGCGGGTCGTGGCCGACGACCTGGCGGGCGCACTGCGCCGTGCGGCACCGGCCCTGCGGCCCGCCGACCCCGGCCGCTACTACCAGGTCGCGGCGCACGCGCGCACCGCACAGGGTTTGCTGCGCTATCACGCCGCCATGGCCGATCCCGCGCCCGAGCGGATCGCGACCCTGCAGAGCCTGCGTTCGGTGATGATGGCCGACAATCTGCTCGCGATCGTGGCCCGCGAACAGCAGCGCGGCCCCTGCCTGGCCTTCGCGCACAACGAACACCTGCGCCGCACCCGACCCGCCGCATCGGACGAACAGCCCGTGAACTGGTGCGGTGCGGGAGAATTGATGGACTTCGAGTTGGGTGAGCGCTACCTGTTCGTGGCGACCGACGCCGCCCCGGACCCCGATCCGGGCACCCTGCAGGCCGTGCTGTCGGAAGCGAGCACCCGCCGCACCCTGTTCCCGGCATCCGCGCTGCGCGCCGCACTCCCGCCGGCTCTCGAGGCCGGAGAACCCATTGTCCCGGGCCACATCCCGCTCGGCCCGGCGGATACGGCAGGCGCCGACGCGATCGTCTTCATCAACGACACCGACGGAAAACGGTTCCAGTACTGGTAACCACGAGCGGTTCGGGCAGGACGAAACTGCCGGCCCGCACCTGCGGTCCACCACTGGGGCGAGGAGGACGACGCCGGCGGAGTGATCGCGTATGCCGGCGCAAGAGTGTCGGACACCGGGCACTCGGTAGGGCCGACCCCGTGGCAGCCCCTCAGCCCGATCCTGCGCCGACCGCGACGAGGTTCTGCGGTCAGCGCGAACGCGCCGGATGGTGTGCCGCGAAATCGATTGTGGTCCATGCCATGGCGATAGCGCCATCGACAACGGCCCGATCGGCCGCCGGGCCGACGCACGCGTCGGCGAACTCGGGCTGGTGGTTGACCGCGGGATGACAGTTCAGGCCGAGCATGGGATGAATGGTCGGTACCACGTGCGATACGTTGCCCATATCGGTCGCTGCTCCTGTCAATCCGTCCGGCAGATCGGGAAAGCTGCGGCCGAGCGCTTCTGCGTTGGCGCGGTATCGGGCGAGCAGAGTGGCGTCGGGGCGCAGGTCCGCGTAGTCCGGGCCGTTGGGCGTGATCGACATGGTGCATCCGGTGGCCAGCGCCCCGGCCTCGAAGCAGCGTTTCACGCGCGCGGTGAGCGTGGCGAGCGCCGCCGCGGTATCGGAGCGCACGATCCAGCGTCCGGACGCGGTGTCAGGGATGACGTTGACGGCGGTTCCGGCGTCGGTGACGATGCCCTGAATTCGGTCGGCTCCCCGAGTCTGTTGCCGCAGTTGGCCGATCGCCACCTGCGCGATGAGCATCGCGTCGGCAGCGTTGATTCCCAGTTCGGGATAGGCCCCGGCATGAGCGGGCTTGCCGGTGTAGGCAACTTCGAACTGGGACACGGCGGTACCCGGCATCGCCGTCATCTCGACGGCTGCGGGGTGAACCATCATCGCCGCGTCGAGCCCGTCGAAGGCGCCGCGTTCGAGCATGAGGATCTTCCCGCCGCCGCCCTCCTCGGCAGGGGTGCCGAGCAGGGTGACGGTCAACCCCAACTCGTCGGCGCACTCGGCGAGGCCGAGCGCGGCACCGACGCCGGCCGCGGCGATGATGTTGTGACCGCATGCGTGACCGATTTCGGGGAGGGCGTCGTACTCGGCGCAGATTCCGACATGCACCGGACCCGATCCGATCGTGGCACGTACCGCCGTGGGCAGGCCGTAGCAGCCGTGCTGCACCTCGAAACCCCCGCCGCGGAGCTCGTCGGCGACCCACTCACTGGCCCGGTGTTCTTCGAATCCCACTTCCGGGTTCGCATGGATACGGTGAGACAACTCCAGAATCGTCCGTTCGTATCGTCGAATCCTCTGCTCGACAGCAGCTTTCGCGTCGGTGCCCGGGTCGGTCATGAGAGTGCGGGCGCAGCTGCGGGAGCCATGTGAATGGTCGCGGGACGGGTGGCGGCGTCATATGCCGCTCGGGCGCCGGTCGCCCCCATACCGCTGTCGCCCGCGGGCTCGTAGAGCCGTTCCGGGCCACCGCCCTGCCACTGGTTGATCCACGTCACTCCGGCAGGGATGGCGGCGGCCGCGGCGGCGTGCTCGGCGCTGCGCGTGTAGACGGTGGCCCCGAGAGCGAAGCGGGACGAACTTGCCCGCTCGAGTGCCTCCTCGAACGAGGAGACGACAACGACCGGCGCGATCGGGCCGAATGTTTCCTCGGTCATCACGAGCATGGAATCGTCGACATCGGTGAGGACGGTAGCCGGGTAGAAGAACCCCTTTCGCTCCGGGATCTCGCCACCGATGCGAACGCGGGCCCCGCGTTCGATGGCATCGGTCACATGCCGATGGACGATGTCGCGCTGGCGTGCGTCGACCAGCGGCCCCAGCACGGTGCCGGCGTCGTGCCCGTCACCGAGGGCATAGGTGGACGCTGCGTCGACCAGGGCATCGACGAACGCTTCGGCGATGTCCCGGTGGACGTAGATGCGTTCCATGGAGGTGCAGATCTGCCCGGTGTTGACGAACGCGCCGAACGCCACCGCGGCGGCGGTCGCGACCGGATCCACATCGGCGTCGACGACGACGGGGTCCTTGCCGCCGAGTTCGAGGATCGACCGGCACAATCGTCCACCGGTGCCGGCGCCGATGCGGCGGCCCGCCTCGACCGACCCCGTGAAGTGCACCAGCCGGATCCGATCGTGCTCGACCAGCGGGGCTCCCGCCCTGGCGTCACCGAGGACGAGGTTGACCACGCCCGCGGGCAACGGCGACAACTCGAACAGCCGGGCGATGGACAGCGGTGATCGTTCGGACGGCTTGACCACGACGGTGTTGCCCGAGGCGAGCAGTGGCCCGAGTGCACCCAGCACCATCGGCACCGGGAAGTTCCACGGGGTGATCACGGCGGTTGCGCCCAGCGGGTGCCGCAGGATCGTCGTCGCGCCGCCGTCCGCGCCGGGGAGGGTTTCGGAGAACGGATAGGTCAGGGCTTCTTCGGCCGCGGCCCGGAACCCCTGGACACCGCCGTCGATGAACGTTCTGCCGAGCGCGACCGGTTTCCCCATTTCCTGACATTCGAGCGCCGCGAGTTCCTCGGCATGCGCGGCGATCTCGGCGGCCCACCGGGTCAGGTATTCCACACGTTTCGCGACCGGCAGCTCCGCCCACCCGGGCTGCGCCGCCACGGCCGCGTCGACGGCGCGGTCGACATCGTCGGGCGACCCGCCGGGGTAGCGTGCGATCACCTCTTCGGTAGCCGGGTTCACCAGATCGTGCGTCGACGCGCTCCGGGAGTTCTCCCATTTTCCGCCGATCGAGTTCTGCAAGGTCTTCATGTGAAAGCTTCTGCCTTCCTTGTGATTCGAGTTCAGCGGATACGGTCGGCCATGAGCTCGCCGACCATGATCGCGGTCAGGTTGGTGTTGGCTCGCGGGACGGACGGGAAGATCGAGGCGTCGACGACCCGCAACCCGTCGGTGCCCAGGACCCGGCAGGACGGGTCGACCACGGTGTCCGCGTTCGCGGTGGCACCCATTCGACATGTGCTGGTGGCGTGCTGAACATCGCTCACGGTCGCCAGCAAGTGGTCATCGAGCTCACTGTCACTGCCCAGCACCGCGAACAGGGCCTTGTTCTCGGCCTCGAGCGACCCATGGGTGATGGCGGCGACCGCCGGGTCGCCTGCGAGTTCGACCAGGTCGCGTATTCCGTCGCGCAAACGGGACAAGTCCCGCTCGTCGGAGAGCATCCGGGTGTGGAGCTGAGGTTGATCGGCCGGATCGGCCGAGGTGAGCGTCAACTCGCCGCGGGAGTAGGCCTGATTCACCCAGACGCCGAACGCACCTGCCAGCGCGCGCATATCCGGGTTGGCCATGGCCACGACGTTCTGATTCTGCGATACGAACATCATGTCGCCGACGGGAGCGCCGGGATTGCTGGTGTAGCGGACGCAGACGTTGGTGTGCCGGTCGTCCGGGCTCTGGATCCCCGCCTCGTCGATCAGTGGAATCGACACCACCGCCATCGGATGGTCCTGCAGACCGCGTCCGACCGGAAGATCTTGGCGCACATCGATTCCCAGCGAACGCAGCTGGCCGGACGGACCGATTCCGGACCGCAGGAGAATTGCCGGGGAGTGTACCGCGCCCGCGCTCAACACCACCTCGTCGGCGTGCTCGGTCACCACGGTGCCGTCGGCGATGATCCGGACGCCGATCGCGCGGTCTCCGGCGAAGATCACCCGGTCGACCAAGGCGTCGCCGCGGATCGTCAAGGTCGGGCGATCGCGAGCGGCCTCGAGGTAGGCGTCGTTGACCGACACTCGCCGGCCGGCCCGCGAGTTGATCGGATAGGGCGAGACCCCCATCGCGTGGGGTGCGTTGACGTCCGCGGCCCACGCATGACCGGCCGTCAGGGCGGCCCCGCACAGTGCGTGGTCGACGGACCCCCAGTCCTGTTGCGGCATGCGGTGAATCGGAGTCGGGCCTCCGCGACCGTGATAGGGCTCGGCACCGAATTCCTCATCGTCCTCGAGCTTGGCGAAGTACGGCAGGACGTCGTCGGGACCCCACCCCGCACAACCCCAACCGACCCAATCGTCGAAATCCTCCACCGGGGGGCGAATCGCGATCTGCCCATTGATCGACGAGCTGCCGCCGACTCCCCGGCCACGCCAGTAGGGCGCTGCCGCCTGCTTCTCGGTCCGCGCCGCGTCGAGCCCGGTCCACACCAGATTTTCGATCGCTGTCGGGTCGAGCAACGCCCTGATCGGGTTGGGTGAGCGCCATGCCGGGTGCATGTGCGCCGAGCGATAGTCCGGTCCCGCCTCGAGCAGCAGCACCCGCTTGCCTTTTTCCGCGGAACGGACCGCGAGCGCGGCCCCTGCCGAACCAGCACCTACCACGATGACGTCCCAGGCTGTCTCGGTCACTGCAAACCTCCGTAAACAGTTGTGCGAATGAGGTCTCCGGGAGAGCCGGGTTCCTGCCGAGTATGATTCCGAACACAAAGTGTTCAGTCAAGAGTGAATATTCAATTTATTCTGATCGAATTGGAGATGGTGATGTCGGCACAGGTCGGCGACAGCGACAAGATTTCCCTCATCGAGGACTTCGGTGTGCGTATCGGTGGTGCGATGGGCTGGCCTCCCATGGCCGGCCGTGCCGCAGGCGTGCTGATGCTCAGCGATACCCCGATGACCCTGACGCAACTGCAGCAAGCCCTCGATGCGAGCAAGGGTTCGGTGTCGGAGACAACCCGGTTGCTCGTCACCACCGGCACTGTCGAGCGATTCAAAGAGCCCGGCAGTCGCCAGTTCGTGTTCCGGTGGCGCGACGACGCCTGGATCGGATGCCTGCAGCACCAGCTCGAGCAGACCGCCGAATTGCTGGAGCTGGCGCAGACCGCCCGGACACGCGGCAGCACCCTCGCGCCCGGACAACGTGCCCGCTTCCACGCCATGCACGACTACTACAGCTTCATGGTCGGCCGGCTCGAAGCGCTGCTCGCCGAATACACGGCACAGGTCGACGCGGCCCGGCGGTGAGGGATCGGCCGGTGGCGATCACACGCGATGTGGACGTCGTCAGGGACATCATCGGGGCGCCGTCGCCGCGCCGGCCCGAACAGAGGTTTCGACCCGACGACGCGCGAGGAGTCGCGCGGCCGCGTCGGTGGTGGTGTTCTCGGCGTCACTGATCGTGAAAACCTCGGTGAGGGTGTCGCCGATACGCCGGGTGTGTTCTCGGACAGTGTCTTCGTTCCACCCGAGCACTTCGTGCCCTACCAGATGGAAGGCGCCGCCGGCGTTCGCGACGAAGTCGGGGGCATAGAGGATGCCGCGCTCACGGAGAATCGCTCCCGCCGTGTCGTCGGCGAGAATGTTGTTGGCGGCGCCGACAACCGCTGAGGTGGGAAGCATTGCGGCAGTGACGCTGTCGATGATCCCGCCCATCGCGCAGGGAGCGAAGACATCACAGGCGGTGCTGAGGACCTCGTCCGCGCCGATGACGGTGTGCCCCGACGCACGTGCCCACGCCAGGCGGTCCGAATCGGTGTCTGCCACCAGAAGCCGCGCACCGGCGGCAGACGCCAGTGTGGCGAGCCCACCGCCGACCGCACCGAGCCCCTGGATGAGCACGGTCAGTCCGTCGAGTGCGCCGAGCCCGCGATGGCGTGCGGTCGCCCGCATGGCCTCGAATACACCGAGAGCGGTGTTGTGGGCGCTCGATCCCGCACCACCACGTTCGAGGGAACGGCCGAACACATAGTCGGTGGTCTCGTTGAGAACGTCCATGTCGGCGGAATTGGTGTTGACGTCGGGGCCGGTCCAGTAGTTTCCTCGCAACTTGTCGATATTCTCCGCGTGCAGGGTGAGGATCCGATTCCAGGTGGGCGGGTCGATGTCACTGCGTCTCGCCGGCAGTGCGATCACCGATTTCCCGCCGCCCATCGGCAGGTTGCTCACAGCCATTTTCAAGGTCATGGCACCGGCGAGCTTGCCCGCGTCGGCGAGGGCGTCGGCGAACGACGGGTAGTGGGCCGCGCGAGTGCCGCCGGCGGCGGGGCCGAGCCGGGTCGAGTCGAGTCGGATGACAAACGATGCACCGGTCTCCCGGTCGTGCCGAGTGACGGTCAATTCCCCGTCCCACAGCAGGGCGTCGTTCACGGTCATGGTGATTCCTTTCGGAAGTGTTGTCGGCATGGACAATTCAGCGCATCCCGAATCCGGGAAGGCCGACCATCGGTCAGCTGTGGGCGTGCAGGGGTGTGCCCGACAGTGACAACATCGCCTCACCGAACGCCTCGTTCTGGGTGGGATGAGCGTGGATGAACGGAGCGATATCCGAGGGCAGGGCTTCCCAGGCGACGGCCAGCTGGGCCTCGCCGATCAGTTCGCCGACGCGGTCTCCGACCATGTGCACACCCACCACCGGGCCCGTGTCGCCGGCCCGCACCACCTTGACCCCGCCGCCGGTCTTCAGGATCTGGCTTTTGCCGTTGCCCGCGAGGTCGTAGACCGCGGTGGTGACATCGAGGTACCGGTCCCGGGCAGCTTCCTCGGTGAATCCGACGGACGCGACCTCGGGGTGCGAGTAGGTCACACGCGGAACAAGCTGTTCCGCAACAGGAACCGGAGCGAGTCCGGCGACTTCCTCGGCCACGAAGATGCCCTGCTGGAAGCCTCGGTGCGCCAGCTGGAGCCCTGCAACGACATCCCCGACGGCGTACACCCCGTCCACGGTGGTGCGCAGGCGCTCGTCGGTGACGATGAAGCCGCGGTCGAGGCACAGGCCGTGGTCGGCGAAGCCGCTGTCGGCTGTGCGAGGCCCGCGGCCGACGGCGACCAGCACGATATCGGCCCGGATGCGGTCGCCGTCCTCGAGTTCGACGACGACATCTTCGGCGCTCTCCTCGGCCGACCGCACCTTCACACCCGTGCGGATGGTGATGCCGCGCTTGCGGAACGCGCGCTCGAGCTGTTTCGAGCACCACGGATCTTCCGCGGGCACCAGGCGAGGCAGAGCCTCCACGACAGTGACCTGTGTACCGAACGACGCCCAGACGCTGGCGAATTCGACACCGATCACACCCCCTCCCAGAACGATGGCCGTCTTCGGAACGACGTCGAGATTCAGTGCGCCCTCGCTCGTGAGGATCCGCTTCCCGAGTTCGATACCACCGACGGTGCGGGCGTAGGACCCGGTGGCCAGCACGACGGAGGTACCGGTGTAGCGAGTGCCGTCGACATCGATCGTCTTGTCCGAGACATAGGTGCCGTGCCCCGTCACCAGCCTGATCCGATGATGGGCGGCCAAGCCCCGCAGCCCTTTGTACAGGCGGGTGACGGTGCCGTCCTTGTATTTGTGGACGGCGTCGAGATCGATGCCCTCGAACGTGGCCCGTACACCGAAGGCCGGCCCGGCGCGGGTGGTGTCGGCGACCTCGGCGGCGTGTAGCAGAGCCTTGGTGGGAATACAGCCGCGGTGCAAGCAGGTGCCACCGATCTTGTCCGCTTCGATCAGGGTGACCGACAACCCGAGCTGCGCGGCGCGAAAGCCACAGGCGTAGCCGCCGGATCCCGCCCCGAGGATCAGGACGTCACTGTGCGTGCCGGTCATCTACAGCCTCCCCAGTACGGTGATCGGGTTCTCGATGTAGTCACCGAACAGCCGGAGGAATCCGCCGGCGGTGCCACCGTCGCAGACCCGGTGGTCGAAGCTCAGCGAGATCTGGGCAATCTTGCGGATCGTCAGTTCTCCGTCGACGACCCAGGGCCGGTCGATGATGCGGCCGACGCCGAGGATCGCGGCCTCGGGATGGTTGATGATCGGCGTGGATCCGTCGACGCCGAAGACCCCGTAGTTGTTGAGGGTGAAGGTGCCGCCGGTCAGCCGGACGGGCGGAAGCTTGCCGTCGCGGGCCAATACGGTGGTCTCCCGTAATTGTCGTGCGAGCTCGGCGGTGGAGCAGGAATCGGCGTGTTCGATCACCGGGACGACCAGACCGCGCGGGGTTTGGGCGGCGATCCCGAGGTGGACGTGTCCGAACCGGACGATCTCGTTCTGTTCGTCGTCGACAGTGGAGTTGAGGTCCGGGTACTGCGCCAGCGCGGCGATCGTCAACCGGGCCAGCAGGGCCATCAGGGTGATCTTCTCCCCGTCGGGCAGCGCCGCATCGATCGCGCGACGGGCGGCGACCAGAGCGGTGGCATCCACGTCCACCCAGGTGGTGGCATCCGGAATCTCACGGCGACTGGTCGAGAGCTTGTCGGCCACCGCCTTGCGGAGACCCTTGATCGGAATCCGCAGCTCGCGGGGCTCCCCGCGCCGGTCGTCGGTCTCCACATGTTCGGTCCCCGGTGCGGTCCGGGCTCGTTCGACATCGGCACGGCTGATGATTCCGCCGGGTCCGGTGCCCAGTAACGCTGACAGGTCGAGGTTGTGTTCTCGCGCCAGTGCGCGCACCACCGGCGATATCACCCGAGGAGCGGACGGTGTGGACAGCATTCCGGGGGACGCGGGCACGCTCGGTGCAGCCTCGTCGCCGGACGCGCCGCGCCGCGCCCGGCGGCGCCGGGGGCGGGTCTCCTCGCTGGTTCCGTAGCCGATGAGGACGTTGCCGGATCCGGCGCGTTCCTCTGCCCGGTACTGCTCGTACGCGCGAGGAGTGGAAGCGTCGGCGGTGACGGTGGTGGACACGGCACCGCTGACAGTGATCAGCGGGGTACCGACCTTCAGCGTCGCGCCTTCGTCGCCGTGCAGACAGATCACCGTGCCCTCGAACGGAATCGGCACCTCGACGGCGGCTTTGGCCGTTTCGACCTCGACGACCACCTGGTCGACGGTGACGGCATCACCGACCCGCACCTTCCATTCGGCGATGTCCGCCTCGGTGAGCCCCTCACCGAGATCGGGAAGCAGGAAGACCTGGTCGCTCATGCGGTCACCGCCCACCGGGTGTCGGCGGACTCGTTCCACTGCAGTCGATCGACACTGTCGAGGACGCGGTCGACGCTCGGCAGGTGGAGGCGTTCGAGCTTCGGCGCCGGGTAGGGGATGTCGAATCCGCTGACGCGCAACACCGGTGCGTGCAACTGATGGAAGCACCGTTCCTGGACACGGGCGGCGATCTCGGCACCGACTCCGGCGAAACCCTGCGCCTCCTGAATGACGAGGCACCGACCGGTCTTTCGGACCGATGCCATGACCGTGTGGTCGTCGAAGGGCACGATCGAACGGAGGTCGATCACTTCGATGTCGCGTCCCTCCGCCATCGCGGCCTCGGCGGACTCGAGCGCAACGGTCACCGACGGTCCGTACGCGACGATGGTCGCGTCCCGGCCCGCACGCCGGATGGCGGCCTGTCCGATCGGCGCTCCCGCCGCCAATTCGACGTCGGCGCGGGAGAAGTACAGACGTTTGGGTTCCAGGAAGATCACCGGGTCCGGGTCGTCGATCGCCGCGCGCAGCAGGGCGTAGGCATCCTCGACCGTGGACGGGGCCACGACCTTCAGCCCGGGGGTGTGAGCGTAGTAGCCCTCGCTGGAGTCGCAGTGATGCTCGACCCCGCCGATGCCGCCCGCGAACGGGATCCGGATGACCATCGGCACCGACAGCGCCCCCTTGGTCCGATTCCGGATCTTCGCGACATGGGAGACGATCTGCTCGAACGCCGGGTACGCGAACGCGTCGAACTGCATTTCGACGACCGGCTTGAACCCGGCCATCGCCATGCCGATGGCGAAGCCGATGATGCCGGATTCGGCGAGCGGGGTGTCGAAGCACCGGCCCTCGCCGAAGTCGCGGGTGAGTCCGTCGGTGACGCGGAAGACTCCGCCGAGGGTGCCGACGTCCTCACCGAAGACGACGACGTTCTCGTCGGCGGTGAGAGCGTCGCGCAGTGCGCTGTTCAGGGCTTGGGCCATGGTGAGCACGGGCATGGTGTCAGTTCTCCTCGGATTCGGCGGCCAGTTCGGCTTCCACCTGCGCGTGCTGCTCCCGAAGTTGCGAGGTTTGCTCGGCGAAGACGTACCGGAAAAGGTCGGTCGGATCGGCGCCGCGGTCGACGTTCATGCCGGCGCGCAGGGCCGATGCGGCCGCTTCGGCCTCGGCGGTGACGGCGGCCGCGGCTGCGTCGTCGAGCACACCCTCACTGCGCAGGTACTTCTCCAGCCGGGCCAGTGGATCGCGCCCGAGCCACTGCTCGACCTCGACGGAATCGCGGTAGCGAGTGGCGTCGTCGGCGTTGGTGTGCGCCTCGATCCGGTACGTGTGAGCTTCGACGATGACCGGACCATTGCCGGCACGGACGAACCGGACGGCTTCGTCCATCACGGCGAGCATGGCGACCGGGTCGTTGCCGTCGACCTGCTCGCTACCGATTCCGTAGCCGACTCCCTTGTGCGCCAGCGTCGGCGCGGCGCTCTGCCGGGCCAGGGGCACACTGATCGCGAATCCGTTGTTCTGCACCAGAAATACGACCGGAGCCTTGAACACGGCCGCGAAGTTGAGGGCCTCATGGAAATCACCCTCACTGGTCGCGCCGTCGCCGCAGAACGCCAGCGCGACGGTGTCGTTGCCCCGGCGGTGTTCGCCGTAGGCCACACCCGTCGCATGCAGCAACTGGGTCGCCAGCGGGGTGCATTGGGGCGCGCTGCGATACCGGGCCGGGTCGTAGCCGCAATGCCAGTCGCCGGCGAGCATGCTGAGGATCTCCACCGGGTCGATCCCGCGTGCTGCCAGCGCCACCGAGTCGCGGTATGTCGGGAACATCCAGTCGGTGGGCCGCAGGCTCATCGCCGCCGCGACCTGGCACGCCTCCTGGCCTCGCGAGGATGGGTACACCGCCAGCCTGCCCTGTCTGGTCAAGGCCGTCGCCTGCTGATCGAATCGTCTGCCCAGCACCATGTTCCGGTGCATCTGCAGCAGGCGGTCGCCGCTGGGCCTCGGATACCGCGCCTCGCTTCCGGTCAGCTCGCCGGCCGCGTCGAGATATCGCACCGCGCGCTCGGCGGGCAGGAATTTCCGGTACTGCAGCGTGCCCAGGGGCTCCACCAACGTCACGTCCACCTCCAAGATGCAATCTGTTCACCAATGCTCGCAATTGGAGGACCAAACAACAACGAATGAACAATATTGAAGACGAATGGTCTAATATCGCGGTGAACGTGACAAAACGTCTCACGACTGCATCCGCGACCACAGCAGGAATGGACAGATGGCCACAGACACATCCGACGCCGAGGACCACGAACTCGACCAGATCGATCGAAGGATCATCCACGAGCTCGTCACCGACAGTCGCATCTCGATGCGCGCGCTGGCGGACAAGGCGCACATCTCCCGCGCACACACCTACGTCCGCATCGAACGGCTGCAGAAAGCCGGCATCATCGACAGCTACACCACCCGAATCGCGCACGAAAAGGCCGGACTGGGCTCCTCCGCCTTCATCGCCCTGTCGATCCGGCAGGACTCCTGGCGCGGGATCGCCACCCGGCTACGGACACTGCCCTTCGTCGAGCACTATTCCTTGCTGGGTGGTGATTTCGATGTGCTGGTACTCGTCCGGGCCCCGGACAACAACGCCCTGCGCCACGTCGTCCTCGAGCGACTACAGAGCCTCGAGGGTGTGCAATCGACCAGAACCTGGTTGATCTTCGAGGAGGCCAGCGGCCCCGGACCGGAATGGGTGTGACGATCGGGACTGCCCATCGAGCCTCGTAAACCATTGACCGACAGGGCGTTTACGAACTGGACGGGCGGGCCGGCCGTGCGGTCGGGTCCGCGCTTCTCGGCGACCACGCGCCGGATCCGTTGTGCTGAACACCGTCTGGCCACCAGAAGTGGTCCTCCCAGATGTGCAGGCCGTCTTTGGTTTCCGCGCATTCCATCGCCACGCCCGGGCCCATGACCTCCGACAGGCCGTAGATGTCG